>NZ_JAJISC010000004.1 GCF_024790395.1 Halomonas dongshanensis
TCTCCAGGTCGGTGACCGTCACGCTGACCCCGTTGTCCAGATCGGCCTGGGTGACCGGGCGGTTGACCAGCTCGTTGCCTTTGCCATCGACCACCACCAGGGTGTCACCCACTTGGGTGCCGTCACCCAGGGTGACGGTGGCGGTGACACCGTTTTCGATCTCCTCGGCGCTGTAGATGTCGCCGGACGCCGCTTCCAGCGTGACGGAGACGCTCGGCGCTTGGGTGTCAACACTATAATCTCGGCTAGCTTGGCCGGTATATGCGTTGTTAAAAGCATCCCTACCGACAACCTCGGCGATGATATTTACGTTCTGAGCAAGTACCGACCCTGGAATATCAATAGCGTAGGAAAGATTGCCATTATTATCAGCTACAACCTCGCCATCATAGGTATTGCTCCCTACGGTCAGGGTCACGCTATCACCCACTTTCGCGTCGCCACCAACAGTGCCGGTCACGCTGATAGTCTCACTAGCTTCCGCACGATTAACTACATCGTCACCAGCAATAGGATTGATAGTAATACTGGCAGTAGGTTTATCTGAATCGGCGTCAGCATCTGCATCCGCATCAGCGTCTGAATCGGCATCTGCATCTGCATCTGCATCCGCATCAGCATCAGCGTCTGCATCGGCATCGGCATCCGCATCCGCATCCGCATCCGCATCAGCATCAGCGTCTGAATCGGCATCCGCATCTGCATCTGCATCAGCGTCTGAATCGGCATCGGCATCGGCATCGGCATCGGCATCGGCATCTGCGTCTGCATCGGCATCCGCGTCCGCATCTGCATCTGCATCGGCGTCGGCATCCGCATCAGCGTCAGCATCGGCATCGGCATCGGCATCTGCATCGGCGTCGGCGTCGGCGTCCGCATCAGCGTCTGAATCGGCATCTGCATCTGCGTCGGCGTCCGCGTCGGCATCGGCATCTGCATCGGCGTCAGCATCGGCATCTGCATCGGCGTCAGCATCGGCATCTGCATCCGCGTCCGCATCAGCGTCTGCATCGGCATCGGCATCTGCATCTGCATCTGCATCTGCATCTGCATCGGCATCCGCGTCCGCATCTGCATCTGCATCGGAATCCGCATCCGCATCAGCGTCCGCATCGGAATCAGCATCAGCATCAGCATCCGCGTCGGCATCTGCATCTGCATCTGCGTCCGCATCGGCATCGGCATCGGCGTCGGCATCCGCATCAGCATCAGCGTCAGCATCGGCATCTGCATCGGCGTCGGCGTCGGCGTCGGCGTCCGCATCAGCGTCTGAATCGGCATCTGCATCTGCGTCGGCGTCCGCGTCGGCGTCGGCATCTGCATCGGCGTCAGCATCGGCGTCAGCATCGGCATCGGCGTCAGCATCGGCATCTGCATCGGCGTCAGCATCGGCATCTGCATCCGCGTCCGCATCAGCGTCTGCATCGGCATCGGCATCTGCATCTGCATCTGCATCTGCATCTGCATCTGCATCTGCATCTGCATCCGCGTCCGCATCTGCATCGGCGTCCGCATCAGCGTCAGCATCGGCATCTGCATCCGCGTCGGCGTCGGCGTCGGCATCCGCATCAGCGTCTGAATCGGCATCTGCATCTGCGTCGGCGTCCGCGTCGGCGTCGGCGTCGGCGTCGGCATCGGCATCTGCATCTGCATCGGCGTCAGCATCGGCATCTGCATCTGCATCGGCGTCAGCATCGGCGTCAGCATCGGCATCTGCATCCGCGTCCGCGTCCGCGTCCGCGTCCGCATCAGCGTCTGCATCGGCATCCGCATCCGCATCCGCATCCGCATCCGCATCAGCGTCTGAATCGGCATCCGCATCTGCATCTGCATCAGCGTCTGAATCGGCATCGGCATCTGCGTCCGCATCTGCATCTGCATCGGAATCCGCATCCGCATCAGCGTCCGCATCGGAATCAGCATCAGCATCCGCGTCGGCATCTGCATCTGCATCTGCGTCCGCATCGGCATCGGCATCGGCATCGGCATCTGCATCTGCATCTGCATCAGCATCTGCATCTGCATCTGCATCTGCATCTGCGTCTGCGTCTGCGTCCGCATCAGCGTCTGCATCGGCATCGGCATCCGCGTCGGCATCGGCGTCGGAATCAGCATCTGCATCGGCATCCGCATCAGCGTCTGAATCGGCATCTGCATCCGCGTCGGCATCTGCGTCGGCGTCAGCGTCAGCGTCAGCATCCGTATCATCGATTGGATCGAGGGCGGCGGCGGTTGGGGCGGCGGCGAAGGTGAAGAAATCGGGGGTGTCGGTGGCGGTGCCTTCGGTGTCGAAGCGCAGGGGGTCGACCTGCTCGGCGATGCGGGCGACGCGGACGAAGCTGTGGCCGTCACCGCCGCCGCCTCCGGCACCGAGGCCGGCGGCGGTGGCATCAAGAACGTCGAGCAGGTCGACATCGTCGTCTTCTAGGGCGGCAAGCAGGGCTTCGAGATCTTCATCAAGTACGCTGGCATCTTCGGTGGCCACAATCGCGTCGCTATCGAGCTCTGGCGAGATAACGACCTGTTGGCCGCCTTCGACGACGTTGGGGCCAGCGCCATCGGAGAAGTCGAGTTCGACGCGACCATTATCGGAGGTGATGAGCGTTTCGCCCTCTTGCAGGACATCGCCTACCTTGAGCTCACGCAGGTTGCCCTGTGCGTCGCGTGCCCATGCCTGTCCAGAGATCGAAATGATGGTTGCCGTCGCCATGCTGAAACGCTCCGAAGAATCGATAAGGTTGCCGCGCACCGAAAAAGGAGAATGCGGCTATTACCGCCATAGTAAGTGGGCACGCAAGCCATCGGTATTGTACCGAAGGACAGCAAGCGGCGAATAAGAAGAGACAAGCCCCAGCACGCAATGCGTCCGGGGCTAGAGGGGGCAATCAACGTCGAGAGAACAGACGCAGGGTGCTAGACGGTGGGGGCGAGTTTGAGGATGAGCTGGAGGCGATCGCGCACGGCCAGCTTTTTGAAAATAGCGCTTAAGTGCGCCTTCACCGTGCGCTCGGTGATTTCAAGCTCACGGGCGACTTCTTTATTGGTGGCACCGCGCGCCACCGCCAGCGCAACCAGCCGCTCGCGCTGCGTGAGAGGCGCTAACTGCGCACTCTCTTCTACCTGTAAAGCACCAAGATGCTGAGTGAGTGCGGTGAACGAACCGCCGATGACCTTTGCCATTAGCTCTTCGCCCACCCATACGCCGCGATGGGATACCACCACGGCCACTTGGGTGAGCACTGGCGCTGCCGCAAGCGTATGTACATAACCACGCGCGCCTGAATCCAGCGCGGCGAGCGCTTCACGATCATGGGGCTGATAGCTCAGCGCGATGACGCCCATACCGCGATCTGCCAGCGCTCGCACAACACCTAACCAATCCTCGACGGCCGTACTCACCCACACGAGATCGGTCTTGGACGCCAGCGTATCGAAGGCGTCACGCGGAAGCACGCGGGCATCCGCAAACGCCTGGGTCCAGCGCGATTTTAGCTCACCATCCACGGTCACAAACCAATTTGCCATTTATCGTTCCCCCATCGAATTACGCCATGCACGCAAGACAGGTTTCAGCAAAAACTGCATGACCGTACGCTTGCCGGTAATAATATCAACCTGTGCGGTCATCCCAGGGATGACCTGAAGAGCGTTGGTAGCGTCCTCCGTCGGCAGGCTTCTGACCCGCACAAGATAGAAGGTATTGTCGTTGTCATCGGTGATGGTGTCGGCACTGATGAGCTCGAGCTCCGCCTGCAAGCCGCCATAGATGGCGTAGTCGTAGGCGGTGAGTTTGATCGTGGCGTGCTGCCCCGGGCGAAGGAAAGCGATGTCTTGAGGGGCGATGCGCGCCTCGACCAGCAGTTGCTCATCGCTGGGCACGATATCAATGACCTCCTGTCCGGGCTGAGCAACGCCGCCAATGGTGTTGATGTGAATGCGCTGCACCACCCCGGCCACGGGTGAGCGAATCTCGGTCAGGCGCACGCGATCCTGAAGGCCGGTACCGGACTGCTGCAGCGCATTGAGATCGCCATAGGCTTGTGCCAGATCGTTACGCCACTCGCTGCGGCGTTCGGCGCCCACCTCGCGTAGCTGTGTTTGTGCTTCTTCTAGAGCGGCTTGAAGACGCGCCACCGAGGCCTCGGCTTGGCTGCGTTCGCCCGTTGCGCGGGAGACCTCACGCTGCAAGCGCAGCACTTCCACTTCGGACACCGCGCCGGAACTCAGCAGCGGACGCGTAAGCGCAAGCTCTTGGCTCGCCATGCTCGCCTCGCGAGAAGCAGTATCGCGCCGAGCAACGGCTTCGCGCAGCTCCTGTTCGCGCTGGCGAATACGATCCTCAAGTACATTTTCTTGAACGCGTAACTCTTCACGGCGGCTTTCAAACGCCTCGCGCTCTTGGATAACGATATCGGGCACTTCCTGGCGCAGCTCTTCGCTAGGATTGAACTCCGTGCCCGTCGCCAGCGCCCGCAGGCGCTCGGCACGGGCTTCCAGGGCGTAACGCTGAGCCCGGTTCTCACGAAAGTCCGAGACGAAACGCGTCGGGTCGATACGCATGAGCAGCTCACCTGCTTCCACTACCTGCCCTTCGCGCACCATGACCTCTTCGATCACACCGCCGTCAAAGGACTGCACCCGCTGCAGCTGACTTGCGGGGATGACACGACCAATACCGCGCGTGACTTCATCGATGGGTGCAAAACAGGCCCAAACGATGAGCAGCGCGAAAGCCAAAACGACCGTATAGAGAAACGCACGCGCCCGAATCGGCTCTTGCTGCATACGCGCCCAGTCGGTATCGCTGGACCAGTCGCGGCTCAAGTGCGCCGCCGACACCCGCTTGGCGAATAGCCGGTCGATGAAGGGCCGAAACGGCTTTTGTCCCGATTCGGAAAAGCGACCGATCGCCTCGAAGCCTTTTTGCTCGGCAGAGGTATCCTTTTTCGCCATTAGGAAGCCCTCCCGATCTGGCCATTGCGCAGCGCCTCGACCACGGTATCGCGCGGGCCGTCGGCAACGACTTTACCGGCGTCCATGACCACGATGCGATCGACCAGCGACAGTAGCGATGTGCGGTGGGTCACGACCACTACCGTTTTACCCTGCGCCACGCGGGTGAGATGGGCCTTGAAGGCCTCTTCGCTGGCGTTGTCCATGGCACTCGTCGGCTCATCGAGGAGCAAAATCGCCGGGTCGTGTACCAGCGCGCGGGCAATCGCCACCGCTTGGCGCTGACCACCGGAAAGCGCCTGTCCCCGCTCGCCCACTTGTAAATCGATACCGCTGGGATGGCCGTTGACCAGGGAGGTCAAACCGGCGATCTCGAGTGCGCGCAGTAACTGCTCATCATCGACCCGATCGCTGCCGCCTCCTGCCACGATGTTATCGCGCAGCGAGCCAGCAAACAGGCTCACTTCCTGGGCCACGTAGCCAATATGACGGCGCAGCTGGAGCGGATCGATCTGGCGAATATCGACGCCATCGACCAGTACGGCCCCGGCGCTGGGCTGATAAAACCCCATGAGCAGCTTGTTTAGCGATGACTTACCACAGCCGATGCGCCCAAGCAGGGCGACCTTTTCCCCAGGCTGGATTGAGAGCGAGATATCGCGCAGTGCGTCGCGCTCCTCCTGCGGGTAGCGCAGGGTAACTTTTTCCAGGCGTAAACCACCGGCTACGTGGGGCTTTTCGACGTAGACCTTGCCCTCTTGGCGCTCGGGGCGCTTCTCCATCACCTTATTGAGCGATTCGAGCGCCGTGGACGATTGATGGTACTGTGCCAGAAGCGCTGCGGCCTGGCTGATGGGCGCCATGGCCCGCGAGGATAGCATATAGGCCGCAATCAAACCGCCCTGCGTCAGGTTGCCTTCGATGATCTGATAGACACCGACCAAGATGACACAGATGGCGACGATGTTTTGCGCCCACTGGGCCACGCTCGATACCGAGGTACCGACCAAGCGCAGCTGCGCATTGGTGCGCGACAGAAACGCCGTGGCTTTTTCCCAATGCCGCTGAATACGGCTTTCCGCACGAAGTGCTTTGACGTTTTCCAACTGCGACATCGACTCCACCAGCAGCGATGTGCGCTGCGCGCCGACTTCCCACGTCGTCTGCGATAGCTCGTGCAGCTTGCCCTGAGCCGCTAGGGCGTAAAGGAGCACGAAAACGATGCCGATTAGCACCGGGAGTACGAGCCAAGGATTGATCAAGGCAATGATAGCGGCAAACATCAGCGCGAACGGCAGATCGACGATACCCAGCACGGTCGCCGAGCCAATGAAGGCACGCACCGATTCGAACGACTGGAGCGTCGAGGTGAACGAGCCCGTCGACGCCGGGCGATCTTCCAAGCGCATGCCTAGCGCTCTTGCCATGATCGACGAGGAGAGCTTGACGTCGGCACGGCTACCGGCGAGATCGACGAAGCCACTGCGCATCAGGCGAAGGGCCAGATCGAAGCAGAGAACGATGAACACACCCAGCGCCATGACCCAAAGCGTTTCGGTGGCTTGGTTGGGCACTACGCGATCATAGACGTTGAGCACGAACAGCGGCATGGCCAGTGCAAAGAGGTTGATGGCCACCGAGCCCAAAATGACATCGCGGTAAAGTCGACGGCTCTCACGAATCACGCCCCAGAACCAGTGCTTGCGAGACTTGGCACTCGATGTATAGGCGCTGGTGGCATCGGTGCGGAATTTGGGCCGCACGTAGATGGCCTCGCCGCTGTAGCCCGCATTGAGCTCATCGAGTGAGATCTCGACCTCGGCATCGGCAAGCTCGGGAAACAGCACGCGGGCTTTCTGCTGGCGGACATCCATCGCCAGCAGCACGCAGGCCCGCCCAGGTTCGAGCAGCAGCACCGCCGGTAGCAGTGAGGGATTTAACCCCGAAAGGCGCGTTTTGACGATACGTGCAGAGAGCCCAGCGCGCCCTGCCGCACGGTTGAACACCGAGGGAATCAGCTTGCCGTCTTCAAGCGGAAGCCCCGCCACCAGCGACTCGCTCGATACCTCGTGTTGATGGTAAGTGGCGATCGCTTTCAAGCATTCGAGCAGATCATCGCCCTGCGCGCGCTCACTTCGCCCCTTGCCTATCGTCAACTTGCTCTCTGCCACAGCCACCTCGATAACCGCATCTTCGTCATGTCGTTACCGTATCCACTTAGCGGAGACGGTACTACTACAGCCTAAGAGCCGCGTGGATAGCGCACGTCGGTGACGAAGTCATCCAACGTGAAACCGCTCGGGCCCTCGGCTGGGCATAGCATGCTGGGGTCGAGCTGCATGTCCTCGTAGCCGAGCGAGGCCAGGGTGGGAATGTCGTCACGCGCCACTTCGAGTGACTGCATGAGTTGCCCCATGGCCGCCAGCGTCGAGGCTTCAGCCAGATTCAGGTCGAACTGGGCGTTGGCGAAGGCACGGCTTGCCTCGAAGTATTCGTTTTCGCTGTCGAGTACGTCCAGCAGGGTGCGCTGACCGATATCGAACTGCTGCTGATAGGCGCCGCGTACGCGGTCGATCGATAGGCGGTGCTGATTGAGATAGTTCAACTGCTCGCGCAGGCGTTGGGTATCGTTATAAGCGATCTGGGTAGTTTGGCGCACGTTAGTACAAGCCGTCTCGCGCTGATTCTCGGCGGCTTCGATACGCGTCGTTGCCGCGTCGAAGGCTGCACGATCACTGCCACCGCGATAGAGATTCATGCTGGCGACCAGCTGAATGCTGTGCTCATCACGCCGCTCCGCTACGCCATCATTTTGGTTATTAGTACCGGTACGGCCCTGGATATCCACGCGCGGCATAAAGGCAGCGCGGGCAGCGCCCTGTTCGGCCCGCTGTACGGCGATATTCTGAATCGCGGCGTGGAAATCGGGATTGCCTTCAAAGGCCATCCGAACGGCGCTATCAACATCCGCTGGCAGTTGGCTGCCAAGCGCTGGCGCCGGGCTCATCGTCTGCGGTGGCAGTTGACCAACGATGCGTTGATAGCGCGCCGTGACGTCATGTAGATTGGACGCCTCGGACAGTAGGTTGGACTCAGCCAGAGCCAAGCGGCCGCTGATTTGCTCGAGATCGACCCCGCGTCCGGCGCCGGAGCGCGCGCGCTCCTCGATTTGGCCATACACACGCTGGTGTTCACGGAAGTTATCTTGAGCCAGGCGCACCAGCTCGCGATAGCGCTGAACGTCGAGGTAGGCGCGATACGCTTCTAGCGAAATTTCCTCACTGGCACTGAGCAGCTCGAAGTAGGCGATCATGCGCGCACGATCCAAACGCTCGACGTCGTTTTTCGTGGCAAAACCATCGAACACCATCTGAGTCAGGGTCAGCTCGGCGAAATCACTGCTATAGCTACCACGGCCATCACCTTCACGATCAGCCATTCCCGCCCCTGCCGAGACATCGATGCTCGGCAGATAGCCTCCCCAGGCAGCATCGCGGTCACTGCCCGCGGCGCGAAAGTTAGCCCAGGCCGTATTGATCTCGGGATTGCTCACCAGCGTTTGCTGAATGGTTTGCGTAATATCGGTGCTGCCGGGGGCATAAAGGCTAGCCGGTAACGTTTGCGCCAGTAGCGGCAACGGCAGGCAAGAGAGCGTGGTCAGGGTGAGCGGTTTGAACGCCTTCGTCCATAACGGCAAGGTGCGTGCAGCGCGGGCTGATCGTTTCATTTATGTAGTTCCTGTACGTACTGCGAAAAAGGCTTGAAGGCGCCTCGTGCCCACCGTGAGACCAGTGAAGATCACTATACATATGCGCCTAGTTCGCTCGATACGGCACCCTAAGGCAGCATCGATAGTGCATTTTGGGAGATGATAAACTATAAGCAACAAAAAGTTACAATTAATTTTGTAAACAAGCCTGCCAAACGTTAGCGCTTTAATCACATAATTAAATTCGCTTTTTGCTTCAACAAGATAGTCCCAATATCAGCCTTTACCATCGTTCCCATTAACTTAATTTTTGCCGCTGCTGGAGCATCAAACCAGAGAGAATGAGCGCCAACCCCATTAGGGTGGAGAAGCGAATCGGCTCTCCCACGACCAAAAAGAGCAGCATGAGCGATACTGGCGGCGACAAAAAGATCAAGTTGGAGACCTTGGCGGTACGCGAGACCCGTTGCATGGCGAGTTGCCAAAAAATAAACGCAATACCCATCTCGAAAAGCCCCACATAGACGCCCGCCCCCAACGCCTGCCAGCCGTGCCACTGAAAGCCTGGGCCGATATAGAGCAATAGCGTTAAGACGGGCAGGCCGACGCTGAAGTTTTGCCATTGCCCCACGAGCGGCTCGCGCGCATCGCGCGTATTGAACAACCAATACAGCGCCCAAAGAAGCGTAGAAGCCAGCGCCAGCAGTACACCCGTAAGGTCAGCAAAATTAACGTCGAATACGCTTCCCCGCGTGGCAATCACCCATACGCCAGCGTAGGCGATGATGCCCGAAACGATATCGCGCCGCGTTAGCCGCTGGCCCAAAATGGGCACGGCGAGAAAGGCCATGACCAATGCCCAGGTGTAATTCAGCGCCATCGCCTCTTGTCCCGGCAGGCGATCGTAGGCGGCAAATAGTGCCAAATAGTAAGCGACAGGGTTCATCAGCCCCGCCCAAAGCGCCGTGCGCCAGCCGCTGCGTAAGGCGTGGCCTAACTGCTGGCGATAGATCACGATACCCCCCATCAGCGCCCACGACACCAGCGCTGCGACCCACATCAGCTCCAGTGGGCTCATCCACGTAAGCGCCACCTTGAAGGCGGTAGCCACGGTGGACCACAGCGCAACCGCAGCAAGACCAAAGCCGATAGCTTGACGATCCATATTCATCGATCCAGATGCCCTAGGTCACGCTCGGGGTCGAGCAAGTCACGAACACGCTGCTTGAGCGTTTTGACATCAGGGAAGCCGCCATCACGCTTGCGCTCCCAGATCAGCGTCTGTTCGAACCAGATCTCGAAGGTGCCGCCGTGGGAGGGCGCCAGCGCGACCTCGGTAAGATCCTCACCAAAGGTCGACAGCAGCTCCTGGGCGTACCATCCGGTGCGTAACAGCCATTGGCACTGGGTGCAGTAACGTATTTTGATGTGAGCCATGGAGAAATCCTCAGTAAGCCTTGGCAGCGTATCGATAGCCGTATCGACAACGCCGTGTTGCATAAACGCTATGTGCGCAATCGTTAGCCTGTCATCTATTCTATCGGCATCATAACGTTACAGGGTGTCATTCACCCCCGCTACCGCCAAGGAACCCCAATGGCCAGCACCCAAAGCTCACAGTCGCGTCTGTACGAATGGATGACGGGCGACGACGATAGCCGCCTCTGCGACGATATTCCTGAAAGCGCCTGCAACGCTCAGCCACGCAACTTCATACGCCATCTCTGGGCGGCGCTGGGTAATAAACTCGCCGACGAGCTCTCTAGCGCACGCCTAGTGCTGCCCTGGCTCATGGGCATCATTGGGGCGCCCATTTGGATGGTCGGGTTACTGGTGCCCATTCGCGAGTCGGGGTCGCTCTTGCCCCAGGTCTTCGTCGCTGGCTTCATTCGCCCGCTGTCTCAACGCAAGTGGGTATGGGTCGCAGGCGCCGCGATTCAAGCCGTATGTGCACTGCTGCTGGCACTGCTCGCACTCAGCGGCGAAGGCACGCTGGGTGGCTCGTTGGTGCTACTGGTCCTCATCGTGCTGTCGCTTGCCCGAGGTCTCTCCTCCATTGCCACCAAGGATGTCATGGGCAAGACCATCGCCAAGCGTAAGCGCGGCACGCTCATGGGCTGGAGCGGCAGCGTGGCCGGTGCCGCCACCCTTGCCGCTGGGGGCGTGCTGGTGCTGTTCGATGATCGCCCAAGCGAGACGGTGCTTGCAGCACTACTCGGCGTGGCCGCGCTTGGCTGGGTGCTCAACGCTCTGGGTGCTGCACGACTAGAGGAGACGCCAGGCGCCACCGAAGGTGGCAAGAGCGTATGGGATAGCTTGAAGCTAGGGGTAAAACTTTTCCGTGAAGACCGCACCTTCCTGCATTTCAATCTTTCGCGCGCTTTGCTGCTGTCGAGTGCCCTTGCCCTGCCCTATATCGCCCTGCTTGGCCAAGAGCAGAGTGGCAGCGACCTGAGCGGACTAGGGATCATGATCGTGGTGTCAGGGCTTGCAGGTATGGTTGCAAGCCCTATTTGGGGCAAGCGTGCTGACCGCTCCAGCCGTAACGTAATGCGCGACGCTGCACTTGGCACACTCCTCTGCTGTGCCCTCGCCGCGGTAGTTGCTTGGCTTCCGGGCAGTTGGACCACCACCATTTGGCCCTACGCGATAATCTATTCATTGTTGGTGATCATTCATAATGGCGTTCGCCTGGGGCGTAAAACTTATCTGCTCGACATGTCCGATCAGGACAACCGCGCACTTTATGTCGCGCTCTCGAACACCATGACAGGCATTTTGATGCTGATCGTGGGGGCGTTGATTGGTGCGCTAGCACACGTGCTAGGTAGTGCTTTACTACTACTGGTGCTGGCAGCCACGGCCTTGGGTGCTTTTTTTAGTACACAGGCTCTACCGCAGGTAGAGTAGCGTTTAAAAAACGTTCAATATTGCAAAGTTGCGCTTTGCTGACCATCATTGAGTTTACGCAGCGATGCTTTTGCCGCTGCATTTCTTCCCGTCGAGTCGCGCGCTGGAAAGCTTTACCCTGAGTAATATGCGCTAGCCGCCGAGAGACGGAGCGAATTTGAGCTGCTACAGGATTATCCATCGATGAAACGTTCACCTTTGATCAACCCGGAGCTGCTCGAGCGTATCATCGACGCCTCCGAAGACGGCATCGTCGTCGCCGAACAGGAAGGCGACGAGAACATTCTGATTTATGTCAATAAGGGCTTTGAGCGCCTGACCGGCTACAGCGCCGATGAAATTCTCTACCGCGACTGCCGCTTTCTACAAAACGACGACCGCGACCAGGAAGCCCTCGACGTTATTCGCGATGCGCTGAAAAACCTGCGGCCCTGCCGCGAAGTGCTGCGTAACTACCGCAAGGACGGCAGCATGTTCTGGAACGAGCTATCGATGACGCCGGTTTTCGATGAAGAGGAAAATCTGATGTACTTCATCGGCGTACAAAAAGATGTTACCGCCCGCATCGAAGCCCAACTACAGCTGACTGCACTGAAAGCCGAATACGCCGACGCCCAATAGCGCCAACGTTCTCACGACAATTTTTCATGTTCAGGGCTTGAACTTCAACCTCAGTAGCGCTATATAGCGGCTAGGCGCAAAAACGCGCCAGGCGCTTCACCGAACGCGATGGTGGAGCCACTGTGACGCCGGCCTGCCGGCTTGGGTTGGAGGGCCTCGCATGAGCCGTAACCCCTTGAATCGTGAAACCTACCCAGGCGATGCCGTCGAGACAGAAGAGTTTGAGAGTCTCGATGCCGTCAACGACGATCACTACAGCCGTACGCGTTCGAGCAAAGCCGATTCCCTACGCGCCCGGCGTCAAGTAGAGGACTGGCTGGAAGAGCGGCGCCTTCAGCGCGCCATCGACGGCGACTGGGACGAAGAGGAGTAAACCTCCTTTGCCCAGGCAATTACCGCCTGGGCTTCCCCTTTTAGCATTCTTCTCTCGCCACCTTTGTCTATCTAGCCTCTATCTTTCTAGCCCTTATCTTTCTAGCCTCTATCTTTCTAGCCTTTCTATGCGCTCGCCACTATCATCGGGGGAGTCACCGGTCGCGGCGGTGTACGTCGTCCGCCTACCGCTTTTCTCATCAACCTGACGGATTTCCATGGCGCAATACGTTTTCACCATGAATCGGGTCGGCAAGGTCGTGCCGCCCAAGAAACAAATTCTCAAAGACATTTCGCTGTCGTTCTTCCCCGGCGCCAAGATTGGCGTACTGGGACTCAACGGTGCCGGTAAGTCTACTCTGCTACGTATCATGGCAGGGGTCGACACGGAGTTTGAGGGTGAAGCTCGTCCCATGCCCGGCATCAATGTAGGCTACCTGCCCCAGGAGCCCGAGCTCGATGACGACAAGAACGTCCGCGAAACCGTCGAAGAGGCGCTAGGCGCCATCAAAGAGGCTCAGACGAAGCTCGAAGCCGTCTACGCCGCCTACGCCGAGCCCGATGCCGACTTCGACGCTCTTGCCACCGAGCAGGCGCGACTGGAAAACATCATCGAAGCCGCCGACGCTCATAATCTCGAGCGTAAACTCGAAGTCGCCGCCGAAGCGCTACGTTTGCCTCCCTGGGATGCGCGCGTAGGCAACCTCTCCGGCGGTGAGCGGCGCCGCGTGGCGCTCTGCCGCCTGCTGCTTTCGAGCCCCGACATGCTGCTGCTCGACGAGCCGACCAACCACCTGGACGCCGAATCGGTGGCTTGGCTCGAACGCTTCCTCCATGACTACAACGGCACCGTTGTCGCGATCACCCACGACCGCTACTTCCTCGATAACGTCGCCGGCTGGATTCTCGAGCTCGACCGTGGCCACGGTATTCCCTTCGAAGGCAACTACTCGCAATGGTTGGAGCAGAAAGAGCAGCGCCTGGCCCAGGAAGCCAAGCAGGAGGCTTCGCGTCAAAAAGCCATCAAGCAGGAGCTTGAGTGGGTGCGCTCGAACGCCAAGGGCCGCCAAGCCAAGAGCAAGGCGCGCCTGAACCGCTTCGAAGAGATGCAGTCCGGCGACTTCCAAAAGCGCAACGAAACCAACGAGATCTACATTCCGCCGGGGCCGCGCCTGGGCGACAAGGTCATCGAATTCAACGGCGTTACCAAGCGCTTCGATGACAAGTTGCTCTATCAGGATCTCACCTTCACCGTTCCCCCCGGCGCCATCGTCGGCATCGTTGGTGGTAATGGCGCGGGTAAATCGACCCTGTTCAAGCTGGTCACGGGCAAAGAGCAGCCGGATGCCGGTGAGGTCGTCATCGGCGAAACCGTCGATATCGCCTACGTCGAACAGCTGCGCGACGCACTAGACGACAAACAAACCGTTTGGGAAGCCGTCTCCGGCGGTCAGGACATTCTCAACATCAACGGCTTCGAAGTCTCGTCGCGCGCCTATGTGGGCCGCTTCAACTTCAAGGGCAACGATCAGCAGAAGCGTCTCGATGAGCTTTCGGGCGGTGAACGCGGGCGCTTACAGCTGGCACAAACGCTCAAGCAGGGTGCCAACGTACTGCTGCTCGACGAGCCTTCGAACGATCTGGACATCGAAACCCTGCGCGCGCTGGAAGAGGCCCTGCTCGCTTTCCCCGGCTGCGCCATGGTGATCTCTCACGACCGCTGGTTCCTCGACCGTATCGCGACCCATATCCTGGCCTTCGAAGGCGACTCGGAAGTGGTGTTCTTCGCCGGTAACTACACCGAATACGAAGAGGATCACAAAAAACGGGTTGGCAACGATACGCCCAAACGCATGAAGTACAAGCGCATCGACGCCTGATCGAACGTTTGAGCCAGAAACACGAAAGGCCCCATTTGGGGCCTTTTGCATGAGCGCTTATGTCATTAAAGCATCAGCGCCTTCAACCGCAGGTCAGCGCCGTCTGCCGGTGATCAGCGACACGACGAAGAGAATCAAGAACAGCACGAAAAGAATCTGTGCGATGGTGGATGCGACCCCCGCGATACCTGAAAAGCCCAGAACCCCGGCGATGATCGCGATAATAAGAAACAGCATTGCGTTGCCTAGCATGGCCTCACTCCTTTTCCATGTCTCTGTTGTGTACCATGTCGTCCATATCATGGTGCTGCTTTCTAAGCGTTGGCGATAAGCGCGAATTCGTCAAGTTGGCTTAGATGGGGCATTCTCAAAAAAGCGCTTCAAACGTGATAAACGAGCTTGGCGAAAAGCCGTGTCACGCCGCGAAAACCCCACTCAAGCGGTGCCGGTAGGCGCGCTCCGCCCGCCTCCAGGGCCAGCTGTGCGCCATGGGCGTTGTCGCGCCCCATGCGTTTAAATAGCGCCTGGGTCGGCGCGTCGTCTGCGGGAAGCTGCAGCGCTTGCGCCTGGCACTGCCGCGCGGCGCGCTCGGTTGCGCTTGCAACCATCCCCAGGCCTGCGCGATCACTCACGAGCGTTACGCCCGCGCCGGCTCCCAGGGCGCCGATAAACACCAGCGGCGCCAACGGGCTTGGGCGGCTTTCAAGGGTGCGTAACCGCTGGTCGCACCAGATGACGTGATCCATGGCGTGCTGCAGGCTTGATTCGCGCTCGCCCGATGCCTGGGTGGACGCCATCCGCTCGCCCATTCCCAGCCCCAATTGCCCCGCTTCGCTGGCATGACGCACGCGCAGCCAGCCCGTGCTGCTACGCCGCGCCGCACTGGTTAGCGCCACCGGAGGCAGATCGAGGGCTGGATTGGCGCGCTCGGCGCTGGCCTCTCCCGGGCAGAGGGTGCGTAAAACGCGATCGAAGTGGCCTATCCATTCGTCCCGGCGGTGAAGTTGTCGCTCCATGAAAACCTCCAGCAGTAGCGGGGTGAACGCCTAACCGGCGGGCCAGGAGAAAGCGCGACCGCCCATCAGGTGCATATGGATATGGTAGACCGTCTGCCCGCCCAATTCGTTGCAGTTCATCACTACGCGGTAGCCGTCCTCGGCGAAGCCCTGCTGCTTGGCGAGCTTGGCCGCAGTGAACTGCAGCCGCCCGATCAAGGCGAGATCCGCTTCGTCGATATCGTTGAGCGTAGCGATGTGCTTTTTGGGAATGATGAGCTGGTGCACCGGCGCCTGCGGGGCGATGTCGTTGAACGCCAGGACCTCGTCGTCTTCGTAGACAATGTCGGCAGGAATCTCGCGGGCAATGATCTTACAGAACAGGCACGTCATTCGGCTCTCCTTGAGTTGGAAGGTGTTATCGGGTTCGACGCACGCTCAGCGAAAGCGCCGCTGGGCCAAGAGGTGGCGCACCAAAGGCGCAAGAATCAGCTCCATGGCCAGAGACATACGCGCCCCCGGCACCACCAGGGTGTGCGGCCGAGTCATGAAGGCATCTTTGATCATCGCCAGGAGCCAAGGAAAATCGACGGTGGAAGGGTCGCGAAAGCGAATGACCACCAGCGACTCGGCATCAGTTGGAATGTCCTGGACCTCGAAGGGGTTCGACGTATCCACCGTCGGCACGCGCTGAAAGTTGATGTGGGTGCGCGAGAACTGGGGTTGGATATAGCGCACGTAATCATCCATCCGCCCCAGGATGGTATCGATGACCGCCTCCTGGGAGTAGCCGCGCAGCTTGGTATCGCGATCGATCTTCTGGATCCACTCAAGGTTCATGGTCGGCGCCACCCCGACCAATAAGTCGACATGGCGGGCGATATCGAACGTCGGCGTGACGAGGCCACCGTGCAAGCCTTCGTAAAAAAGCAGATCCGTGCCGCAAGGCAGCGACTGCCACTCACTGAAGGTGCCAACGCGAAACCCCGCCTCGATCTTCTGCTTATCCTCGGCGTGAATGTAGTGCCGAAAGGTGCCGGTGCCGTGCTCACCATACTCGACGAAGAGCGCATCGAGGCGGTCGAGCAGGTTGGCCTCGACGGCAAAGTGCGACAGCTCGTGCTTACGCTCGGGCTCTTCGCGAAAGATGCGCTGCAAATCGTCACGCGTATAGCGGTGAAACGCGTCGCCGTCGACGAAGGCCGCGTGTACGTCTTCGCGCTGAAACATGCGCTCGAAGCTACGTCTGACCGTTGTCGTCCCGGCCCCGGAGGAGCCCGTTACGGCAATGATGGGGTATTCGCGCGACATCAGCTCTGCCTCGCGCTGGCTAGCGCCTGACGCACGGCGCTGGGAATGGTGACCGGGCGCCCCGTCTTGGGGTCGAGCAGCAACAGATTCAGCCGCGCGGTGGCTACCGGCGTTTGCGTGTCCGCCTTGAGCACGCGGTGATACACGGTCAGCGCCTTGCCGCTGGCATCGGGGATAGCGGTCTCGACGCTCAAGGCGTCGGGAAAACGCGCTTCGCTCTGGTACTGAATGGCAAGGTCGGCCACCACACTTACCAGGCCGCCCATGTCCCACTCCTTGAGCGCCAGCGCCGCTAAGGCATTGCTGCGCGCTTCGTGAAGCAGAGACACCAGCGCGTCGTGCCCCAGATGACGACCATAGTTCATGTCGGTGATACGCACCGTCAACGGATGCCGATGAACGACATCATCGGCAGGAAAGGCAAGCGTGACACGTTCCATGGCAGCGTCCTGATCAGTGGTGGTCAGTGGCGCCTCGACATTAACGCTTGTCCTGCTCACGAGCAATCGCCCGATAGGCGATATCGCGGCGATATTCGACATCGGCCCAGGTGATCGCCTCGACACCGCGATAAGCTTGCTGCTGGGCAGCGGATACCGTCTCCCCCAGGGCCGTGACGCAGAGCACGCGTCCACCAGCGCTCACTACGGCGTTTTGTGCGTTCAGTGCCGTACCCGCGTGGAACACCTTACAGCCTTGTGTTTCCGCGTCCGCAAGCCCTTCGATGATATCGCCCTTGCGGTAGCTTCCGGGATAGCCGCCTGCGGCCATGACCACGCCTACGGCGGGGCGCACATCCCAAGTGCACTCAGCCTCGGCCAAACGCCCTTGTGCTCCGGCCAGGCACAGCGCGGCGAAGTCGGACGTTAAACGTAGCATGATCGGCTGGGTTTCCGGGTCACCAAAGCGGCAGTTGTATTCGATCACCTTGGGGTTGCCTGCGGCATCGACCATCAGCCCCGCGTAGAGGAAGCCGGTGTAGGCGTTGCCCTCTTGAGCCATGCCCTCGACGGTCGGACGAATCACCTGCGCCATGATGCGATCGAACACCGCCTGAGTCACCACCGGCGCTGGCGAGTAAGCGCCCATACCACCGGTATTGGGACCAGTGTCGCCATCGTAAGCACGCTTGTGATCCTGGCTCGTGGCCATGGGAACGATGTATTCGCCGTCGACCATGACGATGAAACTCGCCTCTTCGCCCTCGAGGAACTCCTCGATCACCACGCGCGCGCCCGCGTCGCCGAAGGCGTTGGCTTCGAGCATGTCACGTACGGCGGCTTCGGCCTCGGCTTCGCTCATGGCGACGATGACGCCCTTGCCTGCCGCCAGCCCATCGGCCTTGATGACGATGGGAGCGCCCTTCTTGGCTAGATAAGCCAGCGCCGGCTCGATCGCCGTAAACGTCGCGTACTCGGCGGTGGGAATTTGATGGCGGGCGAGAAAGTCTTTGGTGAACGACTTGGAGCCTTCGAGCTGGGCCGCCTGCTGCGTGGGGCCGAAGATGGCCAAGTTGGCAGCGCGAAAGCGATCGACAACGCCCGCAACGAGCGGCGCCTCAGGCCCCACGACGGTCAGCGCCACGCCATTTTGCTGAGCGAAGTCGACCAGTGCATCGATGTCGCTGGCATCGATGGCCACGTTGGTCAGCTTGTCTTCTCGCGCGGTACCGGCGTTACCGGGAGCGACGAAGACCTCGTCAACGCTGGCGGACTGCGCCAGTTTCCAGGCCAAGGCATGCTCGCGACCGCCGCCGCCAATCATCAAGACTTTCATGGGTATCCTTCTCGAAGGTAAGCGTGAATGCGCGGCATTATGCCATAGCCCAGGGCTTATGAGCGCTTGTCGTCGTGGGTGTCGTCACTGGAAGAGGGCATCGACTGCTTGAACGCGGTCTGCCAGAAGCGCATGTTCTCTTCGGCAAGCTCACGCATGAACTCCATGGGCGAGTGGCGCATCGCCTGCTGCCACTGACTCTGCATGCGTTTTTGCTGCTCCAGCATCAGTTGGGTGCCCTGCTCCAGATAGCGCGATAGCGGCAGCGGCGACGACATATCGTAGACGCGGATCAGCTGCGCCAGCAGGTCGTTGGAGAACACCTCGGCTTTGCCGTCGGCCTGCTCTTGCTCGATAATGATCGACAGCAGGATCGTTCGCGTGAGATCTTCGCCGCTTTTGGCATCCTCGACGCGAAAGGGCTCTTCTTCCAGAATCAGGCGGCGCAGATCTTCTAAGGTGACATAGCGGCTCTGCTGCGTATCGTACAACCGACGATTGGCATACTTGCGAATTACGCGCACGGCGTTTCTCCTTGAACGCGACACTGGGATCTTCCCAGGTTCATCATAGGGCATTCCCGTTAGCCGTCATTGTGCCTGCGTCACGCCTTCATGCAAGCCACTTTGCCCCACGACCCGTTTGGCATACGGCGCCATCGCTCTACCAGGATCACGACCGCTACTCATGAACCTCATCCTTCTCGACCCCGCCGAGCTCATCGAACCCGACCTTGCTCACCTAACCGATACCCGGCGCCTGACGCACCTACGCGACGTTCACCGCGTCCAGGTCGGTGACACGCTCACCGTGGGGCTGCTCGACGGCCAGATGGGCCGAGCGCGCCTGGAAACATTGACGCCGCAAACGGCTACGCTGCGCATCGAGACGCTGAACACGCCGCCGCCAGCGCCGCTACCGGTGCATCTGGTGCTCGCCCTGCCCCGCCCGCGCATGCTGGCGCGCTCGCTCGAACACGTCACTGCTCTCGGGGTAAAAGAGATCACCCTGCTGCATACCAAGCGCGTAGAGAAGAGCTACTGGCAGTCGCCGGAACTCAAAGAGGAGAAAATTCATCAGCATCTGGTACTGGGGCTCGAACAGGCACGCGATACCGTGCTGCCACGTATCACCTTGTGCAAAGGGTTCAGGGCCTTTCTCGACGACCAACTGCCCGAGCTGTTACAAACCCGCCAGGGGCTAGTGGCGCATCCCGGCATGGCGAACGCCTGCCCGCGTGGGGTGAGCGCGCCAACGCTGCTGATGGTGGGGCCAGAGGGTGGCTTCATTGCCTGGGAGGTCGAGCAGTTACTCGAAAGCGGCTGCCAGGGGATTCATCTCGGCGAGCGCATCTTGCGGGTGGAAACCGCCGTGACAGCGCTGCTGTCACGGCTTTTCTAAGCGTTTATTACTGCGTTACTCACTCGTCGTCAGCGTCGCTATCGTCAACATCGCCATCTTCGTCGGCGTTGTGGGCGACGTATTCGGCATCATCGGCGCAGTCGGGTGACTGCAAGAAGGTGTTGCGCACGTCCAGAAGGCCGAGGTGGCTGATAGTGCGCCGTCCCAGCAGCAAGGGGTAGAGCATCTCCTCGCGGTCACGCAGGCTGAACTGCTCCTCATAAATGGTGTTGCCCATACAGATATCGAGCAGCACCACGGGGCGCTCGTCGCGACCGCCTGCACCGCGCACCTTCTGCTCGCGGTAGAGCGGGCGCTCGATCACGTCGCTGAAGGTCTCGCCGTTGCTCTGATCCTCCAGGCGCAGACGAAAGCGCACCCACTCCTCGTCTTCCTTCTCGAAGGTTTCGATATCGCGGGCGTCCAATGACGAGGTCAACGCGCCGCTATCGAGCTTGGCCTTGACGGTGATGTCCCACGGATGGATAGAAGCGTTTTCCACCCAGCCAAACACCTCTTCGTCCTGCGCCATCGATACGCTGGAAAACGTCAAGGCGCTACCCAGCGCGCCGATGAGAAGCGAAGATTTCACATTACGCATGCAAGCATCCTTGTTGAATAGCATTTAGCCAATAGCACTTATGCAAAGCGCCCTCGTAACAGCTGATTGAAACCGGTGGCATATATCATCAAAAACCACCCGGGCGCCTGACCTTCCCGATCACAGCGCCCTATGCACAAACGCCTTATGTGCACAAACGCCTTATGTACAAATGTTGCTATGTACAGACGCACCCACGTAAAAGCGCACCTATGTGCAAGCGCCCTTGTAAATAAGCCTTGAGCGGCAACGCCCTAGGCGGTCGCTCGGCGCAGGCGCTCCAAAAGCTCCTGAGTGGCAAAGCCATCGGGGATGAGCCCTTGGTCGCGCTGGAAGGCGCGAAGGCCTTGGCGCGTGTTGGGACCCATGACGCCATCGGCACCGCCCACCGAATAACCGGCATCGTTCAGACGGCGCTGAAGCTCTTGGACATCGTCGCGGGTCAAAGGTGCCTGATCACGCGGCCAGTCGTGCTGAATGCCGGGGCGCTGGGCGATGGCGTCACCAAGCGTTGCCACAGCCAGGGCGTAGCTGGTGGCGTTGTTATAGCGCAAGATGGCGCGGAAGTTGGGGCCAACGAGAAAAGCCGGCCCTTGGGCCCCCGCAGGCACCACGATGGCGGCGCTATCGAAAGCCGGCAGATTGCCGCCGCTGTAGGGGCGCACACCCTGGGCGGCCCACTCTTGACTGCTTTTGCGCTCGGTTTGGGCGTAGTCGAAGCCTTGCGGCAGCGTCACTTCCACACCCCACGGCTGGCCTGTCCGCCACCCGGCACGGGCGAGATAGTTGGCGGTCGACGCCATGACATCAGGGATGCTGCCCCAGATGTCGCGCCGCCCATCGCCGTCGCCATCTACGGCGTAGGCTTCGAAGCTGCTAGGAATGAATTGGGTATGCCCCATCGCACCCGCCCAGGAGCCCAGCATATGCTCGGCGTCGATATCGCCTGCATCGATGATACGCAGCGCCGAGAGCAGCTCGCCTCGGGCAAAATCACGCCGTCGCCCTTCGTAGGCGAGGGTGGCGAGCGCATCGAGGGTCGAGAAGCTACCGAAGTTACTGCCATAGTTACTCTCGATGCCCCAGATCGCCACGATGATCTCGGCGGGCACGCCGTAGCGCGCCTGCATCGTCTGCGCCGTATCACGGTGCTCGGCTAAACGCTCGCGGCCAGTGGTGATACGTGCGTTTGAGACCGCCGAGTCAAGATACTCCCAAATAGGGCGCACGAACTCGGGTTGGTAACGGTCGAGCTCGATTACCCGCTCGCGAAAGCGCACCTTATCCAGCGTCTGGGTCAACGTTGCTTCGCTAATTCCTTCGGCGGCGGCGTAGCGGCGAAACTCGTCAAGCCAATGGTGAAAACTTGCGTAGCGCACCTGCTCGGCCGCGCGGGCATCGACTTCGGTCATGAGCTGAACGTTGGCCGATGCGCTAGCGACACCCCCCAACGACAGTGAAAGCGTAACGAGTGAAAACGCCAGCGGGCGAAGTGAACGGCCCTTGTCAGGCGCAGAGAAGGCGGTAACGCGGCGGTATGGCATCGTGTCTATCCTTGAGCGCTAATAAAACCATCATCGACTCTCGCGATGATGGCGCAGAATCCCTGTCGATTCCAGACTAGCCTAGATGAGCGCTTACTCCTCCGCCTCCTCCATCTCATCGAGCGTGGCCGTGGCACTTTCGGGATCGACGAGCCAGCGCTCCCACGCACTTGGGTTCACCACGGGGGCGGCAAACCGCGCAGGGTCGATACGCCAGGGCTGATGACGCCCTACCCCCGGCGACAGCGTCTTGAGCGCTGGCAGCCAGTGGGCCACGTAAAGCCCTTTGGGATCGTAGTGACACCCTTGCTTGAGCACATTGAAGTAGCGATCCGGGCGCGGGTCACGCCCAACCCCGGCGATATAGCGCCAGTTGCCCCAGTTGCTCGCCACGTCGTAGTCGATTAGGCAGTGCTCGAACCAGGCAGCTCCCAAGCGCCAATCGACGCCAAGGTCCTTGACCAAAAAGCTAGCGACGTTCTGGCGTGCACGGTTGGGCATCCACCCGGTCAACGCCAGCTCGCGCATGGCGGCATCGATGAAAGGCACGCCCGTGCGCCCATCGCGCCAGCGCTTGAAAGCCTCATTGACGGGCGGCAGCTCACGCGCGCCGTACATCCGCGTGCGTTCGTGCTGGGCCACTCGCCAGAAGTAGTCGCGCCACATGAGCTCGAACTTGATCCAGTAGCTCGATTCGGTCGCGCCGTAGTCCTTCTCCCACGCCCTGACCTGATCGAACACCTGGCGCGCTGAAAGGCAGCCCTGGGCCAGCCACGCTGAAAGCCGCGTCGAGAAGCGCTCACCCAAGAGCCCGTCGCGGGTTTTCTTGTACGAGTGCCCGCCCATATGGCGCCAGAGATAGTCGTAAAGACGCTCGCGTCCGGCCACTTCGCCCCCCTCACAAAGCGCCCCCTGACGCTCGTCGGGCTGCCACTGAGCACTCAGCGGGCAGACGGAGGTTAACGATGGAAAGCCGCGCGGCGCATCGGGCCAGGGAGGCAACGATACCGCTGCCTTATGGCTTTGCTCCACCTCGGCCACCGCCTCTACTTGGCGACGAAAAGCGGAAAAACTGCCGGGCAGTTCCTCGCAGGCGAAAGGCAGCTGATCGCCATCGAAGAGATAGCCGTTCTCGAGCTCGATTAGCTCGGTATCAGGCGGCAATCCACAGCGCACGCGCTCGGTTTGCGCGCGCTCATCGGCGCCGCCGTGATCGGCGACGCGCACGGCGCGCGCCTGGTGTCGTGTGGCAAGCTCGAGCACCACCTCGGCCGGGTCGCCCACGCGCACGAGCAAGTCACTGCCTAATTGGAGGAGCTCCCCGCGCAGCGCAATCAGGCTTTGCCATAAAAAGTTAAGCCGCGCAGGGCCGATACGCGCGTGCGGCTCACCCCCAAAAACCGGTGCTAGCCAGCGCTCATCGAGCACGTACACGCACAGTAACTGATCTGGCCGCGCGTCAAAATGCAGCAGCCGATTGTCCGCTACACGCAAATCCTCCCTTAGCCATACAATATCGATAACGCCCGTCAAAACAGACCTCCTGGCGTTGATGGGTGGCATTTCATTAATTTTAAAAAATGTTATCAATTACAGTATAGACAGCAATACCAATACAATACAATTACTGTACATCCACAGATATTGCGTCGCCAAGCACAGCGCCCTCTATGGCGTGAAAACGACGCGAAAAAAAGCGCCAACCCATCGCTATGAGGCTGGCGCTTTTATTCGACGATTTATTATTTAACGTGTGAGGGGGTGTTATTCGGGATCGGTTTCGCGCGGCTGACGCTTGGCGTTCTCTTCGGTTTCGAGCCCACTTTTGAGCGCGTGAGTGAGCGGATCATAGTTGGGCCGGAGCTCATCCTTTACCGTACCGCTCCAGAGCTTGGAGCCAACGAAATAGCCCGCCCGACCAATCACGTGCGCCGCAACCGGCGCAGTCAACAAAATGAAGACGATCACCGCCAGCGAACGGGCCACCACCCCGACTTCGGAGAAATGCATGGCATTGGCCAGCATCACCAGAATGACGCCCAGAGCCGCCGCCTTGGTGGTGGCATGCATACGCGTTAGCAGATCCGGCAGGCGCAAAAGCCCGATAGCGGCCAGCAGCATTAAAAGCGCGCCGACGATCAACAGCGTGCCTTTGATGACGTCAATCATCGCGCGGCCCTCCGCGTTCGAGAAAACGAGCAAAGCCGATGGCAGCCAAAAACCCCATGAGCGCGATCACGATGGCGGCATCGAGAAAGTTGGCTACACCCGACTGAATGGCGTAAACACCCACGAGCCCCACCACCGTAGTGGAGAAAAGCTCCAGCGCCACGACCCGGTCCGGCAGGCTCGGCCCCCGTACCACGCGCACGAAGGCAAGCACCAGCGCCAGGCTCATGATCACCTGGCTGATCAAGATAACGGTATCCATCAGCGAAACAGCTCCAGTGCACGGTGTTCCATCTCCTTGAGGTTGCGCCGAAGCTCCTCCTCGTCGTCCAGGAACATGGCATGAATGTAGAGAACCCTACGATCGTCCGAGACGTCCAGGCTCAGCGTTCCCGGCGTCAGCGAGATCAGGTTGGCGACCATGGTGATCTCCATCTCGGTACGCGCCGACAGCGGAAAGGCAATTACCCCTGGCTGCATGTGCCAAGGCGGCGTCAAGATATCGAAGGCCACGCGCAAGTTTGCCTGAATAAGCTCTTTGATGAAGAACAGCACGAAGCCGATAAAGCGCGGCACCCGCGCCGGATAGCCTTTCAGCGCCTCCAGGTGCGGCTCGATCAGCACTAGGGTGATATAGCCAAAGACCAGCCCCACCAGTAGGTTCAACCCGGTGAAGTCACCGCTGAGCAGCACCCAGGCAAGGCCTAAGAGCAAATTCCAAATAGCGCCGGTCATGGGCTCACCTCCTCGGTATCGAGCGCCTCGAGCAGCGCATCGTCAGCGCTCGCGGTAACCCCAAGTACAGCCTCGATATAGCCTTGTGGCGACATCAGCTGCTCGCCGATGGTATTCATCACCAGCATGATCGGCTCGGCAAAGAGGCCAATCATCAACGAAGCTCCAGCGAGCACGATCACCGGTAGGTACATCATCCATAGGCTCGGCTTGATCAAACGGCCATCGTCACCGCTCGGCGTTACCTCGGCAGGCACGTCGTTCTCCTCGGGCAGCGCCTTCCAGAAAACTTCGTTCCATATCTTGACCATGGAGTAGAGCGTCATCAGCCCCACTGCCAACGCAATCGCCGTGGCGACGTAGGCTTCGGCCTCGAAGCCCGCGCGAACGATGACGAACTTGGCGAAGAAGCCGGAGAGCGGCGGCACACCGGCGAGCGAAAAGGCCGAGATGAAAAACGCCACCGCAAGCCAAGGGCGCGTACGAAAGAGCCCGCCCATTTTCTTCAGCTGATAGGTGCCCTGCAAACGATGGGTGATGCCGCTGATCAAAAACAGATTGGTCTTGACCACGATGTTATGTCCGATGGCGAAAACGCCTCCGGCGATGGCGAGCGGCGTATAGAGCGCAAGCCCCAAGATCATGTAGCCAATCTGGCTAACGATGTGAAACGAGAGAATACGACGGAATTCGTACTGGGCTGCCGCACCCAGCACGCCTGTCACCATGGTGAAGACCGCGCCCCAGATCATGATCTCCTGCAAATACCCCATCGACTGATCGAAGATCAGGGTGAAGACGCGAAATAGCGAATAGACCCCCACCTTGGTCAACAGTCCAGCAAAGAGTGCCGATACGGCGACCGTCGGCGTGTGGTAGGAGGCCGGCAGCCAGAAAAACAGCGGAAACGCCGCCGCCTTGATGCCAAAGGCGATCATGAACATCACCGCCAATACTTCGACCATGCCACGGTGTTCGGCAGCGTTCATACGCAAGGCGATATCGGCCATGTTGAGCGTACCCACCGTGCCGTAAAGAAGCCCCACTGCGCTCAGGAAAATGACCGAGGCCAGAAGGTTCAGCGTCACGTACTTGATCGCCCCCTCCATCTGCGCGCGTTCGCCGCCCAGGATCAGCAGCGCAAATGACGCCACCAGCATCACTTCGAACCAAACGTAGAGGTTGAAGATATCGCCAGTGAGAAAAGCCCCGGCAACGCCTGCGAGTAGCAGGTGCATCAGCGGATAGTAGCCAAACTTTTCGTGCCCACGACCGGTGGAGGCCAAGGAGTAGATACCCATGGCGAGGCCGATCAACGCAGTGAGCAAAATCATCACGGCGCTGAGCATGTCAGCGATCAAGGTGATACCGAAAGGTGCAGGCCAGCTGCCCATCTGCATGGTGACGTAGTCATCTTGTAGCACCGAGGCAAAAAGCCACAGGCTGACGACTAGCAGAGCAACGTTACCCGCCACCGAGATGAAGCGCTGCACCGGACGAGAGCGCCAGAACAGCAGTGACAGCGCTCCAGACAGCAGCGGCAAAAGAACGGGAAGAGCGACTTCGGGCCTCACGTATCGGTATCCTTCATCTTGTCCAGATCATCGGCCTTGACCACCTCGTAGGCACGGCGAATGAGCACCACTGCAAAAGCCAGTACGCCAAAGGCGATGACGATAGCGGTGAGTACCACGGCTTGAGGGAGTGGGTCGGCCACGCCTGGCGGTGGCTGGCTCATCCCCTCGGCAATCAGCGGTGGTACACCACGGGTCATGCCTGCCGTCGTGAAGATCAAAAGGTTCGCTGCATTGGAGAGCAGCATCAAGCCGATGACCAGTTTGACGATGGAGCGCCGCAGCATCATGAAGATCGCCGTGGCGTAGAGCAGGCCAATGGCCAGCGCCATCAAAGGTTCCATGGCGTTCCTCCCGTTTCCAGCAAGCACACATCCAGTAACTGTCGTTCAGGGCTCATCCTTGTCCACCTCCATCAGCCACATCACCATCCCCATGACCGAACCGAGTACGGCAAGATAAACGCCAATATCGAAGATCAGCGGCGTCGAGGCCTTGAACTCGATGCCGGGAATCGTCCACCACTGCGCGGTCAAAAAGGGCTGACCCATGAACCAGGCGGGCACCACCGAGATCATTCCCAATAGCAGCCCTAACCCGATCAGATCGCGCGGGTCGACCATACGCAGCACCTCTTTAGTGGCGCTTACCCCAAAAGCGAAGAGATAGAGCGTAAATCCACCTGCCGCCACCAGCCCGGCAATAAAGCCACCGCCTGGCTCATCGTGGCCGCGCAGCAGTAAGAACACCGAAAACAGCAGTTGCAGCGGCATGAGAAAGCGCGCAGCGGTATTGAGAATGATCGTGCCGGACTTAACCATGGCGCGCCTCCTGGGTAATCCCCTCTTGATCGATAGTCTTGCGCGCACCGCCCTGCTTATCTCCGCCCGACTTGTCGCCGCTCTGCTTGTCCGCGCCCTTTTCACTCCCCGCGTGACGTAGCTTGAGCATGGCAATGACCCCAACCGCTGCCAACGCCAACACGAACATCTCGCCCAGCGTATCCAGCGCGCGGTAGTCGACCAAAATGACGTTGACGATATTGCGTCCATGGGCCAGTGGCGCGCTGTTCTCCACCATATAGGTCGAGATCGGCTCGAACTGCTCGATGCTCCAGCCAGTCAAGATGAGCAAGCACATGAGCGTACCCACCGAGGCGGCGACGGCGCCGTCGCGCACGCGCTCGAGCCCGGTCGAGAGGCTCGAAAAGCGCGGCAGACGAAACAGCACCAACACCAGCAAGATGACGGTCAGCGTCTCGACCAAGAGCTGAGTAATACCCAGATCCGGCGCGCTGAAAAGAATGAAGGTCAGCGCGATGGAGAAGCCCATGATGCCGACCGATACCACCGCGCCCAGACGCGAACGCGCGATGGTAGCGAACAGAGCGCCCATCGCCATGGTGCCGACCACCATCGCCTCGTGGAAGCGCACGTCGAACTCGAAGGCCAAAATCGGCGAGTGGCGCACCAAAATAGAGTTGCCGATGAGCGCGACCAAGATCAGCAGCATCACCATGATGTAGTTACGCATGTAGCCGTTTTGCAGCACGCGTGTTTGCCATTCGGCGAAGCGCACGATGGCATTGAGCCCGGCTTCGTAGCCCGCCTCCGGCCCCCGGCGCATCACCGGCGCCAGCACGGCCAAACGCGCCCGTAGGCCATCCCAGCGGGTAAAAAGCCAATACCCCACGCCCAAGCTCACCAGCGACATGATCAGCGGCACGTTGATGCCATACCAAAGCGATAGCGTCACCTCGACCGGCGCACTACCCACGGCCCCCGCCGCCGCGCTCAGAAGCGCATTACCACCCAGCACGGCAGGTACGATGCCCAGCGCAAGCGAACTCACGGCCAACAGCGCCGGGCCAACCAACATGCCCAGCGGCGCCTCGTGAGGCACGCGCGGCGTTTGGTGGCGCTTACCAAAGAAGGGACGCAGGGCGATGATGGCTGCAACGGCGATGGTCAAGCACGCAGCGACAAATGCGAACAGCGTCATCAATAGCGAAAAGCGTTCGGCGCCGGTCACCGCTTCGAGCATCAGCTCCTTGCCAATGAAGCCGAACAGCGGGGGCACCCCGGCAAGCGACAGTGCTGCCACCATGGCGATCACGGCGGTAACCGGCATCAGCGGCCTCAACCCGCCCATGGCGGTGACATCCTTGGTACCGGTCTCGTGATCCAGAATTCCCGCCACCATGAACAGCGCCCCTTTGTAGAGCGAGTGTGCGAGTAAGAAGGTAACGAAGGCCGTCAGCGCATACTCGCTGCCCACGCCCAACAGCATGGTCAGGGTGCCGAGCGCCATGATGGTCGAGTAGGCGAGAAGCTTTTTGATGTTAGTGTGCTGGATCGCCAAAAAAGCGCCCGTCAGCATGGTAAAGGCGCCGACCACCGAGAGCAGCCCCACCCACAGCGGCGTACCGCCAAGCTCCGAGTGCAGGCGTGCCAGTAGATAGATGCCCGCCTTGACCATGGTCGCCGAGTGTAGATAGGCCGAGACCGGCGTGGGGGCCGCCATGGCGTTGGGGAGCCAGAAGTGAAACGGGAACTGCGCCGACTTGGTGAAGGCGCCTAGCAGCAGGCAGAGCAGCATTGGCGTATAGAGTGCATGCTCGCGCAGATCACCCTCCATGGCGCGAATCTCGGCCAGCGACCAGCTGCCGCTCGCCACGCCCAGGAGCGTCAGTCCCGCCATTAGTGCCAGACCGCCACCAAAGGTGACGAATAGCCCTTGGCGCGCCGATTTACGCGCCTCGATATCGTTATGATTGAAGCCGATCAGCAGGTACGAGGTAACGCTGGTCAGCTCCCAGAAGATGAATAGCGTCAGCAGGCCATCGGCCATCACCAGCCCCAGCATCGAGACCATGAAAGCGATCAGGGCAATATGAAAGCGCACAAGCCCCGAATGCCCCTTGAGATAACTTCCGGCATACACCAGCACACAGGTGCCAATGACCGTAATCAAGAGCGCGAACAGCAGCGATAGGCCATCGAGCAGAAAACTTAGGCTGATGCCTAGCGATGGCACCCATGCCCACTCGAAAAGTAGCGTCCCCTGCTCCACCACTAGCGGCGCCTGGGAAAAGAGCCACGCGGCTAGCAGCGCTGGAAACAGTGCCAACACCAAACTGGTGCGATCGGCGAACCAGCGGTGCAGAAGCGGCGACGCGGCGGCCAGCACGAACCCCATCAGTACGGCGAATTGCATCGGGCTAAATCTCCTGAATGGCGCCTAATCGGCATGCCCTCCAAACGGCCAAACACCGTTGAAAGCTAGGCAACGCCATGTTTTCACAGTAATCCCTAAAGGTTAGACCTTATAGTAGGCAATCCCCGCTGACCAGCCAGTCAATTAAACGCAAACGGTGCTATTCCCTGAATGACGTGTCTTCATTAGGCGTAAGCCATCCGGCCAATTCGTCACCGGCAATCGCTACCAGCGCCTGGATATGATCGTCACGATCGTTGAGGCAGGGAATGTAGCTGAACGTTTCGCCACCCGCGGCGATGAAGCTATCGCGAATCTCTTCTTGGATCTCTTCAAGTGTCTCGACGCAGTCGGCGGCAAACGCCGGTGACGCGATGGCGATATGCCGATGTCCCTGGCGCGCCAAGGCGGCAACATGCTCGACCGTTTGTGGCCCCACCCACTTTTCCGGACCGAACTGCGACTGAAACGCGGTATCGACCTCGGCCTCATCGAACCCCAGCCGTTCGCGCAAAAGTCGCGTGGTCTTCTGGCACTGGCAGTGATAGGGATCGCCTTCAAGCAGATAGCGCTCGGGTACGCCGTGATAGCTCATCACAAGCTTGGTCGGGCGCTCATCGAAGCTTGCATAGGCCTCTTCGATGGAGCTTGCCAATGCCTGCTGATAAGCCGAATGCTCGAAATAAGCAGGAACGGTACGCAGCGCAGGCTGCCATTTCATTTTCATCAAGGCGCGAAACGCCTCATCGTTGGCCGTGGCCGTAGTGGGCGAGCCATACTGGGGGTAGAGCGGAAAGAAAACGATTCGCTTGCAGCCTTTCTGCTGCAGGCGATTAAGCACGCTGCGCGTCGATGGGTTGCCATAACGCATGCAAAAGTCGACCTCAACGGTATCGCCATGGCGCGCTTTCATGGCGCGGGCGAATTTTTCGGTCTGTGCCCGGGTGATGGTGAGCAGTGGGCTTTCGTTCTTCTCCTGATTCCAAATGCTCTTATACGCCTTACCCGAAGAGAACGGACGCCGGGTCAAAATGATCAGCTGTAACAGCGGCTGCCACTTCCAGCGCGGGTAGTCGACCACGCGCTGATCGGAGAGAAACTCACTCAGATAGCGGCGCATCGACCAGTAATCGGTAGCATCGGGTGTCCCCAAGTTGGCCAGCACCACCCCTACCTTACCGCGAGCGATGGGCGGATGATCGCTTGGCGCCGAGGACGATGGGGCGCGAACAGGCGTAGCGGTAGACGTAGCGGTCATGAGGGCTCCTTAATAGAGCTAACACAAATAGCTCTAACGTAAGTAATGCGGACGGCAAGCGGCGCTCGGATGAAAAGCAGCCAGTATTTCGCCTCCATGCTACCACTTTTAGATGGAATGGCCGCATGAACTTATACTATCGATGCCATTTGTATAAGTTGCGGACAAAGCACAAATACCGAACAAAGGCATTCAGCGCAGGCTTATGTGAGGAGGAGCTAGTAAGGGGCGTTACGAGGGAAATGTCTGCGGGGCCGGCGGCGGGTTGACTTACGACCTGCCTGCCGGAAAGTATCTTACTTAGCGTATCGATCTTAAGTTACTTCTACCACTGGGTTGCTACTGCGTTTTTCTACCACTATTTTCTAGCGGCTGCGTTTTTTCTAGCGACTGTGCTTCTCTAACGGGTGGCGCCGAAAGGAGAGCGCCCACGCCGCTATATCAAAACACCAGCGGCATGCGCGATGTCAGCGGTTCACTATAGTGGGCGTCGCGGCCAATCACTTCGTCGTGGGGCACGTGCTGCACAAGGTAGGCGCGATGAATGCCCGCACGTTTGAGTTCGAGATAGACATCGTCCAATGAGCGAAACAGCATCGGCTTGTTGCGTTGGGTGAGCATATGGCGCTCGCCTTCTACGTCCTCTAGCTCTAGCTGGTAGCAGCGGCTGCCCGAGAGCGTGATCACGCGAATCTCGAAGTTTTCATGACTGGCGACGAACTGCTTCAACTCCTTCAGTTCCATGGTTCCCTCCTGTTTGTGATAGTCGATTCCAAACCTAGCATGGCAAAGGTCCGTGACACTCCTGTGTCCAGATCATTGCAGCCCTATGACGCTCACAATGCAAGAGAGTTCCTTGCTTAGCCGCTATATTTAGCCGATTCCGCTACGAAATTATTGGTATTCAGAAGGATCTATCGCCTTACCCAGGGAGTTGCGATCGATCCATTTACCCGCCTTGGTCTCTTTATAGCGAAAGACCACGCGATCGCCCACGCTGACCGGCACTTCGGCATCTTCGGTCTGATAACTATAGGCCTCACCCTCGACCACCAGATGGTAGCGGTACAGGTCAGGCATACCCAGCCACTCCTTGAAAGGGCCTTCGCGCTCGAGCGACTCGAGCGCGCCGCGCGCCTCGAGCTTAGGGGTACGTTGACGGTTGCCGCGACGAAAACCACCTGCCATGTGCGCTACTCCTCTACCGATACCGGTTTACCTGTGAAAGGCTCGGCATTATACGGCCTCGCTCAGGACTCTCAAGCGACGGCGGCGATTATTCGCCAAAGGCCTCGCCGTAGCTATCAGGCGCAAGGTCCTCGAAACGCGTGTACTTACCGATGAACGCCATGTGCACCGTGCCGATGGGGCCATTACGCTGCTTACCGATGATCAGCTCGGCAAGCCCTTTGTTGTCAGGGTTGTCGCTGTTGTAGACCTCGTCGCGGTAGACGAAAGCGATGACGTCGGCATCCTGCTCGATGGCGCCCGATTCGCGCAAGTCCGACATTACCGGGCGCTTGTTGGGGCGCTGCTCCAGCGAGCGGTTGAGCTGCGAAAGCGCCACCACCGGGCAGCCGAACTCTTTGGCGATCCCTTTTAGCGAACGCGAAATTTCCGAGATCTCCCCGGTACGGTTCTCGTTGAAACCAGGAATCTGCATCAGCTGAAGGTAGTCGATCATCACCAGCGCCATATTGCCGTGTTCACGCACCACGCGGCGTATGCGCGAGCGCATCTCGTTGGGCGAAAGCGCGGCGGTATCGTCGATGAACAGTTGCTTGTCCTTGAGCAGGTTCACCGCCGAGGTCAGGCGCGGCCAATCCTCGTCTTCGAGCTGACCGCTACGCACCCGCGTTTGGTCGATGCGCCCAAGCGACGAGAGCATCCTGAGCATTAGCGATTCGGCGGGCATCTCCATGGAGAACACCATGACCGGCTTGTCGCTCGAAATGACCGCATGCTCGACCAGGTTCATGGCGAAGGTGGTCTTACCCATGGAAGGGCGCCCGGCGATGATCACCAAATCAGAGGGCTGCAGGCCCGAGGTCATCTCGTCGAGATCGCGAAACCCGCTCGAAAGGCCGGTCATTTCGCCTTTGAGGTTGAACAGCTCATCGATACGATCGACCGCCTTGGTAAGTAGATCGCTCATCCCGATGGGACCACCGGTCTTGGGTCGCTCCTCGGCGATCTGGAACACCAGCCGCTCGGCTTCGTTGAGCAGCTCGTCAGCCGGACGGCCTTGCGGAGCGAACGCCCCCTCGGCGATCTGGTTAGCCGCACGGATCAGCTTGCGTAGCGTCGCGCGCTCGCGAACGATGTCGGCGTAGGCGCGAATATTGCTGGCCGAGGGCGTGTTGCGCGCAAGCTCGGCCAGAAAAGCGAGCCCACCGACCGTATCGAGCTGGTCGCGCGCCTCCAGTGCCTCGGAGAGCGTCACCACGTCCAGTGGCTGTGCCGATTCGGCCAAGTGGATCATGACGTTGAACAGCAAACGATGTTCGTAGCGATAGAAGTCGTCGGCCACCAGACGTTCGGAAACGCTATCCCACGCTTGGTTATCCAGCATGAGCCCGCCCAGCACCGACTGCTCGGCTTCGAGCGAGTGCGGCGGAAGCTTCAGCGCGGCGGTTTCCCGATCGGGCGCAGGCGGCTCCTGTAGATCCTGCATGACAAACTCCTTCGACCCTAAACGATACGACGATGCCTAATGACAGTGTCTAATGACAGTGCCCAATAACGCGGTGAGATATGTTAGCTCCGGCGGCGAAGGGAGACCAGCCGCCCGGACGGGAAAACGCAGGCAAAAAAAGGGCGCGGGAGATTTCCCGCGCCCTATTTCCCACGCCCTTTCAGCGTAGAGCGATTACTGGCTTATTCAGCAACCACGACAACGCGTACCGTAGCGTCGACTTCGGCGTGCAGATGCAGCTCGATGTCGTATTCGCCGGTCTGACGGATCGGACCGTTCGGCATGCGAACTTCGCTCTTGGCGACGTCGATACCGGCAGAAGAGATCGCGTCGGCCAGGTCGCGCGGACCGATAGAACCGAACAACTTGCCTTCGTCGCCGGCCTTGGAGACCAGAGAGAGCTCGATGTCGTTGAGCTGCTCAGCGCGCGCTTCAGCTTCCGCCTTACGCTCGGCTGCCTGAGCTTCGAGCTCGGCACGCTGCGCTTCGAACGCTTCGATGTTGTCCTTGGTTGCCGGTACGGCGAAGCCGTAAGGAACCAGGTAGTTACGACCGTAACCGGGCTTGACGGTGACCTTGTCACCCAGGCCGCCCAGCTTGCCAATTTTGTCGAGCAGAATGACTTCCATCTCGTAAACCTCGTGTCAATTGCTGCGGGAGAGGCGCGCGCGAATGTTCGCGAAAGTGTCGACGAACCCCAACAGCAGCACAATGAGAATCGTGGGCCAGGTCGTGACCAGTAAGGCGTAGAACGCCACCAGCCACAGCCCGCTCATTCCCTTCAAACCAATATAACCATGTACCAATGCAATGCCTGCCACCAGCAGCGGTACCCAGCCGATCATTGCCAGCGACTGCGCCCCGAGTAACAGCCCCACTACGTTCAACACGACGAGAACCAAAAGCTCTCTAGGCGTGAAGCGAAAGGCGTGAAACTCTTCGCGAAAGCCACCGGGGTTGTAGAGCCCGGCCTGCCATCCCCGCGCCAACGCTAGGCTTAGCGTGGAGCTGAGCAACACCATAAGCCCCGTTACCCCACCCACGATCATCACCGCCAGCGCCGCCGGATCGTAGCCGAGCTCGGTCAGACTGGTCAGCATACCGTCGACCTCGGCCGAGCTTTGGCGCATCTGCTCGATGAGCACGTTCGGGTCAACCAGCAGGTTGAAAAGCCCCAACTGCACCATGGCAGCGGTCGCCAACATGGCCACGAGCAGCGTTTCGCTCCAGCGCACTCGGGCGCGCAGCACCACGGCCATCAGCGTCGTCAGCAAAAGGCTCGCCAAGGGAATGGCGTCGCCTTGTACCCACCACCAGCCCGCAGGCACGGCAGCAGCGACGAACACAGGTAGCGCAGGCGCAAAGCCCTTGCGCAGGGTGACCAGAGCAGCAATGGCCGCACCCAGCCAAAACAGCCAGACAACGTTGGCCAACGCCGCACCGGCTGCCGCATAGGGCATGCCGCGCATTAGCCATCGAGCCAGGGCCAGCATCACGTTATCGGCTTACTGGTGGCTATCGGTGTAGGGCAGAAGCGCCAGGTAGCGAGCGCGCTTGACGGCTGTCGCCAGCTGACGCTGGTAGCGAGCCTTGGTACCGGTAATACGGCTAGGAACGATCTTGCCGGTTTCGGTGATGTAAGCCTTCAGCGTGTCGAGATCTTTGTAGTCGATCTGCTTGACGCCTTCGGCAGTGAAGCGGCAGAACTTACGGCGACGGAAAAAACGTGCCATGGAGTAGCTCCTTAATACGTGCGGTGTGAGGATCAGGCAGATTCGGCTTCAGTGCGCGGCTTTTCTTCGCGACGCTGACGCTTCTCTTCTGTCGGCTTCATCATCGGAGACGCTTCGGTGACCGCTTCTTTGGCGCGAACCACCAGGCTACGAATGATGGCGTCGTTGAAGCGGAAGATGTTCTCGATCTCTTCGAGCGTCTCGCCGGTGCACTCAACGTTCATCAGCACGTAATGGGCTTTGTGGATCTTGTTGATCGGGTAAGCCAGGTGACGACGGCCCCAATCTTCCAGACGATGCACGGTACCGCCATTCTCAGTCACGATGCTGGTGTAGCGCTCGACCATTGCCGGCACCTGCTCGCTCTGATCCGGGTGGACCATGAACACGATTTCATAATGACGCATGGGATCTCCTTGCGGTTTGGCAGCTTCCTTCGGCCAGCGCGTGTTGTCACAACTGGCGAGGAAGCAAGGAGTTAACTGGAATGCCCTTCACTGCCCGCGCGGTGCGCGAGAGCGTCTGACATCGAGTTGAACGAATGTTCACTACTTGCGCCCATCTGCCAGGCAAATGGGCGCAAGTATTCTAGAGGGGGGAAGATCAACTTGCAAGCTGTCGCTGGCGCACCGCTTCGAAGAGACAGATACCCGCCGCCACCGAAACATTCAGGCTCGACACCTGCCCCGCCATGGGCAGCTTGGCAAGATGATCGCAAGCCTCACGGGTCAACCGCCGCATGCCCTTGCCTTCGGCCCCCATGACCAACGCCACGGGACCGGTGAGATCGATTTGATACAGGCTGGCACTGGCTTCTCCGGCGGTGCCGGTCACCCAAACGCCCTTCTCCTTGAGCTTGGCTAGCGTGCGCGCGAGGTTGGTGACCTGATATACCGGCACCACCTCGGCCGCCCCACAGGCTACCTTGCGCACGGTCGCGTTGAGCGGGGCGGCTTTGTCTTTGGCGACGATGACGCCGTGGGCACCGGCGGCATCGGCGCTGCGCAGGCAGGCGCCGAAATTGTGCACGTCGGTGACGCCATCGAGAACTAAAAACAGCGGTGCCCGCTCCCCCTTCCAGGCGCGCAGCTTGAGCCACAGGGACTCCTCGCCTTCTGGCGTCAGCGGCGCGCAGAACGCCACGACACCCTGATGCGTCGCCCCCTGAGTCAGTTGATCCAAAATATCGCGGGGCTGCTCCTTGATTCGCGCCCCACCTTCGGCGGCCTTACCCAACAGCTCGCCCAAGCGCTTTTCGACGCCCGCCTGCACCCACAGCTCGCGCGGCGTCTCACCGCGGTCAAGCAGGCTCTGCAGCGCATGCACGCCATATACTTGGTCGAGCCCTTCGGGCGTGCGCGGCGCGTTACGCCGCGATGAGGTCGATTTCATGCTCATCCTTTATTGCCCGGCTTGCGCGACCCCCGACGAGTACGCCGTGGCCCACGGCGCGGCCCCTTGTGCTCGCTACCGCCCTTGCCGTCCGCCCTCTTACCCTCAACGCTTGGAGCGTGACCCGCGCTGCTGGCGCCTTGGCTCTCCGAGGGGCGCTTGCGCGGCTGGCGGCGCGGGCGCGGCTTGTCGTCAGCGAGATGGAAGTCGATCTTACGCTCGTCCATATCGACCCGCGCCACCTGCACGCTGAGACCGTCGCCCAAACGATAGGTGGTCCCGGTACGCTCACCCTTGAGGCGATGCTTTTCAGCTTCGTAATAGTAGTAGTCAGAGGGCAGCGACGTTACGTGCACGAGCCCCTCGACGAAGAACTCATCGAGGCGCACGAAGAGCCCGAACTGGGTGACCGAGGCGATGGAACCATCGAACGTCTCGCCCAGCTTGTCGGACATGAACTCGCACTTGAGCCAGCTTTCGACGTCGCGGGTGGCGTCGTCGGCGCGGCGCTCGGTCATCGAGCAGTGCTCACCCAGCTCGACCATCTGCTCGAAGGTGTACGGGCACCATTTGCTCGGCGCCTCGACGGGTCCGCCCTCTACCCGCAGCACGGTATTGGTTTGGCGCGGGCCACGAATCACCGAGCGAATGGCGCGGTGCACCAGCAGGTCGGGATAGCGGCGAATGGGCGAAGTAAAGTGCGCGTAGGCCGGGTAGGCCAAGCCGAAGTGACCCTCATTCTGCGGCGAGTAGACCGCTTGGTTCATCGAGCGCAGCATCACCGTTTGGATGATGTCGGCATCCGGACGGTCGATGATAGCCTCGCGCAGCACCTGATAGTCCTGCGGCGTGGGTGAATCACCGCCGCCCACGGAGAGCCCAAGCTCATTGAGGAACAGCCGCAGCTTATCCAGGCGCTCGGCGGAGGGCTTTTCGTGAATACGGTAGAGGGCGGGCAAATCGTGCTTGTCGAGAAAGCGTGCCGTCGCCACGTTGGCGGCCAGCATGCACTCCTCGATCAGCTTGTGCGCATCGTTACGGCTGCGCGGCACGATCTTCTCGATCTTACGCTCGTCGTTGAAAACGATGGCGGTTTCGGTGGTGTCGAAATCGATCGCTCCGCGCTCTTCACGCGCCTGGCGCAGCAGCTTGTAGAGCTCGTGAAGCTCTTTGAGCGGCTTGACCAAGGCGCTGTGCTCACGGCGCAGCGCTTCGCCCTCTTCGCTCTGCTCGTCGAGCATCGCCGCGACCTTGTTGTAGGTCAGCCGCGCATGCGAGTTCATCACCGCCTCGTAGAAGCGGTAACGGCTGATGGCGCCGGTCTTGGAGATGTTCATCTCGCAGACCATCACCAAGCGATCGACGTGCGGGTTCAGCGAACAGAGCCCGTTGGAGAGCAGCTCCGGCAGCATGGGCACGACTTGGCCGGGGAAGTAGACCGAGTTGCCGCGCGTGCGCGCCTCATCATCGAGCGCCGAGCCCAGGCGCACGTAGTGGGAAACGTCGGCAATCGCGACGACCAGCTTCCAGCTACCGGACTTGGTCTTCCAGGCGCAGACGGCGTCGTCGAAGTCCTTGGCGGTTTCATCGTCGATGGTCACCAGCGGCATGTCGCGCAGATCGACCCGATGCTGCTTGTCGGCCTCTTTCACCTCGGCCGACATACCCGCAATCTGATCGAGCACCTCGGGCGGGAACTCGGCGGGAATGTCGTAGCTGCGGATGGCAATGTCGATCTCCATACCGGGGTCCATGCGCTCGCCCAGCACCTCGACCACTTCACCCACCGGCTGCACGCGTGTGGCGGGCTGCTGAGTGATTCGCGCGGAAACCACTTGACCATCCTTGGCGCCTGCGCAGGCGCTATGCGGAATGATGATCTCCTGGGTGATGCGCGGATTCTCGGGAATCAGAATGCCGAACTCGGGCGTATTGCTACGGTAAACGCCGACGATAGTTTCGGTGTTGCGCCCAATCACCTCGACGATGGTCGCCTCGTCGCGGCCGCGGCGGTCAGTACCGCTGACCCGCACCAAAACGTGATCGCCATGAAAGACGCGACGCATTTGGCGCGCGGGTAGAACCAAGTCGGGCTTTTTGCCGTCATCGCGCAGCACGAAGCCGAAACCATCACGATGGCCCAGCACTTTGCCCTTGATCAGATCAAGCTTGTTGACTAACGCGTAGGCGCCACGGCGGTCGCGCAGCACCTGGCCGTCGCGTTCCATGGCCGCCAAGCGGCGACGCACGGCTTCGTGGTGATCTTCGTCTTCGAGCCCGAGCATGCGACTCATGTTTTCGTGGGTAATGGGTTTGCCATAGGCTTCCAGCGCGCCTAACAGGTATTCGCGGCTGGGCGCTGGGTTATCGTACTTACCCGCCTCACGCTCGGCATGGGGATCATCTTTCAACGTCCAGTACTTCATGCTATCGGCATCCTTGAAGGCGTTTGCGGGAGGCAGTGAACTTGCGCTGACGCGAAGCGTCGCGGGCAGGAAACGTCAGCCATATAAAGGCTGGAAAAACTAAGGGGTTGTTTGTTCATGCTCGCAGTATAGCGCCGCCTTCGCCGCGACCCAACCATCCAAGCGGCTTTTCGTCGCTCAAACGGCCAACGCCGCTGGCAAAAACGCTTGCATTTTCCAACGGCGCCAGTAATATATGCGCCACTTGCCCAGATGGCGGAATTGGTAGACGCGCTAGCTTCAGGTGCTAGTGTCCGTATGGACGTGGAGGTTCAAGTCCTCTTCTGGGCACCATCGACGACCGCTCAATGCTGATTGACGACGATGGTGCCGAACGCAAGTGATTCGTGTGTATTCGCCCAGGTGGCGGAATTGGTAGACGCGCTAGCTTCAGGTGCTAGTGTCCGTATGGACGTGGAGGTTCAAGTCCTCTCCTGGGCACCATACGAATACAGACGATAGCGGTACGTGAAAGAAAGAATGCATGATGCGCCCAGGTGGCGGAATTGGTAGACGCGCTAGCTTCAGGTGCTAGTGTCCGTATGGACGTGGAGGTTCAAGTCCTCTCCTGGGCACCACTCGATGGTCCCGTCCGCATCATGTTGCCTCCCTTCTTCTTGCAACACTCTCTTTGTAAGCCTTTCCCACGCATTTTTCGATATCGCCTTTTTGGCGCTATTGGCGTTAGCTATTTTTCATTTCCGCGAGTCCTGTCTAGGGCCTGCGCCATAGCGTCTGCGCCAATGCGTCAAAAGCATGCGCACCGCCCGCCTGACGCCGTCTGCTAGCCCGCCCCTCTCTCCATGCTCTGTACTGGCCAGCCCAGTGAAAGCCAGGGCCTGAATAGCTAGGCGCATGCGTTTAGCGCATACCCCCATTCGTACTCGTCGTTTCAACTCAGGCGTGCTAAAGCGTTAGGTTGTAGGGCCATGATGAAAATGCATGGCGCGACGCGATCTTATAGCGCGCCCCAGATATAACGACACATAACGATAAAGGGAGGACGATCGAATGCGGACATCGCTTCGACCACTGGTCTTTTGGCCCACGTTTCTCGTACTGCTTGCCGCCGTGGTGGCAAGCTACGTCGATTTGGATGCCTTTCTCGCCGCTGCAACAGCGCTCAATCAGACGATCCTAACGCATTTCTCTTGGCTATTTAGCCTGGGAAGCCTTTACCTTCTGGTATTGGCCGTCATCGTCTACTTCTCGCCGCTCGGGCACATTCGTATTGGTGGCAAAGATGCCACACCGCTGCTATCACCGCTGCGCTGGTTCGCCATTACGCTGTGCACCACACTCGCCGTTGGCGTGCTGTTCTGGACTACCGCCGAGCCGCTCTATCACTTCATGAGCCCACCAAAATCCAGCGGCCTAGAGGCGGGATCGAGCGAGGCCATGGTATTTGCCATGTCCACCATGTTTTTGCACTGGACCTTCACGCCCTACGCCATCTATGCCGTACCGGCGCTAATTTTCGCCCTGGCGTTCTACAACCTGCGCCTACGTTTTTCGATCTCGAGCATGCTGGAACCGCTGTTCGGCTCAGGTATCAAGCGCTTTGCCGGACTGATCGACGCGGTCTCACTCTATGCGCTGGTGGCGGGCATGGCCTCTTCGCTCGGCACCGGCGCGCTAACGCTTGCAGGTGGCGTCAATCAGTACATCGGCGGTGAGACCTCCCCTTTGCGACTGGGCATCATCGTTGCCATCATCGTCACCACCTTCGTCATTTCGGCCGCTAGCGGCCTACAAAAGGGCATCGCTCGCTTTTCGTCACTCAACGCCATACTGCTGTTGATACTGGGCATTTTCGCCTTCGTCGCCGGACCGACGATCTTCAGCCTGGCGCTTGGCGTCGAGTCGTTTGGCGTTTTCCTCGATGGCTTTTTCACCAAAAGCCTGTTCACCGGTGCCGCTGGCGAAGACCAGTGGCCGCAGTGGTGGTCGATCTTCTACTGGGCCGTGTGGTTTTCGTGGGCCCCCATGGCAGCGCTGTTTCTGGGCAAGATCTCGCGTGGCTATAGCGTGCGCGCCTTCCTGCGCGTCAACCTCCTCTACCCCGCGCTTTTCGCCAGCATCTGGATCGTGATCTTTTCCGGCACGGCGCTTTACTATCAGGCCCACACCGGGGTCGATCTGTATGCCACGCTCAACGAGCGCGGTGTGGAAAACGTCCTCTATGCGCTGTTCGGCGAACTGCCGCTCTCGGGACTCTGGATTCCGGTGCTGCTGTTCATCGCCTACATCTCCTACGTCACCGCCGCCGACTCTCAAACCGACGCTATTGGCAACCTTTGTACGCGTGGACTAACGGCCGACTCCGACCTCAACGCGGGCCTCACCATGAAAGTGATCTGGGGCGTCATCGTCGGCATCGTCGCTTGGGTCATGGTCAGCTTCGTCGGGCTCGACGGGGTCAAGATGCTCTCCAATCTGGGCGGCTTACCGGCCTTGGTCATCGTGCTCTTGGCCACGGGCTCGCTTTGGGCATGGCTCAAGCATCCCGAGCGTCTTGAGGCGCCCTCCGCATCATCATCTACCCCCTCTTCGTCTACCTCCACCGGCAATAAGCGACTGTCATGAAGATCAAACAGGATTTCCCCCATCGCACCCGCGAAATAGAGAATCTCTGGATTCCGTTGGCGGATGGCACGCGCCTGGCCGCTCGGGTCTGGCTGCCCGTCGATGCCGAGGACAACCCGGTTCCCGCCATTCTCGAATACCTGCCTTACCGCAAGCGCGACGGCACCGCGGTGCGCGACGAGCTGACCCACCCCTACTTTGCCGGGCACGGCTACGCCTGCATCCGGGTCGACATGCGCGGCAACGGTGAATCCGACGGCTTGATGGAGGACGAGTACGCGCCACAAGAGCAGGCCGACGCCCTGGAAGTGATCGACTGGATCGCTCGCCAGCCCTGGTGCAATGGCAATCTCGGGATGATGGGCATCTCCTGGGGCGGCTTCAACGGCCTGCAGCTCGCCGCCCTACGCCCAGAACCGCTCAAAGCCATCATCACGCTCTGCTCGACGGATGATCGCTACGCCGACGACGTTCACTTCAAAGGCGGTAACATGCTACTGGAGAACCTGGGCTGGGCGGCCACCATGCTGAGCTTTTCGGCGGCTCCTCCCGACCCTGCGCTGGTCGGCGGGCGTTGGCGCGACATGTGGCTCAAGCGCTTGGACGAGATGCCGCTGCTGGCCGACAAATGGATCACCCATCAGCATCGCGACGCCTACTGGCAGCATGGCTCGATCTGCGAGAATTACGCCGACATCGAGGCGGCGGTGTATATGATCAGCGGCTGGGGCGACTCCTACACCAACTCGATTCCGCGCATGATGGAGCATTTGACGTGCCCCAAAAAAGCCCTGCTCGGCCCGTGGATGCACAAGTACCCGCACTTTGCCCTACCCGACCCGGCGATCGGCTTTTTGCAGGAGGCGCTGCGCTGGTGGGACTACTGGCTCAAGGGTGTGGAAACCGGCGTCATGGACGAACCCGCCTGCACGTTTTACCTCCAGGACGGCGTTCCGCCTGCGCCCAAGTACCTCGAACGTCCTGGCCAGTGGGTGCACACACAAAGCTGGCCCGCCCCGCACGATGAGGTCGAGCCGCTCACGCTGCTTTTGGGTGACGCAGGCCTGGGTACCACGACGCCGCTTAGCGAGGACAAGCTGATCGCCTCGCCGCTGACCACCGGCGCTCACCAGGGAGAGTACATCCCGCTTTGGTTCGGCGCCGACTTCCCGCCCGATCAGCGCCGAGACGACGCGCTGTCGCTGACCTTCGACTCGGCGCCGTACGCTGAAGGCATCGACATTCTCGGCCAGCCAACGCTGACGCTGCGCCTCTCCAGCGCCGAAGCCTGCGGTCAGCTTCATGCGCGCCTGTGCGATGTCGCGCCCAACGGCGAGAGCGCTCTGATCACCTATGGCACGCTCAACCTCAACCTGCGCGACGACCCTAGCACCATCACGCCGCCAGTGCCGGGTGAAGCGTTCGACGTGCGCCTTGAGATGGATCTTATCGGCTACCGGCTGCCGAAGGGCCACCGCCTGCGTGTGGCGCTCTCAAGCGCCAGCTTCCCGCTGGTATGGTCGCCCAAGCGCCGCGCCGATTTGACCCTCAAGGCGGGCGCTCCCACGCTCGAGCTTCCTCACGCCAAGGCCGCCTACGTGCCGATGCCGTTCGAGACGCCAGAGAGTGCTACACCGTGCCGCGTGAAGACGCAGCGCAGCGGCCACCCCAAACGCACCCTGAGCGAGGACGTGGGCAGCGGCGAGGTGAGCGTGATCGTCGAAGACGACATGGGCGACGTTCAATTCCTCGACCACGGTCTGCAAGTGGAGCAGTACGCCAAGGAGGTGTACACCAGCCATCCCGATGACGCCTCGCGCACCCGTGCCGACATCGAGTGGGTGTACCGTGCCCGCCGTGAAGGCGACGAGGGCGCGTTTTCAGTACGCGTGGTGAGTCGCTACCACCTGCACTGCGACGAGCAGACGTTCTACCTCAGCGCGGAGCAGCTGGCCTACGAAGCTGACAGCGATGACACCGTGAGCCACAAGCGCTGGGAACGCGAGATCCCCCGCACGGCGGTGTGACATGACGGCCGGGCAGCTGCTGCCCGGCAGTGATATGCTGGGCGCTTGTTCCTCGGGATCGAGACCCGCGCCCATGCGTGACGCCTTACCGCCGCTCTCCTGCCTGCGCGCCTTCGAGGCGGCAGCGCGCTACTGCAGCTTCACTCAGGCTGGCAGCGAGCTGAACCTGTCGCAAAGCGCCGTGAGCCGTCAGATAAAGCGCCTGGAGCACGATCTTGGGCGTTTGCTGTTCGAGCGCCACCCCGAGGGGATGCGCCTCACCCCGACCGGTGAGCGCTACTTTCGCGTCGTTCAGCGCCTGCTGCGCGATTTGGCCGATGAAACCGCGCGCCTAAGACGCCGCAGCGACGACCGTCAGCTAACGCTCGCATCGAGCCCCACCATCGCCTCCATTTGGCTCGCGCGCCAACTGCCCGCCTTTCAGCGGGCGCATCCGCACCTCGAAATTCGTATCCTCACTGTCGAAGACCCGCACCGTCTCGATCTTGCGGAGTTCGATCTGGGCATCTACTACCACGTTCCCGGCGAAGTCGACCCGCCGGATCTTGACGCCGAACCCATCTTCGCGCAGGAAACCGTTGGCGCCGTCTGCAGCCCTGCTTACCTCGAACGCCACGGCCGCCCCATTACGCCCGAAGCGCTATTGACCGAGCATACGTTGATGGTGGTGGAGGATCACTACCACGACTGGCTGACGTGGGAGATCTGGTTTCGTGACCAAGGGCTTGCCTGGCACCCACCCCACCACGCGCTACGCGCCAACAGCTTTCAGCTATTGATGAACGCCACGCTCGCGGGCCAAGGGGTCACGCTTGGCTGGATGCGCCTGCTCGAGGCCGAGTTCGAGCAAGGTAACTTGGTTCAGGCGCTGCCGCTAACGCTGCCCAGCCGCGGGCGGCTCTCGTTGTTCACGCCTCAGCATCGCCACCTAACCGAGCCAATGAAGGCGTTCTATCAGTGGGTGCTGGGGCGTGCGAACTGAGCGTTAGGCGCGGACTAAGCGTTACTGAAAACGTCCGGGGCGTTTCGATACCGCCTCCAGCGCCCAGCCCTGAGTGCGCACTTCGCCCTCCAGCACCGCCGCCTGCTCATCGCTCAAGTTGGGGAAGAAGTTGAGCCCGGTACGCGCTTCGATTTCGTCGATGCTGACGAGGTAATCGGCCAATGGCTCGTTGCCGCGCACGTCCTGGGGCATGATGAAGGCAATCGCTAAGGGCGCCTCTTCGTGGGGGGCAACGATGATCTTGAAAAAAGCTTCGGGCACCTCGACGAAGCCTACGCGATTGAAGACGTTATCCATGAAGTGCTCGGGAAAGATGGGCCCGGTGATCACTTGAAGATGACCAAAACGCGGTGCGAAATCATCCATCACCGCCTGTTCCAAGCGCTGCCACAGCTGACGGTTCAGGTTGGGCCGCTGTGGTGTCATGTTGCTCATTTGAAAGGTATCGAGCTGAGCGCGGCGCCCATGGACGGCGGCAATGGCGTAGTTGGGTGCCATATGACCGCGATCAAAGCCGCTTCCCAGGTAGCTATCCGGCGTGATCGGCCAGAGCGTGCGCCAGTCGGATTGAAAGTTGGGCCGCGGGCCAATCCGAGTATCCTCGGGCACTGGCTCGAGCTGATAGCTAACCCAGAGCGGATTGACGCGCACGTCCGACCAGCCCACCAAGAAGCCGTCGTTACGCAGCACCCGATGGAAGGTCGTGGGATAAAGCTGCTCCCAGGTGGGCACGCCCATCCACACATAGGCGTCGCGGTACTGCCGCTCCTGAAACTCCCAAAGCCCCGTCGCCACGACGACGAACAACAACGAGATCCCCAACCGCCGCCCTTGTCGGCGCCACCGTGACGTTACCCTTGCCAACCGCCCTTCCCCTATTTTGCATTTTGATAGTTTTACGTTGCGACCGCGCTCACCGTCCCCAGGTCATACGCGGCGAAGAGCGTCTATCAAGATTCCCAACCGAGCGAGAACATGGTTTCCAGGTCGTGGCGTGAATGCACTTGGAGGGCGTTGAGGGTTTCGGTGTCGCTGATGCCCTCGACGGCGTTCAAGCGCTCGGTGACAAGCTCGGCCAGGCCTTCGAAATCGCGCGTGCGGGCGATGGCGACCAGGTCGTAGCGACCGCAGGTTGAGAACACTTCGCTGATGCCCTCGACGTCCGCCAGACGCTCGGCGACCGATTTGACCTGACCCTTTTCGGTGTTGATGAGGATAACGGCGTTCTGCATGAAGCCTCCCGGCAAAAAAATGCGTTGGGACCGTCGAACGCAGCGCGCCTAACGACGATCCAAGTCGCCATGAGTATATCAGGGCGTGCTGGCGGCGTGGTCAAATGTCGCGACGCCGTGCAGCCAATAGCGCCCCCCGAGGGGATCGGCTAGCATGGCTTCGCATACGCACGACCTAGAGGTGGCCCACCACCCCGTTTTGCCGTGACGCACTTCCCCTCGTATCAACAAGGAGATTCCATGGCCGACCAACGGCGTCGCACCTTTTTGCGCTATAGCGCACTGGGAATTGCCAGCCTTCCGCTCGGCATCGGCGTGCTTTCGTCTCGAGCTTTTGCCCAGACGCTGCCACGCCTGGAGCCTAGCGCGCCCAACGCCCAGGCGCTCAACTATGTAGAAAGCGCCGCTGAGGCCAGTGACCATCCCGCCTTCAACCAAGGCGAGCGCTGCGATAACTGCCTGTTCTATAAAGATGCCAACGAAGGCTGTCAGCTGTTCCCGGAAAACAGCGTCGCGCCAGGCGGTTGGTGCCAGTCCTGGACGGCCAGAGCGTAAACAAGCCATAGCTTACTCAGCTCGTCGGCCGCTCGTCGCTTGGGGCCGCGTCTAACGGCCACTGATAGCGACGCACTACGCGCTCCTCTTCGAGCGACAGCAAGTGCACGGGGAAGCCCCATAGCTGCTGTAGGTGGCGTATCACCGGATAGACCGTGCGCGCCAGCGGGCGACGCCCCTGCTGCACGTGGTGCAGCGTCAGCGAGCGGTCGCCGCGAATGGCCGCTTCCACGACCTGAATGTTGGGCTCGCGGCTGGCCAGCGCATACTGCTGCGACAGCGCTTCGCGCACCCGGCGATAGCCCCGCTCGTCGTGAATCGCCGCCACTTCTATGCTCTCCTGCTGATCATCGTCCACGATCAAGAAGAGCTTGAGATCACGCATGACCTTGGGCGAAAGAAACTGCTGAATGAAGGATTCATCCTTGAAATTGCGCATGGCGAACTCGAGCGTCTCCCGCCAAGGCGTGCCGGCGATATCGGGAAACCACTCGCGATCCGCAGCGGTAGGGTCGGTGCAGATGCGCTTGATGTCGGTGAAGATGGCAAAGCCCAGCGCGTAGGGGTTGATGCCACTAAAGTGGGGGCTATCGAAGGCGGGCTGGTTGATGACCGCCGCATGAGACTGAAGAAATTCGAGGATCAGCCCCTCGTCGACCAAGCCATCGTCATAGAGCCGGTTCATCAGCGTGTAGTGCCAGAAGCACGCCCAGCCTTCGTTCATTACCTGGGTCTGGCGCTGAGGGTAGAAGTACTGCGCAAGCTTGCGCACGATGCGTACGATCTCGCGCTGCCAGGGTGCCAGTAGCGGCGCGTTCTTCTCGATGAAGTAGAGCAAATTCTCCTGCGGCTCGGCGGGGTAGCGTCCGCCGCTGTGTAGTCCCAGGGGGTCGTCGTCACTGTGCAGGCTGCCAGGCAGCGGGTTCGCTCCCGCGAGCGGCTCGGGGATGGTGCGCCAGAGCATGTTGACCTGGGCCTGGAGATACGCCTCGCGCTCTTCCTGGCGGCGCGCCTCCTCGTCGGCCGAGATCGGCGAGGGGCGCTTGTAGCGATCCACACCGTAGTTTTGCAGCGCATGGCACGCATCCAGTAGTTGCTCGACCGCCTGGGTACCATGGCGCTCTTCGCACTGAGCGATGTACTTTCGCGCGAACACCAGGTAATCGACGATCGATTCGGCATCCGTCCAGGTGCGAAACAGGTAGTTACCTTTGAAAAACGAGTTATGGCCATAGCAGGCGTGCGCCATGACCAACACCTGCATCATCAGGGTATTCTCCTCCATGAGGTAGGCGATGCAGGGGTTGGAGTTGATCACAAGCTCGTAAGCCAGGCCCATCTGGCCACGCCGGTAGGCTTGTTCAACGGCGAGAAACTGCTTACCGAACGACCAGTGATGGTAGCCCACCGGCATACCTACGCTGGCGTAGGCATCCATCATCTGCTCGGTGGTGATCACCTCGATCTGGTTGGGGTAGGTATCTAGGCGGTACTCGTCGGCCAAACGCGCCAGCGCCTCATCGAAACGTGCAAGCGTCTCGAAGTTCCAGTCCGAGCCCGTGGCAATGGGAGTCGAGCGTAACGTCATGATTCACCTCCGGCGCCGCTAGGGCGTGCTCAAACGACGCTTGAAGAGATCGCGAAACACCGGGTAGATGTCACCGGCCTCGACGATTTGGCGCATGGCGAACCGCTCGGCGAAAGCATCGGCCACCGTCGCGTACTCGTGCCAGAGCGACTGATGCTCATGGGGCGTGATCTCCACGTAGGCGAAGTACTGCAGATGGGGCATCAACTTCTTGACCAGCAGGTCGCGGCAGGTAGTGGAGTCGTCGTCCCAGTTGTCGCCGTCCGAGGCCTGGGCAACGTAGAGATTCCACTGCGCGGACGGATAGCGCTTTTCGATGATGCCGTTGACCAGCGACAGCGCACTGGAGACGATGGTACCGCCGGTTTCACGCGAGTAGAAGAACTCCTCCTCGCTGACCTCGCGCGCGGCCGTATGGTGGCGCACGAAGACCAGCTCGACCTTCTCGTAGTGGCGCTCTAAAAAGAGGTAGAGCAGCAGAAAGAAACGCTTGGCGATGTCCTTGTGGTTTTGGGTCATCGACCCCGACACGTCCATTACGCAGAACATTACCGCCTGGCTCGAGGGCTGGGGCTGGGCACTTAACTGGTGGTAGCGCAGGTCGTAGGTATCGATGAAGGGGATCGCCTCGATGCGCTTTTCCAGTCGCGCGATCTCCTCTTTGAGCTCGTTGATGCGCGCAGGGTTGCGCAGCACCGGGTCCTTGCGCTCTTCCGCCTCCAATGCGTCGAGGGCTTCGCGCAGTGCGCGCTTGATCGGCGCGCGCATGGCGATGCGCCGAGCGTAGGCTTCGCGCATCGAACGGCCGATGCTGATGCGCGAGGGCACGCCGTCGCGCGCAAGCCCTGCGCGCACCATCTTGATCTCTTCAAGCGACTTCAGCGGCTTGCGCTGCAAATGCGGCAGCGCTAGGCCGTCGAAAACGAACTCGAGAAACTCCTCACGGCTTAGGGTAAAGGCGAACTCATCCGCTCCTTCCCCCTGGTTGGAGGCGCCCCCCTCGCCCGCGCCTTCGCCCCCACCGCCCTGCCCCGGTGGGCGACGAATGCGATCGCCCGCCAAATACTCGCGGTTGCCGGGCGACACCACCTGACGCGCCCCACCGGGGCCGTGCTGAAAGACCGGCTCGGAAATGTCCTTGGTAGGGATGGAGATCTTCTCGCCGCGCTCCATGTCGGTGATCGAGCGGCGGTTGACCGCCTCCTCGACGGAGCGCTTGATGTGTTTACGGTAACGTTCGAGAAAGCGCTGCCGATTGACAGCGCTTTTATGCTTGGCATTCGGACGTCGATCGATAAAGTAGGTCATGCGACCTCCTTGATCCGAAAAGGCCGATCGGCTCGGCCTCGGTCAGTTGGCTTGGCTACCTGGCCAAGCCAACCTGCTCTGCTGCGAGTTGCTCTGCAGTCACTTACCCTACTGCGACTTGCGCACGCGCAGGTACCACTCGGAGAGCAGACGCACCTGCTTCTCGGTATAGCCGCGATCGACCATCCGAGCGACGAAGTCCTCGTGCTTTTTCTGATCCGACTTCGACGCCTTGGCGTTGAACGAGATGACCGGCAAGAGCTCTTCGGTGTTGGCGAACATCTTGTGTTCGATCACCCCTTTGAGCTTTTCATAGGACTGCCAGCTCGGGTTCATGCCGTTGTTCTGGGCGCGCGCGCGTAGCACGAAGTTGACCACCTCGTGGCGGAAATCCTTGGGATTGGAGATGCCCGCCGGTTTTTCGATCTTCTCCAGCTCCTCGTTGAGCGACTGCCGATTCAAGAGCTCGCCGGTCTCAGGATCGCGATACTCCTGATCCTGAATCCAGAAGTCGGCATAGGTGACGTAGCGGTCGAAGATGTTCTGGCCATACTCGCTGTAGGATTCGAGGTAGGCGGTCTGAATCTCCTTGCCAATGAAGTCGACGTAGCGTGGGGCGAGGTACTCCTTGATGAAGCCAAGATAGCGATCGAACACCTCGGCAGGAAGCTGTTCGCGCTCCAGCGCCTGCTCGAGCACATACAGCAGATGCACGGGGTTGGCCGCCACTTCGGTGCTATCGAAGTTGAACACTTTGGAAAGAATCTTGAAGGCAAAGCGGGTGGAGAGTCCCTGCATCCCCTCGTCTACCCCCGCGTTGTCACGGTACTCCTGAATCGACTTGGCGCGCGGATCGGTGTCTTTGAGATTTTCTCCGTCATAGACGCGCATCTTGGAGTAGATACTCGAGTTCTCCGGCACCTTGAGGCGTGAAAGCGCCGAAAACTGCGCCAGCATGCGTAGGGTGTCCGGCGCGCAGGGGGCCGCGTTGAGCGACGACTCCTCCAGCAGTTTCTGGTAGATCTTGATCTCTTCGGAGACGCGCAGGCAGTACGGCACCTTGACGATGTAGACGCGATCGAGAAACGCCTCGTTGTTACGATTGTTGCGAAACGCCTGCCACTCGCTCTCGTTGGAGTGGGCCAGAATCACGCCGTCGAAGGGAATGGCACCCATGCCTTCGGTGGGGTTGTAGTTACCCTCTTGCGTCGCGGTCAACAGCGGATGCAGCACCTTGATCGGCGCCTTGAACATCTCGACGAACTCCATCAAGCCCTGGTTGGCGCGGCAGAGTCCGCCGGAGAAGCTATAGGCGTCTGGGTCGTTTTGCGAGTAGAGCTCGAGCTGGCGAATATCGACCTTGCCCACCAGCGAGGAGATGTCTTGGTTGTTTTCATCGCCCGGCTCGGTTTTGGAGATGGCGATCTGGTTGAGCCGCGAGGGGTAGAGACGTACGACGCGAAAGCGGGAAATATCGCCGCCATACTCCTTGAGCCGTTTGGCCGCCCAGGGCGACATCACGCTGCGTAGATAGCGCCGGGGAATGCCGTACTCCTGCTCCAATAGCTCGCCATCCTCCTCCGGCGAAAAGAGCCCGAGGGGCGACTCGTAAACGGGCGAGTCCTTGATGGCGTAGAAAGGAATGCGCTCCATCAGAAGTTTCAAGCGCTCGGCCAGCGACGATTTACCACCGCCGACAGGGCCAAGCAGATAAAGAATCTGTTTGCGCTCTTCAAGGCCCTGGGCGGCGTGGCGGAAGTAGGCGACGATCTGCTCGATCGCCTCCTCCATACCGTGAAACTCGGCGAAGCTTGGGTAGCGGCGGATGACTTTGTTGGAGAAGATGCGCGACAAGCGCGGGTCCTTGGCGGTATCGATCACCTCGGGCTCGCCAATGGCCTCGAGCATGCGCTCGGCGGCGCTAGCATAGCTCTTGGGATCGCGCTTACACAGCGCTAAGTACTCCTCGAGACTCATGTCTTCTTGTTGGACGCGGGCGAAACGATCTTGAACGTGGTCAAAGATGCTCATAGAACTCTCCTGTGGCCCATTGCCTGGCAACCACCGCCTACCCCAACATCCCCACGGTGCGCCAAAAAAGGTGTTGCTCTATCAGCGTAGTCAGCATTAGCAAAAAATGATGACAAACCTTCAACGCTAAATGGTCGATGGTCGATGCGCGATACTGGAACCCAAGACCCGCCTTGTGTTCGAATGCGCAGTGATGTGAGGCCCCACGGCGACCGCTCTGGGTTGCCCTTTTAACGTTAGGTTGAAGCCAGGAGAAGTAACCCTATGCCGATTCGTCGTACGTTGATGACCGTTCTACTGCCGCTTGTCGCCGCCGCCGCAGCCGCTTCGACGGCTCAGGCCCAGCAGCAGGGTGCGTCGAACGCCGAGACGCAACGCTTCCAGGATTGGGAAGTGAGCTGCTCCGCCGAAGGCGGCCAGCAGCAAGGTGGCTGTATCATGCGCCAGATGATCAATAACCCGGATAGCAACGACCCCCTGATGAGTGCTGTCGTTGCCTACTCCCCTCAGGCACAGGCCTCGGTACTGGCCTTCATGTTGCCGCTGGGAGTGAACTTGGCACCCGGCATGCAGCTTCAGGTAGATGGCAACGAGCCGGTCGGCTTCCCCTACCAATTCTGCATGGAACAAGGGTGCCGCGCCGATTTGCCCTTGGAGTCGAGCCTGCTTCAGCAACTGCGTAGCGGCAATAGCGCCACCGTCAGCGCCATCGCACCAGACGGCCAGCGCCTCGATCTGGACCTGTCACTGATGGGCTTTACCAGCGCAAGCCAGCAGGTCATCCCATAAGACTTGATATATAAGGCTAACGCTAGCCACCCATGTACTATCAAACCGCCAGCCCTTCGAGGCTGGCGGTTTTACGAGCGCAGGTAAAAACGCACTAGCGCATTTTAAAGCCGACTCATCGCCTCGCGAACATCGTCGAGGAGTTGGTCGAGCAGCTCGACGGTGGTGTTCCAGGCGCACACGAAACGCGCGCCGCCTGCACCGATGAAGGTGTAGAAGGTCCAGCCCTTGGCTTTCAAGGCCTCGATAGCCAGGGGCGGAAGCTCGACGAACACGCTGTTGGCCTGGGTGGGAAACATCAGCGATACGCCCGGAAGCGCCTGCAGACCTTCGGAAAGATAGCGCGCCATGGCGTTGGCGTGCTCGGCGTTGGTGCGCCAGGCACCGCTTTCGAGTAGCCCAAGCCAGGGGGCGGATACGTAGCGCATCTTGGAAGCGAGCTGGCCCGCCTGCTTGCAGCGGTAAGAGAAGTCTTCGGCGAGCTCGCGATTGAAGAACAAAATCGCCTCGCCAAAGGCAAGCCCGTTCTTGGTGCCGGAGAAGCACAGCGCATCCACGCCCACCTGCCAGGTCAGCTCGGCCGGTGAGGCATTCAGGCTCACGCAGGCGTTGGCAAAGCGCGCGCCGTCCATGTGCAGGCGCAAGTCGTGCTTGTCGGCCATGGCGCGAATGGCCATCAGCTCGTCGCGGGTGTAGACCGTGCCTACCTCGGTGGCCTGGGTCAGCGAGATCACCTTGGGCTTGGGGTAGTGAATGTCGCTACGCTTGGTGACCAGCGCCTCGATGCCCTGAGGCGTGAGCTTGCCGTTCGCCCCTGGGGACGTGAGCAGCTTGGCGCCGTTGGAGAAGAACTCAGGTCCGCCACACTCATCGGTCTCGATATGTGCCAGCTCATGACAGATGACGCTATGGTAGCTGCGCCCCATTGCCGAGAGCGCCAGGGAGTTGGCCGCGGTGCCATTGAAGACGAAAAAGACGTCACACTCGAAGTCGAACATCTGACGAAACCGGTCGGCCGCCATGGCGGTCCAGCGGTCGTTGCCGTAGGCGAGATCGTCGCAACGGTTGGCTTCGTTAAGATATTCCATCGCCTCCGGGCAGATGCCCGAGGTGTTGTCACTAGCGAGAAAACGCGGGGTACACTCCGAGGTCATGACGCGGGTCCTTATGCTGACGGTCTTGCGGGGTCGGCTGGGTGCCACCGCCCCTTAGGGCCCCCACTTTAGTACAAGGCGGGGGGCTCAGCAGTCTAGCGCCATTTAAACCCTTGCGTCACCGCAAAGTATCAACGCGCCTCGCACAGCGACCCTATAGCGCTGCCGCCAGTCGCGTGCCCTGGTCGATCGCCCGCTTGGCATCGAGCTCGCCCGCCTCATCGGCGCCGCCGATCACATGCACCCCACGTCCCTGGCTGCGAAGTGGCGCTATGAGCTCGCGCACCGACTCTTGGCCTGCGCACACCACGATCGTATCCACCGCCAAGCAGGTCTCTTTATCGTCATGGCGGATGTGCAGGCCCTGTTCGTCGATCTTGAGGTATTCGCAGCCCGCGAGGGTTTTCACCCCACGCTGTTTGAGCGCGGCGCGGTGTACCCAGCCGGTGGTTTTGCCCAGCCCCTTACCGGGCTTCGACGCCTTGCGCTGGAGCATGACGATCTGGCGCGCAACCTGTGGCACCTCGGGTGGGGAAAGCCCACCACGTTCGGTGACGCCAAGATCGACCCCCCATTCACGGCACCAGGCATCGATGGAGAGACTCGGGTGGTCGCTATGGGCGAGCAGCTCGGCAACGTCGAAGCCAATGCCGCCAGCGCCAATGATCGCCACGTTCACGCCTACCCGCTCGGGGTGCTCGATCGCCTCGGCGTAGCTCACTACACTTGGATGATCAGCCCCGGGCAGCGTCAGGGCACGCGGCGCTACTCCGGTGGCCAGAATCACATCGTCGAACTCGATGAGCTCATCAGCCCTCGCCTCGCTATTCAAGCGAACGTCGACGCCATACTTGGCGAGCATCACCTGGAAGTAGCGCAGGGTCTCGTTGAACTCCTCCTTACCGGGAATGCGCCGCGCGTAGTTGAACTGGCCACCCAGCGCCTCTCTTCTTTCGAAGAGCGTCACTTTATGCCCACGGCTGGCCGCCGTCACCGCCGCCGAGAGCCCCGCTGGCCCCCCACCGACTACGGCAATGCGCCGCACGCTGCGGGCAGGCTGAATGAGAAGCTCGGTTTCGTGACAGGCGCGCGGGTTGACCAGGCACGAGGTCAGCTTGCCCGCAAAGGTATGATCCAGACACGCCTGGTTACAGGCGATACAGGTGTTGATCTCTTCGGCCTTGCCTGCCTTGGCCTTGGCTACCCAGGCCGGATCGGCGAGAAAGGGCCGCGCCATGGAAACCATATCCGCGTGCCCCTCGGCCAGCACGCGCTCGGCGGTTTCCGGCATATTGATGCGGTTAGTGGTGATCAAGGGAATCGACAGCGCCGCACGCATGCGCCGAGTTACCTCGGTGAAGGCCGCCCGCGGCACGCTGGTGACGATGGTGGGCACTCGCGCTTCGTGCCAGCCGATGCCGGTATTGACGATATCCGCCCCTGCTGACTCGACCGCCCGACCGAGGGCCACGATCTCCTCCCAGCTACTGCCCTCCTCCACCAGATCGATCATCGACAGCCGGAAGATCACCACGAAGCGCTCGCCCACCGCCGCGCGAATACGCCGCACGATCTCCAAAGCAAAACGCGCGCGATTGTCGAAGCTTCCGCCCCATTCGTCGTCGCGCTGGTTGGTGCGCAGGCAGAGAAACTGATTGATCAGGTAGCCTTCGGAGCCCATGACCTCGACCCCGTCGTAGCCTGCCTGCTGCGCCAAGCGCGCGCAGCGCACATAGTCGTCGATTTGGCCCTCGACCTCCGCGCTCGACAGCGCCCGAGGCACGAAGGGGTTGATCGGCGCCTGTAGCGCCGACGGGGCAACGAGCGCCGGTGAATAGGCATAGCGCCCGGCGTGGAGAATCTGTAAGCAGATATGTCCGCCCTCGGCATGCACGGCTTCGACGACCTGGCGGTGTTCATCGAGATGAGCGTCATCGGTCAGCGCATGCGCGCCTTCGAACACCGCGCCTTCCGGGTTCGGCGCGATGCCTCCGGTCACGATCAAACTCACCCCTTGGCGAGCACGTTCGGCGTAGAAGGCGGCCAGGCGTGCGAAGCCATCGGGGGCTTCTTCTAGATTGGTGTGCATCGAGCCCATGAGTACGCGATTGGGCAGGGTCAAATGCCCTACCTGCAAAGGGCTAAAGATATGCGGGTAAGCGGCGTCACGGGGCATCACGGTCTCCGGTCATCGACAGGCACGTTGGTTGTTATTCGGTGGTTTCTTATTAGACAAGCGCATTCAAACAAGCGTATGACATCCTATCGATGGCGTACAGCGTCACGTGTGGCGTCAGCGGGTAGGACACGTCGATAGCTTCGAGGCCCCTTGCCGCAGGCGGTGTTTCAGGTCACATTAGCCGACGATAAATAACCGGCTAACAAACAAGGGTTTCCTGCATGCCACTGATCTACTTCCTGCCGCCGCTCGTCACCGTTCTGATCTGGTCCGGCAACATGACCATCAATCAGCTCACGGTAGGCACCATCGCGCCGAGCAGTATCGCCTTTTTGCGCTGGCTGCTGGCGCTGGCGGTGCTGACGCCGTTCGTTCTGCCTGCGGCGTGGCGTCAGCGTCAAGAGATCAAGCGCCAGTGGCCCAAGCTCGCCTTTTTGGGGCTACTTGGCATGGGACTGTGGCAAGGGCTCGCCTATGTCGCGGCGGAAACTACCTCGGCCACTAACATGGGGATTCTGGCCGCCATGGTGCCGCTTCTCACCGTACTGCTTAGCGCCCTGGTGCTGCGCGAAGCCCCCACGCGCGGCGGCGTGCTTGGGGGCGTGCTGGCTTTCTGCGGCGTGCTGGTACTGCTTGGCAAGGGCAACCCGCTATCGCTTTTAAACCTCGACGTTGCCCGTGGCGATGCGCTGATGGTCGTGGCCGCGACCTGCTACGCGCTCTACGGCGTCATGCTCAAGCGCTGGGCGATGAACCTTTCGCCCTGGGTGATGCTCTATAGCCAAGTCTGTTTTGCGGTGCTGTTCTTGCTACCTCCTTATCTGCTCGGCCCCATGACGCCCATCGACGGCCAGAACATCGGCCTGATTCTCTATGCGGGCATTCCCGCGTCGGTCATCACCACCTTTTTGTGGATGCGTGCCGTGCGCCAGATCGGCGCCAACCAGGCGAGTATCTTCATCAACCTGATGCCGCTTTTCAGCGCGCTCATCGCCATGGCGCTGCTCGGCGAGCAAGTAGCCACGTTCCACTTTCTTGGCGGGGCGCTGATTCTGGCCGGGGTGATCATGGCCCAGACGCTGACGGCGCCGCTGGTGGCGGGTATCGCCGCTAAACGCCCGAGCGAGGCGAAGCGCTGAACCTTCAGTGCATGCGGCGCAGCACATAGCGCAAGGCAGCGACCGTTACGACAGTGCTACAATCGAGCGCTTTTCATACTGCTGACTGGGAACCCCTGATATGTCCCTTGAAGAACTGCATCTGAATCTCCGCAACTTGACGAGCGACGACTACGATCAGCTCAAGACATTGATGGACGCGGTGTATCACGACATCGGTGGCGCTTGGCCCAAGCTCACCATCGACAAGCTGATTCAGGAATTTCCCGACGGCCAGATCGCCATCGAAGACGACGGCGTGATCGTCGGCGTCGCTCTGACCGTACAGGTGGACTACGACGAGTTCTCCAACCCGCACAAGTACGACGACCTCATCGGTCATCGCGAGATCATCCTCAATAACACCGAGGGTGATGCGATGTACGGGCTCGACGTGCTGATCCACCCCGACTACCGTGGCTACCGCCTCGGCCGACGCCTTTACGAGGCCCGCAAGGAGCTCTGCCGCTCGCTCAACATGCGCGCCATCTTGGCCGGTGGGCGTATCCCCGAGTACCACCAATACGCCAGCGATCTTTCACCGACCCAGTACATCGACAAGGTGTCGCGTAAAGAGATCTACGACCCCATTTTGTCGTTCCAACTGGCCAACGACTTCCAGGTCAAACGCCTGCTGCGCAAGTACCTCCCCGAAGACGAGCAGTCCAAGGGCTACGCGACTCTGCTCGAGTGGAACAACATCCTCTTCGAGCCGGCCGAAAGCGTGCTCGACACTCGCCCGACCCAAGTGCGCGTGGGCGCCGTGCAGTGGCAGATGCGTGAGTTCGACTGCGTCGAGGCCGCGCTCAAGCAGATCGAGTACTTCGTCGATGCGCTCTCCGACTACCAGAGCGACTTCGCGCTGTTCCCAGAGCTGTTCAACGCGCCCCTGATGGGGCTGCAAGATCGAGCCGCCCAACAGGATCAAATGGCGGCGGTACGCTTTCTGGCAGGCTTCACCGAGCGCTTCAAGGCCGAGCTTTCGCGCATGGCGGTCTCCTACAACATCAATATCGTCGGCGGCTCGATGATCGAGGTGGGTGAGGACGACAAGCTCTACAACGTGGCCTACCTGTTCCACCGCGACGGCGACGTCGAAAAGCAGGCCAAGCTGCACATCACCCCACAGGAGCGTCGCGACTGGGTCATCGAAGGCGGCGACAATCTCCAGGTATTCGATACCGACGCGGGGCGCGTGGGCATTTTGATCTGCTACGACGTCGAGTTCCCCGAGCTCGGGCGCCTACTCGCTGATCAGGACATGGATATCCTCTTCGTCCCCTTCTGGACCGACACCAAGAACGGCTATCTGCGCGTGCGCCACTGCGCCCAGGCCCGCGCCATCGAAAACGAGTGCTACGTGGTCGTCTGCGGCAGCGTTGGCAACCTCCCCTCGATCGAGAACCTGGACATTCAGTACGCGCAGTCGGCGGTATTCACGCCGTCCGATTTTGCCTTCCCCCACGACGCCGTGCTGGCCGAAACCACGCCCAACACCGAGATGATCCTGTTCTCGGATCTCGACCTGACGCGTTTGACCGTAGTCCGCGCCGAAGGCTCGGTGACCAACCTAAAAGACCGCCGCAAGGATCTTTTTGATCTACGCTGGCGCGACTGGTCGCTGAAATCGGGCAACACGCCTCAAAGCTAACAGTTGCCCAAGCTAGCGACTTTCACTACTAGCGACTGAAAAAAACGAGACGCACCAACGAAGCGGCCGCCTCATGATAAGGCGGCCGCTTCGTTATCGTTGTCGCGATAGCACGCTGAAAACTAGGGCCAGAGCAGATGCGCAGGCACCTTCCCCGAGACATCGAAGGTTACGCCTTCGGCGCGAAGCAGTTCGTGCTGGCGCTGGGCGCTGTCGTGATCGGCGAGCTTACGGGTGGCCGCTATCACCCGGTGCCAGGGCAGCGTATGGCCTTCCGGCAGATGACGCATGGCCGAACCCACCGAGCGCGCCGTCGCGCCCTCGGTCATGGCGGCGATGCGCCCATAGGTGGTCACCCGCCCCGCCGGAATTTGATCGACGATGGTGTAAATCTGCTCCAGCAGTTCAGGGCGCGGCATGTTCATGCTCCTAGACGTGTTTTTCCAGACGAATGTTCAGATTCTGAAGTGATTTCAGATCTGGGCTGCAGGCCTATGCGCTGCCTCAAATAAAATTATATTAGCTTTTATTTTAATGCCATTTACATCATACATTAGACTATGGTAAAGCATTAAATGCTACACGTAGCTAAAATAGCATAGAGTCAAACCTTATTTTCAGGAGGTAATGTGATGGCGATTAATGGAAAAGTAGCGCTAGTTACTGGTGCGGGTCAGGGGATCGGCCGGGCAATAGCATTACGGCTGGCAAAAGATGGGGCAAACATTGCGCTGGTAGATCTGAAAGACGATAAAATTAAAGCAGTAGCAGAGGAAATTACAGCGTTGGGACGTAAGGCTGTAACCTTTACTGCTGATGTGAGTGACCGTGATGCTATCTTTGCTGCCGTAGATTTTGCGGAAAAGGAGCTAAACGGCTTTGACGTTATTGTCAATAACGCAGGTATCAGTCAAGTAAACCCAATATTGAAAGTGTCTCCAGAAGAAGTCGATAAAATTTTTAAAATTAACGTGCAAGGGACATTATGGGGCATTCAAGCTGCGGCAGAAAAATTTAAAGCCCGTCAGCAAAAAGGCAAAATCATTAATGCTGCCTCTATAGCTGGCCATGAAGGGTTTGCTCTACTAGGCGTATACTCGTCAACCAAGTTTGCCGTGCGTGCGCTTACCCAAGCTGCTGCAAAAGAACTAGCAAGTTCTGGCATTACCGTCAATGCATACTGCCCGGGCGTTGTTGGCACTGATATGTGGGTGGATATTGATAAAAGGATGTCAGAAGAAACGGGTGCCCCAATTGGTGAAACCTATGATAAATATGTTGGCGGCATTGCGTTGGGTCGTGCCGAAACACCGGACGATGTTGCTTCTTTCGTTTCTTATCTGGCAGGCCCAGATTCTGACTATATGACAGGTCAGGCACCACTGATCGATGGCGGCTTGGTTTACCGTTAATCATTTAACGTCAACTAGAGGTAATGGAAAAAGCCAGCAGTATATAAGCTGGCTTTTTTGTTAGCGGTGTAAAACCATCTAGCCGATCATTGGTTTATGGCTTTTTGCGCGGCCACGCCTTGGGGTCGACCTTGTTGGCAAGCTGGGGGAATTGGCTCGGATCGAAGGTCGGCTCTTTACCCGCCTTGAGTTGGCGATCGTAGTCGTTGAGCAGAGCAAAGGCGATCGGCGACAAGAACAGAATCGCCACCAGGTTAATGATCGCCATCATGCCCATCGACAGATCGGCGAAGTTCCAGATAGCCCCTAGGCTTGCCACCGACCCCACCATCACCATCGCCAGTACCGCAAAGCGGTACAGCAGCACCGCCAAGGGCGCACGACGACCAGCAAGGTATTCGATATTGCTTTCGCCATAGGAGTAGTTGGCGATCACCGAGGTGAAAGCAAACAGCAAGATCGCCACGGCGACGAAGATGCTGCCCCAGTCGCCTACGTGGGTAGATAGAGCCAGCTGAGTAAGCTGGATACCGTTGGCCTCGTTGTCCGTCATCAGCTCCGGCCCCGCCATGATGATGATGGCGGCGGTCGCGGTACAGATCACGAGGGTATCGAGGAAGACGCCGAGCATTTGGATGAAGCCCTGGGCTGCCGGATGGTTCGGCTTGGTGGACGCCGTGGCCGCCGCGTTGGGCGCCGAGCCCATACCCGCCTCGTTGGAGAAGAGCCCGCGCTGGATACCGTTGATGATCGCCTGCGAAATGGCGTATCCCATGGCGCCGCCCGCTGCCTGCTCGATACCAAAGGCATGGCGGAAGATGGTCATGATTGCCTCGGGGAAGTCACTGATGTTCAGCACCACGACCGTGAGCGCGAGGATCAGGTAGAGCAGCGCCATGAGTGGCACCACGAGTTCGGCGACTTTCGCCACCGACTTGAGGCCACCGAAGATGATCGGCGCGACCACGACCATCAGCGCCACGCCCACGGCCCAGGTGGGCACGTCGAACGCCTGCTCCATGGCCAGCGCAATGGAATTGGCCTGTACGCTATTGAAAGCCAGACCAAAGGCGATGATCAGGCAGATCGAAAACAGCACCGCCAGCCAGCGTAGTCCCATGCCGCGCTCGATGTAGCGCGCTGGGCCACCACGGAAGGTGTTGTCACCGTGATCGGTCTTATAAACCTGCGCCAGCGACGACTCGATGAAGCTCGTCGCCATACCCACCATGGCGGTCACCCACATCCAGAAGATCGCGCCTGGGCCGCCGTAGAACATCGCCACGGCGACCCCGGCAAGGTTCCCTGTACCCACGCGGGCGGCCAAGCTGGTCGATAGCGCCTGGAAGGAGGAGATACCCTCGCTGGCATCGCGCGACGTGCGCAGCAGCTTGAACATGTGGGTGAAGTAGCGCAGCTGAACGGCACGCGTCATCACGGTGAAATAGAGGCCCGCGCCGATCAGAAGATAGATCAGCACGTTGTTCCATAGCAGCCCGTTACCGCGATCGACGAAGGACGTGAACAGTCCCGGCAGTGAAAAATCCATATGACCGATACCCTTGTTAGTACGCTAAAGTAAGTACGTTAAAGGCGCCCCATTGTTCATGGCTGCACCAAAATGGCAAGAAGATTGGCGAAAAGCGTCAACTTTTGCCATCATCGCTCGGCGCCATCGACTCTTCGTCTGGCATGATAAAGATAAGCACGCTCGCCACATTCTGCTGGAAAGGTTATCCCGCATGCTTCGGTGGTTAAAACGCTCCGCCTCCCCTTTTTCGCCGCGCGCTTGGTGCCAGGCGTGCCAGCGTCTGCCGCTGCTGGCAACGCTCACGCCCACCGAAGCGACGCTTCTGGGCGAGCGTGCCAGCCGCTTTCTCGCGACCAAACGCCTGACGCTGCATCCCGAGCTCGCCGACACCCCTTTCGATGATATCGACCAGCTCGCCTTGGCCGGTCAAGCATGCCTATTGACCCTGGGCTGGAGCCAAACCGAGCACCGCGAAGCCTTCGCCAACGTCCACGAGATCGTCATCCTGCCCGACGGCTTCACCCGTGAGCTAGAGGAGATGGACGAGTTCGGCGTAGTGCACCAGATCAAGGATGAGCGCGCTGGCGAAACCTCCTACCAGGGGCCTGTGGTCGTCGCCTACACCGACCTTGCCCAAAGCGGCGACTTCACCGGCTTCAACGTGCTCATCCACGAGCTTGCCCATAAACTCGACATGGGTAACTCCATGGATATTGACGGCTTCCCGCCGCTGCCGCGCTCGCTCCCTCCGGCCCAGTGGCATGGGGTGTTCACTGAGGTATGGGATGATCTGAATCGCTGCGTGAACGCGGGCATCGAGCCCCCCATCGACGACTACGCCGCCAGCCACCCCGGCGAGTGCTTCGCGGTCTGCTGCGAATACTTTTTTACCGCCCCGCACACGCTCCAGCGCGCCTACCCGGCCCTTTACGACCTGCTCTGCCACTACTTCAACCAAAGGCCGCTGATACGCTGGGAGAGCCTAGCCAACGCTTAGGCTCAGTATGTAAAGTGTCTGCGCTCGACAATACGGCGTTAAAAATTGACTCAGAATACTCATTTACTACGTGTAAACTCCGCTTCTTCATCAATTTTTTCCTTGTCTTGTCTTCGCTCGACGACTTTTCATACCGACCCTAGAGACTGGGAAAGCGCTACAGATTCAAGGCAGCGCGGGCACCCGCCCAATCATCTCCGACTGAAGAAACGCGATCCAGGCGCGCACGCGCTCCGGCACGTGCTCGCGCTGTTCGAATACCGCGTAGAAATCCGCACGCACGCCCTGCCAGGCAGGCAGCAGCTCGATGAGTTCGCCCTGGGCCAGATAGTCGTGCACGTCCCACCAAGAACGCAGCATGATGCCGTGGCCATCGAGCGCCAGGCGAGTCGTTACTTCGGCATCGTTGCTGGCCAGAAAGCCGCGCACCTTCACCGCCTCTTCCCGATGCGGTGCACGGTTTTGAACAAAGCGCCAAACGGGAAAGTCGCTGTCGTTTTCGCGCACTACCAGACAGGCGTGGCGCTGTAGATCGGAGGGTGACGCAAGCGGCGGCTGACGCGCGACATAGGCAGGCGAAGCACAAAGCACCCGGCGATTGGCCAGCAGACGCGTGGCAACGAGACGCGAATCCGGCGGCTCACCGACGCGAATCCCTACGTCGAAGCCGTGATCGCTCAGGTTGAGGGGAAAGTTGGTCAGCTCAAGCCAGCCCTCGAGCCCCGGATGCAGCGCGCAAAAACGCGAAAAGAGTGGCGCCACGTGGCGACGGCCAAAGCCGAAGGTCGCGTTGATGCGAAGCCGACCGCTAACGCCCTTTCGCGCTACCAGCGCCCCTTCGAGAGCATTCAGCTCATCCAAAATACGTCCGCCCTGGGCCACGTAGCGTTCGCCCTCGGCGGTTAACGTCAAGCGCCGGGTAGTGCGCGTGGCAAGCGTTACTCCCAGCCGCGCTTCGAGCAGCTTCAAACGTTTACTCACCGCCGATAACGAAAGTCCCAGCTCTCGCGCCGTTGCCGTTAGGCTCCCGGCACGCGCCAACTGGTGAAAAAAAGCCAGATCATCCAGAGCGCTCACGCCACTCTCCACTTCAGCGCAACAATAGCTTGCTTTATAGACGGATTATCTTCTCTGCTTCGAGCGCTACACTGCAAGCACAGAGTTTGCTGTACCCATGATAATGTCACCACCCACAGGAGCTACGCCATGAGCCATCGTATCGCCGTCATCGCCGGAGACGGCATTGGTACCGAAGTGATGCCCGAAGGGCTGCGCGTCGTCGAAGCGGCCGCCAAGCGCTTCGGCATCGATATTGCCTTTACCACCTTCGACTTCGGCAGCTGCGACTACTACCTCGCCCACGGCCAAATGATGCCGGACGACTGGTTCGAACAACTCAAGGACTTCGATGCGCTGTTCTACGGCGCCGTCGGCTGGCCCGAAAAGGTGCCGGACCATATCTCTCTGTGGGGCTCGCTGATCCAGTTCCGCCGCCGGTTCGATCAGTACGTCAATCTGCGCCCCTGCAAACTAATGCCGGGCATCAAAAGCCCGCTGGCCGGTCGCGAGCCCGGCGACATCGATTTCTACGTAGTGCGCGAAAACACCGAAGGCGAGTACTCCAGCATCGGCGGCAAGATGTTCGAGGGTACCGAGCGCGAAGTGGTGATCCAGGAGACGGTAATGAGCCGCACCGGCGTCGATCGCGTACTCAAGTACGCCTTCGACCTGGCGCAGACTCGCCCGCGTAAGAAGCTCACCTCGGCCACCAAGTCCAACGGCATCTCCATTACCATGCCCTACTGGGACGAGCGCGTAGCGGAAATGGCCAAGGCCTACCCCGATATCGAAGTCGACAAGTTCCACATCGATATCCTGACCGCGAACTTCGTCCTTCACCCCGACTGGTTCGACGTGGTGGTGGGCAGCAACCTCTTCGGCGACATTCTCTCCGACCTGGGCCCCGCCTGTACCGGCACCATCGGCATTGCGCCCTCGGCCAACATCAACCCGGAGGGCAACTTCCCGAGCCTGTTCGAACCCGTACACGGCAGCGCCCCGGACATCGCAGGCAAAGGCATCGCCAACCCCATCGGCCAGATCTGGTCCGGGGCAATGATGCTCGAACACTTGGGCTACAAAGAAGCAGGCGACGCCATCGTCACCGCCATCGAAGCGGTACTTTCTGAGGGCGACCAAAACGTCCTCACCCGCGACGTGGGCGGCCAAGGCACGACCGAAAGCCTGGGCAAGGCAATTGCCGAGCGCCTTGCTCGCGGCTAAGTCGCGCCAAGGCACTATCGAGCATGCGTAAACACGCCTCGCAGGTGTTGCTCTGCGAGGCGTTGCGCTATGAGCGGATGCTTATAGTGGGGGTATTCAGCTGGCGAGTTTCACGCTGATTTTCGCCACATGCTCGCCCTGAAAGCGCGCAAGCTTGAGTTCGCGTTCGCTTGGTTGGCGGGAGCCGTCGCCGCCGGCGATGGTAGCGGCGCCGTAGGGGTTACCCCCGCTCACTTCGGAGATATCGAACTGCTCTTCGATGCCGTAACCGATGGGAACGATGACCATGCCGTGGTGGGCGAGCGTGGTCCAGGTGGAGGTCACGGTCATCTCTTCGCCGCCACCGGTGCCGGTCGAGGTGAATACACTCGCCACCTTGCCGCGCAGCGCGCCCTTGGCCCATAGGCCGCCGGTTTGATCGAAGAAGGTGCGCATTTGCCCGGACATGTTGCCAAAGCGTGTCGGCGTTCCCACGATAATGGCGTCGTAATCGGCAAGCTCCTGGGGCGTGGCCTCTTCGGTGGCGAAGTCCTGCTTGCCTCCAGCGTTCTTATAAGCCTCTTCCGGCATGGTTTCGGGTACGCGTTTGACCGTTACCTCGACGCCATCGACGCGCTTGGCGCCCTCCGCCACAGCCTGGGCCAGCGTATCGACGTGGCCGTACATGGAGTAATAGAGAACCAATACCTTTGTCATCATTCGCTCCTGTTTACAGTTTCTCGTTTTTACTTCCCGCTTTCCTAACCTTACGAATAAGCTTTCCAAGTTAAAAATAGACAAATTAACGATGAATTAAAGCAAATGTTTTCGCATTCGAGATTCGATCTTATCGTTTGTTTTTGTGCCTTGACGTTTGCACACCCTTGAGAAGCTGACTAACTTTTTTCTAACCCGTCATGTTCACGCAAGGAGGTAGGCACATGAATATTTTCGAAGCACTGCGCAAGGATCACGACGTACAGCGCGACCTTATGGCGCGCCTGGTAGAAACCCACGGCGATAGCGAAGAGCGCGACACGCTCTATCAGCAGGTGAAAAAAGAGCTGCAATACCACGCTGCCGCCGAAGAGCGCGCTTTCTATATCCCGCTAATGGAGCTCGATCTCACGCAGGAGAAAGCGCGCCACAGCGTCGCCGAACATCACGAAATCGACGAGCTGATCGAACTGCTAGATGAAACCGACTACAGCGCCAGCAACTGGTTAGTGCACGCCAAGGAGCTTCAACACTTGGTCACTCATCATCTGGACGAGGAAGAGCAGGAAGTCTTCCAACTGGCGGGGCGCGGTTTAAAAAACAACCAGAAAAGCTCGCTTGCCAACGAGTACGAAGAGGAGATGGAGCGCCAGCGCCACGCCTCTTGAGGTTTTTTTAAAAAGGCCTTTTACTCAGGCTATCTATACAGACGTCCCCAAAGATATTCCCCCCAAAGGCGCTTACATCCAAGCGCCTTTGCTTTGCCTAGATTCGACGCCGCTGTTGGGATCGCGTATTCGCCATGGTAATGATAAACCTACAACAACGACCGATAACGTAGAGGCCTTCGCATGCTCGACTCCTGGCTCGACTGGGCACTGGATGATCACCCGCCCACGCAGACAAGCGGCTCGCTGTCTGGCGGGACCTATCAATTGCTGGCCCCGGGCGTCATGGCGCTTACTCCAGCGCACATAGCCCCCGCTGCCCACGCCTGCATTTTTTCCGCCGCCATCCACGGCAACGAGACCGCACCAGTGGAGATTCTGGGCGCTTGGCTTGCCGAGTTAGAGAGCGGCCACCGCACGCTGAACGCGCCGGTGCTGGTGATCTTGGGCAACCTGCCTGCGCTCAAGCAGCAGACTCGCTTCGTATCCACCAACCTCAACCGCCTGTTCGATCGGCAAATGCAGGCCGAAGGCGCCGAGCCGGATCGCGCGCGGGAGTTGATGGCTATCGTGGACGCCTTTTACGCACGCCACTCGGCGCTGCCCAAGCTGCACTACGACCTCCACACGGCCATTCGCGAAAGTCGCTACCCGCGTTTCGTGGTCGAACCCTTTGCCGCCACTCCAACAGAGGACGCGCAGTGGCAGTGGCTTGCCGGAGCAGGCATGCAGGCGGTGCTCCACCAGCATCGCCCCAGCGCTACGTTTTCGCGCTACAGCAAGCACTACCACGGCGCCCAGGCGTTCACGTTCGAGCTTGGCCGCGTTGCCGCCTTCGGCCAAAACGACCTTGCGCCGCTGGCGCCCATGCAGCGTCTTTTGGGCGAGCTAAGCGAAGGCAAGCGCCCTACCGCAGGCGATGCGTCAGCGCTGGCTTTCTTTCGGGTCGAGTGCGAACTCATGCGGGAAAGCGATGACTTCAGGTTCTTTTTTGCCGATGACGTGGCCAACTTCACCCGCTTTGAACCGGGTGCGCCCATCGCCTACGACGCAAGCACAGGCGAGACGCTAGTCGGCGAGACGCCCTGGCATGTAGTATTCCCCAATGCACGCGTCGAGCGCGGTGCGCGCGCCGCCCTTCTCGCCGTAGAGGTCGATCGCTAAGCCCTAACCATCATGCCCAGTGCGTGCTTACAAAACACATGTTTACGCAAAGGGGCTGGAAAAATATCGCCAGGGGGGCGCATTTTGAGCCCATCCTGATAGAATCGCCTCTTTTTTTCGCGCCAACTGGAGCTCCTGTCATGGCCGATACGCCTACGCCTCTTGAGGTGCGTAACATCAAAAAGCGCTTTGGCGATACGGAAGTCCTCAAAGGGCTCTCCCTGCAAGCCCAAAAAGGCGACGTCATCACCCTGATCGGCGCCTCGGGCTCGGGCAAGAGCACCTTTCTACGCTGTATGAACCTGCTGGAGCAGCCCGACGACGGCGAGCTGTTCGTCCACGGCGAGCGCATCGCGTTCAAATATACCAAACACGGACGTGAACCCCAGGATTGGAAGCAGGTGGTGCGCATGCGCGCCAAGCTCTCCATGGTATTTCAGAGCTTCAATCTCTGGGCGCACATGACGCTACTGGAAAACATCATCGAGGCGCCGGTGCATGTGCTCGGCAAGAGCAAGCGCGAGGCTACCGAGCACGCCATGAGCCTGCTCGAACGCGTCGGCTTGACCCATCGCGCCAAGGCCTACCCGGCGCAGATGTCAGGGGGGCAACAGCAGCGCGGCGCTATCGCACGCGCCCTGGCCATGGATCCGGAAGTCATGCTGTTCGACGAGCCCACGTCAGCGCTCGACCCCGAACTCGTTGGTGACGTGCTCAAGGTCATGCGTGACCTGGCTAACGAAGGCCGCACCATGATCGTGGTCACCCACGAGATGAGCTTCGCCCGCGACGTGTCGAGCAAGGTCGTCTACCTCCACCAGGGCCTGGTCGAAGAAGCCGGTACGCCCGAGGAGGTATTGGGTAACCCGCAATCGCCACGGCTCAAGCAGTTTCTGGCGCCCAAGTACTGATCACGAGGCTCACCATGCTCGATTTGCAAGGTTATGGTCCCCGGTTGATCGAAGGGGCCGGTGTCACCGTTCAACTCGCGGTTCTCTCGCTGCTGCTGGCGGTTTTTCTAGGGCTTTTGACCGCCATCGCCAAGATGTCGCGCCACTGGTTCTTGCACCGTATCGCCACGCTCTACACCACGGTGATTCGCGGCGTGCCGGATCTGGTGTTGATGCTGCTTTTATTCTACGGCGGTCAGATCGGCGTCAACGCCATCAGCGACATGCTCTACGACCATTTCGATATCGACATCTACTTCAGCTTCGACGCCTTCGCCGCCGGGGTGTTGACCATCGGCTTCATCTTCGGCGCCTACATGGGCGAAACCTTCCGCGGCGCCTTCATGGCGGTTGATAACGGCCAGATCGAAGCGGGTAAGGCCTACGGCATGAGCAGTGTCTTGGTCTTTCGGCGCATTCGCTTTCCGCAAATGATGCGCCACGCCCTTCCCGGGCTTTCGAACAACTGGATGGTGCTATTGAAGACCACGGCGCTGGTCTCGGTGATTGGCCTGACCGACATGGTGCGCGTGGCCGCCGAAGCCTCCCGCGCGACCCACGAACCCTTCGTGTTCCTGGTGCCAGTGGCCGTGGCCTATTTGCTCATCGCCAGTGTCACCGAATGGATTTTTGCCTGGCTGCAAAAGCGCTACAACGTCGGTTACGGGGAGTAGACCATGGTAGATGTGAACGCTTGGCTCAACGACCTGCTGGCAGGCAACAAGATTTTTACCCCGGCCACCATGGCCCACTATTGGGAAGGGCTCGTAACCACCACGCAGCTCGTTTTCGTCTCGCTCATCATTGGCTTGGTGCTCGCGGTGCCGTTGGCCATCATGCGCAGCTCCAAGCGCAAGTGGATCAGTCTGCCGGTCTACGCCTACACCTACGTTTTTCGCGGCACCCCGCTGCTCATTCAGCTCTATATCATCTATTACGGCGTGGTGTTCTTCGACGGCATTCAGGAGAGCTTCCTGTGGCCGATATTCCGTGAAGCCTTCTACCCGGCACTCATTGCGTTCACGCTCAACACTGCGGCCTACACCACGGAGATCTTTCGTGGTGCCATCAAAGCCACCAGCAAAGGTGAGATCGAGGCGGCGCGGGCCTATGGTATGTCCGAAAGCCTACTCATGCGGCGCATCGTCATTCCCAGCGCATTTCGCCGCGCCCTGCCCGCCTACGGTAATGAAGTGATCTTCATGCTTCATGCCAGCGCCATCGCCAGCGTAGTGACGCTGATGGATTTGACCGGTGCCGCCCGCTACGTCTACTCGCGCTTCTACACGCCCTTCGAGCCGTTCTTGTTCGTGGCGCTGATCTATCTGTGTTTAACCTTCGCTATTTTGTTCTTCTTCCGTTTCCTGGAGAAACGCCTGCTCGCGCACCTGCCATCGCAGTCGGCGTGAGCAGGCCGCGATTGCGTCAAACGAACGTTGGCTTTAAGAGCGCGGTGCTCTTTCCGCCGCCGCCAAGCTGGGTTACGTTAGAGAGGACGTTCTACCAATGAATCCGTTTCACGAGGGAGTTGAACAATGAAAAAACTGCTATCGGTATCTCTGATCGGCCTAGCGGTCGCCGCCGCCTCTAGTGCCCAGGCGCGCGACTACGACCACGTACGCATCGGCGTGGACGTACCCTACGTGCCTATGGAGTACCGCACACCTGAAGGCGAACTGACCGGTTTCGATATCGAGCTGGGTAACGCCCTGTGCGACGAGATCGGCGTTACCTGCGAATGGATCGAGCAGGAGTGGGACGGCATCATTCCAGGACTTTTGGCGCGTAACTACGACGCCGTTATGTCGTCGATGACCATCAATGACGAGCGCCGTCAGCAGGTGCTGTTCTCCGAGCCCTACATCACCATGCCCTCTGCCTGGTTCGCCCCAGCGAGCCTCGGCATCGACGAAGCCAATGAAGAGACGCTGGACGGCCTCACCATCGGCGTGCAGCGCGGCACCCTACAGGACAACTACGTGACCGATAACTTCGGTAGCGTTGCCGACATTAGCCGTTACTCTACCGCCGACGATATGGTGCTGGATCTTGACGCCGAGCGCCTGGACATCGTCTTCCTCGACTACCCGATTGGCCAGGCCACGCTGATCGAAAGCGAAGACGGCGACTACACCCAAATCGGCGAGCAGATCACCGAGCCCAAGGAGTACTTCGGTGACGGCTTCGGTATCGCCTTCCGTCAGCGCGACGAAGCACTGGCCGAGCGCTTCAACGAAGCCCTGGCCACGCTGAAAGAGAATGGCACCTTCGAAGAGATTCACAGCCGCTACTTCGGCGAGTGATGTATAGCCCTCTTCGCCGCCCGGCGAAGAGGGCTATATCACCACTGGCTTACTCAGCGCATGTTTACCCACGGAACGAGCGCTGCTTTGTTCGCTTTGCGTACTTTCTTCTTTACTCCCCTTTATTCCCTCCTCTGCTTGCCGCTTAGCTTTATCTCCCGACACGCATTCGTGCTAATTTCAGTGAACCCGATGCGCTCATCCGGGTCTTTAACTATTGTCATCATCACAAGGACGTCGTATGACCCCACTAGCCGCGCACGAGCGACCCTCTTCACACTGGACGGAATGGGGCCAGTGGCTTGCGCTGATCACCATGACCGTGGATCACCTCACGCGCTACGTCTTTCCAAGCGCCTGGGATCTGGCTTGGGCAGGCTCCTCCATCGGCCGCATCGCATTTCCGCTCTTTGCCGCCATGGTTGCCTGGCACGGGCTCTTCAATACCCGTAACCCGCTGCGCTACGCCCGGCGCATCCTGGTCATCGGCCTGGTCGCGCAGATTCCCTACACCATGATGCCGCGCGCCTCGGACGCTTTCATTTTCAACGTCTGCTTTACGCTCGCGAGTGGGTTAGCCCTCGGCACGCTGGTGCGGATGGGCTGGCAGCGCTACCTACAGCGCACGCTAGGGCTGCCCTGGCTAATGCTGGGCGCCGCCCTGGCGGTTACCGCCTGGTACGTACTCGGGTTCTGGGTGGAGTACGCCCACAACGGCCTACTGCTGATTCCGCTGTTCATGTTCGCCATGCACACGCTCAACCGCTGCGAACCTCACTTTCAGGCGCGGCTCTGGGCAGGGCTCAGCGCCTTCCCGGTGCTGTGGATAGCGGGTCAAATGAACGCCTCGGATATGGCCAAGTCTTTCACCGTCGGCACCTGCGTGGTGGTGCTGTTGCTCGCGGCGGGAGCCGCCCGGCGCGTCCCCAAGGTCGTCGTACAGATGCCGCGCAAGCTTTGGCTCGCCTGGTACCCCGGCCACTTCGCCTTGATCGCTCTGTGGCTTCTGTTGATTGGGCGAATCACCCTGGGGTAACGAAGAAAATATTGCCGCGTAAAGAGGTTAAAGAGTATCAACCGATGCCGTGAGCTTATTAGAATCTTCTGGACTCTTATGCCAGGCCCAGAACACAACTAGGGTTGAGATCAGCAGCGCACCGCCGAAGATAGCCATGGCCTGCAGCACTCCGTAGCGATCAGCCAAGACGCCGCTAGCGATGACAGGAATCGAGAAACCGACGTATGCATAGACAAAGAGACCTGCGGATGCCCGAGCACGTTCTTCAGATGATCGCATCGAGAACTCTGACAATGCTGCTAGGTAGGTAAAGCCATAACTGGACGCGCTCGTAAATGCGGCTCCAACAAGCACTAGTAAAATGGAGTGGCTCCAGCTGCCTGCAAGTAGCACCAAATAACCAAAGGGGGTTAAGAAGAATCCGAGGCCTAGTGCTATGGGGTTGCTCAGGCGTTTTGCTAAGGGCTGGCACAGAAATCCGATGAAAATAGCCAAGAAAATTACTAGCCCCGTCCAGTTGCCCAGATCATGTATCTGTAATTCCAAAGGAACAATTGCAATCGTCATGCCTGTGGTGGACCACGCGACTCCCATCGCAGCGCCATATGGCCAAGTGCTCGATGGAAATACGGGTAGTCGAAGTAAGGATACTGCTCTTGGTTCATCACATCGTGGCAGTCTGATCACAAGTAGTGCTAGTAGTGGAACAGCAACGAAGAGCAAAGCGAAACTAGAGGGAAAGAAGGTCTGTCCCTGTAATGACAGGCTAATGCCTGTCGCCAGAGCCCCACCACCAAAGCCCAACGTAGTCGATGATGTGACGATTAGGGCTGCGCGCTTCACCTGCTGCTCCCCCATAATCTCGGCCATGTATGCAGTTCCAGCTGTTGTAGCCAGTCCTGTGCCGACTCCGAGAAGGCATCTTGCCAGCACGAGCGAAATCCAGCCCGGCGCTACAACAAGAGCAAGCGTACCTATGCCTCCAAAAACAAGCGCCATGATAATCGGGATTCTGCGTCCGATCCTATCCGAAAGACCTCCAAGGAACACCAATGTGGGCATCAATCCGGCCACGTATGCTGCAAAGGCGACCGTCACTGCTGTCGCGCCCATCGTGCTCTCCGCCACATAGGCACTGTAAAGGGGTGCCTGAAGGTTGACCGCGAAAGTGACGGTGAAAAGGCACAATAAAAGCACGGTGACAGCAAATGATTTAGGCATCAGGCATTCTCTAATTACGGACTAAAAGGAGTTTGCCATTAGCAATTTTGCAGTACAATATTTTTATTGTACTAAATACACTTCATTTGAAGGCTACTGTTATTGGATGTGGAGTTCGTCCCCTGAAAATAGGCCAGGATATGGCCTCCACAACGACAGGGTGCATGGCATGGACGGCACCCGGATTCTAATCCTCGGCCTGGACCCTCAAGGATCAGCACTTGGATACCTCCGTATCTCCCCATCGCGTGGGCCTCTACGTCGAGACCGAGCTTGGCAACCGCTATCCCAAGTGCGGCAAGGGTTGTCCGCCCCATGTTTTTGCCAACAAGAGATGGCGGCACCCGAACTTCTTCAATCACCAGTGTTACCTGCACGTTCGGGGCCTCGCACCAGGTGCGCCAATCATGGCGCCAAGCATATTGAGATGCCCTAGGCACAGCCGGGCAGCGACTTCATCTTGCTGTCCGAGCAGGCGGCCATGTCTCTAATCGAGGCGATGCTGGTGCTTCCCATCTGTCGGCAGTTGGAGACCTCTAACAAGCGCCTGTGGCGCATCGTGCATAACTACATGCATCGCATGCTGGGCGATCTTGGCCTGTCCAGCGTCACCAAGGTCAGCGTGGAAGAGGTGCGCAGGAAGGAGCGCCGCGTCCGATAACAGAGTAATCAAGGAGAAGCTGCGCTGGATTCAGCAGACCTCTACGCCATGAGCCGCTAGATGGCTCATTACGAACTACCTTAAGATCACGAAAGCGGCGCTCCCAGAGAAGCCACAGTTGAAGCCGGTGGGTAATGCCCTGGCGATGCTGTAGCGGCATGCCAACGCGGCGGTCCGACTCTGTACCTCGGGGCTAACAAACGCTCGACGACAGGGGATTAACGGTCTATTCCAGGCTGCCAGGTCACGCGCACGCGGCTATCGAAACGAAGCCAACTTCATCGCCATGATCTACCTGATCGGCAGCCCGGTGAGCGGTCTGCTCGGTGAGGCCAAATCCACATGAAACGATAAGAACCCATTTAAATCCTTATACAGTGATCGAAATGCCCAAAACTCGTTACCTGCAACTTGCTGATGCCATCGCAAGGATGATTCACAAAGGGGACTTAGCGCCCGGAGAGAAGCTGCCCACGCACCGACAATTCGCACAGGAGCATGGAGTTGCCCTAGCAACCGCTACTCGCGCATATCGTGAGCTTGAAAATCTAGGTTTGATTGTTGGGGAGCGCGGTAGGGGGGTTTTCGTAAAGGACCCAAGTGTGCCTCTGACCCTTGGCGTCGAGCAAACTGCCGCCGATGGTCTGTTGGATCTCGTCTTCAATATGCCTGGAGCTGATTGTGATGTGGAATTTTTGCGTTCCGGCCTAAAACGCCTAGCTGCAGCCGGGGATCTGGAAGCTATGCTGCGTTATCAGCCACATGGCGGGCGTCCGCATGAGCGCCAGATCCTCGCCGACCACATAGCAAAGTTCTTGGGTGTGTTCCCTTGGGAGCAACTACTGATCGTCTCCGGCGCTCAACATGGGCTTTCAACAGTTGTATTCGGACTGCTCAAAATAGGCGAAACCGTAGCCACGGACGCCTTGACATATACTGGGTTTAAGACAATAGCTGCGCTGCACGGGCTTAACTTGACGGCGGTAGCCTCAAGAGAAGGAATGATGGATCCAGATGATCTCGATCGGCTGTGCCGGTGTGGAAAAATTAGAGCCGTTTATTTGATGCCTACGGTCCATAACCCTCTCGGCACAGTGATGAGCGAGGAGCGAAGACATCAGATCGTGGCGGTGGCCCGCAGACACGATCTCATCATAATCGAAGATGCGGCCTATGCATTCCTGGAGCCTTGCCCTCCTACGAGTCTTATCGAGCTCGCGCCAGAGAGGACCTTTCATGTCGGGGGTTTTTCAAAAAGCATCGGTACCGGATTGCGCCTCGGCTATGTCATCACTCCGAAAGATTACATGGATGTGCTCACGCTTGTCATCAGGGCCACAACATGGAATGTCCCGGCCATTATTTCAGCATTGCTCATTGGCTGGATTGAGGACGGCACTCTCGAGAAATCCGAGAAGAATCGCAGGCGCGATGGGGCCTACCGGCAGCAGATCTGTCGTGAACATCTAAAGGGAATTCCGATCGTAGCACATAAAAACGCAAGCTTTGCCTGGTTGCCGCTCGACAGAAAGCAGCGAGCCGAGCCAATCATCACCAGACTGATCGAAAAGGGCTTCGCGGTTTCAGGAGGAAGTGCTTTTGCAGTGACCGAGTCCGTGCCGCAGGCCCTTCGAATAGCATTCGGCGGCGTTAAGGAGGACCAGCTAAGAAAGGCACTGGATTGCGTTCGCGAGGAAATACTCTACGCTCAATAGCCCATTTACTTGGGCTCTTAGCCAGCGTGCCAGCCAACGGTCAACGCCGACTGAAAGAGTCCAATATGGGGTACGGCATTTTTCTTGGACTTTTACAGGTTGCGAGCTCTAGGTGTATGGTCCCAGGGTGTAATGATCTACCGTATAAGCCACTGTCGGAAGAAAATTCATGGCTCAGATACTTCACCAACGCGCCACGACCACGTACGTCACCCGAGAAAAGATACAGCGATCGACAGCTTTAGTCGCGGCGTTGAGTCAACGCCCCCAAAACCGTGCGCAACATGGCGTCAGCGGGCATCGGTTGAAGACGACAGGATGGGGCCAAAGGCGTCTTGCTCACCACCTATGACAGAAGCGGAAGAAGCTGCCACACCTTTCGGCGGAACGACACATCTACCACAGGACGACTATCTGTTCGCCCTGCAGCGCTTTATCCCGCACCTGACCCGCTCCAGCCTGCATCGCCTCTATCAGCGTCATGACATCAGCCGGTTAACACGTGAACCCGGACCACTTCGCTTTGATCGCTCTGTGGCTTCTGTTGATTGGGCGAATCACCCTGGGGTAATGAACGAAGGGCTTTCCCACTTGAAGAAGTTTCTCTTTTGATACAAACGCAAACGCCGCCCCGAAAGGCGGCGTTTGCGTTTTTACGCGTCGAATCACGCGCTAAGGCGTAAAGCTCCAGCGCGGTGCGGGCATGCCAGGCAGAGCATCGGCGCAGGCTTCCACCTTGGCGAGCAGGTCAGCGTAGTCGTCGGCCAACACGTTGACGTGTGCGAGCTTGCGCCCCTCACGCTCGGTTTTGTCGTAGCAGTGCAGGTGCGTCTCTTTGATCTCCAGCATCTTAGGGTAGTCGCCTTCGCGACCGATGACGTTGAGCATACAGGTGGGCGCCAGAGCGCGCGTGACGCCTAACGGAAGGCCCTGAATGGCGCGCAGGTGATTCTCGAATTGGCTGGTGACCGCGCCGTCCATCGTCCAGTGGCCAGAGTTGTGTACGCGCGGGGCCATCTCGTTGGCCAATAGCGCGCCGTCGCGGGTTTGGAAGAGCTCAAGCGCCAGCACGCCAACGTAGTCCAACTCGTCGAGCAGGGCGCGAATGTAGCTATCGGCGGTCTGCTGCACGGCGTCATCGAGATCGGGCAGCGGTGCGATCGAGTAGCGCAGGATTCCGCCTTCGTGCTGGTTTTCGGCCATGGGGTAGAACACTACCTGACCGTCGCGACCGCGCACTGCGATGATCGACACCTCACGAACGAAATCGACGAATGCCTCGACGATAAGCTGCGCATGGCCGATCTGCGCCCAAGCCTCGTGTGCCTGCTCCGGGCTTTTTAATACTGCCTGCCCTTTACCGTCGTAGCCTTCGGTCACCGACTTGGCGACCACTGGACAACCCAGCTCGGCGGCGGCCGCTTCGAGCTCTTCGGCGCTGCTCGCCACGCGATAGGCGGGCGTGGGAATGCTCAAGCGATCGAACAGCGCCTTCTCTTCGACGCGGTTCTGACACACGGCAATAGCGCGGCTACTGGGATAGACCGGCTTATGGCGCTCGATCTCCTCGACCAGCGCCACCGGCAGATGCTCGAACTCGTAGGTCACAACGTCGACGGCATCCAGAAACGCCGCCAGATGCTGGTTATCAGGATCGACGATGACCTCACCGATACCCGCGCTGGGGTTACCGGTAGTATCCAGCAAGGTGAAGCGGTTACCTAGCGGATAACCGGCCAAGGCCAGCATGCGGCCGAGCTGGCCTGCTCCCAATATGCCAATGTTCATGCTCGACTCCATTACTGAGCGCTTGCGGCATCGGCCGGGCGCGGATCGGGGTTATCCAACACGTTTTGGGTTTGCTCGCGGCGAAAGGCCTCGACCGCTTCGCGCACTTGAACGTCTTGCAGGGCGACGATTTGAGCGGCAAGGAGCCCCGCATTGGTCGCGCCCGCCTTGCCGATAGCCAGCGTGCCAACGGCGATACCGCCCGGCATCTGAGCGATAGAGAGCAGCGAGTCGAGCCCCTTGAGCGCCTTGGACTCCACCGGCACCCCGAGTACGGGCAGCGCCGTTTGCGAGGCCACCATGCCAGGCAGGTGGGCAGCGCCTCCCGCGCCCGCAACGATTACCTGCAGGCCGCGCTCTGCCGCACCCTTGGCGTAGTCGAACAGCAAATCGGGCGTGCGGTGCGCTGATACGACGCGCGTTTCATACGCCACACCCAGGCGCTCCAGCATGGTAACGGCGTGTTCCATCACCGGCCAATCCGATTGAGACCCCATGATGACGCCCACCTTGGGTGCGCTGTTCGACGACATGTCAGACTCCTCGGCCCAGCGGCCATTGAAAGCGATACCCAAACCACGAACGTCTCGCGGAGCGTCTAACGCGCCTACCTTGAGTATCTATGACAAAGATCCGTGCACCCGCCTGGGCACACGCTAAAATGAGAAGGCGCATAGTCTACCAGAGCTCGCGCGTTAGAGCGCGTTGAGTAATGCTTAGCGCGCTTCGCCTAAAAGACCGGTGAATTTTCCTAAAATAGCATTGAAATACGGCCCGCTTGGCGGCATTGTGTGAACGTCATTTCCGACAGATGGAGCCTCATGAGTACGGCATACTCAACTGCTCGTGCAGAAACGCTGGACCCTCCGCGAAGCAGCCCTGACCTCGACGTCAGGGAACTCGAAAAACGCACGCGCCTTATGCGCATCATCACGCGTCTGATCGCCGTATCAGACCTCGGCAGCCGCGAAATCGCCCGACGGGCGGGGCTACCGGTTCAGAAAGTCAGCGACCTGCTTGCCGGAAGGCTTGAGCACCTGGAGGTGGATGAACTCCTCGTATTGCGTCGCACCCTGGAACTGGAGACATGAGCCTGAACTGATTACAACTGCCGCACGGTCTTTTCATCCGTCAACGAAGCCACCTGCCCGCTTAGCGGCCAGGTGGTTTTTGTTTCTGTGGGTTCTCGTTGTTACTCGTCGTATTGCTTCTTGCTATCAGTTGCCTTTTTTGGCGCCCATTTCAGCGCGGCACGCTGAGCACTTCGTCCAGCATGTGCCCGGCGCGGTTGGCCTTGGCGCTGAGGTAGCGGTGGTTTTGATCGGTAACGCTGCCGTAGAGCGCCTGGCGCGAGACGACCTCGATCCCGCCCGACACCAGCGCCTCGATCTTCAATGGGTTATTGGTGAGAAGCTGCACTTTATCCACGCCCAGGGCATTGAGCATGTCCACCGCCACGCCGTACTGGCGCTCGTCGTCGCCAAAGCCGAGTACTTGATCGGCATCGACGGTATCCAAGCCGCCATCTTGCAGCGTATAGGCGCGTAGCTTGTTGGCAAGGCCAATACCGCGCCCCTCCTGGGCGAGATACAGCAGCACGCCGCCGCCCATTTTTTGAATGTCGCCGACGGCGTTGCGCAACTGCTCACCGCAGTCACAGCGCAGGCTGCCGAATAGATCGCCCGTTAGGCATGCCGAATGCAGCCTCAGCGGTACCGCGCCCTGCATGGCGTCGATGTCACCGATCACCACCGCCACGTGCTCGCGCAGGCCATCGGGCTCGCGAAATAGCACGAAACGGCTTTCAGGGGCGTCCTCGAGCGGAATACGCGCTTCGCTGACGCGCTTGAGCATGCCAAGCGAGCCGTTCAGACAATCACCGGCCAAGTCTGCATCGATGGCCAGAAGCTCGCCTTTTTGGATGCGCTCCTCAAGCTCCTGCGCGGCGTTGGGGGCGATCTCGGCGCACAGGGCGGCAGGAATCAGCAGCGCTCGACGCATGAGCGCCAGCGCTCCTTGTTCACCCACGCTTGCCGGGGCCAAGCCGCTGAGCAGGTGCTGTCCCGCTTGTTCGGCCGTGGCCAGAGCGTTGAGCCCAGCGGTATCGATATGGCGCGGCAGCGTTAGCTTGGCCGCCTCGGCATCGAGCGAGACGCCCATGGCCGCCAGCCTATGGCGGGTAAGCAGAAGCGACGGCCGCGAGCCAGAAAGCTCGGCTAGCGCCGTCACCGAATCGATCCCTTCCAACGCCTGTACCAGCAGGCGTTTATCGTCCATGTCGATGACCACCGGCAGCCCACGGCGGATATCGAAAATTGCGCGTTCAATCTGATACATGGTGGCCTCCTGGCACTCATTCGTGGCGGCAGTAACGCCCTTGCGCCCAGGGCAACCGCCGACCATCATGGAAGCGGTGACCTAGCACGGAGGCGTCATGACCGACATCAAGGACATTCATTGTCGAAACGTAGCAGTAACGCGCAGCCCGAATGGCAGCGCCCTGTCGCTTGCCGACGCGTGGCAAGCCCTGCTGGAGCGGCGTTCTAACAGCGTAGACGGCAAAACGCCGAACTTCGATGAGGCAGACGTCGAGTCCCGCGAGCTGTGGGAGTGTCTGTCGCCTCTGGCGGCCCAGCCAACGTGGGTGGTAGCCCAACTGGGTCAGAGTTTGGATGGGCGAATCGCCACCGAAAGCGGCCATTCGCACTACATCAACGGGCAGGAGAGCCTGGTTCATCTGCACCGTCTGCGTGCCCTGTGCGACGCCGTGCTGATTGGCGCGGGTACCGCCTGCGCCGATGACCCGCAGCTCACCGTGCGCCATGTCGAAGGCCCGCACCCCGTACGCGTGGTGCTTGACCCGCGCGGGCGCGTGCCGCACGGCTTGGCGCTGTTTAAAATTGCCACCGCACCGACGCTGCACTTGGTAGGGCCAGCGGCACCTGCCTCGCCCGTGGCCTCGCACGTTGAGCGCCGCACGCTCGCGCTCAATACTCAAGGGCAGTTCGCCGCGCAAGACGTCGTTGACCTGCTTAAACAGCTGGGCCATCGGCGGCTTTTGGTCGAGGGCGGCGGCGTTACCGTTTCGCACTTCATCGAGTCTGGCGTGGTCGACCGCCTGCATATGCTGGTGGCGCCGCTGTTGATCGGCTCTGGGCGCCCCGGGCTTCGTATGACGCCCATCGAGACGCTCGATACCGCCCTTCGCCCGCCCGCGCGCACTTTCCGCTGCGGGGAGGACACCCTGTTCGACCTGGAGCTGACCGCCCGCTGTTGAAGGGGCGGCCTGGGTGCGCCGCTTGAGCGCGACCCAGGCCCCCGGCAGGCTACCCAACAGCACCAGCACCCCGTAAGCGAGCGATACCGCAACGCCCTGCGCCGCAGGCAGGCCTACGGCGAGCCAAATACTCGCCGCGGCGCCTTCGCGCACTCCCCAGCCTGCCACCGAAAACGGAATCAGCATGAACGCCAGCACCACCGGCGCCAGCGAAAAGAGCTGCCAGGCGGGTATATCTACGCCAATGGCGCGGGCAGCGCACCACATGACGCTGGCGTAGCTCAGCACGACCAGTAGCGATGTGCCGACCTGTCGCGGCCAAACGCCAGGGGCGAGAAGGCCACGGCGAAGGTCGCTGGCAAACTCGCCAAGCCAACGGGTCACGCGGTTTTGTCTGGAAAACCCCGCCCCGCGCCGGTAGAGCAGCCAGAAAAATAGGGCACAGCAAGCGGCTGCAGTAACTACCAAGGCCCCGATTACGGGCAGCGGCACCACCGCGAGCCATAGCGGCGAGAGAGTTAGCGCTGCCAGTGTCGCGACCAGTGCGGCCACCTGGCCGGAAGCGCGCTCGATGATCACCGCGCGCCAAGCGCTACCGCGCGAGGCCGCTTGCGCGGCGTGACGATGCGCGCGCCCCGCGTCGCCCAGCATGCCGCCGGGTAAGAGTTGATTGACCAGCATCGCTAAATAATATTCCCGCAGCGCGTAGCTCAAACGCAGCGGCACGCCGATACGCGTGGCGGTGAGCTGCCAACGCCACGCGCTCAGCACGACCTGCACCACGCTGATACCTAGCGCGAGTAGCACCCACCCTGGGGCGAACTGGCGTACCTCGGCGGCAATCTCGAACGGCTCGACCCAAAGCGCCACGGCGCCGAGCAGCACCACGCTCAGCGCCAGCCGCCCGACCCAGCTGGGGCAGGCGCGGTAGAGTTTGCCTAGGCGGCGCAGCATCAAGCACTCCTTTGCGGCGGTAGCGCCAGGAGGTCGGCGTGTTCGACCACCACACCCAGCGCACCCTCGCTCAATAAACGCAGGCGTGCGTTTTCCCAGGCCGTCACGCGCGCAGCCTCGTTAGGCGCCGCCTGCCGCGCAGCCTGAGCCCAGCCCTTGATCAACGTACGCGCAAGCGCTGCGAACTCAGCGTCGCCCGCCGCGATACGCCAGGGTGTGGCCGCCTCCTCTACTTGGTAGCCTCGCGCGCGTAAAAGCTCGGCCAGCACGCCGTGGGCCTCGCCGCCAAGGGCGTGACCCAGCCCTTTATCACCGGCCTGATGCGCCTTGACCCAACCCAAAACGGCGGCGTCCTCCGCATCGGTTAGGCGCGCACCGGCGGTATCGGTGAAGTACCAGTCAACGGTGATGCTGAGCGCGATCAAAAGTGCCTGCTGTCGCGCAGCGCAAGCATCAGCCAGCGCTTCGCACCAGGGGCGTGATACCAAATCGATCAGCGCCGAGGCGCTAACCAGCCGCGCCGAATCGAGCGGCAGCGCGGCAATGTCAGCAAGCGAGCCGCAGTGGGCGCTTACCGTTACGCTTTGAAGCCCACTCTTTTCGGCGCGCAGGCAGGCGTCATCGAGCAGCGCGGCGTCGTGGTCCACCAACGTCCAGCGCTGGTTGTTGGGCAACCGCGGCGCCATATAGATCAGGTTACTGCCGCGCCCACTGCCGAGATCGACGATCTCCAAGGCGCTGCCTTCGCTTTGGCGCTGCTCATCGAGCCAGGCGCCCGCTTGCTCAACGAGCGCAGAAGCACGCGAGCGCACATCGAGCGCCTCGCGCATTGCTAGCCAGTCCTGAGTAAAATGGCCGCCCTCTCCTGAACTAGCTTCTCCTGAACTAGCTTCTCCTAAACTAGGCTCACGCGTGGTGGTCTCGTCAGGCGCCGTAAGTGCTGCTTCGAAGCGCCTCCCGGTTTCGTCCCAATCCACCAGCGTAGCGCGCACCTGCCGCGCCGTATCGGTCAAACGCGTGCGCAGGGCGCTATCGTCGATCAGTTGGGCGAGTGCATCGCGAAGCGCGTCGACGCTCCCTGGCGCTACGCTTAGCCCCGCCCCGGTAGGCAGGGTATCGCGCAGGGCGCCCCCGGTCGTGGTCACCACGGGCAGCCCGTAGGCCAGCGCCTCTGTAATCACCATGCCATAGCCTTCGTACCAGGAGGGCAGCACCAAAGCGTCGGCATTGCGGTAGGCAGCGTCTAAGCTTGCGGCATCGCACTCTCCGGCCAAGTGAATACGCCCGTGCAGATCGTGCTTCTCGATCAGCGCCTCGACCTTGGCGGCAAACGCCCTATCGCGGGCAGCGCCGATGCAGGTACAGCGCCACGGCAACGACGTTAGCTGCGCCAGCGCTTCGACAAGTATGTCTTGGCCCTTGCGCGGCACGAGAGTTGCCACGCAAAGCAGATGCAGCGGCGCCTCCTCTGCCTCCGGCGCGCGTTTCTCACGGGTTGGGGCCAAAGGCGCGCGCTCGACGCCGGGCTCGACGGCAGTAATCGGGGCGTTCAGCGCACGGTCGTAGTGGCTTGCAAGCTCATCGAGCCTGCGCTGGGTAAAGCGACTGGTGACGATAATGCGCTGCACGTACTGCAACGCCTCAAACTCACATAGATGCAGGCGCTGGCGTGCTTGCTCATCAAGCCCCTGCTCGTCGCCCAACGGGTGGTGGATCAGTGCGGTTAAGATCAGGCGGGTGTGGTGTGACGCCAGCACATCGGGCAGCGCACTCATGGCAAGGCCATCGAGCAGCGCGTGGCTGCCATCGGGCAGTGCGTTAAGAGTGCGCTCGAGGCTTTCGCGCGCTGTGGCATCGGCATCGGGGAAGCGGCCCGCCACCCCCTCTACCGTAATATCCCAGCCGCGAGCGCGCAGCGCCTCGACCACGCGGGCGTCATAAATGTAGCCGCCGGTGCGCTGGTTAGGGTCACCGGCGACGATGAGGGTCAATCGACCGCTCATAGCGTGCCCTCGTAGCTCGCCCACGCGATGTGCGACTCGTGCAGTTTCACCTCGATGCGCTCGATGCCCTCGGCGGCCTTACCCAGCTTGCCCGCGCGAATGTCTTCAACCAAGTGGTCGAAGATCACCTTGGCCATAAACTCGGTGGAGGTATTGTGGCCTTCGAACACGTCGAGCTCATCGAGATTGCGATAGTTGTAGGTCGCAAGCGTTGCCTTGAGCGACTCACTGGCCAAGCCGATATCGATGACCAAGCCGTCCTCGTCGAGCGCAGGGCGCTGGAAAATGACGTCGACCACGTAGGTGGCGCCGTGAGTACGCTGGGCCGGGCCGAAGGTTTCGCCCTTGAAGCTATGGGCGATCATGAAGTGGTCGCGAACGCATAAACGATACATGCTGAATCCTTTTTTCCAATGAGACCCGCCCGCACGGGAGGTCGAGTGAAGCGAGTGAATAAGTGCCAAGCAGGTGCTACAAGAAAGCTCTACATGAACGTATTAGTAGCGCACGCGGTGGCAGAGTACGCCGCTCTCGGCGGAGAAAATCTCGGCAGCACGATGGGGTAAATCAGCAAAGTCGCTTTCACCGCTGATCAGCGCGTCTAGCCGCTCGTCCTGCAATAACGTGAGGGCGAGATCGAGGCGGCGAGCGTAATCCCAGCGCGGGCGCATGCGGGTCGGCAACTGTCCCACCTGGCTTGCCCGAAGCGTTAGCCGCTGCGAATGAAAGGCGCCGCCCAGGGGCAGCGTTACCGGCTGCTCTCCAAACCAGCTCATCTCGACGATACGCCCTTCCGGCCCCGCTAGTTCCAGCGCACATGCAAGCCCATCGGGGTGGCCGCTGGCGTGGATGATGCAGTCCTGCCCGGCCTTAGCGTGTTCGGGCGTGGCAAAGTGCATAGCAAAACGTTGGGCAAACAGCGCACGCTTGGCGTTGATATCCACTAGCTGAACCTCGACGCCGGGTAGTTGGCTGCACAGATACGCCACGAGGCTGCCTACCACGCCCGCCCCCACCACGGTGACGCGCTCGCCAAGCGTTACCTCGGCATCCCAAAAGCCGTTGATCGCGGTTTCCATATTGGCGGCCAGTACCGCGCGCTCGGGCGCGAGCCCCTTGGGCAGCGGGCGTACGCTCTCGGCGGGCACGTTGTAACTATCCTGGTGCGGGTGAAGGCAGAAAACCGTTTGACCTTGAAGATGAGCGTCGCCCGCCTCGACCACGCCGACGCTTGCATAACCGTATTTGACCGGTGCGGGAAACTCGCCCTGCTGGAACGGCGCGCGCATGCGGGCGTATTCGGATTCGGGCACACGACCATGAAACACGAGCGATTCGGTACCACGGCTGATACCACTATAAAGCGCTTTAACGCGTACCTCGCCTGACTTGGGCGCCTCGATGGCGGTTTCCCGTAGCTCCCCCTCCCCAGGTGAAGCGAGCCAGAAGGCCGCTGCCTTACTAGCCGTTTCCGTACTAGTTGTTGACGTACTAGCCGTTTCCGTACTCGGCGTTGCCATTGCACATCCTTATGATTAGAAATCCGCTTGGCTTATCAGTAGTTATCTTTCGCCTTCATCCAGCGGCATATTGCTCAGCGTCTTTTTTTAGCGTAGCCCAGCAGGGCTAAATAGCGACTGGTCGCGGTACCTACTGCGCGCTTATTAACCTAAGTGGTGTTACACAAAAGCGACTAATCTGTAACACAGTACACATATGAAAAGAGCGTAGCGCGACTTCACATTCTTGTACAAAAATACTACAAGTAAAACGTAGCGCATAAAAACCATCTATCTAAGAGGCGCCATGTTTCACTTCTTCTCTACCCCCCTTCGCCCGGCAGGCTCACGCTGCGCCATTACCCTGGTCGAGCTCGCCATGGCCAGTACGCTGTTCGTCGGTATCGGCAATATGATGCCGTTCGTCATGGGTCTGCTGCCTTGGGTGGTGGCCTGCAGCGTATGGGCGGTCATCGTAGGGTTGGTGGTGACGTATTGGCGACACGGGCCGCTAGGCTGGGCCAATCGCGTCACCTTGGGACGCGCCGTGCTGGTAGCGCTCGTGGCAGGCGGCGTTGCCCATCACGGTTTGAGTGATGCCATTTGGCTATGGCTTGGGGTTGCGCTGATTGCGCTAATGCTCGATGGGGTGGATGGCTGGATCGCACGGCACACTCATAGCCATTCGAACTTTGGCGCACGCTTTGACATGGAGCTTGATGCGCTGCTGATCTTGCTGCTGTGCGTAGGGCTAATCGTGGATACAAAGCTTGGTCTTTGGGTGCTGCTCGTGGGGCTGATGCGCTACTTTTTCGTTGCCGCAGGCGCCTTGCTGCCGTGGCTGGAAGCGCCGCTCTTTCCCAGCTATCGGCGTAAAACGGTATGCGTTTGGCAGGTCGCGGCGCTGCTGCTGGCCCTAACCCCGCTCACTAACTTACTCACCGCGCAGCTTTTAGTGCTTAGCGCCTTGGGGTCGCTGATTTACTCCTTTGGTGTGGACACCTGGTGGCTTTATCGACATGCTCATAAGCATCAATAACGAGCATAAACAATAGGGTCAATAGCCCCTGATGGATCAAAACGCCCTCACACCTGATCGAGCGCTACACGATAAACCGACTCGTATTGCGCTGGTCCTCATCGCCATTTTTCAAGGCGTGGCACTCTTACTGCTTCACTTGGCCATCACCCACGAGCACGGGCTAGCTACGGACGCGCGCTGGCTCAAGGCGCTCTACACCGTATCGCTAGGCCTGCCCGCTGTTTACCTACTGGGCATGGTACGCCTGCAAGAGCGTATCACCGCCCTACCGCTACTTTTGGCGCCGCTACTTTTCTGGCTGGGATGGCATCTTGGCTGGGTCGAGCAAGACCCGCATCTAGAAAGCGTTACGCGCCATACCTTCACGTTCTCCTACGGCGTCTCGCTTGGGGTTGCGCTCTTTATTTTGGCGCTTTTCTTTCGCTGCCGGGCCGCAGGAGGCAACTGGTCTTTTAGTTATCCAGCGCTGCTGACGACGACCTGGGAGTTCGTACTCACGCTAAGCCAGTTAGGGCTATTCATTGGCGTTTTCTGGGGTTTGCTCTGGCTCTGGGCGACACTTTTCGATGCCATCGGCCTGAGTTTCCTTCATCGGCTTTTTACCCAACCCGCCTTTGCTTACCCCACGACGTGGCTGGTGATTGGCCTTACTCTTACGTTGATTCGACGCCGCTTTGGCTTGATCAACAGCGTACGCCACATGGGCGAGACGCTAATCAAAGCCTTACTGCCGCTGGTGGCGCTCATCATCGTCATGTTCCTGGGCGTTTTACCCTTTACTGGCCTGCAGCCTATCTGGGATACGGGTAGAACATCCGCCATTTTGATGATGCTCACTTTTACGCTGCTACTGTTCTTCAACGCCATTTTTTACACTGCAACCGACTTGCCCTATTCGCTCTGGCTGCGCCGTTTCATCTGGCTTGCCATCTTGCTGCTGCCCTTTGCCTCGCTACTGGCTGCCTCGGCGCTGTGGCTGCGTATCGATCAGTACGGCCTTAGCTTGGACCGCCTTTGGGCCGCTCTACTGCAACTGCTCATTGCCGCCTTTACACTGAGCTATAGCCTGCTGCTGATATGGCGGCGTAGCGCGGCGTTGCCCGCCATACAGCAAACCAACATCAGCTTGGCACTGGTGGTGGCAGGCGCGCTCATCGCTATCAATACGCCTCTTGCCGACATGCGCCATTTCGCCGCCCAGCACCAAGTACAGCGGCTACTCGCCGGTGAAACAAGTACGGCTGCCTTCGACGTCGAGTACCTGCGCTTTCAGCTGGGTCAGCCGGGCATTCAGGCCTTGGAAACGCTGTTGGAAAGCGATTTCCTCGACGCTCACCCCGCGCTTGCCCGACGCGTCGAGCTATCGCTAAAAAAAGCCGAGCCGTGGAGCCAAGAGCCTCTGGTCGACACCCTAGACCTAAACGAGGTAGCGCAGCAGTTCACTACGGCTGCCAATAGCTCACCGCTCCCCGCCGCTCTGCTTGAGGCTCTGGCATCCCAACCGCTTAGCTGCCTGAGCAGCACCGAGCTCTGTCGCGCTGAGCAAATCACAGACGAGCCTCGTTTTCAGTGGCTAATCTTCGAGCCCTTCTCTGCCAGCGGGCTTGCCTACGCCAACGCGCCCAGCGGCTGGCAGTTGATCGGCACTCTGCTACCGCTTGGCAGCGTTCAGCCTCAAGACGAGCACGCCTGCCTGCGCCGCGAAGCGTTTACGGGCATGCAGCCTGTCACGGGGCTAACGAACGTCTATGAAAACGGCGCCTGCCTTTATCATCTACAGCCCACGCTCGAACGTGCGCGACAGGCGCTAGAGGGGCGACCTTTACAGCCGGTGGAAGAGTAAACACAGGCGTGGCTTTTCATTAGCGCCACACCTGCCTATCGTGCGCCGCCAAACGGGCGGCGGCGCTTAGTTTACGAAGTTACTGCCCTGCACCTAGCCCTTCGAGTAGCGCTTCGTGGAAACGCTCCGGCGCCTGGATTTGCGGCGAGTGGCCAAGTTCGGGGAAGCTGACCAGAGTGGCCTCGGGGATGGCATCGCGCGTGCGCTCACCCAGTTCGTCGTAATGGCCCAAAGTCGCTTGTACGTCTTCGGAAGCGCGGCCTTTGCCGATCGCGGTATTGTCCTGTTCGCCGATCAGCAAGAGCGTAGGCATTTGCAGCTCGCCGAACTCATAAACCACCGGCTGGGTGAAGACCATGTCCGAGGTCAGCGCTTGGTTCCAGGCAACGCGTTCGCCGTCTTCACCGGCGTACATGCCCGCTAGCATCTCGACCCAGCGGTCGTACTCGGGCTCCCAGGTATCCACGTAGTAGGTGCTCTGCTGGTAGTCGCGGATGCCTTCGGCCGTGGTCTCGCGCTCGGCCTCGAAACCGTCGTCGATGCTTTCGTAAGGCACGCCAAGCGCCTTCCAATCTTCCAGGCCAATCGGATTGACCATTACCAACTGCTCGGTGCGCTCTGGGTACATCAGTGCAAAACGCGTCGCGAGCATGCCACCCATGGAGTGCCCCATGACCGTCACGTCCTCAGCGCCCAGCTCATCAAGCAGTGCTTGGGTATTAGCGGCCAACTGATGGAAGCTGAACTGGTAGTGCTCGGGTTTGGTGGACTTACAGAAGCCAATCTGATCCGGCGCGATGACGCGGTAGCCTTCGTTCACCAAGACGTCGATGGTGTCCTCCCAGGTACCGGCGCAGAAGTTCTTGCCGTGCAGCAACACCACAGTGCGGCCGTTGGCGCTGCCGTCTTCAGGTGGAACGTCCAGATAGGCCATTTGCATGTCTTGCCCCTGGGAGCTGAATTCGAAGCGCTCGACCGGGTAGGCGTAGTCGAACTCGGAAAGCTCGCCATCGAAGGTGGGCGTTTGTTCGGCCAGGGCGCTACCCGCGCCTGCCAATGAAATACTCGCTATGGCGCTTGCAAGTAGCCCTGGCGTAAAGCGTGTGCAGGTAAGAAAAACCGGCTTTGAAAATGCGATCGGCATCGTTTATCTCCTATCATCCGTGAAGTGAGTGACGGCTTGAACAGGACAGTGTAGACCGCCGCTTTATACCCTGCCGTGGCCTACTTCAACGGCCTAGGCTACGCTTGAAACTCACCACTTTCACTTTTCATGGCAGTGACTTAGATGCGTACGCTCTCCCGTAAAAAACAGCTAGTGGGCCTCATCGGCTGGCTGGTGCTAGCCTATATCGCCGCCGCCGTTGGCGCGGTAGCCTCGATCAACGCAGCGGAATTTTATGAAAGTCTCCAGCAGCCCGCCTGGGCACCACCGACTTGGCTGTTCGGGCCAATGTGGACGACGCTTTACGGCCTGATGGGTCTCGCCGCATGGCTCGCCTGGCGCGAACCGGGCGCCAAACCAGCGCTTGGGATATTCATCATCCAACTGGCGCTCAACGCGCTATGGAGCTGGCTGTTTTTCGTCTGGCAGTTGGGCGCTGTCGCGTTCGTGGCCGTGCTGGCGCTATGGGTGCTGATTCTGGTAACGCTGGTGATGTTCTGGCGTTTGCGCGCACTGGCTGGCGCACTCCTCGTGCCCTATCTCGCCTGGGTGAGCTTGGCCTCTGCGCTGACCTGGAGTGTTTGGCAGTTGAATCCGCAGGTGTTGGGGTAAAGGGCATAGGCAGCGACGATATGAACGCGCTATATTTGTACGGCATTCCCGTACATCGAGGTAAGCGCGTGGATATCATCAGCGTCAATAAATTTCGCGATAACCTGAAAAGCGTGGTCGAACAGGTTATTACGCGTCACGAACCGCTCAAAGTGACACGCCGCGCAGGCGAGGCCTTCGTGGTCGTTAGCGCGGAAGATTGGGAGCGCGAACAGGAAACGCTTTATGTGCTGCAGAACCAGAACTTGATGCAGCAACTCGCAGCTTCCATCGAATCGCATGAACGTCACCAAGGTTATACGCCAAACAGTGAGCAAATGAATGAGATCACTGGTATTTGAGGGCGCCACTTGGGAAGCCTACGAACGAATGCAAGAGAAAGACAAGAAGCTGCATCAAGCGCTCTGCCGCTTACTCAAGGAAATGCTGCGAGCCGAGAACCCAGCACTTGGTACGGGCAAACCAGAACCGTTGAAGCACAACTTATCGGGGTTATGGTCGCGGCGTATTTCGCAGAAGGATAGGCTCATCTATCGCTTCGACGACACGGCAATCTATATATTCGCTATTGGCGGGCATTACGATCAGCTGTGACGCGGTGCAAAAAGCGCATAAAACGCGAGCGCCTGACATAAAACCTTAAAAAAGGCTTTGCCAGCTTCTGGGCTCGAAAGCGCTGACTTTGGTGTATGTTCCCGACCAACTTTCGAACTTGAGCGTACCCTTGAAATTCGGGCGTATCGTTCGCTGCTCGTTCAATAGCCAAAGCTCCAGCGCGTCGATTGGCCGCGAGGTCACCGTCAGATCGCCCACGTTGGGGGCCATGTGAGGAAGCGTATAGTCCGCACGCTTGAGCTCCCCTTTGTAGTGGTAAATCATCGGGCTTCGTGACGCTTCGTCACTGAGGCGATAGTACTGGTTGTAGCCAATGATGTTGATCTCTCTACCGCTGAACATGATGAAGGCAAAGTTGGGCGTGGTGGACGTAATGAAGTCAGGATCAGAAATGAGATGCGCCGCCTCGTCACTGCTCAACTCATCTTGTGCTTCACTGCCCGACAAGGGGTAGACGTGAAAACCGTGCAAGTCCCGGTAGGCCTGCTGCAGTAGCTCTTCGGAAGGCTTGGGATGCATCCAGCGGATATCGCGAGAGGCGCACCCGCTCACGACCAACGCCAGAACCAGATAAATCACCACGTTCTTTGACAGAAAAAACTTCAACTCGCTCATCCTTAGTAGTTTTTAGCGCTTCTTGATATTCCATCTTATCGAGCACTCAGCCTCCAACCCCAGGCATGAAGGCGCTCGCGATAGTAGTTGATAACGCTTTCCATTGCAGCTCGAATTGAGGCAACATCGAAAGAACAAAAGGAGGCTACATGTCCCACACGCTACTCACTCGCCTGCGCGAAATCGTTGGCCCGCGTCATCTGCTCACTGGAGAAAAGGCAACCGCGCCTTATCGTAAAGGCTTTCGCTCGGGTGAAGGCGAAGCGCTGGCGGTGGTGCGGCCTGGCTCGCTCGTCGAAACATGGAAGGTGCTCGAGGCGTGCGTCGCGGCAGATAAGATCGTGATTCTGCAAGCGGCGAATACGGGGCTAACGGAAGGCTCTACCCCAAAGGGGCGCTATGACCGCGAGGTGGTGCTGATCAACACCCGGCGAATGGATGCCATTCTGCCGCTGGAAGGCGGTAAACAGGTGGTCAGCCTGCCCGGCGCCACACTTTTTGCCCTCGAAAAGCTGCTCGCTCCGCTAGGGCGCCAACCCCACTCGGTAATAGGCTCCTCCTGTATCGGCGCCTCAATCATGGGCGGCGTGTGCAATAACTCGGGCGGCGCGTTGGTCGAGCGCGGGCCGTCTTACACGGAATTCGCGCTTTACGCCCAGGTGACGGCGGACGGGCGGTTAGAGTTGGTCAACCACCTGGGGCTTGAGCTTGGTGAGACGCCTGAAGAGATACTGGCGCGGCTGGATAAAGGCGAGACGGGCACGCCCGAACCGGAGACGCAGCGCAAAGCCTCCGACACCGACTACCACCAGCGTGTGCGAGAAGTAGATGCCGACACCCCTGCCCGCTTCAATGCCGACAAACGACGGCTCTACGAGGCATCGGGCTGCGCGGGCAAACTCGCGGTTCTCGCGGTGCGGCTGGATACCTACCCGAAAAACCAGGCCGAGCAGGTGTTTTACATAGGCACCGATGACCCGATGGAGCTGACCGATCTACGGCGTGAGATCCTTACCGACTGGCCCACGCTGCCCGTTAGCGCAGAGTATATGCACCGCGATTGCTTCGACATTTCAGACCGCTATGGCAAAGACACGGTGGTCATGATCGACAAACTCGGCACCGACCGCCTACCGGCATTCTTCGCCATGAAAGGCTGGGTAGATGCGCGGCTTGGCAGAATTGGCCTTGGGGCGCTGTCAGACCGGGTAATGCAAGGGCTCGCGCGCGTGTGGCCAGATATATTGCCCCAGCGCATGCGCGCGTATCGCGAACGCTTTGCCCATCACCTCATTCTGAAAACCCGCGACGAAGGAATCGACGAGGCGCGCCGAGCGCTGGCTCGCTTTTTCGATACGCGAAACGGCGATTTTTTCGAGTGCGATGCGCGTGAAGGCAAAATCGCGGGGCTACACCGCTTTGCCGCCGCAGGCGCGGCGGTGCGCTACATGAACGTTCACCGCGATGAGGCAGAAGAGATTATCGCCCTCGATATCGCCCTGCCGCGCAACACGCGCGACTGGCAGGAGACACTACCGCCTGAGATAGACGACAAGGTGGCCCACAAACTCTACTACGGCCATTTTCTTTGCCATGTGCTGCACCAGGATTATGTGGTGAAGAAAGGCGCGGACGCGAAGGCGGTCAAGGCAGCGATGCTGGAACTCCTTGACCAGCGCGGAGCGGAGTACCCGGCGGAGCATAATGTCGGCCATCTCTATGCCGCGAAGCCGGACCTGGCAGCGTTCTATCGCAAAATCGACCCAACCAACACGCTCAACCCCGGCATTGGCAAAATGTCCCGGCATAAACACTATGGCTGATTGATGTGCTCGTTAAGCCAGGGATGGCTATCTGTGCTGACACAAAACAGCAAAAAAGCGGCGGCCGATTATTATCTTACGACGCCTGCCATACGAAGAACCTCCTCCATGGGCGTATGCACCAGCCCCGCCGCCGAAATGCCCGAGGCGCGAATCGCCCGCTCGGCGATATACGTGCCCGCGCGATAGCCGATCCAACGGCGCCCATCCGTATGCTGAATCATCCAGGGAAGATAAGGCGCCGTTACCGGCAGCGCCATTAGCTCCTCCACCCAGGTGTCGACCTCCGCCGGATACTCCCCCCAAGGCGTGTGACGCCCCGCGACTTCGCGCTCAAACACCGTGGCCAAGCCTTCACTTACTACCCCCTCCATGAAACTGGTAGGAGGATCGCTTCGATAGATGACCCAGCCCCGCGCCAAATGGTGAAGCTCATGGAACAGCGTAAAGCGCAGCTGCTGACGGGCAATAGCCGCAATCCCCTCTTCTCGGCGCTCATCGACCGTCCACCCAACGCGAGTTGGGGAAATGGCTAGCCCCATTTCACCGGTCTCAGGAATGACGATCGTACCTGTTTGGCACGCAAGTTCGAGTTTGTCGGGCAGCATGGGAAGATGTTCGCGCACTTCAGGTTCGGTTGCCTTGCAAACACCCTCAATTGCCACTCGTGAATCGAGCGAAAAATGGCGGTGCTCAGTGGTATCCAGGAAAAGAGGCGTGATCATGGGCAAGCTCTTAGTGAAATAAACAGCTTAGACTTGTTAGATAATACGGTGACGATGTAAACACAATCGCTGCAGCTAAGGCAGCGCTGGAAATTCTACTGCGGCGACTACTGCAGAAAAACTATGCTTGAACTCATAGTCGCCCACGTATGCCTGCGCTATTGCACCCAACCACGTAATATTGAACTGCATGGAATTACCGATACGTTCAAACCTGATCTTGTGCTTACCCACGGCATCATGTCCAAGTAGGTAAATGTGAAATGACAGATCGTCCCAATCCTCTATGGTTTCGGGGTTTGGATCTACTATCAACTCGAGGCCGTCTAAAAACTCCGGCGTGTAATCTTCGATGGCACATACCTTGAAGCCACCGTTGTGCCAATAGCTGGATGATAGGGTGCATGAGTGATAATTCCCCCAAACGATGGGCGCCGCCCAGTCAGAGGGATATTCCACATTCTCATCATCTTCGATATCGCGCTCTGCGTAATAATCAGCCGATTCGAGATGAAAATCGAACCATACATTCCCATCGACCACTTTCGCCGACCATGAGAACGTCTTAATGGGATGCCCTTCTGGCCAGGGATTATCTTTGAAGTAGATTCTGTTAGGTTTCATGTGTTAATTCCGATAGTGCATAATGCCAATATTTTCAGCTGGTTTGAGGCACAGCGTAAAAAATCCGGCAACATGCGCTTGTTAGGTAATTTAGACAGATTCATATAGTCCATTTTCCGTTTCTCGCACAAGAATCATAAAATCGATATATAGGGAGGACACTTCACCTTGCGCATTCACTCCCCAGAATGCGGGATAATACCCGTCCCCGAAGCCACTTGTGGATATAACGCAATCGTCTTCATCTACCATTGAAACTAATCCTGGCTTGCCGCCAAGGCTCCATACACTCAATATTCGTTCTTTTTTTATACGGCTTAAACTCATGAGCTTTCCGACATCAAAAATAGCTAAATTACCAGAATCTACACTATAAACACCATTACCACTTGGCGTATTAGCCGCATACCACTTAACTGACTCCTCGCTATCCTTAAATTTCACTCGAATACCAGCCACATAGCCATTTATTGTTACGTATTCAACAGGATACCCCCCTGGACTTACTCTTCTTTGGAGCGGCTCCAAATCATAAAGATTATAGCCGAAATCTAATATCCCTAGCACCCCAGAGCTGACTCTAAGCTTCCCGATAGACTCTAATTTAACCACCCCCTCTTCTAAATCTGGTATACTGATACTACGCTCCGCTTGAAAAAGTTTATTTTCATTGAGATCTATATGGTCTTCCCTTTCTAGAAAAGGAGCATCAAATATGCTCATAGAAAAGATTTCTGCATGCTTATCATGATCGACAACAGGGCTCTTTGGGGAATGAAAAAGAGTAAATATTTTTGTTATCTTCCAACCTTTTTCTTCTTCAAACTCGAGATCATAGACATGATATTTTGATGAGTTAAACGCCTCATCGTAAATCTCTGTGAATACGCTAGCAGTATTTCCTTGAATATTGCATTCGGTGATTTTTTCTATACCGGGGTCATAATTAGCTTTCGAGCCAAATGAATTTCTAGACCCCGAGCTACTACCAGCTACAAAATGAGTCCCATCTACATCTGATATAAGGTCTCCCCAATAGTCAAAATTTACTTCGTCGCCCATTTTTCTCTGGGCTTTAGACCATTGCTTGTACCAGTGTGAAATGAAAGCATTGACTCTATCCTCAGGAGAATCAATCACGTTACCGTATTTACTCTTTTTCAAGAAGAAATCAATAATCTTTTTCATGCTCGATTCTGAACTCCGATTTTACCTAACACCTCAATAACCGGCGCAGGCGTGTAGTTGATTGACTTGTTAGGCGGATGGCCATAATTCAAAGATTGTGTTCGATAGCTTTCTTGTTGTATTCAGTACATTCTCTAATCAATTTATGCCTGCGGCTTTGGCAAGCTTCTTAAAAGCTGTCCAAGTTATAGATGAATCAGCAGTGTAATGAAGCGACCCCCTCCCGAGCTGCACAGATTATAGTGAAGCCATTAGGAGGATGAAATGAGCAATGAAGCTACCGTCAAACGTTGGACGGCGAAGCGCAAAGCCGCAGTCGTCATGGACATCTTGAAAGGCAAGGACCGTGTAATGACCCCCAGGCTTCTGCACACTCTACCCAGATAATGCGGGATGTGCTCGAGGTGCCACATAGTCCAGAGACTGATACGGCCGCTCTTCGTATGTTTCCTCGATCCTACCAAAACGTAGTTGTCAGCGAAGTTTCTCTACAGCTTCAACGCTGCGCTCTGCGGCAAATTTGTAGCGCAGCGGAAAATTTGTCCGACAGCAGCGCTTTGTTAGCAGCACATTACTCGGCCAAAACTTTTGCCCACATGTGGGCACAGTACCCGCACACATCATCATCTGATATTTCTTCTGGGGGAATATTGCATCCGCATCTAGGTTCTGTCTGAAAAGTCGGCTCAATACCCGTTACGATAAGCTGGCCAGCAGCTTCAAGGCCATGGTGACGCTGGCCTGTATCGAGCGATGCATGAGAGCCGACTTTTCAGACAGAACCTAATCAATCTTTTACGCTTATACCATTTAGGAACAAGTCTACGAGATGTCTAATACGCGATTTCGATGAACGGTCATTCTCAATTGCAATGGAAATCGCTGTTACCACGTAAATTAAATCTTCGTAAGTGACATCTCGGCGGATGGCACCTACTTCTTGTCCACGCTGAAGCAGCCGATGCCCTTCTGCGGTAATCGCATTACATCCGGGCGTACCGCATTGGATAATGGTTCCAATCGAAGCAGCAAGGCTCTGGTAAATGCTCATGTTCATGGCAAGCTCTTCTAGATAAGCGCGTACCGCGTCACCTGGCGTGGTATCTGGGTCTCGCGCACGGCTGGTCTGTGCAAGCGACAAGAAACGTTCATTGCTAGTCGCAGCCAAGAGGGCCTCACGCGTGGAAAAGCGACGATAAAGCGTACCTATACCGACACCTGCGCGCTTGGCTACCTCCTCCAGCGGAACCCCCGCTCCTTTTTCCAGAAAAAGCGCCTCGGCGGCAGCAAGGATAAGTTCGCGATTCTTCTGTGCGTCAGCCCGGAGGGCAGGTTCATCTTTCAATTTTTTTCCTCTTTCACTTGTTAAGTGGAGCCTAACTCCATATATTAAGTGGAGCAATACTCCACTTAATGCAAAGGGTACTAGAAAATGACAAAACGCTTTGAAAACAAAGTGGTGGCCATAACGGGAGGTAGCGACGGTATCGGCCTCGCAACGGCGAAACTTTTCGCCATCGAAGGTGCACACGTGTACATCACAGGGCGCCGGCAAGAACTACTCGACGACGCTGTGAAAGAGATTGGCCACGGGGCGGTCGGCGTGCAAGGTGACGTCACCAACTCTGCCGACGTTGCTCGGCTTTACGAACGGATTCAACGTGATCACCAAAGGGTCGATGTCGTGTTTGCCAATGCGGGCATTTACGAGGTCATTTCACTTGATGCGATCGAGGATAAACATTTCGACTCGACCTTCAACGCCAATGTGAAAGGCGTGGTATTCACTGTGCAAAAAGCACTTCCGTTGATGGCAGCGGGAAGTACTGTCGTGCTTAACGGCTCCATCGCGGGCAGTAAAGGCCTGCCGGGTCAGTCTCTATACAACGCTAGCAAGGCAGCAGTACGTTCTTTCGCCCGAAGCTGGACGAATGACCTTAAGGAGCGAGGCATCCGGGTGAACGTGGTTTCGCCTGGAGGAACGGAAACTCGCCTTATACGGAGCTACCTTGACTCGCAGCCAGAAGTCGAAGAGGCACTCAATAAAAGCGTTCCGCTTGGGCGGTTGGGGGAACCAAACGAGATAGCACGAGCAGTCCTTTTCCTGGCATCAAACGAGAGCAGCTTTATCGCGGGACATGAACTCTTTGTCGATGGCGGTGCAGCCGCAGTTTAGGGTCTCAGGCACGTCTCGTTCAGTTTTAGTGATATTGGTGTCAGATGCAGATTAGTTCTTAGAGTACTTGCAGTAATTTTCATCTGACCCTGCTATTTCCTCCACTTAAAACATGGAGGAACCTTCCATATTCAATATGCATACTTACACCGTTTTCGACGCTCAACAGAGGTAGTCAACATGATCAATTTCCGCACCCTCACCTTGTCCGTAAGCGTTACGCTAGGTGCCGTAATGGCGCTGCCAGGTATGGCTATCGCTGATGTAAAGAACATCGTTCTGGTGCACGGCGGAAACGTCGATGGCAGCACTTGGCGAGGGGTATACGACCAACTGACTGCCGAAGGCCTAAAGGTCACAGTGACTCAACTGCCAATGACATCCGTCGAAGATGACGTCGCGGCGGTTCAGCGAAGCCTGGACGTACAAGACGGCCCAGTATTGCTGGTGGGACATTCTTATGGTGGCGTGGTGATAACCGAAGCCGGCATCGACCCAGGCGTCAAAGGTCTCGTCTACGTTACAGCTTTCCAGCCTGATATCGGGGAAAGCGGCGGCGACCTGCTAGCCTCAGCGACCAGCGACTTCACGGCCGACAAGCTGACGGTCACCGACGATGGCTTTCTTTTGGTCAATGACGACGCGTTCCTCTCCTTGGCAGGTAACGGTCTTTCAGAAGAAGACGCACTCTTTTTGGCAAGATCCCAAGCATGGGCCAACGCGGAGAATCTTTCTCACAAAGTTACTTCTGCGGCATGGCAAGATAAACCAAGCTGGATGACGGTCGCTACCGAAGATCTTCTCATCTCACCGGAGCTGCAGCGCCGTATGGCAGAGCGTGCCGGTTCGACAGTCATTGAGATCACGAACGGTCATATGCTGCCGATGACGAACCCCGATGAGGTGGCCGAGGTGATTGCCCAGGCCGCCAAGGCGGTGAACTAGCCCAGGTCCAGGTGCTGCCAAATGTGCGCTGGGTAAAGCTCTACACTACCTGGACCACCAGTGGCCGCGCCTGGCTCGGCTCCTGAACGATGTGAAGTGCCCCCCTCCCGAGCTACACAGACTATAGTGAAGCCATCAGGAGGATGAAGTGAGTAATGAACCTACCGTCAAACGTTGGATGGCGAAGCGCAAAGCCGCAGTCGTCATGGACATCTACAAAGGCAAGGCCACCGTGTAATGCTCCCCTGGTTTCTGCACACCCTACCCAGATAATGCGGGGTGTGCTCGGGGTGCCACATAGCCCCGAGACTGATGCGGCCGCTCTTTGTATGTTCCCTCGACCCTACCAAAACGTAGTTGTCAGCGAAGTTTCACTACAGCCTCAACGCCTGAGTTAAGCCGCGCTGCGAAGCGGCATTGTTGAGCCTCGATGATCCGCCTCGCCGATGAAGGACTGAGCTCTTCAATATCTTTGGAGGAGATTTGGATGCGCCACCAGCGGCCAGATCTCGTGAAGTGGGGCTCTTCTATTAGATACACCCACCATTGCTTGTCGCAGGAGCGGCAAGTATGGATCTCAACTGTGGCCCCATGGTCATCCTCGCCGACATCACGACTGCGAAAGTCATTGTAGTTGAACGGAGGTCGACCGCAGCTGCACTCGAAAATACGAAACATGATCTGCGCCTAACGCTTGGATTAGCGGCGTACCGGAGCGCAGCGTAGGTGCGTCCGACAACAGCCGCTGGTTAAATGCTCTTGTATGCGCACGACCATGCGCATACACTGACGCTATGCGTGCAACAGCTATATTGAAGGGCATGATGGTCGAACTATACAACACAGCCGCACCAAAAAAAGCGGCAAACTTGTCAGTTAACAGTGACCTGCTCCGCAAAGCGCGGGATCTGAACATCAGCCTCTCAGCCACTCTGGAGCGGGCCTTGAAAGAAGAGCTCGCCAAACGCGCTGCCGCTCAATGGGTAGAAGAAAATCGCGCTGCGATCCGAAGCTACAACGAGTTTGTCAAGCAACACGGATGCTTCGGTGACGAATTCAGGGAGTTTTGATGGCGCAGTTCGATGTTTACCCCAATCCAAGCAAAACCAGCAAAACTCACTATCCCTACCTCGTCGATATTCAAAGTGGCCTCCTGACCGACCTGACAACTCGTATCGTTATTCCCTTGGGCAAAACTTCAGCATTTGAGAGCCAGCCGATGCGAGGCCTCACGCCCGAGATATCGTTTAACGATCAGCAACTGCTGTTGATGACTCCTCAAATTTCGTCGGTGCCAGAAAAATACCTTAAAAATCCCATCGGTTCCCTTTCACATTTCCGGGATCAAATTGTTGCGGCAGTGGATCTCGCGGTCACTGGTATTTAACGCCTGAATTAAGCCGCGCCGCGAAGCGGCGTCGGATTGAATGAGTTGTTAGGCGCCGACCGCTAAAAAGCGAAGCTCGGATACCTTATGCGCACTTGCGGGAGCACCTCGTTGAGAAAGCAATTTACCAGACCAAAGATGCTAATGGTTGCTGAAGGGAATTTATCTGTAGAAACCCTTATGTATAACGTGATCAGATTTGCTTCCGACGCCAGAAAGATTCGTCGATGATCCGAGTGTGCATTGCCTACCGTAAAAGATCGCATGTGCATCAGAGCATTGAGCGCGTTGCGGTAGCTGGTTTCCCACTTCCCAGGATCACCGCTTGATATTGATACGAGCTTAACGTCTATTGACGCGAATGGATGGTCCATCAGACCACAAAATTCATTGACTTTCCTGGCGTGGAAAGCAAACTCAACGAGGTCAGGAACTATTGTCTCTATCCACTGGTTGCTCCATTCACCGGGAAAGACGGAGCTTGTGAAGGCAAACAAGCGCAATGCTCTTGACCTCGCCTGCGCAATGTGAATTTCTGCAAGCCTTTGATGACTACTCATGCGGTGAGACCCTTTCTCCGGTGCCTAACGCCGGAGTTAAGCCGCGCCGCGCCGCGAAGCGGCGTCGGCTTGAATGAATTGTTAGAGGGCATTGGCATCACTTTGCGCTTGGACAAATGCACCTTGGTTGGTGAGCAATAATGTCGATGCTAACCGCCGTTCTGTCTCTTTTCGCTTGTACTTGTGCCACTTCTCCAAGCTGTCCGGCTTCAACTTGCGAACGCCACTTTGGAAGAATCCGAAGGCCGCCTTCTCCAGAGACGACGACAAGCCAACAAAGTCTTGTCGGATGACCTCTCCTAAGCCTAGAAATCGGTCCGACGGGATCTGCTCCAGATAAAGATGTAAGGTGATCAGATAGTCTTGAGCGAAGTTCACCTCTCGCTTTGCCGCAGTAGAGAGCCAAGATGTGCCCTCAAGGCTTAGCTGCGTAAAGCGGGTGAACCAATCGTCAAAGGTGTCTCGGGAAATCATTACCTGGGGGGCACGTCGGACCTCTCCTGACGACGAAAATCCACCTAGCGCTACCATTACGCGCATCTCCGTCGCGAGAGCGATGACTCTCTCATGCGCAGCGATGCGGCGATCCAAAAGTTTGCCGGATACTGAGAGATGGAACTCTCGCTTCTTTAGTAGTAGAGCACCGATGAACGACAGGACTCCGCCGCCTAGTGCGCCGGTGAGCGCGAAGATTGCGCTGGCGTGTGCTGTTAAAAATGTTCCCCAGTCGAAATCCATATACCCCTGCCCGCTAACAGTGACTATATACCCGTCTGCATAACCTCAATGAACGTGCTGGTGCGTTCATTGAGGTTATGCAGCTGCCTTGATCAAATCTATCTCATTGATTCTATTGCTAGCAAAGCAAATTTTGGCTACCTATCCAAAATTCGCGTGTTGGCACGATTTGCCATTCTCAATAATACTGTATGTAAAGACACTATTAATTAATACAAAAGGATACCCCATGAAGCTAATGGAAAGGGTCCGGGCTACCTTGCTGGTAAAACGTTATAGCCTTCGTACTGAAAAGACGTACTGCTATTGGATTCGCTTTTCCTTTCACTTTTATGAAGTACGGCAACCAGCCTTGATGACAAATTCGGATAGTAACCCGCTACACGCAAACATTCACCTCGTTTAAACCATTGGCTTCCTTAAAATAAGATCAAATCGATGCCAGTGGTGCGGTACCAGCCCGCCATCTCCTTCGCTGTCGCGGAAGAGCTCAATCTCTACTCCATCGCAAAGCGCCTCTACCTCTTCTTTGGTGTGAAACGTCATTGCTTGGTTACCAGCCCAGTCGTGTCGAGTGCCGAATAGGTGGCCGACGAAGAGGCCGCCGGGTTCGAGTGCTGACTGAATCAGCGTCCATAGCGTTGAAAAGTGATTGGATTCGCAGAAGGGCAAACTCAAACCGGCGTGTATAAGTGCCGATGTGGGTAGGCTATCTAGCGTTTCGAAACGCGACATTATGATCGTTAGCGCTGTATGCGGCAGGCTCGCTTTTAGCATGTTAACGCGCTTAATGGCATCCAGCTCTTTATCGATGGCGACTACGCGCCAGCCAGCGTGTAACAGCATTGCCGTTTCGATGCCGCCGCCACATCCAAGATCAATGGCGCATCTATTCCCCATCGGTAAACACTCTGCCCCTAGAGCACGGCGCAGTAACGGTGAGGCGGTACGTGTTTGGTTGGCCTGATAGAACGCTTCCCAGCCCGTATCGGTGTTTGTTTTCAACGTCAATGCTTCCCTGTTACGACTCATGCAATGGTAAGGTTTTCTTACCCTACCCGATATTTACTCCGTAAGTACGGATAAATACTGCCGCTGCGATGATCACCTAACCCCCCTTGCATCTCCCCCCATCGCCGCCTAGACTCGCCTCGTTGACTGCTTGACGGGGTGCCGGTGATATCCGGCTGAGATGGCGCAGGGCGTGCTCTTTTGAGAGCGCCGAGTGCTGGTCCCGCTGAACCTGATCCGGCTAATGTGCTGCCTTGAACGCAGCGCGGGTACCGGCGTAGGGATCAAGCGAGGCGCGGCCGCCTGTGTGCCCTTTCGCCGTGCCCTTCTCTCGATCTTCTCTCGCCTGCCCTTCGGATCACCACTACCGGAGGATGCATGAGCTACCGTTTCGACGACCTGACCGCTGCCTGCCACGACGACTGGCGCGCCTATATCGAGCACGATTTCGTTCGCCAGTTGGGCAGTGCCACGCTTTCCGAGGACGCCTTTCGCCACTACCTGAAGCAGGATTACCTGTTTCTCATCCACTTCGCGCGCGCCTACGCACTGGCCGCCTACAAGAGCCCCTCCCTTTCCGATTTACGCCACGCCTTCGAGGGCATGAGAGCCATCGTCGATGTGGAGCTCGACCTGCACGTGGGCTTTTGCCGCCAGTGGGGTATTTCAGAAGAGGAGCTGGCCCAGCTTCCCGAAGCGAAGGCCACGCTGGCCTACACCCGCTACGTGCTGGATACCGGCAATCGGGGTGATCTATTGGATCTTCATGTAGCGCTGGCCCCGTGCATGGTCGGCTATGGCGAGATCGCCAACTGGTTGAACGCCCACCCGGCCACCCGGCGCGGCGGCGATAACCCCTTCGACGCCTGGATTGCCATGTACGAAGGCGAGGCGTTCCAGGCTGCGATGCGCGCAGAGATCGATTGGCTCGATGCGCGCCTGGCCGATGCCAGCCCCGCCCGCTTTGCCGAACTGACCCGGATATTTCGCGACGCCACGCGGTTGGAAATCGATTTCTGGCAGATGGGCCTGGATCTGGCCGATTGACCCACAATAACCACAACGAGAGAACCTCATCATGAGCCGCACCCAGCACTTTCTGGCCGAAACCGCCAAGGTCGACGCCGCCGCCATAGCCCCGCTTTCGGGTTCTGCCAAGCGCTATATCGAAGGCTCGCGCCCGGATATCCGTGTGCCCTTTCGCGAGATTACACTTTCGCCCACCCAAACGAGCGGCGAAGCTGAAGCCAACCCGCCGCTTCTAGTCTACGACACCTCCGGCCCCTACACCGACCCCGCCGTGCAGATCGACCTACGTCGGGGCCTTGCAACGCTGCGCCAAGCGTGGATCGAGGAGCGCGGGGATACCGAGTTTTTAGATGGCCTGACCTCGGAGTACGGCAAGCGCCGCGCCAACGACCCCACCCTTGCCCAGCTGCGTTTCGATTTGAAGCGCACGCCGCGCAGGGCGAAAGCCGGTAAGAACGTGACCCAGCTGCACTACGCCCGCTTGGGTATCGTCACGCCGGAGATGGAGTTCATCGCCATCCGTGAAAACCAGCGCCGCCAGGCGTTGGGTGACGCTGAAGTGGAGCGGATTCTGGGCCACCAGCATCGCGGCCAGAGCTTTGGCGCCAGCATTCCTGACGAGATCACCCCGGAATTCGTGCGCGACGAGGTAGCCCGTGGCCGGGCGATCATTCCCTGCAACATCAACCATCCGGAAAGCGAGCCGATGATCATCGGGCGTAACTTCCTGGTGAAGATCAACGGAAACCTGGGCAACTCGGCGGTCACGTCGTCCATCGAGGAGGAGGTCGACAAGATGACCTGGGGCATCCGCTGGGGCGCGGATACCATCATGGATCTCTCCACCGGGCAGAACATTCACGAAACCCGCGAGTGGATCCTGCGTAACTCGCCGGTGCCTATTGGCACGGTGCCGATCTACCAGGCGCTGGAGAAGGTGGGTGGCGTGGCGGAAAAGCTCACCTGGGAGGTGTTTCGCGACACCTTGATCGAGCAGGCAGAACAGGGCGTGGACTACTTCACCATTCATGCGGGCGTGCTGCTGCGCTACGTGCCGCTGACGGCCAAACGGGCCACCGGCATCGTCTCTCGCGGTGGCTCCATCATGGCGAAGTGGTGCCTGTACCATCATCAGGAGAGTTTTCTGTACACCCACTTCGAGGAGATCTGCGAGATCTGCAAGCAGTACGACGTGGCGTTCTCTCTCGGCGACGGCCTGCGCCCCGGCTCGATTCATGATGCCAACGACGAAGCCCAGATGGCAGAGCTAAAAACCCTGGGCGAGTTGACCCACATTGCCTGGAAGCACGACGTGCAGGTGATGATCGAAGGCCCCGGTCACGTGCCCATGCACCTCGTCAAAGAGAACATGGACAAACAGCTCGAATACTGCGATGAAGCGCCCTTTTATACGCTTGGCCCACTAGTCACCGACATTGCCCCAGGCTACGACCACATCACCTCCGGCATTGGGGCGGCCATGATTGGCTGGTTCGGCTGCGCGATGCTCTGCTACGTGACGCCTAAAGAGCACCTTGGGCTTCCCAATAAGGAGGACGTGAAAACCGGCATCATCACCTACAAGATCGCCGCTCACGCAGCGGATTTGGCCAAAGGCCACCCGGCAGCGCAGCGCCGCGACAACGCCCTTTCGAAAGCGCGCTTCGAGTTCCGCTGGGAGGATCAGTTCAACCTGGGGCTAGACCCGGACACCGCGCGCAGCTTTCACGATGAAACCCTGCCGAAAGATTCCGCCAAGGTGGCGCACTTTTGCTCCATGTGCGGGCCGAAGTTCTGCTCGATGAAGATCACGCAGGAAGTACGCGACTACGCCGCCGAACATGGACTAGAGGGCGACGCCGAAACGGTCATGAAAGGAATGGAAGCTCAAGCAGAAAAGTACCGCCAAGAGAGAACGCTTTAAAAAAAATCATCCGCGCTTTCATCACTATTAAACGCCGCTCTTTATACGCTGAAAGCGCACTCTGCGTTCATTAAAGAGAATAGAATCGTTATCACAAGTTATGTATTCTAGGGCTTCACCAAAACGGCTTGCGCCACTTTCATAGAATGGATTCCCAATGAAACCAACCTTTTATTTGGCGGCGTCACTGGCACTGCTTAGCACTGGCCTGCTGACGGGCTGCGGTAACGATGACGAAGCTCCCGCCGCCACCGCCCAAGAAGAAGCGCCGCAGAACCCCGCTGAGCACCTACTGCGCTATATTCCCGCCGATTCGCCCTACTACGTGGCCACCCGCGAGGCGCTGCCGGAAGAGGATGTCTTTACCCTCTACCAGCGCATGCCCATGGATAGCATGGAATCGGATCTGGATGAGCTGCGCCAATCGCTGCCCGAGATCGATGATCCAGGCCTGCGCGCCATCGTGCAGGTGCTGCTCGCCGTTGGTGAGGAGCTGATGGGCGTCGAAACGCTCGACGACGTTCACGCGCTAGGTCTCAAGATGAGCCCACACTCGGCCCTTTACGGCCTGGGCATTCTGCCGGTGCTACGCTTCGAGCTCGAAGACGAAGCTAGCTTCCGCACGACATTCGAACGCGTGCTGGAGCGCGCCGAGATCCAGCCGCGTACTGCCACCACCGACGGCACCGAGTACTGGATTCTAAGCTCGGGCGAGGGCCCGCTACAGGCGATCATGACCATCATCGATGGTCAGGCGCTTCTGTCCGTTGTACCGAGTGACGCAAGCGATGCGCTGCTGGCCGAGGTGATGGGCAAGACGCTGCCCGATGAGAACATCGATGACAGCGGCGCGCTCGAAGCTCTCGAAGAGCGTCATGCCTTTACCCCTGGGGGCGCCGGGCGCGTCGATACCGCCCGTCTGTTCGCCGAGTTGAGCGATCCCCAGCACGCGGGCACCACGGCACTTCTCGATGCCACCGACACGCAGCCGCTGGATCTCTCCTCCTGCCAGGGCGATATCGATCGTCTGACGGGCCGCTTCCCGGGCCTCGTCATGGGCATGCGTGAGTACAGCCTGGAGCGTATGGAGCTCAACCTCATCCTCCAGACCGACGAAGAGATCGTGGGTGATCTACGCGACATGATTGCGCCGGTGCCGGGCATGGGCGCGACCAATGGCATCGCCAGCGTCGGGCTTGGGCTGGATTTACCCATGCTGCTGCAAACGGTGCAGCGTTATGGCCAAGCGGTGCGCGAGAACCCCTTCACCTGCGAAGAGCTACGGGATCTCAACGGCACCTGGGACGAGCTCAACATGGCGCTCAACAACCCCATTACCTTGATGCTGGGGTCGTCGCTTTCAGGGCTCAACGCGCGTATCGACAGCCTCTACATGAAAGCAGGCGCACCAACGCTAACGGGCGTGCTCACGCTTGCCTCGCAAAACCCCATGGGCTTGATCTCTACCGCCAGCGCCTTTTTGCCCGAGCTCGGCATGCTCGGCTTGGAGCCAGGTGGCGAAACCAAGCGCGTGGAGAGCATGATGCTGCCGCCCGAGGTGCCGCCGCTCTACGCCGCCATGTCGGATTCCGCCCTGGCGCTCAGCTCGGGTGAGGATACCAAGGCGCCGCAAGCCGCCCTCGATGCGGAAACGTCTGATCGCGACCTGCTCTTCTACAGTCACTTCACGGGTGAACTCTACACGGCACTTGCCGATGTTCTGGATCAAACGCCGAACGAAGAGATGACCGCCTCCGATATCGAGATGCTGCGCCAATACGGCGATGTCTATCGGCTGATGGAGTACTGGGTGCGGGTCGATGACGCCGGGGTCGAAATGGGTCTGTCGATGGAGCTCGAAAACGAGTAAAAGTCGCAGATAACCAAACGACTAGGTAGCACGACCGGATAGATAAGAGGCAAACGACAGCGGGGAGCCAAATGGCTCCCCGCTGTTATGTGTTTTAAAACGTGTTTTAAAACTAAAAACGTTACTTCTTGAGCGCTTCCTTGGCTTCGCCCTTGCCTTTTTGCAATTCGCCCTTGGCCTGCTGCGCCTTGCCTTTGGCTTCGGTTTTGGTGCTGCCGGTTGCTTTACCAGCGGCTTCCTTCACTTTACCCGCCGCCTTGTTCGCAGTACCTTTCGCTTGATCAGTTTTGCCGTTAGTCATGTCGAACACCTCTAATCCGTGAGATAGACAGTCTAGTCAGACGATACGCGGTTGCGGCCTCTAAGCGCGCTAACCAGCGTATTAAGAGCATAGTACAGACTTACCAACATCGCTCGGTTAAGGTGTAAATTTGCAGTAAAAATTCGTCTCAGTGCGTCACGCTGGTGCGTCATTGGTACTTATGCACTGCTGCGCGCCCAAGTGGTGAGGTTAAGCAGATAGTGCAGCGTGGCCATCACCAAGATGGTCAGCGTCATCGCGACCGCCATCGAGGAGAAGCGATAGAGCGCGCTGTAGACCAAATCCTGCTGCGGCCCGAGCGACTGGCCAAACAGAATGCCAAGCGTGGTGAGCCCGCCGAAGCCAATCCCCGAGCCGCCGCCTTCGAGAATATGCGCGCGCGCGAAGAACATCAGCCCCACCCAATAGAGCAGCATGATCAACGAAAAATGGTAGGCGTGGGTATAAAGCAGTAGCTGCATGACAAGCGCCAGGTTACAGCCCAAGAGCGTGCCCACGGCGCGCTTACCTGCCGATGCCCGCGCGCCGGGATAGCCTAGCGCGAACAGGATCAGAATCGTGGCCATTTGCGCCGAAAGCGAGCCCTGCAGATCCAGCACCTGAAACACGATGAAGGAGAGCGTAGCGGTCATTCCCCCCATCAGCGCCTCGTGGCGTACCTGTGAGGCGCTTTTTTCGCTACGCGGCGGCATCTGGCGGGGCGCTACATCGGGAAATAGCCAGTGCATCAAGAAAGCGAGCAGCACCGCTAAAACGCTGGCGCGGAAGTTATTGCCAATCAAGTCGCCCAGATCCAGCTGCGGGTAGCTGGCAAAGTGTAGCAGTACGCTTAGCGTCAGCACTCCGTTGGCGCCGAAGAGAAAGAAAGGCCCCTTCGCCATGAGGTAGAAGCGCGCGGTAAACAGGGCCAACACCACCAGCGTCATGATCACCGGCATGTGCATTAAAAAGCCGACGATCAGCGTCACCTCGATGGAGTTGACCACGATGGTGCTGACGAACTGACGCACCACGTGCGCATTGATGAAGGGCACCATCCCGAGCAGGAACATGGGGAACACGGTGTAGAAGACCCCGTAGTTCCACCCCATGAGCTGGCTGACGAAAAAGCCCAAACCGCCGCCGCCCGCAATGCGCAGGCACTGGCGTAGGCCGTTGTCGGTAAGCCCAGGCACGGCGCTAGTAGACAAAATGCAACCAACTTACGAGATGCGCCTGCAGCCAGGCAAAGGGTTTGGCCAGCGCCGCATCACCCGGCACCAACTGCACCGAGGCCCGCGCGCCAGTCGCCATGGGAACGGCCAGAGGCTCATCGAGCAGAATATGCACGCGCAAGCGCTGCGCATCGCGCACCCAGCGGTTGGTGGTGGGAATATCGGTTAGCTGGCCGTTGGCCGCCTGCTGGCCCTGAAGCACCCCCGCTTCGATGTTGGTGACATGCGCGGGGAAAATCTGCCCCGGAAGGCTATCGAAAATCACCTCGGCGGGGTCGCCTAGGTGTAGGTGGCGCACGCTCTTCTCGCGAAAATCCGCCACGATATCGAGGGTATCACTGACCATGGCGATGACCGGCTGCCCCGCCTGCACGTAGCTACCGGCTTGGAGTTGCAGGTTGGTTACGGTGCCTGCCTGCTGTGCGCGCACTTCGGTATGCTCCAGATCAAGACGCGCCCGCGCCAGCTGGTTACGCGCCTGACGCAAGCGCAGGTTGGCATCGCCCTCCTCGCCCAGCTGCACTTCGAGGCTGGTAATTGCCGCTTCGGCAGCGCGAACGTCGGCCTCGGCAGTTTGGGCGGCAGCCACCAGACTTTCGTAGTTCTGACGCGACAGGCTTTGGCGCGCAACCAGCGTCTCGCCGCGCTGGCGTTCGCTGCGTTTTTCTTGAACCAGCGCCTGGGCCGAGCTCAAATCCGCCTGCGCGGCGGCCAGGTTCGCCTCTAGCTGCGCGTTCTCCTGGCGCGCCTGCTCGAGCATCAAGTTCGCCTCTTCGACGGCAATCTCAAAAGGCTCGGCATCCAGCGAGAAGAGTACGTCACCTTTAGAGACGCGCTGCTGCTCGTGGATCTGCACGCGCTCGACCGGCGCGCTCAGCTCAGGCGCAATGCTCACCACCGGGCGCAGCACGCGCGCCTCCGGCGTCAGCGGCATGAAGCTGTCGGCCAGGATGAAGTAGGCGAATAACACCACAAAGGCAGCCAACGCCACCTTCACCCAGCGGGCGAATTGTTGATCAGGGGACATACGGATTCACTCGAGAACCAAAAAAACGTGTCGGACGGCACGCCAAAGGCGCACCGCAAGCTGCGACGAACGTCTAATCTAGCACATTATTAGCAAGCTAACAAATGATCATAAGCACGAATCGTAAGTACGAATTCGTGAGCTAAAAAATAGCGAGCAATAAAACGCCCCTGCGCCTAAGGCAGCAGGGGCGATGGTCGACTTAGCACTACGCAGCGATGCGCGTGGCAGGATTAGAACCGATAGCGCAGGCCTACGCTGGCGGCGTCGAAATCGTAGGCCGACTTATCCAGGTAGCGCATGTAATCAGCGCCGATGGCGAGATTATCGGCGACGTCTACCTCGGCCCCGGCGCCGTAGGAGAAGCCGCTTTCGCGGTCGATGTCGAAATCCACTTCGGTCATACCAACGAGGCCATAGACGCGAAAGTCTGGCGTGATGGGCGCGATACCCTTGGCGTAGGCGCCGACCAGATAGTCGAGCTCAGCACCGCCATCAGAGCCGCCGGTGCCTACGTGGCCTTCCAGGGCGAAGTAGTCGTTGAACTGGGCACCGCCGCGTAGGCGCAGACCCACGTCATCGCGCGAAGAGCCGTTATCGGGATCCAGGTTCCAGAACATGGCATCACCGCCCACGTAGCCCTGCGGATAACCAAAGGACTGCTGAGCCTGAGCGGTAGTGGCGAACGCACCGGCACCGACCAGTGCGCATAGAGTAGTCACGGAGAGCAGTGTCTTTTTCATGATGCGAAACCTCAGTTAAAAAACAGTGTTTCCTTACGCTCCTGCAGTGTGGTTCAGCGGCGAGAAAAATGCAAATACGCCGCCACCAAACGGCCTACTCAACTCAGCTCGGCGAGAAAGTCGTCAGCGTGTTGAAAGCGCCTCTAGCGCCGCGACTAGTGCCTCGAAGGTGACACCGTCGAAGCCGATGCCAACCAATTGACCGTTGCCCGGACGCGGGGAGCTCGGGGTCCAGTAGGCCTTGTCACCGCTCCACTGGAAGACGTAGTGGCGGCCGTCTGCCTGCAGAAAGCCCTTGGCGCGGGCAATACCATCCGCATGGGCGGTCAGTAGCGCCTCGAGTTCCTGGCGTTTGAGCGTGGCGGACAGGGTGATAGCGAAGCGCTTCCATGCCGGATCGGGGCCGGCCGGCCGATAAACTGACCGAAAACGAGGGCGGGGCCTCGAGGCATGGAGGTCTTCGAGGACGGAGCCTAGCTCGCGCTCGCCGCCGGAAGACGTCTCCCAGGAACGGCTGGCGCCGGGGTTGAGGGCGGCAAGGCGTTCTTGCAATTGCTGCTGCACCGAGTGGTCGAGAGTGTCACCCCGGTTGCAGGAGAGCTCGCTGGCGGCGGCAATCTGCTCCACGATCAAGTCGCCGACACGGCGATCGGCGAGGCGTGTTGCTAGCGAGGCCAGGTCGATCAGGGTGACGATGCGCGTGAGATGATACTGCCGGGCGACCCGAATCAGATCGGCAATGCGTGTCGGCCTGGCCACCCCGCTGGTCTCAATCAGCACTTGGGTCGGCGGCTCGGACCAGCGGGCAATACGTGACAGCTGTGTGCCCAGCTCGTCACTGAGCGAGCAGCACAAACAGCCGCTGCTCAACTTGAGCAGACGATCGCCCTGATAGTCGATCAGCTCGGCATCGACGTTGATGGCGCCGAAGTCGTTGACCAGCACCAGCGTTCCCGATGCGACACCGTTGCGCAGATGCGCGTTGAGCCAGGTGGTCTTGCCGACGCCGAGATAGCCTGCGATCAGAGTGACGGCGATCGTCTTGGCCATGGATGACTCCTTAGTCATTGGCGAAGAGGCGCCCGCCAACCATCGTCGCGGCGACGCCGATCTTGGGCAACTGATCCACTGCCACCTCGCGGGGGTCCTCGTCGAGGATGGCCATATCGGCGAACTTGCCCACCTCCAGGCTGCCAAGGTGGCCATCTAGCCTCAGGGTGTAAGCAGCATCCAGCGTGATCAGTTTTAGTGCGCGCTCGACGCTAAGTGACTCCATCGGGCCGAGGACCTCACCGCTGGCGGTACGTCTAGCTACGGCACACCAAGCCGTGAACAGGGGTGCCAGCGGTGTGACCGGGGCATCGCAGTGGGCGGCGATGGGTATGCCGAGACGATCCGCCGAGGCCAGCGGCTCAAGACGCTGGCTACGCTCGTAGCCGAGCGTGCGCTGACGGTGGATGTCGCCCCAGTAGTAGATGTGGTTGGCGAACATGTTGAGACAAACACCCAGGCGTGCGGCGCGCTTCATCTGTGCCTGATTGATGATCTGGCAGTGTTGCAGCGTATGGCGATGATCCGGCCGTGGCCACAGTTCCAGCGCCGACTCGATGGCATCGAGCATCAGATCGACCGCTTCGTCGCCGTTAGTGTGGATATGCAGCTGCAGGCCGGCCTGGTGATAACGCTGCACGATCTCGGTCAGCCGTTCCGGCTCGGCGTTCCACATGCCGTTGGGGGCACCGTCATGGTAGCCAGGCCAGTTGAGCCGCGCGGTATAACCCTGAATCGAGCCATCGGTCATTAGCTTGACCAGTCCGAAGTGCAGCTTGTCGCTGGCCTGACCGGCGGCATCAAGCACCCGCTCGATGCCCTCTTCGGGGGTGTAGGTGAGCGCACTCATGGCCGGAACGAGGCGCATCGGGACATCGTCACGGTTGCAGGTGTCGCGCATGCTGGCGACGCCTGCGTCGCTCAGCGGATTGTAAAGATCGGTCAGCGTGGTGACACCGTGACGCTGGGCAATACGCGCGTAGCGCTCTAGCGTGGCAGATTCGCTACCGCGGTCGAAGAGATCGATGCCGAGGGTATCGAAGATCGCGAACATCGCCGCCATTTCGCGCAGCTCGCCGTTGGGCCGACCGTCCTCGAAGGTCATCACGCCTTCGATATCCGCTTGAGTCTCGAGGTCGGCGCGCGCCAGCATGGCGCTGTTGACGGTCATCATGTGCAGATTGGCATGGAGCACCACGATCGGCCGCTCGCGATCGACGCCATCGAGCTCATCACGAGTCAGACGACGGATCGGGAAATAGATCGGATCGAAGCCCCACGCGATCAATGGCTCGCCTGCGGGCAGAGATACGGTCTGGGCGGCTAGGTGGCGCTGCAGTGCATCGATATCGGTCAGGCCCGGCCAGGTCTCGCCAGTGGGGTCGGTGCGCGGGAAGTAGCCTGCGTAGGCGTACTCCCAGAGCACGCCCTCCAGCGCATGACTATGGCCCTCGACGAAACCGGGCAGAATAACTTTGTCGGCGAAGCGTTCGTCGAGCTCGTAATCGCCCAGATCGGCTAGTGTTTCCAGCGAGCCGACCCCAAGGATCTTGCCATCGCGGACGGCGACGTGGGTCGCCTCCGGCTGGGACGGGTTCATCGTCAGAATGCGACGAGCGGCATAGATGCAGTGGCTCATGACGGATTCGCCTCCTGCAGAGAGGCATTCGAGACGCCCCGGCTACGCTGCCACTTCATTAGCAGCGGTACGCAGACCAGCATCAGCATGAAGTAGCCGCCGAAAATAGCCAGGTACTGCCAGGTGCTCAGGGTCGGCGCGATTGGCGCGATGAAGAACAGCGTCGGAATGTTGACAACGATGATCGCGATATTGAAAAACGCCAGTTCCTTGGGGACCGAAGTACTGAAATCCGCGTCCAGCATGCGCAGTAGCAGAAGGCCGGTGCCGGTGGAGCCGCAGCAGCAGCCGAAGGCGGTGACTGCACGCTCGGGGCCGAGTCGCCCGCTGAGCCGACCGATCGCCATGGCGCCGAGGAACGTCACCAAGGTGATGACCACAGTCACGATCGCGATCGGTACCAGCAGGGAGGCCAGGACGGAGATCTGGATGCTCATCAGTGTGGCGACGACCATGAAGTCGACCGAGCCGCTGGTAATACGCTTCAGAGTATCGTCGTCGACCTTGTCTGCCCAGCCGCAGCGATCGATCACCAAGCGCATCAGCACGCAGACCGTCAGACCATGGATGAAGAACAGGTTGTAGCTGAAGAAGACCGACAGCACCTGATTGCCCCCGACCAGCGGCTGCATCACGGTGAGCCAGACATAGGTGATGACGTAGGCCAGACCGAGCAGACCAACGTGCCAGGCCAGCGAGTCGACGGTGCCTGAGTGAGATACCTGCTTGCCTGCCGAGGGGCGAGACGTCGGCTTGTGGAAGCCGGCGATGAAGTCGTCATCCAGGGTCGATTCGCGATTGGCGTTCATGCCGCGCTTGAGGAAATAGCGCGCGGCGGGAACACCGACGACAAAGGCGGCGACGAAGCCAAGCGAGGCAAAGATGACGCCGACCTGGGCCGCATTGGCGATACCGTAGTCGTTCTCCCAGATGGTGCCGTAGGTTAGCGCCTGACCGGGCCCTTGGGTAAAGCCGTGGGTCACGATGGCGCCGAGCAGTGGGCTCAGGTCACTGCCGCTGAGCAAGTCGTAGCCCGCCATCAAGGCGTAGCCGATCACCGCTTGGGCGCCGAGGCTGGCGGTCCAGATCAGTGTGAGCCACAGCCCGCCGCCGAGAATGCCCTGCCTGGCTTCGCCAACGGCAGGCTTGGGGCTGCCGGTGAGGCACAGTGACATAAAGCTCAGAGTGAAGAAATGGAAGGCCAGGGTGGTGAAATCCGACGGCCCGTAGCCGGGGATCCAGCCTAGCGAGAGCAGCGCGAAGCCGATGACGCCGGCCACGATGCTGCCCGGAATCAGACTGGCGCGCAGAAAACCGAGTCGGCTGCGCAGCAGGCTGCCGATAACCAGCAGGCCGGCCAGCAGCGCAAAGGCGATAATGCCGTGAAAGGTGCTGCCCATGATGAGTAGTCCTCGTAGTTGACGTTGTTGTCGGCGACGTCATGTCCAACATTGATATTGTGGTCTTGGATAGACGCTCGGTATCGATATCGGGACTAGAAGGTCCACCGATTTCGGCATTTATGCCGGTCTCGTTGCCAGTGTTGCCCCAAGCGTCGCTCCGAGGGCGCCACTTATCGGGCTTGACCCGTTCCCCTGAAGGCCACGCCCACAGCCCGATTCAAAGCCACGATGCCGATCATACTAAAGTCAAAAATGCGGACCTCTAAAGGACAGTTCAGGTGCACGCCCGAGACAGTTGTAAGCCGCGTAAACAGTGCGGTGGCGTACTTTGCGTGGTTGACCCACGGGTCAAAAGGCAAGGCGTCAGTAAACGCCATAAGAAAGTGGCGTAAATCTTGCTTCGATAGCGAATGCGGAGCATTGCTATGGGAGTGACACATGCTTGACCATCATTTTCATCTCGATTTTGAAGCACCGCGCGGTCTGCAGGAGCAGCTGCGCGAAGCGCTGCTGGCCTCGATTCATACCGGTACGATCCCGCGGAACGAAGCTTTACCTTCCTGCCGCAAACTGTCGCTTCAGCTCGGGGTCTCACGCAACACGGTGGCGCTGGTCTACGAAGGGTTGGTCGAGGATGGCTATCTGATTAGCCGTCCCCGCAGCGGCTATTATTTGCATGATGCTTACCATGGTGCTGCTGCACTGGAAACTCCTGCAGCGATGCTCAACGAGGATATTGATGCACCACAATGGGACAATCGCTTCACGCATCGTCCCAGCCATCTGCAGGGAGTTCTGCGCCCCAGCAACTGGATGCACTACGAATTTCCGTTCGTTTACGGGCAGTTGAACACGCGGTTGTTTCCGCTGGAGCAGTGGCGCGAGTCCTCGCGCCAGTTGTTGGGCGGAAGACGCGATCGCCACTGGCTGGGCGACCGCTACGACCAGGACGACCCGATGCTGATCGAGCAGCTGCGCACGCGCGTGCTGCCCAAGCGGGGAATCCATGCTCGCAGCGACGAGATCCTGATCACGCTGGGTTCGCAGAATGCGTTGTTCCTGATCGCACAGTTGCTGTTCGACGCACGGACCCGCGTCGCGGTAGAGAACCCCGGTTATCGCGAGGCGGTCAATGTCTTTCTACGTCAAGGCGCGCAGCTAAGCTACCAGGCGATCGACGCTGAGGGCATTTGCCTGGATGCCAACGCAGCAGATAGCGACTATCTCTACGTAACGCCCAGCCATCAGGGGCCGACCGGTGTGACCATGAGCCGCGCCCGGCGAGATGCGCTGATCGAGCAGATCCAGCAGCGAGACCAGATCGTGCTGGAGGACGACTACGACGCCGAGTTCAACTTTGATCGCCACGCATTGCCTGCGCTCAAGTCGAGCCGCGCCGGCTCGCGTGTGATCTACATGAGTAGCCTCTCCAAGCCGCTTTCACCGGGACTAAGGCTCGGCTATCTGGTGGCCGATGCTGAGCTGATCGACGAACTGCGGGCGCTGCGGCGATTGATGTACCGTCACCCGCCGTCCAGTCTGCAGCAACAGGTAGCGCAGTTTCTATCTCAGGGACATTACGACCGCTATCTGCGGCTGTTCGCCGAGGAAATGTATCGGCGCTGGGAGACGATGGACGCCCGCCTGCGTCGCGAACTGCCGACGTGTCGGCGAGTCGGTGGCGATCATGCCAGTGTCTTCTGGCTCGAAGCGCCGGAAACGGTCGATACCCAGCGTTTGGCGTGGCAGGCAGCACAGCACGGGGTGCTGATCGAGCCCGGCTTTCAGCACTTCTTCGATCACGTGCCGCCACGCAACTTCATGCGGCTTGGCTTCGGGGCGATTGACGTGGAGCGGATTGGCACGGGCATCGAGCGTCTAGCACGCGCTTTCGGCTGAGCGAGGCCGATCGGCTCTCCACAGTGCAGACCGCCGTACCCGTAGGCACGGCGGTCTGACTATCCACAATGCTTTACCGCCGCTCGTCGTAACCAAGTGCGCGGCGGAAGCATCCGATCAGCGGTAGACGCCGAGCACCTCGTCGAGAATCGACAGGCCCTGCTCGACTTCCGCTTCGCTGACGATGCAGGGTGGCACCACATGGATACGGTTCTCGACCACGAACGGCAACAATCCCTTATCGATCAATGCGGCCTTGATCTTGGCCATTTCCGCAGGCGGCAGTGGGGCACGACTCTCGCGATCGCTGACCAGCTCGAGGGCATGAAACACACCGACACCACGGGTTTCGCCAACCACGGCATGCTTGTCCGCGAGCTTTCTGAGGCCGCTGGCGAGCACGCCGTTACCCACGTGGTCTGCATTCTCGACCACACCCTCTTCCTGCATGGCATCCAGTGTGGCAACGATCGATGCCATGGCTAGCGGGTGGCCGGAATAGGTAAGACCGCCAAAGAACATGTGATCATCGAAGTGGCGGCAAATGGGGTCGGAGACCACTACACCTCCGGTCGGCACGTAGCCTGAATTAACGCCCTTGGCGAAGACGATCAGATCCGGCTTGATGTTGAAGTGTTCGAAAGCGAACCAGCGGCCAGTGCGGCCGAAACCGGCCATGACTTCATCGAGAATCAACAGAATGCCGTACTGATCGGCCAGCTTACGCACGCCTTCCATATAGCCCTTGGGCGGAATCAGCATGCCGGCGGTGCCGGGGATCGACTCGAGTAGGATCGCGGCGATCGACTGTGGCCCCTCGCACTCGATGACCCGCTTTAGGTGCTGCAACGCGCGCTCGCACTCTTCGGCTTCATTGCTCGCCCAGAACTCGGTGCGGTAGAGGTACGGGTTGAAGAAGTGTGTATGACCGCGGGCAAATTCGTTGGGGATGCGACGCGGGTCTCCGGTGGCGGCGATCGCGGAACCGGTACTGCCATGATAAGAACGGTAGGCGGAGAGAATTTTGTCGCGTCCGGTCATGCTGCGTGCCATGCGGATCGCGTTCTCGTTGGCGTCGGCGCCAGCGTTGGTGAAGAACACCTTACTGAAACCGGAGGGCGCGCGCGCCAGGATACGCTTGGCCGCTTCGCTACGGGCCAGGTTGGCATGCGCCGGTGCCACGGTGGCCAACTGCTCGGCCTGGGCCTGGATCGCGGCGACGACTTTTGGATGTTGATGGCCAATGTTGGTATTCACCAACTGGCTACTGAAGTCGAGATACTCCTTGCCGTCGTAGTCCCACATCTTGCAACCACGACCGCCGGCGATGACTAACGGGCTGAGGTTGCCCTGTGCCGACCAGGAATGGAAGACATGCTGGCGGTCGAGCTGGCGGACGAAGTCGTTGGTTATGCTGTCGTTCATAGCAGGGGTCCTGTTGTGGTGGCGCCGGGGTTGCCGGATGAGAGAGGCTTACCTCAGGTCGGGTGCGATCTCCCGGTATCGACCGGCCAATCGCAGATGAAATCAGATTAGGGGGGCGGCTGCCGTTCACGTAGAGCCAAAATCGATTGCCTCTCGTGACAGTGCCGGCACGCAGGTGGCGCAGCCTCTTCACAGGGGGCCGCGTAGCGCTAACTAGGTGGCAGCATGGCACCAATCAGGTTGCGATCTTGCTCGTGCCCGCCTGCTCGAGCGCCGGTCTCGTGGTGAGAGGGCGATGTCTCGGCGCGCTGATCGATCTGGCTCTACCCGGTACCGCCGACGCTGATTAAGGTGCGAGAGGAAAACCCTATCACCGAAGGTGGAATCACGCTTGATGATGTCATCCCTGCCCCATCTCTGGCCGGCCGTGGGCCTTGCCTGTTTTGCCGGTGCCGTAAGAGGGTACTGCGGGTTCGGCTTTGCCATGCTGCTGGCCTTGGGGCTGATGCTGTTTCTCCCGCCGATCGAGGCCGTGCCGCTGGCGCTGCTGCTGGACTTGGTGACCAGCATTGGGCTGTGGCACCACGCTGTCCGTAGCGCCGACTGGCCGCGCCTGATGCGGCTGCTGGTAGGCATGCTGGTGGCGACGGTCGTTGGCGTCTGGCTGATTGCCATACTGCCGGCCTCACAACTGCGGGTCGCTATCGCCCTACTGGCGCTGGGCGGAGCACTAGCGTTGTTGTTGCGACGCGAGTCAGCGATCGTCGACTCGCCACCACGCATGCCAGGGCCGAGCAGCGTGGCGGCGGGTGGCGTGTCCGGCTTGTGTATGACGCTGGCGTCCTCAGGCGGACCGCCACTGATGCTGTATCTGCTACATCAACGCCTGCCACCCATCGCCCTGCGAGCGACCGCGATCCTGTTCTTCGCTGCTAGCAGCAGCGCCTCGCTGATCGGGTTGGGTCTGGCCGGTGAACTGGGGCGCGACACCCTTTTACATGCAGCTTGGCTGCTGGTACCGGCACTGGTCGGCAACGCGATTGGGCAGTGGGCGTTCGAACGCTCGCCGCCGAGGTCGCTGAAATACACGGTGGCGCCGCTGTTGATGTTGCTATCGGCTTGGGTGCTGGTTCGAGAGTGGCTTTAGCGGTCAACAACGATGAAACACGCAGTGCCGTCGGGCGTTTTTCACGTTCGACGAATCGAAATCCAACGAGGAGAGTTTTGTGAACGACGTTGCTTTTATTACTGGTGCGACTTCCGGGTTTGGCCGTGCGGCCGCCCACCGTTTTGCGGAGGCCGGCTGGTCGCTGGTGCTGTCCGGTCGTCGCGGCGATCGGCTCGCGGCGCTGAAGGCCAAGCTATCCGAAAAAGTGGCCGTACACACCGTAGTGCTCGACGTCCGTGATGACCAAGCCGTGGCAAAAGCGGTGGCTGAACTGCCCGACGCATTCAAGCGTGTTCGTACGCTGGTCAACAACGCCGGTTTGGCGCTGGCGCCGCAGCCGGCACAGAAGGTAGAGCTGAAAGACTGGCACACCATGATCGATACCAATGTCACCGGCTTGGTCAACGTAACGCATGCATTGTTGCCGACGCTTATCGACATCGGTCAGGGGGCCACAATCATCAACGTAGGCTCCATCGCTGGTCAGTGGCCGTATCCGGGTAGTCACGTCTATGGTGCTTCTAAGTCCTTCGTCAAGCAGTTCAGTTACAACCTGCGCTGTGACCTGCTGGGTACCGGCGTGCGTGTCACCGATCTGGCACCAGGCATTGCAGAAACCGAGTTCACCTTAGTGCGGACCGGTGGCGATCAAACGGCTTCCGACAATCTCTACCGGAGCACCACAGCGTTGACCGCCGAGGATATCGCGGAACAGATGTTCTATATCGCCACGCTGCCAGCGCACATCAACTTCAACCGGTTGGAAGTGATGCCGACGCGTCAGGCATGGTCGGCCTTTGCCATTGATCGCGATGACTGAGATCTCTGCTGTCACATGATGGGTGTGCCTGAACGAATAGGAGGGAGGAGCCACCTCCCCCTTCCTCTCACATCACCGGGCATGCGGTTACGTACCATGGCAGTTCACGAAGAACGATCAAGCCATCCGTATCGAGTGTCGAGATCAGTCCCACCTGCCGATTTTCAAGCGCGATATCTATCCAGTACCACCCTCAGGAACAATACCTGACAAGTTGCTAAGCGCTATGCCTGGCGCGCAATGCAAATACGCCGCCACCAAGCAGCCTACTCAACGCTGGCGTGAGAGGCTAAGCGCCACGATCCCGGCCACCACTACCGCCCCGCCAACAAGTTGCCCCGGCGAGAGCATCTGATCCAGCACGATATAGCCGATGACCAGCGAGGCCACGGGCTCGATGTTCATGACCGGGGCGTTGCGCGCCATGTTAAGCCGCGGCACGAAGATGAACAGCGTAGAGAATCCCGTTCCATACAAGAGCGCCAAGAGCGCAAGCCCTACCCAACCAGCGGTGGCGCTTGGCAGACTCATGCCACCCGGCACCCAGCCCGAAGCGCCCGCTACCAGCATGGCCAAAAGCACCGTTTGCATGGTGAGTAGACTTCGCAGCGTGCTGCCCACGGCCGCCAGCCGATGTTCGGTAACCCAAAGCGCCGAGGCGAAGGCAAAGGCCGCCGCCAAGCCAAACAGAATGCCCGTGCTCCACTCGGGGCCCAGCGCATCGGCATCGGCAAGCCAGGCAGGAATATCCAGCACGATGAGTAGCCCCACGAGAATGGTGCCCATGATGAGGCAGCTTCGAAGCGTTGGCCGAGACCCGCCCAGTGCCCAGCTCAAGAGCGCAAGTTGAATGGGAAAGGTGTTGACCAAAAGCAGTGCAATGACCACCGGCAAACGTGCGACCGCCGAATAGAGACACAGACTCTGCAGCGTGATCAAGAGCCCAACGGCGAGCTGCCACGGCCAGCTACCTTGCGGCAGGCGCCACGACTTACGCTGCCATAGAAACAGCGACAGCAGAATTAAACAGGCTACGCAGGAGCGAACCAGCACGGCGAGCAGTAGTCCCACCCCGTGATCGAACGCCACCCTGGCCGCCACGTGATTGGCTGCAAACATGGTAGCCACGCTCATCATCAATAGGATGGCAAGATGGCGCGGTAGGAAGTTAGAGCGCGAGGTATCGGACATGAATGGGCTCGTATGCCAAGATGGTAAGCTGAAAGATAAATTATATGGGAGAAGCCAAATAGGTTGATTTACCGCCTATTCTCGACCTTGGTTGCCAGCAGCGCATGCTAGGCTAAAGTCGACTAGAAGCCACTTCCAAGACGTTTTACGCCACTCCACTCACTTTCGCGTTAGGAAGCCAACAATGACGGCACCGGTGCTGGTTATCAACTGCGGATCTTCTTCCATCAAGTACGCCTTGATCGACGCCGACCCCGAGGCGCCCCGCCTGTCGGGCTTGGCAGAGCGTATCGGCACGCCGGAGGCGCAGCTCAAGGGCAAGAACAGCGCCGGTGAAAGCTTCACGCTGGCGCTGCCCGACGCCGAACACACCCAGGCGCTCAAGGCCATCCTCGACTCGCTGGAGGGGCGCCTGCCCTGCGCCATTGGTCATCGCATCGTGCACGGTGGTGAGCGTTTCACCGAAGCCGCGCTGATCGATGAGAGTGTCCTGGAGGCGATCGAGCGCACCGCCGCCCTCGCCCCGCTACACAACCCTGCCAACTTGGCGGGCATTGCCGCCACGCGTAAGCTCTTCCCCCAGCTGCCGCAGGTCGCCGTCTTCGATACCGCTTTCCATCAGACGCTACCGCCCCACGCCTACCGCTACGCCCTGCCGCAAGCACTCTACGCGCAGCACGGCATTCGCCGCTACGGCTTTCACGGCACCAGCCACGCCTATGTCAGCCAGCGCACAGCCCACCTCAGCGCACGCGGCGCCGGAGGCTGGCTGACCGCGCATCTGGGCAATGGCTGCTCGACCTGCGCGGTGTGGAACGATCAAAGCCAGGACACCAGCATGGGCCTTACGCCGCTTGAAGGCCTGGTAATGGGGACGCGCAGCGGCGACGTCGACCCCGGCCTGCACGCTCACTTAAACCGCCAACTGGGCTGGTCGCTGGATAAGATCGACGCCGTGCTCAACAAGGAGAGCGGCCTGCTCGGGCTTTCCGGCCTCACCAACGACATGCGCGAAGTCGAAGAGCAAGCCGAAGCCGGACACGAAGGCGCCCAGCTCGCGCTGGACGTGTTCTGCTACCGTATCGCCAAATCGCTGGCTGCCCTCTCCTGCGCGCTGCCGCAGCTCGATGGGGTGATCTTCACTGGCGGCATTGGCGAGAACTCGCCCATCGTTCGCCGTCGGGTCATCGCCCTTCTGCCGCATTTCGGCTTCGCCCTCGATCCCGCCGCCAACGAGGCAACCATTCGCGGCCGCGAAGGCAAGCTCGACGCCCCCGATCATGCCGGCCCCGAGGTGTGGGTCATCCCCACCGATGAAGAGGGCCGCATCGCCGACGAAACCCGCCACTGCCTGGAGCCGCACCAATGAGCACCTACCCCGACCAACCCCAAGCCATTCTCCTGGTACCCACGAGCGTAGGCGCAGGCCTTACGTCGGCGTGTTTGGGGCTTATCCAGGCGCTCGAGACCATCGGTCTCAAGGCGGGGTTTCTCAAGCCGTTCATGCAAAACGAACTCAACGGCCCAGGGCTCGATCGGTCTACGGCGCTGGTGTCGCGGACCATGAACCTGCGCCCACCGGCGCCGATCTCCCAGGCGCGCCTCGAGCGCCTGCTACGCGACGACCAGCTCGACGAGTTGATGGAGAACGCCGTCGAGCTCTTCGATCAGGTCGTACAGCAGTCGCACAGCGACGGTAACCCCTTGGATCTGGTCGTGGTCGAAGGCGTAGTACCCACCCAGCACACGACCTACGCCACCCAAACCAATGCCCAGCTCGCTCACGCGCTCAACGCGCGGATCATTCTGGTCGGCACCGGGGATCTCGACGAGCCCCAGCGGCTTGCCGAAGAGCTCGACATGCACGCCCGCAGCTTTGGCGGGGTCAGTTCGGCGCGCACCCTGGGCGGTATCTTGATGCGCATGAAGAACCTACCCTACGCTCAGGAGGACGATCTCTCTGCTGCACCCGGTACCATCAAGCCGCAGCTCGAAGAGTCGGTGCTCGACGAGCTGCGCCGCTACTCCCCGGCGCTGGCTACCGAACGTTTTCACTTGATTGGCGTGGTGCCCTACAGCAAAACGCTAAGCGCACCGCGTACCCTGGACGTGGCGCGGGCGCTCAACGCCACCCTACTCAACGAAGGCGAAGCCGCCACCCGGCGCGTACTGTCGACCAGTCTCTGCGCACGCAGCGCAGCCAACGCGCTTCACATCTTCACGCCGGGAAGTCTCGTGGTGGCCTCGGGCGACCGCGACGATGCCATTCTCGCCTCGGCGCTGGCGACCATGAACGGCACCCAGCTGGCGGGAGTGCTACTCACCAACGGCTTTCTGCCCAACGACAACATGATCGAGATGTGTCGCCCGGCGCTGCGTACCGGGCTTCCGGTGCTCTCGGTGGAAACTGATAGCCTCACGACCGCCACGCATCTAAGCCAGCTCAGCAGTGAGATTCCCCTGGACGACTTCGAGCGCGCCGAGCAGGTCGCCCGCTTCGTGGCTGCCCATATGGACCTCGAATGGCTCAAGGGGAACATAAGCGGCGGCTACACCCGGCGCCTGTCGCCCTCGGCGTTTCGTCACCAGTTGGTCAAGCTCGCGCAGCAGGCGAAAAAGCGCATCGTCCTACCCGAAGGCAACGAGCCGCGCACCATCGAGGCGGCGATCATCTGCCAGCGGCGCGGCATCGCCGACTGCGTCCTGCTCGGCCAGCGCGACGAGATCGAAGACGTGGCGCGCCACCGTGGCCTAACACTACCCGACGAGCTCACCATCATCGATCCCGAAAGCACCCGCGCAAGCTACATTGGCCCTATGGTCGAGCGTCGTCGCGGCAAGCTCAACGAACTCACCGCCGAGTCCCAGCTTCAGGACAACGTGGTGCTCGGCACCATGATGTTGCAGTTGGACGAAGTCGACGGCCTGGTATCGGGCGCGGTGCACACCACTGCCAACACCGTGCGCCCGGCGTTTCAACTGATCAAGACCGCGCCGGAGTACAACCTGGTTTCCTCGATCTTCTTCATGCTGCTGCCGGAACAGGTAGTGGTTTACGGCGACTGTGCGGTCAACCCTGACCCCGACGCCGAAGCGCTGGCCGAGATCGCCATTCAGAGCGCGCGCTCGGCCGAGGCCTTCGGCATCGAACCCCGCGTGGCGATGATCAGCTACTCCACGGGCGACTCTGGCAGCGGCGCCGATGTCGACAAGGTGCGCGAAGCAACCCGCATTGCAAAGGGGCGCGCCCCGCATTTGATCATCGACGGCCCGCTGCAGTACGACGCCGCCGCCATCGAAAGTGTCGGGCAGCAGAAAGCGCCGGACTCACCGGTTGCAGGCAAGGCGACGGTCTTCGTCTTCCCCGATCTCAACACCGGCAACACCACCTATAAAGCGGTGCAGCGCAGCGCCCGCGTGGTAAGTGTCGGTCCCATGCTCCAGGGCCTCAACAAGCCGGTCAACGATCTATCGCGCGGCGCGCTGGTCGATGACATCGTCTATACCATTGCCCTCACCGCAATACAGGCAAGTCAGCGCGAGGAGTGAGTCAATGCTTGCCATCGCGCCATAAAAAAACGCCCCAAGATCAAAGATCTCGGGGCGTTTTAGCGTGCCTTCCCGGTAGGACGAGAAGGTCAGGCGAGCGGTACGACCGCTTCGAGTACCATTACCAGGCTCATCGCGGTGATCGTCAGGATCGAGACGCCGAAGACCTGTTTGGCCCAGCGAACGTCGTCATCGAGACGGTAGCCACGCAGGGCCAGATAGAGCCAGTAGCAGCCCATCACCAGCGCTACGCACAGGTAACCGATACCCGCTTGGCTCGCCAATCCCAGCGCCAGGGAGGCGGGGATGAAGGCGACGATGTAGCCAAGGATATGGTGCTTCGCCGTCTTGATACCGCGCACGACCGGCAGGACCGGAATCGATGCCCGCTGATAGTCCGCGTAGCGGAAGATCGCAATGGCATAGGAGTGCGGCATCTGCCATAGGCAGAAAATCACCAGCAGTACGATAGCGCCGCTATCGAAACTACCAGTCACCGCGCAGTAACCTACCACCGGCGGCATGGCGCCAGAAAGGCTGCCCACCAGGGTGCCGTACTCGGAGTGGCGTTTCATGTAGAGGCTGTAAATGCCGACATAAACGCCCCAGCCGATCACGGCAAGCGCCACGGTCAACCCGTTGGTACCCAGTGCCAGGCACACAACCCCGCAGACACCTAGCAGCGCCGAGAGCCCCAGCGCCTGAGTGATCGAGATGCTGCCCCGAACCAGCGGGCGATGGCGCGTGCGCGCCATCAGCGCATCGATGTCACGGTCGATCACGTTGTTGCAAGCGCAGGCCGAGCCAATGATCAGCGCGATACCCAGCAGAACGGCGGCAAAGGTCATGCCATCGAACTGCCCCTGCGCGGCCAGGAAGTAGCCGCCGATGGCGGCAATTAGATTGCCGCCAATGATTCCAGGCTTGGTCAACTCAAGGAGATCGTGCCACCGGCTTGGCATCGTCGCTAGCCGATCATCATGTTGAGATGAAGGTGATGCATGATCCACAGAGAGCCTCCTACCACGAGGACGAGAATGGTCACGGTGAACACGAAGGACATCATGTTCCACCCTTCGTCCGCCTTGGTGTTCAAGTGCATGAACAGAACCAGCTGTACCAGCACCTGGAGTACGGCGGTGATGACGATCACCCAAATCGTTACCGGTGTGCTGAAAGCACCCATCATGACTGCCGCGAAGGGAATCACGGTGAGCACCAGCGACAGGATCAGACCAATAACGTAGGACTTGGTGGAACCGTGGGCGTTTGCCGGTTCAATAGAAGCAGAACTCATCTCACAGCACTCCCATCAGGTAAACGAAGGAGAACACGCAGATCCAGACGATATCCAGGAAGTGCCAGAACAGGCTCAAGCACAGGATACGCGGACGCGTCTGCTCGTTGATGCCCTTGGTGGAGAGCTGGATCAGCATGACCAGAATCCAGATCATCCCGAAGGTAACGTGCAGACCGTGGGTGCCCACCAGGGTGAAGAACGCAGAGAGGAAACCACTGCGATCAGGACCATAGCCTTCATGGATCAGGTGATGGAATTCGTAGACCTCCATCCCCAAGAACATAAGGCCAAGTACGAAGGTGACACCGAGCCACATCTTCAACTGGCCGACACGGTTGGCGTTCATCGCCAGCACGCCCATGCCGAAGGTGAAGCTACTGATCAACAGGGCAAAGGTGCCAAAGAGGATCAGCGGCAGTTCGAAGATATCGGCGCCGGTGGGGCCACCGGCCGTGCCCCGAAGGAGCACGGCGTAGGTTGCGAACAGTGACCCGAAGATCACCAGATCGCTCATTAGGTAGACCCAGAAACCAAATACCTTGGTACCGGCAGCATCGTGATGATGCTCATGCTCATCGGCATGCGCGTCATGGTGCAGTGAATCCGTGGCCATTACGCTTGTGCCTCCACACGCTGTTGGTGAGCCCGCTCGATGCGCTCGACTTCGGCAGCGGGGACGTAGTAATCGATGTCATCGTTGAAGACGCGTCCCATGAAGGCCACGAATACACCGATGGCGCCGAGACCGGCGAGCCACCAGATATGCCAGACCATAGCAAAGCCAAAGATCATTGCGAAGACGCTTATGATCGGGCCTGCTGCCGTGTTCTTGGGCATGTGGATATCGCTGTAACGCACTTCTTCTTTCTGCTCGAGGCTACGCTGCTTTTGCGTCCAGAAGCTGTCGATGTCGCCAACGACGGGCAGGTGCGCAAAGTTGTAGAACGGCGCCGGAGAAGAGGTCGACCACTCCAGTGTACGGGCATCCCACGGATCGCCGGTAACGTCCTGACGCTGCTTGCGATCGCGAATACTGACGTAGAACTGGATCAGTGTGCAGGCAATACCACAGGCGATCAGAACCGCACCCACCCAGGCAACGATCATCCAGGGCTGCCATTCGGCGTTCGGGTACGACTGCATACGGCGCGCAGCACCGTAGAAGCTGAGTACGTAGAGCGGCATGAAGGCAGTGTAGAAACCGACCAACCAGAGCCAGAAGGCGCGCTTGCCCCACTTCTCGCAGAGGGTGAAACCGAACGCTTTGGGGAACCAGTAGGTCAGGCCCGCGAACATACCGAATACCACGCCGCCGATAATGACGTTGTGGAAGTGCGCGATGACGAACAGGCTATTGTGCAGCACGAAGTTGGCCGCCGGCAGCGCCAGCATCACGCCGGTCATACCACCCAGAGTGAAGGTGATGATGAAGCCCAGCGTCCAAAGCACCGGAGACGTCATTTCCAGACGACCGCGGAAGATGGTGAAGATCCAGTTGAATACCTTCACCCCGGTCGGGATGGCGATGATCATCGTCATGATGCCGAAGAAGGCGTTGACGTTGGCACCGGCGCCCATGGTGAAGAAGTGGTGCAGCCATACGATGAACGACAAAAGCGTAATCGCGACCGTTGCCCATACCATGGTGTGGTAACCGAACAGACGCTTGCGCGCAAAGGTTGCGATGACTTCGGAGAACACACCGAAAGCAGGCAGAATCAGGATGTAAACTTCAGGGTGACCCCATGCCCAGATGAGGTTCACGTACATCATGACGTTGCCGCCCATGTCGTTCGTGAAGAAGTTCATGCCCAGGTAACGATCCAGCGTCAGCATCGCAACGGTGGCGGTCAGGATCGGGAACGAAGCAATGATCAGCACGTTGGAGCAAAGCGCCGTCCAGGTGAAGATCGGCATGCGGAACAGAGTCATGCCCTTGGTGCGCATCTTCAGGATGGTGACGAAGAAGTTGATACCCGTGAGCGTCGTACCCACCCCGGATATCTGCAACGCCCATATCCAATAATCGACCCCCACCCCGGGACTGTACTCTATCCCCGATAGCGGCGCGTAGGCCAGCCAACCGGTAGTGGCGAACTCGCCCACGACCAGTGAGATATTGATCAGAATCGCCGACACCGCGAACAACCAGAAGCTCAGGTTGTTGAGGAACGGGAAGGCAACGTCGCGCGCGCCGATCTGCAGCGGCACCACCAAGTTCATCAGACCGATGACCATGGGCATGGCGACGAAGAAGATCATGATCACACCGTGAGCGGTGAAGATCTGATCGTAGTGATCCGGCGGCAGGAAGCCCGCAGAACCGCCAGCGGCGAACATCTGCTGGGTTCGCATCATGATGGCATCGGCAAAGCCGCGCAGCAGCATTACCAGCGCCACGATGAAGTACATGATACCGAGTTTCTTGTGGTCCACGGAGGTGAACCACTCGTTCCACAGCCATCCCCACTTACGGAAATAGGTCAGGGCGGCCAACAGGGCCAAGGCACCCAGTACCATTCCGATACCCACGACGACGATAATGGGGTCGTGAAGTGGAATGGCCTCCCAAGATAATTTACCGAGCACGGTTTTACCCTCCCGCCTGGTTGCTCATGGGAACGCTTTCGCCTTCGCCATTCGCTTGGTTTTCGGTCGTTTGATAGGCTTCATTGCTATCCACTGCAGGTGCGCGGGGCGCATCCTGGGCGTCGCCTTCGGGAGCCGTTCCAGTGTGGAAGCTTGCTACTAGGCGTTCGTACAGCTCGGGCGTGACGCTGGCGAAGTGCTGTACCGGATCGAAGGAGGAGCGCTCGGCCAATTGATCGTACCCTTCCGGATAGGTCAACGTCTGGGGCGACTGGCGCACTTCCTCGACCCAAGCGTCGAAGTCTTCGTCGGAGGTCACGTGGGCGTCGAACACCATGCCGGCAAAACCTGCACCACTGTAGTTGGTGGAGCGACCGCCGTAAGTACCAATCTCGTTCGCGCGCAGGTAAACGTCATTATCCATACCCGCCATGGCGTAGATCTGGCTACCCAACTGAGGAATGAAGAAAGCGTTCATCACCGACCCCGAGCTCACTCGGAAGCGAACGGGTGTATCGACCGGGAAAGCCACTTCGTTGACCGTCGCGATGCCCTGCTCCGGATAGACGAACAACCACTTCCAATCCAGGGCGATAGCCTGAATTTCGAGCGTCGGCGTATCGCTTTCCAGCGGACGATGGGGATCGAGGCTGTGCGATGATTTCCAGGTAATCGTCGCCAGAATAGCGATGATGACCACGGGAACCAGCCAGACAACGGCTTCGATCACGTTGGAGTGTGCCCAGTCCGGCAGATACTGCGCCACCGTGTTGTTACGGCGGTAGTACCAGCCGAATACGATGGTGAGCACGATGACAGGGATGACCACGATGAGCATCAAGCCAAAGGCGCTGAGAATCAGCGAGCGCTGGGCTTCTCCGATGTCACCCTTCGGGTCCATGAGGGCCGAGCTACAGCCTGCAAGCAGCAAGCACAGCAGCGCAAGGAGCACTAACGTGCCTCGCCTACGCCATTTGGAGGAGTGTTGCATAGTGCGGTCTCATCAGAGTTGCGTTAAAACCTAGCCGCCGACAGCAAGCCGTACGATATGCCTGGCAGGCTAACTATCACCCCATACCTTTCCCTAAGCAGTCTGCGCGGCCAAGGCCTCCCATAGGGGACGAACCAGGGCCCTTGCTCGGGGAAAAATATGCGCTACCGGAAGGGTCGAGTAGCGTGTTGCGCTACCCCAAAGTGGCAGGGTGGCCTAGCAACGGCGGTATTTTGCTCTTAACCCACGCACGAATCAAATGCGACGATTTGCCACACCCGTGCGCACCCGCATGAACTTTCGCATTTACGCCCCGTATACTAGCGCTTACACCAATCCAACGCTTTGCCAACGATTTACATCAACATGATCTAGAGCAAGACAAGCTCAGGAGCCGGTCCCTGGCCGCAGGGCAACCAATCACCAAGGCGCGGCTCGTCGGTAACCACGACGTCGAAATCATCCAGGGTGGCGAAGTACGCTGGCCGCACGACGTTGAACTTACTGGCATCGACGACGAGCAACCGCCTTTGCGCTGCCTTCATGGCCGCCTGCTTGGGGCCTACTTCGTGGAAATGAAAGCAACTGACGCCGCGCTGCATATCGACGCCCGCCGCCGAGATCAGCGCTTTGTTGATACCCAGTCGCTGGATCGCATCGCTCATGGTGTCGCTGCCAAAAGACTGCGACGAGGCGTAGTAAAGTCCGCCCAGAAGCACCAGCCGAACCCTTGGCAGGCGTGCAATCGCATTGGCGACGTTGAGCGCATAGGTCACTACCGTCAGCTCGGCAAAGACATCCAGCTCGCTTATTAGCGGCATGAGTGTCGTGCCGCAGTCGATGAATAGGGTATCGCCCTCCTCGATGACGCTTGCCACGCGTGCGCAAAGCTTGCGCTTGGCTTGGTGATGGGTACTCTGCTGCTCGTTCAGGTCATAAGGCGAGGGCATGGCGGGTTGGTTCAAAATCAGGCAGCCTCCGAGCAGTCGGATGGGGCCAGCGTGCGTCGTCACATCGCGGCGAATGGTCATCTCAGATACGCCGCATAGAGCGGCGGCGTCACGTAGGCGCAGCGTTCCCTGCCTTATCAGCGCATCTTCGATCGTTGCCAAGCGCAGCGAACTTCGGCCCTGCATGTTGGCTTTCTCCTTGTTAGCTAACGATTAATCGCCAAACGACGAGACATGTCGGCATGCCTGATCAGCAGCCCAGCTCAAACGCTTGATTGAACTCTTGCGCCAACGCTTGCAAATCGGCGTTAAAAAAATAACACTCGATGTTATAATTCTAACATCGCACGGCCAGCCCGCATGACGATACCTCCGCGCACTCTTACCCCCCACCGAGGCTCTATGAACACTCGTACGCTTTCCTATACCCCGGCGCTTGCCGCACTGGGCGCCTGTTTGCTGCTGGCCGATGCTGCCCACGCCGACGGACCGCTTTGGTCTTTTGGTAATGTCTCGGTCAACTACCTCGACTGGTCCAGCGGCACCGAAGCCCGCACCGCTAACAATGCAGCGAAGAGCGATTTTACCTACGTCGAGATCGAAGGCGGCGCCGGGTTCAGTTGGGGCGAGTTCTACGGCTTCTTCGACTTCGAGAACCCTACGCACGATCAGTTCGATGAAGGCAGCGGCGGCCAGGACAATTTCCGTACCGCCGGTAAAGTGACCTCGCACATCTACCTCGGCGATACCCCCTTCTCGGTCTACGCCCACCTTTACGATTTTCGCGATTACGGCTTCGATAGCCGCGAACAGGACCAGGTACTGGGCCTTGGTTATCGCACAACCTTCGCCAACGGTCTATGGTTCAAGCCCTTCCTCGGCGCAGCACGGGTACAGAGCGACGGCTATACTGGCATGAACGGCTACATGGCGGGCTGGGTAGCAGGTTACGACTTCACCGCCTTCGACCAAAACTTCAGCGTCACCAACTGGCACGAGCAAACCTTCAGTCGCGACGACGACTACCTAGCACAGAACTACGTTGGCGAAAGCGCAGGCAGCCTGGGTACCAACGGCGCACTCGGGCTTTGGTGGCACCCGGTCGATTTGATCACCACCGGGGTTCAGTACCGCTACTCGAACAACAAGCTGGGGGCGCCCAACGTCTACCAGAACGCCGTGATCTACTCGGTCAAGCTCAACTTCCTGTAACCGCACGTTTGCAGACGACTCAAAGGATCCCCATATGACACTCCTTATGAGCCTGGTCGGCATGGTCACTCTGGTCGCCATCGCCCTCCTCTTCTCCTACGACCGTAAGGCCATTCGCCTTCGCACCGTGCTGGGTGCCTTCGCCATTCAGGCGGGTATTGGTGCCTTCGTTCTCTACGTGCCCGTGGGTCAGGCCATTCTCCAGGCCATCTCCGGCGGCGTAAGCCAGATTCTGGTCTATGCCAACGACGGTATCGACTTCCTCTTTGGCGGCTTGGCCGACGCCGATAACATCGGCTTTGTCTTCGCCATCAAGGTGTTGCCGGTGATCATCTTCTTCTCGTCATTGATCGCCGTACTCTACTACCTCGGCATCATGCAGTGGGTGATCCGTATTCTCGGCGGCGCGCTGCAAAAAGCGCTGGGCACGTCGCGTACCGAGTCGCTTTCGGCCACGGCCAACATCTTCGTCGGCCAGACCGAAGCGCCCTTGGTGGTGCGCCCCTTCATCGCACGCATGACCCCTTCGCAGCTCTTCGCCGTCATGTGCGGCGGACTTGCCTCAGTGGCAGGCTCGGTGCTGGCTGGCTACGCCGCTCTCGGCATTCCCATGGAGTATTTGGTGGCGGCGTCCTTCATGGCAGCTCCTGGCGGGCTCTTGTTCGCCAAGCTGATCATGCCCGAAACCCAAGACCCCGAAGATAGCATCAGCAAGGTCGACGAGGAGCTCAAAGAGCAGGACGACAAGCCGACCAACGTGCTCGATGCCGCGGCCTCAGGCGCAACCTCCGGCCTGATGCTCGCTGCCAACGTCGGCGCCATGCTGTTGGCCTTCATTGCTTTGATCGCGTTGATCAACGGCATCTTGGGCGGCGTTGGCGGCTGGCTGGGCTATGAGTCGCTGAGCCTGGAAATGATCCTTGGCTGGCTCTTCGCACCGCTGGCGTTTTTGCTCGGCGTGCCCTGGTCGGAAGCAACCCTTGCGGGCTCGTTCATCGGCCAGAAAATCGTGGTCAACGAGTTCGTTGCCTTCATCAACCTCGCCCCCTACATCGATGGCGAGCAGGTGGTGGCCGCGACCGGTCAGTTGATGACGCCGCACACCATGGCGATTCTCTCCTTCGCCCTGTGTGGTTTCGCCAACCTCTCCTCCATCGCCATTCTGCTTGGTGGCCTTGGCAGCATCGCTCCTACCCGCCGCGCCGAGATCGCCCGTTTCGGCCTCAAGGCCGTGTTGGCGGGTACGCTCTCCAATTTGATGTCGGCCTCTATCGCGGGCTTCTTCATTGCCCTGGGCGCCGCCGCAGGCTGAGCGATAATCGACGAATAGAACGACCCAGCGGGTATCGCCTGAGCGATACCCGCTCGCATTAGCAAGATTGAAAGCAATCAGAACCGTTACCAGAGAACCAGGACGAGACGCCAATGAGCACATCCCGCCAGACGACTCTCACCCAAGCCGCACAGCGCGCGCTGACGCTGATGGATCTCACCAGCCTGAACGATGACGATACCGATGCCGCCATCGAAGCGCTCTGCCAGCGCGCCAAAACACCCTTTGGCACCCCCGCAGCGGTATGCGTCTACCCGCAGTTCGTGGTCACCGCGCGCCGCGCCTTGACCGCGCACAACCTCAACGGCACGGTCAAGATCGCCACCGTGACCAACTTCCCGGGAGGCGGCGACGACCCCATGGCCGCCGCGCGCGAAACCCGCGAAGCGGTGGCCTCTGGCGCCGATGAAGTCGATGTGGTCTTCCCCTACCGCGCGCTAATGGCGGGCGATGAAGCGCTCGGCCTCGAACTCGTCGAGCTGTGTAAGGCCGCCTGCGGCGGTCAGGCCCTGCTCAAGGTGATCATCGAGTCCGGTGAACTCGCAACGCCTGCGCTCATCCAACGTGCCAGCGAGCTTGCCATCGAGGGCGGCGCCGACTTCATCAAGACCTCGACCGGAAAAGTGGCGGTCAACGCAACCCTCGACGCCGCCGAGATCATGCTCAACGCCATCAAGGCCAGCGGTAAGCCGGTAGGCTTCAAGGCCGCCGGAGGCGTACGCAACGCCGCCGAAGCCGATGCTTACTTGACGCTTGCCGACGACGTCATGGGCCCTGGCTGGGCCACCGCCGAGCGCTTCCGCTTTGGCGCTTCTAGCCTGCTCGGCAACCTGCTCGAAACACTTGGCGCCGACGGCGGCGTCAGCCAAGGAGATTATTGAGATGCTTCCCCAGGAACTGATCCGCCTCAAGCGCGAAGGCCAGCCGCTCCCCGCCAGTGAAATCAAGGCGTTCATTCAGGGTATCGCCGATGATCGCATCAGCGATGCCCAAATCGGCGCCTTCACCATGGCCGTATTCCTCAACGGCATGAGCCGCGAGGAAGTCGTGGCGCTGACCACCGCAACAAGAGATTCCGGTCACGTCATGCAGTGGGACGCGCTGAATCTGCCCGGCCCCATCGTCGACAAGCACTCCACCGGCGGCGTGGGCGATCTCGTGTCGCTCGTGCTCGGCCCCTGGGTTGCCGCCTGCGGCGCCTTCGTGCCGATGATCTCCGGGCGCGGCCTTGGCCACACCGGCGGCACTCTGGATAAGCTCGAATCGATTCCCGGCTACGACCCCTACCCTGCGCCCGAGCGCTTTGGCCAGGTGGTCAAATCCACCGGGGTAGCGATCATCGGCCAGACCGGTAACCTCGCCCCGGCAGACAAGCGTATCTACGGCGTGCGCGACGTGACCGCGACGGTCGAATCGATCCCGCTGATCACCGCCTCGATCCTGGGCAAGAAGCTCGCTTCGGGCCTGGATGCGCTGGTGATGGACGTCAAGGTCGGCAGTGGCGCCTTCATGCCCAGCGAAGAAAAATCTCACGAGCTTGCCAAGAGCATCGCTTCGGTCGCGACCCAAGCGGGCACGCCGACCACCGCGCTTCTGACCGACATGAGCCAGCCGCTGGCCAACTGCGCCGGTAACGCCGTGGAGATCGTCGAAACGCTAGCGCTTCTGCGCGGCGAGCGCGCCGACAGCCGCGTGATGCAGGTCACTCGCGAACTCGCCGTCGAAATGCTCATTGCAGGCAAGCTCGTTGCCAACCGCGACGAGTCCCTGAGCCGTCTCGACAAGGCGCTCACTTCGGGCGCGGCTGCCGAAATCTTCGCCCGCATGGTGCGCGAGCTGGGCGGCCCGAGCGACTTCATGGAGCGCTCGAACGACTACCTCGCTAAAGCCGCCGTAATCAAGCCGGTGTATCCAACAGCGAGCGGCACCGTGCAGCGTATCGATACCCGCGCCGTGGGTATGAGCGTCGTCGAGCTTGGCGGCGGCCGTCTGCGCAATGACGCCAACATCGACCATAGCGTCGGCTTTAGCGACATCGTCGAACTCGGCACCAAAGTCGATGGCGAACAGCCGCTGGCCTTCGTCCACGCCCGCACCGAGGCCGAGGCCGAGCGTGCCGCCGAGCAGCTGCGCAGCGCCATGACCATTGGTGACGGCGAGGCCACCCTCGATGTCCTGCTGCAACACACCTATCGTGGCGAGGCGCTCTGAGCAGCGCCCACCGGGAGGATAACGCTATGAAACGAGCCATCGTGCTGGTACTCGACTCCTTTGGTATCGGCGCTGCCGCCGACGCCGAGGCCTTTGGCGATAGCGGCGCCGATACGCTCGGCCACATCGCCGCCGCCTGCGCGCGCGGCGACGCCGATAACGCCAACCGCCAAGGCCCCCTCAGGCTTCCCAACATGGCGAGCCTGGGCCTGTTCCACGCCCATCGCGATGCCACCGGCAGCGTCGCCGAGGGCGTGGACCTGCCTGCCACGCTTACCGGCGCCTACGCTCACGCCCAGGAAGTCTCCAGCGGCAAGGATACCCCCTCGGGCCACTGGGAGATCGCCGGTGTTCCGGTACGCTTCGACTGGGGCTATTTCAGCGATAAAACGGCAAGCTTTCCGCCTGAGCTGCTTGACGCCATCGTCGAGAAGGCCGCGCTGCCGGGCGTGCTGGGCAACTGCCACGCCTCCGGCACCGAGATCATCGCCCGTCTGGGGGATGAGCACGTCAAAAGCGGTAAACCGATCGTCTACACCTCGGCGGATTCGGTGTTTCAGATCGCCGCTCATGAAGAGCACTTCGGTCTCGAGCGCCTTTACGCGCTGTGCGAAACGGTGCGCGAGCTGCTCGAGCCCTATAACATCGGCCGCGTCATCGCCCGCCCCTTCGTCGGTGACGATGCCACGAGCTTCGCGCGTACCGGCAACCGCCGCGACTACAGCATCGAACCGCCGACCCCGACGGTGCTGCAAAAGCTGCACGACGCCGGTGGCGAGGTGGTCTCGATCGGTAAGATCGCCGACATCTATGCCCACTGCGGTATCACCCACAAGGTCAAGGCAAGCGGCCACGATGCGCTGATGGACGCCACCTTGGCGGAAGTCGCGCGCACCGCCAGCGACAACAGCGAACGCCCGACGCTGATCATGACCAACTTCGTCGACTTCGATTCGGTCTACGGTCACCGCCGCGACGTCGCCGGTTACGCCGCCGCGCTCGAACACTTCGATGCGCGTCTGCCCGAGCTTCTCACCGCGCTTGACGATGACGACTTGCTGCTGCTCACCGCAGATCACGGCTGCGACCCCAGCTGGCACGGCACCGAACACACCCGCGAGTACGTGCCCATCATGGTGCGCGGCGCCGGTTTCGCTCCTGGCCCGCTTGGCCATCGCGAGACCTTCGCCGATATCGGCCAGACGCTGGCGAGCTACTTTGACCTGAACGCCATGGACGACGGCAAAAGCTTCTTGCCCAGCGCTGCCTAACCGCTAACCTGACTATCGCCGCTCCACCCGCCGCCCCATTAGGGCGGCCCAAATACGAGGAGAGCCAGAGATGGCCACACCGCATATCAACGCCGCCAAGGGCGATTTCGCCGATACCGTTCTGATGCCGGGCGACCCGCTGCGCGCCAAGTACATCGCCGACACCTATCTTGAGGACGTGCGTCAGGTCAACGACGTGCGCAATATGTTCGGCTACACCGGCCACTACAAGGGCCGCGAAATATCGGTGATGGGCCATGGCATGGGCATTCCGTCGGTCTCCATCTACGCCAAGGAGTTGATCACCGACTACGACGTCAAGACGCTGATCCGCGTGGGCTCCTGCGGGGCGGTGCGCGATGACGTCAACGTGCGTGATGTGGTCATCGGTATGGGCGCCAGCACCGACTCGAAGGTCAACCGCATGCGCTTCAACGACCACGACTTTGCCGCCATCGCCGACTTCGACCTCGCCTTCCACGCCGTGGCAGCGGCCAAGGCGCAGAAGGTGCCGGTCAAAGTAGGCAACATCTTCTCAGCGGATCTGTTTTACAACCCGCAAACCGAGATGACCGAGCTGATGAAGCGCTACGGTATCGTCGGCGTCGAGATGGAAGCCGCCGGTTTGTACGGTGTGGCTGCCGAGTTCGGCGCGCGTGCGCTGACCATCTGCACCGTGTCTGACCACATCCTCAAAGGCGACTCGCTCTCAAGCGCCGACCGCCAAACCACCTTCAACGACATGATGACCATCGCGCTAGACACCGTGCTGCGCGACGATGCGGCCAACGCTTGAGCGCGAGCTAACTAAGAGGACAACGCCATGAGCCAAGCGGATCAGGTACTGGTCGACACCCTGTTGACCACCTTGGGCAAGGCCTACGTGCCCTACTCCGATCATCCGGTCGCCTCCATCATGGAGACCCCGGACGGCAGCCAGTTCGTTGGCTGCAACGTCGAGGTGGCCCACTACAAAGGGCTCTGCGCCGAAGCCTCGGCAATTGCCGCCATGGTGACCGCTGGCCAACGCGAGTTGAGCAAGGTCTACGTCATGGGACCCGGCGAGCACCTGTGCACGCCCTGCGGCGACTGCCGCCAGCGCATTCGCGAGTTCGCCACGCCCGAGACACGAATTTTCGTTCTCTCGCACCAAGGCGAGGTGCTCAAGGAGTACACTATGGCCTCCCTTCTGCCTGATGCCTTCGGGCCGGAGAATCTGCCCAAGCGCTAATCGTCCTCTAGCCGCTTCGGCTTCAAAGAACACAAGGAGAACGCCATGGCGGCGCTACTGCCCGACGTCGACCCTAACGGTCTGCTCGAATACTCGGTGGTCTATACCGACCGTTCGCTGAATCACATGTCCCAGCGCTTCCAGCAGGTGATGCGCGACATCTCCACCACGCTGAAAGAGGTGTACAACGCCCACGCCACGGCGATCGTGCCCGGCAGCGGCACCTTCGGCATGGAATCGGTGGCGCGTCAGTTCGCTCTCGATCAGAAGGTGATGGTGATTCGTAACGGCTGGTTCAGCTACCGCTGGACCCAGATCATCGAGATGGGCCGCCTGACGCCGGACCACACCGCGCTCAAGGCGCGTCGTGAAGAGCCCGCTGACGCCACCGCGCCCTTCGCGCCGGTACCTGCCAGCGAAGTGGCCGCCCGCATTCGCGCCGAAAAGCCCGCCGTGGTGTTCGCCCCACAGGTGGAAACCTCGGCGGGCGTGCTGCTACCCGATGACTACATCCGCGAAGTGGCCAGCGCCACCCGCGAGGTGGGCGGGCTTTTCGTTCTCGATGCCATCGCCGCAGGCACGCTCTGGGTCGACATGCAGGACCTCAACGTCGATGTGGTGGTGAGCGCACCGCAAAAAGGTTGGAGTGGCCAGCCCTGCTGCGCCATGGTGATGCTCTCCGAGCGCGCCGTCGAGCGCCTGAACGCGACGCAGAGCAACAGCTTCGCCTGCGATTTGGCCAAGTGGCACGGCATCATGCAGGCTTATGAAAACGGCGGCCACGCCTACCACGCCACCATGCCCACCGACGCCCTGCGTCACCTGCGCAACATCATGCAGGAGACGCGCGACTACGGCTTTGCCAAGGTCAAACAGGAGCAGATCGAGCTCGGCACCGCAGTGCGCGCCATGCTCGCGCGCCACGGCTTCAAGAGCGTTGCCGCCGAAGGCTTCGAGGCGCCGGGCGTGGTGGTCAGCTACACCGCCGATGCGGCCATGGTCGGCAAGCTCGCCCAGGCGGGCGTTCAGGTCGCAGGCGGCGTGCCACTAATGTGCGACGAAGGTGACGATTTCCAAACCTTCCGCATTGGCCTGTTCGGCCTCGACAAACTGCACCACACCCAGCGCAGCGTCGAGAAGCTGGAAACCGCCCTCGCCGCGCTCTCAAGCTAAATAGCGTAAAGCATCTGGTAGCATCGAACTCGCCCGCAGGGATTTCCCCGCGGGCGTTTTTGTTCCGCCGCGTTAGGGCGTCTTCGTTTCAATCTTCTCGACGTCGACGATGCCCGAGCGGCTGACGACCACTTTCCAGCGCGCAAGATGCGGGGTATCTTCGCTGCCAGTTTCGCGAATCACGAGGTTGAACAGGTGGCGACGCTCGACGCCTTCGCGCACGGCCTGGCCCTCCTTGAGGCGGTAGATGTGGTGCTTGCCTTTGCTCATCAGCCGCGTAAGCAGGGAGAGATCGAGCGTTAGCGTCTCACGGGTATGTTCGTAGCCGCTGAGAAAGCGCGTGGGCGACATTCGCGAACTCGAACGGTAGTGCAGCACCACCTCTTCGCGCTGGGCCACGGTGCGGTGGCGAAGCTTTTGAATGTCTGCGGGCAGCGCGGCGTAGCGCTTGTACTCGAACCATTCGAGCTGACGGCCGACCATCACCTTGCGGGTAGGGTCTTCGTACTGGCGCCGCCATTTGGGCCGCCCTTTGCGCAGCCAGCGCCATAGGGTGTTGCGCAGATCATCCTTGAACACCTCGCGCATGGCGTAGAGCAGCGCCATGGCCAGCACGAAGATGGCGGTGACGTCGCCCACCACCTGGCGCAAGCGCAAAACGCCCAAGGTAACGAAGGTCATCACCACGGCGGTAGCCAGGGCCTTGACCGCTTTTTGCTCCATGTTGCCAAGCTCTAGCGACTCCTGCTTCAAGGTGATGGGGTATTCGATCAGCCGCCGCAAAAGACGCATCTTGTTGGACATGCGTGTGGGGTCGGCCATGACCCGGGCAGCGTTGTACTGGCGCTCGCGGCGGTACTCGGTTTCGCGCTCGCAGACCTCGATGAAGCGCTTACGCTCGGCGTTGAAGGTGTCGCCACGAGGCAGATGCGCCACCAGCGCAAGTAGCTGCTGCTCGGTGAACCAGGAGAGGTAGTTGTCGATATTGGCGAAGTATTTATACAGCGACTCGTCGCTGGGCTCGTTGCGCCTAAGGCGCTTGAGGATCCCTTCGCTGAGCTCGCTCATCTCCTCTAGCTGGGTGTGCAGCGCGGCGATTTTTTCGTTCTCCTCATCGCTGAACTCCTCGCTGCGCTCGGAGCGCAGCAAGCGCGCATCAGCAAGAATTGCTTGGGTCGTATGCTCCAAACCGATCACGTACTGGTAGGCGTAGAGGCTCAGGCTCAGGCGGTAGGAGTCGCTGCCCAGGCGGTTACGGCTGGCCAGACGGCTATGCACCAGCGGCAGATGGTACTGGTCGCTGTAGTAGGTGCGGGTGACGTGCAGCGCACTGTGAAAAAACGCCTCTTCCGAGATGAGATGGGTACTCAGCCCAAGCTCTCCGGGCACGAAGAGATAGACATCCATCGTATGCGACGTCTCCTCCTTCAACCGCCGGGTCAACCGCAGTTGGACACTGTTCTTGCGCTCGACGTTGATCAAGGCCTCGTCTTCCTCCTTGCCATCCTTGGGGGCACGGGCGACCATTGCCCGTCTCTGTTTACGCTCATCGTCTTCTCCATGCTGGGAGCCAGGGAATGCCCGCTGCCCCATTTTCCGCCTTCGAACGCATACTGCTGCAAAGCCGTAGCCCCGTGGACTCGGCTGTGCTGCTGTTGCTGGCCTGGGTGCTGGCACATCGTCAGCACGTCTCCGAAGGCCAAAGGCGTCGGCGCCTGGCGCAGGTCAGCGCCGATTTTCGCCACGGCCATACGCTGAGCCCGGTCATGCAGATCGCCCGCGAGGCAAATCTAGACGCCATCCAGCTCGCCGCTGAAATCGTTCGCGCCAAGTGCTCTGCCAAGCGCTGCTTGGGGATTTTGCATCAGGCCATCGCCGTGGCGACCGACGACGGTGAGCTATCGCTTGCCAACCACTATATCCTGCGCTTTCTCGCCGATCTTCTCAGCGTAGCGCCGATGACCTTTACTGCCCTCTTTCTGCAGCTGACCGGCCAGGCATTGAAGGCGCCGGACGACCCGAGCCAGGAGCGCTACTGGCGCCGCCTAGACCCTGCCAAGTACTATGCCAAGTACTATGCCCACAAGGCCGAAGAAGAGGCGCGCGCCCAGCGCGAGCGAGCCGAGAGCGACGCCGCGAAGGCCCGAGAGAAGCGCCAGCAGGAGCAGGCTAAGGCCCAAGAGCGCGAAGAGCAGCGCCGCCGTGAAGAGCAGCAGCGGCGAGACGAAGAGCAGGCGCGTCGGCGCTCTTCTCATCAAAGCCGCGATCACCGCCGCCAGGAGCAATCACGGCCAGCGCCCGACCGTACCACTCGGGCGCTGGCCGTGCTCGGGCTCACGCCAGGCGTGAGCAAGCAGGAGGTGCGCCAGGCCTACCGCCGCCTGGCGCAGTCGAACCATCCTGACCGCTTTTACGCGGCAAGCGAGCATCAGGTAGCGCTTGCGTCGGCGCGCTTTCAGCGCATCAAGAGCGCCTACGACTATCTTATGCAGACACTTTGACCGCCCTACTCTCAGGAAGCTGCCATGCGCGATCTCTACCGCCGCCTTGCCCTCAGCCCCAACGCCGACGACGCAGCCCTGCGCGAGGCACTGGCGCGCTGTCCCAATAGCGCGCTTCGCCGCGACGCCGAGGCAACGCTTTCCATTCCCGCGCACCGCGAGCGCTTCGATGTCCTGCACGCCACGGTAAGCGATGTCGGGCAACTGCGCGCGCGCCTTGGGCTCGTCCACGGCGCCCATTGGCAGGGCGACGTGGCCAATGATTTTTCACCGCCTCCCGATAGCGTGCGCTCGCGCCACGATGCGCTCTTCGCGCGGCTCGACGAGGCGGTGACGCTCTACAACCGCTGGCAGCGCTTGCGCGGCCCTTGGCTACTCATCGCCATCGCCGTTTTGGCGGCTGGCGTAGGCCTCGTGCTGGGGCTCGCCCTGGGCTTGCGGCTGCCTGCGCCCTGACGCCGCCTGGGTATGGCGTTTATCCATCATTCGCTCGGCGGGTGTAGGCCTTGGTGCCGGGCGCGGCGGCTCGGGCGAGTGCTCACCGGGCGCGCTCTGGGCGTCGCTACCCGCGTTATTGGGCGCCAGATCGAAGTCGCTGCCGCTGTTTTCGCCGCGCCGGGTTTCGGAGCTTGCTTCCATACTGACGCTCAAACGCGGCACGCCAAGGTCGATCTCTTGAGCTTCCATGCGCTGTTTGAGCAGCAGGTTGAACGCCCGCGAGACGTCCCACTGCATCTCTGGCGCTGTGCGAAAGCGCATCCGCAAAATCGGGCAGCCATCCTCGAAGGACTGAATGCCCTGCATCTCGAGCGGCGACCAGATGTAGTGGCGCATCATCGGGTCCTTGCGCAGCTCCTGGGCGGTCTCCTGCATCAGCGTGATGGCATCGTCAATCTTCATGCTGTAAGGGATACGAATACGCATCAGGGCGATACCGAACTGGCGCGACATGTTGTGGATCGAATCGATGCGGCTGAAGGTGATGATGTGCAGCACGCCATCGAGATCGCGCAGGCGCACGGTGCGCAGCGTCAGTCCCTCGACCGTGCCCATGTGGTTATTGATCTGCACGAAGTCGTCCACCGCCAAGGAGTCCTCGATGAGGATGAAGATGCCGGTGATCAAATCCTGCACCAGCGTCTGGGCACCGAAACCGATGGCCAGACCGATCACCCCGGCACCGGCCAGCAGCGGCGTGACGTTGACGCCCAAGTTGGCAAGCCCCGCGATACCGGCAATGATCAAAATGGCGACGAAGATGACGTTACGAATCATCGGCGTGATGGTCTGGGCGCGCGCCTGGTTGACCCGCCGCCCGCGTGAGCGCGTCGATGAGGTAAGCGCGCGCTGCAGCGCCGTATCGGCAAAGATCCACACCAGCCAAGCAAACAGCACGGTGCCGCCCAGGCTGACCAGCGCCTGCCCGATGCGCGCGCTAGCAACTCCTTCATGACCGATGCCGAACAGCGACCCGCCCCACACCTGCATCGAGAGCTCGGCAAACAACAGCCAGGTGAACATATAGGTAAGGACGAAACCAAAGCGCTCCAGACGCTTACGGTACTGGCTGAAGCGGTGGCGGTGGCGCCGCTTGGTCAACCGCTCGGCCTGACGGCGCAGGAGCCCAGTCAGCACCAGGGTCAAGATCAGCAGGCTGGCGGAGACGATCGAGCGCGCAAGCGCAGTGCCCACGTCGCCCACGGTAATGAAGATCGCCAGGAGCGAGCCGCCAACGATCAACAATGCCGGAACGTGCCACATGCCCCCCAGGGTGCGCGCCATTTCGGTGGCGGTGTTGGCATCGCGCCGCTGAGGATAGGGCCGGTTGGTGATCAGATGACGCACCGGGCGCTTGAAGCGCACGATGAAGCGAATCGACAGCAGCGCCGCCAACATGTTGGCGACCACCGACACGAGCCCCGCCGTCTCTACGCCTAAGAGCTCGATCAGCCGGGTGGAGTTGACCGCATCGCCCAAGGCGATCAAGGCGCCGATGACGAACAGCGTACGCAGCGCCTGCTGGTGCAACAGCTGCACGGCGGTGAAGCGGTGCCCCCGGCTAAAGAAGGCGGTGACGGTCTCGAAGACCACCGACAGCGCCCGGCCGCACAGGCACACGTAGGCTATGACCAAGACCAGCGCCCGCCCGGGGTTGGAGGTAAGCAATTGAGCAATGCCCAGCGTCAGCGCAAAGGCCAGCGTCCAGGGCAGCATACGGCGCAAAAAGTGCGCGGCCAGCAGCCACGCCTTGGGGTCACGGGGCAAGTCCAGCGGCCAGCCACGCCGCTTGGCAAGAAGACGGCCGGCGGCGACCATGATCACCAAAAGCCCAATCCAGATAGCGCCGAGCACGGCAGCATCGGCGATGGCATGCAGCACCGCGCCTTGGGCGGCATCGTCGCTCAGCGCACGCAGTTCGTCGCCAGCCTGATGGAGCTGGCGAGACCACTCGTCCAGCGGTGAGCCACCGCCCTGAGCCTGCTCGCCAAGATCGGTGAAAGTATCCGCCAGCGCACCCAGCAGGCCCTGGCGGCCGATCGTCTCGTCCTGGGTGGCATCGGCGCTCACCTGCAGCTCTTTCAATGCGTCGACGAGTTCGGTGCGACGCTCTTCGTTTTCGAGCATGGCGATGACGTCGGCAAGCGAGCGCTGAAAGTCGTCACCGCTGACCTCGGCGCTCTCGTCGCTACTATCGCTGCCCGTCAGGCTCGGCAGCGGGATCGACTGCGCCTGCGCCGTCAGCGAAAACACAAGGCTCGCCAACGCCGTTATGACCAGCCCTACGAGTATGACCGAACCTCTCCTCCATGCGCTCCAGACGCTACGCTCGCCTGTTCTGCCCCTCCACTGCTGTTGCACGCCTTACTCCTGCCAATGATGAATGTGCGCAGCGCGGGCCGCGCTACAGGGTCTATCCTCAGTATGGTTGCCTGTCTATGATAGGCGGGTGAGTCCAAACGTTCACCTCACAAGGATTTGAGATGACGCTGCAAGCTCCCCCGCTACGCAACAACCTGAATGGTAAGCCTCGCTGCGTCGGCGTCGAGGTCGAGTTTGCCGGGCTCGCGGCGCGTGACACCGCCGCACTCGTCGCCCGGCTGTTCGATGGCGAGATCACGACCGTCAGCCCGCACCGCTTGCTGGTGACCGACACCCGCTGGGGCACGTTCGGCATCGAGCTCGATACCCAGTACGCCCACCCCGACCCCGGCCTGCTCGACAACGTCGAGGCAAGTGGCACGCCACCCAAGCGCCGCCTGGAGCTTCACGCCAAGACCCGTGAGCTGATCGGCGATATGGTGACCGGGCTCGTGCCAACCGAAATCATCTGCCCGCCGGTACCCTGGGACGAGCTCGAACGTCTGGACGCGCTATTCGAGGCCCTTCACACTCACGGCGCCAAAGGCACCGATGCCAGCCTGCTCTACGGTTTTGGCCTGCACCTCAACGTCGAAATCGCCGATCAGAGCGTTACCTACCTCTTGGCGATGCTACGCGCCTATCTGCTGCTGGCCCCTTGGCTTCGCAAGGAGATCAACGTCGACATCACCCGCGAGGTGTTGCCCCACGCCAACCCCTTTGCCAAGGAGTACGCGCTCAAGGTACTCGACGCCCGCTACGCGCCAGACCTCGACACACTGATCGATGACTACCTGCGCTTCAACCCCACGCGCAACCGCGAGCTCGATTTGTTGCCACTGTTTCGCTATTTGAGCCCTTCGCACCCCAATGCATTGCTGCACGATGGCTTGACCAAGCCGCGCCCTACCTTTCATTACCGTCTGCCCAACGCCCAGCTCTCGCACCCCAATTGGGGCGCACTAATGGAGTGGAACCGCTGGGTAGAAGTGGAAAAGCTCGCTTTTGACGACGACGCTCTTAAAGCACGCTGCGCCGATTTCGTTGCCGAGCATACCAAGCCCTGGTGGCAGCGTTTGAAGGCGCGGCTAAGCCGACGCGCGCGCGTTTGATCCAAGACGTGCCATCGACTGACTCATGCAAAACCGGATTTAAAACACAGGCTTGCCCATGTCACGCCCCCTCATAGGCATCACCACGTCGGATTACAAAAGCCAGATCGCCTGGTGCTTCGACTGGTTCGCAGTCTGGCGGCACGGCGGTCGCCCGCTGCGCCTCTCCCCTTCGCGGGCGCTGCCCGAGCGTCTCGATGGTTTGATCATCGGCGGCGGTGACGATATTCAGGCACACCTCTACGGCGGCGAAGTGCAGCTCGATGTGCGCCTGGACCCCGAGCGCGACGAGCTGGAACTTGCCCTGCTCGGACGCTTTTTGCCCCTCGGCACGCCCGTGCTCGGTATCTGCCGTGGCGCCCAGCTTATCAACGTCCACCTTGGCGGCACCCTCGACCCCGATATCTACACCACTCACCAAGGCCTCAAGCGGCGGCGCACGGTGCTGCCGCGCAAGACCGTGGATATCGTCGGGGCGAGCAAACTCAATCGCCTGCTGGGGGGTTCCTGGTGTCGGGTCAACAGCCTCCACCATCAGGCGGTGAACCGCGCCGGACGCGGCATCGAGATCGTCGCGCGCGACCGCGACGGGCTGGTGCAGGGAATCGAATCGAAGGAGCACGATTTCGTTATCGGGGTGCAGTGGCACCCCGAATGGCTGATTTTCAATCGTCCTCAGCAGCGCCTGTTTCGCGCGCTGGTCGCGGCATCGAAGAAACGTATGAAGACGCCTTAGGCGCCCAGGGCTTTTAGCGCGGCGGCGTAGTTGGGTTCGTCTTTGAGTTCGGCGACCAGCTCGCTATGCAGCACGCGGTCGTCGGCGTCGAGCACTACGACGGCGCGGGCGCAAAGCCCCTGCATGTTGCTGTTGGTTAGCGCCACGCCCCAGGCGTCGAGAAATTCGGGGTGGCGGAAGGTAGATAGCGTATCCACGTTATCCAGCCCCTCGGCGCCGCAGAAGCGCTTGGCGGCAAACGGCAGGTCGGCCGAGACCACCAGCACCACGGTATCCGCCAGCGTTGAGGCGATCTCGTTGAAGCGCCGCGTCGAAGTGGCGCAGGTCGGGGTATCGACGCTAGGGATGATGTTGAGGACTTTGCGTTTGCCAGCGTAGTCGGCAAGCGTCACGTCTTCGAGAAGCTGATTCGTCAGGGTCAGCGCCGGGGCCTTGTCGCCAGCAGCGGGAAGTTGACCGGCCACGTCCATGGGTTCGCCACCGCGGGTAATCTGCTGCATGAAATCTCCTTAAATGCTATATGTGCTCGGGGTTTTCCCCGCTCTCTCGATACGAGTTCAATGCCACACGAGTATGCCATGCCTTTCGTTCTGATCGTTAAAACCGGCGACGCCTTTGCCGACGTCGTCAGCCAATATGGCGATTTCGATGCCCTCTTTCGCGCCCCGCTCGAGGCGGCAGCGCCCAAGGCAACCGTCAGCGTGTGGGATGCACGCCACCAGGCAGCGCCCACGCTCGATGGCATCGATGCCATCGTCATCACCGGCTCGCATAGCATGGTCAGCGACGCCGAACCCTGGAGCGAAGCCCTCAAGCCGTGGCTGCGCGAGGCCAAACGGCGCGACATCGCCCTGCTCGGCGTGTGCTACGGCCACCAGCTAATGGCCGCCGCTTTCGGCGGTGTGAGCGACTACCACCCGGCAGGCCGCGAGTCGGGCACTTTCGAGCTGAACTTGACCCGCGAGGGCCAGGAAGACGCCCTTTTTGGCGCCCTTCCCACTACCTTTGCCGCCAACCTCACCCATGCCCAGGCGGTGCTCCAAGCGCCTACCGGCGCCGAGGTGCTGGCCTACAACGCCCACGACCCGCATCAGGCGTTACGCTACGGGCCGCGCCAGTGGAGCGTGCAGTTTCATCCGGAGTTTGGGGCAGGCGTGATGGGCTGCTACCTAGCGCATCAGCGCGACGCCCTGGCCGAACAGGGCGAAGACGTACAGGCGCTGATCGACGGCGTACGCGCTACCCCCGAAGCCACCGGACTATTGGCGCGTTTCGTTACGCTGCTGTAGCAAGTTTCAACTGGTGACACTCAGCCAGCGGTCTTGGGTCGGTCGCGCCGAGAGGCCAAGCGGTCAGCCATGCGCGTGGGCTCAGGGAGCTTGGTTTTGTGCAGGCAGCGGATCACCCAGTCGAGCGCGCTGGCCTGATCGATCAAGTGCCCTGGGGAGACGAACACCGGCTTGACCTTCTCGCGCGAGCGCAGCACCACGCCAATCGTCTCCCCGCGATGGGTCAGTTCACTGGTAGAGAGGCGCGCCTCGCCGACCGGCTCGAAGCGCCCGCATAGCCGCGATTTAGCGATGCCGATGGTGGGTAGCTCAAGCCACAGCCCCAGGTGCGAGGCCACGCCGATGCGCCTTGGATGGGCGATGCCCTGGCCATCCACCATGACCAGATCGGGATAGCGGCTAAGCTTGGCAAAGGCGCCTAGCGCTGCGGGCACCTCGCGATAGGAGAGCAGCCCCGGAATATAGGGCATGCGCGTAGGCTCGCGGTGCACCACCTGCTCGATGACCTGCAGATGCTCGGTGGTGCCCGGCTGCCAAGCCAGCACGACCACGGCGGCGCGGGTGGTTTCGCCACCATCCTCGAAGCCGATATCCACCCCGGCAATCCTACCTATACCAGCCCTGGCCATGGCGGGCGTGCACTCAAGGCGTATCTGCTTGGCCAACTCGTACTGCAGGGCGACGGCATCGGTGGGTGATAGATTCCAGGGGTGCAGCGCAGAAGGCATGGGTTAAACGCTCTCCAGGGCGCGTTCGAGCGCCTCGCGCAGGGGCCGACCGTGCTCGCGGGGGCCGAAGCGGGCCACGACGCGACCGTCACGGCCGACGATGAATTTGGTGAAATTCCACTTGATGAAGCGCGTGCCCAGAAGGCCAGGCGCTTCGCGCTTGAGCCTCACGAACAGCGGATGGGCATGCTTGCCGTTGACATCGACCTTCTCCATCAGCGGGAAGGTGACGCCGTGGCGTTTTTCGCCGAATTCGCAAAACACCGCCGCGCTCTCTGGCGACTGCTTACCGAACTGGTTGCAGGGAAAACCGAGCACCGTAAGCCCCTGATCGCGGTAGCGCTGATAGAGGCGTTCGAGCTCTTCGAGCTGCGGCGTGAAGCCGCACTTGCTGGCGACGTTGACGATCAGCAGCACCTGCCCGTTCAATGCCTGCAGGTTGAAGGGTTCCCCCAGGTGGGTACGGCAATCGGTATCGTAGAGTGACATCGTCGAACTCGCTAAAACAGTGGTCTAGGGCACTACCTTGCCACGAGTCTAGACGATCCACTAGCCAAAGGGGCTTGAGCGATGACGAGCGTTTCGCTTCCTGCTCCGTCGACTACGCCAAAGGGCCGATCACGACACGTAGCGCCAGCGCGATCAGCAGCACGCCAGAGACGCGATTGACCCAGTGGGCGTTGCGCCTCAGCCGTATTAACACCGTCGAGTGCGATAGCGCCCAGGCCACCAGGACGTACCAGCCGCCGTCGATGATCATGGCCGTGAGCACGATGATGGCGCGCCCCGCCGCGCTCATGTCGGGGGTGACGAACTGGCTCAGCAGCGCGACGAAAAAGAGGATTAGCTTGGGGTTGGCCAGCGCCACCAGCACCGCTTCGCGCGCGGCTTGCTGGCGCGTCGTCGCAGACACCGTATTAGCCGTGAAGTGCACGCTTCGCCCAGCGCGTAGCGCCTTGAACCCAAGCCAGGCAAGGTAGCCCGCACCGAGCCAGGTGATAAGCTCGAACACGCCGGGAAAGCGCGCCATGAGCGCGCCGAGCCCCAACACCGTGAGCAGGGCATAAAACCCTACGCCTAGGGCGTGAAACAGCGCTGCCGTCACTCCTGGCACGCGCCCACCGCCTAGCGTGTGGCGCAACACCAGCGCCAAGCTCGGGCCGGGCGACATGGCACCCAGCGTGCAAATGGCAGCGAGAGAGAACCATAACGACAGCGGCATGACAGCGACACTCCTTGAGCTAAGCGACGGATTCTACACAGGCCCCGCTGGGGTAGCGAGAAAGGCTGCGAACAGGGTGACGAGCAGGGCTAAAATATCGCTGTCGGCATGGTAAGCTGTTGGGTAAAATTTGCTTTTTCGGTGATTACAGGACGACGACATGGGTAGGGCTTTTCAGAACCGCAAGGAATCCATGGCCAAGACGGCCGCCGCCAAGACCAAGGTCTACAGCAAGTACGGGCGCGAAATCTACGTCTGCGCCAAATCGGGCGGCACCGACCCCAACGGCAACCTTACGCTGCGCGGGCTGATCGAGCGCGCCAAGAAGGATCAGGTGCCCTCGCACGTCATCGACAAGGCACTGGATAAAGCCAGCGGCGCAGGCGGTGAAGACTTCTCGACGGCGCGCTACGAAGGCTTCGGCCCAGGCAACGCCATGGTCATCGTCGACTGCCTGACCGACAACCCCAACCGCACCTTCGGCGACGTGCGCGGCTGTTTCACCAAGACCAAGAGCAAGATCGGCACCCCCGGCACCGTCAGCCACATGTTCGATCACTGCGCCATCTTCGCCTTCGCCGGTGACGACGAAGAAGCGGTGCTTGAAACGCTGATGGAAGCCGACGTCGACGTTACCGATATCGAGCACGAAGCGGGCCGCATCACCGTCTTCGCCCCGCACACCGAGTACGCCAAGGCCAAGCAGGCGCTGATGGACGCCCTGGGCGACATCGATTTCGAAACCGACGAAATCCAGTTTCTGCCGCAAACGCTGACGCCGCTGGAAGGCGACGATGTCGCGACCTTCGAAAAGCTCGTGGGCATGCTCAACGACCTCGACGACGTGCAGAACGTTTTTCACAACGCCGAACTGCCCGAAGAAGCCTAAGCGCTCACCCGCCGCCTTGAGCCTGCGGACGAACTTGTAACACTGCGGCGGGTCGATATAGAAAGCTGCCGCGAGTCAGGCAAGAAAGCGCTATCCTCGTTTCAACGCTAAGCGATGTCAGTCAGGAAAGTCCGACAGGAGACGCTCATGAGCATGGTGAAGGTGAGTGAACAGGAGCTGCGCGACAAGCTCAATAAATGTATCGCCGGGGAGCGCGTGCTGCTCGAACGTAACGGCCAGCGCTTTAGCGCCCGCCTACAACAGGTAGGCAATGAAGCCATCACAGTGATTCCCGAAACGCAGGCTCAGGGCATCGGGCCGGCCCACGACGGTGACGGACTGGTGGTCGATTTCACCGACGTGCTCGAAGTCGAAGTGAAGGGCGTGGTCTATAGCCGCCTGCCTGATTGAAGCCAGCCCCTTGAAGCTAGCCCAATTGGACTGGCTTCAATTGAAAAGGCGCTGCCAGCAGGCAGCGCCTTTTTTACGATGTCTAGCGCTTTAACTCACTACCTCGTTACCACGTAAGACATATCTTGCCAAAGTGATGCCCAGAGGCCTGATGGCGGAAGGCATCGGCGATCTCGGTTAGGCCGAACTCGCGGTCGATGATCGGGCGCAGATTCGACGCCTCGATAGCGCGGATCATCTCGACCTGGTCGCGTCGGCTGCCGACGATCAATCCCTTGAGCGTGGCCTGCTTAGCCATCAGCTTGGCGGTCGGGATATCGCCTTCGCGGCCGGTCAGAATGCCGATCAGCGCCAGGTGCCCTCCAATCTTCACCGCGTCGATGGATTGCGGCAGCGTCATTGGCCCGCCGACTTCGACGATGTGATCCACCCCCTCACCGCCGGTAAGCTCCTTGACCTTCTTGCCCCACTCCGGCGTTTCCCGGTAGTTGATGACGTGTTCGGCGCCAAGCTCCTTGAGACGCTCGAGCTTTTCGTTGGAAGAAGACGTGGCGATCACGCGCGCCCCCATCATCCGGGCGAACTGCAGCGCGAAGATCGAGACCCCGCCGGTACCCAGTACCAGCACGGTGTCACCGGCCTTGAGGCCACCATCGACCACCAGGGCACGCCAGGCGGTCAATCCAGCTGTGGTGAGTGTGGCCGCTTCGGCGTGGCTGTAGCCCTTGGGCTGGCGCGTGAACCAGTGCGCCGGTCGGGTCACTCGCTCGCGGGCGTAGCCGTCTACGCCGTCACCCGGCGTGGTGCGAAAATCGCCCACCCGGGCGGGGCCTTCGAGCCAGTAAGGGAAGAACGTCGAGACCACCGCATCGCCCACGGCGAACTCGCCTACCCCCTCCCCCACGGCTTCGACCACGCCTGCGCCATCCGACATGGGAATGCGCCCATCCTCGGTCGGGATCATCCCCGCCACCACCGCGTAGTCGTGGAAGTTGAGCGAGCTTGCGTGCAGGCGCACGCTGATCTCACCCGCGCCGGGGGGGGCGGCCTCGGGCAGCTCTGTCGCGCTGAGTTTTTCCAGCCCACCGGGGGCGGCTAAGCGAACACCTTGCATGGTCATCTCCTTGAGTGAATCACTCCCTCACGATAGCAGAGCCCTCGTCGCCTGCCACGTCGGCGACCATATCGAGCCCAATGAATCCACCGGACTGGCGGCGCCAGAGATTGGCGTAGATACCGCCGTGGTCGAGCAGCTCCTGGTGCGTGCCGCTTTCGACGATTCGCCCCTGGTCGACCACGATCAGCCGGTCGAGCATGGCAATGGTCGAGAGCCGGTGGGCGATGGCGATCACCGTCTTGCCCTGCATCAGGCTTTCGAGCTGCTCTTGAATCGCCGCCTCTACTTCGGAGTCCAGCGCCGAGGTCGCCTCATCAAGCACCAGGATCGGCGCGTTTTTCAAAAGCACCCGGGCGATGGCGATACGCTGACGCTGACCGCCGGAGAGCTTGACGCCGCGCTCACCGACGTGGGCATCGAGCCCGTGCCGCCCCTGAGGGTCGACCAGCTCATTGATGAAACTGTCAGCGTGGGCGCGCTTGACTGCCAGCATCACCTGCTCGTCCGTGGCGTGGGGGCTGCCGTAGCGGATGTTGTCGCGCAGCGAGCGGTGCAGTAACGAGGTATCCTGGGTGACCATGCCGATCTGCTGGCGCAGTGAGGTTTGGCTCACCGTGGCGATATCCTGATCGTCGATCAGAATGCGCCCACCGCCGAGGTCGTAAAAGCGCAGCAGCAGATTGGCCAGGGTCGACTTGCCTGCGCCCGAGCGGCCGATCAGCCCCACCTTCTCGCCGGGAGCGATATCCAGCGTCAAACCATCGAAAACGCGCTTTTGCTCGCCCAGCGCCTGGGCATAGCCAAAGCGCAGCGCATCGAAGCGGATGGCACCAGCAGGCACGCTGAGCGCAGGCGCATCGGGTACGTCGCGCACCGCCGGTTCGCGGGCGATGGTGTTCATGCCGTCCTGCACGGTGCCGATGTTCTCGAACAGCCCCGCCACTTCCCACATGATCCAGTCGGACATGAAGCGCACCCGCATCACCAAGGCAATGGCGATGGCGAGCACCCCGAGCGAGATCGCCTCGACGTACCAGGTGGCAATGGCCATGGCCGCCGTACCCACCAGCAAGAGCGTGTTGAGGATCGTCATCACCACGTTGAGCCGCGTTACCAGGCGCATTTGATCGTGCACGGTGACCATGAAGCCTTCCATGGCATCGCGCGCGTAGGCCTGCTCGCGCTGGGTATCGGCAAACAGCTTGATGGTCTGGATGTTGCTGTAACTATCCACGACACGACCGGTCATGCGCGCGCGGGCGTCGGCCTGGCGCATCGACACATCGCGCAGGCGCGGTACGAAAAAGCGCATGATGGCGAGATAGCCCAAAAGCCACAGCAGCAGCGGCACCACCAGCCACGCATCGGCGCGGGCCAGCAGAAAGGCCGCGCCGGTGAAGTAGACCAGGGCGTAGACCATCAGATCCATTACCTTGGTAACGGTCTCGCGGATCGCCAGCGCCGTCTGCATCACCTTTTGCGAGACCCGCCCGGCAAACTCGTCCTGATAGAACGCGAGACTCTGGCTGAGCATGTGCCGGTGCGACAGCCAGCGGCCGATCATCGGATAGTTACCGAAGATGCTCTGATTGGTGATCAGCGCGTGCATCAGCACCAGTAGCGGCATGCCGACGATGACCGCCAGCCCAATGCCCACCAGCATCAGGCCATGATCGGCCCAGAAGGTGGCGCGCTCGACCTCGGCCAGCCAGTCGACCAACTCGCCCATGTAGCTGAAAAACACCACCTCGGCGGCGGAAACCAGCGCCGTAAACAGCGACATGACCAGTAAAAGCGGCCACAGCGGTCGCGAAAAGTACCAGATGAAGGCAAAGAGCCCCTGCGGGGGCGTGGCCACCTGGCCTTCAGGGTAGGGATCGACTCGCGATTCGAAGTAGCGAAATAGCGGCCGAAGCCAGCGCGACAGCATAAAAGCTCCTTGGGTGTACGAGAGGTACGCGTAGTCGGTATAAGGTCAGACGGATGAGCGCCTGAGCAGCCAGCGCGCCCAGAAAGGCGCCACGATCATCAAGGTGATCATGCGCAGCAGGTGGTGAAAGGCGACGAAAACGGGGTCGATGTCCAGGGCAATGGCGACGATGGCCATTTCCCCCACCCCGCCCGGCGCCAGCGCCAAAAGCGCCACATCGCGCCCCACCCCCAGCGCCTGATGAATCAGCTCGGCGAAGAGCGCAAGTGTTGCCAGAGCCAACAGCGTGGCGATGCCCGCCTGCCAGAGGTAGCGCCCGAACAGCCGCCGCGTCATGCCCTGAAAGCGCGCGCCGATGGCGCTACCCAGCACCCAGAGCATCACGTTCATACCCCAGTCGGGCAGGTGCAGGCTGGCGATATCGAATCCGGAGAGCACCGCAGCGAACAGCAGCGGCGCCAGCAGCGGCGCGCTGGGTAAGCGCAGCCAGCGCCCCAAAGGCAGAAGGAAGACTACGGTGAGCAGCATCCACAGATGGCTGACCTCGCGCACCGCCCCCGCCGCATCGGCGTCGCTGCCGCGATAAATCCAGAACAGCGGCGGCAGCAGAAGAATGACCAGAATCACGCGCAGCGACTGAGAAACGGCGATGCGCCTGGGGTCGCCCCCGCACTTTTCGCCCAGCAGGATCATCGCGGTCATCGCCCCGGGGGCTGCGCTGAACCAAGCGCTAACCGGATCGAAACCGCAGCGCCGATACCAGTACGAGGCCACGGCGGTGGAGGCCGCCACGCCAAGCAGCAACAGCGCCGCCGAGACAGGCCAGTCGAACACTCGCTCGGCCAACTGCGGCGTCACCTGGCTACCCAGCACGAGGCCCATGACGGCGAGAAAGACGTTGCGTAGCGGCTCGGGGATGCCCACGCGTGCACCACGAGAGGAAGCGATCAAGTTCGCCACCAGCGGCCCCAGCATCCACGCTAGGGGAAGGTGGAGCAGCGTAAACACCCCGCCCCCCAGCGCCCCCAGCCCAAGCGTCAAGGCCACGCGTTTGAGACGCCCGACCTGGAACAACGATAGTTTGACGTTGACGCCTTTCACACCTGCTCCCTGCCCACCGTTGATGGCCGCTAGCATACCACAGCGAGCCAACCGGCTTGGCGAAAGCAGGCCGTGGCCTGAATAGATGGGATAAGTGAGCGCTAAGGGCTAATGCTAGCGTCTCGGTCTAGCGCTCGTCTTCGCCGTCATCGTGCAGCCGGGCCTGGCGCTCGGCCTCCTCCGCCTTGACGTCGTCGATCACAGCCATCAGGTCATCGACGTCGGCCTGGTGCGTATCTTCGGCCCACTCGCCGCTCAAGCGGCTATCCGGGTGAAGCTGACCGGCTTGGTAGAGCGCCCACATCTCGGCGGCGTAGCGCGTGACAAGAAGCTCCGGCGCGAAGCGGCCGAAGTAGGCGCGCATGTTGTTGACGTCGCGCGCGAGCATGGCCTGGGCGCTGTTGTTGCCCGCCGCATCCACCGCCTGGGGCAGATCGATGATGACCGGGCCGTCGCTTGCGGCGAGCACGTTGAACTCGGAAAGATCGCCATGGATGAGCCCAGCACAGAGCATGCGCACCACGTCCTGAATCACCTTGGCGTGGTAGCGCAGCGCCACCTCAGGGGTTAGCTCGACGTCATCGAGGCGTGGGGCAACGTCGCCCTCCTCGTCGCAGATCATCTCCATCAGCAGCACGCCATCGACGAAGCCGTAGGGCTTGGGCACGCGCACGCCAGCGCCGTCGCAGCGGTAGAGCGCGTCCACCTCGGCGCTCAACCACGCCTGCTCCTGCTCGCGCTGGCCGTACTTGGTCTTCTTCGACATCGCCCGGGCCCGGCGGCTGTTGCGCTCCTTGCGCCCCTCCTGGTACTGCGCCGCCTGCTTGAAGCTGCGCTGTTTGGCCTCCTTGAACACCTTGGCGCAGCGCAGCTCTTCACCGCAGCGTACGACGAAGACCTGCGCCTCCTTGCCGCTCATCAGTTGCATCACCACCTCGTCGATCAAACCGTCGTCGATCAGAGGTTGCAGTCGCTTGGGTATCTTCATGCCGCTTGATTGGCTCCTGTGATGAGCGTGACTCAGTGACGTACGTGGCGCACGCGGAAGTGGCGCCCCTTGAGCTTGTCCTGTTCGAGCTTGCCGATGGCGCAGCGCACCGCCTCGCGGTTGACGGCCACGTAGCTCGAACGCGCCAGGATCTTGATCGCTCCTACTTCATCGCCGGCAAGCCCCCCGGGGCTGGTCAGCGCACCCAGAATATCCCCCGGGCGCAGCTTGTCCTTCTTGCCGCCGCCTATCTGCAGCGTCGCCATGGGCGGAGCGAAGGGCGTGGCCTCCCCGGCATTCGGCAGCGCGCTCATGCTGGGCAGCGGCTCGCCGTCGGCGACGAAGCGCTCCAGCCGGTGGCGCTCGCCATCGCCCACCAGCGTATGGGCGACGCCGCTGGCCCCGCCGCGGCCGGTGCGCCCGACGCGGTGAACGTGCACATCAGGGTCACTCGCTAGGCGATAGTTGAAGACGCAGTCGAGCTCGGCGATATCGAGCCCGCGAGCGGCCACGTCGGTTGCGACCAGAATCGAGGCGCTGCGCTGGGAAAAGAGTATCAGCCGCCGCTCGCGGTCGGGTTGCTCCAGATCACCGTGGATCGCCAGGGCACCGAAGCCGTTGGCGGCCAGCCCGTCGGCCAGCGACTGGGTTTCGCGCTTGGTGTTACAGAAAATCAGGCTACGCTCCGGGCGGTGATGAAGCAGCAGTTGGCGTAGTGCTGCGTAACGCGCACGGTCATCGCCCACGGCGTAGAAGCGCTGGTCGATGGTATCGGCGGCGTGGCGCTCGGCAACGCGAACGACGACCGGGTTGCGCACCACATCGAGCCCCTGAGAAAGTTGCGCATCGTCTCCCTCGTCAAGCCCGGCAAAGGTAGCGCTGAACAACAGCGTTTGGCGCGAGGCGGGCGTGGCCGCGACAATGGCGTCGATCTCGGCTTGAAAGCCCATATCGAGCATGCGGTCGGCTTCGTCGAGCACCAGCATGCGCAGCGTATCGATAGTAAGCGAGCCTTTACGCAGGTGCTCGTCGATGCGCCCCGGCGTTCCCACCACGATATTGGCGCCGTGGGCAAGCGATGCCAGCTGCGGCCCCATGGGCTGGCCGCCGCACAGGGTGAGCACTTTGACGTTGGCAAGCCCCCGCGCCAGGCGGCGCAGCTCATCGGCCACCTGCTCGGCAAGCTCCCGCGTAGGGCACAGCACCAGGCGTTCGACGCGAAAGGCGCTCGCATCGAGCCCGGCCAGCAGCGCCAGGCCAAACGCCGCCGTCTTGCCCGAGCCGGTCTTGGCCAGGGCCAGCACGTCGCGCCCTTCGAGCATGGGCGGCAGGCTTTCGGCCTGCACCGGCGTCATCTGGTGGTAGCCCAGGGTGTGGAGGTTATCGAGCAGCTCCACTGGCAGGCGAAGCGAGTCAAAGGCGGTGGCGGTCAACGGCAGCGTCTCGTAGCAGTAGTAAGGGAAAACAATAGCCGCCACCTTACCAGAAAGTGACGGCCGAAGAAGGCGCCGCGCGTCATACCGCAAGTGCCACGAAGCGCCCTTGGGTCAACGCCGCAAGATCACCCGGCGCGAGTTCGATCTCGAGCCCCCGGCGGCCAGCGCTGACATAAATCGTCGGCAGCGCTTCGGCGCTTTCATCGATGAACAGCGGCAAGCGCTTTTTCTGCCCCAACGGGCTCACGCCGCCCAGCACGTAGCCGGTCGTGCGCTCAACCACATCGGCGCTGGCCATGGCTGCCTTCTTGGCCCCAGCCGCTTTGGCTACCTGCTTCAACCCCAACTGATGGATCACAGGCACGATCGCCACGGCCAGCGCCTTGCCCTCGAGCGCAACCACCAGCGTCTTGAACACCCGCTCAGGCGCGACCGCCAGCTTCTCGGCGGCCTCCAGGCCATAGGAGGGAGCGCCGCTCTCATGAACGTACTCATGAATCTTGAACGTAATCCCCGCCTTTTTGGCGGTATTGATAGCGGGCGTCATGGTGATCCTCAACGGCTGGTCGGCGCTCGAGCGAGTGCTAGACTTCTTAGGGTAGGCATTGCATTTAACTTAGAGGCAATAGGATAACGGAGGATCCACCATGCCAGCAAAATCAAAAGCCCAGCAAAAAGCCGCAGGCGCGGCCCTTTCCGCTAAACGCGGCGACACCAAACCCAGCGAACTGGTCGGCGCATCGAAAGAGATGTACGACTCGATGAACGAACAAGAGCTCGAAGATTTCGCCAGCACCAAACGCAAGGGTAAGCCTGAGAAGAAAGGTGATTGAAGAAGGCGCCTTAAGTCAGGATTCACTTCCATCGCTCGGGAGCTGGGTGCAGCGGCCCGCCAGCTCAGCGGTGCAGGCGGTGGCGCAAGCGTCAGCCCTACCGTTACGCCTACGGTCAACGCGGCTCAAAGCGATCAACACCACGGCATATCGGCGCCTCTCGATGCGAGCGCGCAACGCGACGCAAACATCGCCGAAGCGGCGACCGATGAGGAGCCCGTAAGCGACAGTGAGCAACCCGACAATCAGGAGCAGGCGCGCAAGGGTACGCTCGACTCATCGAATGTATTAGCGCTGCCGCCCTCTCTGGCGCCGCCAGGCGCCGAGCGCACCTCAGATATCAGCGCCAGCGAACACGCGCTCTACTCGACCCTGGGCCAGCTGCTGCCGACCTCGAAAGCCAATGTCGCCACGGCCTCGAGCAGCCAAAAACTAGTGAGGTATTGGCTGCAACTTTCAATATGTCGTTATGTGCTGCGCGCCGCTCGGACATCCGAAGGCATCAATGCCTTTTTCTGAATATCGAATAAGTCGGGTGACAGTGAGGTTTCGAGGATCGGGAACATCTTTTCTACAAAATCCATGAGGTGATCGGACGCTTTTTCTGCAGCGGTAGTATCAGCGTCAACAATAGCTCTCAATACGTCCAGATGGCCATTGATCGTGCTATCGAGATGCGCACCCTCGGGAATAAGTGAATGATATAGCCATCCGATGCGCCGAAAGATGGTGTGTAGCGGTCGCAACGTTGCCTCAAGAAAGGGTTCTCCACACGCCTGTAAAATGGCGGCGTCGATCTCACGATCAATGAGATTGAATTCCGAAATCGATACGGCCAAGCGCCTGCTCATCAATACATTGATAAGGTACGTCATGTGCTGGCGATCATTATTGCTCGAGCGCCTACTTGCCAAGGCCACCACGAAACGCTCAATATCACGACGCAATTTGAGAAGCGTCTGCGCACGATGCAAATCTATAGGTGAGACCTGAATGCCCTGTCTTGGCTGAATGATCAAAAGGGTGTCCGTCGAAAGCCGCGTTACCGCCTGATAGACGGGCATACGGTTGAACCCTGTCAGCTCCTGCAAGTCCTGGATGCGCAAGAAAGTGCCGGGCTTCAGTTTACAGGTGACTATCAACTCTTCAATACTTTGATATGCAAGTTCGAGCAAGTTCTTTCCGCTGCGACCATGCGATGAAGGCATCGGACTCTTTTCGTTCGACATGACAATCCTCTTTATTGATTAATCTCTCCTGTGCGACGCTAATAAAATTTCCCGCCACGATACGCTTTGTCATGTCAACCAGACTACCACCTCTCGACCGCATGCGAATCGCTCGCCTCTTGCGAGGCGAAGCGTGATGCTAGTTAAAAAAGGATATAGGTAGTAGCGAAAGAGAGGGTACGAACGTGATGATTAGCAGCGCCAAAATCATGACGATAACAAATGGCACGACTCCATGAATTACGGTTCCCAGCGACGTATTACCGATCCGGGCGGCGACAAACAGGTTGATACCAAGCGGTGGCGTAATGAAACCGATGGCGAGACTGACGACCATGATAACGCCGAAATGAACCGGATCGATACCAACCGCCGTCACTACAGGATAGAGAATTGGCGCCAATACCAGAATGGCTGGGGTCGTATCCATGACACAGCCAATCAGCAACAGCAGCACGAGGATGAGTAGAAGCAGTGCAAAGGGTTCCAGCGACAGTTGAAGCATCAGGTCAGCGATCGTCGAAGGAATACGTTCAATGGTGAGGATACGGGCGAAGGTAGACGCGCATCCAAGAATCACCATCACGGTGCCTGTCGTCGCACAGGAGCGCGCAATCGTTTTGAAGATGTCCCGCGGTTTCAACTCTCGATGAATAACGACACCGCAGATAAAGGCATAGACTGCTGCCACGGCCGCCGCCTCAGTCGGGGTGAAAACACCGGCATAGATTCCTCCCAGGATAATGACCGGATTGAGAAGCGCCCACTTGGCCTCCCATATAAGGGCCAGTGTATGGGGGCCATTGAATCGGCCATCACTGCCTTTCCAACCCATTTTCCGCGAGTAGAAATAAGCATAAATAATCAGCAAAAAGCCTATCAATAGCCCTGGTAAAATCCCACCCAGGAACATATTGGTTATTGAGGTTCCGGTGGTGACTCCATAAAGCACCATCGGAATCGACGGTGGGATGATGACCCCAATACTGCCCGCCGCTGCCACCAGTCCCAGAATGAACGATTTAGAGTAACCTGCCTGGAGCATGGTGGGAATAACCATTGATCCAACCGCCGCTACCGTAGCCGGCCCGGAACCCGACACAGCTGCAAAGAACATGCAGACCACTACAGTGACGATAGCCAAGCCACCGGTAACACGACCGAAAAACGCATTGGCAACGGCTAAAATTCTTCGAGATACCCCTCCGGCCCCCATGAGGTCGCCCGCCAGAATGAACAGCGGAATCGCCATGATGGGGAAGCTATCCGTGGCAGTCACGAGCGTCTGCGCAACGTAGAGGTCCGACAGCATGCCAAAGGATAGAATCGTGACCACGCAGGCCAAGCCGATTGCGATTCCGACCGGCACATTGAGAATCAAGAATACTACAAGACTCGAGAAGAGAACGCCGGCGGTCATATCAGATCTCCCCCTTTTTGCGCTACACCGGGATTCCTGAGTCGCCAGAGTATGGTTTGGATCTGGCGTATTGCCGTAATAGTGAACCCCACGAAGGGAGCGGCGTAGACGATCCACATGGGTAGATTAATTGCAGGAGAGGTTTGGCCCAGCAGCATCTGACGCTCAATCACTGACCAGCTGGTCCACACCACGTAGAGCGCGAAGGCCAGAAAAAGAAGATCGCCTACTATCACGATCGCCGGACGCAGCAGACGAGGAAATAGATCCAGCGCGGCATCGATTTTGATATGACGCATCTCGCGCGCACCATAGCTGATGCCCAGATAGATAAGCCAGATGAACAGGTAACGGGCGATTTCTTCGGACCAGGATAATGATGCGCCGACGACATAGCGCATGAATACCTGCACCGCGAGCAGGACGGTCATGGCCGACATCAACACGACACAGACAGATATCTCTGCGTACTCATCAAACCATTTCATGACTTTCATGGGTGCTCTCCGGCTTAAAACAGACCGAAAGTATGTAAAAGTGATGGACTTCAGACGGCCCGCACGACCGCTGAAGCGCACCGAAACTCAGGGCGCCATTGCTTTCGCAATGGCGCCCTCTTACTCAATTGTTAAGCAGCTGCTCAAGATATTCAGGATGATCCATCATGGAACCCACCATCGAGTAGATGTCGGCATCCAGCATGGCCTGTTGCCATAGCGCTTTCTGCTCTGGGGTAAGCTCGGTTACGGTTACCCCAGACTGCTCGGAAAAACGCTCGACGACCTCGGCTTCCAACGCTTGAGAACGCTCACGTTGAAAGGCGGTGGCAGCCTCGACAGCTTCATGAATGGCCTGTTGCTGAGACTCATCCAAAGCGTTGTAGCGCTCCAGGTTCATAAACACGACGAACGGGGTATAGACGTGCTGAGTTAACGAGACATAGTCCTGAACTTCAAGAAAACGGTTGCTATCGATGACCGAGAGCGGGTTCTCCTGAGAATCTACCGTGCCCTGCTGCAGAGCGGTGAAGAGTTCCGAGAACGCCATAGGAGTAGGGTTCGCGCCCAACGCACGCCAAGCAGCCAAATGCACCTGGTTCTCCATGGTGCGCACTTTCATACCCGCAAGATCTGAGGGCTCAGCTACTTCATGACCGTTACCGGTATAGTTACGAAAACCGTTTTCCCAGAACGCCAACCCCTTCAACCCCTTACTTTCCAATGAGTCGAGTATCTGCTGACCGACCTCGCCATCCAACGTCGCATAGGCTTGCTCGGATGAGAGAAACAGGAAGGGCGCATCGAACAAGTAAAAGTCAGGTACGAGATTGGCGAGCGGGCTGGTCGAGGCAATACCGATATCGATATCGCCGAAGATCGTGCTTTCCAAAACGACCCGGTCATCCCCTAACTGGTTGTCAGGAAAGAGGCTGATTTCCAGCTCGCTATTGGTTTTCTCTTCGACCAATCGCTTGAACTCAATACCGGCTTCCTTGGCAGATTCGGCCACGACATTGGCCAAGCGCAGGGTATCGGCCTGAGCCAAGGCCGGTGTGGCTATTAGAATGGCGGCGGCAAGCGTATTCTTGAGTTTGGCGTACTTGGACATGGTTATTTTCCTTGTTGGTGATGGCTTCTGCCAGGCACACTTGAGTCGTCTTCAATAGGCGTTTTACTTCAATTGGAGCGGCTGAAGACGGGTTCATGCACTTTCAAAATCGATTTGAACCTTCATGGATCTATCGCGACGTGAGGCCAGATTAAAAGCATGCTCGGCATCCGCAGCAGGAAGCACTGAAGTGATCAAAGGGGTAATATCGACGCGTTTACTACCAATGAGCTCAACCGCTTGCTCGAACTCCTTATCAAAACGAAAAGTCCCCCTGAGGCTTATTTCTTTAGCAACTACCTGGTTCAGTTCCAAATTAACGGCGCCACCTAGCCCTACGGTTACAATAATACCTCGAGGACGCACTACATCGAGTGCAGAGCTCAGTGCTTGCGGGCTACCCGAGCATTCGAAGACGACATCCACTGTCCCCTTGCCCATTGCAAGGGGATGGAGTTCGTCAGCCGACTCACTGATATTAATGGTGCTCGTCGCTCCCATCCGCCGAGCGATTGCCAAAGGAGACTCGTGCATATCGGTCACGATTACTTCTTTAGCTCCCGCTTGGGCAGCCAGCATGGCCGTCAGACAGCCAATCGGACCACATCCCGAGATCAATACTCGCTTGCCTTCGAGCGCTCCCGCCTGATTGACAGCGTGAAGACAAACCGCCAAGGGTTCGGCACACGCGGCATGGGCTAAATCGATGTCGTCCGGTAACGTTACGAGCTGTCTGGCTGCCAAGGTAATTTCCTGACGGAACAGTCCCTGCTGATGGGGAAAGCGCATGGCGCTGCCATAAAAACGCATATTCTCGCATTGGTTGAAGAGCCCTTCCTCGCAGTAAATGCATTCACCACAGGGCATCGAGGGATTGATGGCGACCTTGTCGCCAACGCGCAAATGTTCGACGCCGCTACCAACCTCGGCCACAACGCCGGAAGCTTCATGTCCCAGCGTCATAGGTTCACGCAGCCTGACCTTGCCAAAACCGCCCTGGTGGTAATAGTGCAAGTCGGAACCACAAATTCCACCCTTGCTGACCTTGACCTTCGCTTCGCCCGATCCGGGAGGCAGGGAGTCACATTCCTCTTCGATTCTGAGATCGTGAGCATCATGTATCTTGATCGTCAGCATTACTTACACCTCTGGATCAGTATCAAAGCACCGAAATCATGCCGCCATCGACATACACGATATGACCATTGACGTAGTCGGAGGCTGCGGACGAAAGATAGATCGCTGTGCCTGCCAATTCGTCCGGACGCCCCCAGCGGCCTGCCGGCGTGCGTCCTTTCACCCAGCCATCGAACTCCGGGTTACTGGTCAGCGCTTCGTTCATGTCGGTCAGCATGTAACCCGGACCGATGGCGTTGGCCTGAATGCCATACTGCCCCCATTCCGCCGCCATCGACTTGGTCAGCATCTTGATACCGCCCTTGGCTACCGTATAAGGCGCGACGGTGGCTCGAGCGAGGTCGCTGGTCAATGAGCCAATATTGACGATCTTTCCCGCCCCCTTTTTCACCATACGTTTGGCGACTTCACGGCTCACGATGAAAGCCGAGGTAAGGTTGGTATCGATGACCCGTTGCCAGTCGTTTGTTTCAAGTTCAAGCATCGGTTTTCTGAACTGAATGCCCGCATTGTTGACCAGTATGTCAATCTCGATACCCTCATGATCCATACGTTCCAGCGCTTGGCATACAGCCGCCTCATCGGTGACGTCGAAGGCTGCCACATTGACGTCGAAGCCTTCATCGCGAAGCTTCGAGGCACTAGCTTCCAAGCGTTCGCCGTTCATACCGTTGAGCACGACACTGGCCCCTGCAGCCGCCATCCCCTCGGCAATGGCCAGCCCCAGACCCCGTGAAGAGCCCGTGATCAGCGCCGTTTTTCCCGTTAAATCGAATAGATTAATGGACATAGCACTCTCCTCGCTTTAACTGGTTCAAACAGTTGATGTACGAACGGATAGATCCGATCTCTCGAAAACACTGGGTAGAAGCTCAACGCCAAGCCCAGGACCTTCCATCGGATAGACATAGCCGTTTTCGATCTTAGGTACTTGAGTAACGAGCTCGTTATACCAGCCTTTATAAAAGGCTCGGACACTCTCCTGGATGAGCGTATTGGGCTGACTGAACGACATGTGAATTGCCGCTGCAAAGCCGACCGGGCCAATGCAGTCGTGGGGAGCGAACGGACGATGCCAGGTTTCTGCCAAGGCAGCGATCTTACGTCCTTCCGTTAAGCCCCCCGTCCAGCAGAGATCAACCATAACTACGTGAGCAGCATCTCGATCCAGCATATCCTTATAAGGCCAGCGCGATCCGAGCGTTTCACTGGCACATGTCCAGACACTCGTCGACGCCGCAAACTCGGCTAGCGCTTGCGGTGAGTTCATTCGAATGGGATCTTCGTACCAGGTGGGCGTAAACTGCTCGAGTTCACGAGCAATATTCTTGGCGGTCGGCAGGTTCCACTGCGAATGGAATTCGACCATGATCTCCATTTGGTCGCCGACAGCCTTGCGGATTTCTTCGAAAGGTTTAACAGCCTGCTTCATCTGAGCTGCAGTGATGTACTGGCCCCGAGTTTCGACCGCGATAGGATCGAATGGCCAAATTTTCATGGCAGTGATCCCCGATTCGAGCAGGTTTTCGGCCAGCTGGGCGGGGCGCTTCATGAAGCCTTCGAGATCCTCGTAAGGCCCTTCGGGGGTGTCTAAATTCCAGTTTGAAACTGGTTTGATCTCGTTGGTTCTGACGTATTTGTATCCGGCGCAAGTGTTATAAACACGAATTTTGTCCCAACACTGACCGCCCAACATCTGGTGCACGGGCAAGTCACATACCTTGCCGAAGATGTCCCATAGCGCGATGTCGATAGCGGACGCGGCACGATACTCTGCGCCCGTTGAAGACTGGGCCATGGGAAGCGATACCATCTCCTTGTGTAGCGCCTCGATATGCAGCGGATTCTTACCCAGCAGACGCCCCGCAAGAGTGTCATGAATATGCGCCTCGACGGCCCCTGCCCCATAAAATGTTTCGCCAAGACCTACGATACCGCTATCCGTTTCGACATGTACCCAGAGAACGTTGGCGAACTCTTTGAGGCGGAAGGTTTTTATCGAGGTGATTTTCATTTTTTCATACACTCCTGCTGCGCATTCGGGCGTTGGAATCGTTATTCGCTTGATGAGTTTTACCAACACACAAGGTCATGCTGAATTCATACGAATTCGCTAGTGATTTCGATCACTGGGTTATCTAATTAACCAGAGTTGATACGTGGCCAAGAGAGCGACAAATACCGTCCTAATCACTCATCGGCCTGTGATATATCACGAAATATTAATAGCATGGGCAAAAAGAAACGGGCAATATCCAATTGCTTGGATGGGTGATAGAAAAATTCAAGTTATTGATATTTAATATTTTTAATAAAAATATCTTTCGACTAATAGCCTAAAGTATAAGCAAGTGCGATTATCGTTACTTGAACCTCAATATTATTTGAGAAAAATCAGAAAGGGGTTCCAGTTATATTTTATCACCACAGCACGCCATAGCTTACGGGGCACCCAGCCCATAACGCTGAACTTATCTGAAAGACGATTAAAAATCTAAGCCATTGAATAGCATATAAAATTAAGCTCCGCGCGATTATTAAGGACTTGATACCGCCCTTAGCTCATTAACCACACGGAGCTTAGACAAACGAGGTTTAGTTACACGGCACCACACGCCGCAGGGTGTCCTTGGCCCAGAGTGTTTGGCCGTCGGGGGTGCGGCCGTGTTCGTTCCAGCGCTCGGAGGTTTCGAGGCAGAAGGAGCCGGCGTTTTCGACGACGGTCTCTTTGTTGGCCGGGCGCTCGCCGCCGATACGCAGGATATCGGGGTGTTCGGAGGTATAACGCGGTGCAATGGTGTTACTGGCACAACCGGCGACCACAGCGGTCACCATCAGTACGGACAAACAGCGGCGCAAAGGCATGTTGTCGAACCCTCAAGAAACGATGCAAGACCGACACCCGTTGTCGGTAGCGCTAAATATCATTCGCTTCATGACCGGGTCAATCTTTTTCCTCTGCGCCCCCGTTTTCTCTCAGCTCACCAGGTTTCAGGTGACCAGGGTAATACTGGTCACCGGGCGCAGATTGAGACGTTCGCAGCGCGCCTCGACGCTATCGACGATCTCTTCGGCGGTCTCGATCTGCTGCTTGTCGAGCTGGATATCCACCATCAAGAAGCTGCCCACCTGGGCGATGCGCACGTCTTCGGGTTCGACGTCGAAGGCTTCGATCTCGCGAACCACGTCGCGCTGGATCGGCCCTGTGGGCACGCCGAACATTAGCTCGCGCAGGGCCTCGCGCACCATGCGCACCGGTATGGGCAGAAAATAGCCCGCAATCAGCAGCACCATCACCGGGTCGGCAAAGCGGGCGTAGGCGGCCCAGGGGCTCAGTGTCAGGCCTACCGTGAGCATGAAACCCACGACGACAGCGGTGCTGAGCCACGTATCCATCTGCCACTGGCGCAGCTCCGCGCGCAGAAGCGAGGAGTTGGCGGTACGGGCATAGCGCTTGAGCACGCCCCAGGTGAGCAAACACCCGAGCACGTTGACGATACCGAAACCGAGAGCCAACCCAAGCGTTACCTCGCGCCCGCCCTGCACCAGGCTCCACAGCGCCGATACCAGCGAGAACAGGCACACCAGCGCAATCACCACGCCCTTGAGCAGCACCGCCAGCGGCTCGACGGTGAGCCGCCCAAAGGGAAAGTGTTCGTCGGCGGGTTTACGCGCCTGCTGGAGGGCAAGCAAAGACAGCGACGCCAACACAAGGCTCAAGAGTGAATAGGCACTATCGAAAAGGATGGTGATCGAGCCGCTGGCAAGGCCCAGCGCGAGCCCGGTCAGGGCGAACAGGCTGGCGGAGACGGCCGAAAATTTCAGCGCACGCCGCTCAGCAATCAGGGGGGACATCGGGAACTGCTCCAACATGAAAGGTTATGAGGTGTATTAAGCAGCGCATAGCCTACCCAAAGTGCCTTGAGTGGGCGAATCGCTCAGCGCCACTTTTTTCGTCGCTCGACATTAGGGCATCCGCTAATCTAAAAATACGTTCAACCAAGGATGCGTCATGCGTACCGAGCAGATTCAGGCCTTTATCGACGTTACCGAACACGGCTCCTTCGCCGCTGCGGCGCGCCAAACGCTCACCAAGCGCAGCACCCTGAGTGCCGCCGTCAGCGCGCTGGAGGAGAGCCTGGGCGTCGTGCTTTTCGAGCGCAGCGGCAACCGCGTGCGTCTCACCGCCGTTGGCGAGAGCGTGCTACCTGATTGCTATCGCTTGCTCACTAGCGCCGGTCGCATCGAAAAACACTGCCACCAGCACCTGCAAGGGGTCGAAAGCCAGTTGGGCATCGCCCGCGATGACGCCCTGCCGGAAGTGCTCTGGCAGCGTTTGATGCACGAGCTGAAACAGCTCTACCCCACCACGGCGCTCTCGGTCTATTTGATTCCGCCTCAGGAGCATCGTGATTTCGTTCAGCGCCAAACCGTGGACATTGCCTTTGGCCTCTACACCGCCGAAGCGCTGAGCGGCCAGGGCCAACACCTCTCCCCCATTGGCATGCGCCTGGTCGCCGCGCCGAGCCATCCGCTAAGCCGCCTGCCCGACGTCAACCGCGACGACCTCGCCCAGTACACCCAGGTCTGCTTGACCCACGTCAGCGACGACCGGCTGGTCAGCGACGCCCTGTTCTCGGCCAACTATCTCGGCTTCACCATGTTCGAGGTGATTCGTGATGCGGTCATTGGTGGCACCGGCTGGGCGCTCTTGCCTGCTCCGCTGGTGGAAGATGCCATCGCCGAGAAGCGTTTGAGCGCGCTCAATCACGATTTGGTGCTGGAGAGCCACTACTACCGCTACCTGGAAGGCAACGCGCGCGGCGTGGTCGCCACGGCGCTGATCAACAAGGTGACGCGCTATCTAGGCGCTATTCGTTGAGAGCGTCGTTGAGAGCGTTTAAACACTGCGCACTGGCAAAGTTGTAAAACCCAGGCCACGCTAACAGTGCAGTGGTCATCCAACCGACATGCGCTGCGCCCCACCCGTCGTCATCTCACCAAAAGGAGTCGCCCGGCCCGCTACCACGCACAGGTAAGGACACGCCAATAGGTCACCACGGCAGCTGTCATCTTGCGGTAAAAGAGCGCTGCCAGTGTCGATGTTGCTGACAATTCAGGAGTGACGCTGCGATGGTTCGACTCGATAAGAAAGCAATAAGGCTGTATGTTCTGGACACCAACGTCCTGATTCACGACCCTACTGCGCTCTATCATTTCGATGAGCACGACGTGGTCATCCCCATGACCGTTCTCGAGGAGCTCGACAAGCATAAAAACGGTATCCGCGAAATCGCCCGTACCGCGCGTCAAATCAGCCGCACCCTCTCCGACTTGACCAGCCAGGTCACCTTTAGCGAAATCCAACGCGGCATTCCCATTCCCCGCGTCAGTGGCCCTTCGGGGCGCTTGCACTTTCTCTGCTACCGCGATCTCAAGCCGCTCGAATCAACGCCGGGCGATAGCCCTGATAATCGTATCCTCGCCGAGACCTGCCGCTTGATCGACGACCGCCCGGATGCCTCGGTCATCCTGGTCACCAAAGACATCAACCTGCGGGTCAAGGCCGCCGCACTCAAGGTACCGGTGGAGGACTACTTAAGCGATCAGGCCTTCGACGACAGCGATGCCATGATCGAAGGCGCCACCGTGTATCGCAGTGCCGGGCAGGACGGTGCCTCGCTATGGGAGGCGCTCAACGTCGAGGTAGACGTCGAACGCCAAGGCCATCACACCTTCTACCAGCTAAGCGGTGAGATGCCGCGCCACTGGCACCTGGGCATGCTGGTTTCAGATAGTGAGAACGGCGCCGAGTTCGAAGCTATCGTACGCGAGCTGAGCGCTACCTCGGCGCGTTTGGAGCTGCTCACCAACTACCGCCACCACGCAGGCGTTTGGGGCGTGCACGCCCACGACAGCCGTCAAAACTTCACCCTGAACCTGTTGATGGACCCGGAGATCGATCTGGTGACCATCGCGGGCAACGCCGGTACCGGCAAGACCTACATGACCCTTGCTGCCGCCTTCCAGCAAACCCTGGATAGCAAACGCTTCGAGCGCATCGTCTTCACCCGTGCGCCGATCCCCATGGGCGAAGACATCGGCTTTCTGCCGGGCACCGAAGAGGAGAAGATGTCACCTTGGATGGGCGCCTTCCACGACAACATGGATAACCTATTACGCAACGAAGATGGCGAATCGAGTTGGGACAACGGCGCCACGCGCCAGCTGATCGGCTCTCGGGTGCAGATCCGCGCGCCGGGCTTCATGCGCGGGCGCACCTTGAACGATACCTTTCTGATCATCGACGAGGCCCAGAACTTCACTCCTAAACAGCTGAAATCCCTAGTGACCCGCGCCGGGCGCAACACCAAGATCGTCTGCCTGGGCAACGTCGGCCAGATCGATACACCCTACCTCACCGCCAACACCTGCGGCATGGCGGCAGTGGTCGAGCGGTTTCGCGACTGGCCCCACGCGGGCCATATCACGCTGAAAAGCGTCGAACGCTCGCGCTTGGCCCTGGCTGCCGAAGAGCTTTTGTAAAGAAGAGCTTTTGTGACCGCGTACCCGACACCGATTGGTTTCACTCAACCATCTCTGCGCCCCTTTTGGGGCGCAGCTCGTTTAAGAAGCTCGCAGCTAGTCGGTAAGCTCGCAGCTAGTCGGTTGGGCTGCCGCGCGGGTGAGTGTCGCCAACGGTATCGGCGGAGAAAGCGTCGCGCTCGCCCAGCGGGCGCTCACGCCCAACGGTGGAATCGCGCCGGGTCTGGCGCTCCATTTCACTATTGATCTCGGCGCCGAGCAGCACGACGAAGGCAGAGAGCCAGAACCACAGCATCAGCACCACCACGGCGCCAAGCGAGCCGTAAAGCTCGCTGAAGTTGGAGAAGTAGCGCACGTAGAGCGAAAGCCCACCGGAGCCGAGCAGCCAGAGCGACGTGGCCACCAGCGTGCCCACACTCAGCCACTGCCAGCGCGCCGCGCGCCGATGCGGCGCAAAGCGGTAGAGCAGCGCAATGCCTAGGCTCATGATCACCAATAGCACCGGCCAACGCAGCCAGCCAATGATCTTATCCAGCGGGCTATGGATACCGATGAAACTCACCGCCAACGGCACCACGGCAATGAAGGCAAGCGTGAGCAGCGTCATGGCGATCAGCCCAAGCGTCAACGCCGACACCATCATCAGTTGCTTTAGCGGCGAGCGCTTCTCCTCCTCGCCATACACCACGTTGAGCCCAACGATCAGCCCGCGCACGCCTTTGGAGGCCACGAAAATCGCCACCAGCGTACCCACAATCGCCGTTAGGCCATTACGGCTCTCGGCGGTGGCGACCACGTCCTGGGTCTGCTGATCGATGAGCCCGGCGGCCTCGGGCGGCATGAAGCGCACCAGCTCGCGCACCTGCACGGCTGCCTCGAACGGGTCGAAGAGCAGCCCCGCCAGCGAAATCACCGCCCCGATGGCAGGAAACAGCGCCAGCAATGCATAAAAGGCCACCCCCGACGAGAGAATGGTGATGTGGTCTTCCTGCATCTCCTTGAACACGCGCCAGGCGATATCGCGCCAGCCGCGTGCGGGTATTTCACGTGGTGTCTTGGCGCGACGTCCGCGTTTGAGCATCCTTTATCTCCCTGGCCAAAAATCCCCTCCCTCCCACATTAGCAGTGCCGCAAGCACCAGGGCCAATGCCATCATCAGCCCACCGACGTGATGGCGCAGCCACGCCTCGGCGAATAGGCAGCGCTGCACCGCTGCCATGGCGCGGCGCTCCCACTTAAGCGCTAGCTCGACGCAAGCCTGCTTCATCCGCGCCAAACGCTCGCCGACTTGCGCAAGCGGCCGATACAGCGCGCGTGCAGCCACCGCGTAGAGCCACCAGGCATCGCCCGCTGGCGGCAGGCGGCCCCGCCTTCGGTGCAGTAGCGCCACCGCGCACGCCACCATGAATACACCTGCCAACAGCGGCCAAACGAGGCCCCACCACTCCTTGAGCGGCGGCACCGGGCTTGCCTGGGGAAGCGGCAGCCATAAGGGAGCGGTGAGCGCAGCCGCAAGTGCCAATAGCCAGCCGCCCTGCTGGTAGCCGTCGCTGCCGCCTACCTGACGCCGCTGCCACTGGCGCCACAGCGCCACGCTCATAAGGGCCGCCGTGCCGATGGCCGCAAAGGTCAATAACTTGATGAGCAGCGCGTGTTCGGCCTCATAGAGCGCGCTCTTGAAGCTCCATTTACTCACCATGCCTGCCGCTAATGCCCCGGTCAGCGACAGTCCGGGCAGCGCCAAAAGCGCCCACAGAAGCGGCACTGGCCAGCGCGGTGAGTGCTCGCTGATGCTGGTACCCAGAAACAGCGCCCCTTTGGCCAAGGCGTGATGGGCGGCAAAGAGCGCAACGGCGGGCCACAGCAGCGACCACACCTCAGGCGTGACGAGCCCTACGCCAACCAGCGCCGTCAGCATGCCCATCTGACTGATGCTCGAATAGGCCAGCACGGCCTTGGGGTGGCGCTGCCACACCCCGTAGAGCGCCGCCGCAAAGGCCGCGATGAGCCCCACTGCGAGAATCCCCTGGCCCAACGCCACAAGCCCCCCTTGAGTCGAAACATCGCCCAGGGGCAAAACGTTGATCCAGCCTAAAAGCCCCGCCTTGATCATCGCCCCGCTCAGCACGGCGCTGGCGGGCGCTGGGGCAACCGGATGTGCCAGCGGTAGCCACACGTGCAGGCCCACTACGCCAGCTTTCACCCCAAAGCCGACGAACAGCAGAAGCGCCATCCATATACCTGCATCGGCGCTGGCGATGCCCTCGCGCACGCCCGAAAGCGTCAGCGTTTCCGCCGCCCCCGCTGCCCATAAAAGCCCGGCCAGAATGAACGCTTCGCCCATCACCGCCAGAATCAGATAGACGCGCCCACCGCGCCACGCCTCCTGCGTTGCTGCCTGTACCACCAAGGGGTAAGCAGCGAAGGTCATCAGCGCAAAGCCAAAATAGAAGCTGGCGATATCCTGAGCCAAAATCAGCAGCGCATTACCGGCAAACGCCAGGGGCCAGAACAGCGCCAACACAAAGGTCCCCCGCCGCTTTTCAGCGCTGGCACTGCGTTCAGGCAGTGTCTCGTCCTTGAAATCGGCTGTGAGATCGCCCTTGAAATACCCCTTGGCATGTACGGCGGCCAGCGTCCACAAAAGGGCCGTGAACAACAGCCAAGGGCGCGTCAGCGGTGTGAGCTCCCATAACCCACCGAGCATGAACCCCTCCCACTGCCAGCGCGCTTCGCCGCTCACCGCAAGCAAGAGCGCGGGCCAAGAGGCGCTGACCCAAAGCCAGGAGAAGGGCCTAAACACGCGGCTGAAACGAAGGGAAAGGTCACTAGCAACGCCTGGAGCTTTCTCAGGGCGCGGGCTCAGGCGCGCGGCCAGCGTCAGCGCCGCCACGGCAAGCGGCCACAACAGCGCGAGCACGAAGAGCAGCGTCGTCATGGCAGATACTCCTCGACTGCAACCCGCGTGGCCCACTCGAGCGGGCTATAGGGCAACCCGGCGAAAAGCCCCGCCCCCAGGCTAATCGCGGCGGTGAATACGGCCGGCCAAAGTAGCCAAGCGCTGGTTTCCAAGCGCCCGTGGCGCTGCTCATTGGGCCAGGCCTTGCCGCTTTCCGTCGGCGCCGGACGAAACCAGAGGCGATAGATCAGTGGCAAAAAATAGACCGCGTTCAGCGCGCTGCTGGCCACCAATACCGCCACCACCCAGAGCATGTTGGCCTCCACGGCACCAATGCCCAAATACCACTTGGTGATGAACCCAGCCGTGGGCGGCAGGCCGATCATGCCGAAAGCACCCAGCGTAAAGGCCACGCTGGTCAGCGGCATACGCCTTCCTGCGCCGTCGAGCTCGTCGATACGGTGAATACCGAGTTCCTCGGCGTAGCTCCCGGCGCAGAAAAACAGCGTGATCTTCATCAACCCCTGATGCAGCAGATGCGCCAAGGCCCCGATGGTGCCAAAGGGGCCGAACAGGCTCACCCCCAGCACCACGTAGGAGACCTGGCTGATGGTAGAAAATGCCAAGCGCGGCTTGAGTTCGGTCTGGGCGATGGCCCGCAGCGAGCCGTAGAGAATGGTGATCGAGGCCGCCACGGCCAGCCCCGTCATCACCCCCAGCGCCACGCTAAGCTCGATGCCGTAGAGATCGTAGATAACGCGCAGAATGCCGAAGGCCCCGGCCTTGACCACCGCCACGGCGTGCAACAGCGCGCTTACCGGCGCTGGCGCCACCATCGCTCTGGGTAGCCAGCCGTGTAGCGGCACCATCGCCGCCTTCACCGCGAGGCCCCCTACCAGCAGAGCAAAAATTAGCGTCAACAGTCCGCGATGGTCGTCGAGATAAGGCGCAAGCCCACGCTCGGAAGAGAAGGAGTGATCGCCCGTCAGGCTATAAAGCATCGCCACGCCAAGCAGCAAGACAACGCCCGCCGTTACCGTATAGCGCAGGTAGATACGCCCGGCATTGAGCGCGTCTGGCGTTCCCTTGTGGACGACCAGCGGGTAGGTGGAGAGCGTGAGCAGCTCATAAAAAATCAAGAAGGTGAAAAGATTGTCGGCCAGGGCGATGCCGAAGGTGCTGGTCACGCAGAGCCCAAAGAAGCCAAAAAAGCGCTTTTGGTTGGGCGAGCGCCCGAGATAACCAATGGCATACAGCGTGGTGCAGAGCCATAGCAGCGACGAAAGCCCGGCGAACATGATGCCTAGCGCGTCGCCGCGCAATACGAAGTCCACCCCGCCGATGACCTGAAAACGCAGGGTATCTTCGATGCCGTCGGCAATACGCCGCACCATTAGCACTACCAGCGCGATCTTGGCGATGGCCGCCGCCAGGTTGATCGCGGTACGCAGCCGCCAGGCGCGCTCGGGCAACGTGAAGATCACGGCAGCGGCGACGAGCGACGTCGCCAGCGCCAACAGCGGCAACCAGGCGGCGTTCATGCGCTTGCTCCTTGTAACAGCGACAGAGGATAGTGCGCCCAGAGCCCCAGCAGCAGCGCCGCCAGCGCCAGCAGTAGCGCGCCACCCTCCATACCCGGCGCCAGTGGTCGATAGGTTTTACGCGGTGCCGATTCGATGAACGAGTAACGAAATAGCCGAAAGACGTAAGCCGCGCTAAGCAGCGTACCCAGCAGCAGCGCGGCAATCGCCCACCAGAGATCTGCCAGTAGCATGGCCTGCAACAGCTGCCACTTGGCGGTAAAGCCCGCGCTCGGCGGAAGCCCCATGAGCGTGACGGACGCGATACCGAAGACCAGAAGCGAAAGCGGCAAACGGCGGCTGGTACCGGCAAGCCCAGCCAGCGTGCTCTCCCCCGTAGCCAAAATCAGGTTACCTGCGGCCATGAACATCGCCGCCTTGGCAAGCGCGTGGCCCAAAAGCTGCAGCCAGAAGCCTTGCCAGGCCAGCGTTTGCACCTCGGGCGCCATCTCCGGGCCAAGCAGCAGCGGAAAAGCGAGCATCAAATAGCCAAGCTGAGCGACGGTCGAGGCCGCTACCAAGGTTTTCAAGGAGTCGGCCCGCCAGGCGGCAAGGCTACCCCAGACGATGGCAAGCGCGCCCAGCAACCCCAGCAGCAAAGGCGCTACGTGACTCTCAGGAATCAGCAGGCTCCAGAGCATCAACAGTAGATACAGCGAGGCCTTCACCACCAGTGCTGCGTGCAGCGCGCTAACCGGCGTCCAGGCGCTGGCGTGTACCGGCGTGAGCCACGCATGCAGAGGAAAAAGCGCGGCCTTGGTAGCCAATCCCGCGCCGAGCAGGGCCGCTGCAAGCCACGCCACGGGCTCGGGGGCGACGACCTCGGTAAGCTGGGCGAGTTCGAGTGAGCCCCAGTGCGCCAATATTAGCGCCACGCCAAGTAGATAGAGCAGCGACCCCACTAGCGCCACCAGCAGGTAACGTAGCCCCGCAAGCAGCGCCTCGGCCTTGCCCGAGAGCAAGAGCATGCCCACTGCGGTGAGCCCCATGAGTTCGAGGCCGAGATAGAGCGACAGCAGGTCGGCAGCAAGCCAGATCACGCTCAAGCTCGACAAGAGCACGCCCCACAGCGGCCACAGCCAGCGCGAGCGCCCCGCCGACTCATCGAGGCGGCAAAGCCCGGCGGTGTATAGCGCCGCCACCACGCCGATCAGTTGGGTGACGACGACCAGCAGCGCCGCCACGCCGTTGAGGCGCAGCGCCAGCGTCACGTCATCGAAAGACACCGACCACGTCAACAAGGCTACGCCCTGTACGGCCTGGAACAGCGCCGCGCCCGATGCCAGCAGCGGCAGCGCCGCCAGCAGCACGACCCAAGCGCGGCGTGGCGGACGCAGCGCGGCAAGCCCGCCCAACATCAACGGCAGCACTAACGCGGCCAACAGCGCCCAGCTCTCGCCCGGCTCGGGCGCAAACGTGGCGGCCTCCCAGCCCCAGCGCCAGTTCATTGGGCCACCGTTTTATCGATATCAGGATCGAGGGCTTCGAGCCCCTCCAGGTGGTAGAGCCGTCGAATCAATAGCGCCCCCAGAAGCGTTCCCAAAGCGGCGATGCAGAGCCCCACCAAAATCAGCAGTTGGGCGGCTAGCATCGGCCCTGCCATGCCCGCCAGCAGTACGAACACGCCCGAACCCAAGACGTTGAAGGCCAGCAGACGGCGCAAGAGGTGGCGATGCAAAGCAAAAGCGCCGAGCGCGCAGGCCACCCAAACACCTGCCGCTATCAATAGCGGCTCCTCGCTGGGCGAAAGCGCCATGGCAGGCAGCGCATGGCGCACGCCAGCGGCCATCAGTACGAGCCAAAGCACGCTGAGGGCGAGACGCGTCACGCCATGGGAGAGCGGTACGGGGAAGCGGTCGTGTCGCGGCTTAAGGGCGGCTCCCGTGGGCAGCACGCCCAGGGCAAAGAGCAGGCTCGCCCCGCTGACGATGGCGCCCAAGAGCAGCTCGGCCAGGGCCAGCCAAGGCGTCGCCAGACGCCACCACGCCAGAGTCAGCAATAGCGCAAAGCCGATAAAGCACAGCGTCGCGCGCAGCAGGTGGCGGTCGAACAGGCAGACGAACGCGGCCAGCGTGAGGGCCACGGCCAGCAGCGTTTCGGTCATCTCGAAAGAAACCATCATCGAATCCATCCGCCTTAGCATCATTGCGTCCTCTCTGACGCTAGCTCACTGTGGCCTGCTTTGGCGTGGGTGTCGACCGTGGGCTTTCAACGCCCGGTGGTGCATTGAAAACTCAGCTTAGGCGTTGACGCAGCCATTGGCCGATATCGTGGATCTGCTGGGGGCAGAGCGCATGGGCCATGGGGTATTGGTGAAAGTTGGGCGCATAGCCCAGCGCTTTGAGCTTGTCCAAAGCGCCACGCCCGAGGCTTTCGGGCACGATGGGGTCGAAGTTACCGTGGTGAATTTCGATGGGAAGCGCCCGATTGGCCTCGCTCGGCGCGAGGCTTTCGCCGGTGGCAAGATAGGTCGACATGGCAATCAGGCCACCCAGCGGCGCGGGAAAGGTCAGCGCTGCCTGATAGGCGACGGCACCGCCCTGGGAGAAACCGGCGACGATGATGCGCTCGCTGGCGATGCCCTGGTCGATCTGCTCCTGGATCAGCTCCTGCACCCGCACGGCGGATTTCTTGAGTTGAACTTCGTCGACCCGGCGGCCCAGGTCCATGGCGAGGATGTCGTACCAGGCGGGCATCACCATGCCACCGTTCACCGTGACCGGCAGGCGCGGCGCATGAGGCATGATGAAGCGCACGTTCAGCTGCGCCGGAAGCCCCAAGGCGGGTACCAGAGGCTCGAAATCGTGACCATCGGCGCCCAAGCCGTGAAGGATGAAGACGCAGGCATCCGCCGGTCGGCCGTGCTGAGGTTCGATGATCAGTTCGCCAGGTTCACTCATGGAGTTCTCTCGTGCTGTGTGCAGACAAAAATAGCGGGGGGAACGCAATCGCCCCAAAAGACGTACCCTAGCGTAAAGCCGCCCGCCCCGCGAGTGCGAACGCCCTTCTTCCCAGGGGGCTTTTCATTCTGGCATTAAAATGGCCAAAAAAGCGGCACGAGGGTCACGACCACCGCGCCCGTCAACACGTTGAGCCCACCGCCCACGCGCGCAAAATCACCGATACGGTAACCGCCGGGGCCGTGCACCATCAGGTTGGTTTGGTAGCCAAGCGGGGTGAGAAAGCTCGCCGAGGCGGCGTACATCACGGTCAAAATGTAGGGCATTGGGCTCACGCCAAGGCTCTCGGCCCCGGCCATGACGATGGGAAAGATGATCACCGCAGCGGCATTGTTGGTGACCACCTCGGTCAGCAGCGCCACCACCAGATAGGTGCCCAAGAGCAATAGCCAAGGATTGCCGCCGACCAGATCCAAAAGCCCCCCCGCCATGGCCTGGGCCGCGCCGGAACTCTGCAGCGCCGCCCCAACGCCAAACGAGGCCGCAATGGTCAATAGCACCTGGGTATCCTGGCTGCGCTTGGCCGCCCCTACGCTACAGCAGCCGCTCATCACCGCGATGGCCGCACCCAGCATGGCGGCGTTGAGCATGCTGAGCACGCCCGTCGCCGCCAGAAAGATGGCCCCCAGCAGCAAAGCCCAGGCCAGCGGCGCTTTTTCGTGCACCGGGCGCGCCGAGCCGTTGAGCTCGCTGATCAACAAGAAGTCCTTGGATTGGCGGTGGCGCTCGATGAAGGGAGGGCGCGCTTCCAGCAGCAGCACATCGGAGGGCTGTAGACGTACCTGTCCCAAATTGCCCCGCACCCGCTCGCCGCCCCGGCAAATTGCCAGCACGGCGGCGCCGTAGAGGGTACGAAAGCGGCCATCGCGCAGGGTTTGGCCGATGAACTGGCACTGATCGGACACCACCGCCTCGACCAGACGGCGCTCCTTGAACTCCTTTTCCAGGCTTGACCCTGCATCGCGTGAGGGAATCAGCCCGCGAATCTGCTGAAGCTCCACCGCCGCGTCGCTGGTGCCTACGAACACCAAACGATCACCCGCTTTGAGACGCTCGCCAGGGCCGACCACGCTGACTACGTTACCGGCACGCTCGATCTCGACCAGAAAGAGCTCCTGCAGGTGGCGAAGCCCCGCTTCCTCTACCGTTTTATCCACCAGCGCCCCTTCGGGGTCGACCTCCATCTCGATGGTGAACTCGCGTGGGTTGGCAAATACGCCGGACACGCTTTCACGCGCGGGCAGAAGCTTTGGCCCCAGGAGTATCAAATAGCCAAGCCCTACCAGCGCCACGGGAATGCCCACCCAGGCCAAATCGAACAGATGCAGATTGAGTTCAGGGTAGCGCTGGGTAACGAGGCCATAGACGACCAGGTTGGTACTCGAGCCGATCAGCGTGACCGTGCCGCCGAGGATGGAGGCAAAGCTCAGCGGCATCAAAAGCCGCTGCGGCGAAAGCTGCAAACGGCGGCTCCAGCTCATCACCGCAGGAATGTAGGTCGCCACCACCGGCGTATTGTTGAGAAAGGCGCTAAGCCCCGCCACCGGCAGTAAAAGACGCGCCAAGGCGCTGCGCTCGCGCGTGGGACGGCCCAGCACGTAGCGAATGATCAAATCGATACCGCCGGTTTCGCGAATGCTCGCCACCAGCACGTACATGAAGGCTACGGTGAATAGCCCACTATTGGAGAAACCCGCCAGCGCCTGGTTGGTATCGATCACCCCCAACGTCAGTAGCAGGATCACGGCGCCGAGCAGAATCATGTCCGCCCCCAAACGCGTCAGCGCCATCAGGGGAAAAATGGTCATGACGACCCCGGTAGCGATCCAGGCATCCAACGACATAAGGGTTTGATCCTTTCAGCATAAAACGGCAACGCACGAATGAGTTAGGCGACGACTAGGCTCATTGTGCCGTGATTTACATATGCTAAAAAGTTATTTTTAGAAACAAATTAAGAAGACAAAGGAATATGGTGAGGAGTGAGGAGTGAGGAGTGAGGAGTGAGGAGTGAGGAGTGAGGAGTTAGTCAGTATTCGCTTGGCAAACGTCAGGCAACAAAAAACCCCGCCGAAGCGAGGTTTTTCGAGGACATCAGCGCGAAGGCGCCGATGCCTCCATCAAAGTGGGAATTAACCCAGGACTTTGATGTTGGAAGCCTGAAGGCCTTTTTTACCCTGGGTGACGTCGAAGGAAACCTTCTGGCCGTCTTGCAGAGTTTTGAAGCCGTCAGCTTGAATCTCGGAGAAGTGCGCGAACAGGTCGTCGCCGTTGTCGTCCGGAGAGATGAAGCCGAAACCTTTAGTGTCGTTGAACCATTTAACGGTACCAGTTGCCATGATCGAAATCCTCGATTTAGCTTTAAGTAGAGCCGGGGAAATACCCGAGTTACAGTGGGTAAAACAAGAAACTTGGACCAGACTCAAACGCTTACGGGCGTTTCGATAGTACTGACAACGTTCGACTTGCTAACCTACTGTTTGCAGCATGCGCCTTGTTGTAACGCACGTCAACACTGTACTCGAAAAAAATGTCAGCGTCATGACGACGCTTCTAAAATCCATCGCGCGGCCTTTTCGGCGATCATCAGGGTCGGAGAGTTGGTATTACCGCTGGTGATCGTGGGCATGATACCAGCATCGGCAATACGCAGCCCGCTTATACCGTGCACCCTCAAGCGCGCATCGACCACGGCCATGGGATCACTGCTTCGCCCCATGGCCGTCGTGCCCACCGGGTGAAAGATCGTCGTGCCGATATCTCCCGCCAGGCGTGTTAGCTCTTCGTCGCTCTGGTACTGGGGTCCGGGTTTGACCTCTTCCGGAGCGTATTTGGCCATCGCCGCTTGCCCCATGATACGCCGCGTTACTCGCAGCGAGTCGGCCGCCACCTGACGATCCTCCTCGGTGCTCAAATAGTTCGGCATGATCATAGGGGGTGCCGCTGGGTCGCGACTTTTAAGACGCACCCTCCCCCGGCTCGACGGGTTAAGGTTGCACACGCTGGCGGTAATCGCGGGATAGGGGTGCAGCGGCTGACCAAAGGCTTCCAGGCTCAAGGGCTGAACGTGGTATTGAAGATTGGGATGAGCGTAGGCTTCGCTGCTGCGAGTGAAAGCGCCAAGCTGCGAAGGCGCCATGCTCATGGGCCCAGTACGCCGCATTAAATACTCCCAGCCAATGCCCGCTTTGCCCCATAGGGTGCTGGCAATGGCGTTGAGCGTTTTGGCCTTGCTGACACGATACACCGAACGTATCTGTAGGTGATCTTGCAGGTTCTCGCCCACTCCAGGGAGGTCATGCACCACCTCGATGCCCTGCTCGCGCAGGTGCGCTGCTGGCCCCACCCCGGAAAGCTGTAAGAGATGCGGCGAGCCAATCGCGCCGGCGCACAGCACGACCTCCTTGAGCGCGGCCACCTCGACCACCGCCCCCTCGCGCACGACCTCGACGCCCCGGCAGCGTGGCTGATCTTGGCCTGCATTAAAGCCCGCTGTATCAAAGCAGAGCCGATTGACCTGGGTCGAATGCCAGAGGGTGAAGTTGGGGCGCTTCAACGCGCCGCGCAGAAACGCCTTGGAGGTGTTCCAGCGCCAGCCGTTGCGCTGATTGACCTCGAAGTAGGCCACACCTTCGTTGCAGCCGCGATTGAAGTCCTCGGTGCGCGGAATGCCCGCCTCTTCGGCAGCGGCGGCCACATCATCCAGTACCGGCCAGCTCAAGCGCTGCTTCTCTACCCGCCACTCGCCTCCGTGGCCGTGAAAGTCGCGGTGGGCGGCGTCGCCATGGCCTTCAGCGTCAAGGCGGTAGTGGTTCTCGTGGCGCTTGAAGTCGGGCAGGCAGTTCTCCCAGCGCCACTCGCCGCAGCCGACGACCTCGGCCCAGTGGTCGTAGTCACGCGCCTGGCCGCGCATATAGATCATGCCGTTGATGCTCGAACAGCCGCCCAGCGTCTTGCCGCGTGGATAGATCAGCGAGCGGCCGTTCAAGCCTGCGTCTGGCTCGGTCTTGAACAGCCAGTCGGTGCGCGGATTGTTGATGCAGTAGAGATAGCCCACCGGCACGTGGATCCAGTGGTAGTTGTCGCGCCCGCCCGCCTCGATCAAGAGCACGCGGTTGTTGGGGTCTGCGCTGAGCCGGTTGGCCATGAGGCAACCTGCGGTACCAGCTCCCACGACGATGTAATCGAAGCTGCACTTGTCGAAGCTACGCTTGTCGTTATTCGTTGCGCTCATCCGCTCGCCTCTTATGGGTAGGTATGGCTAGGTTTTATTTATGGCTAGGTTTTATTTATGAACAGATTTTATGCGCTGGCTACTTTTCGCCAGCCGCTCGCTTACCTACTTTTTATAAGGCGGTTGACTGACGGCACAACTCGACTTTGTGGGCAGGCGCTTTTGTCACACCGAATTACCGCTACATTATTACGCAGAGCGCGATCACCTTGGCTACAGTGGTAACGGCATGCCAATAGACCAGTCTCTTTTGGCAGCAGCACAGTCACCGTTTTTACGTTGATCAAAAGATAGGAGGTCTTGTGAGCAACTCGATTACGACTGTCAACCCCGCCACCGGCGCCACCCTGAAAAGCTACGACCTGATGGATGCAGGTAAGGCCAAAGAGATTATCGATGCCAGTCACCGCGCTTTTCTCGACTGGCGTCTCAAGCCGCTCGATGAGCGTGCCAAGCTGATCAAGGCGCTGGGCAAGACGCTTGCCGAGCATAAAGACGAGATCGTCGAACTCATGGTCGACGAAATGGGCAAGACGCCCTCGAGCGCAGCCGACGAAGTCGATCTGTGTACCGGCATCTGCGACTACACCGCCGAGCACGGCCCAACCAAGCTCGCCGACGAGCAGCGTAAGCCCGGCAACGGCGAATCAGGCTTCATTACCTACTCGCCCATGGGCGTGATTTACGGCATCCAGCCGTGGAACTTCCCCGCCTACCAAGTAGTGCGCTACGCCGTCGCCAACCTCATGGCGGGCAACACGGTACTGCTCAAGCACGCCGAGTGCGTCACCGGCAGTGGCCTGCTATTGGAGAAGCTCTTTCGCCAAGCGGGCCTTCCCGAAAACGTCTTCCGCGTGCTGGTGATCGACCACGACACCTCCAACGAGGTCATCGCCCACCCGCACGTGCGCGGCGTGACCTTGACCGGTAGCGATACCGCCGGGCGTAAAGTTGCCGCCAAGGCCGCCGAGCATCTCAAGAAGACGGTGCTGGAGCTGGGCTCCAACGATGCCTACCTGGTGCTCGACGACGCCGATCTCGAGGTCGCCGTGGACACCTGCGTTACCGGGCGCCTCTACAATGCGGGCCAGACCTGCGTGGCGGCCAAGCGCTTCATCGTCACCGAGAAGAACTTCGAGGCCTTCCGTTCGCGCTTCGTCGAGAAGATGAAGACCATGCAGACTGGCGATCCGCGCGCCAAAGACACCGACTTCGGCCCCATGGCGAGGGAGGATCTACGCGATACGCTGCACGAGCAAGTGGAAGAGAGCGTCAAGAAAGGCGCCAAGATTCTTTGCGGCGGCGAGAAGCCCAGTGGCAAAGGCGCCTTCTACCCGGTCACCGTGCTCGATGAGGTCAAACCTGGCCAGCCCGCCTACGACGACGAGCTCTTTGGCCCGGTAGCCGCACTGATTCGCGCCAAGGATGACGAAGACGCCATGCGTATCGCCAACGACAGCCGTTACGGCCTTGGCGGCGGCATCATTTCGACCGATGTGAAACGCGCAAGCGAACTGGCCAGCAAACACTTCGATACCGGCATGGTGTTCATCAACGGCTTTGGTGTGGCCACCCCGGAGATGCCCTTTGGCGGGGTAAAAGACTCCGGCTACGGCCGCGAACACGGCGGCTTCGGCATGCACGAGTTCGTTAACGCCAAGTCGGTGATCGTGGTCTCTTCGTAACGTTTCACCCACGCCTTTCACACGCTAAACGCCAACCGCCACGTCATGGACGTGGCGGTTGGCGTTCTGAGCTAGTCGGCGTGACGCGCCTGATGTTCGAGCTCACCCGCCACGTCACGGGGAATCTTCAAGGCGCCAGCGAGCTGGTCGAGCCAAGCGCGCTCCATGGGGTTCTCCTCGTCGATGACGGCGAGGCTGATCAAATACATTTCACGCGCGGCCTGCGGTGAATCGGCCTGCTGCGCCAGGGCATTAGCATCGAGCGGCGCGTTTAGCTGCTGCTCCACCCAGCGGTGAAGTTCGTCATCGGCCCCCAGGGCGTCGATCTGTTGGGCGATCAACTCGCGCTCAGCGGCATCGATATGGCCATCGGCGCGGGCGGCCATGATCATCGCCTGTAACAGCTCTAGGCTGCGCCGCTCCTGGTATTCGCCTTCGAGTACATCGACTCGCTCGCCCTCGGCGGCCGCCTCTTCGGGGCCAGCGGCGCTGGTGGCGCCATCGGCCATACCCTTTTTATCCTGAGCGTTTTGCCACGCCTTCCACGCCAGCATCCCGACACCTGCGATGGCGCCATACTTCAGCGCCTTGCCGCCCAGCTTACGCCCGCGACTCGAGCCCACCAGCATGCCCAGCGCACCACCGCCCAAGAGGCTTTTCATATCCACGCCGCCGGAAGAGGAGCCGCCGCCCGCACCGCCGCCCAGCTGTCGCGATAGCCCACTGAGCATGCCCTTCACGTCTACGCCACCGGGCTTGCCGCCTTGGCTCTTGCCCCCGGCCTGCTGCATCAACTGCTGCAAAATCTTGCTTGCGTTCATGCTTGCTCTCTCCGACTGATACGAATGTGTGGACTAGGGTTGATCAGATGTTTGGCGTTGGCCTTTGAGTATTATCGACCATCGCTCACGCGCTCGCCTGGCCGCGCACCTGAATCGAGCTGCCCGTTCGCGCGGCGCTCACCTCTACACGGACTGGCATTTGCGCCTTGAGTTCGCTGACGTGTGAGATCAGCCCGATGGTGCGCCCACTCATCTGCAGCTCGCTGAGCATGGCAATGGCCTGCTCCAGCGCCTCAGCGTCGAGGCTGCCAAAGCCTTCGTCGATGAACAGCGTATCCAGCTGGATGCCCCCCGCGTAGCCCTGAACCACGTCAGAAAGGCCAAGCGCCAGCGCCAGCGCCGCCATGAATGACTCGCCCCCGGAGAGAGTCGCCACCGGGCGCTGCTTACCGCTATAGGTATCGTCGACGTCGAGCTCGAGCCCCGAAGCACGCGTGCCGCCGGTGGCCTCTTGGCGGCGTACCAGCCGGTAGCGCCCGTGGCTCATACGGTTGAGGCGCGTCGATGCCTGTAGCAGCACATCGTCGAGCAGCACGCCAAGCACGAAGCGCTGCAGGCTGATGCGCTGCCCTACCCGCCCGTTGGCCACCTCGCTAAGTGTTCCCCACACGCGATAGCGCTCCTCCAACGCCGCCTGCGCCGCGTGCGCGGCTTCAAGCTTACTTCGGGTATCGAGCAGCTGGTTGATGCGCTGCGCCAGCGCCTGCAGGGCCTGATCGCACTCGCGCTCCTGGGCTTGGGCTTCTACCACCCGCGCGTCGAGGGCGGGCGTATCCGGCGGAGTCTCGTTTTCCAGCCGCTGGCGCAAGCCATCGCGCTGGCCTTCAAGGCGCTGCAGCGCCTGATGAAACTGCTGTACCTGCGCCTCGAAGCGCTGCTGCTCGGGGGCATCGAGCCGGGCGGCGCAGAACGCGGCCTCGTCAGTAAAGGGACTATCCTTTAGCGCCGCCTGCCAGCGCTTTTCTTGGGCCTCGGCGTGAGTCTTGGCTTCGTCGAGTTGAAGACGCGCTTGCTGGAGCACGGCCTGCCCACGGGCAAGTTCGGTGGTGGCGTGCTGGTGGCGCTCGCGCGCTGCTTCAAAGGCGCGCTCGCCCTGGGTTATTTGCGTGGTGAGCGCTTGCAAACGCGCGTCGAGTTCGGCAAGCGTTGCGTCTTGGGGCAAAGCGGCGCGCAGCGACTGGCAGCGGGCGTCGAGCTGAGTAAAGCGCTGATACGCGGCCTCCACCGCAGGGCGCTGCTGCGAAACGCTCGCCTCGGCGTGGCGCCACTGATCGCGCAGCGTAGCAAGCGCTTGCTCTTTCGCGTTGATACGCTCGGCGTTTTGCGCGGCAAGCGCCACCTGCGCTTGAAGGCGTTCGGCTTCGGCCTCCAAGGCTTGGCGGGGCCGTTCACCCCACTCGCCCAAACGCTGGGTGAGCTTTTCGCTCTGCGCTTGGGCGTGGTCGAGCGTTTGAGCGAGGCGGTCGCAGCGTTGGTGCTGCTCGCTCCAGGCCGCATGGGCGGCGTCGTGCTCGGCGCGCGCCCGCTTGACCGCCTCTTGCGTCACCAGCGGCGCTTTATCACTTGCCGGGGCCGGGTGCTCGCGGCTACCGCATACGGGGCACGGCGTATCGGTCTCGAGCGTGCGCGCCAGCAGCGCCGCCTGGCCCTGGTGCCAACGCATTTCGGTATCCAGTGCGGTATGCTCTTTATTACGCTGGGCTTCGCGTAGTGTGGCGAGCTCGGCCTTCGCGCTGACTAACGTCGCGCGCTGACGTTCAATGTCACCCAGGAGCGTCGCGCGCTCGTCGAACTGCTCGAAAACGGCGATAAAGGTGCGCTGGCGCTCATGGCTGCCTGCCAAGTTAGCGGCTTCTTTCTGCGCACTCGCTAGAACGTCGCGCTCGGCCTCCCCTTTCGTGCGCAGCTGAACCAGCTGCTTTTCGGCCTGAGCAAGATGCTCACGGGCACTCTGCCAGTCGCGCTCCAGGCGCTTACGCTCTGTCTCCGCGCTTGTAAGCTCGCGGCACTGCGCCACGGCATGCTGTAGATGGTGCTGCTGCTCGCGCCAGGCGGGTAGCTGCTTCGCCTCGGCGTCGGCGGCGTGCCAGGCCGTTTGTGCCTTTTCGGCATCATGGGTAAGCACGTCGAGGCGCTCGAAAGCCGCTTTCTCGGCACTTTGCGCCTTGGCTCGTGACTGCTCGGCCTGGCGCTTAGCATCGAAGGTTCCGGCGAGCGCGCGGGCCTGGCTATCGGCTTTCAGTGCCTCGGAAAGCGCCTGGATGGCGGGAAGCTCGGCCTGGTGGCGCGCGTACTCGTCATCGAGGCGACGCTGCTGCTCGAATAGCGCAGCGAGCGCGCTGCCCGCCTGCTGCGCCCGCTCGCTCGCTTGGCGTGCTTGGCGGGCGCTATCGAGCGCCTTTTGGGCATCGTCGCGTTGAGGCGTGAGCTCTTTGAGCGCGTCTTCGAGCTCGGCTTCACTTTCCAGATCACTTGCCGCCAAGATGCCCGCCAGGCGGTGGCGGTGCGCCTTGACCTCCTGCTCGATACCGCTTGCCTGCTCACGAAGGCGCTCTTCGATGCGCTGGTAGAGCTGGGTCTGAAAGAGCTGGGAGAAGATCGTCTCGCGCTCTTGAGAGCCCGCCAGCAACAGCTCACGAAACTTGCCCTGGGGCAGCACCATGACCTGGCGAAACTGCTTGGCATCCAGCCCAATCAGCTGTTCGAGCTCTTGGGTGGCATCGTTGACCTTACGCGCTACCAGCAGGCTCTCCACCTCGCCGTTGGCGTCCAAACGCCACAGCTGCGCTTCGGCCTGCTGCTGGGTGAAGCCATCGCCGCGCGCCTTGGGGCGAGGCTGCTGCGGCACACGACGCACGCGGTAGCGCTCACCGCGCAGCTGAAACTCGAAGCACACCTCGGTGAGCAGCGTAGCGGGCGATTGATCGCAGCGCATTTGGCTGGCGTCGCGCTCGGCCCCCGTGGTTTGGCCGTAGAGGGCAAAGCAGATGGCGTCGAGAATCGAGCTTTTACCCGCGCCAGTGGCTCCGTTGATGAGAAACAGCGGATGTTTGCCAAGGGCTGTGAAGTCCAACGTCTCGGTGCCCGCAAAGGGGCCAAACCCTTGCAGGGTCAGGCGTAGCGGCGTCATGCGTTCTCCTCGCGGCTGCGGGTGAGCGAGGTCAAGAGCTGGCCTAAGGCGTCACTCTGCGCTTCGTTTAGCGGCTCGCCGCCCACCTGCTCGAAGAAGTCGTGGCAGATGGCCAGCGGGTCGATTTTGAGCCGCTGGCGCTCGAGCGCGCTTGCCCCTTGGGCGGCAAACATGCCAGGGCGCTCCAGGTGCAGTACGTTGGGATAGACCGCCCGCAGCTTGCCTATCGGGTCAAGCAGCGCGTGGCGGTCGGTAAGGCGCACCAGTAGGTAGTCCTCCGGCGCTGGATCGTTGGCCGCCCCCTCGATGAGCGCGTCGAGCTCGCCTTCGAGCAGACGCACCTCGTGGCGCGGGTGTAGATCGACGTGGCGAATCGCCGTGACGCCCTCGGGGGTGATATCCACCAGCGTTACGCCCTTGCGCTGACTCACCTCGGAGAAGCTGTACTTGAGCGGCGAGCCGCTGTAACGCACATGCTCACCGCCGCGCTGCTGTGGGCCGTGCAGATGGCCTAGGGCGACGTAGTCGAAGCCCTGCATGGGCTCCCAAGCCACGCTCTCGGCGCCACCCAACGACAACGGGCGCTCGGAGTCAGAGGCGCTGGCACCAGCAACGAAGCAGTGGCTCATGAGCACGGTGGGGCGCTTGGGCCGCCGGGCGTGTTCGATACGCTCGACGAGGTAGCGATGGGCAGCGTCGAAATCCCGTGCGTCTACCTTGAACAGGCTGCGCACGCTCTCGGGGTCGGCGTAGGGAATGCCGAAGATATCTACCTCGCAGCCGTCCACGCTGAGCATGACCGGTACGTCGAAGGCGCTCAGGTCGGTGAGAATATGCAGCCCCGCCTGGCGCAAATGGCGCGCGCCGAAGCCCAAGCGCTCGGCGCCATCGTGGTTGCCCGAAATCATCACTACCGGCACACCGCGGGTTTGACACAGCGCGACGAGCACCTCGTCGAGCAGCTTGATGGCACTCGCCGGGGGCACCGAGCGGTCGTAGATGTCCCCGGCGATGAGCACGGCGTCCACCGCCTCGCGATCGACGATATCGATGAGCTGATTCAGCACGTGGCGCTGTTCATCGAGCAGCGAGACGTTATGAAAAAGCCGCCCTAAGTGCCAGTCGGCGGTGTGAAGAAGGCGCATGGCAGGCTCGTCTTATAGGTGGCTAGAGCGTGACCTGCATTATGCCAGCCTTCAGGGTGTGATGGGCAGTTGCCGCTTGTGCGCAGTGCGCGCGTAGGTGTCTTCAATGATGGTGCGCGCGGCTTCACTTACACTCTGTCCGACCAGAAAGGCATCGATATCTGCGTAGGAGACGCCGAGAGCTTCTTCGTCAGCAAAACCCGGCTTGAGTGTTTCGAGATCCGCTGTAGGCTGCTTGGCGACCAGTGACTCGGGAGCGCCCAGTTCGTTGCCCACTATGCGTACTTGCTGCTTGGTCAACCCGGTGAGCGGCGCCACATCACAGGCGCCGTCACCGTATTTGGTGAAAAAGCCCATTAGCGCCTCGGCCGCTTGATCGGTTCCTACGACTAGCCCGCCCTTCGCCCCAGCTACGGCATATTGAGCCACCATGCGTTGACGCGCTTTGATGTTGCCTAGTACGAAATCACGGTGATGATCGTCGCGAAACGTAAGCCCGCCCGCTTCCAAAGCACTCATCGTGGCATCACTCGCTGGCTGGACGTTTACGGTCAGCACCTCATCAGGCTGGATGAAGTCGATCGCTGCTTGGGCGTCGTCCTCGTCATGCTGGGTGCCATAGGGTAGTCGCATGGCGTAAAAGCGGGCCTCGATGCCTTGCTCGCGGGCTTGCTCAACGGCAAGCTGAGCCAGCCGCCCGGCCACGGTGGAATCGACGCCGCCACTGATGCCGAGCACCAAGGCGTGCTGTCCCGACTCACGCATGTGGTTGCAGAGAAAATCGACGCGCCTTTGCCTCTCCTCAGCCGGATCGATCGTCGCCTTGACCTCCAGTGCTTGCTGAATGTCGGCTTGCGAAGATAACGGCTTGCTCATGATGTTGTCTCCTTGTCCTGATCGATGTCGTAGGCAGATGCCTCTTTACGAATGACGGCGCCGTGATACGTTGGTATCTGCTTAAGCGCGTGATGCGCCGCTGCCAAACGAACGTCGTTGCGCTCGCCCGGGAAATGGCGTGTTTCGACAAACAAAAAGGTTTTACCATCATGCCGAAGCGCCCAGGCAAAGCAAACAGTGCCTACCGGAATGTCATCATGTGGCTTTGGGCCTGCGATGCCAGTATTAGCCACGGCAATATCCGCGTCGTTGTTATCCAGAGCGCCTAATGCCAGCTCACGTGACGTCGCTTCGCTCGTAAGGCCATAGGTATCAATAGTCTCAAAGCTGACGCCAAGATAGCGGTGTTTGGCCTGAGGCGAGTAAACAGCAAGTCCACAGTCAATCGATTGACCGCTTCCGGGTATACGAGCAAGCTCGGAAACGATTAGGCCAGCGGTACAAGACTCAGCGGTTGCAAGCGTCAATTCGTGCTCTTGAAGGTATCGCACGGTTGATTCCAACAGATCCATGTTCGGTCTCCTAGGTGCGGATGACGATGTTGCTATGGGATGTAAGTACTAGTTAATTAAGTACTAGGTGATTAAGTACTAGGTGATTAAACAATAAGTCTCTGAATATCAGCCATCTAACGCATCCTTTGCGTATTACTACTGAAAGCCTCCTCTCGTCCATACTGCATTAGCCACTATAGATACTCGTTCTGATTTGTCGAAAAGTAGTCAATAGCGGCACTCATCGCTCTAAGTAACGCCTAGCGTTATAAAAAAAGCTCTCATCATGTGATGAGAGCCTTATTAGATGGGTCAAAATTCAACCCATGTTGTCGAGCTATTTAGTTACAAAAAACTTAGTTACAAAAACTCAGTTACGAAACGCCTCGGGGTAGATATGCAGATCCACGCCCCACAGCATGGGCAGGAGGAAGTAGACCGCACCGGCGATAAGGAACATGGCGAGGATGTTGAGGCCGAAACCGTTGCGCACCATTTCGATGATCTTGATCTTGCCGGTAGCAAAGATGATCGCGTTGGGCGGTGTGCCGACCGGCAGCATGAAGGCGCAGTTGGCCGCCATGGCCGCAGGCACCATCAGCGCGAAGGGATGTACGCCGAGTGCCAGCGCCAGCGAGGCGAGCACGGGCAGGATCATGGTGGCGGTCGCGGTGTTCGAGGTAATCTCGGTGAGGAACAGCACCATACCGGTCGCCAGCAAAATCACCATGACGAAATTGACGCCTTCGAGCACGCCCATCTGCGCACCGATCCAGTTGGCAAGGCCCGAGGAGCCAAAGCCTGCCGCGATCGCAAGACCGCCTCCGAAGAGCAGCAGGATCCCCCAGGGCACGTCACGGGCGATTTCCCAATCCAACAGGCAACCGCCCTTGTTCGGCGAAGGAATCAAAAAGAGCAGCACGGCGGCGGCTACCGCAATCATGGTATCGCTGATGCCGGGGATGTTGATGATCTGTCCCTGCCATAAAAACGAGCGAGTGATCCAGAAGAAGGCCGCAAAGAGGAAAACGCCAAGGACCGCCTTCTCTTCGAAGGAGATTTTACCCAGGGCCGCTTTCTCTTTTTGGATCAGCTCACGCCCACCCGGGAGCTTGCTGAACTTCACCGGATAGATCAAATAGGTAAGCATCGCCCAGCCCGCGAATAGCAGCACCACGACCACCGGGAAGGCGAACATTAGCCAACTGGCGAATGAGATCTCGTAGCCAAATAGCTCATTCACTACTGCCGCCAGGATGATATTGGGAGGCGTGCCGATCAGCGTACCCAAGCCGCCAATGGTGCCACCGTAACCCACACCAAAAATCAGCGCCTTGCTGAACTTGTCGATGTCGTCGCTGTTATCGCCGCCCTGCTTGGCTAACTCCTGGCTGACCTGATAGACGATGGCCGTACCGATAGGCAGCATCATCATGACCGCTGCGGTGTTGGAGACCCACATAGAGAGAAAGCCCGTGGCGGCCATGAAGCCGAACACGATGCTATTGATGCTGGTACCCAAAATGGAAATGATCGTCAGCGCGATGCGCTTGTGTAGATCCCACTTCTCCATCGCCAGAGCGATCATAAAGCCGCCAAGGAAAAGGAAGATGATCGGGTTACCATACGCCGCCGTTACCGCACTGCCTTCCAGCGCTCCGGTGATCGGTAGCAAAATGATCGGCAGCAGCGACGTAACCGGGATGGGAATGGCTTCGGTGATCCACCACACCGCGACCCACAGCGTGGTCGCCAGCACCATGCGTCCTTCGAAGCTCAGGTCGGCCGGATGGAAGAACAGGAGCACGAAAGCAAACAGCAGCGGCCCGAGCACGAGACCCACCGTTTGCGGCTTGTTATAGGCAGGCGGACGCGGCGCTGGGCCACCCGCGCCGCCGTTACGCGCAGAGGCACCATCGTTATCGGCTTCAGCGGGGGCTGCGCCAGGCGCACTGGTCGTGGGCAGCGCACACATCAGCAGTTTCTTGGCTTGATCGTGGGAGTGCCATAGGTGGTCCCACACGGTCGTCATGGCAGTTAGGCGCATTGGAAGGTACCGCTTGCAAGTCAGGATGAATAAAAGGTCGTGTGTTCGTTGTCAATCGTCAAGATCAGTCGGCGCTGACCCGATAGCGTCGGGCGCCCTTTATTCACGTCCCAGCCCTATTAGTCCAGCGATAGGTGAAAAAATACAACCAAAGTCTAACGACTAGAGTCTTATAAATTAGATGCATTTAATTTTACGAACCGACACAATTTCTTATACAACAGCTGTCCCTGCGACGCTTTCTTAGCATTACACAGGTTAAATTTGCTGATAGGACAAGCTGCCACAAGACTCCAAAATCTATTCAAAAGGCTTACAAGAATACCATTATGTACAACTTTTACATTTTATACATGTTGTTCAGCCCTTCTCATTTCCATACTGTTACAGGCCCGTTTGAGCGCACCTAGCGTTAAAGAAAATGCGTCTATTTATCAATATAAATGAGCAGATCATTGCAGGTTAAATATTAAGAAGTTGAAAAACATGGATAAAAACAACACGCCCGCGTTCAAGCTAAGGCATGGCGGCGTGCCAACGGCCACCTCATACCTATGTTTACTTCGGCAACATGCAATTCTTACCGTTTGATCAAATTCTCGTGAAAGCGTACTCAAGGGGTTTGCACGGCGGGAAAAGTTATATTACGCTGAGCCATGTACAAGATACGTATACAGCGAAACGATAGCAGTACGATTTTCTATCTATTGCGTTCACAAGGAGGTGCAGTATGCAAAATGTACAACTGAGCGATATGTCCAAAGCGGCCCTTGAGCTCTCGATCGATGCGCTACGCGATGACCTTTACGACACACCGGAATGTGATCAAGCCATTGCTACCCTGCTGTGCCAATGGGGCCAGTTCTCCAAGGCCGATCAGCTTCTCGACGAGATGCTGCTCAAGTGGGGAAGCGCCGACGAAGTGTTGGAGCTCACGTCCAAGTGCCGCGCTCAAATGATGTCGATGAAGGCCAATGCCAAGGCTAGCGAAGTACTTGCTAAGCCTACCCATCGCCCTGCGGTTGCTGCTTTGGCTCACGCGGCTGCGTGATCAACCTAAGCGCACTTCCGCAGCATCGCCCCCACTACTGAGCATTTGTTAGATAGCGTATCTATCGTTACAAAGCCTAGTAGTGGGGGCGACGTGTATCTAACGTTTGGATATTCGCGCTCGGGTTCTAGCGCTCATTAGTCGAGATGGTCCAGAGTAATGACCAGATCCTGCTCGGCTACGTTGACGTTCCAGAAGGTATAGCTATCCCCGTCTTCATCGACCGCTTGGATGTCGAAATAAGGGTTGGTATAGCCCGTGAGGGTCACCCGAGTGGTATCGCCGTTCATGATCACATCGCTTCCCAGTACGTCTTCTTCCCAGGTTTTGGCGCTCCCTGGGCTCACGTAGAGATAGAAAATCGTGTATCCGGTGCGATTCGTCACGTCGACGTAGTAATCGGCCGCCATCAGCAAAGGGGAAGTGCAGGCTAACAGCACCCCCATGATCAACCCTTTCATACGCATGCGCATTGGGTAGTCCTCTTTCTTCTATTAAGTATCGGGATGGGATATCGGGCTTGTGCCCAATCACTTAAGCGGCTGACGAATGCCATACGCATCAAGCCAACGAACTATAACTTGCCTTTATCGAAAGCGATATCAGCCAATTACAGCGTTTTCCCCACTGCTAGGCGTCAACTGGTAGAATGCCGCCCCTTGCCACTGCGCGCAGGGCTTCTTCCCTTCGCGTTATCCTTCAAAGACTCAAGAGTTGCGTCATGCTCGCTACCGTTCAAGGGCTGTTACGGCCTCTTCTTCGCCTGGGCCTAATCCCCCAGATCCTCATCGGCATCGTGGCCGCTACGCTACTGGCACTGTTGGCGCCAGAGGCAGCGCAGCAGGTCGCCCTTTTTGGTCAGCTATTCATTGCGGCTCTGCAGGCCGTAGCGCCCATCTTGGTCTTCGTTTTGGTAGCAGCGGCGATTTCCGCACATCGGCGCGGTCAGCCAACGCACATTCGCTTGGTGCTGGTGCTGTATATCGTCGGCACGCTGGGGGCGGCGCTGATTGCCGTGGCCGCAAGCTTCGCCTTCCCTTCGGAGCTTACGCTCAACGCCCCGCAGGCCGATGGCAGCCCGCCCAGTGACATCTTCGAGATTCTGCGCAACCTGCTACTAAACGCCATGAGCAACCCGGTAAGCGCGCTCATGGAGGCCAACTTCATCGCCATTTTGCTCTGGGCTGTGGGCCTGGGGTTGATGCTGCGCCAGGCAAGTGACACTACACGCCAAGCCCTGAGCGATCTTGCCGATGCGGTGTCGCGCTTGGTGGCGCTGGTGATTCGGCTAGCACCGTTAGGTATCTTCGGCTTGGTAGCGGGCACCTTGGTGGAATCAGGCTTCGATGCCATCGTGCACTATTTACACCTGCTGGGCGTGATCGTCGGCTGCATGCTCTTCGTCGCGCTGGTTGCCAACCCGCTGCTGGTGTTCATCGCTACGCGCCAGAACCCTTATCCGCTGGTCTTTACCTGCCTGCGCGGTAGCGCGATCACGGCGTTTTTCACCCGCAGCTCGGCCGCTAACATTCCGGTCAATCTGGCGCTGTGCAAGCGCTTGAACCTGCACGCCGACACCTACGCCATCTCGATTCCGCTGGGCGCCACCATCAACATGTGCGGCGCGGCCATCACTATTACGGTCATCACCTTAGCCACGGCCTTCACGCTGGGCATTCCGGTGGATTTCGCCACTGCGCTGCTGTTATGCATCGTGTCGGCGCTGGCGGCATGTGGCGTTTCCGGCGTAGCGGGCGGCTCCTTGATGCTGATTCCCATGGCTTGCAGCCTCTTTGGCATTCCCACGGAAGTCGCCATGCAGGCGGTCGGTATCGGCTTTGTCATTAGCGTTGTGCAGGACGCCACCGAAACGGCGCTGAACTCCTCTACCGATGTGCTGTTTACCGCAGCGGCCTGCCGGGCCAAGCCTAGCGAGGCATAACCACGCCTTATTAAACGCGCGAGCCCCGCCTCCTCATCAGGGAGCGGGGCTCTTTTTTTGCGGGCGCAGCAAAGCGCGCCTATGCCTTAACGCAGGCGCTTACGCCGACGCCAAAACATCAGGACCAGCAGCGCAACGACCACCACGGCACCGGCCACCATGCCCACGCGCGCAAGCAGCAAAAGCGTTGATGGTGCCCCACCTGCGCGAAGCTCAGCCACGCGCGCGGTATCGATGCGCACGTCGCTACCACCGAACTCATCCATCAGGTAGTTGGTGACATCCGCTACCTGGAAGTCATCGAGCTCCTCGGCAAAGCCCAGCATGCCTTGGCGATGTTCGGGCCAGACGCCTTCGAGCACGGCCATGACGACGTTATCCGCATTGGGCTTATCGAGAACGGGATGGCCTACCAGCGACGGTAGGCCGTTCAGGCCGCCGCCATCGGGGGCATGGCACGCCGCGCACTGATTACGATAGACCCGCTCACCGGGGCTGATGGCAGCAAGCGCCGCTGGAGTGTCGTCGTCGCTCAGCGGTTGCGGCGCGGAGGCGTTGCTTGTCTCTGCGTCTGGGCTGCTTGCCTCTGCGTTAATCGGAGCCGCCGACTCACTGCCCTCGGGTAGCAGATAGGTCGCTATCGCCTCTAGGTCGGTAAGCGGCATGCGCGAGAAGCTTAGATCGATCGCCTCGAGCATGGGGCCACCGGCGGTGGCGCCGTTGTCGGCGTGGCCCGTACGCAGGTAGTCGACGAGCTGCGCGTGGCTCCAGTCGCCGATACCGTTTTGCACATCGGCGGTGATGTTCGGCGCGTACCAGGTGCCCAGCGACGCCCCTTCGAGCGCTGCGCTGTCGCGCTCGGCCATCAGGAAGTTACGCGGCGTATGGCAGGTGCCACAGTGCGTGGCGCCCTGCACCAGATAGGCGCCGCGATTGTACTGCTCGGAGCGCGCCGGGTCGGGTTCGAAAGGCGCATCATCGAGAAACAGCAGGTTCCAGCCCGCCATGGAGAAGCGCAGGTTGAACGGAAACGGCAGCGCGGTTTCCTCTGCGGCGACATCGGCAGGCGCAACGCCATGCATGAAGTAGGCGTAGAGCGCTTCGATATCGTCATCCGTTAGCTTGGCGTAGGCGGTATAAGGCATGGCCGGATAGAGATGACCACCATCAGCGCGCACGCCTTGGCGCAGCGCCGCTGAAAATTCTTCGAGCGAATAGTGGCCAATGCCCGCCTCGAGCGAAGGCGTGATGTTGGTGCTGTAGATCGTCCCCAGCGGGCTTTTGATCGGATGGCCACCGCTGAAGGCAGGCCGCCCCGGCTCGGAGTGACAGGCCGCGCAGTCGCCTTCGATGGCCACCGCTTCACCGCGCTGGATAAGCGCAGCGTCCGCCTCCTGCGCCTGCGCACCCTGGGCGACGAGCCAACTGCTGGCAACGAGCACGAGACCCGTAAAGAGCTTAGCCATGCTGGGTCTCCTCCAGGATGCGATCTGCGGTACGCAGCGCCAGGGCCGCGGCGGTCAGGGTAACGTTGCAGGTACCCACCGTGGGCATCACGCCGGTGCCGACCATGAACAGGTTTTCATGGTCGTGAGCGCGGCCCCAAGCGTCGGTGACGCTGGTGGCAGGGTCATTGCCCATGGAGAGCGTGCCAGTAATGTGCTGACGGTTGGAGAACGCGCCCTCTTTGCTGTGCTTGACGTTGGTGCCACCCAGCATCTCGGCGATGCGCGTATAGTGCGCGCGCGTGGCTTCCGCGCCGCGACGCTCGTAAGCGCCGATGTCCCAGTACATCCGAGGGGTGGGCAAACCGAGCGCATCGCGCGTAGCGCTCAAGGTAACGCGGTTGTTGGGGTCCGGCAGCTGCTCCATGGCGTTCTTGAGCGCCAGGCGGCGAGCCGAGCGAAAGCGCACCTGCTCCTCCAGCGCGCGGCCGTGATAGCCCTCGGCCAGAAGCTCCTTGGTGACCGAGGCGACTTTGGAGCCATTGGAGATATCGAGGCGAAACGGCGCGTGCTCGGCGCGGAACTCACCGTCGCGGAAATCGCCGATGGAGCACGGGCTCACCGGGCCACGGCCGGGCCATACCGGCTCGTCGACATCGAAGCTGACGCCGACGGCCGGGTGATCGCAAAGGTTGCGCCCGACGTTGTCTCGGGCGTTGGCGATGCCGTTTTCGAATCGATCACTGGTCGACATCAGCAAGAGCTTGGGCGTTTCGATGGCGTTGGCCGCCAGTACCACGGTTTGGGCGGTCACCTTGTGGCTCACCTTGTCCCAGTCGTAGTAGTGCACCGCACTGATGCGCCCTTGAATGTCGTGTTCGAGGCGATAGACCACCGCTTCGGTGACGATTTCGACACCCTCGGCCTCGGCCTCTTGCGCGGCGATGCCGCCATGGTACTGAGCATCGATAGGACAGATCGGCATGCAGTTGTTGTTGCCGCAGCAGGCCGGACGGCCGCCGTAGCTGCGGCTGTTGCGCGCCGTGGCGTCATCGATGACGCGATATTCCGGCGCCAGTCGCTCGGTGACCCGCTGCTGCAGGTAAGACGCAGGCACCCGCTCCATGGGAAAGGGCTTGGTGCGGGGCGAGCCATTATCCGGCTCACCTCCAACGCCGGTGATGACCTCTACCTGGTAGTAGTAGTCTTCCAGATCGTCATAGCTGATCGGCCAATCCACGCCCACGCCGTAAAGGCTTTGGGTACGAAAATCGTTGGGCACGTAACGCCACATCTGCGCCGCCCAGTGCCAGGAGGTGCCGCCTAGCATGCGGATGTACTGTGCCTGATAGGCGTGGGGGCCTGCCTGTTCGAGGTAATCGTTAGGCGTTGGCGAAAAGCGCGGATGAGGCGCCATTTCGGAGTAGGGGTAAGGCGCCATGTAATCGGACTTGAACGCCGATTCACGGTAATTCTGCACCAGTTCGCCGCGACCTTTGCGCGGGCCCGATTCGAGCAGCAGTACGGAGCGCCCGGCACGTGCCAAGCGCGTTGCGAGCAGGGAACCACAAATGCCCGCGCCGACAACGACGACGTCGGCGACTTTATCGTTACTCATGGGAATCACATATTCTCTTTGAAAGCGACGGTCTGACACCTTCGGCGCAGCGATATACACCGCTGCCTGCTGGGCCGCTTGACGATCTAAGTCGTCGCGGATCTAGGTTTTTTGAATCAGGTTTTCTGAATCAGGTTTTCTGAGTTAGCTGTGCTGGGTATCTTTTGCCCTAAGGCGCACGGTGCCAGCTACCGCAGGGGCCGTAGGAGAAGCTCGTCGGCACCAGTTTGTCCGCCACGACCTGATTGGAGAGCGCATTGATATGGGTCACGTAGATAGCTTGATCACCGCTTCCGACCACGCCGGTGTACCAGCCGCTCAGCACGTTGCGAGCCAGCGCCTCTTCGGCAGCGAACGCGGCGCCAAAATCGAGCTGTTCGCCGTCGAGCAGCGCAGGCTGCTCGGCCAGCAGCGCTTTGAGGCGTGTTAGCTGTTCGGTAAAGCTATCGAGTGCCAGCTTCGATGCGTGAACCAAGGCATTGGCGAGATTGCCGTCGAGCTCATCACGCATTATTAGCTTGCGCGACACGGCGAGAAAATCATCCACCTCTTCGGCAGGCACGCCGTTTTGCCCGGCGAACGCCTCGGGCACCGCCAGCCAGCGCCCGGCAACGCCAGTAAGCGCAAAGCCACCCGCAATTTGGATGACGCGGCGGCGAGTAAAATTGACCATGTTCCTTCCCATGCCTATTCACTGGCGGTACGGCGGCGCCAGCTATCGGCTACGTTACGATTGATCTTGCGCCGTAATCTCGATCACGCGCTATAAAGGGCGCGGATTATACCTTAGTCTATAAAATGCCACACGCTTTGACTCAAAACGTCTCCTGGCAAGCTTCAAGCTATTGATATCAGGTCATATATTCTCCTCACATGAAAAGCCACTTACGCTTCATAAGGGTTGCCTATATAATTAGCGCCCAAACGACCTTCACGTGGGTGTCGTACCCGAGGTGATTGCTCCGCCTTGGCACCTTCGGGAAGAAATGATCGACTTCGAACCGTTAGGGAACCCGCTTGCAAACCCGTCATTCCTCGCCAGGCGTTTCACGCCGCCAGTTGTTGATCGGCGGTGCCAGCCTTCTGGGCTACTTCACCTTCGCTGGCCCCACGTTCGCCTGGACTCAGGCTTTCAAAGGTACGCCCCTGCATCAGCGCTTCATGCAGCTCTCGGGGCTTTTGATCAACCATCATCTTGATGAGGGCGCGGGATTACGCATCGGCGCCTTCGCGGCTCAGAAGTACGCCCAGCTCGATCAGCATATCGATAGCATCGTCGCCATCGCCGAGCAGCAGGGTGCCACCGAGGTTGAGCAGTTCTTCGATGCGATTCCCGAAGGCGAGCTGCGCGATCTGGCCTACTGGGTCATTGCCGCCTGGTATTCGGGCTCGTCCAGCGCCGATGCCGACGCCGAGCTCTTCACCTACGAGCACGCGTTGACGTTCCAGACCACGCTCGACATCGTGCCGATTCCCTCTTTCGGACTCACTGGCCCCAATGCCTGGAACCGACCGCCAGCGCCGCTGCTGCCCGTTCCCCGCTTCTAAATCAAAAAAGACCTCAGACTAGCTATGACTCAAACTGCTTCTGCCGACGTCGTCATCGTTGGCACCGGCGTCGTTGGCGTCGTCGTTGCCGAACAGCTGCTCGACGCAGGCTTTTCCGTGCTCATGCTCGACGCCGGCCCACGTGTTTCGCGCGCCGAAATCGTCGAGAACTTCCGCAACCTGCCCCTAGGCCTCAAGGGCAGCGCTTCTTCGAGCTACCCGCCCAAGCCCTGGGCGCCACATCCGATGCCGAGCACGGGCAACCCGGAGGATGACTACCTCCAGCTCGAAGGCCCCGACGCCTACGCCCAGACCTACATCCGCTACGCGGGTGGCTCGACCTGGCACTGGGCCGGTACCTGCTGGCGGCTGACGCCCGACGACATGCGCTTGAACTCGCTTTACGGCGTGGGCCGCGACTGGGCGTTCGACTACGCCACCCTCGACCCTTACTACAACCTCGCGGAGTACTCGCTAGGTATTTGCGGGCCAAGCGACCCGGCGCTGCAGTGGCCGCCGCAGCCGCGCTCGCGCCCCTACCCGATGCCGCATCTGCCATTCTCACCAGGCGAAGACAAGTTCACCCGCGTGATGAAGGAAAAGCTGGGCTACACCAACGTGCCGGTCGCCCAGGCGCGCAACAGCGGTATGCCCTACGACGACCGCCCGGCCTGCTGCGCTAACAACAACTGCGTGCCGGTGTGCCCCATTGGGGCCAAATACGACGCCGCGACCGCGCTCAACCGTTTGGAAGCCAAGGGTGCGGTGATTCTCTCCAACGCCGTGGCCCATCGCATCGAAACTGGCGAAGGCAACCGCATCGAAGCAGTGCACTATCTCGACCCCGAGCGCCAGAGCCATAGGGTGACCGGCAACCACTTCGTCGTCGCCTGTAACGCCATCGAAACGCCCAAACTTTTGCTGATGTCGGCCGATTCACGCAACCCAAACGGCATCGCCAATAGCTCCGATCAAGTGGGCCGCAACATGATGGACCACCCCCAACTCGCCCTGACGCTGACGCTGGACGAGCCCTACTGGCTGGGCCAGGGGCCGGTGGTCAACAGCGGTATCATGGAGACCTCCCAAGGGGATTTCCGCGCCGAACATGCTGGGGCTTACTTTCGCATGAATAACTTCGCGCGTAATCGCTACGAGACGTTCAACGCGCTGAAAACCGGCAAGGTCGGCCGGGCGCTGGACGAAGAGATTCGCCGCCGTACCGCCTGCACGGTCAATGTCGTGGCGGCGCACGAGATCCTGCCGGATCCGAACAACCGTCTTACGCTCTCCGCCAACAAGGACTGGCTGGGCCTGCCCAAGCCCCACATCTACTACGACGTGGGCGACTACACCCGCCGCTCTGCCGAGGTCTACTCGATGCCGATCGCGCGTCGAATCGCCGAGGCGATGGGGGCCACCGAGGTCAAGGAGCCGAGCGCCTTCGCCCAAAGTAAGCACCTGATGGGCAGCACCATCATGGGCACCGATCCGGCCAACTCCGTGGTCGACCCTGACTGCCGCGCCTACGACCACGCCAACCTCTTCCTGCCCGGCGGCGGCGCCATGCCCAGCACCGCCTGCGGCAATAGCACCATCACCATGGTCGCCCTGGCATTCAAGGCCGCCGAGGCGTTGATCGACCAGGCACGGAGAGCATGAGTATGATGATTCGACGCTTAAGCCGCGTCATGGCGGCCCTTGCCTGGCTCGCCGCACCGCTACCGCTGCTCGCGCAAACCACGGCTAATGATGCCGATGACGAGACCCTCGCGCGTGGCGCCTACCTCGCTACCGCCTCGGACTGCACGGCGTGCCATACCGCTCATGGCGGCGAGTCGATGGCGGGCGGGTTGCGCATCGCTTCACCCGTCGGCGAGATCGTAGCAACCAACATCACGCCCTCGACGAGCCACGGCATCGGCAACTACAGCGAAGAGCAGTTCGCTCGCGTGCTGCGTCACGGCATCCGCGCCGACGGCGCCAACCTTTACCCGGCGATGCCCTACACCGCCTATGCGCGCATGAGCGACGAGGACATTCACGCCCTCTATGTCTACTTCATGCACGGCGTGGCGCCGGTTGACGTACCAACGCCCCCGACCAAGCTCCCCTTCCCGATGAATCTGCGGGTGGCGATGAAGGGCTGGAACCTGCTGTTTCACGATGCCACGCCGCTGGAAGAGGACCCCGAGCAGTCGGCAGCGTGGAACCGTGGGCGCTATCTCGTCGAAGGCCCCACCCACTGCAGCAGCTGTCATACGCCGCGTGGCTTCATGATGCAGGAGTTGGACGATCAAGCGATGGCGGGTGCCCAAGTCGGCCCTTGGTACGCGCCCAACATCACCCCAGACGACGTAGGCGGTATCGGCAGTTGGCGCCACGATGAGCTGGTTACCTACCTGCGCACCGGCAAGCTGGACCAAGCCCAGGCAGCAGGCAGCATGGCCGAGGCGATCACCCACAGCTTCCAGCACCTGAGCGACGACGATCTCAGCGCCATTGCCACCTACATCGAAGCGCTGCCGCCCATCGGGCCCTCCGACGGAGAAGAGAGACAGGGCGACCGTTTCAGCCATGGTCGGCCAAGCGATGAACTGGTGAATTTCCGTGGCGATAGCTACGCCGAAGGGCTCGAAGGCGAGAGCCGAGGTGCTCAGATCTACTCTGCCAACTGCGCCTCCTGCCACCAGCCGGATGGTCGGGGCACGGCGGATGGCTACTATCCGCGTCTGTTCGAGAACGGCATTCTGGGCGACGAGAATGCGAGCAACCTGATTGCCACCATTCTCTATGGCGTCGAGCGTGAGACCGAGGCCGAAGGTCACGTCTTCATGCCGCCTTTCGGTGAGCAGCCCAACGCCTTCAACGCCTTGAGCAACGACGAGATTGCCGACCTTTCCAACTACCTGCTCACCCACTTCGGCCGAGTGGACGAAAACGGCAAGGCTTCCGTCGAGGTCACCGCCGACGATGTCCAAACCATCCGCGAAGGCGGCCCAGGCTCCCCTCTGATCCTGCTTTCCCGCATCGGCATGGGAGTGGGCATCGTGGCGGTCGTACTGCTGGGCTACTGGCTACTGCGGCGCCGCCGCGCCGCTAAGCGGTAGTTTCGAACGCCCGAGCCATAGTGCTCGGGCGCTAACAGTGCAGACTTACACTTTGCATCGGAAGCAGGTTAATCAGGCTGAGTGTAAAGACGTTTCGAGTAGCTCAGGCAATTCCAGTACTGCGCGCATGATGGCTTTTTCGCCCTGCACGAGATGCTCGGCCATTAGCTGAGCTGCTCGCTCTCCCTGTCCGGCCTCAAGTGCATCCGTAATATGGGTATGATCGTCGCTCCACTGCTTCTCCGATTGACCATAGACCATGCTGACATAGGCAATGCGCATATGATCGTCGGATAGCTCTTCGATCAAGCGTGCTAAGCGCTGGTTGCCCGCTAACTGAGCAATTAGGCAGTGGAAACGGTGATTAGCGTGGGAGTAGGCGATCATCTCTGCGGAATTGTGCCGATCAAAGGTGGCGGCGCAGCACTCGCGAAGCGCCGCTAGGGTCTCGGCATCCAGTCTTGAAGCAGCCATTCGGCAAAGCTCGGGTTCGACCAAGTAGCGAGCATGGTAGCTATCGCGGATGCTTTTAATAGTGATGGGGGTAACGGAGTATCCCATCCGGCCTTGGTTAATGGTCAGTCCTTGTTGAGTAAGGCGAGCCAACGCGTGGCGAATGGCTGCTTTACCGAAGGCGTAGTGTTCAGCGAGCCAAGCCTCGCTGATGGTGGCTCCCGGCTCCAATTGACAGGCGATAATATCGCTTCTGAGCGTATCGAAGGCCCGTTCGTTAAGACTGACTTTTCGAGTAGCCACCATATGTTCGTCCTTATTAAACGCGTTGCGGGACACGATGGTGCCATCGTGCCCCGCCGCATTCTAGCATCTACTCGGTGGTCACCGAGTAAGCGAGTACTCTCCCTTCAACCACTCTATACGTTTATACCGTCGCGACTTCGTTTTTATAGCATTGAGAGCACGACGAAGGTCGCCATGATCGCGGCGCCACAAATGAGCGTCCACATCACGCAGTACCCCATGATGTCACGTGCCGATAGGCCCGCCACACCAAGCAGCGGTAAAGCCCAGAATGGCTGCATCTGATTCGTCCAAGCATCCCCCCAGGTAAAGGCCATGATCGTTTGCGGAATATCGGCACCTAATCGTTGAGCAGCTTCGAGCATGATAGGCCCCTGTATAGCCCACTGCCCACCACCCGAAGGAATGAAGATGTTCACGATGCCAGCCGAAATGAACGTGATGATTGGGAAAGTGTGCACCGTAGCAATTTCCACGAACCACGCCGACATACTATCTGCAAGACCCGAGACCTTGACCATACCGGCAATGCCAGCATAAAGCGGAAATTGAATAATGATGCCACGACACGCCAAGATTCCTTCCTTTACCGCAGCCCCCAAACTTGCAGGACTTGGCTGGAGAACGAGCCCAATAGCCAAGAAAATTAAAATCACCAGATTAAGATTGAGAGTGAATCCAAGCTGATGAAAGTTGATGGCCAGATAACCTATCGGTAACAGTGCCAGTATGAGATTGGGTAATCGGTAGTGTTCAAGTTTTTCTGCCCAAGGCATGCCACGGGTATCAACTTTCTCGACACGATTATTGAGGGGTTCACCTTGGTACTGCTTGATCTCGTTGGTTTCGGGCTTGATGCGCGAGAAAACGAAATAGAGCAGGAACAGCAGCGCCACCGATAGCGCGATGTTCCACCAGGCATAGAGCGTCTCGGTGATAGGAACAACGCCAACGACGTCTTCCATGAAGTTGCCTTCTGACGCCATCAATAGTGGTATCGAGGCCGTGGTACCCCGAATGATCTCGCCAGAATAGGCAGCTGCTACCGCCAAAGGGAAGTGCAGCCCTTGCACACGCCGCCCCATCTCTCGAGCTAAAAAGGCACCAACGATCATGCCAAAGCCCCAGTTGATGTAAAAGGTGACCATAGAAACGACTGCTATGATACCGGCTGCTTGCCCCGGTGAGTTTGTTATCGACGCCAACTTATCGATCATTCGAGCCACGATAGGCGTTTTTGCAATGATGAAACCCGTTAACAGTATCAACGACATTTGCATAGCAAATTGATACAGATTGGAGAAGCCATCGCCCCAGCCATTAAGCATGACATGTGCCGACTGCCCTTCGATCACCATGCCTAGAAGGAAGACGACAACGCTAAGCACAATCGCCAACAGTAAGGCATTCGGTAAGCAAGATTGAACGAACTTAAGACAAAGCCGCGTCAGTGTTTGCATTAGGTAACCCCATTCGCTTGTTTTAAAAAGTGTTATGTTTGGGAATACTGGAAACAGTTATTGCTTGTCGAAGCACCCCGCACACGGGGCGCTATCGATGTAAGGATCGGTATGGTATTAGCGAGAGCCGTCGATGACAGGGAGTTCGAGCGCTGACGCAAAGATGGCGCTACGACCTACCTCGATGGTCGGCACAACGCCATCGGGAATACGTGAAAAGTGATCACTGTCAGCAAGCGCTATCGCAATCCGCAGGCGATGCCCAGCCTTGAATAACCACGAGGTCGGCAAAAGGTCGAACGCAATCTCGCTGCACTCTCCTGGTATCAGGTAACGAGCATCGCGTTCGCGATAGCTATGGTGCGGCCCGATAACGGGCAAGTTCTCAATCGGCGGGCTGATGCGACGATGTAGCGCTCGAAACACGCCTTCCGTGACATAGGTAGAGTGACCTTCAGTATCGATATCCTCCAAGTAGACGAATAGGGCGCAATCTTGGGTATCGCTTTTGAGGTACAAGCGCACTACCGGATGACCCGTTACCTCAGTATCGTGTTCGAAGGGTTCCTGGGTATAGCACAGCATACGCTGATCGCGGCCATGCCAATCCGGATAGTACCGTTCGACATTTTGCGCGTAGAGCCGGTTATAGCGCGTTTGATTACCAGTACCACAGCGGTAATCACCGACATAACGGTCGAACGCATCAGCCATAGTAGGCGGCTGATGCGTCAATCGGTGGTTTGCCTGAAAATACAGAGTTTGCCAGCGTGTCGTCTCAGGAGGCCACTGCTGCGCCGAATGCCAGCACTCTTCACCTACGGTGTAATATTGGACCGGCGGTTCGTCATAAAGCCCGGTTTTCATCCCCATAAGATGCTCATCGAAAAAGCGCAACGTTTCAGCTAGCGCCTTGCCCTGGGGTCGAGAATCGGTTTGAAACGGGCTTGATCCACTGCGGGCGCCGTGATCCCAGGCACCCAGCATCAACCGCTTTCCTGCATTTCGCTGCCACATAAAACGCTGGGCAGCCCCTCGCGCATAATGGCCATCCAGCCAACCCGAAATGGTATAGACCGGCGTTTGCGTATCAGCCTCGCGGTTGGCGTAGTGGTAAGGACTAATGGTGGCCGAGGTAAAATCCGGTTGGGTATGCAGCGGGCGGTCGCGATAAACGAATTGATGTACGAAATCGGCCATGTCGAAGTTGGCGCGATGTTCTTCGAGAGCAGCCTGCAAAAGATGGCCCTCGGTATCTTCGTCGACCGGTGCAGGCCCATCGTAGTGCTCCCCTTTAAAATAGGGAAACTTGTCACGATCCTCGGCCACATCGTCGTCGAGTGCATCCATCAAGTTACCGTACTCTTTTACCAAACGGCGGCACATGACACCGCCAGGGTAAAGCTGGTTCGACCAAGTGTCCCAAACTGCTGAATGCGGCACGATGGCCTTAACCGCCGGATGTGCCCACGACGCCGTGAAATCTGCTGCGGCGCCGAGATAAGAGATACCTGTGACACCGATTGCGCCATTACTCCACGGCTGGGCTGTGATCCAGTCGACAATCTCGAGATAGTCCTCCCGTTCGCTGGGGGAGCGGAGGCCTGTACGCACACCAAACGAAGCACCACTACCTCGTACATCCACTGCTACCAGCGCGTACCCTCGAGCCAACAGAAGCGACCGAAAAACGGCGATGTTGGGACACTCCTCGATACCGTCGGGAGCGCCATGCTTTAACTTCATCCGGCGATAATAAGGCGTAAAAAAGGTAATGACGGGAAAGGATTCAGGGCGCTCTTGGGTACCCGGAAGATGCACATCGATAGCCAAGCGAACGCCATCGCGCATAGTGAGGTAGCGAGAAAACAAACGCTGACCCTCAAACCGTGGTGAGCGCATCGCTACCCACGACTCAGGATTAAAAGAGGGTGTATCGGCCATGCCGAATCTCCGATGATTGTGTGATTATTGATCAATAGGTTGAATAATCATTTTTGACATGTCAATAAAAATAAAAAAAACATTTCGATCAAGCAACCTCTCTTTATATCTTGACTTTACGTTGTTCGATATATAGAACGCTCTCTATATCGAACGATATGGCAGCTCCTCATGAACGATGACGCCCTTCTTAGCTTTGGTCAGCATCTGCAAGCACTGCGCCAGGCGCGCGGTTTGTCGCTATCGCAGTTAGCAAGCGCAGCTGGCATTGCTAAATCGAACCTAAGCCGTCTAGAACAAGGGCTGGGAAATCCGACACTGGATACGGTCTGGCGGCTAGCCGTTCAGCTAGCGCTCCCCTTCGGTACACTAGTGGCGCCAATCAGCGTGCCGTTGGGCGCCGAAGAAGGCGTGCAGGTGCGCCTAATCGATCAAGGCCGGGATACGCCGCAAGTAGACGTGTATTGGATGATGTGCTCGCCGTACACCCAACGCTTAGCCGAAGCGCACTCACCGGGTACCCGAGAGTCCTTAACCGTGATCAGCGGTAGCCTGGAAGTAGGCCCTATAGACACGTTGGTTCCTCTGGGCGCAGGGCAAACCACGACCTTTCTCGCTGACCAACCGCACTGCTACCGCACTCATGCCGAGGAGACGACATTGATCATGACCATCACCTATCACATAGAAGGCCGAACGCCATGAACCCAGCCGCCGACCACTCGCCGTGGCGTTCGGCCATGCAGGGCGTGCGCGAGTCGATACCGCTATTGGGAGGCTACGTACCCGTCTCCCTCTCCTTTGGCTTGGTGGCGATGCAGGCAGGGTTTTCTACCTGGGAGGCGGCGGTCATTTCGGTGCTGATCTATGCAGGCGCCTCGCAGTTTCTATTCGTCGGCATGGTCGCCGCGGGCTCACCACTGTGGCTGGTGGTATGCATGACGCTTTTGATCAACGTGCGCCACGTGGTGTACGGGCCCAACATCGCCGCTTGGCTGCCCCAAAGCCGCCACTGGTATTGGCTAATGCACGGGCTGACCGATCAAGTCTTTGCCTTGGCGCATACCCGCTTGCCGCAGCTAGCCGCCGAGGTGCGTTTTAGCTGGTTCGCGGGCTCGGCGCTGCTTGCCTGGGGCGTATGGGTCGTGGGTACCGTGATTGGCGCCACGGCTGGGGAGGCGGTCACCGCGCGCTGGCCGCTTCTGGGCGAAGTCATGCCCTTTGCCCTGCCCGCTCTGTTTCTCACCATGGTAGCACCCCGCGTTACCGACAAGCGCTGGGCGCTGGCGCTGGGCAGCACTATCGCGGCAGCCCTTCTCCTCACTCTCTATGGCCTGAGCAACGTGGCGATTCCGCTGGCCGCCGCCTGCGGGGCGCTGTATTTCTATCTCGTCCCCTTTCAACCCAAGAAGAGAACCGCATGAGTAGCGCACTCTGGATAGCCATGGTGATCTCGGCGCTGGGCACCTTATTGATGCGCGTCGTCCCCTTTCTATGGATGCAGCGACGCATAGGCAGCGAAGAAGGACTAAACGCCATGCCGCAGTGGCTGGCCGTGCTGGGGCCGCTGATGATTGCCGCCGTATTTGGCGTCTCGATCGTGCCGGTCGAGCCCAGTCCACTTTCGTGGCTGGCGACGGCGATAGGGCTAGGTGTGGCGCTTTTAGTGTGGCGCCGCACCCGCTCGATGGGGTGGCCCGTTGCCGCTGCTGTCGCAACCTATGGGGTTTTGATGCTAGGGCTGGGGGCACTGGCGCCATAAGTCCAGCCCAGAGCGGCCCCCCTGTGGGCGATAAGTGCCTTTTGAGCAAATCGCCTAGGATTCCACGCTGACAGAGAGGGGGTCGAGGTCGGCGAGCTGTAGCCGCCGCGCCTGTTCGGTATCCGGGTCGATCTGACCACAATCTTCGCAGGTCACATCCGTCATTAACCACAGAGTGTACTGTGGCCACTGACGGCAAATGGCTTCCAGCATTTCACCCTTGGGCGCTCTACCGGTGAGTTCGATATTTTCGAGGGTTTTCTTGGGGATACCAATACGTTGGGAAAACTCCGCTCTGCCGCTCGTTTCTACTTCGCGAATTCGCCGGATTTTTGCAGTTAGCTTGCTTGACATGTCCCGACTTCTCGGTGACCCTAACTTTACATGACCCGAAAAATCGGGACGCCAACGAACAGTGCAACTGATCGTGTTGAAGTAGGGTGTTGAAGGATTGACAAGGCAAAGCCTAACACAGCCCAACAAAGGCAGGTAACAGCGCATGGAGCCAAGCACGACCCCACTGATTCCCGTAACCGTACCCACCATGACGATCGAACGTTTCTCCGAGCTTTCTGGCCTCGATGAAGGTGTCATTCAGGGCCATATTCGTCGGGGCTATCTGCCTACCGTCAAAATGGGGCGCTATCGCATGATCAACGTGGCACTTCTCACCGCCCGCTGTCTCAGCACCGAGGAAACACAATGAACGCCACGCCCGTCGCCCTTACCCTCTCACTCGACCCCGATCTGTTGCAACGTCTGCAACATGGTGCCGATGCCAACGGCACCAGCATTAACGACTTCGTCGTCAGGCTGCTCGAAGAGAGCGTCGCTTTTTCACCGCTATGTAGCCAAGAGGAGATGACGGGCGCGGCGTCTTGATATCGAAACTTGATATCGAAAAAAAAGCGTAAAATCAAAAGCGGCACCGAGCTGAGACAAGCCGGTGCCGTTTTGCGTCATCGGCCTTTTCGCTCGATCTGCTATCATCGCGGCCTTCACGTCTGGCTCGTGACGATAAAACAGGAAAATCGATGACCTCCTCGCTGCCACACTCCTCCCCTGATCAAGATGCGTTTTTAAAGCGCCGCGTGCTTCCCACCCTTGGGCTACTTACCTGCGTCTATCTAGCGGCGCTCGCCCTCGATTACCATATCAACACCGCCGTGCTCACCATTACGCTCATGGTAGTGCTCTGCCTGTTGAAAATGCCGGTGGCGATTGCGCTGATCAGCGCCGCGCTTCTCGGCGCGCTTCACGGCGGGCTCTCGATGGGCGAAGCGATCACCACCTTCAACGACAGCCTTCTGTCCGGCGCCCAGGTGGGCATGACGTATGTCATGGTAGGGGCGTTCGCGGTGGCGATTGCGCGCAGCGGTCTATTGGATCTTCTCGCCCACCGCATCGCATCACGGCTCGATTGGCGCGAGGGCGCTACCAACAAGGGGGTGAAGTGGGGCCTGTTTGCCATCCTGATAGTGGCCTCGGTGATGTCGCAAAACCTCGTGCCGGTGCATATCGCCTTCATCCCCATCCTGATTCCGCCGCTTTTAGGGGTAATGAACCGCCTGCGCATCGACCGCCGCGCGGTGGCGTGCATTCTGGGCTGCTTCATTAGTGCCAGCTACCTGCTGTTGCCCACCGGCTTTGGCGCGATCTATCTCAACGAGATTCTGCTCACTAACGTCAACGAGATTGGCGAAGGCCTGAACCTCGCCGTCACTGCCGACATGGTGCCTAAAGCCATGTTCTGGCCCGTCATGGGATTATTTGCCGGTGCCGCGGTCTGCCTGTTCTACAGCTACCGCAAACCGCGCGAGTACCAAAGCGTTCCAGCGGCTGATATCGCCATCGAGACACCGCCGCTCAAACCCAACCTGCTTCAGTTGGCCGCCACGGTGGCCGCCATTGGCGCTGCGCTGGTCTGCCAGCTCGCCTTCGACTCGCTCTTGGTGGGCGCCATGGTGGGCTTCGTGATTCTAGGCGCGAGTGGCGTGTTTCGCTGGCGCGAGCAGGACGACGTATTTACCCAGGGCATGCGCATGATGGCCCAGATCGCGGTGATCATCACGTTGGCATCGGGCTTTTCCGGCGTGCTCGGCGCCACCGACGAGATCGGCTCACTGGTCGCCGCCACCGCCGCCCTGCTCGACGGCAACATGATGCTCGGCGCCGCACTCATGCTGATCGTCGGGCTCTTCATCACCATCGGCTTCGGCGACTCCTTCGCCAGCGTCCCGATCCTCGCCCCCATCTACATTCCGCTGGCGTTAGCGCTGGGCTTCTCGCCCATGGCCACAGTAGCGCTGCTCGGTGCCTCGGCTGCGCTAGGTGATGCAGGCTCCCCCGCCTCCACCATCACCCTCGGCGCCACCGCCGGCCTCAACGCCGACGGCCAACACGACCACATCCGCGACAGCGTCATCCCCATGTTTCTGCACGCCAACCTCGGCATGCTGCTATTTGCTTGGGGGGCGGCGATGGTGCTTTGACAAGCACTCTCGAATAGCCACGAGGAGCCCTGTCGTGCCACGCCCTCGAACGCTACTCATCATTGCTGCCCTGGTGCAGCTTGGCTAGTGGCCTGGGGGGTTACCTATACGCCTTTCTTCGGCGGCTTGTCGATTCCCCTCTTTATGCTGATTGCAGCGGGTCTGGTGGTCGCTACGACAAACCATAAGCGGCCACCGCGTTACCCCTCGCGAAGCAATGACGCAAGTCGCTTGCGCTCCTGCGCCTCGTAAAAGCTCGGGTCGTCGAACAAATCCGGCTGGACGTCATCGAACATCATGCTCAGCGCCTCGGTACTGCTTTGTACCATCGGCTCGAAGTGCGCGGTGTGGGTCTTCAGCGCCCGCACCCGGCGGCGGCGATAAAGTGCGTAGCCGCCCAGCAAGATGAAAACGCTCGCGATATAAAGCGGCAAGCCATGCCCACCGACCGCGTGCATCAGCGCCCCAGCTGCTAGCGGTGCGACTGCGCAGCCCGCACCGTGCATGACGAGCATATCCGCCGAGCCCGCCACGATCTCGTCCGGATGGAGCTGGTCGATCAACTGTGCCACCGCCAGCGGATAGAGCGAAAACGCCAAGCCGCCCCACAAGAAATAGAGCCCCAACAGTACCTCTTGGCTTGGAGCGAACGGCATGGCCGCCGCCAATACCGCGGCGCCCAGCACGACCCAAATCATCACCAGCGGGCGGTCGTGGCGATCCGAAAATCGTCCGATAGGAAGTTGCAGCAACGCGCCGCCGACGATGGCCGCGCTCATCACCAGCCCCACCCCGCCAATATCGAAGCCCAACAGGGTCGCGTAGACCGGTGTCATCGACCAGAACGCTCCCATGGCCAGGCCCGATAGCGCTGCGGACGCTACCGCCAGGGGCGCAAACCCCAACAGCGCCCGCAAACTACTTTTGGGTCGATCCGAGATGTTGGGCTGTACGCGGCGGGTCAAGGTAATGGGCAAAAGTGCCCAGCAGATCAGAATGGCAATGACTACGAAGAGTAAGAACCCTTGCGGCGACGACAGTCGCAGCAACTGCTGGGCAACGGCCAGCGCACCCAGATTGACCACCATGTAGATCGCAAAGATACGTCCGCGCTCGTGACTGGCCGCTTGGCTGTTCAGCCAGCTTTCGATCACCGTGATCAGCGTAATGAAAGAGAGCCCGTAGACGATGCGCAAGGGCAACCACACCCACGGATTGACGAACACCAAGTGTAACAGCGCCATCGTGGCGCAAATGGAAGCACAAAACCCAAAGGTGCGAATATGCCCCATCCGTCGAATCAACCGTCCGCTGACCCAGGTCCCGCAAATGAAGCCCACGAAGTAACCAGACATCACCATCCCGAGCAGCGTGGTGGAGAATCCCTCGCTAGTGCCACGTAGGGTCAGCAGCGTATTGAGCAGCCCGTTACCCAGCAGCAACAGCGCTACGCTGTAAAGAATTGACTTGACCGGTCTGAGCATCGCCAGCGAACGCATGAAGTATCCTCGTATCCAGACCTATCGCAAGACCGGCCACTGAATGAACGAATCAATGTATTAGGGGATGCATGAATGATGCCAGGGGCCGGTGTTTTAAGCAGTACTTTCTTCAGGTGTGAAAGTAGCGGCGAAAGCTTAATGGGAGTGGTGGGCCCAGCAGGACTTGAACCTACGACCAAGGGATTATGAGTTCGCTTTTAAATCAATAAGATACTGATACTCAAGGGAAAGCGACAGTAATTGAGCGAAAGGTACAGTTCTTCGGAATCAGTAGCTTAGCGAAGATTGAGGATAGCACACGAAGCTAGTGTGTGTACCGCGAGTGTACCGAATTTCTCCTTTGCTTCGCAGGAGCATTAGCCCTTTGTTGCCACCCTACCGGCACGCGGTCAATTCAGGCTCGCATCATTTGAATCGACTGTTCTTACTACTGATTCTGGCCGGCCATGATGCATCTGAATTTCACTGGTGGTAAAATTCTTAACCATCTAGGCTGGCTGCAGCAGAGCGAGCGAGGAAAGCAGCGATGAACGTGGGGCAAGCAATTCGCCGGTGTCGGACACAGCGCGGTGCGTCGCAGAGCGAGGTCGCTCACCGCGCGAACTGCTCGGTGTCGTACCTCTCGTTGTTGGAGAACAATAAGCGTGACCCAACGCTATCAACCATCATCAGGATTGCCCAGGCATTGTGTGTTCCTGTCGGTGTACTCTTCGTGCTGGCGTCGGACAAAGAGGAGATGGGGGCGATCGACGCACATCTGACCGGCGAGTTGGAGAAGTCTGCTTTGGCTGCACTGGGAGTGCCTGCCAAGCAAGCTGCGAATGATTAAAATTTTGGCTAATGGCCTCGAGTGTGATGTTGAGCGGATGGTGCTCGGCAGGCGCAGGAAACGACTATACATAGGTGGACAACATGGCTAGCGCAGACCAACTTAAGGCGCTTGTTAAGTCCCACATAGACCAGGACGATGGGAAGTTCTATTCCATCGCTATGCAGGTCGCTGCGCACGAAGCGAAGGTGGGGCACGGCAAGCTGGCAATCGAACTGCGTAAAATGATCGACGCAGCGAAGAGCCGTGCCTTGCATGGGGAGACTGGTCGGGCTGTGCCGTTGGCGCGCCCTCGTGGTGAAGTGGCGAATCTGCTTCACGTCAGCTATCCCGAAAATCGTATAGCGGATATGGTGCTCGACGACGGCGTACATGAGCAGTTGCTGCGCATCCTGAAAGAACAGCGTATGTTCGCACGCATCCGTGAGCATGGTCTTACTCCTCGTCGCAAACTGTTATTGGTTGGCCCGCCCGGGACAGGTAAGACGATGACTGCATCGGTGTTGGCTGGCGAACTCGGCTTGCCACTTTTTCTTGTTCGGCTAGACGCGCTGATTACCAAGTTTATGGGTGAGACTGCTGCTAAGTTACGGCAGGTATTCGACGCAGTGACGGAAGTGCGAGGCGTCTACTTCTTCGACGAATTCGATGCCATCGGATCGCAGCGTGGAATGGCTAACGATGTTGGGGAGATTCGGCGCGTTCTCAACAGCTTTCTTCAGATGATTGAACATGATCAGTCGAACAGTCTGATCATTGCCGCGACCAATCATCCAGAGATTCTGGACTACGCTCTGTTCCGACGCTTCGATGACGTGATCGAGTACCACCTACCAACACCATCCCAAGCTACTGACCTGATTCGTTCACGTCTGGGGCATTTCGCCCCCAAACCCTTTCGGCCAAAGGCTATCGTTAGCAAGGCAGAAGGTCTCAGCTTTGCGGAGATCCGCCGTGCTGTGGACGAGGCTATAAAGGAAGCGATAATGCATGACGAAGATCGTGTCAGAGCAGAGACTTTGGGTAAGGCATTGATCGAGCGTAGTCAACTCAGTCAAAAAATATCCAGAAAGGCTTCATCCAACCATGCCGGCTCCACCTCGTAATAAACGTCCACACCTTCTGCTCCAAGACACATCCACAGCCAAAGCGTTTACGGCTCACTCCCCGAATGGAGGCGCCAAGAAGGCCATTCCCGATCTGCCTCGCCAGCAGCATGGACAAGCCTTGCAGCGTCAGCTCGCCGACTTGAAACCAGTAGCCGCAACCGCAGCAGCTGTGCAACAGGAGCAAGGGCTTGAAAGTGGGCTCGGGCTACAGATCCAGTTCGTGAGCCAGCCCAATGTTGAACTTGCTTTCCAAAGTTTGGCAGACGAACGCAGCAAGGATAGCCGCAAGAAGATCGAACTGCTGAGCATTCGTCAGGAAGGTGAACACACCTATGCCAATGTGTTCGTTCCTGACGGCAAGCTCGAGCACTTCGAGAAGTATGTAACCGAGTACCTCGAAGAGAAAAAGGACAAGAACGGCAAGGCGCGTGACCACAAGCCGTTGCTGAATACAATCGAGTCTATCCGAGCAGCTGAACTGCGTGCGCTCTGGACGGATGATCTCAACCTGCTACCAGATAACCCCGACGAGACTTTCTGGTGGGAGGTATGGCTACCGGTTCGCGGTGATCGACAAGCAGTCGTGGAGGATTTCCGCAAGCTCGCCGAACTTGCTGGATGCCGCGTGGATGATCAGCAGGCCCATTTTCCGGAAAGAACAGTCATGCTGATGCATGGCTCAGAGCGTCAATTCTCTGCCTCAGTGCTAACGTTGAACTGTGTCGCCGAACTGCGCCAAGCAAAGGAGACAGCGGACTTCTTCGATGAGATGGGCGTTGAGGAGCAGCGGGAATGGCAGGATGATCTATTGCTGCGTGCAAATTACGCCGCCGATGGTGATGCGCCCCGTGTCTGCCTGCTCGATTCAGGTGTGAACCGTGGTCATCCATTGCTGTCGCCGTTGTTGGCTCCCGACGATATGCATACCGTTGATCCGACCGGATTGACGGACGATACAGCTAATCATGGCACGGGGATGGCCGGATTGGCCGCATATGGTGATCTGACCGATGTCGTCGCATCGACAGAGCCGGTCAGCGTCGAGCACCGGCTGGAGTCGGTACGGCTTGTTGCAGCAGGTGGTGCAAATGTCGGCCCAGCCGCGTTGCACGCCCAGTTGTTTGGTGATGCGGTCGCATTGCCCGAAATCGCTCAACCTAACCGTAAGCGAATCTTTTGTTCGGCCGTGACGGCATCCGACTACCGGGACAGGGGGCGCCCTTCATCCTGGTCTGCTGCAGTGGATAGCCTCGCCTCGGACCCGGACGGTGCGGGGCAGTTTCCCCGTTTGTTTGTCCTTTCTGCGGGGAACACGGATGAAATGTCGGCATGGGCCGAATACCCAGCCAGTTTGTCTACCAATCTCGTCCATGACCCGGGTCAAGCTTGGAACGCATTGACTGTGGGAGCGTGTACTAGCAAGACAAACACGCAGAACCAGAGCTACCAAGCTGTAGCGGATGAGGGGGGGCTCAGCCCCTACACGACGACCTCGGCTACTTGGGAGAAAAGTACTTGGCCATTGAAGCCTGATGTGGTGCTGGAAGGTGGCAATCTGGGTGATAACGGATTCGGACCGATTGGGATGAGCAGCCTGCAACTTCTATCCACGAACAATCGACCGCAGGATAGGTTGTTCACCACTTTCAATGCCACCAGTGCAGCTTCAGCATTGTGCGCGCGGATGGCCGCCGAGATCGCTGCTGCGTACCCGGCGTTGCGCCCCGAAACTATTCGAGCTTTGATCGTCCATTCAGCCGAGTGGACCGACGCAATGCGTGCCATGTACCTACCCCACGGTGCGCCCAACAAGTCGGACTATGCACAGATGATCCGGCATTGCGGCTGGGGTCAGCCTGACTTGGAGCGGGCGCTATGGAGTGCAGGAAACTCACTGACCTTGGTAGTCGAGGATGCATTGCACCCCTTCAAGAAAGAGAAAGGGAAGTCCCCAGAGAGCCGCGATATGAACCTGCATGCACTGCCGTGGCCGCGCGAGGAACTGGAGGCTCTCCAGAACACGTGGGTGCAGATGCGGGTCACCCTGTCATACTTCGTTGAGCCCAACCCTTCAGCACGTGGCAGCATCTCTAAGTATCACTACCCATCGCATCGTCTACGATTCGATGTCCAGCGGCCCCTCGATGCATCCACCGAGGACTTCGTGGCGCGAGTCAATGCAGCGGCACGGAGCGAAGATGATGGAGACACAATTAATCCTGCCGACCCTAATTGGTACCTAGGGGATAGGCAGCGCCATCGTGGTTCGCTGCACCAAGACGTATGGGAAGGCACCGCTGCGGATCTGGCCAGCCGTGGCTTTCTAGCAGTGTATCCCGCCGCAGGGTGGTGGAGAACTCGCCCAGCGCTGGAACGCTATGACCTGCCTGCCCGCTACAGCCTTGTTGTGTCCATTCGAACCGAGCAGACAGAGGTAGACCTTTATAACGCGATCGCCCAGAAGGTAGCTATTGCCACGTAGTTGGCCATTGGGAACTACTGCACGTTAGCTTCTCCAATGCTCCCACTTCGGTAGGGGCCGTGTCATGGCTTTTGCAGGACCACGGCGGCCGCCCGCAATCATCATCACTGAGCCTGACCGATGGTAAAACTTACACACGGCTTATGATTATTCTTTAAAAAATAACTTACTGAAACAAAAGGAATCGCAATCAAATGAAAGATAAAGTCCTTTAGATAAATAGGTTGAAAGATTTTAGGATAGCACAGGAAACTGGTGTGTACGCTGAGGGCGCTGCAGCATCTCTATTCCTTGGGTCAGCGATAGGCTCCGAACCGTGCAGGTGCTGTTCATTCTAAACCTTCAACGAAATCGAGCGGCTGAGTCTCAGCCGCTCGATACCAAGACAGTAACCAACATAAGCTAAAGCTAAGCAGAAAGTGCTGTTCACACCATTACTGCCCCAACTCGCGGCACCCTTACTCTGTCTCGCCCGCCAGCTCTGCGCTCACGCTGCGGAACTGTTCCAAGGCAGCTTCCAGGTTCTCGACGATCTCGGTGGCCAGCACTTCCGGCTCCGGCAGGCTGTCGATGTCTTCCAGGCTATCGTCCTTGAGCCAGAAGATATCCAGGTTGAGCTTGTCGCGCTGGACCAGCTCGTCATAGCTGAAGCGGCGGAAGCGCTCGGTTTCCTGGCGCTCGTGGTAACAGCGCACGAAGTCATCCAGGTCAGTGTGGGTCAAGCGCTTGGTCTTCAGGGTCTTGTGGACATTGGTGCGGTAGTCGTAGACCCACAGCTCCCTTGTCTGGGCTTCCCGGGAGGCAGGGCGCTTATCGAAGAACAGCACGTTGGCCTTCACCCCGGGGCTGTACCAGATACCGGTGGGCAGGCGCAGCAGGGTGTGGAAGTTGAAGCCCTCCAGCAGGCGCTTGCGGATTCCCTCACCCGCCCGGCCGGCCTCGAACAGCACGTTGTCCGGCAGCACTACGCCGGCGCGGCCGTGGGTGTCGAGGATGGTCATGATGTGCTGTAAGAAGTTGAGCTGCTTGTTCGAGGTGGAGAACTTGAAGTCCTCGCGTTCGTAGCTCTCGTGCTCGGTGCTTACCGAGCCGTCTTCCCCCACCACCTTATAGCTGGACTTCTTGCCGAAGGGCGGGTTGGTCAGCACCACATCGAAGCGCTTACCGCCATCGCCGGACAGGGCGTCACCCTGCTGCACGGGACTCCCGCCGTTGCCGATACCATGGAGGTAGAGGTTCATAGCACACAGCCGCACCACCTCATCGACAATATCCACACCGTGCAGGGCGCTGTGCTTGAGCCTACGCAGCTTCTCGCGGTCCTGGCTCTGGGTCTTCATGTGCTCGAAGGCGGAGAGCAGGAAGCCCCCGGTGCCGCAGGCGGGATCGCAGACAGTCTCGTCGATCCGAGGGTTGACGCACTTCACAATGGCGTCGATCACCGGGCGCGGGGTGAAGTACTGGCCGGCGCCGGAGCGCACCTCGGAGGCGTTACGCTCCAGCAGGCCCTCGTAGATCTCGCCCTTCACGTCTACGTTCAGGCCGACCCAGGGGCCTTCCTTGTCGATCAGGCTGACCACGCGCTTAAGCTTGGCCGGGTCGGAGAGTTTGTTTTGGGACTTGCGGAAGATGGTGCCGATCAGGCCGCTCTCGCGCGCCAGGGCCTCCAGGGTATGGCGATACTGCAGTTCCAGGTCATCGCCGTCCTTCTCCACCAGCTTGGCCCAGCGCCACTGACTGGGAATGCAAGTCTCCTCGCCTAGGTACTCCACCCGCTCCTCGTCCATCTTGAGGAACAGCAGGTAGGTGATCTGCTCGATGTAGTCGCCGTAGGATACGCCCTGGTCGCGCAACACATGGGCGTAGTTCCAGACTTTGGAGACAAGTTGTTCGTTGCTCATGCGGTGGCCTTCTTGCGAGTGCGTTTCTTGGGGGCAGCGGCGTCACGTTCGGCGCGAATGCGGGCCAGCAGCTCGCTGGCGGGCTCATCGTCGGGGTCCTGGGCTATCAACTTGCCGGCAAAGGCATCCTTCAGGATGGACTGGCGCAAAGCGGCGGAGCGGGTGAGTTCAGTGGTGCACCACTTTTCCAGGCTACGAATTCTATCGAATGCCTCATATACCTTTTCTACGACCTTCACTTGCTCTTCAATAGCCGGCAGAGGCACCCAGAAGCTTCGAATATCTGTCTGATTTATCTTGTATATACCAGCCGTTGTTTTCGCAGACTTCTCTATCTGGCTTCGCATGAAAGGAGAATTCCAAAGCTGCAAAAACCACTCTGGGTTTAGACTGCCCAGTAGAATAGGAATTCTTATCATTGTGTCTGGATATGCAACCGGATCAGGTTCGCACTCCACCAAACCACCCCGACCAACGAGCTTCTTTGATCCATTCCCTCGGCTGACAAGGATATCGCCTTTATTCACAAGATATGGTTCTGCTGACTTAGCATCCCACGCGCCTATTTTTCTCTCTGAAATATCAATTACGCCATCCTTCAATGCCGTCAAGCGAAGCACCGGAAAGCCCTCTTGAGCATCACGAACAGATCGACCATTAGATAAGCCTGCTCGCAATATCTGGTCAACCGATGCCCATACCCACCTCTCAGGCAGCTCCGGCAGGTCGCTGGTATCCGGCGCCACGGGCTCTTTGTACTTACCCCGCCCCTGCCAGTTCTCGCGGCGGGCCTGAAGAATTCGTTCCAGCAGGTCACGACCAGGCTCCAGGCGGCCGGCGTTCTCGGCCCGCCATTCAGCGGTCAGCTGGCCGGTGACGGCGGCCTTGAGAACAGATTGGCGATAACGGGACAGCAGTTTCTGAACGTCACGCAGGCCGGCTTCACCGTGATCGAGCTGGGCAAAAAGGGACTCGATTTTTTCAACGATACGCCGTTGCTCGTTGAGAGGAGGAAGGGGAAGTGGAATTTCACGCACCGTCAAGGAAGACAAGTGCTTGACCGTCACAGATGACGTATGTTCATGAATTAGCTTCAGGTAGCCTGGCAAAGCAAAAGACAAAAACCTCTGAGAATAGAAATTCTCATCTGCCTTCAACGCACAGACACGCTGGTTCAGAAAGGCTTTTCCACCTCCCCATAGGCGACAATTGAAGTCTCCATCCATACCGATGACGACATAACCATCTTCAATCGAGGTCATTTTAGGATCATCAGTAGGACCTTGATAAAAAGTACCAGGCACCCCTTTAAGTATGTCACGAATTCTGACAACTGGCGCGCCTTCTTGGTCACTGAAGAATTTGGATTTAAAAGCAAACCCATTTGTGATCGAGGCTACGTCACCCAGCTTCACTCGCGACCATGAAGAGTGTTTCCCATGCAAAGCATTAGGGCTTGACTCTACAAGATTTTCAATATCCTCGCCAAAGCTCATCTATGCCACCAACGTTTCTTGCAGATCGTTTAGCATCTCATTCAATCCGTTGCCCAGTACCTGTCTGGCGCGGAGGATACCACCCCTGTCAGCCAGGCTGGGCACTTCCATGAAATCACGCGGGGCGATCTCGGCATTGGCGGCGAGATAGGCGGCGATGGCCCGCAGCCAGGCTTCCTGCTCGGCGTTGTACTCGCGCCCGGCCTTCTTCTCGCGGCCGAGCCAGAGGTTGAAGCGGCGCTCCACCACGGCATCGATGGGCTCCAGGGTGTCGGCCTGGCCGAGTGCATAGCGCACCAGGCTGACCACCTCGGTGAGCTGCTCATCCACCGGGGCACCGCGCACTCGGGAGGCTTCCAAGCGCTTGTAGGCCTGCCAGACGTTAGCCACCGCCAGGTGAGGGGGCTTCTCCAACATCGCGTTGACCAGTTCACGAATGGCGGCATAGGTGAGCCGCTGTTGCCCCAGCGGCTGGTTGTAGAGGATCTGCAGGGCGGTCAGCTCGTCGCGGTGTTCCTTGATAAAGGCCTTGAAGCTGGTAATGGTCTGCTCGGCCCGCTGATGGTCGAAGTCAGCATGCACCAGTTGGTCGGTGGTGACCTCGTCGATAACGATATCGGTCCTCTGCTTGATGACTTTCAGCAGTTGACGCAGCTGGGGCTTATCAAAGGGCCGGCAGGCGTTGTCGATTAAGATGTCGACCACCTGCTGTTCCTGCACCGGAGAGGGCGCGGTGCCATGTTGTTCAAAGATGGCGGTCTGTTGCTTATCGGGGTCGATGGCATCGAGCAGGTCGTTGGCCAGCTCGCGCGGGGACTTGCCACCGGTGTTCTCGGCGACGCAGGCGCGGTCCTCGTCGTTCAGCTTGCGATTCAGGGCGGCGAGGCGAGCCGCCAAGGAGGACATGGCGTCCTCATCGCGTCGACCCATGGCGACCTGCTCCAGCAGGGCATCGAAACTGACAGAGTTTTTACGCTCCAGTGGCTGGCTGGCGTTCTTTTTGCTTTCCGAGACCCCGACGGCATCGATCAGGATAAAGCGAGTCTTGGTTTTAGCATCTGGGGTGACGGCTCGCAGGTCGGCATCGGGGATGGTACGCACGCCGCGCCCCTTCATCTGCTCGTAGTAGCCCTCGGATTTCACGTCGCGCATGAAGATCAACACTTCCACCGGCTTGATGTCGGTGCCAGTGGCGATCATATCCACAGTGACAGCGACTCGGGGGAAGGGGTCAACGCGGAAAGCCTTGATTAACGCCTTGGGATCTTCTGACCCGTTGCGGTAGGTGACTTTTTTGGCGAAGTCGTTGTCTTCACCGAACACCTCGCGCACAGCATGGACAATTTCCTCGGCGTGGTTGTCGTCCTTGGCAAAAATCAGCGTTTTAGGCAACCACTGGCCACTGCGGTCGGGGAACAGCTCAGGGAACACGCGGTCACGGTAGGTCTGCAACACGGTGCGGATCTGGTTAGGGTTGACCACGGAGCGGTCCAGTTCCTTAGCGGTGTATTTCAGGTCTTCATCTAAGGTTTCGTAGCGCAGCTTTCGGGTGCGCTTGTCGCGTACCGGTACTTGGAAGCCGGCCTCGTCGGTTTCCACCTTGCCGCCCTGTTCAGTAACGTGGGTGCGGATGCGGTAGATCTCGTAGCCCACGTTGACGCCATCGGCCACGGAGCGTTCATAGGGGTACTCGGCCACCATGTTCTGGTTGAAGAAGCCCAGGGTGTGTTTCGACGGCGTAGCGGTCAGGCCGATGATGCTGGCGTCAAAGTATTCCAGAACCTGTCGCCACAGGCCGTAGATGGATCGGTGACACTCATCAGTGACGATAAAGTCGAAGGTTTCGATGGGGATTTCGAGGTTGTAGGTGAGCGGCAGCGGCTCGCCTTCATCGCCCGTCCATTGTTCGAAGGCGGAGGTTTCCTCCGCTTCCTCGTCTAGTTCCTTGCCGCGCAGCATCGAATAGAGCCGCTGGATGGTAGTGATCACCACCTTGGCGTCCGGATCGATGCGATGGGTATGCAAGTGCTGGACGATGTAGGTATCGGTGAAGCGGTTGGCTGCGCCGATCGGCTGGAAGTTCTGGAACTCCTTGAGGGTCTGGTCACCGAGATTATTGCGGTCCACCAGAAACAGGATGCGCTTGGCCCCAGCGTGCTTGATCAGCCGCCAGGAAAAGGAGCAGGCGGTGAAGGTCTTGCCCGCGCCGGTGGCGAGCTGGATCAGTGCGCGGGGCCGGCCCTCGGCCAGGGACCTTTCCAACCCCTGGATGGCCTCGATCTGGCAATCGCGCAGGCCACTGGTCTCCAGTGGCGGCATCTTGCGTAGCCGGGCGCGCAGGGTGTCCGACTGGCGAAGCCACTCGTGCAGGGTCTCAGGGCGGTGGAAGGCAAACAGGCGGCGCGAGCGGGCCTTGGGGTCGCGCTGATTGCAGAAGAACGTCTCCTCGCCCGTACTCTCGTAATCGTAGATGAGCAACTCGCCCCAAGAAGCTAGGTGTTCGGGCAGCTTTGTCATGTACTTGGCCGACTGCTCGGCCACGCCGCTAAGGGTAACGCCGGCCTTCTTCGCCTCGATCACCCCGGCGGCCTTGCCATCGACGAACAGCAGGTAATCACAGAAGCCGGCTGGCAACGGAAACTCTCGCACCGCCACCCCTAGCGCCGCATTGCGGTCAAAGGAGTCACGATCCTGGAGCACCCAGCCAGAGGCAGTCAGCAGCCGGTCGATTCTCGTTCGTGCTTGTTGTTCCGGTTGTTGCATAGGAATACTCACTGTGTCGATGTGGGCACGTAGCAGCTGGTCAACTCATTTAGCCAAGTACATGCCGTAGTCATGCCCAACCCTCCTCCTCGTCCAGCAAGCCATTGAGCTGGTCTCGGCGGCTGTACCACATGCTTTCGTTGACCCCAGAGGGCCGACTGTGACCAATTGCCGTGCACAATATCCAGCATCCACAATGCTTCCCTCACGTAATAAACGCTAATTATGTGTAATCTAGGGAATCATACACGGCACGGGCTTGCCGTTGCAGCCAGGTTCTACTACTTGAGAGTGAGCCGGGGAGCCCACACCAGACTGAGTCGACACGGGGTCTCGCGAGCTCCGCACGTGGCAAGGTCTACGCGACACATAGAGACGGGGCCAGGGCCCAACACAGGAGGCTAGGTGCAAGGCAGTCTACGCCTATCTCGCCGCCGCCTCAGCTCAGCCCGCGCCCAAGCAGATGCTTCGGCCATGTCCCGCCGCAGTTCGTCCAGCTCTTCGGGAGTCAGCCACCGAACCGCTGTCTCCCCGCTTTCTGGGTGCGTCTCACCGACCTGTTCGAAGGCCTTGTCTTCCAGCTCTTTCCACCGTTGCCGGCGTGTCTGTTTTCCCATATTCCCCTCCTAGCGGAAAGGCGGCCATTGGCCGCCTGAGCTATTGCTGGTCAATGGCTCCCATGATGTTAGAAGCCAGTATCGGAAAATCCCGCCGCCTCTGAAAACGGGGTTCTTCCGGTTCCAGCTCCTACATCGTTGCTAGTGTGCGTGCTGCGTGGTGCCTCCTCGCGGCCCGAGTGGGCCGGACGGTTCACGAAAGCGGCAATCTCTGCCCCAAAGTTCCTCTCTCCCTCGACCGATAGCTCGACGGCAGGTACGAAAGCGGCTTCTGTGTAGGCCTCCCTCCCTTCATCGAGCATATCCAGGGCTACCATAAAATGACGTTGTTTCATCGTGGGCTCTCCTTAGATATTCTGCTGGCCACGGTTCACAAAGCTAGCTATCTCGTCATTACGATCCTGCTGACGTTCACTACCACCCAAGCTGTCGCTGTCGAACGAGGGAACAGAATCATCCGCTTCTGCGACCTTACTATCCCCTTCCGGCTTCATGCTCGCGCGGATGGATGACGCCATGCGGCCACCAGCGGTTTGATCAACCTTGCCCTGGAACTTCCCAGCCACCTTCGACCCAACCCCTTTAGCTAGCTCGCCAGCCGTTCCAGCTCCCAAGGATGCTGCTCGCATGAATCCGCTACCGCCACCAGATCGGGAGCCAGAACCAGCGAAACCAGCCGCCTGCGCAAATGGGGTGTCACCGGTGCCAGCTTCATCTCCGGTGAAGCTGCTGCCACTCCCACCACCGCTGCTGTCACCTCCAGTGCCAAAGCTCGGCATGTCAGCTCCAGACCCCGACATATTGGACTGGGCCTTCTCGAAAGCAGCCTTGATGGCTGACCCGCCACCTACTGCATTCGCCGCGCCACCCAACATCGCGCTCCCAGCCATCTTGCCCGCCGTGAGGGCCATACCTGCCGCTGATATGGCTGCTCCTACCGCAGCACCGGCACCAAATGACCCGATGCCCATTGCTCCCACGCTGCCACCCGACACCAGGCCGGAAATCATCGGTGGAATCTTGTTAACCAGAAATAGCAGGATCACCGAAACGACCAACATTACGACCAACTCCTGGGACGCCATGTTCTCGCTCATCTGCGAGTAGTAGTGAGTAATGAACTCCCTACCGATGGCGACCAGGAGTACCATTGCCATCAACTGAGCCGCTATGCCGAGAATAGCCTTGTAATAGTTGATCGCCATGTCTGATGTCCAACGGGAGCCGCCAAACCCCAGGAAAAACACTCCCGCATAAAGCAGTATCCAACTAGCGGCTAGCAACAGGAGCAGGTTGACGGAAATGATCGCCAACACCAGTAATACGGCCAAGGCCATACCTTCCATCACCAACGCAGTGGCAAACTGTTTCCAGCTCAACTCTGACGTAGCCTTCACCGTCTGGTCGTACAGTTCAAAACCGATATCGAGGATACTGGACGGCCCCAAGTTGCCGTTGGAGAGGCCACCGGCTTGTGCCCCAAGGGTTTGCAATGACTGTACGATGGTTCCCGCGATGTTCATGCCCTGAGTCGCGTTCGTCAGCAACCACCAGAAAAAGCCTGTAAAGATGGTGAAACGAATAAGCTCAGCAAAGAACTCACCAATGTCGGCCTTGCGCAGCGCCATCATTCCAAACGTCCATACCATCGAGATCACTACCAGGGTCCAGAACAACCGACTGGCGGCCGCTTCTATGGCAGGCCCCCACGTTGATGCCGCGGAATGAAAGCGATCCAACACATCATCCATGATGTTGCTGCTGGATAGCTCCTGGGCCATTGCGGTATCGGACAGCATGACGACGGCCATCACGCCCAAACCACCAAAAACGAATCGTTTCATACGACGCCCTCCTTCAATATCTGTCGGGGGAGCTGGGTTCGAACTCCCATTCCCGCATGCGGTGGGCCTTCTCGTACAACCGACAGGCTTCGGTAAAGGCTTTCCGGCTCGATTCGCGGCTCAGCTCGCTGATGGTCTGCTGAAACGCAACTGGCGCGCACGTGATCGCACTCGCCTCCGGTACCGTTTCCTGCACACAACCTACCAAGGCAACAGCTACCACAAGTGGAATGATCTTCTTCATCGCAGCCTCCTTAATAGCGATCTGCTGAGCTAGGTTGGTAATTCCAGGTACGCATCTGCCGTTCCCGCGCTTCCCCTCTGGCGTTAGCATCCAGTTCGGCGGCGAGACGGGCGGCTTCAGCGTTCTGCTGAGCAATCAGCAAGCTGCGAATTTGCAGGAGTTGGTTCGCTTGGTTACTGGCGAGCTGGTTGGCGTAACCAATGGCGGCAAGCTGGCCATCCGCGCCCTGGGCGGCGGATTGCAGACGCTCAAGCTGTCGAGCATCAGAGACCAGGTTATCTTGTTGCTGATCCAGCCCCCGGAAGAGCGCATCGTTGGCCGCTTTTTGCGATTCAGACGCCAGGCGACGGTTTTCATCCATCGCTGCACGTTCGGCATCCGTGCAACCGCCACCATTGAAGCAGGGGGAACTCCGGTAATTCGCCACGTCCTGGAACTTGCCCAGGTAGGCATCGAGACTGCCGAGCTGGTTCTGATAATGCTGAAGCGTATTGGTGGCTTGGATCAGATCATTAATCGTGGATTGTGCCCTGTCCCAGATATAGGCCGCTGGAGCCATGGAGTTTTGCAACTGGTTTTCATACTGCTGCAACTGCGTCTGGTACTGCTCGATCTGCTTAAGAGTCTGTGAGACGGACTCCATCGCCGTCATAACGTTTTGCTGAAGGTTGGTGCCGTCGACGACAGGGATGCCCGCTTGGGCAGGCATGGACGCGGTTAACGCCAAGGACATGACCGCGACAGGAATTTTAGCCGCTAAAATTCTTTCTCTTCTCATGATTGAGTGCTCTTAGCTTCATCGTGACTAAGTTGCACTCACCAACCTGTAGCGGCTCGCTCATGAAGATTGCGAGCCACTACCCCTCCCGGAGAACCCAGCGGTGAAGTGTGGACCTCTACAGGGATAGCTCGTCACTTACTATCCCGGCGTCCGACCTGCGCGACACCGTCAGAACGCGCGGCCAATGGTTGTTGAACATCGGTGTCATTGTCCTGGGGAACGGTTAGGCTTCCCAAGGGTTAATCGCATCTACTGTTTGTTGCCGCCTTCCAAAGGGAAAGCACTATAGTGAGCGTCCCTTTTGCTGTCTTTTTGCCCTCTTGGCGTCCATCTCTGCCCGTAACTTGGCTTTGCGGCGCTCTTGCTCGCTCGGCCCACGTGCGGGCGGTGTCGGAGTCTTGCCCGCTTGTCCCTCAAGGTGAAGCACATCGGCCTGGGACAGCGATTGCAACCGGTTCCGGCGCACCGGGGGTGGCGGCTGACCGATGGGCGGCACTCCCGCCCGTTTGCTTCGGGTCTTGGCCGAGGCGGTGTTCTCGCCGTTCGCCAAGGCTTGTCGGCGACGTTCCAGCCCGGCGTCCGCAAACCGTATAGGCAACTGCCCATCCGCTGCCGCCTTGATCACCCGCGCTTTGAACTCCGGCGAACCGTTCACGGTGATGCGCTCGCCGTAGCGTTCCATCGCCATCCTTAGCGCGTTCTGGATGCCTGCCTGGTTGGACTCCCTGGACACCTGTAGCCGGTCGCCATCGTCGCGCACGGCGCTGGCTCCGGCCCGGTAAATGATGGTGCCCTTCTTGGTGATGTTGTCGATCACCGGCGCATGGCCGGGTTTCGCCTGTCCCTCACCCTTCAAGGTGTTGCCCTTGAGGCCGTGGGCTGCCTCTCTGGCTCGCAACGCGACCAGGGCCCCGGTATCGCCCTGCAAGGCTTCCCGTTTGAGCCAGTCGGCCCAGGAGCGGCGTCCGTGGGCCTCATGGATCGCCTGGCGTTCCTCCCGGTACTGCTTCTGGATCGCGTCAATGTCGGCTTTCAGGGCGCTGCTAGCCTGCGCATACAGCACCTTTTTGGTCAGCCTGCCGCTGGTGAGCTTAATGGCCGCTCGCCGGGCCTTGCCTTTCTTCTTGGCGTTCTCAATCCGGCGGTCTTTCTGCCGCCGGGCTTTGCCCAGGGCCGCCGTCTTGTTGGCTGCGGCGCTCTGCTGTTCTGATTTGAAGCGGGCGTAAAGCTCAGTAGTGTTCACGCGCAGCCGTACCGGGTCTTTGCGGTACTGGCGGCGGGGTTTGGCCTGTTGTGCCTGGTCAGGCTCGAACGGGCCGAAACGGGCCTCCAGCTTCGGTTTGGAGAATTCCCGCCCCAAGGTGCTCGCCTTGACCGCCGCGTCATCACCGGCCACGACAACCAGCCCATTCCCCCGCGCCCGGAGTTCCAGGCCATTGTCACGCATGACCTGGTGCAGTCCGCCCCAGGACTGCGCGGTTCTGATGTCATCCAAGCACTCGCGCTTGATCCAACCGATCAGGCTTTCAATACCGGCATGACGTTCCATGTCGGTGGCTCGCGACTCGGCGCCGCGTCGGCGCGGAATGTGGTTGTCCTGCTGCAACCCATAGTCCCGTTCCATGACCTCGCACAGCTCGGCCAGGGTCTGGTGTGGGTAGTAGGGTTCGTGGATGGTGTTGCGAGTCGGGTGGATCTTGTTGACAGCGATATGGATATGCAGATTGTCGGTATCGTTGTGAACGGCACTGATGCGCTGATGCTCTCCAAAGCCCAGCCCCTTGCAAATACGGTCCTCGATGGACACCAGGGTATCGGCCTCAATCTGTTCCCCGACCCGGAAGCTGACAATCAAGTGATAGGTCTTGTCGCTCTTCGCTCGGGTATTGGCGAACTGGGTCGCCAATACTTCACTAATGGCATCCTGGACCGAATAGGCCTCGCAGTTGGTCAGCCGCACCGCGCCAAGACGGTGCTCCTTGCTCTGCTCGTCGGTGATGTAGTTCACCAGACCAGCAAAGTCTGACTTGCCCAGGGAGCGCATGGGGACGTGTTTGGCGATCATGAGTGCCAGCCCCACATTTTAGCGGCTAAAAAAATCACGACCTGGCCCTCGGCTGCACCACGGATTTCAACACCTGACTCATTTCCTCCTGAGTGGATTCGATCCTTCCGAGCAGGCTAAGGATGGTAGCCGTCCCGAAGTGAGCTGTTCTCACGTCATCTGTCAGCCAGAGCTTCAGTAATCCACCCAAACGGCCCAAGTCACCATTGACACGAACCAGCTCGCGGACATACTCGTAGTCCATAACACCATTGACCTGATAGCCCTGCCCCACTTCCCGCAGATAACAGGCAACGCTTAGCCCTGCCTGCTTGGCATTGGATTCAATCATCTCTCTCTCTTCCGGAAGGCAGTACACCTTGAGCGGCGTGCTGTTCTTCCGTGTCACTCTTTGCTTCTCACTCATGCCAGCTCCTATCTCAGATGCCATGCCTTGCAGAGCAGGATTTCCGTTGAGCACCGCAGGTGCGAATAAGGACCAGTGAAGAGGAACACCACGCTTGCGGGGTGGGACTACTTCACACATCCTGCCCGCACTTCAGCGTTGATTTTTGTATGTACGCCATGTGCAAAGCATCGCTATTTCTCTGCATTTCGTTGCACGGATCTGTTTTTTCCTGTGCATCCGTGACAAACAGCCCCGAACTCTGATGAAGTCGATACTTGCGGCGATAATGCAGCACTCCAGAAGCGGTAAAACAGCGATCTAACAGCGATTTCCCCATAGCGGCGCCCTTGCGCTTTCCACATTCAAATACACAGCTTTCCACGCGGTTTCCGCACTGCCCCTCAAATGTCAATGAATCAGAAGCGCTGCCCCTCAAGTGTCAACATCGCTGCCACGCAGACCATTTCTTCAACCTCACTGGCTTACTGCGTGTCAATTGACGTGGTTGGCCTTTCTTTCTTGGCGTGCAAAACACGGCGAATGCCGTTCATCTACTTACTACCTAAGTACTTACTAGGCTTAGTACTTTCTAGCTTCTTTACTTAATAGTGTTGGATTTTCCGCCTACGGACTATCCAGAGTTGGATTACCCGTATTCGGAAAATCCGAACGTGGTGAATCAAGCTCAAAGTCGCCTGGTCGGTCAGTGACTAACCATGTAGTGCGCACGAACTTTCCACATTCACCGCGCTCTCGCTGAATGCACAGATACCCCGCCTGTTGAAGTTCCTTCAGCCCCGCTCTCGTAGCATCTCGACCAGAGCCAACCTCCTTCTCTTTTGAAAGGTGGGATAGCCTAAGCTGCCAGTTATCGGGCAGAGAAAGCACGAACACCAGAATGCCCAAGGCTTTCCAGGAAATTCGTCGATCTCGTATCAACTCATTGTTGAGCGTCGTGAAATTTGAGCGCACCCGGCGACGGATGATGGCGGTATCGTCCACAGTTGCCCCCTCAGGACTCGTCAATCAGTCCAGCAACATCAGTTGCACGGAAATAGACACGCCTTCCAACCTTCCTCTTGGCGGCATTCCATTTCAAAGCAAAGTCTGATTGGCTCTGCAAAGATATTCGGAGTCCATCGGGGCTACGCTTCAACAATTCCGATAAATCGGTTAGGGAAAGTAGAGGACCATAACGCTCAAGCAACTGCTCTTCGGTTGTCATAAACATCTCCAGATAACGCAAACAAAGACTTCACTTTCAATATTTACGTCATCTTGAGAAAACTTTCAACACTTTGATTTTATGGTTGAAAAAGTATAGCTATACGCCTACCCAAAGTTTAACTATACTTTTCCAACAGCACCTTGCGTAAAACAGAAGAACCACAAACTCCGCATATAAAACTCAAACAACAACCAAAGCGACCCTGCCCCTCAAATGACAACAAACAGCTTGAGTTGATCACCTTGCGCACGGTATTGGTCAATGCACTTTATTTCATTGACACTTGAGGGGAACTTTTATAACCACAATCCCTCAGGCGCATGAGCACATGGAAAAATGTGTCCAGCATGAGGGATGCTAGGTAGGATAGGATGGCATTGAGTAGCGCACCACTGAGGCCAAACCACAAAGGCAGAAGAAATTTTAGCCGCTAAATTTTTCCTCAGTTTAGCTGAGGGATGGCTACCCTTCAGGCGATGTAGTATGTTGTACGCTACTACAACATACTACACGCTACACGGCATTCGAAAAATAAAGAGCCGGCACCGGCCAGAATCGATCATTGATGATTTTCCTAACGCTTCAATACCGGCGCAGTTTTGCTGCGTCCGGTGCCGAGTGCATCATGTTAAGTGACTGGCTATGCCGAGACTAACTTTCCAGCTGTTAAAGATTCTCGCAAGTCAATGACCGGTTCCATGGAGCCGACCTTGTACTTATATGAAATTGACTTCCCTCTAGTAATATCTAAAAGGTTGATGAGGGATTCTGCTGCGCGTAGAACTTCAGCTGGAAGATATTGAGGCTCATAGCTGCTTAGCACTCCCGGTTTCATATGCGCAACTCGCTCATGCCGTATTTTCACAACAGGGTCAGCAAGTAAAATAAAATTATCTGCCGCTACTTCCACTGTCGCTACCGGTGTTGGAAACGAGCCTCGCTTCACAAGCATTGATACAGACCTTGAATCTTTTCGTTTGTCCGCGAGGCGAGCTATGCGTATCACCAACATTTCCAACAGTGCATTGAGAGCTACAAGTTGATTTGCCAACTCAAATCTTGTGGCGCTATTTGTTAGTCCTTCCATCAGTCGCTGATAGGTGTAGATTGATGTCAGAATGTGCCAAGCCTCAGTTTCTATTTCATCGAGAATCTTCACTACTTCTCCTTATCAGTAAGCTCTTATCTGCCTTTATCTCAAAGCTATCGTCAATAATAATCAATGTTTTTAAAGCTAGCCAAAACAATCAACACTCACCAAATCACTGTACTTTCTCTTCAACAAAACAATATAATCATCATCCAATGGGGAATCCACCAACTTGGCAAGCTCATTACCAAGGGGTGTCAAGCAATAAAAGTGGATAGCCACTTTATTTTTCTTAGTCACAAACTTTATTTTCTTTAAATCGATTACAGCACCTTTGGGGAGAGACTTCCAAAGCAAACCATCTTCATGCACAAGCCCCAGGTTTTTAAGGATCATCCATTCGGTCAGATCAACCTCGCTTTCTTTGGGAAAGATCTGATCTTCGTAGACAGTAAGCAACGTGGAAACACCACCAACTTTATTGACACCTGATATCACTAAAAACCCGTCATTGTCTGGTTTAGGAGTAACGTATCTACAAAATTTAGAGAAAATCTCAGCCTCATGCCGCGTAAGCTTCTTTAAAAATTCAAGACTTTTTAAAGAGAAACGCCCAGGCTCTTCTATCTCCTTAACAAAAACTTTAGCCCAGAGCTTTTGCATAACTTCAGAAGAAACAGTCTCTGCATTATCAACAAAGGCGTCCAACCATTCTGGATCAACAGATTCATCAGAGATTTTCTTTGGCGGCGCTAATATTGCATAACGAATCACATTTTCTATATTATTCTGCTTCAATTTTTCTTTGTAAAGCTTACGCTGCTCTGCTCTCTCAGAGAGACTTTCTTTTGCCTTCTCAGCAATCAACTTTCCTTCAATTTCTGACTGAATCATCACTTTATTTTTTTTAGCTTCAGCATCCGCCAAAAGACCGATCTTATACACTTCCGCCTCTGCTTTTCGCCTTATTCTTGTTGGTTCATAAAGTATTCCTGTCGCTCTTGCAAAAACCTCAAGAACCTTTTCAACACTCTTCCCAACACCGGCAAAATCTTCCATGAATCTTCCCTTAAATCTCGGAAAGGTAGACCACCTACCATCCTAATTTAAAAAACTTATATTTAATCGCGACTTACACTCCGCGGAGAATGAAGTCACATTTACAACAACCTTAAAAAACACTAATTTTGTCCAGCTTTGCAACCAAATCCTCCGCCCTCAGGTGCGTATACCGCCTTAGCATCTGCATGGACTTGTGACCGCTGATCGCGGCGACCTCCTGGTCAGATAGCCCTGCTTCTACTAATCGGCTGACGGCCTCATGGCGTAGATCATGAAAGCGAAAGTCATCGAGCCTGGCCTGCTTCTTCGCCTGGTTCCAGAGCTTGGTATAGGCATAGGGGCCGCGCTTGCCGTCTCGACCAGGTTCACCGAAGAACACTAGGTCGCAATCGAGGGGACGCACCGGGTTATTCACTGCCTGCTTGAACACCTCGGTGGCCGCCTGGGTCAGCGGTACCAAGCGGGCTTCGTTGTTCTTGGTGTCGGTGAGACGCACCACACGGCGTTTCACGTCGACCTGGAACCGAGTGAGGGTCAGAATCTCAGACGAGCGCATGCCCGTCTCCAGGGCGATTCTGGCGATCCAGGCCAGCATGGGGTTGCTGTGCTGCCTCAGCACGGCAAACAGGCGCTTCTCCTCGTCTGCGCTCAAGCGCCGGTCGCGCCCTTCTCCAGGGGTAGGCTTGCGGATGTTCTGGACGGGGTTGTAGGACAAGCCCAGGCCCCATTCCTGGATGGCTACGGTGTAGAGATGGCCGAGCAGGGCAAGCTCCAGGCGCACGGTATTGGCGCTGATGGGCTGGCCCCGATGACCAATGCTGTTCAGGCGGGTATCACGGAAGTTGGCAATCAGCTCCGGCGTCAGGGCCGCAAGGGAATACTTGCCCAGATGCTCAATCAGCGTGTTGGCCTTGTGGCGTTCGCTCTTTTGGGTGCTGGGCTTCTTCGTAGGGGTAACGTCAGCGAGGTAGCGCTTGAGCGCAGCTTCGAGCGTCATACGCTCCGAGGCGCTGCGCTGGATAAAGACGCCACGCACCATTTCGTCTTCGGTGCGGCGTGCCCAATCTTGAGCGTCACGCTTGGTGCGGAAGGTCTTGGCGGTGGCAGGCCAGCCGGTCTTGCGGATGACGGCTTTCCAACTACCGGCTGGGGTCTTGACGATGGTGGCCATGAAAGTCTCCAGGGGACTGAAGGATCGGCACTGTACCGAAACTGTACCCTTGGACTATGGGACTCACCAGAGAGAAATCGTAAGTCGCTGATTTTGATGGTGGGCCCAGTAGGACTTGAACCTACGACCAAGGGATTATGAGTCCCCTGCTCTAACCAACTGAGCTATAGGCCCTTTCGCGAGCCGTATGATAGCGAATGTCGGGGGGCGGGGCTAGTCCTGGGGGTGTTTTGTCGGGGGTTTTGGTGTGGCGTGTGTCAGCCGCTGGGTGGAAGGGCACTTTTTGCTCTGGGCCGTGTCTGCTGATGAGCTTTGATGTCATGTGGAGAGTCTGATGCAAAGAGCTTGGATGCGGGGAAGCGCGGTACGAAAACGCGCTGTGGGTATGTGGTTGGCGGTGGCGTCTCTGTTTTGGGGGGCGGTCGCGCAGGCAGACTGGCAGTTGGAGCCGAGCCGTTCGCAGGTGCAGGCAACCATTACGCAGTTGGGGGCTGGCGCGCCCGAGGCGCATCACTATCAGCTACGAGATTTGCAGGGGGAAATTGGCCCAGATGGCGCCTTGCGCTTGCCGCTACGGCTAAGCCAAACGGACATTCTCGATCAGTTCGGCACCCTACCCACCTGGGTGAGCCTATTGGCCAACACCACGCTGGTAACGCTGACAGCGCAGATGCCTCCGGCGCGTTTGGATGCGTTGGACGTAGGTGAATCGCTGGTCGAGACGCTTACGTTCCGCGTGCAGATGGATGGGGTGAATCAGCAGGAACCCGTCCCGCTACGCTTCACTCGCGAAGGACTCAATGAGGTCCGCGTGACCCACGCCGAGCCCATGGCGCTGGATGGTCGTACACTGATGGCCAATAGCACCGTGCGCACGCTGCTGAATATGCTGGGCTTCCAGGAGATCGGCGATGAGGTGCCGGTCACGCTGAATGCCCTGCTGATCAATCGCTGACTTTACGTAATCAACGCCCGCCTTAGGCGGGCTCGGGCGCTGCACGCCGCACGTTGGCAAGCAAGGGGCTTCCGGTATCAGGGTCAGTGAGCAGCGTGCACTCCACTTGGTAGAGCTTACGCACCAGCGCCGGGGTCACCACGTCTTCCGGCGCGCCCTGATCGACGATCTGCCCATCGCACATGGCGATGATATGGTCGGCGTAGCGGCAGGCGCTAGCCAAATCGTGCAACACCATGACCACGGTGCGACCATGATCGCAGGCCAGATGGCGCACCAGCTCGAACACCTCGATCTGATGGCCCAGGTCGAGCGCCGAGGTGGGCTCGTCGAGCAGTAGAAGCGGCGTTTGCTGCGCGATGGTCATGGCGATCCAGGCACGTTGGCGCTGGCCGCCGGAGAGCGCATCGATGGGGCGCTCGGCGAGATTCTTGAGCCCCGCCGCTCCCAGCGCGTGTTGCACGACCCGCTGATCCTCCGCCGACCACTGGCGCAGCCAACCCTGATGCGGCTGGCGGCCAAAACGAATCAGTTCGGTCACCGTCAATCCTTCCGGAGCGACGGCCTCTTGTGGCAGCAGCGCCAACTGGGTCGCGAGCTTGCGCGAGGGCAGGTTTTGGATGTCGGCGCCGTCGAGCAGCACCGTGCCGTCGTCGGGTTTGTGCAGCCTGGCAAGACCGGCAAGCAATGTCGATTTACCGCAGCCGTTGGGGCCCACGATGGCGGTTACCTTACCGGTGGGTAGCTCGACATCCAGCCCGTGAATCACCCGGCGCGGCCCATAGCTCATGCCGAGCGCCTTCGTTGCGAGCGTTGGCGGGTTATACACTTCCTTCATGGGCGACTCCGTTGCGGGCGCATCAAAATCCATAGAAGCCAGGGGCCACCGACGATGGCGGTGATGATCCCGACCGGCAGCTCGATCGGCGCCATCATGGTACGCCCAAGTAGATCGGCCAGCACCATCACCAAGGCGCCGGAGAGCGTGGCGGCCAGCACCGGCACATGGCGCGGCGTAGAGAGCGCCCGGGCGATCTCGGGGCCGATCAGCCCGACCATACCCACCGGCCCCGCTACGGCCACGGCCAAGGCCGTAAGCACCACCGAGAGCATGAGAATCTGAAAGCGCCGAGCGTTGACGCTAACGCCTAGTCCGCGCGCGGTCGCTTCGCTGAAGCGCAAAATGGTGAGCGAGCGGGCAAGCCCGAACGCCAGCACGAACCCAACCGCTAGACCAATGCCAAGTAGCTGTACCGAACCGCCTGAGCGGGCGTTGAGCGACCCCACCGTCCAGGGGTAGGCGGCGTTAGCGGTATCGATGCCGACGCGAGCAAGCATTAGCTGGGTGACCGCGCCAAACACCGCGCCCACGCCAATACCGGCGATGATGAAGCGATAGCCTTGGGTGCCGCTGCCGGTCGCCAAACCGAAGGTGAGGACGGCGGCGGTGACGGCCCCGGTCAGCGCCATGGCCGACGGCGCAAGCGACACGCCCATGCCCACCACCGAGGCCACGGCAAACGCCGTAGCGCCGTTATCGATACCGATGATGCCGGGAGTCGCCAGGCGGTTGCGCGCCAGGGTCTGCATCAAAATACCCGCCAGAGCGAAGGCGCCGCCGGTCAAGCAGCCCGCCACCAAGCGCGGCAAGCGCAGCTCCTGCACCATGAAGACCGTCATCATGTCGCCTTGGCCCGCCAGCGCCTGGATCACCGCGCGCGGGTCGAGAGCCGTCGTGCCAAGGCTCAGATAGGCAACGCTTGCCAGCAGCAATGCGACCGCCAAAAGCATATTGACGCCGACGCTGCGCTTCTCGATCAAAAGGCTTAAGCCAGTGCCGTCGCGGTCGCCCAGGCGCCAATAGCCGTCGGGCGCGCGCAGGGGCGACGCCGCGGGCATTGCGCCGTTAAACATGGCCTTCTTGGGCGCCAGCGACGCGTTATCTTGCTTTAACATCTTTGTTCAACTCGGAAAACCACATGCAAGGCCACTCGGGACTCGTTTTATAGCATCGGCAGTCGCCGCGCTCGCACCACCGCTACCAGCACCGGGGCACCAAAGAGCGCCGTCAGTACGCCCAGCGGAAGCTCGGAAGGCGCCACCACGACGCGCGAGACGATATCGGCTACCAGCACGATCAAAGGCCCGGTGGGTAAGCTAACCCACAGGGTACGGCGAATGTCCGGCCCGACGAAGGCGCGGGCGACAAAGGGCACCACGAGACCGACGAAGGCGATGGGCCCGGCAATCGCCGTGGCCGCCCCGACCAAGAGTGCCACGCACAGAATGATCAGCGCACGGATGAGCCGCGGATGATGCCCCAACCCGCTGGCCATTCGTTCGCCCAGCGCCAACGCCGCCAGCGGCCGCGCCAATAGCGCAATCAGTACACCGCTAACGACAATGGTGGGCAATACCGCAAGAAGATCGTCAAGGCGACGCCCGGCTAGGCTGCCGATGACCCAGAAGCGAATTTCATCGGCGGAGCGCTGATCGAAAAACAGAATCAACGAGGTGAGCGCCCCTAAAAGCGCCGAGAAGGCGGCGCCGGCGAGCACTAGGCGCACCGGATCGTTGCCCACGCCGCGCCAGCGGGCAACGCCCAGCACGCATAAGCACCCCGCCAAGGCGCCCATCTGGGCCACCGGGATGCGTAGCGTGGCCGCACTGGCGCCTAATACCAGCGCCAGCGCGACGGCAAAGGCCGCCCCGGCGCTCACGCCTAAAAGTCCAGGTTCCGCCAGCGGATTACGCGTCACAGCCTGCAACAGCGCCCCAGAAACGCCCAAGGCCATGCCCACGGCGAGGCCAATCAAGGTGCGAGGCGCGCGCAGCTCCCACACCACGAAGCGGGCATCGGCGTCGTCAGCGCCGAGCAGCATGGCCACGACCCGCGAAGGGGAAACGCTGCCTGCCCCGATGAGCAGACTAACGACACTCACCGCCACAAGGGCGGTGAGTAGAGAGACGATCAGCGTTCGGGTATCGACACGCCGTGTAAGCGTCAGTGCCTTCACGGCAACAGCGCTTGTTCGACATCATCCAGAATGACGTTCGCTGCCAACGGGCCGGAGGTGCTGCTCCATACCTGGCCATCCACCGGCACTACGTGCCCAGCCTGGACCACGTTCAGGCGCTCGAAGGCGCTGCTTTGACGCGCCGCCTCTAACGCTTGTTCGCCGTCTTCGTTGAGCGTGGCGAGGAAGAGCCAGTCGCCGTCGATCTGCGACAGGTTTTCAAGGCTCAGTACGTCACTGTGCGGGCGCCCTTCGGCGACCAGGCCGCCATCTTCGGCTTCGATGCCGGTTGCCGCGAGTACGCCGGTCGCGAAGAGCTGGGAGGACATGATCATCGGGCCGCCCGGCATCCAGCGCACGACATAGGCGTTGCCGCCCTCGCCTGCCTCTTCGATGCGTGATTTGATGTCGGCGGCACGCTCGTCGAGCTCGGCGAGCACGCGTTCGATCTCATCCTCTTTGCCCAGCACCGAGGCGTAGAAACGCGACTCTTCGCGCCAGCCATCCTGGGTCAGCGGGTTGGTATCGGGCACGACGGTAGGGGCGATACGCGACAACAGTTGGTACTGCTCGTTCGGTAGCTCAGCGGGCGCGAGGATCAGATCTGGCTCCAAGCGCAGTACGGCCTCAAGGTTGGTCTCGCGCGGCACACCGACGATTTGCAGCTCGCTTAGGTCGGTATGCTCGCCGAAGTAGTCGGCGACGGTATCCACACCGCGCGAGGTAATCGCGCCCAGCGGCGTAACGCCAACGGCAAGCGAGGCATCCAGCGCGCCTTCATAAAGAGTAACGATGCGTTCGGGCGCATCGGGTACGTCCACCTCGCCGAATGCGGTATTTACTTCGCGGGCCTGGGCATTCGCCACTAGTCCACTAATCACTACACTCGCCAAACCAAAACGCAGTACGGAACGCAGCATCGTTAACCCTCTTGAAACGCTGAGTAAGAAAAGGTCGCTAAACCGTCGTTAAAAACCGTGATGACGGTAACAGATTAAATTTGCGCTGAATAGTAAGTATTCTCAAAAACACTTGCACGCCAATTATGACGAACCTTGTGTTCCTAAATTTGCAACGCACAGCAGCTTGGCAAATCCAATGTTCGGCATTAAGGAACTAATCGTTCCAAAAATAAAGCGTTGCACGCGGAACTTTTCGCCATAGAATCGCAAACGCCAATGATAATAATTTTAATTAGCTAAGAAATCAATTTTAACTCACTACTTTCCTCAAGGGGGGGCCATGCCTAGTTTCAACCGTACCGCGCTTGCCAGCGCCATTGCTCTAGCTGGGGTTGCCGTCATCGGTGCCACTAGCGCCAGCGCCCAGACGAATGGCGCGCTCAACGATATCGTCGTCACCGCTGCAGGCTACGAGCAGGCGCTCAACAGTGCGCCTGCGAGCATTTCTGTAGTCACACGCGATGAACTCGAGCAGCGCCAGTTTTCGAGTATTGCCGAAGCGATCGCCGACATTCCTGGCGTCGATGTACGCGCAGGCACCGGCAAAACCGGCGGTTTCAACATCTCCATGCGTGGCATGCCCAGCCAGTACACCTTGATCTTGATCGATGGCCGCCGTCAAAACGCTTCCGGCGACGTCACCCCCAACGGCTTTGGCGAAACCTCGACCAGCTTCATTCCGCCGCTTTCGGCCATCGAGCGAATCGAAGTCATCCGCGGCCCGATGTCCACGCTCTACGGCTCGGACGCCATGGGCGGGGTCATTAACATCATCACCCGTCGCGTGAGCAGCGAGTGGACAGGCTCGGTGACGGTGGAAAACACCTTCCAAGAGGATCGTGACGCGGGCAATAGTTCGGCGATCAATCTCTACGCCTCGGGTCCGCTGATCGAAGACACCCTGGGTGTGCAGCTGCGCGGGCGCGTTTACGACCGCGATAGCTCCGAGCGGCTGGTTGAAGGCATCGGCCGCGACCCACGCCCCGGCGAGGCACGCATCTACTCCCTTGGCGGTCGGCTCAACCTGACCCCAGACGACACCAACGAGTTCTGGCTCGACATCGAGCGTTCGCGCCAGGTCTACGATAACAGTGACTGCCGCCTGGGGAGCCTAGATGGCCTGCGCCGCAACGACTGCGCTACCCCACAAGCCAATGCCTTCTTTGGCTATGAAGACGAGTTGCGCTTCAACCGCGACCAAATTGCCATTGGCCATACGGGACGATTCGCGGCAGGCACCTGGGACAGCAGCTTGACCCGCAACTTCACCGAAAACGTCGGCCGTACCTTACCGGCGGGCAGCGCCCCTGAATACGGCTACGAAGCCGAAGGCGGCGAGCCGCGCCTGTTGGAAAACCGCGACATTACCTTCGATACCAAATTCGTTGCCCCGCTGGACAGCCACATGGTGACCCTGGGCGGCCAGTACATCGACTCACAGCTGCGCGACGGCACCGCTGGAAACGAAACCTTCTCCCAGTCGAGTTGGGCGGTGTTCCTCGAAGACGAGTGGTTCCTGCACGATGATCTGGCGCTGACGCTAGGCGGACGCTACGAGCACCATAACGCTTTCGGCGGCCACTTCAGCCCACGCGGCTACCTGGTGTGGAACGCCGACGACTACTGGACGCTGAAAGGGGGCGTCAGCCAAGGCTACAAGACGCCGACGCTGAACCAACTGCACGATGGCGTTAACGGCTTCGGTAACCAGGGGCAATCGGTCAGTATTGGCTCACCGGATCTCGAGCCCGAAAAGAGCACCAACTACGAGATCGGCGCCATCTACGACAACCTGGACGGATTCTCGGTGGGCGCTACGGCCTTCTTTACCCAGTTCCGTGATCGTATCGCCAGCGGCGATGAACTCCCCAACTGCCAATACATCGATAGCAACGGCGACCGCCCCTTCGCCAACGCCGCCAACTGTATCAGCGTGGGTAACTTCACCCAGCAGACCAGCTTTGGGCAGTCGATCAACATCGACCGCGCCGAGACTCGCGGCATCGAGCTGACGTCTAGCTACCAGTTTGCCCCCGCCTGGACGATCAGCGGCGGCTACACCTTCACCGACACCGAGATCACTTCGGGCGACAACGAAGGCCAAGCGCTGACCAACGCGCCCAAACACAAGCTCACCGCCGACCTGACCTGGGCGATCAACGACCGCTGGACCACTAGTCTCGAAGGCGAATACTACGCCTCCCGCGAGCGTTTCAGCGAAAGCGTCACGGGCAGCTCAGCGGCACTGGTCGAGCAGTTGGGTAACCGCCTGGATAGTTATGAGCTGTTCAACCTGCGCACCACCTATCGCTTCTCCGATAGCGTGCGCTTGACCGGTACCGTCTATAACCTCTTCGACAAGGACTTCTCAGAGCACGACACCTATGAATTCGATGGCGATACCTACGTGGCCTACCGCTACAGCCAAACCGGCCGTGCCACCGACGGCGTAGCGCTCGATGGCCGCAGCTTCTGGGTCTCGGCCACCTACGAATTCTGAGTAGCCTAGCGGCTGAAGCATCCCCTCACGCAAGAGCCCCAGCATCAGCTGGGGCTCTTGCGTTTTAGAGGCTTTTGTATTTTAGAACTCGACGTTGATGCCCAGCCAGAGGCGGCGGCCATCTTCGACGTAGCCGTACTCGTCGTAGGTGACGTCTTCATCGAAAAGGTTGTAGATACCCGCGTTGAGCGTGGTATTGGCGTTCAGTGCGTAACCGATACCGGCATCGACGAAGGTGTAAGACGGCGCGACCAGCGTGCTGGAGGATTGGCCACCGGTGGGCTGGCTCTCTTTACCGCGGTAGGTAACGCGCGTCCACTGGTTGAGCTCGGGTGTAGCCTGCCAATCCAGCGTCGCCGAAATCTGGTGGCGCGGCAGTTTGGTCAACGGCTGACCAGCGTAGTCACCGCTTTTCTGCTCGGAGTCGGTGAAGGTATAGCTGCTGCTCAAACTCAGGCTTTCGGTGATATCAGCGCCCAAGCTCACCTCGACGCCTTGGGTGACCGCCTCATCGACGTTGACCCAGTACGTAGGATCGGCACCAAACTGGTTGGCCCCTTCAGCACACACGCCTACAGGACACTCAATACGGGTGATCTTGTCGTCGAAGTCGTTGTGGAACACGGTCAGGCTGCCGTTGATACGATCGCCGGTGTAGAGCAGCGCCAGCTCCTTATTGAGCGAGGTTTCAGGTTTGAGATCCGCGTTACCGTAAATGTCGCCACCGCGGCTGACCTGGCCCCAGTCGGGTGCCGATTCGCGCAGCGAAGGCGAGCGGTAACCCGTAGAGACACCGCCCTTGAGCGTCCAGTTGGGCATGAAGCCCCAGACGCTGTAGAGGCGCGGGCTTACGTGCGTACCGTAGCGGTCGGAGTCGTCCATGCGCAGGCCGCCAGTGAGCGCCCAGGTGTCGGTCAAGAACCACTCGTCCTCGATGAACAGCGCCCACTGACTCTGGGTGATGTTGGTGCGATCAGAAATGGTGTTGGTCGACGAGTCGTTCAGCTCTTCACGTTGATAGCTCGCGCCGACGGTCACCATGTGCGCATCCAGCGGCATCACCAGGCTGGTCTTGGCATTGGTGTTGACGATTTCGATATCCCGCGCGCGGTTTTCACTCGTATCGCGCTGCACGAACGTTTCGGTGGTGCCGATATCGAAGCGGCCGTTGTGAGTCAGTGCCACATGACGGTTGATGTACTCGCCGTAGCTGTCGGTACAATCACCCCGGCAGCCTTCCGAAGGCGCTGAGCGGCCCATGTGCGCTTCCCGCTCCTGCTCGGTGATACCCGCTTCGAGCGCAATGTCGTGCGCCTCGGTGGGCGTCCAGGTCAAACGACCGGTGATGCTCTGCACGCTCTTGTCTTCGTAGCCGTTGAGGATATCGTCCTCATCGCGCTGACTCATGCGGCCGTAGACTTGCAGACCCAACTGGTCTTCGATCAACGGCCCGCTGAGATAGAAGTTGGCCTGACGGCTGTCGCCTGAGTCGCTATCCTGCTGCAGCGTGGTATCGAGCTGAACGTTACCGTGCCACTCTTGGGCCACTCGGCGGGTAATGACGTTGATGACGCCACCAATGGCATTGGAGCCGTAGAGCGTCGACATGGGCCCCCGAACTACTTCGATACGCTCGATGGCCTGCAGCGGTGGCAGCCAATCCTGCTCGAAACCGGCGCTGCCGTTGGGGCGCGTCTGGCGCGAGTTCTGTGGGCGCCCATCGATCAGAATCAAAGTGTAATCCGCCGGCATTCCGCGAATGGAAATATCATAGCCGTTGTCTCCACTGCCCCCTCCGGTCACGATAACGCCAGGCACGTCACGCAGGGCGTCGGTAATATTACGGTAGTAGCCGCGCTCGATATCCTCTCGCGTGAGTACGCTGATCGAGGCGGGCGCATCGGTCACCTGCTGTTCGAAACCCGCTGCGGTAACGACGATATCGTTCATTGCCTGCGCCTCTTGCGCTGAGGCATGAGAAGCAGCTAAGGAGGCAATAGCTGTAACGAGAAGAGTTTTTTGGAAGCGACCACGCATGCAAAATACCTATTGAGAAATGCCGTTAGCGAGAGACAATCGTCTAAATGATAATTAGTAGCATCGGCATGCTATCTTCAAAGTTCCTCAAATGCGCGCTACAGTGTGTTCGATTAACCGCAACCTAAATATCAATTATTTTTATTCTCTATGCGTTACCCAGGTTGGCTTTAGCTTTTTCGAACCTCAGCATTCTTTACCAACGTATTCTTAGACCCAGCAGGAGTGATGTGCCGTTTCCATGTACGATTTCGACGAACTCAACGCTTTTGCTCACGTTATGGCAACGGGCAGCCTTACCCGAAGTGCGCGTGATATGGGCGTAGCCAAATCGACCCTAAGCCGCCGTATCAGCCAGTTGGAGGTGCATCTCAACCAACCACTCATGCGCCGCCAAGCCAACCGGCTAATTCCCACCGAAGCCGGGCTTTTGTTCCACACCTACTGCTTGGAGCTGCTCGAACTGGCTAGGACCAGCCAGGAGGCGCTCTCGGAGTTGAAGGAGGAGATCAGCGGTCAGCTCACGCTCAAAGTGCACAATTCGCTGATGCGCAGCTGGGCCAGCGATGTGATGAACGACTTCGTGCGCCGCTACTCTCACGTCGAGCTAACCCTGCAAACCCTGCATGCCCTGCCCCACTCCCCCGACAGCCACTGCGTGCATTTATGGCTGGGCGACACCACCGAATGCGGGCTGCACCAGGAAGCGGTCGGCGAGCTACGCTTTGGTCTCTATGCCAGCCCCGGCTACCGTGATAGTGCTGGCCTCCCCCAGCACCCCGACGAGCTCTACCAGCACGACTGGGTCGATTTGCTCGGCACCGCCCAGCACGAGTTGCCGCTGCACCATACCGATGGCACGACCCAAACCTTTCGCCCGCCGCGTACACGCCTGCACGTCGATGTCGCCCTACTGCAGATGGAAGCCATCGCCAAGGGGCAAGGTATTGGCGTACTTTCGCATTGGCTGGTCGAAAGCCGCGAGCGCTATCATCCAGGTGAGCTCATTCCCTGCTTGCCCGCCTGGTCACCTCCCGCCGTACCCATTACCTTGCTGTTCGCTTACGGCCATCAACCTCGTCGCGTACGCGCACTGCTCGATTTTCTGCGCGCGCGTATTCCCGAGGAGTGGAAGGTGGCACCCTGAAGTCGCGCGGCGCCAAGCGCTTGCCAGCCGCGCGCCGGATTGACGACAATACTTGGCCACTGCCGCCAAGGATTTGCAATGTTTGCTGAACTCTTTGCCGTGATGGCGCCCGTACTGGCGGGCGCTGGGCTCGGCTATTTCTGGGTGCGCCTGGGCAACCCCTACCCCGTCGACTTCATTACCCGCTTGGTCTTCAACATCGGTACCCCGTCGCTGGTCCTGGCATCTTTGTCCGGCGCCGAGATCGATGCTCATACCTTTGGCCTGACCATGATGGCGACGGCGCTGGTCATTCTTCTTATGGGCGTTGCGACCTTTGGCGTGGCGATGCTGCTTGGGCGTAGCTGGAAGGTGCTGATCGCCCCGATGATGTACCCCAATACCGGCAACATGGGCCTGCCGGTGGTGCTCTACGCTTTTGGCAGTGCAGGGTTCACCTACGGCATCACCATCATGGTCACGGTATCGCTGTTCCAGTTCTCCCTGGGTACGCTTTTGTCGAGTCGTGGCAACCCCTTCATGGCGCTGATCAAGACGCCGACGGTCTATGCCATTGGCATCGCCATGGCGCTGCTGTTGACCGATACCGCCCTTCCCCTCTGGCTTGGCAACAGCGTCGAGCTAATGTCGGGCTTCACCGTGCCGCTGATGCTGATTACCCTCGGCGTTTCGCTGGCCAACATCCAGGTCAAGAACCTGAAATCGGGCCTGGGCTTTAGCCTCGTGCGCATCCCCTTGGCAGCGGCAGCGGCTTGGCTCATCGCCGAGTGGATCGGCCTTCCGCCCATTGCCCAGAGCATTCTGGTACTGCAGATGTGTATGCCGGTGGCGGTGTTCAACTACCTTTTTGCCCAACGCGCCCAGCGTGAGCCCGCTTATGTGGCGAGCCTGGTCTTCTGCTCGACGTTTTTAGCGCTCTTTTATCTCCCCGCTCTGCTGGCTTGGTTGATGCCGCGTTGATACCCAACGCCCGCGCCGCCCACGGGCGGGCGGAGCTTGCTAGAATGAAAGCGTTTACCAGCTACCCGAGGAGATCTGCCATGCCTACTCGCGCGACGTCCACGCGTGCCACGCACGCCCGCTTCATCGGACCCTATGCACTCAACGCGGCCCTTTTTGGCGTTGGCGCCACCGCCCTACTCGCCGCCACCGCCGCTCATGCGGAGATGATCGAGGAGGCTATCGCCACCGAAGAGCATACGCTTTCGCTAGAGCGCGTGGCCGAGGGGTTGGCGCACCCCTGGGCTTTGGCGTTTCTACCCGACGGGGGCTATTTGGTCAGCGAGCGCGGCGGGCGGCTTCTTAGCATCGACGCCGAGGGCACGGTAACGCCCATCGAAGGGCTCTTCGAGGTGAGCACCGAAGGTCAGGGCGGGCTGCTCGATCTCGCTCTGCACCCTCAATTTGGCGACGGCGAGCACGATTGGCTCTACCTCACCTGGAGCAAGCCAGAAGCCGATGGCAGCCGGGCGGCGCTGTCGCGCCTGCGCTGGGATGAGGGAGAAATTACTGAGGTCGAGCACCTGTTCGAGCAGGATCGCGCCTCGCAACCGGGTCGCCACTACGGCTCGCGCTTGGCATTTTTGCCCGACGGCACGCTCTTGATGAGCGTAGGTGATCGCGGCAGTGAACCTGCCCGCGCGCAAGACCGCGGCGATCACGCCGGCTCGATCCTGCGTCTGACCGATACCGGCGGCGTACCCGATGACAACCCCTTCGTCGATGATCCCGATACTCTGGATGAAATCTACACCCTGGGTAATCGCAACGTGCAAGGCATGACGGTGCGCCACGACGGCACTCCCTGGATCACTCAGCACGGCCCGCTCGGCGGCGACGAACTCAACCCCCTTACGCCCGGGGCCAACTACGGCTGGCCCGAGGTCAGCCAGGGCAACGACTACGCCACCAACGAGCCGATCGGGGTTAGATCGCTCGATGGCATGGAAGAAGCCGCTTACGTCTTCGAGGGGCGCTTTGCCCCCTCTGGGCTTGCCGAGGTCAGTGAGAGTGCATCAGACCTCGAGGCCTGGCAGGGCGACTTGCTTGCCGGTGGGCTTGCCAGCGAACAGCTCGTGCGCCTGCGCCCCGAGGAGGGCAATATCACCCACACGGAGGTTATCTTGAACGGTGATATCGGCCGGGTGCGCGACGTACGCCAAGGCCCCGATGGCGCCATCTACCTGCTAACGGACGCGGCAGAAGGCGCGCTCTATCGTCTTGCCGCCGCCGACTGAGCGGCGGTTTTCTCGCTTACCACGGATGGATCATGCGCTTACGCAACCTCATCATTCTCACCGTCATCGTTCCGCTGTTCATCGTATTGGTGGTGTTCAGCTTGGTGGCCATCAAGTCATTGGAAGACAACGTGCGCTCTAAGCTGCAAACCGAGGTGGAGATCATCACTCGGGCAATGAGCACCTCCTTGGGCTACGCCATCAGCAGTGATAGCGGCACGCCCTTGGAGGAGGCGCTACAGTCTGCCTTCTCCTTTCACCGCATCTACGGCGCCTACGTGTTCGATACTCGCGGGCGCGAAGTCTATGGTTTGGGGCTCGGCAAGGATCTGTTCACCCAGGAGGAGATCCAGCAGGTCATCGAGCGCGACGATCTCTACAGCAACTATCGTCAGTACGATGGCTGGAACTACTACTCGGCGCTGATTCCCCTGCGCACACCCGACAATACCGTGCGCGGCGTGCTTCAGGTCAACCGCTTGAATACCGGGATCGAGAACTACACCGGCTTCATCAGCGTAGTGGCGCTGCTGGTATTCGTGATTGGCGCAGGTGGCATCGTGTTCAGCATTTGGTGGGGCTTTCGGCGCTTCATCGAGCGCCCGCTCAATCGTCTTTTGCGCGTCATGATGCTGGTCGAAGACGGCGACCGCAGCCAGCGCGCCGCGCTCGAAGGCCCGCGCGAATACAAACGCCTGGCATCGGGGCTCAACCAGATGCTCGACGCCATGGCCGAGAAGGATACCGATATCGAGGTGCGCCAGCGCCGTGAGATGGAGCTGGAGAAGCGCTTGCGCAAATCCAAGAAACTTGCCGAGCTCGGCGTGTTGGCTGCCGGTGTCGCCCATGAGATCGGCGCACCGCTCACAGTAATCAACGGCCAAGCCCAGCGCTTGGCGCGACGCAACGTCATCGGCGACGACGAGCGCGCGCGCCTGGGCCGAATTCGCGGCGAGGTGGAACGAATCGTCAAGATCGTGCGTCAACTCATGGAGCTTGGACGCCAACACAATGTCGAAAAGGATAGCCAAGCGCTGGATCTGTTGATCGAGAACGCCCGAGCACTGGTCGAAGAGGAGCTCGAACCGCGCAACATTCGCCTCGAGATCGACCTCCCGACACCTTCGCCAACGCTCTTGGCCAACGGTCAGCAGATCGTTCAGGTGCTGACCAACTTGATGCGTAATGCCGCCCAAGCCGGCGACGTTAGCGTGATTCGTCTACGCGCCGAGCAGAGCGAAGATGCCAAGGAGCTGCACCTGTGGGTCGAAGACGACGGCCCCGGCATCGCCAAGACCCATCACCAGCAGGTCTTCGATCCCTTTTTCACTACCAAGCCGGTCGGTCAGGGCAGCGGGCTGGGGCTGTCCATGGTACACCGCATCATCAACGATCACGGCGGTACGATCGGCGTGTTCGACAGTGTCCTGGGAGGCGCAGGCTTCGAGATAAGCCTACCTACCAGCGACATTCATCCGCGTGAGGATTAGCTTTGTGACACAACAGGACCCCCTACTCCCCATCCTGGTGGTGGAAGACGATCCCGCCATTCGCGAGCTTCTGGAAGAGGAGCTGCAGGATGCGGGCTATCAGACCCAGGGCGTGGCTAGCGCCGAAGAGGGCATTGCGCTGTTGAGCCACACCCAGGTGTCACTGATCATCACCGACGTGCGACTGCCCGGCATGACTGGGATTCAGCTACTTCAGCAGCTGCGCCAAGAGGGTAGCGATGTCGGCATCATCGTGATCACTGCCTTCGGCACCATCGACCAGGCGGTCGAGGCGCTCAAACTCGGCGCCGATGATTTTCTTACCAAACCGCTGGATCTCGACGCCATTCGCGAAGCGGTATTCCGCGTGCTCGAGCGCCAGCGCTTAGCGCTCTCGCCAACGTCTGAGCTGAGTCACTTCCACGGTATCGTGGGCAAAAGCGATGCCATGCAGGGGCTTTTCCACAACGCCTCGCGCTTGGCCAAAAGCGATGCGCCCATTCTCATTCTGGGCGAAAGCGGCACCGGCAAAGAGCTCTTGGCGCGCGCTATACACCTGGAGAGCCCGCGCCATGACGCTCCGTTCGTTCCAGTCAACTGCGCCAGCATCCCCTCCGAGCTCATGGAGAGCGAGTTCTTCGGCCATGTGAAAGGTGCCTTTACCGGTGCCAACGAGGCGCGCAAGGGGCTTTTTCAGAGCGCCCAGGGCGGCAGCCTGTTTCTCGATGAGATAGGTGAAATGCCGATCAACTTGCAGGCCAAGCTACTACGTGCTCTCCAGGAGAAAACCGTGCGCCCCGTGGGCGGTGAGCGTGAAGAGCCGGTGGATGTGCGCATCATTGCTGCCACCCATCGCAACCTGGAAAAAGAGATCGAACAGGAGAATTTTCGCAGCGACCTCTTCTATCGCCTAGAGACCTTCTCGCTGCGCATTCCGGCGCTGCGTGAGCGCGGCAGCGACATCGAACACCTCATATTTGCTCTTATCGACAAGCATAGCGAACCCCAAGGCAAGCAGATCGAGCATATCGAGCCCGATGCGCTGCACTGCCTGCTGCACTATACCTATCCCGGCAACGTACGTGAGCTGGAAAACGCGGTGATGCGCGCGGTGACCTTGAGCGAAGACGGCACCCTACGCCATCAGGACCTGCCCGAGCGTTTGCGTGAGCAGGCAACGCCGGATAAGGCAAGCCAGATGACGCCCACCCTTACCGGCGAAATCCTTTCCGGCAGCCAACTTCCTACCCCCACGCCAACGCGCTGGCCGAGCCTGGAGGAGGTGGAAAAGCGCTATATTCACAAGGTGTTGGAAGCCACTGGCGGTAACAAGCGCCGTACTGCTGAAGTATTGGGCATCGCTAGGCGTACGCTTTACCGCCGCCTGGAAGAGAACGAAGAGTAAGAGCGCCAAAACAGGCAGCCCTCGAATCAGCGGCTGCCTGTTTACTATAGACTCGGCAAGCCCTGCCGCATCATAGGTCGTCGTTCAAGGTCTCTTCGGTCGCTTGGCCTTCATCGGCCATGGGGCCGTGGTCCATGGGTTCTTGAGCTTCAGGTTCAGGCGTAGGCTCGACTTCTTGCTCGCAGCCGCTAAGCACCGCTAATCCCATCACGACGCTCGTCGCCAGTAGCCAGCTGCGCATCGTAGTTTTACCCGCTTGTTGCATAGGCATCGTCACTCTCCTTGTTTGACCAATGACGTTTACAAGATAGACGCTGGGAAGCGGGATGCCAAAGCCTCAGGCTGCTTTTGGAGGCAGCTTTTAAAAACAGTTTTCAACGCATAAAAAAACCCCCACGGGCGTGGGGGTGAAGGGGATGGTAAATCGGTGTGGAGCAGCCGCAGGGAACGAACAGCTGGTTCGATTTACCATCGTAGGGAGCAGTGGCTTGACCTGATCGGTTGGGTCAAGTACCTATAACCGTTAATCTCATAACACCTAGTTCGGTTGCCCGGTCATTTCGCAATCCATGCGGCGTCGACCGGGCTAACGCGTTCTCCGTGTTTTCTTACTCGTTTTATCCGTCCTGGACACTCTACCGATTCCCTTCGGTAGGCGCAGGCTTACTGCGTCTGTTGCTCTTCGTCCTGATTGGTCATGTCATCTTCGGTGGCGCCATCGTCGCTCATGGCAGCATCATCGTTCGACGTATCTTCACCCGGCATCGGATCGGTACCCGTGCCAAAACTTGAGTCTTCATCGCCTACTGCATCGGCGCCCATAGGCTCTTGAGCCGGTTCTTGCATGGGCTCTTGGGTCGACTGAGCTTGGCTGTCGAGGCCCGGATCACCAGTAGTGGCGTTGGCCGGTGCCGCAGGTTCGTCTGCAGGCGTAGCATCCATGGCAGGCGCATCGTTGGTCATACCCTGCTCACTTTGCGCAGGCGGATCTGCTGGCGTTTCGGGCGTATCGTCATCACCGCAGCCTGCAAGTGCCAAGGCGCTAGCGGCAGTGGCCGCCATGGCCAGCGTCATCCACATTGGGCGTTTGGTCTTCGACTGATTCAGCTTATCCATAGCTCGTCTCCCCATAGCTCGTTTTCTTTTACGACAACTATTTACCTATTACTACCTACTCAATTACCTATTTCTTCGTTGCATCGTAACTGAACGGTTGAACAACCTATTCACGAACTGAGCCAATTTCGCATAAAAGCAAATAAAAAATACAAAAAAACAATAACTTAAATACAAAAAATAAGACGCAACATTAGCTTAGGGTCGCGGTCATAGGCGGGTTAAAAATGACACATGTAGCGTTTGATTTCAGTCAAGTGTGGTGTTGTGACACAGACCTTGGACCTATGTATAATGCGAAATAATACTAATGCCAAAAAATATAGCGTTTTTATTATACAATCACGATTCTCCTTAACCTGTTCTTTGCAAGGGCGATGCCGATGAACGAAACACGTTCGGTCAAGATCAAGGTGCGTGGCCTTAGCAAGGTCTTTGGCAAGCACCCCAAAAGGGCGCTAGAACTGCGCGACCAAGGGCTCAAGCGCCCTGAAATATTGGAAAAAACTGGGCAAACCCTCGGGCTTTCCAATATCTCCTTCGATGTCTATGAAGGCGAACTTCTGGTCATCATGGGGCTTTCTGGCTCGGGTAAGTCGACACTGATTCGCTGTTTGAATCGACTGATCGAGACCACCGAAGGCGACATCGTCATCGATGGCGAAAACATTCCCTCGTTGGGAGAGAAGGCACTGCTTGCCTGCCGCCGACGTCACTTCTCTATGGTGTTCCAGAACTTCGCCCTCTTCCCCCACCGCACTGTGGTGCAGAACACCGAGTTCGGCCTCGAGGTGCGCGGCGTGGAAAAAGCAAAGCGTCGGGAAACCGCGCTTACCGCGCTAAAACAGGTAGGTCTCGCGGGCTGGGAAGACGCCTACCCGCGCCAACTTTCTGGCGGTATGCAGCAGCGCGTGGGCCTCGCGCGGGCGCTGGCCAACGACGCCAGCGTCTTGCTGATGGATGAGGCGTTCTCGGCCCTCGACCCGCTGATCCGTAAGGACATGCAGCAGGAGCTTTTACAGCTGCAGCATAAGATGCAGAAAACCACCGTGTTCATCACCCACGACCTCGACGAAGCACTCAACATCGGTGATCGCATCGTGCTGCTCAAGGATGGCGAAGTGGTGCAGATCGGTACGCCCGAGGAAATCCTCACCCAGCCGGCCAATGATTACGTACGCCGCTTCATCGAAGGCGTCGATAAGGCACGCATTCTTACCGCTGAGAGCGCCATGCGCCCGGTACGCTCGACCGCACGGGCAAGCGATGGCCCGCGTACGGCGCTGCACCGCATGCGTGACCATGCGCTGGATTCGATCTACGTGCTCGACCGCGACCAGCGGCTGCTGGGCCTACTCGAAGCCGAAAGCGCTAGCCAAGCGATCACCGAGGGAGCCGAGCACATCACCGACTACCTCACCCAGGACTTCCGTCAGGTAGGGCCGGAGGAGCCGCTGCATAACTTGTTTGCCATGTTCAGCGAAAAGAGCTTCCCCATTGCCGTGGTCGATGACCAGAAGCGCCTAGTCGGCGTGGTGGTCAAAGGCGCAGTACTCGACGAATTGGCACGAGCAGGAGACGAATAATGGACATCATGCGCATTCCGCTCGGCCACTGGATCGAGAGCGGGCTTCAGTGGCTAACCAGCGAATACTCCGGCGTAACCCGTCAGATCGCAAGTTTCACCCAGGCCAATATCGACCACCTCAACGATGCCCTTCTGTGGCTCCCCGAGTGGGCGCTAATGGCCTTGATGGCGCTTGCCTGCTGGCGGCTTTCGGGTGTTCGACTGGCGATTGGCGCAATGGCTGGGCTCGCGTTGATCTGGAATCTAGGACTCTGGACGCCCATGGTCGAAACGCTAACGCTGGTGGTGATCGCCACCTTGGTTGCCGTGGTCATTGCGCTTCCCGTGGGTATCGCAGCAGCACTCTCCGAGCGACTTTATCGCCTAGTCATGCCGGTGCTCGATTTTATGCAGACCATGCCTGCCTTCGTCTACCTCATCCCGGCGATCCCTTTCTTCGGTATCGGTGCCGTCTCGGCCATCTTCGCGACGGTGATCTTCTCGATGCCGCCCGCCATTCGTTTCACCATTTTGGGCATTCGCCAAGTACCCGGCGACTTGATCGAAGCCGCGGACGCCTATGGCGCCACCCGTACGCAAAAGCTGGTCAAGGTGCAGTTGCCGCTGTCGCTCCCCACGGTAATGGCTGGTATCAACCAAACCATCATGCTGGCACTCTCCATGGTGGTAATCGCCGCCATGATCGGCGCCGAAGGGCTGGGTAGCGAAGTTTGGCGGGCCATTCAGCGTCTGCGCCCGGGCGATGGCTTCGAGGCCGGGATCGCCGTGGTGATTCTTGCCATGCTGCTCGACCGTCTGACCCAGTCGCTGCGCAAATCGCGCTGACGACAGCTGCGTTGACGCAGCGGCTTGCGCCCTTAGTCAACGCCAACCACGCTTAGAGCGCGGCTCATAAAGCAAACGAAAGTTAATTTCCTATTCCAACCAGGGAGCTAGTGAATGAAACGTATCAACTTGACTCAGCATATCCGCCTCGCCTCACTTGGCCTGATTGCCGGCGCAGGCCTTGCCACCGGTAGCCTCGCTCAAGCCCAAGAGCAGGACACCATCAAGCTTGCCTACGTCGAGTGGTCCTCCGAAGTGGCGTCCACCAACGTCGTGGCCGCCGTACTCGAGCAGGCAGGTTACAACGTTGAGCTCACCTCGCTTTCGGCGGCAGCCATGTTCCAGGCCCTGGCCAGCGGCGATGCCGATGCCATCGTCGCGGCTTGGCTGCCCACGACGCACGCCGACTACATGGAGCGCATCGGTGATCAGGTCGAAGACCTCGGCCCCAACCTCGACGGCACCAAACTTGGCCTGGTGGTGCCCGCCTATACTGACGTCGACTCGATCGCCGAGCTCAACGACAACGCCGATCGCTTCAACAACGAGATCATCGGTATCGACCCCGGTGCGGGCCTCATGGCCTTGACCGAAGAGGCCGTGGATACCTATGACCTCGACCTGCGCCTGCGCAGCGGCAGCGATGCCACCATGGTGGCGGCACTGAGTAACGCCATCACCAACGAGGAAGACATCGTCATCACTAGCTGGACACCGCACTGGATGTTTGCGCGTTGGGATCTGAAGTACCTCGAAGATCCGGAAAACGCCTATGGCGGTGCCGAGCAGATCCATACCGTGGTGCGTAACGGCCTGGAAGACGATATGCCCGATGCCTACGCCATTTTAGATGCCTTCGAGTGGACGCCCGACCAAATGGGTGAAGTCATGCTAATGAACCAGGAAGAGGGTAGCGATCCCGCCGAGAACGCCCATAAATGGGTCGAAGAGAACCAGGACGTCGTCGCTCAGTGGCTGGATAACTGATCGATTGATCCAGCGCCGGCCGCGGTGTGCGCCGCGGTCGGCGTTTTGCGTTTTAGCCACTGCGCTAGCCAGCAAAGAGCGATGTGATTGAAACCGACATTATTAAGAACGACGTTATTGGACAGAAAATAACGCCTTGGACAAGGTGATATAACACTTGTTAACGTATAATGTTACCGTGCGTATCATCGTCCCATCGACCACCCCTGCCTAACATGGAGAGTCAGTAGTGGATAACTCTGAACCCAATCGCTCCCCCGAGGAGCCAGCAAGCCCAGAGGGCATTCCCGCTCCTGAAGGCGCGGCCAATCTGATCGATACCGATTACGTCATCGGTCAGGACAACATCACCACCAAAACCATGGGGATCAATCTCGATCTTCACGGTAAGGTCTTCACCATTTCAGCGCTGATCGTCACCCTGTTCGTGATCCTGACCCTGGCGCTTCAGGATACGATCTCGCCGATCTATGACGCTATTTTTGGCTTTCTGACCGGCAACCTCGCTTGGTTTTTCATGTTGGCGGCGAACATCTTCGTCATCCTATGTATTGCCTTGATCTTCTCGCCGTTGGGCAAAGTACGCCTGGGCGGCGCAGAGGCCAAGCCCGACTACACCTATACCGGCTGGTTCTCCATGCTGTTTGCAGCCGGTATGGGCATCGGACTCATGTTCTATGGTGTCAACGAGCCCCTTAGCCACTTCTCTACATCAATGGCGGGCGGCAGCGATGCGCCGCTAATGGGGGCAGCAGGCGATGCGTCGCAATCGGCTTCCCTTGCCATGGCAGCAACGATCTACCACTGGGGCCTGCACCCCTGGGCGATCTATGCCATCGTGGGCTTGTCGCTGGCCCTGTTTGCCTTCAATAAAGGTCTACCGTTGTCCATGCGCTCGGTGTTCTATCCCCTCTTGGGTGAGCGCGTATGGGGCTGGCCCGGGCACGTGATCGACATTCTTGCCGTTTTTGCCTCGCTCTTTGGTTTGGCGACCTCTCTCGGTATAGGGGCCGCACAGGCCTCCGCTGGGCTTTCGTATCTTTTCGGCGCGCCGGAAAGCGATGTCACCATGGTCTTGTTGATCATTGGTATCACCATCGTCGCCATCGCCTCTGTCATGGCCGGCGTCGATAAGGGTGTGCAAGTACTTTCGAAGATCAATATCGCCCTGGCGGCAGCGTTACTCTTCTTTGTCATCGGCGTGGGTCCGACGCTCCTGATCGCGACGGGCTTTTTCGAAAACATGATGAGCTACCTCGTTCATCTACCCGCCTTAGCCAACCCTTTCGGGCGTGAAGACACTGGCTTTACCCATGGCTGGACCGCTTTCTACTGGGCCTGGTGGATCTCCTGGTCACCCTACGTCGGCATGTTCATCGCTCGCGTGTCACGTGGCCGCACCGTGCGTGAGTTTTTGATCTCGGTGCTGATCATTCCGATGCTGGTGTCCATATTGTGGATGACCACCTTCGGTGGCACTGCCATCGACCAAGTCGTTAGCCGAGGCATCGATAGCGTTGTCGAAGCCAATATGGATCTCCAGCTCTACCTGATGCTGCAGCAGTTGCCGCTGTCGCAAATCACAGCCTTTATCGGCATCGTGCTGGTGGTCGTCTTCTTCGTCACGTCGTCCGACTCGGGGTCGCTAGTCATCGACTCGATCACCGCTGGCGGCAAAGTGGATGCGCCCAAGCCTCAGCGCGTGTTCTGGGCCATCATCGAAGGTGCTATCGCCATCGCCCTGCTGCTCGGCGGCGGCTTGACCGCGCTGCAAACCATGGCGGTTTCTACCGGTCTGCCCTTCACCTTCATTCTGCTCGCGGCATGCTACGCCATCGTCAAGGGCCTAATGAGCGAACCCAGAGCCGTGTAGGAGCGTTTGACGCCAAAGGCGTCGAACCACCACGATGCAAGACCAAACGGGCAGCCTCAGGCTGCCCGTTTTACGTCCATAGCGCACTCACCGGCGTTTCCGGCGTATAGCGGCTAGCGACCTGCGCTTGGAAGAGTTCGGCTGTGGCCAGTGCGTCGGTGAGCGCATGGTGACTTTGATAGCTCGGTAGGCCATGGCGCTGGCGGCTGGCATCGAGACGAATCGACACCGGCGGGCGCCCCAGCCAGCGGCGAAAACGCGACCACAGCGACTGTCGGTACAGCCGTGCTTCTAACGACATGGTATCGATCATGGGAAAGAGCGCGCCTTCGCCCCGCCGCGCTTTGATGGCGGCATCCAAAAAGGGCCGCTCGATGTGGCGAAAGTGGACCACCACGATCTTGCCCGCCAGCCGCGCCAATAGTTCGTCGAGAACGGCATCGAGATCCGGTGCGCACTCGACCTCCGAGTGAGTGATGTGATGGTAGGCAATCGAACTCTCAGATAGCGGGCGCGGCGGCTTCACCACCCAGTAGCGCCGCTCGGCGAGGCGGATGCGCTCTAGCGTAAAGGGCACGAGCCCGATGCTGACGATGGCATGACGTCGCTCGTCGAGTCCTGTGGTCTCCATGTCCAACGCCACCATGGGTACCTCGCCAATGGGTGTTTCGGGCGCGGGCAGCGGCACCTGGAAATAGGCGCTAAGCGCAGCGTCTTGGGCCTTTTCGGCACGGGCACGAAAATAGCCGGGCCAATCGGCTTGCTTGGTCTTGGCGCGGGGGCGAAGGCCGTGCATCTCAACGCCCCGAACGGTGCGCGGGCACCGGGTAGCGGAACTTGAGAAACTTCTGCGCGTTGCTTAGCACTTGGAAGGCATCCTTCAGCGTGTGGCGCTCGCTATCCTCCACGTTTTCGGGCTCGATGTTGTTATCCGGGGTGCGCTCTTCTTGCAGGTCGATCATCTGATGGCGCAGCCGCGACATGCAGAGAAACTCGAAGGCGTAGCGCAGCTTGTCGCTCACTCCGGTCGCCAGCAGTTGGGTCTTGCCGATATCATCCAGGCGCTGGAAGGTGTTCTGCGCACTCGATCCACAGGCCATGGCGTGCACCCGCACCAAATCGACCATGGGCGCGGTACCGCGCCGCTTGAGGTTGATCGAATTGTTGTGCTTGCCATCCTTCTCCATCACGAAAGTGCGAAAGAAACCCAAAGGCGGCGTGCGGTTGAGCGCGTTGCGCGCCATAGCGGCCAAAAACAGCGGCGAGTGCGGCGCCTTCTCGGCGATCAAATCCTGCAGCGCTTCGACATAGACCTCTTCACCATAAATGCTATCCAGGTCGAAGAAGATCGAGCTGTGTAGCAGCTTCTTGGGTACGGGGTCATCGATCCAGTCGTTGAAGTAGCCTTTCCACACGTTAAGCGGCTGACGCCACTCACGGTTGGTGGCCATGACGTCGCCCTTGCAGTAGGTGTAACCGCAAGCGTCCAGGCCATCGGAGACGATCTTCGCCAGCTGGTAGAAGTAGTCATCGTGAAGCTCAGGGTCGAAGTCGTCGGAAAGGATCAGGGCGTTGTCCTGGTCGGTGACGATGCTCTGCTCGTTACGCGCCATGGAGCCGTTGACCATGAAGCAGTAAGGCACCGGCGGCGGGCCGAGTTCGGCCTCGGCAAGTTCGATCAAGCGGCGCGTGAAGCTGCGCCCAATGGTAGACAACGCACTGCCGACCATCTGCGAGTTGGCCCCTTCCTGCACCATACGCACGAAGGCGTCGCGCACGTCGGTAAGCAGGCGCGCAAGCCCCTGCGCGCTCGACTGGTTGAAGATATTACTGACCAGGTAGAGCCCGCTTTGCGTTTCGTAGCGAATGATGTCCGAGAGGTGCACCACCCCCACCGGGCGCTGGCGGTAGAGCACCGGTAAGTGGTGAACGTTGTTGCGCAGCATGATCAGCATGGCCTCGTACACCGAGGCATCCGACTGCACCGTAATCAGCTTTTCCGAAATGACGTGGCCTACCGGCGTTTCGGGGCTCAGACCTTCGGCCACCACGCGGGTACGAAAGTCGCTATCGGTGAGGATACCGCACATCTGCCATACCCGCCCTTCGCTATCCTCGAAGCTATAGCGCGGGTTGTCGCTCCCCTCCTTGAGCACCAGCACCGACGAGGCTTGAGCCTCGCTCACTTGCCTCGCTGCCTGCTGTACCGTGGTTTGGATATCGACCATCACCGGGTATCGTGAAAGCAGCTTGCGAATCCGCGTGACCATCATGTCGTTGGACTTCTTCTGCTGCTCGGCCACGCTCTCTAGCCGTGGACGCTCGAGCTCGACGAAGTCAGCGAAGTCGTCGTCCTCTTCGCACAGGCGCTGGAACACGGCGTCGGGGATGAAGTAGATCAGGGTGTCTTCGATCGCCTTGGCGGGAAAACGCACCTTATGGTTACGCAGTAAACTGAAGTGGCCAAAGATGTCGCCCTCGCCCAGACGGTTGTAGAGCTCGCCCTGACGACGATAGACCTCGACCGCACCGCTGCGAATATAGCAAAGCTCATCCAGGGTTTGGTTGAGCAGCAAGATATCGCTGCCCGTCTTGAAGTATTTGACCTCGATCTCGGCGGCGATGGCATCGAGCAGATCGTCCGACAACCCTTCAAAGGGGGGGAACTGGGCCATGTGCTGGCGTATTTCCAACAGCTCGACATCCATGTAAACATCCTCTCAGCGCGTTGGAAGGAAAGCGACGGCACATGCGGACGTCGTTCGGGTACGGCTAGCTGATACGCAAACCGGCTTAACGACGAACTAGCGCTACGCAGTTGTCAGTTTGGCGTGATTGCCGACAAGGGTAAACCCTATCCCAGCTTACGGATCGACGGGGGCGGCGCGCCAAGACTTTTCTTTGTCCCACGAAAAACCCCGGCGCGAAGCCGGGGTTGGGTACTAGCGTTTGAGCGGTATTGAGGCCGAGCTTAAGACTGGCTCGCCATCTCTTGAACGCGCTGCATCATTTCAGGATCCTGCTGGATGGCCTGACCGATGGCGTTGAAGGTATCGACATCTAGACCGCTGTTTTCGACGACTTCGATCATACGATCATTCGCTTCGGTGCGAACTTCCTGCTGGGCGGCTTCATCGTCAGCGGCGTGCAGACGCTCGGTGTACTCTTGGGAGATCACGGCGATCTCTTGAGACGCATCGGCGAACTGCTGAAGCTGCTGATCGGAAAAGTCTTGCGCCGGTGCCTGCTGGGTCGCCATCGGGTCCTGAGCGGGCGCTTGCGCTTCTTGCGCGTTGGCAACGCCTGCCATCAGGCCAGTGGAGAGCAGGGCAGCGGAGAACAAAGCCGTCATACGTTTCATAGAATAAACCTCATTGGCGCGTTATGAATGTGGTGCATGTGACGCGTGGTTTGCGGGCAGGTTCAACTTTTTGTGTAAAAGTTAGTAACACTTTGCAAGTGTCACCGATCGAGCCGCTCCAAATAGCCCACACCGCCGAGATTGCGCATTTGCTGCCGAACCCACTGACTACGCCGCTCTACCTGAGCATCCGGGCGCGACGCACTGCGGGTACGCGGGCTGGGTAAAATCGCTGCCAGCAGGCTCGCTTGGCGCTCGGTCAGGGCACTGCCGGAGGCGCCGAAATAGTGCTCTGCCGCCGCTTCCAGGCCAAATACCCCGGTATCCCACTCGGCTACGTTCAAGTAAACCTCAAGAATCCGCTCCTTGCCCCAGAACGTTTCGATCAGCAGGGTGAACCAGGCCTCCAAGCCTTTGCGAAACCAGCTACGCCCGCTCCACAAAAAGACGTTCTTGGCGGTTTGCTGACTTAAGGTGCTAGCACCGCGCAGCCGCGAGCCATCGCGGCTGGCCTCCCAGGCACGACGCAGCTCGACGACATCGAACCCGCGGTGAATGGGAAAACGCTGATCCTCGGCGGCGATCACCGCCAGCTTGGCGTTGCTTGAGAGCTCGCTCCAGCTACGCCACTCACGCTGAATACGGATCGGTTCGCTATTGACCCAGCTTTGCACCTTGCGCTCGAGCATGACCATGGAGCCAGGCGGCGGCACCACCTTGAACAGCAGCACGAGCAGAACCGAGACCGCCACGAAGACCAGCACGCCACGCCATACGATGCGCCAGAGAAGAGCGGTAGTGCGACGCAGCATGCGATTCATCGGCGGGTTCCTCAACGCTTGAGCAGATGCTCGGCATGATAGCGCAGATGCTCCTCGATGAACGAGGCAATGAAGAAGTAGCTATGGTCGTAGCCCGGCTGACGACGCAGCGTTAGCGGATGATCGTGCTCGGCACATACGGCTTCCAAGCGCTCGGGCATGAGCTGGTCGCTGAGGAATTGATCCGCCTCGCCCTGATCGATGAACAGACGCTGGCGCGAAGCGCCGTTGGCCACTAGCTCGCAGGCGTCGTACTGGCGCCAGCGGGTGACGTCCTCGCCAAGATAAGCGGTAAAGGCCTTCTGCCCCCAAGGGCATGCCATGGGGTTGACGATGGGTGCGAAGGCCGACACCGAACGAAAACGACCAGGATGGCGCAGCGCCATGATCAGCGCGCCGTGGCCGCCCATGGAGTGGCCGCTGATCGATTCTCGCCCGTTGACCGGAAAGTGCTGACGCACCACCGAAGGCAGCTCTTCGATGATGTAGTCGTACATGCGGTAGTGAGTTTTCCAGGGCGCCTCGGTAGCGTTGACGTAAAAGCCAGCACCAGAGCCCAAGTCATAGCTCTCATGCTCGCCGGGAAGGTCGCTGCCGCGCGGGCTGGTATCGGGGCACACGATGGCGATACCCAGCTCTGCCGCAATACGGTGGGCACCGGCTTTCTGCATGAAGTTCTCGTCGGTGCAAGTGAGCCCCGAGAGCCACCACAGCATGGGTACGCGGTCGTTCTCCGCTTGGGGCGGGAGATAGACGGCGAACTCCATGTTGCAGTCCAGCGCCCGTGAATAGTGACGATAACGCTTGTGCCAGCCGTCGAAGCTACGATTGGCCGATACCAGTTCCAAGGTTTCACTCATGCTCATGGCGTGCTCCTTAGGCGCTAGCCTTTAAACGTTGCTGACAAAAAGCGCGGCCTTACGCCGCGCTTTCAGTTTCAGTAGGCTCAATGGACCGTACTCTGTCCTGCTGGCCAAATGATACTCAGTAATGCAATACGGTACGAATGCTCTTGCCTTCGTGCAGCAAATCAAACGCTTCGTTGATCTTCTCGAACGGCATGTCATGGGTGATGAAGTCGTCGATGTTGATCTCGCCGTTCATGTAGCGCTCGACGTAACCCGGCAGTTCGCTGCGCCCTCTGACTCCACCGAAGGCGGAGCCTTTCCAGACGCGCCCGGTCACCAGTTGGAAAGGACGTGTTGAGATCTCTTCACCAGCGCCCGCCACGCCGATGACGATCGACTCGCCCCAGCCCTTATGGCAGCACTCCAGCGCCGAGCGCATGACGTTGACGTTGCCGATACACTCGAAAGAGTAGTCGACGCCGCCGTCGGTCATGTCGACGATGACCTGCTGGATCGGGTCAGTGTACTCCTTGGGATTGACGAAATCGGTCGCACCAAACTGCTTGGCCAGAGTGAACTTGTCGGGGTTGACGTCGATGGCAATGATACGCGCCGCCTTGGCCATTACCGCCCCCTGGATAGCTGCCAAGCCAATTGCGCCGAGACCGAAGATCGCGACTGTCGAACCTGGCTCGACCTTGGCCGTATTGAGGACCGCACCAATGCCGGTGGTAACGCCACAGCCGAGCAGGCAGATCTTGTCCATCGGCGCTTCTTTGGAGACCACCGCCAACGACACTTCGGGCAGTACCGTGTATTCGCTAAAGGTCGACGTGCCCATGTAGTGGTGCAGCATCTTGCCTTCGAGCGAGAAGCGCGAGGTGCCGTCGGGCATTAGCCCCTTCCCCTGAGTGGCGCGTACGCTACCGCAAAGGTTGGTTTTACCCGAGAGGCAGAACTTGCACTTACCGCACTCGGCGGTATAGAGAGGAATCACGTGATCGCCTGGCTTGACGCTGGTGACGCCCTCACCCACTTCCTGGACGATACCCGCTCCTTCGTGTCCTAGTACCGAAGGAAAAAGACCCTCAGGATCAGCCCCCGAGAGCGTGTAGGCATCGGTATGACATACGCTAGTGGCGACCATCTTGACCAGTACTTCGCCCGCTTTGGGGCCTTCAACGTCGATCTCGACGAGGCTAAGTGGCTTGCCTGCCTCCAATGCGATCGCGGCGCGTGATTTCATGACTACCTCCAAAGATGATGTTTACGAGGACTAAATGCCTGGTACGCAGTGTAGGTGAGGCCCGAACTGGTGATAAGTAGGGATATACTCATAAGATTATTGCCGTGTCGCAACAGTGAGGAATTAGCCATGCAGCGCTGGGACCGTATCGAAGCCTTTGTCGAAGTAGTGCGCCTAGGCACCTTTTCGGCGGCCGCACGCCATTTGCAAGTCTCGACCTCCCATGTAAGTCGCTTGGTCAGTCAGCTCGAAAGCCAGCTAGGCGTACAGCTTCTCTACCGCACCACGCGTCAAATCCGTCTTACCGATGCCGGAGAGCTTTACGTGACCCACTGCCGCCACCTTTTCGACGGTTTGCGCGATGCCGAGCAAGCGATCAGCGAGCTTCAGTCCAAGCCCCACGGCACGCTCCGGCTTACCTCGGCCACCACTTTCGGCGAGCGCTTCATTGCCCCACTGGTCAACGAATTTCAGGTCATGCACCCTCAACTCGATGTGCATATGCACTTCACCAATCGCGCTGTCGAATTGATCGAAGAGGGTTACGACATCGCCATTCGCATGGGGGTGCTCAAGGATTCGAGTTTGATCGCTCGGCGGCTATGCGAACGGCGTGAATACATAGTGGGCTCGCGTGACTATTTCCGCCAGACCCCGCCGCCGCATACGCTGACAGAACTGGGTCAACACCGCTGCCTAGTGGGTTCACGCCCATATTGGCTGTTCGAGTCCCACGGCCAGCGCCGCGAAATAAAAGTGGAAAGCTGTTGGCACGGCAATTCGGGCCCGGCCCTGCTGGACGCCGCACGTAAGGGGCTAGGTCTTGCCCAGCTGCCTGACTACTACGTGGCCCCTTACCTTGCCAGCGGCGAGCTGATCGCGGTACTCGAGCCTTTTCAACACCACGATACCGCCGTGTGGGCCGTCTACCCGCGCCACCGCCACCTCTCGCCCAAAATTCGCCAACTGGTCGATTACTTGGTCGAACATATCCACCGTATGCTGTCCGAGGGCGGCATTTAGCACTCGATAGCGTTGACCGCGAGCCCGCCTTTCGAGGTTTCTTTGTACTTGTCCTGCATATCGCGGCCGGTATCGCGCATGGTACGAATCACCTTATCGAGTGAGATGAAGTGCTCGCCATCACCATGTAGCGCCATTCGCGCGGCGTTGATCGCCTTCACCGAGGCGATGGCGTTACGCTCGATGCACGGCACCTGCACAAGGCCCGCTACGGGGTCACAGGTGAGCCCCAAATTGTGCTCCAGGCCGATCTCGGCAGCATTCTCGACTTGGCGGGGGGAGCCACCCAGCACTTCGGCAAGCCCTGCTGCTGCCATGGCGCAGGCCGACCCGACCTCCCCTTGGCAGCCCACCTCGGCGCCGGAGATCGACGCGTTCTTCTTGCATAGAATGCCTATTGCCGCCGCCGCAAGGAGAAAGTCGACTACGTCCGCGTCGCTCGCCTCAGGCTCGAACTTTAGGTAGTAGGCCAGCACAGCAGGGACGATGCCCGCCGCACCATTGGTAGGCGCGGTCACCATACGCCGACCGGCGGCGTTCTCTTCGTTGACAGCCAAGGCGAAGAGATTGACCCAATCCATGGCTGAGAAGCTCGATACGATCAGTTTTTGATCCTTGGCCGGGTGATTGAGCTGCTGATGAAGCTGACGCGCACGGCGGCGCACATTGAGCCCGCCGGGCAGATGCCCCGTGGCCGCCAGGCCGCTATCGATGCAGTCGCGCATGGCATGCCAGATATCAACGAGCTGGCGGCGAACCTCGGCCTCGCTGCGCCAGGCAAGCTCGTTAGCCAGCATCAGCTCGCTGATACGCAGTTCATGGGTTTGGCACAGGTGCAGAAGCTCTTCGGCGGTATCGAAGGGGTAATCGAGGACGGTGGTATCCTCATCAAGCCCTCCCCGGCTTGCCTGCTCTTCGTCGATATAGAAACCGCCGCCCAGCGAGTAGTAGGTGTTGGTAGCCAGCACCGCCTCCTCCTGGTAGGCCGTCAGCACCATGGCATTAGGATGAAAAGGCAGGCAGCTCTCGTCCCACTCGATGTCGCGTTTGGGGTCGAAAGCGATGCGTTGGCTACCGGCTAGGCACAGGGTGCCCTGCGCGATATCGGCCTCTAGGCGCTCACGCGCAGCGTCGGGGTCGAGCGTATCGGGCGCTTCGCCCATTAGCCCCAAGAGCACCGCTTGGTCGGTGGCGTGCCCCACGCCCGTTGCCGCCAGCGAGCCATGCAGGCGCACCACGAGCCGAGTAACCGCAGCGGCGTCGAGCGCCAAGACGAAGTCGCGCGCTGCGCGCATGGGGCCGACGGTATGCGAACTCGACGGCCCGACACCGATACGAAAAAGATCAAATACGCTGATGGCCATGCCTAGCTCCTCGTGCCCGCCCTCATAGGGCGGGCGATCATCCTATCAGTTCCTTGGGTAAGCCCATCGTCATCGACGCCCTTATATAACGTCCGGTTATGACACCCTACCACGAATGCGACTTTATCCATTGGTGAGAGCATGACAAGAGAGGAAAATGAATTCTCGCGTGCAGGCATAAAAAGGTGACGATATAATGAACATTCACACCTGTAGGTATGAAGACACGCCCCGCCGCTAAGGCGGGGCGTTTGCCGTCCCGCTTCCACCCAAGGAATTCCAATGCCTCAACCCCCAGCCTGGCCGATCGACATACGTAGCATCGCGCTTCGGGCAACGCTGTATATACTTTTCATTGGAGCCATCACGCAAGGCACCTACCTTGAGGCAGTCTACATGCCCGAGGTACGCTTCAGTGAATATGGCTTTAGCGAGCCAATGCAAACGCTCATTCTCGCCAGCTGCTCGATCATGCTGCTGTACATTCGCCATGCGTTGAAGGTATTTCCTACGGTGGCGCTGCTGCTCTTTGCTTTTATCACAGCTTCACTGATTCGCGAGCAGGATTATTTCCTCGACACCTTCGTCGCTAGACATACCTGGAAGATATTGGTCGCAATGGTGATCATTCCTTCGCTTGCATGGGTGTGGGTCAAGCGACGGCATTTCCTGCAGGAATTCGTCCACTACAGCAACACCTGCGCCTTTGGCCTGTTCGCTGCGGGCTTTCTGACGACCTATGTCTTCTCACGCCTTTATGGCCGCCAAATCTTCTGGCGTGCCATACTCGAAGATGAGTATGTGCGTGTCTTCAAGGATGCCGCCGAAGAGGTGGTCGAGCTTTTGGGCTATAGCCTGATTTTGTTCGCTACTATCGAGCTTTTGCTACTGGCACGGCGAATTCATCGCGCCCGGCAGCTCGAAGCACACAGCTAAGCTCTGCTTTCTCCCCCCGCCGCTCTTCTCTCTTTCTTTTGCATGCTTGCGCCGCCTTCGGGCGGCGTTTCATTTTTCCAATACCCTCATACGAAAAAGCCATTTGCCACGCTGAGGCGATGACCGTAGTGTCGCGGGTTACCTTCTATTTTTTCTAAAAAAAACCCATTAACGGCACAAATATTATGAATAAACTCCATCAACGAGAAGATCGTCTGAACAGAGGCCTGTTCTCACGCTTTCTCGATAGCGTCGAGTGGCTAGGCAACCTGCTTCCCCACCCTGTCACGCTGTTTGCCATTCTCTGCGTTCTGGTGGTAGTTGCCAGCGGCATCGCCGGGGCGCTGGGAGTATCGGTCGCCGATCCACGCCCGGCCAATGAAGGTGAATGGATCGCGGTCAACTCACTGCTCAACGCCGACGGCCTGCGCCTTCTGATCTCCAACGTGGTGACCAATTTCACCGGCTTTGCACCGCTAGGTACCGTGCTGGTGGCGATGCTCGGCGTGGGCGTGGCCGAACACTCGGGGCTGCTCTCCGCCAGCATGCGCGCGCTGGTACTCAACCGCGCCCCCTGGATCGTTACCTACGCAGTGGTGTTCGCCGGCATCATGTCCAACATGGCTGCCGAGCTTGGCTATGTGGTGCTCATTCCGCTGGCAGCGATGATCTTCCATTCGCTGGGCCGTCATCCGCTCGCAGGCCTTGCGGCGGCGTTCTGTGGGGTTTCAGGTGGCTACAGCGCCAACCTCTTGATCGGCACGGTCGATCCACTGCTATCAGGCATTACTCAGGAAGCCGCGCGGCTACTCGACGACGGCTATACCGTCGGCGCCGAGGCCAACTGGTTCTTCATGATCGCCAGCACCTTCGTGGTGACGCTGATCGGGGGTCTGGTGACCGAGAAGATCGTCGAGCCTAAGCTTGGCCGCTTCGACGCCGACGAGGCCGAAAGCGACATCGAGCAGGAACAGATGGCGACCCTGGCACCCAACGAGAAGCGCGCGCTGAAAGGCACCGGGATTGCTACCTTGGTCATCGTTGCGGTTCTCGCCCTACTGGTCGTGCCCGCCAACGGCATTTTGCGCCATCAAGAGACAGGGCTGATCAGCGGCTCACCCTTCTTGAACGGCATCGTCGTGATCGTTGCTGTCTCCTTCACCCTTCTCGGCTTCGTCTATGGCCGCCTGGCGGGCACCATGCAAGGTGATCGTGACGTGGTCGACGCCATGGCCAAGAGTATGAGCAGTCTTGGTCTCTATATCGTCCTGGTGTTCTTTGCCGCGCAGTTCGTCGCGCTGTTCAACTGGAGCAACTTCGGCACCGTGACCGCCGTGGCAGGCGCCGACCTACTTCAAGCGTTGGGCTTGGGCGGGCCCGGTCTTTTCGTCCTGTTCATTCTCATGTGCGCCTTCATCAACCTCTCCCTGGGCAGCGCATCGGCACAGTGGGCGGTTACCGCACCGATTTTCGTGCCCATGTTGATGCTAATGGGCTACGCGCCCGAAGTGATCCAGGCGGCCTACCGGATCGGTGACTCGGTGACCAACCTAATCACGCCGATGATGAGCTACTTCGGTCTGATCATGGCCGTCGCCGCACGCTATCAAAAGAATCTGGGCATCGGCACTCTGGTAGCCCTGATGCTACCCTATACGCTGATCCTACTGATCGGCTGGAGTTTGCTCTTCTTCCTCTGGGTCTTCGTCCTAGGCCTGCCGGTTGGCCCCGGCTCCGCCACGTACTATTCCATGTAACTCACGGCGTGTAATATGTAAGCACCTGTGAATAGGATACCCACGAAAAAGCCCGCCGTTTTAACGGCGGGCTTTTTTACGACTTACGCTTCACCACTCAGATTTAGCGACTCAGTCTTCACGACGCAGTCGCTTCTCACTCATCGAGGAATGAACGCAACGGCTCCGAGCGGCTCGGGTGGCGCAGCTTGCGCAGCGCCTTGGCTTCGATCTGACGGATACGCTCGCGGGTGACATCGAACTGCTTACCTACCTCTTCTAGTGTATGGTCGGTGTTCATATCGATGCCGAAACGCATACGCAGCACCTTGGCTTCGCGCGCGGTCAAACCGCCAAGAACGTTACGCGTGGCCTCGATCAGCCCTTCGCCGGTGGCCATATCGATGGGCAGCAGCATAGTGCTGTCTTCGATGAAGTCACCCAGGTGCGAATCGTCGTCGTCGCCAATGGGCGTCTCCATGGAGATCGGCTCTTTGGCGATCTTGAGCACCTTGCGTACCTTGTCTTCCGGCATTTCCAGACGCTCGCCCAGCTCTTCCGGCGTCGGTTCACGGCCCATCTCTTGGAGCATTTGGCGCGATACGCGGTTGAGCTTGTTGATCGTCTCGATCATATGCACCGGAATACGGATGGTGCGCGCCTGGTCGGCAATCGAGCGCGTGATCGCCTGACGAATCCACCAGGTGGCGTAGGTCGAGAACTTGTAGCCGCGGCGGTATTCGAACTTATCGACCGCCTTCATCAAACCGATGTTGCCCTCCTGGATCAGATCCAGGAACTGCAAACCACGGTTGGTGTACTTCTTGGCGATCGAGATAACCAGACGCAGGTTGGCCTCGACCATCTCTTTCTTCGCCCGACGCGCCTTGGCTTCACCGATGGAGAGCTTGCGGTTGACCTCTTTGAGATCGGCGACGCTAAGCTGCACCATGTCCTCTTCGAAGGCGATCTTGCGCTGAGCACGGGCGATATCGGCGCGCAGCGGCTCGAGGCGGTCGGCGTACTTGGCGTTTTCCGCTTGAAAAGCATCGAGCCAGCCGCTATTGGACTCGTTGCCAGGGAAAGACTTGATGAACGTCTTACGCGGCATCTTGGCCTTTTTGACGCAGAGCTGCATTACCGCCTTTTCCTGGGCGCGCACCTGATCAACGCTGATACGCACCTGGCCTACCAGACGCTCGAAATGCTTGGGCACCAGCTTGATCGGCGAGAAGAGCTCGGCCAAACGCGCCTGCTCTTCTTTCACCTCAGGGCTTCCACGTCCATGCTTGGCGAGGATGGCCTCGACCACGGCGTTCTGCTCGCGGATCTGCTCGAAGCGCGCACGCGCCTCTTCCGGATCGGGACCGCCCTCGTTGGCCGAAGAGTCACCGTCGTCGTCATCCTCGTCGCCATCCCCGTCACCGTCATCATCGCTGATATCGGTGTCGACCTCGGGCTCAGGGGCGTCGGCTTCGGCAACGCCTGGAATGCCCTCATCGGGATCGATGAAGCCAGAAAACAGATCGGAGAGCCGTCCAGGCGCTTCTTCGTCCTGAGTGGCGTCGAACGCTTCGAGAATAGAGGCAACCGCGCCCGGCAAGTAGGCCAAAGACGACATGACCTCACGCGTGCCCTCTTCGATACGCTTGGCGATTTCGATTTCGCCTTCGCGGGTGAGGAGCTCGACGGTGCCCATTTCACGCATGTACATGCGAACGGGGTCGGTCGTTCGACCGACATCGCTCTCGACGGCCGCCAGCGCCGCTACGGCTTCTTCCGCAGCGGACTCGTCCGTAGAGTGATCCGACATCATCAAAGTATCGGCATCAGGGGCTTCCTCGGCGACACGGATACCCATGTCGTTGATCATGCCAATGATGTCTTCCACTTGATCCGGGTCGGCGATATCCTCGGGTAGATGGTCGTTGACCTCGGCATAGGTCAGGTAGCCCTGCTCCTTGCCGCGCGCGATCAACTCCTTCAGACGTGACTGCTGCTGCGCATTTCCAGCCATAGAAACCCTATCTCGACGAAGAAGAATGAAACACCTGGAGCGCTGAATCGATTAAACTCAACAAGCCGAACATTATAGCGCGTAGTCGAGTATTTTTTCCACCGCGATGTATTTGCGCGGTCACTCAGGTGTGTTAGCTTATCCGGTTATACCTATGTCAGCATTCCTTCACTGACTGTTTATATGGTGACGAAACGCGCGATTACAACCGCCAGCGCCACCACCCCTCTGTCTTTGCCATCCTATATATCCGTATCGTGACCTCAGCGCCGTGGGGCGAGTTCCACCACGAGCTCGGCCAAACGCTGGCGCTGCGCCTTATCGAGCTTGTGCCCGGCGCGCTCGTGGGCAAGTAGCGCGGCATACTCCTCCTCAGGAGAACGCTTACGCTGATGCGCCTGCAGATGCTCGACCCAACTGGCGAGCTCCGCCTGGCGCGCCGCGCGCGGAATCAACAGCTCGCGCCGGGCGAGCTGAGCAAGCGTCTGCCCCTCGGCGCTACCCTGAAAATGCGCCAAGACCACCTGCGGGCTGCGATAGTTTCCCGCACGCAGGAGCGCGACGAGTTCGCGACACAGCGGTGCCTGCTCATCCTCCGGCAGCCACTGATCGAGCTCGGGCAGATCACCCACCAGCGTTGGCTCATGAACCAGCAACTGGAGAATGCGCCCCACCGGCGAAAGCGTGCTCAACGGCGCCTTACGCTGCGAGGGCGGCGCATGTCGCACACTGTGCGCCTGCGGCGGCGCCTCGAAGAACGCCTCGGGCGCCGAGGCGCCAGGCGCTTCGCGCGGCGCCATCAGTGCTTCGAGCTGCGCCTCGCGCAGGCCGCTGCGCTTGGCAAGCGTCTCGAGCAGCAGCGATTTGAGCATGCCCTCTGGCACTTTATTGAGCGCCGCCAAGACATGACTAGCAAAGCGCTCGCGCCCTTCCACGGTGTTCATGTCGCGCCCCTGGGCTGCCTGCTCGAAGAGAAACTCCGATAGCGGCATGGCACAGGTCATGCGGTCACGAAAGGCGTCGGCGCCCTCACGGCGCACCAGGGTGTCTGGATCGTCGCCTTCAGGCAGAAACAAAAAGCGCGCTTCGCGGCCATCGATCATCTGCGGCAGCGCCGTCTCCAGCGCCCGGCTAGCGGCTTGGCGCCCAGCGCGGTCGCCATCGAAACAGAACACCACCCGACTCACCAAGCGAAACAGGCGCGTCAGGTGATCCTCGGTGGTCGCCGTTCCCAGGGTCGCTACGGCGTTGTGGATACCGAACTGCGCCAGCGCCACAACGTCCATATAGCCTTCGACCATCACCACTTGTTCGAGCTGCGCCGTGGCCTGGCGCGCCTCATAAAGACCGTAGAGCTCGCGCCCTTTATGAAACACGGGCGTCTCGGGCGAGTTGAGGTACTTGGGCTTGGCATCCCCAAGTACGCGACCGCCAAAGGCGATGGTGCGCCCACGCAGATCGCGAATGGGGAACATCACCCGATCACGAAAGCGGTCGTAGGTGCGCCCGCTATCTTCGCGGTGGATCAACAGCCCATACTCGACCTGCACCGGCTCACCAATGCCCCGCTCGCTCAGATGACTCTTGAGCGCTTCCCACCCCTGGGGTGCAAAACCGATGCCGTACTGTTTGACGATATCGACCGAGAGTCCGCGCTCGGTGAGGTAGCGCTGGGCCGCCTGGCCCTCCTGCATCTTGAGGCGCTCGCGATAAAAACTCGCCGCAAGCTCAAGTAGGTTGACGCCCTCTTTACGCTTTTGCTCACGCACCTGGCGCTGAGGGTCGTTGCCGCCCTCGCGCGGTACGTCGAGCCCTAGGCGCCCGGCCAGCTGCTCGACGGCCTCGGGAAAGGGTAGCTTGTCGTACTCCATGAGAAAGCGTAGTGCATTTCCATGGGCGCCACAGCCAAAACAGTGATAGAACTGCTTATCGGCGCTGACGGTGAACGACGGCGTCTTTTCCTGATGAAACGGGCACAGCCCCGAATAGTTGCGTCCAGCCTTCTTGAGCTGAACGCGCTCGCCCACCACTTCCACCACGTCGACGCGGCTTAGCAGATCATCGATGAAACGCTGGGGAATCTGGCCGGCCATGCAGTGTGTGGCACCTCATTGACGCCTGGGTGGGCGATACGATCTGGCGAAAAACAAGCGGCCACCTGACGGCGGCCGCTTGGCATCCCTCTTGGTGTCGTTCGACGGCTATTAGACAGCTTACGAACACACCTGGGAAAAACCGTGACTAGCCCGGTTCTCCCCGGTACGGATCAATAGAGCCGTTCGAAACGCTTACGCTCACGCTGAAGCTTCTTCGCATGACGCTTGACGGCAGCCGCCGCCTTACGCTTGCGTTCGGCCGTCGGCTTTTCGTAATGCTCACGACGACGTACTTCAGACAGAACGCCAGCTTTTTCGCAGCCGCGCTTGAAACGACGCAGAGCGACGTCAAACGGCTCGTTATCACGTACTTTTACAGAAGGCATTAAGCACTCACCTACCTTAAAGGAGATTTGAGTTCAGAGAAGGACGAAAAAAGTTCAGGCGCTGGTCGAAAGACCTGCCACTTTTCCGGCCCAGTTTTACAGCGCACAGTAGTCTAGACCTCGCGCGAGGCGTTTGCAAACCAGCGTGATGTGGCGACTACAAAAAGATAGAAACGCGCTCTTGGCCTCTTTTTCAAGCAAGATACTGGCGAAGATGGTCCAAGGAGTCCGTCACTCGCGCCTGCAGTTCGTCACTATCGAGCCCCACCATGTGACCATCGCGCTTGGCGATACGCCCCTGAACCGCCACCAGCGAAACGTTGGCGGGCGTTGCCGCAAATACCAGTAGCGCGGCAGGATCGCTTGGCAGCATACCCAGGTTCAGCGCGCGGGTATCGAGCATGATCACATCGGCCTGTTTGCCCGGCGTCAGCGTGCCAATCTGATCACCCAAGCCAATCGACTCGGCGGCGCGCGAGGTCGCCAGCGCCAGCAGCGCCTGGCAGTCCACAGCGGTTTGGTCGCCGCTGGCGGCAATCTCGGTCAGTGCCGCCGTGCGCATAACGGCAAACATGTCTGCGCTTCCCGCCAAGGCATTGCCATCGATACCCAGCCCCAAACGCTCGACGGCGGCAAAGTGAGAAAGTCGCGTCAGCCCATAGGCCACGCGATGCTCGGTGATCGGCGTTAGTGCTACGCTTGCCCCTGCGGCATTGAGCGCGTCGAGATGTTCGCCTCTGGCGTCGGTTGCGTGCACGACCTGCACGCTAGGATGCAGAAACTCACCCTCAACCAAGCGCGCGAACATGGCGTGGTGCGCCTCGCCGCTAACGTGCACGGCGATCGGCAGTTCGAGCTCACGCGCTGTGTCGTACTCACGGCGCTTCATCGCCATTGCCTCAAGGTCATCGAGGTCTTCGGGCAAACGCCACGCCAGCCCCAGCGAAAGACGGCCATTTTCACTGTGCCCTTCCCAGCCCCGATTGAGTTCGCGTAGGCGCTCTAGATCGATGCCGTTTTTGGCGGTCTTGCTCTCGTTCCCCAGCAATAAGCGCGCTCGCAGGGGCGAGTGCGCCAACGCCTCGAGCGCGGCAGCCGAGTGCTCGGGATTGCGGTTGTTATCGAAGAAGTCGTTACTGGTAGTGATGCCAGCGCTCACGTTCTCCATTGCCGCAAGGTATTCGCCTACCCAGGTATCTTCGGGGCGAAAGTGTTCGGCCAGCCGGTTGGTGAGAGGAAAGAAGAGTGCACCTTCGCGCTGAGCGAACATGCCACGCATCTGGGTTTGCCACATATGGTTGTGGGTATCCACAAGCCCCGGCATGACGATGCAGCCCCGACCATCGATGCTTTCCGCTCCTTCGGCAGCAAGCCCTTGCCCTACCGCTTCGATACGCCCATCGACCACCCAGACATCGGTGTTTTCCATCGCCGTCTGCCCTGGCTCCATGGTCAGGACGGTGGCATTGCGAATGCAAAAGCGCTGGGGCTGTTCACTTGCGCTGGCCGAGGCGGTAGCGCTGCTCGAGGCAGCGCGGGTAGCAGCATGCGCATAGGCGCCAGGCAATAGGCTGGTACCTGTTGCAACGGCCATGCCGCCCAGCAGCTGGCGACGAGAAAAACTCAGATGATCGATCATGATGACTCCTTGGTGGGCCCCTCCCTCGACCTAACCCTAGTCGAGCCTACAACAGGGTCAACTCATATTGCGACGCAGCATTGCATTACTGCTGCTACACATGCCTCCTTTAAACCACGCGCGTACGCACGCACGGGTACAAAATGGTAGACTGCGCGCCTTCCTTTACGTCTGGCCCCGAGCCCTTTTGGGTAGAGTCTTTCCTATGCGTGTTCTTGGCATCGAAACCTCCTGCGACGAAACCGGCGTCGCCATCTACGACACTTCGCGCCAGGGCGGTGACGGCCTGCTGGCCGATGCGCTTTACAGCCAAGTCAGCATGCACGCCGAGTATGGCGGTGTGGTGCCGGAGCTTGCATCGCGTGACCACACGCGCAAGCTGTTACCGCTGATCGAGCAGGTATTGGCCGAGGCCAAGATGACCCGCGCCGAGCTAGAAGGCATCGCCTACACCGCAGGCCCAGGGCTCGTTGGTGCGCTCATGGTCGGCGCCAGCACGGCACACGGCATGGCCCGCGCCCTGGACATTCCAGTACTCGGCGTGCACCACATGGAGGGGCATCTGCTCGCCCCCATGCTCGAAGAGAAGGCGCCCGCATTCCCCTTCGTTGCGCTGCTGGTATCGGGCGGACACACCCAACTCGTGGCGGTTCAGGGGCTTGGGGAGTACACCCTGCTCGGCGAATCGGTGGACGACGCTGCGGGCGAAGCCTTCGACAAGGCCGCCAAGATGCTGGGGCTCGCCTACCCTGGCGGCCCCGAGGTCGCTCGCTTGGCCGAAACCGGCGACCCCAAGCGCTTTCGCTTCCCACGCCCAATGACCGACCGCCCTGGGCTCGACTTCAGCTTCTCGGGGCTCAAGACCCACACCCTCACCACGCTGCGCCAGCACGAAGAGGCAGGAACGCTGGATGCCCAAACCCGCGCCGACATCACCCGCGCGTTCGAAGAGGCAGTGGTGGATACGTTGGTGATCAAGTGTCGCCGAGCGCTGGATCAAACCGGGCTCAAGCGCATCGTCATGGCGGGCGGCGTGAGCGCCAATACCCGCCTGCGCGAACGCCTGGCCGTCGAGACGCAAAAGCGCGGCGCCGAGGCGTTCTACCCGCGCGGGCGCTTTTGCACCGACAATGGCGCGATGATCGCCTACGTCGGCGCCCAACGCCTTGCGGCAGGCGAGCGCGACGTACCCGGCGAAATGCAGGCAACCCCGCGTTGGCCCTTGGAGCGTTTGAGTACGCCGGGTTAATGGCGGCTAGCTCAATCGCGCCCCAAGGGCGGCTCCTCGCCGCGCCTCAAGCGCACGATATTGAGCCAGTGGCGCCCAATGACAAGCAGGCCAAACAGAGCAACGAGCGGTGCATAGTCCGGCGCCAGCCCAAGGCACAAAAGCGGCGCCGCCAGCGCGCTGATGAGCGAGGCAAAGGCGGCGCTGCGCCCACGCCAGGCAATCAGGCTCCATAGCGCAGCGCTCACCAGGGCGACCCAAGGCACCAGCACCAGAAGTACGCCCAGCGCGCTGGCCACAGCCTTGCCGCCTTTGAAGCGGTGCCAAACCGGATAGCTATGCCCCAAAAGCACCGCAAGTCCGACGGCTCCCTGAAGCCAAAGCGCAGCATCGAGACTCTTGAGCAGCAGCAGGCAGGGCATCCCTTTTAGCGCGTCCAAGCAGAGTGTCGCCACGGCCAGACGCGGCCCATAAAGACGCAGCACGTTGGAGAAGCCTGGATTGCGTGACCCGTCTTCGCGTGGATCGGCCACACCCGCCAAGCGGCAAACGCTGAGGGCGGCGAGCCAGCTACCGCTGAGATAGCCTACGATCAGCCACGCCACGCTCTCCAGCGGCAGCGCATCAAATATCATGGCGATGGGCATCCCCTCCCTAGTGGCTGTCGCCTGGTGCGCGGCTGGCGTACAATGCCGCTCTTTTGCCGCTGAGAAACGCGACATGGACCATATTTTGATCGAAGGGCTCAGGGTCGACACGGTGATCGGCGTCTACGACTGGGAGCGCACCATCACCCAGACGCTGGAGCTCGACCTCACCCTAGCCACCGACATCCGCCCCGCTGCGGCCAGCGACGATCTGCAGCTAACGCTTGATTATGCCGCGATCAGCGCGCGAATCCAGTGCTTTGCCGAGGCGCATCAGTTCGCCCTGGTCGAGACCTTTGCCGAGCGTCTGGCGGCTTGTCTACGCGAAGAGTTCGCCATTACTTGGCTGCGTCTGCGTCTGCGTAAGCCCGGCGCAGTGCCCAATGCCCGCAGCGTTGGCCTCGAGATCGAGCGCGGCGAGCGCTCGCCCACGCGCTGATGCACCGCGTCATCCTTAGCCTTGGCAGCAACCGTGCCCCCGAGCACCACTTGGCTCTTGGCCTCGATGCGTTAACACAGCGCTTTGGGCCGCTTAGCCTCTCCTCGGTTTACGAAAGCGAGCCGGTGGGCATCCATGATGCGCACAATTTCTATAACCTCGTGGTCGCCTTCGACAGCATCGAGGGCGTCGAGGCGCTGCATGGCGCCCTCAAAACGGTCGAGCAGTCGGTGGCGCAGGGGCTAACGCGCCCCAAGGCGCTGGATATCGACCTACTCAGCGTCGGTGAACTGCACGGCCGTATTGCGGGCATAACGCTGCCACGCGACGATATCACCCGCCACGCTTTCGTCTTGCGCCCTCTGGCCGAGCTCGAACCCGACACGCACCACCCCGTGCTCGCACTCTCTTATGCCGCGCTATGGCAGTGCTTCGAGCACAAGGCGCATCAGCGCCTCTGGCCGGTAGATTTTTTCTGGCGCGGTCGACAGATCTCGCGCGCCGACGGCTAACGCCAAGTTCTACGCTCTCAAGGCCCGGTGTTTGCCAGCGCCTGCTCAATGGTATCGCGGCGAGCGTCGCGTAGCGCCTGGCCTAACGCCGCCCCTTTGAAACCCTGAGCGATCAGATCCTGCGGACTCACGCGCTGGGCCGCCTGCCAGGCCTGCTGCATGGGCGCGACCCACTCGCGGGCAAGACAGTCGACCAGCGCTAGTTGCCGCTCGACGTGCTCAGGGCGCCGCCAAGCGTCGAGCCCATCGAGCCATGCGCCAACGCGCTCAGCCGAGGGCAGCCCATCGAGCAGCCTCGTGGTCAGCGCGCTTTGGCGCGCAAGCTTGGCCACGGCGTTGGGCAGGCGCAGGCGCGTGGCAAGCGCCTCTCGCTCGGCGTCATCGAGCACGCTGACGAGCCTGGCGTAACGCCAATGGGCCAGCGGCACGTCCTGGGTATCACAAGGCACCTGCGCCATGGCGAACAGCGCCGCTTCCAACCGTTCAGCAAGCTCGGCAAACCACGTGCGCAGCGCCTGGCACTGAGCCAGCGCCTGAAAGTAGGCATCGGGGTGCGGCTCGCCCAGGGCTTTCTCGGTCTCGACCCACACACGCTCGGCGGCGAGGTGTTCGAGCTCGCCGCTACGGCTGACCTCCTCCATCAGCGCAAGCGTCGCCTCGGCAATGCGAAAGCCAAGCCCTGAGTAACGGGCTAGAAAGCGCGCCGTGCGCAGCACGCGTAGCGGGTCTTCACTGAACGCGGGCGAAACGTGGCGTAGCAGACGTGCTCGCAAATCCGCCTCACCGCCGTAGGGGTCGATGAGGCGCCCATCGTCGGCTTCGGCGATGGCGTTGAGGGTCAGATCGCGCCGTTCGAGATCTTCCTCGAGCGTCACCTCAGGGCTTGCGTGCACCTCGAACCCGGCGTAGCCGTGGCCGCTCTTGCGCTCGGTACGCGCCAAGGCGTACTCCTCGTGAGTGCGCGGATGCAAGAACACGGGGAAATCGCGACCGACCGGCTGGAAACCGCGCGCGCGCATCGCCTCCGGTGTGGCACCGACGACGACCCAGTCGTTGTCGTAAACCGGCCAGCCCAGCAAATGATCGCGCACGGCGCCGCCCACGCGGTACACCTCGAGCCCCTGCAGCACGTTATCATCGTTCTTCTGCATACCGCCCTCCTGCTGCCTGATGAGTACTCATGGGCGCTGCTGGCTCGCTACCTGGGTGAGCGCGCCCGTTTCCAGCGTCAGCGCGGTCATGGCGCCGCCCCAGACGCAGCCGGTATCCAGGCCAGTTACGCGTACGGCCGCCTGGGGCGTTTTGCCTTCAAGCGCGGCCCAGTGGCCGAAGAGTAGCTGCGGGTCGTCAGCGCGGGGAAACTGAAACCAGGGCCGAAAACCCGCCGGGGCGCTATCGAGGCCCTCCTTGGCGCTGAAGTCGAGCTGCCCGTTGGCATCGATAAAGCGCATGCGGGTGAAGGCATTGACGATGAAGCGCAGACGGTCGTCGCCCTCAAGCTCATCATGCCAGCGCTCGGGCTGGTTGCCGAAAAGACGAGTAAGAAAGCGCCCGGCATGCTCGCCGCCGAGGGTATCCGTAACCTCCCCTGCCAGCGCTTCGGCGCGCTCGACGCGCCACTGGGGCAAAAGCCCGGCGTGAGCCATGACCACCTCGCCTTCACGCACCATCAGCGGCTGCGCCTGAAGCCAATCGAGCAGTGCCTCGCGATCCGGCGCGGCCAGAATGTCATATAGGGTATCGCGTCGGTGCAGCCGACCGCCGCCGCGCGCAGCGACGAGCAAATGCAGATCATGATTGCCCAGCACGCAGCGCGCGGCGCTTCCCAGCGCCTTAATCTCGCGCAGGCAATCAAGCGACCCGGGGCCGCGATTGACCAGATCACCCACCAGCCAGAGCCGATCGGCGCGCGGGTCGAAAGCAAGCTTTTCCAATAGGGCGACGAATTCGGCGTAACAGCCGTGCAGATCCCCGATGACGTAGGTGCGCATTGCCAAGCCTTAACGCGAGGTTGTCAGTCGATGTATGAGCGAGATGAGCGAACGCCCTCCGCGCCCTCAGTGTAGCTGGTGCGGTACCGCCAGCCGAAACGGAGCGATAGGCTGCTCGAAGGCGCGCTGGTGAGCAATATCGAGCAGCGTATAGGCGCCCTCCATGACCCCCACCGGGGTCTGTAGTATCGCCCGACTGGTGTAGCGAAAGCGCTGACCGGGACCGATCAGTGGCTGCTGGCCGACCACGCCCTTGCCGCGCACCTCTTGGCACTCACCGCTGCCTTGAGTGATCTTCCAGTAGCGTGCCATCAGCTGCACGCTGTGATCGCCCTGGTTGTGTACGGTGACGGTATAGCTGAATACGTAGCGCCCTTCCAGGGCGCTGGATTCGCCGCCACGGTAGTTGGGCGTTACGCTGACGACGATGTCGGCCTCACTCACCAGTACGTTCTCCAGCACGCTCTTCAGTATGTTCTCCACCACTTGCGTCCTGATCGCTCACCCAGTTGGCCAGGGTAACGAACTCGGCGACGCTGAGCGTCTGTGGGCGGCGACCAGGGTCGATACCCAGTGCCGCCATGGCATCGGCGTCGATGCGCCCTTTGAGGTTGTTGCGCAGCGTCTTGCGCCGCTGGCCAAAGGCCTGGCGCACCAGATCGAACATCAGCGCCGGGTCGTGGGCGACAACGGGTAGCGTCGCGTGGGGGGTGAGCCGCACGATGGCCGAGTCCACCTTGGGACGCGGCACGAAGGCCTCCGGCGGCACGATGAAGAGCTGCTCCACCTGGCAGTAGTACTGCGCCATGACCGAAAGGCGCCCCCAGTCGGCCGTGTCGGGAGCCGCCGCTAGGCGCTCGACCACTTCTTTTTGCAGCATGAAGTGCATGTCGGCCACCGCCGCCCCGGCGTCGAGCAGATGAATGATCAGCGGCGTGGAGATGTTATAGGGCAGGTTGCCCACGACGCGCAGCGGCGCCCCATCACCCTTGAGCTCGGCGAAGTCGAACTTCAGCGCATCGCCCTCGTGAATGACGAACTCGGGGTAGTTGAAAAACTGCACCCGCAGGCCGGGAATCAGGTCGCGGTCGAGCTCGATGACCTCGAGCTTGCCTGCGGCCTCCAGCAGCGGCTGGGTCAGCGCACCCTGCCCCGGACCGATCTCCACCAGCCGGTCGCCCTCGCGCGGCCCGATGGCGCGGACGATACGCGAGATGATGCCCGGGTCGCGAAGAAAGTTCTGACCAAAGCGTTTGCGAGCGCGATGCTGCTGCGGCACTTGAGACATCGAAAGGAGTTCCTTGGAAATGCTGACTGACGGTGGCTAGCTACTTTTTCTAGCGTTCATTCGTTTTCTGGCGTTGGCTCAGCTGGCGCGCCAAGCGCAAGGCGACGCCGAGACTGCCCGGGTCGGCGGTGCCGCGACCGGCAAGATCCAGCGCGGTGCCGTGATCTACCGAGGTGCGTACGAGCGGCAAGCCTAGGGTGATATTGGCCGCCTGTCCAAAGCCTGCGTACTTGAGCACGGCCAGGCCCTGGTCGTGATACATCGCCAGCACCGCGTCGACCTCACGCAGATGGCGCGGGGTGAACAGCGTATCGGCGGGATAGGGGCCGCGCACGTCGATGCCTTGGGCACGCAGCGTGGTAAGCGTGGGCTCGATGATATCGCGCTCCTCGAAGCCTAAATGCCCGCCCTCACCGGCGTGAGGGTTGAGCCCACAAACAGCGATACGCGGCGCCGCGATGCCGAATTGACCACGCAGGTCCGCATCGAGCAGACGTGTCACTCGGGTGAGCCGTTCGGGAGTGATCGCATCGGCCACGTCGCGCAGCGGCAGATGCGTGGTCGCCAACGCCACGCGCAGGCCCCGCTCGCCCTGCCACTCGGGCCCACGGGCGTGCAGGGCGACGTCAGTAGCCAGCATCATCACCACCTCGGGCACGCCGCAGGCATCGCGTAGCCACTCGGTATGGCCGGTGAAACCGCTAAATCCACCCTCGATGATTACGCCCTTGTGCAGCGGCGCCGTGACCATGGCCGCCGCCAGCCCCTGCTGGCACGCCGCAACGGCCACCTCCAGCGTCTTGATGACGTAGGCAGCGTTGGCGGAATCGAGCACGCCAGGCGTCACCGGGGCTGCGAGCGCGACCGGCCAGACGGGAAGCGTTGCCTGCGCCATGGAAAGGGGCTCACCCGGTGCGCACTCGACAACAGGAACATCGAGCCCCAACTGCTGCGCCCGCTGGCGTAAAAGCGCAGGATCACCGATCGCCACGCAGCCCTCGGGAAGCTGACCGCTGGCGGCCAGCATCAACGTGAGGTCAGGGCCAATGCCCGCTGGCTCACCGGTGGTGATAGCCAGCGGCAGCGAGGTCGCGTTGGCGCTCATTAGAGGCGAATATCGACGAAGGCTTGCGAGCGAATCTCATCGAGCCAGACGTCGAGCTCTTCGTTGGCACGACGCTGGAAGATGGCCTGCCGCACCTGCTCGCGCTGGCTCTCCTGGGTCACGTCCTGGCGGCGGCGCTCCTCCACTTCGATAATGTGGTAGCCAAACTGCGAGCGCACGGGCGCGGAGATTTGGCCCGGCGCCAGCGCCGTCAGCGCCTCTTCGAAGGCGGGAACGGTCTGCCCTGGGCGCACCCAGCCAAGCTCGCCGCCGTTCAAGGCGCTGCCGCTATCGTCGCTGTATTCGCGAGCGACGCTGGCAAAATCTTCGCCCTGACGCAGGCGGCTAATGGCCTGCTCGGCCCGGGAACGGGCTTGAGCTTCGTCGCGGGTCGGGGTGAGGCTTACCAGAATATGGCGCGCGCGCGTCTCTTCGATAAACGCCTGCTGACCGCCACCGCTTTGCTGGTTGAGCAGACGGTCGACGTCGCGGTCGCTGATCGACACGCGTTGGCCAACCTGGCTTTGCTGCACTTGGCGCATCAGCATTTCGCGACGAATGTCGTTACGCACCTGCGCCATGGTCATGCCATCGGCCTCGATGGCGTCGGCGAACTGATCCAGGGTCATGCCATTGGACTCGGCCACGCCGCGCACCTGCCGGTTGAGCTCGGTGTCGTCGATGCTCAGGTTGGCATTTTCAGCCATCTGCAGCTGAATCTCTTCGAGGATCATGCGTTCGAGCACCTGGGAGGCGAACTGCTGGCGCGGCGGCAGCGAGCTGCCCTGCGCTTGGGCCTGCTGCTCGATCTGGGCGATGCGATCGTCGAGCTCGCTTTGCAGAATCACGCCATCGTTGACCACCGCTACCACGCGATTGAGCGACTGGCGCTCGACCGAGGACTGGAAGCTCTGCGCCTGGGCGGCGAGAGGCAATACCGCTACACCCGCAACGATGAATACGCCACTCAGCGAGAGCGTCTTGGCACGGGCAAGCAGGGTCTTTCTCATTTTCATAGCAAACGTCTCATCAGTTGGCTCTTTCGTCCTTGCCTTACAGGACCGTAGGGCGATAGCCGGGAATGGTGCGCTCAAAGTAGCTGTCGGCCTGCTGACCTACACCGCCGAGTCCACGGAACACGAAACGCAGGAAGATGCCGCGATCGGTGAAGTCGTCGTCGATGAAGGCAGTGTCGTTGTCATCGACCCATTCGCGCCACACTACCTGCACGCCGTAGCAGCAGTCGTTCCACTGTACTCCGGCGAGCTGTTCGAGCGAACGATCATTGGTCTGATCGTGCAGGTAACGGCCGATCAAATCAATCTGAGGGGTCGCTTTCCAGGCAAAGGAGAGATCCCACTCTTCACGGTTGTAGTTACGAAAGCCGTCGTCGCCGGGCACGATGTCGGGATCGAACCCTTCGATCTCCCAACGGTAGCCAAGGTTCACTATGTGGCCTGCCGGATGACGATAGCGTAGATCGAGGGTCGAGCTCTCGGTGCGTTCGCGTTCGTCGTCGTAAAGCCACTCGACACCCGTACTCCAGCGTTCGTCGATTTGCCAGTCGAGCCGCGAGACCACCGGTGAACGATCGCGGGTCGCTTGGTAGCGGCTGAGTGGATTGACACTGGGGTCATCTTCGGGACGCGCCGGTAGCGTATCCGGGTTACCGTCGCGATCGATGCGTCGCTCGGAGAAGTAGTAACTCTGGCCGATCCCGGCGCGCAGGCGCTCACGCCCAGAGGCGTCTTCGAGCAGGCGCGACTCGAGTCCTACCGAGAGACGGTTAAGATCACCCACGCGGTCAGCGCCCGAGAAGCGGTGCGGCGACCACAATTGATCCCAGGAGAAGGCGCGCTCGTAGCTGTCGAAGTCCGGCAGTTGGCGCTGATCTTCGCGCGGCACATAGGCGTAGTTCAAGCGTGGCTCCAGCGTCTGGCGGTAGCCGCGCTGGCCAAGATCGAGCTCGCGCTCGAAGACGAGCCCGGCATCCACGGAGGTGATCGCGGTGCTGCGAGTAGGCGTATCGCTGCGCTCGGTCTCACGGCTGCCGTAGTCGAGATCGTAGGTGGTGTACCACAGCTCGCTACGCGGCTCCAAATAGCCCCAAGGCGCCTCGAACCGCCAGCCCAAAGCCGGGGTCAGGTGCACGCGGCTACCGGTCATCGCTTCGCGCTCGGGCACCAGGTTCTCGTCGATATCGCGCCAGAAGTAGGTGGCGTTAGCGTTCCACTCACCGTAAAAGCCCTCGCCCAGCGGCACGCGGGCGTTGGCGGTCAGGCTCGGCAACTGGTAGAACGGCTTGTCACTATCGGCCAGGGGGTCTTCCAGGCGCTGATAGCCCTGGGCGCGGGCGTCGAGCTGCCAGATATCGCCGCGGTAGTCGATCTGCGCCAAGCGATCCAGACTCACGCGGTCACTGCTGCCGAACTCGCCACCAAAATCATCGAAGTAGCGACCGTCGCTCGCCGAGCCATAGCGCAGCTCGTAACCGCTGCGCGGATTGATCCGTCCACTGTGCTGGGCTTCGATGTACCAGCGGTCCATCCCCCGGTAGCGATCGCTATCACCGCTGGAGCCACCGTCGTCGCTGCTGAGGTAGCCGCCCTCCACGGTGCCCTGGGCGTTGGGCAGTAGGTAGCGGTACTCGCCGTTGAGTAGCAGGCCGCGATCGGTGATCCAGCGCGGCGTGATGGTGGCGTCCTGGTTGGGCGCGATGTTCCAGTAAAACGGCTGAGCGTAATCCAGGCCGTCGCCGGAGAAGCTGAAAGCGGGCCAGAGCAGCCCCGTGTGGCGGCGGTCGTCGATGGGAAAACGCAGCCACGGCCAGTAGAACACCGGCACGTCCTTGACCATCAAGCGGGCGTTGCGCGCGGTGCCAAAGCCGCTGGCCTGGTCGAGCAAAATATCGCTGCCCACAAGATGCCAGGTGTTCTCTCCCGGGTCACAGGTGGTGAAGGTGGCATCCTGCAAGCGGTACAGGTCTTCGCCCACCTGTTCGAGCTGGTCGGCTTGGCCACGCAAGTGCTGGTCGTAGAGCACGTAGTGGCTATTGCGTAGCGAGGCGCGGTCTTCGTTGAGCATCAGCGTGGCACTGTCGCCGCGCACCAGCGCCCGGCCGTCGCGCAGGGCGAGCCGACCCTGGGCGTCGACCTGCTGGCGGTCGCTGGGTACGAAGACTTCATCGGCCTCAAGCTCGGCCACGCCGCGACGCAGTACGACGTCGCCGCGCAGCATGGCTTCGCCGTTGGCGGCGTAGTCGGCTTCGCTCGCCTCCAGTGACAGCGTTTCCGGATTCTCCTCTTCGGGCAGCCGGTAGGCAGGCATCACATAGCGCCCACGACAGAGCTGCCCCGCTGCAGCGGCGCGGTCCCAGGGTTGCCAATCCAGGGCTTCTGGCGCCAGGGGTTCGCCCTGCGCCAGCGCGGTGAAGGAGGCGCTCGCCAGCAGGCTGCCGACCAGCGTCTGTGCGGTTGGCAAGGTGCGCGTCAATCGCTTGCCCATGTTCGTTATCCTTGGCATCGAGAATCGGTATTATACAGTCCGCATGATGCCCGACCAGCAAGGAGCTTGCATGTCCTCTTCTCGATTTTCCGACCTCAGCGCTTGGACGGCCGCGCAGCACGGCCTAAGAAGCGATGAGATCCGCCTGGCACCGGCCGGTGGCGATGCCAGCTTTCGGCGCTATTTTCGCCTCACCCTGCCAAATGGCGCGACCCAGATGGTCATGGACGCCCCTCCGGCGCAAGAGGACTCGGCCCCCTTTCTCGCCATCGCCCGGCGCTGGCACGCCGCCAACCTGCCGGTTCCCCAGGTCCACGCCGCCGACCTGGACGCAGGTTTTTTGCTCCTCGACGATCTCGGCGATACGCCGCTGCAGGCGCGCTTTGGCGATAGCGCCACGACGCTACCCTACCTACACCGCGCCATGGCGCTGATCGCTGCCCTGCAAAATCGCGCCAGCCCCGAAGCATTGCCTGCTTATGATGCAGCCCTGCTCGGCCGCGAGCTCGATCTTTTTCCCGAGTGGTGTTTAACGCGCTTTCTCGATCTTCCCACGCCGCCTGAATGGCCCGCGCTGCGTCAGGCGCTAATCGATGCAGCGCTTGAACAGCGCGTGGTGAGCGTGCACCGCGACTTCGACGCCATGAACCTGATGGTGAAAGGCGATCATCTCTATATGATCGATTTCCAAGACGCCGTAGCGGGGCCGCTGAGCTACGATGTGATTTCGCTCTTGAGCGGCCGCTACCGCCGCTTTGATGCAGCCACCTACGCGGCCTTGGTCGAGCACTTCTATCGCGAGGCGCGACGCGATGGCCGTCTGACGGGCACGCTGAGCGCAGAGGCCTTTCTCACCCAGTGCCATGCCATGGCGGCGCAGCGCTCGCTGAAGGTGCTGGGCATTTTCTGCCGCTTGACCCTGCGCGACGGTAAACACGGCTATCTCGAGCGCTTGCCGCACTTTCTCGACCACCTGACGGATAGCCTTGCCGCTCTCCCCGCTCACGCCAACTTCATGAATTGGCTAGAGACCCAGCTACGCCCTGTCCTTACCGCTCGGCTCAGCGCGTTGGAGATCGCAGAATGAAGGCGATGATCCTGGCGGCGGGCTTGGGCAAACGCATGCGCCCGCTCACCGATCACTGCCCCAAACCCTTGCTACCGGTCGCAGGCAAACCCTTGATCGTCCATCACCTGTCGCGCCTGGCCAAAGCGGGCATTGATGAGGTGGTGATTAACGTAAGCTACCGGGCCGAGCAGATCATCGAGGCGCTGGGCGACGGGAGCCGCTTCGGGGTCGACATCGCCTATAGCCTGGAGGCTACGCCGCTTGAAACCGGCGGCGGCATTTTTCAGGCGCTACCGCTCTTGGGCGAGCAGCCGTTCCTGCTGGTCAATGGTGACGTCTGGTGCGATGCGCTGCCCTCGCTGACCGCCCTTGGCGAGAAGGATGTGGCCCATCTGGCGCTGGTCGACAACCCCTCCCACCACCCCGAAGGCGATTTCGCCCTGAGCGAGGGCCGCGTTCATGCCAGTGGTCCCGCAAAGCTAACCTTTGCGGGTATGAGCGTGCTGCACCCAGCGCTTTTTGCCGACTGTACGCCCGGCGCCTTCGCCCTGGCGCCACTTTTACGCGCCGCTATGGCGGCCGAGCGCGTCAGCGGCGAGCGCTTGACGCCCCCCTGGGTCGATGTCGGCACCCCCGAACGCCTCGAGGCGTTGGATGCCCTGCTGCGTCACGACGGTCACGCGTGTTGATGACGCCACGCGTTTTAGTGACTAAGTGCCGCGATAGGAGCAACGACCAAGCCAACGATAGCGGCGTCGATAAGTGCTATGCTGCGCCTCCTTTAGGGTCTTTCTTCAGTACTCTTCTCGGTACTTTTTCGACCTTTACGCATCAACGTTGACGAGACAATAGCGATGAAAACACGCATCAAATGGACGGATGGTCGGCAGTTCGTCGCCGAATCCGGCAGCGGCCACAGCGTGGTACTGGATGGCTCTCCCGAGCACGGCGGGCGCAATACCGGACCGCGCCCGATGGAGATGCTGCTGATGGGCATGGGCGGCTGCACCACCTTCGACGTACTCAACATTCTCGATAAGGCGCGCGCCGAGGTGACCAACTGCGTGGCCGACATTCAGGCCGAACGCGCCGAGACCACGCCTGCGGTATTCACCAAGATCCATGTTCACTTCACCGTGACCGGACGTAACCTCAAGGAAAAGCAGGTGCAGCGCGCGGTGGAGCTTTCCGCCGAGAAGTACTGCAGCGCTTCGATCATGCTGGTCAACGGCGGCGTGGAGATTACCCACTCCTTCGACATCGTTGAGGGCTGAGCCGCTACGCTCGCGACCGCGAAGCGACGTTCTCCTTCTCCCAACGAAAAAAAATGCCTGCCTGGATGCATACCGCGTCCCGGGCGGGCATAATACGCGCGCTCGTTACCCCCTCATGGGTATTCCAGGGGCGGCAGCGAGCGACGCATCAGACCCAGCGTCATCCAACGTAGATCGGTTCCGGCGCAGGCTCGTCGGGGTGTCTTCATCTGCCATAGGGAGGTTCGGACGTGTCAGATAATCTCCGACTCCATGGGTTCAACAACTTGACCAGTTCGTTGAGCTTCAATATTTACGACATCTGTTACGCCAAGACCGAAGAGCAGCGTGCGGCTTATATCGACTATATCGATGAGCTTTACAACGCCGAGCGGCTGACCCAGATCCTCAAGGATGTGACCAACATCATTGGGGCGCATGTGCTCAATATCGCCCGTCAGGATTACGAGCCCCACGGCGCCAGCGTGACCATCCTGATCGCCGAGCACGAGCTGGAAGATAGCGTACCGGCCCAAACCGAACCCGGCCCCGGTCCGCTGCCCGAGACGGTGGTTGCCCACCTGGACAAGAGTCATGTGACGGTGCATAGCTACCCTGAGTCCCACCCGGACAACGGCATCAGCACCTTTCGCCTGGATATAGACGTCTCCACCTGTGGCCATATCAGCCCGCTAAAGGCGCTGAACTACCTGATCCATAGCTTCGATTCCGATATCGTGACCATGGATTACCGGGTGCGCGGCTTTACCCGCGACGTCGATGGCAAGAAGCTGTTCATCGACCACGACATCACCTCGATTCAGGACTACCTGGCCGACGATACCAAGCAGGCCTACCAGATGATCGACGTGAACGTCTATCAGGACAACATGTTCCACACCAAGATGCTGCTCAAGGATTTCGAGCTGGATAACTACCTGTTCGGCACCTCACGGCGCGACATCACCTTCGAAGAAGCGCGCGACATCGAAAGCCGCCTGCGCAAAGAGATGCTGGAGATCTTCTACTCCCGCAACCTCGATTGAGCGTGTAGAACGAAGAACGCAAAAAGCCGACGTCATATCGGCTTTTTGCGTAATAGCGGTTAGTAGAACCCTGCTTCGCCTTCCGGGCGCGTCTTGAAGCGGCGGTGCAGCCAGAGATACTGCTCGGGATGCTTGCGGATGGCGCGCTCGATGAACTGGTTGACGCGGGTGGCGTCGGCCACCTCGTCACCGCTGGGGAAATTATCGAAAGCGGGCAAACACTCGATGGTGTAGCTGCGGTTATCGGGGTTGCGGTGAAACATCAGCGGCACTACCGGTGCGCCGGTCATGCGGGCGATCTTGGCGGTAAGGCGAATAGTAGCCGCCTGATGGCCGAAAAACGGTGCGAAAACGCTGGCCTCACGACCGAAGTCCTGGTCGGGCGAATACCACACGATATGCCCAGCTTTGATGCGCCGTACCACGCCGCGCAGATCGTGCCGATCGATCGCCTGGCCGAAGATGCGCGAACGCGCGCGGGTCATGAAGCGCTCGAACAGCGGGTTGTTGTGCGGGCGGTAGACCACGTCGGCGGGGAAGAACAGTGAGTGCAGCGCGCCACCTAAGTCTAGGGTCGAAAAGTGAATGCCTACCACCAGTACGCCCTTGCCTTCGGCCTTGGCCCGCGCTAGGTGCTCCTGGCCGTGGTAAGCCACGCGGTGGCGAAGCCCCTCGGCGTCGCGGCACCAGCCGGTAGCGGTTTCGACCAAGCCGATGCCGTTGGCAATGAAGGTCTCGCGCACCAGGCGCTTCTGCTCGTCTGGCCCCTTTTCGGGAAAACAGAGCGCAAGGTTGGTCTCGGTAATGCGCCGACGCCGACGCGCGAAGCGCCAGGCCAGAAGGCCCAGCGCTTTACCTACGGCAAGCCGCAGCCGCCAGGGCAGCCAAGCGGCTAGGTACATAGCACCAATGGCGATCCAGGTGGGCCAGTAGCGCGGATGGGCAAAGGAGCGGGGGTATGGGGTCTTGGCCATGCCTAATCGTGTCTCAAGCCTGATCGTTGCTTAAATAGCGCCGCGGTACGCGGGGCAAAATGCCGGTCAGCAGGGTGTAGCTAATGGTATCGCAGCCGTTGGCGACCTCGTCGACGCTGAGTACGGTGCCGTTGGCGGCTCGTCCCCAAAGCACTACTTCGCTGCCGATGCGAACCTCGGGTAGGTCGGTGACATCGACGGTCAGCATGTCCATGGAGACCTTGCCTGCTATCGTGCAGCGCTGACCGTCGACCAGCACGGGCGTGCCATCCTGAGCGTGGCGATCATAGCCATCACCATAGCCTGCGGCGACCACGGCGATTCGGCTTGGGCGCGGTGCACGCCAGCGGCCGGCGTATCCCACGGGCTCGCCCGCTGCCAGATCGCGCAGCGCGATCACTTGTGATCGCAAGGTCATGACCGGACGCAGGTCGCGGCTCGACGCATTGGCGACTTCCAACGGGTCGCTGCCATAGAGCATGATGCCGGGGCGGTTCCAGTCGCCATGGGCAACGGGCCAGGCCAGCGTGGCCGGGGAGTTGGCGATGCTCAACGGCGCTTTGAGCGCATGCGCCAGGGCTACGATACGCTGCAGCTGGATCTCGAAATAGCCGCTATCGCTGGCGTCCGCCGAGGCGAAGTGGCTCATTAGCACAAGTTCGCCCACCTGAGGCGCTTGACTCAGACGCGCCCAGAGGCTTTCGATCTCCTCGGGGGCAAAGCCCAGGCGATGCATGCCCGAGTCGACCTTGAGCCAGACCGGAATAGGGCGATGCGGTGCAAAGCTCAACAGTGCTTCCACCTGCCACGCGCTATGCACGGCGATCCAAAAACCGTGCTCATCGACCAGCGCGAGCTCATCAGCGCTAAAAATCCCCTCTAGCAGCACGATAGGCGTATCGATGCCCGCTTGGCGAAGCGCTAACGCCTCTTCGATACAGGCGACGCCAAAGGCAGGTGCCTCGCCTACCAGCGCCTTGGCGCATTCGATGGCGCCATGGCCGTAGGCATCGGCCTTGATGATCGCTACCGAACGGCTTTGGGGTGCACAGGCGCAGGCGTGGCGATAATTGTGACAGAGCGCGGCGAGGTCGATATCGGCAACGAGGGGACGCATGATGGTAGTCACTCAAACGAAGTCAAAGGCAGTAGTTGCCCTAGTAAAAACCACGCACCGGAAAGCCGGTGCGTGGTCGGTAATAATGCGCGGCCTGCCACCGCTGCCAAGCAGTAGCAGCCGCGACTTGCCCTAGCTTTCGAAAATGGCTTCCATGGAAAGCCCCTGTTTCTCCAGCGCGCGGCGTAGCTTCTTTAACGCTTCCACCTGAATCTGGCGAACGCGTTCGCGGGTGAGGCCGATCTCGGCGCCGACTTCCTCGAGCGTGGCCGACTCATGTCCGCGCAGACCGAAGCGACGTACCACCACTTCGCGCTGCTTCTCGGAAAGCTCGTCTAGCCAATGATCGACGTGCGCTTTGACGTCGCCATCCACCAAGGTTTCCTCAGGCCCCTGCTCCTCTTCGTCGGCCAGAGTGTCGATCAACGGCTTGTCACTTTCGCCGCCCATCGGGTAGTCGACGGAGGAGACACGCTCGTTCAGACCCAACATCTTCTTGACCGTTTCCACTGGCTTGTCGAGGTGTTCGGCAATCTCTTCGGCGGTGGCTTCGTGGTCGAGCTTTTGGGTCAGCTCACGCGCCGCACGCAGGTAGATGTTGAGCTCCTTGACCACGTGGATCGGTAGCCGGATCGTGCGTGTTTGGTTCATCAACGCGCGCTCGATGGTCTGGCGAATCCACCAAGTGGCATAGGTGGAGAAACGAAACCCGCGCTCGGGATCGAACTTCTCCACCGCCCGAATCAGCCCTAAGTTACCCTCCTCGATCAGATCGAGCAGCGTCAGCCCACGGTTGAGATAGCGCCTTGCGATCTTGACCACCAAGCGAAGGTTGGACTCGATCATCCGCGAACGGCCGAGCGCGTCGCCCTTACGCGCCAAGCGGCCGTAATGCACCTCTTCTTCGGGCGTCAGCAGCGGCGAGAAGCCGATTTCGTTAAGGTATATCTGGGTCGCATCCAAGCTTTGATACTGTCGCTCTTCGCGGCCCAATGCTTTTTCGAAGGCATCGTCTTCGCTTTCGGTAGAGAGGTCCTCATCAACCTCTTCGACTGCTGGTTCCATTGCGTCTGTATCCACTTCCTGTAGATCCCTCTCTAGCATCGTCATTGCGCTTACCCCCGGTTGAGCCTACCCCGCCATTTAAAAAATTAAGAAAGGAAGCGCCGAAAAGGCGCGGTCTAGCTTCTTGTATGCCGCTATTTTATATGACGCGTATTTCACGTTCGGGTGTCACCTGGGCGGCGAACCTGGTTCCATGGTCGACGCCGCCCATAGACGCTTAACGGGAGGGGAGATAGTCCAGCGGGTTTTGCGGCTGGCCATCGCGACGCACTTCGAAGTGCAGTCGTGGGCTTTCGGCGTCGCTGTCTCCCACCGTGGCGATGACCTCACCAGCCTCGACCACGTCGTTCTCACTGACCCGCAAGCTGTCGTTGTGCGCGTAGGCACTCAGGTATTGATCGTTGTGCTTGAGCAGGATGAGGTTGCCATACCCCCGAACCCCACTACCGGCATAGACTACGATACCCGGCCCCGCTGCTTTTACAGGTTGCCCCTTTTCTGCAGCAATATCAATCCCAGCGGTAATGGTACCCCCCTGGCCGAACTCACCAACCACGCGGCCATCAGCCGGCCACTGCCAAGCAATATTTTCCGCAGGCGTGTAGGTCCGCGACGAGCGATCGGGCGCTGAGGACGAGGGCGCAGCCTGCTGCGGCGTCGGTTCGGACTCTGGCTCGGCTTGCTGTTCGGGTGCAGGTTCTGGCTCGATGGTGACGCCGACACTTTCTGTCGGCACCGGCTGAGAAGGCGCGCTCTCTTGGCGGCTTGGCTCTTCTCGCTGGGCACTCGTCGAAGACGAAGAGGCGATATCGTCATTCTCGACGTCGCGCTCGTCGGCTTGGCGGCGGTTACGCGCCATGGCTGACTCATCCGGCAAGAGCCAGTCGAGCTCTTGGTCGCTCTGGCCACTTTGTGCCTGCCCCTGGTTCGCGCTTGGCGTGTTCGATGCAACAGCCACCTGAGCGCCGCCGGATTGATTATTGAGCCCGGTAGCAACCGCTCCCCGCGACGGCTGAGCGCTGGCGGCAGCGGGCGCACCTGCACCTGCGCCTTGACGCAGCGCAATGCTTTGGCCGGGCTGAATCTGGTAAGGCGGCGAGATGTTATTGAGTGCTGCCAAGTCGCGGTAGTCGAGGTTGTGCTGCCAGGCGATGCCATAAAGCGTGTCGCCGGGTTTGACGGTGTACTGGGGCGTGCGCTCGACGGCGCGGCTCGCTTCGCTCAAGTCACGCACCTGAGGCGCCCCACCTTGCTGGTTGGCGCAACCCGCTACCGCCAGCGCCAAAGCGGAAACGGCAAAAACTTTATGCATGAAGACCTTACGCATGCAAACCTTACTCCTGTCTATGTCTTGGACCACCATGTCTTGACCAGCATGTCTTGGCCAGCATGTCTTGGCCAGATGCCCTGATCCGTTGGCCTCGGCCACCCTGCCCTGGCCAATATATCCAAACTCACGCCTTATCGGAGTGGCCTTTACGCGGCGTATCTTCTGGTGCGATGCGCGGCTCCAGCGGTGCAGGCCGACGATGGCTCGCCTGGCGGTTGAGCGCAACGACCAGCACAACCCCCAGCAGCATCAGTGCGACTACGCCCACCACCTGTGCCGAGTTGCCGGTCAGCATGGCGTAGTCGTCGGGCATCAGGTAGCGGTAGCTCAGCGGTACCATTTGCTCGTTTGGCCCCAACTGGTAGCTTAACAGCTCGCGCCACGGCCAGAGAACCGGCAGCGACCCAACGATGAATCCCAGTAGCAACTGAAGCGTGGCGTCGTGATAGCGGCGCAAAAGCCAAGCCAACAGCCGCGAAGAGAGCGCCAGCCCTACCGCGCAGCCTACCCCAAAAAGCCCAATGACGACGATATCGAGCCCACGTATTGCCTGCATGATGGTGCCGTAGAGTCCCATGGTGAGCAATAGAAAGCTGCCCGAAACGCCCGGCAGCAGCATGGCACTGATGGCAATGGCTCCCGCCACCATGATCACCGCGGCCTCATTGCCAAGCAGCAGTACCAAAGGCATGAGCGCCGGCAGCATGTTGGCGAGCAAGAGCCCCGCCAGTAGAGCAAAGACGTAGCGCCACTTCCACCGACGGCTGGCGCTGCTAACCACCAGCGTAGAGGCCGCCACCAAACCAAAGAAAAACCCATTGAGCAGCAGCGGATGCTGCTCCATCAGCCATACGGCCAAATGCGCCACCGAGAACAGGCTCACTCCGACCCCGGCCAAAAGCGGTATCAAAAACGCCATGTTCAGATAGCGCCAAAGACCGGCCACGCCGCCCCGGCGCCATACGCCCCAAACACCGGGACCAAAGCGTCGAATGGTATCGATCAACTCCTCGTAGATGCCGGTGATAAAGGCAATGGTCCCTCCCGAGACGCCAGGAACGGCATCGGCCGCCCCCATGCCTGCACCTTTGAAAAAGGTGCCTATCGATCGACGCTTCACTCCACCACTCCTTGCAAAAAAGGCACGAAGCGAACCGGCTCCAAGCGGCGTTTTTCGAACGCCGCGCCAATCCGCTTCACCTGGGTTAACCACTGGCTGCCATCGGCTTCTTCGAGCGGCGCGATCAGCAAGCCTCCCTCTTTTAATTGATGCATCAGCGCCGGGGGCAGCGTCTGGGCGCAGGCGGTGAGCAAGATGACATCGAAAGGCGCCGCCTCCGGCCACCCCTCGGCGCCATCGGCGACGGCAAGGGCCGGATCGGCCTCCAGATACCACAGCCGCTCGGCCGCGCGGGCGTGTAGCGCCTGAATACGTTCGATGGAGTAGAGCTCCTCCACCAGACGCGACAAGATCAAGGTTTGATAGCCTGATCCCGTGCCCAGCTCCAACACCCGGCGCGGCGACGCACGCAGTACAAGTTCGGTCATCCGCGCCACGGTCAGCGGCTGCGACAGCGTCTGACCAAAGCCGATGGGCAGCGAGGTGTCTTCGTAGGCGCGGTGCGCCAATGCCTCATCGACGAACAGATGGCGCGGCTCGCGTGCCATCACTTCGAGCACGCGCGCATCGCTGATGCCCCCCTGCTGCAGCCGCTCGATCATGCGGTCGCGCGTGCGCTGTGAGGTCATACCGCGACCGCGCAGCGCCTCGGGCGACAGTTCAGGCAAAGGCATCGAGCCAGCCTTGAACGTCATCGCGCGCGGCGTGACGGGTAAGATCCGTCTGTAGCGGTGTAATCGACACGTACCCCGCCTCAATGGCGGCAAAGTCGGTATCTTCGCCATCATCGGCGTTGGCCGCTACCGGCGCGATCCAGTAGCGCGTGCGCCCGCGCGGGTCTTCTACCGCCACCGGGCGCTCGGCCGGGCCGCGATAGCCCAACCGGGTGACGCGAAAGCCGCGCAGCGCCTCCCAGGGCACATCGGGCACGTTGACGTTGAGCAGCGAGCGCGGCGGCAGCGACAGTTGGTCGGCGGCACCGATCAGCGTTGCGGCTACTCGCGCAGCGGTATCGAAGTATTGCTGGCCGCACAGCGACATGGCGATGGCCGTCATACCCAGATTGCGCCCCTCCATGGCCGCCGCCACGGTGCCCGAATAGAGCACGTCGTCACCCAAGTTGCTGCCGTGATTGATACCCGAGATGACCAGATCTGGGCGTTCGTCCCAGATGCCATTGACGCCCAGATAGACGCAGTCCGCTGGCGTTCCGTCGACGCTGTAGAAGCCGTTATCCAGCGCCGTCAGCGCCAAGGGGCGCGACAGCGTCAGCGAATTACTCGCACCGCTACGGTCGCGATCCGGCGCCACCACGCGCAGTTGGGCATAGGCCGCCAACGCATCGCTCAGGGCCTTCAAACCAGGCGCGTGAACGCCATCGTCGTTGGAAAGCAGCAGTCGTCGCATGAAGATCTCCTCGCTCGATCAGGGTGAAAGCGCAGCGCCGGGCCTCACCGGCTCGAAGTCGGGGTGAGCGATCAGTTCACTGATCACGGCAGTCGCGAAGCTGCCCTTGGGCAGCTCGAAGCTCAGCACCACGCGATCCGGGGCCTCACGCTCAAGCCGAGGTTCGCTCAAGCGCATGCGCAGCGCCCGACGTGAAACAGCCACACCGCTGCGCTCGAGCCCAGCGCAAAGCGTTGGGTAGGTCTTTTCAAGCGTCTGCGCGTGCGCTGCCATGGCGCCCTGCTCTTCCACGCCCTTGCCCCACAGCGGTGCGGTGGGGTGAACGTCGAGTCGCCCTGCACGCGCGTAAAGCGTCTCGTCCACCTCGTCGATGGCAAAAAGACTCTGAGTGCCGTCGAGCATCAGCGTATCGGCGGGGCACGGCGTGGCCCAGCTGCCCTCCTCGATACGCGCGCTCAGCAAGGTATTGAACAAAAAGCTGCGCGCACTGGACAGCAGCATGCCGTGGCGATCGTCGCGCTTGCGCCAACCTTTGGCCAGAAGCGCCTCGGCGCGAAACAGGTTGCGTCCCTCGGGACCGAAGCGCTGAGGTCCGAAATAGTTTGGCACGCCCTGCTCGCAGAGGTGCTGCCAGCGCGGCGTGAGCGCCTCCTCAGCCATTGCCGGACCGCTCAAACGCAGAGTGAAGCGATTACGGCGGTGCACGCCGCGCTTGAGTTTGCGCGGGTGGCGGTGGCACTGAAGTACCTGAATGCCGCTTTCGGCGAGAGCCGTTTCTAACCCCTCCGGTGGCTCGCGTCCGGGAAGCTGAACGCTGAGCCACTGCCGGGTGATGGCGATGCGATCCTTCATGCCCGAATAGCCGATCTCGCGCGGGCCGGTCTTACACAGACGCCCAAGCGCGCGTACTACATCGAGCGTGGTCTGGCCGCGCTTTTCGATAAAGAGCCAAAGATGTTCACCCTGACCTTCGGGGGTGAAATCCAAAAGCTCCTCGACGACGAAATCTTCGGCAACGCCGCGGTAGCTCCCCGGTAAAGGGGCGCCGAAATGCTCGTCCAGTAGCCGCCGCCAGCGCGGCCAGTCGCTCGCGTTCAAAGGCATTGCAGCAGCACCACGGCTTCGGCGGCGATTCCTTCACCGCGGCCGGTAAAGCCTAAACGCTCGGTGGTGGTGGCTTTGACATTGACCTGATTCAGCGCCACCTGCAGATCGGCGGCGATGACCTCGCGCATGGCATCGATATGCGGCGACATCTTGGGTAGCTGCGCCATCAAGGTGGCATCGAGGTTGACTATCTGGTAGCCCTCGGTGCGGACAAGACCAACGACATGGCGCAGCAGAGCGCGACTGTCGGCCCCGGCGTAGGTCGGATCGGTATCGGGAAAATGGCGGCCGATATCACCCAGCGCACAGGCGCCGAGCAGCGCATCACTAATGGCGTGCAGCAGCACGTCGCCGTCGGAGTGCGCAACGAAGCCTTGCTCGAAGGGGATGGCAACGCCGCCGATCATTAGCTGGTTGCCGGGGCCGAAGCGGTGAACGTCAAAACCGTGGCCAATTCGCATGGTGTTCTCCTTAAAGCACTTGCTGGCTTAACTGCGCGTAGCGGCCAGGGCGATCTCGTGGCCACTTTCGGCCTTATGTATCTCGCCCGCCTGGGCCGACAGGATGGCGGCGGCAAGACCAAGATCGCCAGGGTGGGTAACCTTGATATTGTCGCGGCGGGCGCTCACCAGACGCGGCGCCAATCCCAGCGCCTCGATTGCCGACGCTTCGTCAGTCACTAAAGCGCCGCTGCGCTGGGCCTGGGTTAGCGCGCGCAACAGTAGCCCATGGCGAAACCCCTGTGGGGTCAAGGCGTGCCATAAGCCATCGCGGCATTCGGTGCGAAAACTTGCGCCATCGCCATTATCACGCTTCATGGTATCGGCCACCGGCATCGCCAGCAGAGCGCCGCTGGCACTCTCCAGCGTGGCCTGATAGAGCGCCTGTAGGTCGTTTGGCATCACGCAGGGGCGGGCAACATCGTGTACCAGCACGGGGTCATTGGCGTCGGCAGCCATGGCGTGCAAACCGTTGAGCACGCTGTCCATACGCTCGGCACCACCGCTGACGCGTTGCCAGTGGGCAAAAGGCATCCAGGCGTTGCGAAACCAGCGGTCGTCGTCGTCCAGGCAAATCACGCAGCGGGCCTCGGGAAAGGCGGCGTGCAGGCGGCGTAGGGTGTGGCGCAAGAGCGGCTCACCGGCAAGGTCGAGGTACTGTTTTGGGCGGTCGGCGCCCATACGCTTGCCCTGTCCCGCCGCTGGCACCACTAGCCAAGGCGTCGGCGTCACGGCGACTGCCTCCCACGATGGTTGAGCGCGCCTGCATTGAGGCCGACCAGCTCACCTTCAATGGCAACGCCCGGCACCCAGAAGAACTGCTCATCGGTGCGCACCATGCCCATGTCGCTGCGCGCGCGCTCCTCAATGGCATCGAGCCCCGTCTTGAGGTCGGTGATCTCAGCCGCCAAGCGAGCATTTCGCTCGCGCAGGGGCACGTTAAGCTCTTCCTGATCCGCAACCCGCGCTTCGAGCTGTTTGAAATCACGCCAGCCGCCGTTGCCCAACCATAGGTGGTACTGCAATAGGCCAAGCGCCAGCAGCAGTATCAGCCCCAGCCATTTATGCATGTCGTCCTCTCCCTGAATCGTCGCCCTGCGCAGCCGCTGGGCATTATGCCATCAAGGCGCCTGACCAGCGAGTCAGTCGGCGCGAAACGGCAGCGCGGCCTGGGCGGCTTGGCGATAGGCCCGCACTTGGCGTCCCTCTTCGGCACAAAACTGCGCCACGCCTGCGGCCAAACCGGGGTGGGCCAAGTAGTGTAGCGAGCGCACGGGCTCGGGGGCAAAGCCACGAATCAACTTGTGCTCGCCTTGAGTACCCGGGTCGAACAAGCTAAGCCCTTGCTCCAGGCAGAAGGCGATGCCCTGGTAGTAGCAGGCCTCGAAATGCAGGCAGTCGGCGTGCACTTCGCTACCCCAGTAGCGGCCATAGAGCGAGTGCGCACCAACAAGATAGAGCGCCGCTGCCACCGGGCGCCCCTCCAGGCAGGCCTGCACCAGCATCAGCGATTCAGGCGCCTGCTGCCATAGTCGCTCGAAGAAGGCGTAGTTCAAATAGGGCGGCCGCCCGCGCTCGTGATAGGTGATGGTGTAGCAGGTATAGAAGTGGCGTAGCGCCTCTTCATCGATCTCGCGACCAGCGCGACGCTTAAGCGTGAAGCCTTGCTCGGCGACCAGGCGCCGTTCACGCTTGATCATCTTGCGCCGTTTGGAGGTCAGCGCTGCCAAAAAGCCATCGAAGTCACCAAAGCCACGGTCGCGCCACTGAAACTGCACGCCCTCGCGCACAATGAGCTCAGGGCAGAGCGCTTTCCAGGCATCTACGTCATGGGTATCGGAAAACAGCAAGTGCCAGCTCGACAGGCCCTCCTTGTGGCACTGTTCGCGCCAGCCCTGGGCCAGCGCCGCGCGCACCCGTTCGCCATCGGCGTCAGAAGCAACCAACGTACGGGCGCTAGGCACCGGCGTAAAAGGAACGGCGCTCAACGCCTTGGGGTAGTAGCGCCCACCGGCGCCTTCCAGGGCGTCGGCCCAGGCCCAGTCGAAGACGTACTCCCCATAAGAGTGGTGCTTGCGGTAACGCGGTAGCGCCCCCACCAGCATATCCCCCTGCCACACGCAGAGATGGCAAGGCTCCCAGCCGGTCTCCACACTCACCGAGCCGCTGGCTTCCAGGGCGTGGAGAAAGGCATGGCGCAGGAAGGGCTGCTCGCTACTCACCAGCGTATCCCACTGGCGCGCGTCGATGGCCTCAATGGCCGCCAGGGTGACAAGCCTCAGCGGCAAGGGTGTGGGCATAGCGCCTCCTGGGCAATGGGATGCGGCTTAATTAACGTTTTGAAACACAGCCTCTATGGTATGTTGTCACTACCGCTCTTTCGAGACTCTTGTGAATGCATGCTGACGTAACGCCCGACCAGGAAGCCGAACGCCTCGCCGCGCTGCGGGAGCTTGCAATCCTCGATACGCCGAGCGAAGCGGTCTTCGACCAGTTGACCCAACTTGCCTGCGAGCTTTTCGATGCGCCCATTGCGCTGATCTCACTGCTCGACGAGCATCGCCAGTGGTTCAAATCCCACGCCGGGCTCGGCGTTCGCGAAACGGCTCGTGAGAGCTCGTTCTGCGCCTATACCCTGGCGCACGGCGACACCCTAGTGGTCGAAAACACCCTCGAAGACGAGCGCTTCACAGCCAATCCCTTAGTCACCGACAAGCCCCACATGCGCTTCTACGCCGGTCACCCGCTGGTGCTCGACGATGGCGTGATGGTCGGTGCTCTCTGCGTGATCGATACCCAGCCACGTACCTTCGATGCGCGTGAAAGACGCCTGCTCGCGGGCCTGGCAGGTCAGGCCGAAGCACTTTTGCACCATCATAAGGTCGAGGCCGAGCTTACCACGACGGCCCAGCGCTTCGAGGCACTGTTCATCAAAAGCGCTACCGGTAAGGTCCGTATCGATCGCAGGGGCAACATCATTGCCATCAACCCTTTTGCGCTCAACCTGCTGGGGTATGCCACCGAGGAGCTCACGGGGCAAAGCGCGACGACGCTTGCACCGCCCGAATACGCGTCGCTCTATCACGAGGTCATCAGCGCCTACCTCTCAGGCCACAAGGTCCGCGCCATCGATCAGCGCCGCGAAATCGAAGTCCAACATCGCGACGGGCGGCGCATTCCGGTGCATCTGACGCTCAACGCCATTCATAACGATCAGGGTGAGGTGATGGAGTTTCTCGGCGTCATCACCGATTTGACCGACGTCTACGCCGCTCAGCGCCGAATGCAGAAGGAGCAAAGCCTACTCAAGGTGCTGCACCAAGGCATTACCGACTACCAGGCGTTGATGTCCGGTGCCGGGCTTTGGACCTTCATGATGGAAGCTCTACGCGAACTGACCGATAGCGACTACGCCCTGATTGGTGAAGTCATTACCACACCCGAGCACAATGCGCTCAAGATCCACGCCATCACCGATCTCTCTTGGAACGAAGAGTCGCGCCAGCTAATGGAGCAGCTACGTAGCGGCGACATGACCCTGACCAGCGAGAACACCCTGCTCGGACGCGTCTATGCCCACGGCGAAGTGGTGATGACCGACGACGTCTACGGGCACCAGTATCGCGGCGGTTTTCCGCCCGGTCATCCGCGCCTGAACAACTATTTGGGCGTCCCCATCTATAGCGGCGCGCGGCTGATCGGCATGTACGCCATTGCCAACTGCCGCCAGCCTCTAAATCAGGCGCTAATCGACTGGCTACAGCCATTTACCGACACATGCGCCCTGTTGATCAATCTCTATCGCCAAATGGCCGAGCGGGAAGAGGCCGCCCGCGCGCTCGAGCACGCCCGCGACCAAGCCGAAGCCGCCAACCGCGCTAAAAGCGAGTTTCTCTCCTCGATGAGCCACGAGCTGCGCACCCCGCTCAACGCCATCCTCGGTTTCTCCCAGCTGCTGGGCAACGCCAAGCGTTACCCTTTGGCCGAAAAACAGCAGCGCCAGGTCGCTCAGATCGAAAAAAGCGGCCAGCACCTGCTGAGCTTGATCAACGAAGTCCTCGATCTGGCCAAGATCGAAGCCGGGCGGCTTTCGCTCTCCATCGAGCCGCTGTCGCTGGCCAACGTCTTCGACGACGCCTGCGCCACGCTCGAAGCCACCGCTGACGCGGCGGGTATCACCCTCACCTGCCACGCGCCACCCCAGGAGTGGATGATTGAGGCCGACTACACCCGTACCAAGCAGGTGCTGCTCAACCTGCTCTCCAACGCGATCAAGTACAACCGCCCGCAGGGGCACATCGACCTGCGCGCCGAACGCCAGGGCGAGCGGCTATGTATCAGCGTCAGCGACACCGGCATGGGCATCGATGCGCGCCACTTGAATGCGCTGTTCGAGCCGTTCAATCGCCTGGACGCCGAACACGGGCACATCGAGGGCACGGGCATCGGGCTCGCCATCACTCGCGAGCTGATCGAACGGATGGGCGGCGAGATCGGCGTCGAAAGCCGCGTGGGCCAAGGGTCTAGGTTCTATTTCACCCTGCCAGAAGCCTCCAACTCTGCGGCCAGCCGTGGCTGGCAAGCCACCGCCGATGACACGTTTGCGGCGCCAACGCAGCGGCGTACGTTGCTCTATATCGAAGATAATCCGGCCAACCAACGGCTGATGCAGGACATCATCGACGAGTTCGATGGCTATACCTTAAGCGTCGCCGCCAGCGCCGAAATGGGCCTTGAAATATTGCGCCACCAAACGCCCGATCTGGTCTTGATGGACATTCATCTGCCCGGCATGGACGGCTTTCGCGCCCTTACCGCCATTCGTCGCGAATATAGCCGCCAAGCGCTCCCCATCGTTGCGCTTTCGGCCAACGCCATGGAGAGTGATATCAAGCAAGGCGTCGCGGCAGGCTTCGATGCCTACCTCACCAAGCCGCTCGACATGGCCCAACTGCTGGCTACCCTGCGCCACTTTTTGCCCGCACCTTCGAGATAACGACATGGATGTGACCGCAATGGACATGACCGAGCCACACCTACTCGTCGTCGATGACAACGCCGCCAACGTCGAGCTAATGCTCGACCTGCTCGACGATCACGGCTTCGAAGACGTCATTGGTATCAACGACCCTTGCCAGGTAATGCCCCATTGCCTGATACGGCTACCCGACCTGATCCTGCTCGACATTCGCATGCCGATCATGGATGGCTACGCGGTCATCGAACAGTTACAGAGCCTTCTCGGTGACAAGGCGCCGCCGATCATCGTGCTTACCGCACAGATCGATGACGAGACGCGCCATCGCGCGCTGAAGATGGGTGTGCGCGACTTTTTGACCAAGCCGCTGAAGCATGACGAAGTCCTGCAGCGCATCCGCAATACGCTCAACGTCGAGCAGCGCTTTCGCCAGCGCGATGAAGAAGCCGTCACGCTTGCCCAGGTAGTCACCGAACGCACCCGCGAGCTCGATCGTCAGTCGCGTACCGACCCCGTCACTCAGCTACCCAACCGCCGGGGGTTGATTCAGCAGATCGAACAAGCGCCGCGAGCAGGCTATTTGGGCTTGCTGTTCATTGCCCTCGATGGCCTGGATGACACCATTCGCCTACACGGCTATCGCGTCACCGAATCGTTGATGCAGCAGCTCGGCGCTCGACTGTCCCTGGCGCTTGCCGAGCACGCCCAACAACGGCCAACCGAAGCACCTACGCTGGGGCTATGGGGCGGCAGCGAATTTCTCGTCGTTGCCCCCTGTAGCGCCTTGGCCGAGCTCGATGAACTTGCCGAGCAGGTGCTAGGCCACTTCGAGCACGACCAGGCGCTAGACGACTTGCTGCTACCCATCAAAGCGCGGATCGGTATCAGTTGGCACGTCGATGAAGCGCAAACGGCATGTGACGCCGAGCGCCTCGTGCATCAAGCGGCACTGGCTCTCCCCCAGCAAGCCGAGAACGCTATTCAACGCTATAGCGAACCCCTAGCCGAACAGCGTCTCGAGCGTCTGCGCTTGCAACAAGCGCTACGCGATGCTCACCTGCGCGGTGAAATGTGGCTCGCCTTCCAGCCCAAGCTGTGCATGCGAACGCACCGCATTATTGGTGCCGAAGCGTTGCTGCGCTGGGACCATCCGACGCTGGGCAGCGTCTCACCGGGGCTGTTTATTCCTCTGGCCGAAGCCAGCGGCGACATTCTCGCCATTGGCGAGTGGGTCATCGACGAGGCCCTCGCGCATATCCAACGCTGGCGCGCTCAGGGGCTACTGGGCGACGATTTCCATATCGCCGTCAACGTCGCGGCGCGTCAGTTGGCACGGCGAACCTTTGCCGAAGACCTACTCGCCCGCCTTAGCCAGCGCAACATTCCGCCGCGCTATTTGGCGCTTGAGGTCACCGAGTCAGGGCTTATGGGCGACATGAAAAATGCCATCCAGCAGCTTACCCTGCTTTCCGAGACGTGTATCGCCGTGGCGATCGACGACTTCGGCACAGGGCACTCTTCACTTGCCTATTTGAAAACGCTGCCGTTTTCGACGCTCAAGATCGACCGTTTCTTCGTCAAAGATCTCGAAGAGAACGACATTGATCGCCAACTGGCGCGCACCATCGTCCAACTCGCCCATAGCGTGGGGCGTGACGTCGTGGCCGAAGGCATCGAAACCGATGCCCAAGCCAACTACCTGCGCTCGATCGGCTGCGAAATGGCCCAAGGCTTTCTGTATGCCAGGCCCCTGCCCGCCGATGCGTTCACACAGTGGTGCGAGACGTGGACGCCTTCTGATCACCTTTCGACCCCGGAGACCCCCTAATGGCGCACGACCTGCTCGAACGCCTGCGCGAACGCCTGGAGGAGCTCAACCGCTCCGAGCGCAAGGTCGCCGATGTAATCCTCGCCGACCCTGCGGCTGCCACTAGCCTTAGCATCGCCAACCTGGCCAATGCCGCCAGCGTCAGCGAGCCCACGGTCAATCGCTTTTGCCGCAACTTTGGCGCCAAGGGCTACCCCGATTTCAAGATCAAGCTGGCGCAGAGCCTGGCGGGCGGTACGCCCTACGTCACTCGTAACGTCGAGCCCGGCGATAACGCCGCGCAGTACACCAGCAAGATCTTCGGTGCCACCATTGCCGCTCTCGACGAAGCTCAGCGCCAGGTCGATATCGCAGCCGTCGAGCGTATGGTCGACTACCTTGCCCAGGCCAAACAGATTCACTTTTTCGGCCTCGGCACGTCAGGCGCCGTGGCTCAGGACGCCCAGCACAAGTTCTTTCGCTTCAACCTGCCGGTCAGCGTCTACATCGACGTTTTGATGCAGCGCATGGTTGCCGCCGCCTGCCATACCGGTGACGTGGTCGTGGTGATCTCCTACACCGGGCGCACCCGAGAGTTGGTCGATATAGCACGCCTTGCCCGCCAAGCAGGGGCAGTGGTGCTCGGTATCACCGCGCCCGACTCGCCCATCGCCCGCGAGTGCACGGCAACGCTTGCCGTCGATACGCCGGAAGATACCGACCACTACATGCCAATGACCTCGAGAATGGTTCAGCTAACGCTGATCGACGCCCTGGCTACCGGCGTCACATTGCGCCGTGGAGAGGATTTCCTACCTCATCTCAAGACGATCAAAGAGAGTTTGCGCGATACTCGCTTTCCGCCCGAAACGGCAAACAAAGCGAGCAGCGATGCAAGCCAAAAGGGCGCGCAAAAGAAAATCACACAGCGCAAGCGTGGGGCAGGAAAAGCCGCCCACTAAGGGCGGCAAAGCGAACTGGATGGTCGTCGATTAGTTCACCGCAGTGGTGACGGTGATCTCGACCTTGAGCTCGCTGGCGGGCATGGGGGCGCACACGCAGGTACGTGCGGGCGCATGACCTTCGGGCACCCAGGCGTCCCATACGGCGTTCATGGCGGCGAAGTCTTCACCATGGCTGAGATAGATAGTGGCGCTAAGCAGCTGCTCGCGGCTAGAGCCGATCTCTTCGAGCAGCGCATCGACGCGCGCCAGCATGCTCTCGGTTTGCGCGGTGATATCGCCCTGGCGCGCCTCGGGCCCGGCGACCTGGCCGCACAGATAGGCCACGCCCTGGTGAATCACGGCGCGGCTCATGCGGGCTTTGGTATCGTGGCGCTGAATGGTCATGGCAAACCTCACTGGTTTTAGGAAAAAAGGCAGTGTAAACGCCTGCCTTAGCGCTGACCATATGGCGTTGCGAAACAAGGCGCCACGCCCGCTTACTTCACCGGCTTACTCGACCGGACTTACTCTACAGGGATGGGGCGGCGCTCGAACACCCGGCGTAGTACGAAACTCGTGTGCGCGCCGGTCACGCCCTCGATCCGGTTGATCACGTGCAGCAGCAGGTGCTGATAGTCGTCCATGTCCCTGACCAGAATCTTGAGTTGAAAATCCGCCGACTGGCCGGTGATGATCAAGCACTCGATGACGTTGGGAATCTCGCGCACGTGGCGCTCGAAGTTATCGAAACGCTCGGGCGTATGCTGGTCCATGGCGATATGCAATAGCGCCATCAGCTGATAGCCCAAGGGGCGTGAGTCGACATCGGCGCGATAGCCGAGAATCAAGCCGTGCTCCTCTAGAGCACGCACCCGGCGCAGGCAGGGCGAAGGGGAAAGCCCAATGCGGTCAGCCAACTCTTGGTTGCTGATCCGCCCCTCCTGCTGGAGGATGGTGAGAATGTGGCGGTCAAATCGATCCAGCGTCAGTACGTCGGTCGCCATTGCGCAGTTCCTGCTAAAAAATTTCAATCGGTCGGCACTATCTTCCAAATCATCGCCAAAGTAGCCGTTTTTCGCAACCATCTGCCACGGCGTTCGGCGTACACTGGCTACACTGCCAAAAGCAGACGAACCTTGAGCGGCACATCCCGCCGCGTCTGGTTGACCGGTTTCGCTACCCGTCGAGACCTTTCCCGATTACCGCTGACTTTCAGGATATCGACATGGCTGCCTTTGATCATCGCAAGTACCGCCCCGCGCCGCGCGTTCCCGCCTTCGACCGCCAATGGCCGGACCGCGACCTCGACCACGCTCCTATCTGGGTGAGCGAGGACCTACGCGATGGCAACCAGGCGCTACTTGAACCGATGACCGTGGCGCAGAAGCAGCGCTTTTGGCATCAGATCATCAAGGTCGGTATCAAAGAGGTCATGGTTGGCTTTCCCTCCGCGAGCCAACCCGACTACGATTTCGTTCGCTGGCTGATCGAAGAGGATCAAATCCCCGACGACGTCACTATTGCCGTGCTGGTGCAGTGTCGCGAACACCTGATCGAAAAGACCTTCGAGTCTCTGGTGGGGGTGAAGCGTGCAATCATCCACCTCTACAACTCCACCTCGACGATTCAGCGCGAGCGCGTCTTCGAGATGGATCGCGCCGGTATCACCGATATCGCCGTTCAGGGCGCGACCTGGGTCAAGACCTACGCCGAGCGCTATCCAGACGTGGCCTGGCGTTTCCAATACTCGCCCGAAAGCTTCTCCAGCACCGAGATCGACTTTTCGATCGCCATCTGCGAGGCGGTGATGGACGTCTGGCAGCCGACGCCCGAGAACAAGTGCATTCTCAACCTGCCAACCACGGTGGAGGTGGCAGGCCCGCATCATCACGCCGATCAGATCGAGTACTTCTGCCAGCACATCAAAAATCGCGACAGCGTGATCATCTCGGTGCATACCCACAACGACCGCGGCGGCGCGGTGGCCTCGGCGGAGCTGGCGCTGCTGGCCGGTGCCGAGCGCGTCGAGGGCACGCTCTTGGGTAACGGCGAGCGTACCGGCAACATGGATATCGTCACCCTGGCGATGAACCTCTACAGCCAAGGGATCGATCCCGAACTCGATCTCTCCCAGCCCGACGAGATCATTCAGGTGGTCAACGACTGCACCGGGATCGCCATTCATCCGCGTCATCCGTGGATCGGCGAGATGGTCTACACCGCCTTCTCCGGCAGCCACCAGGACGCCATTCGCAAGTCGCTCAAAAAGCAGCGCCCCGACGAGCCCTGGCAGGTCGCTTACCTGCCCATCGACCCGCACGACATCGGCCGCGATTACCAAGCGGTTATTCGCGTCAATAGCCAATCCGGCAAGGGCGGCATGGCGTTCTTGCTGGAGCGCGATTACGGCATCAATCTGCCGCGCTGGATGATGCTCGCCCTCGCGCCCCACGTGCAGCAGGAGAGCGAAAAGCGCGCAAGCGAATTGAGCAGCGCCGTCGTGCGCGACGTGCTCTTCGAGCGCTTTACCGTCGAGGCGCCGCTGACGCTTACCGACTACCGCTTGGCCAAGGGCACCGGTGAGACCCTCGAGATCACCCTGCGCCATAACGATGAAACTCTGCGCCTAAGCGGCAGCGGAAACGGCGCCATGTCGGCCTTTACCCAAGCCTGGGCGCGCCACTCGGGGCGTAGCATCAGTATTCTCGACTACAGTGAGCATTCGCTTGGCGGCGATAGCGATGCCAATGCCATCGCCTTCGTCCAGCTCAACATCGACGGCCAGCGCATCTGCTCCGTGGCCGAGGATAGCGACACCGTTAGCGCCTCACTGAAGGCGCTGATCTCGGGCATCAACCAGTCCGGCGCCCATATCGGCGCCAAGCAGACAGCCACCGAGGTAACGGTCTGATCCACGCTATTTTGCCACTGCTGTTAGTCGCCGCCGGGGGAGCCCTCGGCGGCGTTTTGCGTGTTGCCCTGTCAAACGCCGTCGCGCGCCGGTTTCCGCCGCCCTTTCCCTGGGGCACGCTGGTAGTCAATTTAAGCGGCGCCTTCGTCGCGGGCGCTTGGCTTGGCCATCACGGTCTCCCTCAGGGGGAGGCTGACCTTGCTTGGCTGCTGGTCGTGGGTGGGCTGCTTGGCGGCTACACCACGGTCTCCTCGTTCAGCCTGCAAACGCTCGCACTATGGCAGCAGGGCAAAGGCGTCAAAGCGCTTTGCAATGGGGTTGCAACGCTCTACGGCGGTCTACTGGCCGCCGCCTTGGGGGCAGCGCTTTTTGGTGGATTAACGCCATGAAGGGGGTGAATCGCGCTTTGGGAGGCCAGCTCAATCACTATGCTGCCGTGGCAGCCGGTAGCGCGCTGGGAAGCGTGCTGCGCTACGGCGTCTCGCTTGCCTGCTTGGCCTTTGTCGGCAGCGGCTTTCCCTGGGCCACGCTTGGCGTGAATTTGCTCGGCTCCTGGCTGATCGCCTGGTGGGCAACGCGCGCCAGTGCCACGCCCGGCGGGTTTATCCAACGCTGGCAGAGCTTCGTGGTCGCCGGTTTCTGCGGCGGCTTCACGACCTTTTCGCTGTTTAGCCTGGAGAGTCTTACGCTGCTCCAGACCCACGCACCCCTTACCGCTCTGGCCTACTTTCTTCTTACCCCACCGCTTTGGCTTGCCTTTGCCGCTTGGGGCGCGCAGGTGGCTCGGCGCTCTTAGGTAGACGCCTTCTCACGGACTCGTATCTGCCCACGCCCGTTGACATCGGCATTGTTTCAAGTCGTCACCTTTTAAAAACTTGATAGCCTGCTAATATATTTTCTGACACGTAAACGTCTCATGCGTGCCCGGCGAGTCCTAACGGTACCCTGGGTTTTTCCCATGCCACCGTCGACGGCTCGTGAACCCACAGAGCAGGCACAACGGAGGTAACTGGCTTGGAAAACACAGCGCTGTCACATCACCATCGCTTCTTCGACGAGCACTCCTCTTCTTATCGCTTCATTGCCGATCTGCTAGCCAAGGCAGATATTCAGATCGACGGCGAACGCGCCTGGGATATTCAGTTGATGGCCCCGGGCGTTATCGAAAATGCTCTGGCGCGAGGAAACCTCGGCCTCGGCGAGAGCTATATCGAAGGCCACTGGGAGGCCGAACGGCTCGACGACTTTTTCTATCGTCTTTTGAACGCGCGCCTGCCCGAGCAGGTAAATACCGGAAAGCTGATTTACCACGCGCTTGCCACGCGCCTGCTCAACCGTCAGAGCCTCAAACGCGCTTGGCGCGTGGGTGAAGCTCATTACGACCTGGGCAACGACTTCTACGCCGCCATGCTTGATCGACGCATGACCTACACTTGCGGCTACTGGCGCGAGGCGACGACGCTAGACGCCGCGCAAGAGGCCAAGCTCGACTTGATATGCCGCAAGATCGGCCTTGAGCCCGGTATGCGCGTGCTCGATATCGGCTGTGGTTGGGGCAGCTTCATGGCCTATGCCGCCGAGCACTACGGCGTGGAGTGCGTGGGACTGACGATTTCGCGCGAACAGGCAGAGTATGGCAAGACGCTGATACACAAGGGCCTACCGGTCGAATTTCGGCTGCAGGACTACCGCCTGGAGAGCGAGCAGTTCGACCGGATCGTCAGCATCGGCATGTTCGAGCACGTGGGGCATAAAAACTACCGCGACTTCATGGCGATGGCCCACCGCTGCCTGACCGAGGATGGTCTCTTTCTGCTCCACACCATCGGCAAGAACGTTCGCGATACCCTGCCCGATCCATGGATCGACAAGTATATTTTCCCCAACGGTGAGCTGCCCTCGCTAACTCACGTAAGCGAGGCCACCGATGGCCTTTTCATCACCGAAGACATGCATAACTTCGGCGCCGACTACGACCGCACGCTGATGGCCTGGTACGCCAACTTCGAGGCCGCTTGGCCGCGCTTTCGCGATCAGTTCGGCGACGCCTTCTATCGGATGTGGCGCTACTACCTGCTGAGCTGCGCGGGGGCGTTTCGCGCCCGGCATATTCAGCTTTGGCAGTTCGTGCTCAGCAAGCGTGGCGTCGCCGACGGCTACCACCGTATCAGCTAAGGTTCGCGCAGCGAAACGTCAGGCTCGCCAATGAGCCGGGGCACCAAGCTCACGTAAACGAGCATGCCGAAAAGCTCCACCAGCGACTGGAAGACGATGACGATGGCCGCCGCTTCAAAACCGCTGGGGAGCGAGAGCGCTAGAGGCAGCACGAGAAAAGAGTTACGCGTACCGAGGCTAAAGGTGAGCGTACGCCCTGCCCTTGGCGCCAGCGCCGTGCTCAGCGCTTTACCCACGAGCGCCGCCGCCGCAAGATAGGCAATGAAGATTGTCAGTAGCTGCCAAAAGGCGCCACCGATCTCGCCGATGATCTGCACCTGCGCACAGGCAATGAGAAAGACCACCACCGCCAGCAGCGGTACGGGCAGCCAGCCCATCGCCGCCATCCATATAGCGAGCGCGCCTTTACGCGCGGCGCCCCTCTGCCCCGTCACCTTACCCGCTGACAGCTTTTCGCTGAGGGCCGCCAGCGCCAAGGGCAGAAAAATTACGCCAAGGCCAGGCAGAAGCGACGTGATAAGCGGCGCGAGGGCCAAACGCTCGCCGAGCATGACGTGCAAATAGAGCGGCAACAGCGGTAGCTGCAGCCCCAGCAGCAGTGGCGCCACGGCCACCGCGCGGGCCCCGTCGCCGCGCCCCAAGTGAGCAAAGCCAATGAACCAGTCGGTGCAGGGCATCAGCAATACCAACAGCACCCCAAGCGTTGCGGCCGGGCCAAGGGGCACGAGCTGCACCAGCCCCCAGACGACGGCGGGCATGATGACGAAGTTGCCCACCATCAGCGCCATCACGAAGCGGATATCGCGCAGCGCACGAGTAACGTTTGCGAATGGCACCTGAGTAAAGGTGGCGTACAGCAGCCCCGCCAGCACCGGCCAAAGCCAGAGCTCAAGCGCCTCGCCAAGCGTGGGAGAGGCCCAACCGAGTGCAGCGCCCAGGGCAATGGCGAGAAGATAGAGCGCTACCTGATAGCGTTCGAGCACCTCTTTGCCTGCTGCCGTTTGCGCACTCATCGACGGGTGTCTAGTGGCCACCCGACGCGCTCGCGGCGTCAGGATTGGCGAAGCGATCGATGATCGTAGCGCTGGCGGCGTTGAGGCCAACGACCTCGACCTGAGTACCGGCGAGGCGGAACTTGGCAACCGCGCGATCGAGCGCCTGTACGGCAGTGATGTCCCAGAAATGGGCCTGAGTAAGATCGATCACCACGTGCTCGCATCCCTCTTTGAAGTCAAACGCCGCAATGAAACGCTGGGTAGAGACGAAGAATATCTGTCCGCTCACCCGATAGCGGCGCACGCCACTCGCTTCATCGCGTTCGCTCTCGACCACCAAGAGCTTACTCACCTTGTTGGCGAAGAACACCGCCGCCAGTAGCACACCGGCAAAGACCCCGAGGGCCAGGTTATGCGTCCCCACGGTCACCGCTACGGTTGCCAGCATCACCGCGTTGGTACTTAGCGGATGGCTTTTAAGATTGCGGATCGACCCCCAGTCGAAGGTACCGATCGACACCATGATCATTACCGCCACCAGTGCCGCCATGGGAATCTGCGACACCCAATCGGAGAGAAACACCACCATGACCAGCAAAAGCGCGCCCGCAATGAAGGTCGACAGACGCCCACGCCCACCGGAGGTCACGTTGATCACCGACTGACCGATCATGGCGCACCCCGCCATGCCGCCCATTAAGCCCGCGCCAATGTTGGCAAGCCCTTGACCCTTGCACTCGCGGTTCTTGTCGCTGGGCGTATCGGTCATGTCGTCGACGATGGTCGCCGTCATCATCGACTCGAGCAACCCCACCACCGCCAGCATCAAGGCGTAAGGCAGGATGATCGACAGCGTTTCCAGGTTGAGAGGGACGTCGGGCCAGAGGAACACCGGCAGCGTATCTGGCAGCGCGCCCATATCGCCCACGGTGCGAATCTCCATGCCGCTTACCAGATAGACGATGGTCAGCACCACGATGCACACCAGAGGTGACGGCAACGACTTGCCCACCAGCGGCAGGTAGGGAAACAGATAGATGATACCCAGGCCCGCCGCCGTCATGGCGTAGACGTGCCAGGTGACGCCGGTGAGCTCGGGTAGCTGGGCCATAAAGATAAGAATCGCCAGCGCGTTAACGAAGCCGGTCACCACCGAGCGCGAAACGAAGCGCATCAGCTCGGCAAGCTTCAAGTAGCCTACCGCGATTTGCACGACGCCGGTCAAGAGCGTGGCGGCGAAGAGATACTCGAGGCCGTGCTCGCGCACCAGCGTCACCATCAAGAGCGCCATGGCCCCCGTGGCTGCCGAGATCATACCCGGTCGTCCACCGGCGAAGGCGATGATCACCGCGATGCAGAACGAGGCGTAAAGCCCGACCTTAGGGTCGACCCCCGCAATGATGGAGAACGCGATGGCTTCGGGAATCAGCGCCAGCGCCACGACGATCCCCGAAAGGGTGTCGCCTTTGATATTAGAAAACCACTCGTGTCGATCAAACAGAGCCATGGCAAGATCCAGAATGTGTCGTTGATAACGTGTCGTTGATAACGTTATGGAGAAAACTGTCGGAAAACAGAAAAGCGCGCGCGCAGCCGAACGCAGCGCACGAACGCCGTCACGCGAAGAGGGGAAGGCAAAAACCTAGGGTGGACTCAAATGTGTCGAAGCGTGCATGGCAGGGAGCGTCGTTAGAGTGGGTATCATCATTCAAGCGAGCCGCGAGTATACCAGCAAATACACTACAAAGAACGCGGGCGCTTTTGAAAAGCGCCCGCGTTTGATCAGCCAAGCAGTGGCGTGTGGTTTAAAACTCGACGGTGGCCGAGAGTTTGAAGGTACGCGGCTCGCCTTGGATCAGATAACCAGCAAAGGCCGTGGAAGCGCCCGCCCAGTAATCTTCGTCGGTGACGTTGTCGATCCCTGCACGCCAGACCCAATCGGCACCGCCGATCGGCGTTGTGTAGCGCAGACCGAGATCGAGGCGCGTCCAGGAATCCAGCTCCAGATTATTGGCGACGTCGGCATACTGCGAGCCGGTGTGCACGACGCGTCCGGTGGCCGTTAGGCGCTCGACGAAGGGCGTATCCCACTCGCCGCCGAATACGAAGCGATAATCGGGCACACCGGTAGCATCGTTGCCTTGGCTGCCATCCTGGGTTTTGGTCAGCTCGGCATCGATCCAGGCTGCACTGCTGTAAAGGCGCACACCTTCGCTCGGCTCACCGTGAAGGCTCAGCTCGATACCGCGGTTGCGCTGTTCGTTATTGAGGCCGCCAACGCCGTCAATGACGCTCGCGGTCGGGAGCTCGATTTGAAACAGACTGATACCGCCGCCCAGCTGGCCGTAATCGAACTTGGCGCCAAGTTCATGCTGCTCGGCGTGGGCAATACCTAGATGCTGGCCAAAGTTCGTAGCGGTCGTATCGCTAACCGTACCGCCATCCTGCAGCGCTTCGACGTAGTTAGCGTAGAGCGAAACGTTCGGGTTGGCCTTGAAGAGCACCCCCACGGCAGGCGTCACACGACGATCGGCATAGCGATTGCTACCGCCAGCGTTGGGACGCTCGTCGATTTCGAGCTCCTGATAGCGTGCTCCCAGGGTAAGCAGTACCCGATCGTCCCAGAAGCCGAGCGTATCGCTCAAGGTGACGCCTTGGGAGCGGGTACGGGTTACGCTGCCTCCGTAGAACGGCACGCCATCCGGCCGTGTTAGATCGACAGGATCGTAAATATTGGTCGCCCCAGCCGCCAGGGAGCTCCAGTCGGTATCGAAGTTACGATAGGCACTCGAGTAGCCGAAGGTCACATCATGGCTCACTGGCCCCGTTACAATATAGCCACGAAGTCCGGCCTGGCTGGCAAAGTTATCGATATGATTGCGCGTTTCGAAGTCACTGACACTGGCATTACCCACATCATCGATAAGCCGCGGAGTCGCTGATACGATGCCTTCGAGTGTGCGATTTCCTCCCACAGCGGCGAAAGCAGTCCAGGCGTCGGTGAGGTCATATTCACCCCGAACCATACCGAAGTTGGTTTCTAGGTCGGTACCACCAAAAGAAGGCGTATAGTTTAGGGAGGAATCCGGCACAGCGGGCACTCGGGTTGCAACGTTGGTTCTAACGCTGGAGCGGCCGCCATCGAGGGTGAACTTTTGATGGCCAAAATCGAACAGCACGCGGCCCCGCTCACCGCGATAGTCGAGCCCGACGACGACCGAGGTATCGCGCTGGCTTTCGGCGTCGATGGCGGTATCGCCGCGCCCACGCACGGCGCTGACCCGCGCGCCCCACTCTTGCTGGTCGCCGAAGCGCTGGCTGGCATCCACCCCTACTTCGCCGTAGCTGTCCGAGCGATAGCCGCTTGAGAACTTGAGCATCGGCTCGTCACCGGCGTGCTTGGGCTCGATATTGATGGTGCCACCGATGCCGCCACTGCCACCAATGGGAATGCCCGAGGTAAAGGCGCTGGCACCCTTGAATACCTCGATACGCTCGGCGAGATCGCTATTGATGATTTGGCGCGGCAGTACACCGTAAAGGCCGCCATAGGCCACGTCGTCGCCGGTCAGGTTAAAACCGCGCACCTTGAACGCTTCACCGTAAATTCCGAAGCCCTGCCCCACCGATACCGAAGCGTCGTTCTGCAGCGTATCGCCCAGCGTCTGGGACTGCTGGTTCTCGATCAATTCGCTGGTGTAACTGATGACGTTAAAGGGGACGTCCATGGCATCCTTTTCACCCAGCAGACCCAACCGGCCACCGGCGGCGACTTGGCCGCCGACGTAAGGCGGCGGCGGCGTATCGCCGTAGGTGGGGATGGCGCCCATGACGGTGACGGTATCCAGCGCCTGCGCATCGGCGTTTGTCTGCGCCCAGGAGGTTACGGGCGCAATGCCCAATGCCAGGAGCGTCAGCACGCGAGAAAGCCGCGCTTTACGGCGCGCAGCCAGTTGACCGGAAGTGTTCCCTAACGACATGAGTTCGATCCGCGAGTAATTTTTAGGAGGCGCTCAAACGCCGATAACGCTAAAGGCTATTTGCGGCATTCTATCCAGCCTCTGCGTTGACAACAATGATAAACACAATGAGACGCTTTAGCACCAAAAGGAACGACCGTTCGATTTTATTTGCTGGCAAAAATAAATTACGCAAACTAAATTCCATAAACCTTACATTCGGTTACCTGTAAAGCCACCGCTGCCTTTCAAACGCCCTTTAATTCTTACAAAAAAGTATTTGTACAAAAGCAGTACAAAAGCTCAACAGAAAAATCATTTCCTGCTATCGTTTACGCCATAGATCGCCTATTGCCCTTTTTGAGGCCCCCCATGCTTTCGTTCAACCGACACGCCGCCCTGCCCCAGGCGCTTCAGGCACATACCGCCACGATCCACTTCACGCCCGAAGGCGTGATCAAGAACGCGAGCCCCCTGTTTCTCGACAAAGTAGGCTACTCGCTCGATCAAATCGTAGGGCAGCACCACAGCATTTTGTGCGCTCCCGAAGAGATCGCAGCACCCGATTACCGGCGCTTCTGGCTGGCGCTTGCCAGCGGTGAGGCGCAGCAGGGCAGCTACCGCCGCCTGCATGCCGACGGTAGCGAGCTCTGGCTCGAGGCGATCTACCTTCCCGTGAGCAATCGCCGCCACCGGGTTACACATATCATTAAAATCGCCAGCGACATTTCGCTCAAGCATAAGGCAGCGCAAAGCCAGAGCGCCGTGCTGAAAGCACTGGATAGCTCCATGGCGGTGATCGAATTCTCACCCGACGGTACGGTGCTCAACGCCAACGCCAATTTCGAGCGCACCATGGGCTATCGCAACGTATCGATCATTGGCCAACATCACCGTATGTTTTGTCCTCAGCACCTCGACGATCGGTTGGGGCTTTTCTGGCAAGAGCTCGCCCAAGGACATTTGAAGCAGGGTAAGTTCGAGCGCGTAAACGCCCTGGGGCACAGCGTATGGCTAGAAGCGACCTATAACCCGGTATACGACGAGCGCGGCAACGTCATCAAGGTTGTCAAATTTGCCACCGATATCACCCAGGCCATGGCGGAGAACGAGGCAGCCAAGCAGGCGGTGCTAACCGCCCAGAGCACCTCGACTCAGACCGAACAGATCGCTCAAAACGGCCTTGCCCACCTTCAACGCGTGCTCGAAGAGTCACGCCAGGCAGCACAGACGCTCGAAAACGCTCAAAAGCTAATGGCCGCGCTCAACCAACAGGCGCAGACCATCAACAGCATCACCGCGTCGATTGCCAAGATCGCCAACCAGACCAATCTGCTCTCTTTGAACGCCGCCGTCGAGGCTGCCCGGGCCGGGGAGCAAGGGCGCGGCTTTGCCGTGGTAGCCAACGAAGTACGCCAACTGGCGCGCGGGTCGAGCGAGGCGGTCGATGAGATCACTCGGGTGCTGAAGGAGAACAGCGAACTGGTCGAGCGCACGAGCCAAGCCGTCGCCGAGGTGGTGGCCCAGGGTAAAAGCAGCCAGGCAAGCGTTGGCGAGATCGAAATCATCGTCAACGAGATCCTCACCGGCGCACGCGGGGTATCGAGCTCCGTCGATCAGTTGGCACTGCCCACCCATTGAGCCTTACAAACGACGACGGCCCGCAAAGCAGGCCGTCGGTCAGGCATCGATTATAAACAGCGTCATTGGGTGACGGTCATTTTAGCGATGTCTTACGCAGGTAAGGCAATACGGCGTCAAAATCGCCGAATTTGGCCTTGGCATCATCGTCGGAGACGCTCGGCGGAATGATCACATCCTGACCCACGGTCCAGTCGGCGGGAGTCGCGATACCGTGCTGTACCGTAGCCTGCAGGGCATCCAGCGCGCGCAGGATCTCGGCGAAGTTACGTCCTACAGTCATCGGGTAGGTCATAGAGAGCTTGAGCTTCTTATCCGGGCCGATGATGAACACCGAACGCACCGTGGCGCTATCGGCCGGCGTGCGTCCATCCGGCAGGTAGGCGTCTTCGGGCAGCATATCGAAGAGCTTGGACACTTCGAGCCCCTCATCGGCGATGATGGGGAAATCGACTTGGCTGCCGCTGTACTGCGCGATGTCGCCTGCCCAGCGCTTGTGGTCCTCGACGCCATCGACGGAGACCCCGATCACCTTGGTGCCGCGCTTTTTCCACTCATCGGAAAGCGTGGCCACGGCACCAAACTCGGTGGTGCATACCGGTGTGAAGTCCTTGGGATGGGAAAACAAAATCGCCCAGCTATCACCAATCCAGTCGTGAAAGCGAATGGTCCCTTGGCTGGTCTGAGCATCGAAATCGGGTACGGTGGCGTTGATACGCAGTGACATTACGCGCTCCTCTTCATGGGTAGAAAGTGTAGAAGCATTATCGTTTCGAGCCTTCACTATAAAGGAGTTGGGATGATAACGCCGGATTTAAATAGGTTATTACCCAAAAATTTTTATAATTTTTAGCTATTAAAAAATCGAAACAGCTCGGCTACAGTCTCTTTCTCGACCCCTTTAGTGATGAACACGAACTGCGACGCGGCGCTGGCGACGGTTTCGGCAGGTAGCGTCGTGGGTGGGTGGAAGATGTGCTGCACGCCGTGCAGCGCTACCGGCGCGTCGCGATCGCTCAAATAGACGATGGCTTTCATGCGCAGAATTTTTTCACCCATGAAGCTCATGAGCAGATCCAGCCAGTTCTCCAGCGCCTCAGGGGCAATGGGCGTTGCCACCTCAAAGGAGAAAGTAGAGATATCGCTATGCAGCGTAGGAGCGCTAGCCGTCGCGCTAGGGTTGAGTAGCGCGGCACCGCTTGGCGGAGCATCGAATACGTAGCGCTCGGCTTTGAGCCAATGCGCAGGCTGGTAGCGCTGCGTTTTGCCGTGATAAAGACCTGCGCCTACTAGAAGCTGCGAATCGACCTTGCCCTCGACGATCTGCCACTGCTCCGCGGCCGGGTTGAGCTTGGCAAGCTGATTGGCCAAGCGCGAGACCCGCGTTTCATCCGCCAAATCGGTCTTGGTGAGCAGCAGGCGGTCGGCCAGGGCCACCTGGCGCTGTGACTCTTCGTGGCGCTGAAGCGTAGCCTCGCCCACCGCGCTATCGACGCAGCAGACGACGCTATCGAGCCGAAAACGGTGCGCCAGGAAATGGTCGGTCATCATCAATTGAAGCAGCGGCCCCGGATCGGCAAGGCCCGTGGTTTCGATCACGACGCGCTCGGGCAGCGGCTTGCTAGCTTCCTCAAGCGAGCTCAACGCCTCGGATAGCGTGCGACTCAAATCCCCTCGCAGCGTGCAGCAAAGACAGCCGCTGCTCATCTCGACCACCGCTTGCTCGTCGCTTTGGGTGACGAGGCGGTGATCCAACCCGACCTCACCGAACTCGTTGATCACCACGAGGGTGTGGCGCATGGAGGGCTGGCGAACCCAGCGGTTGAGCAGCGTGGTCTTGCCGCTACCTAGAAAGCCGGTCAATAAATTGACCGGGATTAGCGTATCGCTCATACCTCGCGTCTTGCCTTACGGTAGTGGTGTTCTTTCTGCTCTTGGCGCTCCTTGGCCTCGATGCAGAGCTTGGCCGTGGGGCGAAACAGCAAGCGAGCGATGCCGATGGGCTCGCCGGTCTCTTCGCAGTAGCCGTAGTCGCCGCTATCGATGCGTTTGATGGCGGCCTCGATATTGTGCAAAAGGCGCGTCTCTCTATCTGCTTGGCGCAGCGCCAAACGCAGCGCCTCTTCGGTGGAGGCTTGATCAGACTCGTCGCTGCCGCGCTCGTGAAAGGCGATATCGCCCTTCACCTCGCGGAGATGCGCTTCGACGTCGCTGCGCTCGGCTTCGAGCCGCTGGCGAAAGAAGTGGAGCTGCTCACCGTTCATATAGGCGTCGCTCGGCATGGCCAGTAGCGCGTCTTCGCGCGCTTTGATGCTATCTCTACTTAGACCATCGCCACTGTGTACACTGCCACTTTCCGCTCTCTTATGTTCCATACTCGCGGAATGGGTATTTGGGGACTCCGTTGCCTTCACGGATTCCGTCGCCGAACTCTCTTGGGCCATCGCGTTCTCGCCTCTCGTTCAGATATCGCTACGTGCCGGTTACCGACGCGCTCATTAAAAATGTTATAACATATCACTTATGCTGTTGCGATACGTCGCCCGTTCACCTGTTGGCATTTCCCATTCACTACTGCGTCGAGGAGTCTCATGCCGCCATCCGCCCTTCCCGCTTCGCTCGCCATCGATCACGCGGCCAGCGATGCCGACATTAGCGTGCTGCCCCGCATCTTCGAAGACGAGATCACCATTGCCATCATGACGCGCACCCTGCCCGCCGATATCGTCATGAGCGCTCAGGCTCAGTGCACCCGCGCGTGGCAGTTCTCCTGGCTCGGCTCGCCAGATGAAACCATGCACAAGGATCTGCGTTTGCGCCTGCCCTCACCGGATGCCGCCGATGCGCTGATCGAGGACGTACAAACTCTTGCCGAAGCCGTCGCCTACCTGTTCGATACCGAGACGGTCGGCATTCGCCTGCGCCATCTCGACCAGACCATGTGCCCGCGCTTTCACTGCGACAACCTTCCCGTGCGCTTGCTTACGACCTATCTTGGCCCTGGCAGTGAATGGCTTCCCGACACGGCGGTCGATCGCGCAGGCTTAGGCGCGCCGATACCGGGGCGCCCCGAGGCGCTGACCGATGCCAGCGCCATCCAGCGCTTGCAGCTAGGCGATGTGGCGTTAATTAAAGGCAGCGGCTGGGAGGGCTGCGAAACACGCGGCTTGGTGCATCGCAGCCCGCCGATGGCCGCAGGCGACAAACGCCTGCTGTTGACCATCGACCCCGCCTGAGGGCAAGCAGAAGGACGGCGCGCTTATAGCGTCAGGGCGGCCTCTTGGTTGCCCTTTTTCAGATCGCCCGAGCGCACGAGCTCATCGGTAACGCGGTCGATGGCGCGTTTGGCACGGGCGATCATGTCGTCTACTTCGTCACGGTTGATCACCAGCGGCGGGGCGAAGCCGAGAATGTCGCCCTGAGGCATCGCACGCGCGATCAGGTTCTCCTCCAGCGCCGCCATCGCGACTCGCGGCCCGACCTTGAGCGCGGGGTCGAAGTGCCGCCGCTGACGCGCATCGGGGGAGAACTCGAGTGCGGCCATTAGGCCCACGCCGCGCACGTCGCCGAGTAGCGGATGGCCCTCGAAGGTCGCTTTCAGGCGGTTTTGGAAGTAGCTTCCGGTTTCGGCGGCGTTGCCCACCAGGTTTTCGCGCTCGATGATGTCGAGGTTGGCGATACCCGCCGCGCAGCCTAGCACGTGGCCCGAGTAGGTCCAGCCGTGGCCGATGGGGCCGTACTCACCGGTGCCCTCTTCCAGCACCTTCCATACTTTCTCACCCACGATAACGCCCGACAGCGGCTGATACGCGCTGGTCAGCCCCTTGGCGATGGTCACCAAGTCCGGTCGCATGCCGTAGTGGTGGCTGCCAAAGTCGGAGCCGGTGCGGCCAAAGCCACACACTACTTCGTCGGCGATGAGCAGCACGTCGTACTTTTCCAACACCGCTTGGATCTCGTCCCAGTAGCCTTCCGGCGGCGGCACGATACCGCCCGTGCCCAGAACGGGCTCGCCGATGAAGGCGGCGACGGTATCCGGTCCCTCTTCGAGAATCATCGCTTCGAGTTTTTCGGCGCAGAAGGCCGAAAACTCACGCTCGCTCATACCGTGCTGCTCGGCCGCGCGCAGGTAGTAATGCGGCGCCTCAGTATGGCGAATGGTATCGATGGGCAGATCGAAGTGGTCGTGAAACGCCTTGAGCCCGGTGAGCGAGCCCGAGGCAATGCCCGAGCCGTGGTAGCCACGCATGCGCGAGATGACCTTTTTCTTCTGCGGCCGCCCCAACACGTTGTTGTAATAGCGCACGAGTTTGAGCTGGGTTTCGTTGGCATCACTCCCCGACATACCGTAGTAGACCTTGGACATGTTCATGCCCGCGATCTTCAAAATGCGCTCGGAGAGCGCGATCTGCGGCTCGTTGGAGTGGCCCACGTAGGTGTGGTAGTAGGAGAGCTCAAGCGCCTGCTGGTAGATCGCCTCGGCGATCTCGGTTCGCCCATAGCCAACGTTGACGCAGTAGAGGCCAGCGAAGCCGTCCATCAGCTCGCGGCCGTCCTTATCGACGATATGGATGCCCTTGCCGCCGGTGATGACGCGGCCCGGCGCATCGCCGTGGGCGAAGTCGCGCAGGTGGGTGGAGGCGTGGAACGTCACTTTGCGATCGCGCTCGATCAGCTCTTGATGCAGGCTCATAAGATTCTCACTCTGATAGCGAGAGGCGCCCGGCTTCGGGCGACTCGATAAAAAGATGCAAGGCGAAACTCAGCTGCCCGATACGGAGCCCAGGGCGCCGAGGCAGTAATACTTGGTTTCCAGGTACTCGTCGATGCCGCAGGCACCGCCTTCGCGGCCAAGGCCGGACTGTTTCACGCCGCCAAAGGGCACGGGCGGGCCGGTCATCTTGACCGAGTTGACGCTGACCATGCCGTACTCGAGCGCGCGCATGAGCTTCCAAATGCGCCGAATGTCGTAGGTATAGACGTAGGCTGCCAAGCCGTATTCGGTGTCGTTGGCCATGGCGATGACCTCGTCATCGTCGTGGTAGGCGGTAATGCCCGCCACGGGCGCGAAGTTCTCCTCGCGCCACACCTTCATCTCCGGTGTGACCCCGGTCAGCAGGACCGGCATGAAGAAATTCTCGCCCGGCGCGTCGCGCTGCTCGCCGGCCACTAAGGTAGCGCCACGCGAAATGGCGTCATCGACAATGGCGGCGGCCTTCTCCACCGCCTGGCGGTGAATCAGGGGGCCGAGATCGGTCTCGCCGTGCAGACCATTGCCCACGGTGAGTGCTGCCATACGCGCGGCAAAGTGTTCGACGAAGGCGTCATGAATGGAGACGTGAACCAAAATCCGGTTGGCCGCCAGACAGTCCTGCCCTGCCGTTTGAAATTTCGCCGCAACGGCAGCAAGGGCCGCTTCGCGCGGGTCCATATCCGGGCCGACGATGAAGGGCGCGTTACCGCCAAGTTCGAGCGAGAGCCGCTTAACGGTGCCCGCGCACTGCTCCATCAGCAGCCGACCGACGCGGGTCGAACCCGTGAACGACAGCGCCTTGACTCGCGGCTCGGCGCAGAGGATCCGCGAGACTTCGGCGGCCTCGCCCAGCACGACGTTAAAGATACCGGCGGGAATGCCCGCACGCTCGGCGAGTTCGGCAAGCGCCAGCGCCGAATAAGGCGTTTCATTGGCCGGCTTGACGATCACCGGGCAGCCTGCGGCCAGGGCAGCGGCGGCTTTACGGGTGATCATCGCCAGCGGAAAATTCCACGGCGTGATTAGTGCAGCAATGCCCACGGGCTCTTTGAGCGTTCCCAGCGCAGCGTTGGGAATATGGCTTGGGATGGTCTCGCCGTAGGTGCGTTTACCCTCCTCGGCGAACCAGCGCACGAAGCTGGCACCGTACTCTACCTCACCGCGCGCATCGGGCAGCGGCTTGCCCTGCTCTAACGTCATCACCAGCGCCAGGTCTTCGCGATGGGCCTGAATCAGGTCGTACCAGGCAAGTAAGCGCTCGCAGCGCTCGTCGGCACGCAGCGCGCGCCACTGAGTAAACGCCGCCTCGGCGGCATCCACCGCCGCTTTGATCTGCTCGGCTTCGAGCAGGGGAATATGGCCAATCGATTCACCCGTGGCGGGGTCGATCACTGCCTCTTCGCGGCCTTCGCTACCGTGGGTCCATTTGCCGTTGACGTAGGCATACTGGCGGAGCAAGCGCGGGTCGTTAAGCCGTTTGGCGAGAGTGGTCGATAGCGTCGTCATGGGTACCTCCTTCGGGGCACTCTTAGGGCAGTGCACCCACCGGCGATAGATAGGTGGGAACTGCCCTCAGGGTAAGGGAAGTCGACGACGAAGAGTTTTTGAACCACGCAGCGGGAACGTCGGTTTTTTTTGTCGTTGGGCCAAAGGCGTGCGTTTTTTTCTGCGTGCTGGTTTTTCGGCGTACGCTAGCGAGGCTAGAGTAGCGCGTCGGTATCGATCGCCAGCGGTGCGTACTTGACCGTCTTTGTGACGATATAGGTGAAGTAGCGCTCGATACCGACATCGCTTACCAGCCAGCGATCCATCAGCCGCTGGTAGCTGTCGATCGAGCGCGCTTCGAACTTGACCAGATAATCCACCCCTCCGCCGACCGCCACGCACTCGGTGGCCTCGGGGGTCGTTTGTACCAGCGCTTCGAAGCGGGCAAAGCTTTCGGCGTTATGGGCCTTGAGCTCGATCTGCACCCAAACAGGATTGCGCGGCACCAGCACCTGGGCATCGATACACGCGCTATAGCCTTGGATGACGCCCGCTTTTTCCAGGCGCTTGACCCGCTCCCAGCAGGGGCTCACCGAGAGGTTGATCGCCTCGGCGAGCTTGGACTTGGTGATCCGCCCATCCCGCGAAAGGATATCGAGGATCTTGAGGTCGTAACGGTCGAGCTTCATGGCATCCCACAGCGATAAATAGTTATGCTTATTCAGGCATCGAGCGAGTCGACCACGTCGGCGATCACCGCGATGGTATCGCCCATGTTGACCAGCGCCGGGGCGCGGCGCGCCATCAGCACGCCGTCGCGCTCGGCAATGTAAGCCACCGGTTGGCTACCGGTGCGGGTCATGTCGTGCACGTAGGCAATCGTCTGGCCTTGGGTGACGGCATCGCCCAGCGCCACGGTCAGCTCCAGCACGCCCACGTGTTCGCTCTGCACGTAGCAGCGGGCATCGGGCATGTCGAGGTAGATCTGGCCGCCCTGAGGCATGACCACTTCGCCCGCCACTAGGCCGTAGTGGATCAGGAAATTGCGTACGCCCTGCTCGCTAATCGCCATGCTCGAAGGCGTCGAGGTACCGCCGCCGCCCAGTTCGGTGGCCACGAACACCTTGCCCTGGCGCTCGCAGGCGGTGTCGAAGAGCTTCTCGGCGTCGAGCTCGAACATCACCATGGCGTAGGGCGCACCAAAGGCTTTGGCACCCTCCAGCGCGGCGCGCTGCTGGCGTTTATCGTCGAGCACGTGGGAGGCAGCAAAGGGCAAGATATCCAGCGTACGCCCGCCGGAGTGCAGATCGAGCACCACGTCGCTCATGGGTACCAGTACGCGGGTGAAGTAGTCGGCGATCTGGACGGTAACGGAGCCGTTGGGGTCGCCGGGGAAGCTGCGGTTGAGGTTGCCCTTGTCCATCGGCGAGGTACGTGTACCCGCCATCACCGCTGGGGTGTTCATGCAGGGCACGATGATCACCCGGCCGGTCACGTCTTCGGCTGTGAGCGTATTCGCGAGTTTTAGCAGCGCCGTGATGCCCTCGTACTCGTCGCCGTGGTTGCCGCCGGTCAACAGCGCCGTGGGGCCCTCACCGTTTTTCACCACGGTAATCGGAATCATCACCGCGCCCCAGGCGGAGACATCGGTGGAGATCGGCAGCTTTAAAAAGCCGTGCTGAACGCCGTCGGCGTCAAAGTCGACGGTGGCGGAGATCGGGCTTGGTCGCAGCGTCATGGTCCCTCCTTCATGGGTAATGGATCAGCAGCTATTTGACGAATAGCTGGCGCGGAAAGTTAGCGAGAGTCTCGCAGCCCGTCTCAGTGATCAGAATGCTCTCGGTGATCTCGAGCCCCCAGTCCTCGACCCAGAGCCCCGGCATGAAATGGAAGGTCATGCCCGGCTGTAGAATCGTCTCGTCCGAGGGGCGCAGACTCATGGTGCGCTCGCCCCAGTCCGGCGGGTATGAGAGGCCGATGGAGTAGCCGCAGCGCGCCCCGCCCCGGTCGAAGCCATACTTATCCATGGCCGCGCCCAAGGCCATGGCAATATCGGCGGTGCAGTTACCCGGCTTTGCAACCGCAAGCCCGCCTTCGATGCCTTCCAGCAGCGCGGATTCGGCGCGAATGAAGTCGATCGGCGGGCGCCCCAAAAACACCGTGCGCGACATGGGCGCGTGGTAGCGCTTGAACACCCCGGCGATCTCGAAAAAGGTCCCTTCGCCTTGACGAAAAGGAGTGTCGTCCCAGGTCAGGTGCGGCGCGGCGGCGTCCTTACCGGTAGGCAGCATAGGCACGATGGCGGGATAATCACCGCCGAACACTTGGCCGTTTTCATCGACGAAGCCTTCGATCCCCACGCGGTAGATCTCGGAAACCAGCTTGCTCTTGGGCAGGCCCGGTTCGATCACCTCCAAAATACGCGAGTGCATGCCTTCGACGATCTTGGCGGCCGTGCGCATGTAGTTGATTTCCTGGGGGGATTTGATCGCTCGGCACCAGTTGACTAGGGCGTTGGCGTCCATGAAGCGGGCGTGGGGCAGTTCGCGCAACAGGCTCTGGTAGGCCTTGGCGGAGAAGTAGTAGTTGTCCATTTCCATACCCACGACCCCAGTGTGCCAGCCGCGATCGGGCATGATCGACTGCGCCAGATAGTCCATCGGGTGCATGTCAGGGTTTTGGACGTAGTAGTCGGGGTAATAGGTGATATTGTCGGGCGAAATCCAACAGGTGCGCAGCGCGCCGTTGGCGTCCATGCGCCGCCCAAACCAGACCGGCTCGCCTTCGAGCCCCACCAGCACGCACTGATGCACGTAGAACGACCAGCCGTCGTAGCCGGTCAGCCACGCCATATTGGAGGGGTCACTTACGATCAATACGTCGATACCACGAACGGCCATCTCGGCACGCACCTTCCACAGGCGGTTGGCATACTCTTCGCGAGTGAAAGGCAGGGAAACCTCAGTCATCGGCAACTCGCCATCAAAGATCACCAAGAACCGGCGCCGAAGGGCGTCGGGCCAAGATCGACCTGGCCACTGCGGCACGCCAATGTCGTCTTGGCTCGATACTAGCACCACCCTGCGGGCGCGGGTCAAAGCCTTTATGCAGCCGCCCGGTGTTGCCTTTGGTTAAGAGGTTTTGGTTAAGGGGCTGTGGTCAAGAGGCTTTGTCGCGCAGGCGGCTTTGCAATAGCTTCAATACCGCGCGCTCGTCGGCGCCGAACCACTCATCGTTTTCCAGCTCGCGTTCGACGAGCTTGCGAAAATGCTCGAGCGTTCGGCCATCCAGGTAGCTCTCGACCACGCGGGGGTCGATATAGCTCGCCTTCGCAATGCTTGGCGTGTTGCCCAGTGAAGTCGCTACCCGCTCGATGGCCTGACGCACGTTCTTCTGACTTGCTTTATCGTCGTCACCCACGCCTAGCTCTTCGAGCGCCAGCGCGGCGATGGAAGTGCCCGCCCAGGTGCGAAAATCCTTGGCGCTGAAGGCCTCCCCCATCACCTCATGGATGTAGTCGTTGAGATCGGCGCTATCCACCCGCACCTTGTGACCATCGGCGTCGAGGTATTTGAAGATTTCATAGCCCGGCATGTCGTCGAGCTCGGCGACGACGGCGGCTAGACGGGCATCCTCCACCACCCGGTGCTGCTGCTGACCGCTCTTGCCCCGATAGTCGAAGATCAACTCGTCGCCGTCGATGGTGAGGTGCTTGGAGCGCATCGTGGTCAGGCCGTAGGAGTCGTTCTCCTGGCGATAGCGTTCACTTCCAGGGCGAAAGTAGGCGCTGTCGATCAGTCGCACCATGCAGGCGAGCACTTTTTCACGCGGTAATCCATCGAGAATGAGGTGCTGGCCGGTAATCCGGCGCATGGTGGTCAAGCGCTGGGCGAAGTCGATGATGCGATCGAACTTCATTATCTCGCGCTCTTCGCGCCACTCGGGGTTGTAGATGTACTGCTTGCGCCCGGCGGCGTCGCGGCCTACGGCATGGATGTGGTGGCGCCGATCGAGCGTGATCTCGACCTCCTGCCAGGCAGGCGGAATCGCCAGTGAAGCTATCCACTTGCGCCAGCGTGCGTCCTTGAACGTCGCCCCTCGCGAGGTTTTGTAGGTGAAACCTTTACCACAGCGATGGCGCGTCACCTTACGTGGTGCCGTCTTGGTCATGGCAAACTCCCTTTACCCTGAGCGTCTTCGTTCAGCGTAGGCGAATGCACAGCGCTTGCAGTCAGGAGAGCTCCTCACCCATGATAAAAACACAATTTTTCATTCTAAACGCGCTCTAAAGGCGCGTTGGCAGACAGGACACACCACCCATGAAAGTCGTCGTACACACCGGCAATGCCGATCAGTGGCAAGAAGCGCTCGCCGCCGCCCTTCCCCATGCCACCATTTTGACCAGCGCTGCGTCTGAAGAGGAGCGCCGAGGCGCCGACTATCTAGCCGTATGGAAAGCTCCAGCGACACTGATTCAAGAGCAGACTCGGCTCAAGGGCATCGTCAACTTGGGGGCCGGGGTGGATCATCTGCTCAAGACACCAGGGCTTCCCCGCGACGTCCCCATCGTCAAGCTACGCGATGCTGGCATGGGCGAGCTGATGGCCGATTACGTGCTCTACGGCGTCCAGCACTACTATCGCAGCCTGGATCGCTATGCCGTTCAGCAGCAAAACGCCGCCTGGCAGCCGCATGATGTGGTCGACAAGACCGATTGGCCAGTCGGCGTTCTCGGCCTGGGCGCCATTGGGCGCCACGTGGCGCTGACGCTGCGCGAGGCAGGCTTTCCGGTCTACGGTTGGAGCCGTTCGCCCAAGCAGATCGACGGCATCACCTGCCATCACGGCGAAGAAGGGTTGCGTACCCTGCTGGCGAACGTGCAGTCGTTGGTCACCATTCTGCCCGATACCGTCGAAACCCATCATCTGCTCAACGCCGAGCGCTTGGCGCTGCTGCCCGAGGGCGCGAGTATTATCAACCCAGGGCGCGGCAACCTAATCGATGAAGCCGCTTTGCTCGATGCGCTAGGTGCGCCAGAGGGTAAGGGGCGGCTGCGCGGTGCCGTGCTTGACGTGTTCGCCGAAGAGCCACTGCCCGCCGATCATCCGCTGTGGCATCACCCTCGGGTCATGGTGACGCCGCACATGGCCGCACCCACGCCACTAAACGATGCCATCGATCAGGTCATTGCCTACCTGCGCGCCTTCGAGGCGGGGGAAGCGCTTACTACCGTCGATCCTCAGGCGGGCTATTGAGCCCCAAAGGGAACCAAGCCCCGCCCGTCGACTCACAGTGAGCACTGACTAAACTCCTGAGGAGAAGCCCTTGTTGACGCCCTTCACGCGCCTGGCACGCCGCACCCTGCTCGCTCTGGGCGTGGGTGCCCTCACGCTGAATAGTGCGTTCGCTATCGCCGAGCCAGTATCTGATGCGGCGCTGACGTCGCCGCAACCCTTCGAGGCGCAGTACCGGCTCAACGTGCGCGGCTGGCCCAACGCCACCATTACCCACCGCTTGGCCAACGAAGGCGCCCACTGGATGAGCGACATGCGCTTTTCGGTCGCCATTGCCCGCGGTGAAGAGCGCAGCCGCTTCCAGGTCGGCGACGGCGACTCCCACGCCCTGCTCTATAGCAGTGACTACTCACTGCTGGGCGTGGGCAGCGGCTATCAGCTGAGTGAATCCCAACTAACCGAGCCGGACCGCCAGACCGCCCTCTTCGATCTTTCTCGCCGTGCCGGGCACGAAGCGTGCAGCGAAAGCGAGCCGTGCGACCTTCATTACCTCGACCATCGCGGCCGCGACGATCATTTTCGCTACTACCTCACTGACGCTACGCGCGTCAGTGTGCCCGCCGGTGAGTTTCCCACCCATCAGGTGGTACTGCTCGACCCCGAAAAGCCCGACCGCCATTTGACCATCGACTTCCATCCCGACTGGCCAGGCCTCATACTGGCGGCCGAATACGTCAAGGATGGCCGTCGCGATACGCGCTTGACCATGACGCAGTTCAATGGCGCCTCTAGTCGTTGATATTGGCCGTGAAAAACGGCCTTTAAAGCAACCCTCTTTAAAACCGCCCCAGAACTGCTCCGCACACTCACCCTTTAGAATAAGCGCTCCCTGAAAGATGCTGGCTGGTTTACTGATCGTTCTCTTGCCCTTGGTACTGGGCTATCTCGTACCGCTTCGCTCCGCTACTTTGCTTGCCTGGGTCAACCGCGCCGTCAATCTTTCGGTCTACTTGATTCTCTTCTTCATGGGCCTGGGGCTTGCCGGTCTCGATCAGTTGACCGCCCAGCTCTCGCGCTTGGGCGGGCAGGCGCTTCTACTCTTCGTCATCACCGCGGTGCTCAACCTTGCCGCTCTTGGCCTTCTCTCGCGTCGCCTCACGTTCACCGCAGGCCATTCGCCGGTGGTGGAAAACGCGCCCACCAGCAAGCTCGCCGCCATGCGTGGCTCGCTTTTGCTCGTCGCGGTGGTCGCGTTGGGGGTGGGCATGGGTCTCATCGCCAAGCCCTGGGCGGGAGCCGTTCTGTTCGACGCCGCCGATACGATCGCCGAATGGATTCTTTACGCGCTGCTTGCACTGATTGGCTGTCAGCTGCGTAACTCCGGCATGGCGTTACGCCAAATTCTGCTCAATCGCTTGGGTTTGGTCATTGCTTTGACGCTGGCGGCAAGCTCTCTGCTCGCCGGGCTGGTTGCCGCTCCTTTCATGGGCCTGCCCTGGAACGAAGGACTCGCCATGGCCGCAGGCTTTGGCTGGTATTCACTCTCAGCAATTCTAATCGGCGATCAGCTCGGCCCCTTGCTTGGAGGGGTGGCGTTTTTCAACGATCTCGCCCGCGAGCTTCTCGCCTTCGTCTTGATTCCGCTGGTGATCCACCGCCACGCGGCGCTGGCCATCGGCTATGGCGGCGCCACCTCGATGGACTTCACCCTGCCGGTGATCCAACAACACGGTGGCGTTGCCTGCGTGCCCATCGCCGTGGTGAGCGGGTTCGTTCTTTCGTTGTTATCGCCACCCTTGATTCTTTTCTTTCTCTCGCTTTAGATACTTTGTGCCAACCACGACGACGCGAGCCCGGGGTAACGCATGAAAGCACTGATCAATATCGACTACACGAACGACTTCGTCGCCGACAGCGGCAGTCTGACCTGCGGCGAGCCGGGGCAGAACATCCATGATGCGCTGCTGGCACTGACCAAGGCGTTTTTTGATGCCGGTGATTTCGTCGTGTTTGCCATTGATCGACACACCTCGAACGACCCCTACCACCCGGAAACCGCACTCTTCCCGCCCCACAATATCGAGCACACCCCAGGGCGGGCGCTTTATGGCGAGTTCGAACCTTATCACCACGCCATTCAGAGCGCGCCCAATGTCCACACCCTGGATAAAAGTCGCTACAGCGCCTTTCACGGCACCGACCTCGAAACCAGGCTACGCGAGCGTGGCATCACCGAGATTCATCTAGCAGGCGTCTGCACCGACATCTGCGTCCTGCACACCGCCGTGGATGCCTACAACAAGGGCTTTCGGATCGTCGTTCACCAGAACGCCGTGGCAAGCTTCGACCCAAACGGCCACGCCTGGGCGCTTTCGCACTTCGAGAACGTACTGGGGGCGCGCGTGATCTGATCCGGGACGCTCGCTCTAGCCTTGAGACGTCGGCCAACCAGTGATCAGGCGCGATCATTTAACGTAGCCTCATGCCGCTCTGCTTGACGTTCAGCCATCGGCTACTTTATTTAGCGATTATCTTATAGGCTCATCGATAAAATCACTCAGATTCGGCACATTCAAACGTTGAGCAATGTCATCGAGGTCAGTGACGACATTGGGCGGTAGTAGGATGCCACGCTCGCTTGCGTGTATCGAACGCTCGTACTCGACTTCACCGGGCATTTTGATTTGCGAGACCCCGTCTGCCGGGGCACTCGTTTTCAGCTCATCGCGCAGTTGAGACACGCGCTTGGCATAGTCCGAGTCCAAGTGAGTGCGCGAAGTATCGATAATCAAAAAGAAATGTCCGATATCTTGGGGCCTTTCAAAATCGCTGTAGAGATTCCCCATCGAACCGGCAAAACGCCCACCCGCCAGCACGCCACATAGCGTCTCACCCATAATCGCCATCGCAGACCCCTTGGGGCCACCAAAGGGCAGTACGACACCTTGTTCAGCGGCTTGGGCATCCGTTGTGGGTTTGCCTTCACGATCCAGCGCCCAACCGTCGGGGATAGACTCCTTACGCTTGGCGCTTTCAACGATCTTGCCTCGCGCCACCACGGAGGTCGCCATATCGAGCACTAAAGCGGGTGCGTTTTGGACGGGCGAGCCAAACGTAAAAGGGTTGGTTCCAATCACGGCTTCTCGCCCACCGAATACCGCCATGGAAGGCGGCGCATTGGTCATGCCGATGAAAATACAGTTCGCCTCAATGGCTTTTTCGGCGTAATAAGAACCGGGGCCGTTATGATTGCTATGGGCGACTACGCAGGCACACACGCCCTGCTTTTTGGCCGTCTCGATGGCTGCCTCAACGGCCGCCAAGCTGGCCACGGGGCCCGGAGCGTTATCGGCATCGACCATGAGAAACGCCGGTGAAGGCCGATGTACCTGAATATCGGGATGCGCGTTGACGACCCCGGCGTGGATCCGCTCGGCATAGATCGGGATACGCGTCAGACCGTGTGAGGCATGACCACGAAGGTCCGCGTGAATGAGCACGTCCGTCACCGTCTCTGCGTCCTGCAGGTTCAAGCCGACGGCCTGGAAAACACGCGTCGAGAACGCCCGTAACCGTGTCACTGAAAAAGTATCGGTCATTCGCTGTCACTCCTTGAACCAGAACCATTGAGCTTGTCATAAAGCAGTCCTAGAGCCGCGCTATCGAGATGAGCGAACCCCGCATTGCATGAGACCTGCATGAGCTGATGCGCCAGTGCTGTGGCCGGCTGGGTGCGCTGATAATGAGCGCCTACGGCAGCGGCAATACCAAGATCCTTTTTCATTAAATCCGAACGAAAACCGCCCTCGAGCTGATGATCGATGTAGCGCTGTCCGTGCGCTTCCAGAACGCCACTGCGAGCGGCGCCGGTCGATAGCACTTGCTGCATCAATTTGGGATCCACCCCAGCCGAGCGAGCCAAGGCAATGGCTTCGCATACCCCCATCAAATTGATGGCCACCATTAGCTGATTGCAGGCTTTTACGGCCTGACCTGCACCGAGTGGGCCGACATGGTGGATATTCTTACCCATCGCCTCGAGAATATGGCGTGCTCGCTCGATCAAACTCGCTTCCCCGCCGCACATGATGGTCAGTGTGCCGCTTTCAGCCCCTTTTCGTCCGCCGCTGACGGGCGCATCCATCAGTTGACCGCCCACCGCCTCGAGCCGTTCGGCCATTTCCTCGGCTTCGAAAGGTGCTATGGTGCTACAGTCGAGCAGCAGCCCGTCCTGCCATCGCGTGGTGGCAATACCTTCGGGTCCTGCGATAATCGCACGTAAAGAAGCGGCGTCCGGGACACAGGTGACGATCAGTTTCGCGCGAGCCGCTACCTCACGAGGCGTTGCGACGACACTGGCACCGAGTTGACGAAATTGATCCGCTTTTGCGTCAGACGAGGTGGTTATCGTTAAGGGAATACCCGCTTCGATGATATTCCGTGCCATACCTGCACCCATGACGCCCAGGCCGATAAAGCCGACTGCCTTGTTCATTTATCGATTCCTCGCTTGTTTTTAGAAGGGGTTGAATGACGCTCGCGCCGTTCGCGACGAAAGGACAGTGCCAACAGCAACACAGCGGCTACCAAGAGCGTCAATGAGACGGGATTGGTCAAGAAAGGTATGAAGGAGCCTTCCGAACGTGTCAGCGCTTGGCGTAGCGCTTGCTCGAAAGGGGGAGTGATGATGAAAGTGATCAGCAAGGGGGCAACAGGCACGGCCGTACGGTTAAATACGAAACCCAGCACGCCGGCACCCAACATGACATATACATCGATGATGTTGTTACGCGCGACATAGCTACCTGCCACACAGATGAGCGCGACGCAGGGCATGAGGTAGACTTTGGGTATGTGCAGCGTTTTAGAAAGCGGGCGTACCGCGAAATAGCCAAAGACGGCCATCAGTAGTGTCGAGGCAAGTAGCGCAAAATAAATGGTGTAAACGATGTCGGGGGAGTTGACGAAAATCAGTGGCCCGGGCGTTACACCTTGAAGAATCAAGGCCCCCAGTAAAATTGCGGTGACCGCGTCACCGGGGATCCCCAACGCTAACGTAGGAACAAACGTCGCGCCTACGACCGCATTGTTAGCACTTTCCGAGGCGGCGACGCCGCGTATATCCCCCTTACCGAACTTGCTGGTATCACGGCTGGAGCGTTTCACGTCTGCATAAGCAATGAAGGAGGCGATCGTCGCACCAATGCCCGGCAATATGCCAATACTGGAACCGATCGACGATGCCCTTAGCATAGGAAAACTTATATGCCGTAAATCAACCAATGAAACATGATTCGCCTTGGTATCTTCTCGGCGTAAATCGATCTTTTGCTTCAAACGTGAAAAACCACGCGTACCTTCATCGATAATTTCGGCAAGCGCAAAAAGCCCGACCAACAGCGGCACATAGGTCAACCCATCCATCAACGAGATAGAGCCAAACGTGAAACGCGGTGTACCGAGCATTGGATCGGACCCTACCATGGCTAGCACCATACCGATGGAGGCAGAGAGCAGGCCCTTCAACATCGACCCACCGGACAAAACACCGATGATAAGAAAAGTGAAAAAAAGCAACGATGCGATCTCAATAGGGCCAAAGCGAAGGGCAAAATTGGCCAATTGAGGCGCCAGCAGCATTAGCACGATGATGCTAAACACCGCACCGAAGACCGAGGCCACCAGCGCGATGCGCAGTGCCTTGGTAGCAAGTCCCTGGTTGGCCAATGGGAAACCATCGAAAATAGTGGCTGCCGAGGCAGGCGTGCCGGGAGCATTGAGGAGAATGGCCGAGATGGAACCACCGAAAACACCCGCACCGTACAAACCGATCAATGTCACTAGCGCTTGGCTGGTCGGCATGAAAATGGTCAAAGGCACGGCCAAAGCGACAGCAATATTGACCGATAGACCGGGTATCGCACCGATGATAAGGCCGATGATGACGGAGAGCAGTAGAGTTAAAAACGTGATGGGCTCTACAAGGCCATAAAAAGCCTGCAGCATGGGATCCATGATGACCTCACAAGTGCTTTACCGGAACCACCCTAAAACAGTATTCCGGAGGGCAAGGGAATGCGAAAAGCTTCGCGTAGCAATAGGTCTACACTGAACGGCACGAGCAATGTCACGGCCAGCGCTATCTTCCAGGAACCTGGCCGGTAGATAGCAAAGACCACGGCTAAAAAGGCGATTGAAGCCAGCTGAAACCCCAGGGTAAACATGCTCATCGAGTAAATGAACATGAGTACGGCAAAGAGCCCCCCCCGCCAGGTACTCGCGCTTTGCTCCGCCACATCCGTTATCTCGCTGTCTTCTTCGTCCAGAGACGTTTGTTTAACCGTCTCTGGACTGACCATCACGGCGAAGCTGAACAACAGCACCAAAGCGCCAGAAAAATAGGGCAGTGCCGAGGGCCCGACCGAATAAAAAGAGAGGCCACTTACACCGCTTGCACGGTTGGCATCGATTTGAGGTACCAGCACTAGTAAAAACAGAATAGACGCCACGAAGAAGCAAGCACCGAGAAGACGCGCCTTGTCCATTTAATTCACCTGCTCGTTACTACCTGCTCTTTCGTTGCTGTTCAGCGCATTACGAATAGAGGACGACATATCGGTCATCGACTGATGAAACGCCTCGCCTGATAAATAGCCCGGTGTGATATTGCCGCGCTCGGCCAGGGTTTTGAACGCGTCCGACTCCATCGCTTGAGTGAAGCGGGCTTCAAGGTACGCAACCACTTCATCAGGCGTGTCAGCGGGTACGACGAGGCCTTTCATGTTTTCCAGATTAACGTTATAGCCCAGCTCGGTGAGCGAAGGCACATCAGGCAACTGCTCGGCAGTATCAGATGTGGTGGCCAAGGCATTTACATTTCCGGCCTCGACCTGAGAAGCCGCATCCCCCGGCGTGATAATGGCTAAATCCACATGGTTGCCCAATAGCGCCGAAAGTGAGGGAGAACCGCCCTGGTAAGGCACGTGCTTCATGTTGATGCCGGCCTGCTGTTCAAACACCAAAAAGGCCGAGTGTAAAATTCCTGCAGGACCGGAAGAGGCGTAAACCAGTTCTCCTGGATGATCTTTTGCGTAATCCACAACGGCATCGATACTATCGAGCTCTCCCCCGGCGTTACTGACGATCACCATATGCTCGCGATTGACTCGCACCACGCCGCGAAAATCATCGAGTCTATAACCAGTTTCCATGTGATTGGGGACCGAGGTGCTCTCGCTTCCTCCCGCGACCAGCAGGGTATAACCATCCGGCTCGGCATTGGCGACCAGCTCAGCGGCCAGCGTTCCCGACGCCCCTGGCCGATTGACCACGTTCAGCGGTACGGGAAATAACTCTTGAGCGGCTGAAGCGATCAAGCGCGCCGTTTGGTCCGTTCCACCGCCGGGGGCAAAGCCGACCATGATTTGAATAGGTTTTTGCGGCTCCCAATCTGCCTGCACAGACGCCGTACCCAACGTAGTGGCAAGTCCAAAGACCAGTATCAATCCGGTTTTTATATTCACTGTTCGCTCCGAAATAATTGTTATTGAATATTCGCGCGTGCATTTACAACTATTCTTATAAGTGAAGAGATTTAAACACCTTCACATCCTTTTGCCTTGAGTATTTCGTCTACCCAGCGCCGATCCCACCCCTCCCCATGAATGGCTTGAAGAATACCGGTTTCCTTCTCTACCTGTTGCAGACAAGCCTTTAGAACCGTATCGGCCTGCAGCCGGGGGATAGAGACGACGCCATCGAGATCGCCGATAACGATGTCACCGGGCTCGATGATCATGCCATCCAATGCTATCGGTACGTTAACTTCACCGGGGCCATCTTTATAAGGGCCGCGATGGCTGATGCCTCCGGCATAAACCGGAAATACATCGGTACCGATAACGTCGATATCACGTGCGGCACCATTGATGACAAACCCCACGACACCGCGGGAGCGGGCATGAGTCACGATCAATTCCCCGATGAGGGCGTTGGTCAAATCCTCACCACCATCAACGACCAAAACATCTCCTGGCTCCGCGATATCGGCAGCCTTGTGGATCATTAGATTGTCGCCTGGGCGTGTCTTGACCGTGACGGCAGTACCGGCCAAACCACCCCCTGTGTGCAAAGGCTTGATTCGCGGTCCAGCAGCAACCATGCGATTGAGATTATCGCTGATGATCGCGGTCGGTATCTTTGAGAAAGCCTCGACCAACGACTGATCGCTGCGCTGGTGTCCCTTGAGTACTCTGAATCCTAGAGCCACTGTTTTATCCTGTCTTGTTATCGTTTTTCAAGGCTAGCTGGCGTTACTTTGATTCATCCAATATCTTATTTGCTTGTTATTAATGCTCTATAGGCATCAATACTCATGATCGAAACCCGGCTACTCAAATCCTTCATCTGCGTTGCCGAAGAGCTGCACTTTGGCCGCGCCGCTCTGCGATTGCATATCGCTCAGCCCGCATTGACCCGTCAGATCAAACAGTTGGAAGAAAAACTCGGAGTGGTACTGTTGGAACGCACCCAGCGGAAAGTGATACTTACCTCGGCCGGGCGGCACTTTTATACGCGCGCCTGCCAAATTATTGCTGATATACATTACGCGGCAAGCGAAGTGAAACGTGTCAACGCAGGAGAGGCGGGGCTTTTATCGGTAGGCTTCATTCACTCTTCGACTTACGGTATCACGCCCAAGGTGTTGCGCCTTTTTAGAGATCGCTACCCCGAGGTGGAATTGGATCTGTCGGAAATGACCATTGCCGATCAAATCGCAGGATTACAAGCCGAGAAACTGGACGTGGGTATTTTACGCCCGCCCATTTCTGATATTCGTTTGCAAACGCATACCCTTTGCGATGAAACGTTCATTCTAGCCGTCCCGGCCAGCCACCCTTTGGCAGAACATGGCATTGTCGCACTTGAAAAGTTGAAGGAGGAAAGATTCATTCTCTTTTCACAACATATGAGCCCGCTGTTTTACTCCCGTATTATTGCCATGTGCGAGAGAGCCGGATTCGTTCCTCGCGTGGCGCAACAGGCAACACAAATTCATACGGTCATGGGGTTAATCAGTGCCAACATGGGTATTTCGATTGTTCCAAGCGTTGCACGTAACTTGAACATGCCGGAAGTCAGCTGTCTGGAAATAGAGAATGCCCCACCTCCGGTACAAGTCGCTCTTGCGTGGCGACGCTCGGATGAATCTTCCATTCTCCGCGCTTTTCGTGAATGCGCGGCTTCGCTTTTTCCTAGCCATTAGCTGAGTGCATCTGGCGGGTGAATGCACCGATATCTGCGTACTGCACACTGCCGTGGATGCCTACAACAAGGGCTTTCGGATCGTCGTTCACCAGAACGCCGTGGCAAGCTGCGACCCAAACAGCCACGCCTGGGCGCTCTCGCACTTTAAAAACGTGCTGGGCGCGAGCGTGATGTGACCAGCTCTCAACGAGAACTGCGCCGCCACACTATTGGCACGCTACTGCCATAGGTCTCCAAACTACGCCAGCTTGCTCTGCAAGTTCATACGCACCGCAGGCCATTCGGAGGCGATGATCGAGTAGACCACGGTGTCGCGCAGCGAGCCGTCGGGTAGGATCATGTGAGAGCGTAAAATGCCGTCCTGCTTGGCGCCCAGACGTTCGATGGCAGCTCGTGAGGCATGATTGAAGAAGTGAGTACGTAACTCGCAGGCGACGGCGTGGGAGGCTTCGAACAGGTTCGAGAGCATCAGCAACTTACACTCGGTGTTCACTGCCGTGCGGCGTACGCTTTGAGCGTACCAGGTGTAGCCGAGAAGCGCCCGGCGGTTGGGAGCATCTACCTGATAGAACCGCGTGGTGCCGACGATGTCGCCGCTGGCCTTATGGCGTACGGCGTAGGCCACATCACCCGTCTTGGCCGCCTCCATGGCACGCTCTACGTAGGCGGCCATGTCGGCAGGCTTAGGCACGTTTGCGTACCAGAGCTTCCACGCCTGCCCCTCTTCGACGGCGCGTTCGAGCGGCTCGATATGGCCTGCATGCAGGTGTTCGAGCGCCACATGGCGCCCCTCCAAGCACTGCTCCTTAATCAACATCGGCGGCCTCCTCGTTCTCTATTTAGCTTGTCGTGATCTCACTGCGCCTGAGCGGCCAGATGATCGCTCAGGGCGTGGAAGAACTGGGTGACCGGGACGATTTCGAAGGCTTCGGCTTTGGGCTGGGCGCCGGTCATGGCAATGACCATATCGTTGACGGGGTCGATGAACACCCACTGACCGAAGATGCCTACCGCCGAGAAAGCGCCATCGCCCTCGGGCCACCAGGAGTAGCCGTACTCGACCTCCTCACCGCCAATCTCGTGGGGGCGGCCCGCCTCCTGCATCCAGCCTTCGGGCAGCACGTTGGGCGCATGGTACTCATCGAGCGCGAATTGACCAAAACGCGCGTAGTCCCTGAGCGTCACGAGCAGACCGCTGCCGCCAATCTCCTGGCCCTCTTCGCTGTCGAGCCACCACTGGGCATCGTGCGCCATGCCATAGCCCGACCAGATCTTCTCCGAGAGGTACTCAGAAGCGCTCTTGCCCACCGCACCGTTGACGATGGCCGACAAAAGCTGGGTTTCGCCGGTGCTGTAGTTCCATACCGTGCCCGGCTCGGCGGCGCGCTCAAGCCCGCCCATGAAGTCGAGCAGCGCACCGGGGCGCTGGTCGAGCTGGATCTCGAGCATCTGGCGACGCTGGGAGTTAGGGTCTTCGTAGGTCTCGTCCCAGGCCACGCCGGAGGCCATACGCAGAATCTGCTCGACGGTGACGTCATCGTAGACGCTGCCCGTCAGCGCAGGCACGTAGCGGGTGACCGGGTCATCGAGGCTATCGATATAGCCATCGTTGAGCGCCGCACCTATTAGCGTCGATGAGATCGACTTGGCGATCGACATCGACATCCAAGGCGTCTCTGGGGTGTTACCCAGCGCGTACTGCTCGAACACCACGTCGTTTGCGTGCACCGCGATGAGTCCGCTGACGCGATTGAGCGCCATGAAGTCATAAATGTCGTAGGTGACGCCGTCGTGAGTCAGCGAAAAATCCTCGAGCGAGGCGTCGCGCTGGCCAAACTGATGCGGCTCGGCCGCCGCCTCGACCGTGCGGGTCGGAAAGAGCCGGTCGATATGGCGCGAGAGCTCGACCTGCTCGTCGGGCATCATGCGGCCGCTGTAGAGCTTGCGCACGTCGCGCTGACTCTCTTCGGAGCTTTGCGCCAGCGCGTAGGGAGCGAAGGCCAGCGCAGTGGCGATCAGTGAGGTGCGAAATAGCGTTGGTGTCATGTCGTTTGCGTCCGAATGGGTCAAGCGAGTCCCGCCTTGGCAGCACGGGCGGCGTGGAGTTTCGTATAGCTTTCGATCAGGCGCTGATGACGCTCCAGCCCTTCGAGCCCAAGGCTCGTCGGCGTGAGGCCGTGAAAACGTACCGTGCCCTCGACGGAGCCCACCACCGCGGCCATGGTCGTCTCCCCGAACATACGGGTGAAGTTGGTCAAATAGTCGTCGAGTTCGAGATCGTCGTCCAGGGCGATCTCCAACACCGCGTTGACCGCACGATAGAAGAGTCCGCGCTCGACGGTGTTGTCGTTGTACTGCAGGAATATCTCGACGCGCTCCAGCGCCTCTTCGAGCCGACCGAGCGCCAAATCGATCAACAGCTTGAGTTCGAGAATGGTCAACTGCCCCCAAACAGTGTTCTCGTCGAACTCGATACCGATCAAGGTGATGATATCGGTATGGTCGTCCATCTGACTGTCGTCCAGGCGTTCGACCAAATCGAGCAGCTGCTCGTCGTCAAGCCGGTGCAGATTGAGGATCTCCTCGCGGTAGTCGAGGGCCTTGTTGGTGTTGTCCCACACCAGATCCTCGATCGGGTAGACCTCGGAGTAGCCCGGCACCAGAATGCGGCACACCGGCGCACCGAGATCCTCGTGAACCGCCATGTAGACCTCGGCGTCGAGCTCCTCGAAGATGCCCATCAGGGTCTCGACCTCCTCCTCGTTGCTGCCGGAGAAATCCCACTCGACGAAGTCGAAGTCAGGTGTGGCGCTAAAGAAGCGCCAAGACACCACGCCCACGGAGTCGATGAAGTGCTCGACGAAGTTATTGGGCTCGGAGACGGTTTGCGAGTTGAAGGTCGGCAGCGGCAGATCGTTCAAGCCCTCAAAGCTACGCCCCTGTAGCAGTTCAGTCAGGCTGCGCTCAAGCGCCACCTCAAAGCTCGGGTGGGCGCCGAAGGAGGCAAAAACACCACCGGTGCGCGGGTTCATTAGGGTCACGCACATCACCGGGAACTGCCCGCCGAGAGACGCGTCCTTGACCAGCACCGGAAAGCCCTGGGCTTCGAGCGCGGCAATGCCTTCCTGGATGTTGGGATACTGCGCCAGCACCTCCAGAGGCACGTCCGGAAGCGTGAGCTCCTGCTCGAGAATCTCGCGCTTCACCGCGCGCTCGAATATCTCGGAAAGGCACTGCACCTGGGCTTCTACCAGCGTATTGCCCGCGCTCATGCCATTGCTCAAAAAGAGGTTCTCGATCAGATTCGACGGGAAGTAGACCGTCTCACCATCACGTTGACGCACGAACGGCAGCGAGACGATACCGCGATCGGGGCGTCCTGAGTTGGTGTCGAAAAGGTGCGAGCCCTTGAGTTCGCCCTCCGGGTTGTAGAGGGAGAGGCAGTGCTCGTCGAGGATCTCTTCGGGCAGCTCGTCATTGGGCCCCGGCTGAAACCACTTTTCGTTGGGGTAGTGGACGAACTCGGCGGCGCCGATCGCTTCGCCGAAGAACTGATCGTTATAGAAGAAGTTGCAGGAAAGACGCTCGATGAACTCGCCCAGCGCCGAGCAGAGCGCGCTCTCTTTGGTCGCGCCCTTACCGTTGGTGAAGCACATGGGTGAGGCGGCGTCGCGAATGTGCAGCGACCACACGTGGGGCACGATGTTGCGCCAGGAGGCGATCTCGATCTTCATGCCGAGCCCGGCCAGTATCGCGCTCATGTTGGCGATGGTCTGCTCCAGCGGCGCATCCTTGCCTTCGATAAACGTTTGGCTACCCGTAGGCGCGCCCATCAGCAGCGCCTGGGCATCCTCATCGATGTTTTCGACCACCTCGATCTGAAACTCCGGGCCCGTCTGCACGACCTTCTTCACCGTGCAGCGGTCGATGGAGCGCAGGATGCCCTGGCGATCCTTCTCTGAGATGTCCTCGGGCAGCTCGACCTGAATCTTGAAGATCTGCTTATAGCGATCTTCCGGGTCGACGATGTTGTTCTGGGAGAGCCGGATGTTCTCAGTGGGGATGTCCCGCGCGTTGCAGTACACCTTGACGAAGTAGGCCGCGCACATGGCGGAGGACGCCAGGAAGTAGTCGAAGGGGCCGGGAGCAGAGCCGTCGCCTTTGTAGCGAATCGGCTGATCGGAGATGACCGTGAAGTCGTCGAACTTCGCCTCGAGGCGAAGGTTGTCGAGGTAGTTGACCTTGATTTCCATGAACGGCGTCCGGGTATAGATGAATGTGGCGGCCAAAGGCGCATGGCCGCCATTATCCAGCTTTTACCCCCTTAAGGCGACGCCAGTACGCGCTGAAACAAAAGCCGTTCGAACTGCTCCATGGGCCTGACCGATTTCAGCGTCTTGGCGCGCAGCATGGCGCCCTGCCAGCCCGCGAGAATGAAGCTTGCCAGATCGTCGAGATCGAGATCGTCTGCGATATCGCCGCTGTCGCGAGCGGCAGCCAAACAGGTGACGAAGTGTCCTTCCCAGCGTTTGAAGACATCGTCCAGGGCATCGCGGAAGCTGTCACTCTGGCCGGAAAGCTCCTGGCCAAGGTTGCCAATCAAACAGCCCTGGGTATGATCGCACTTCTGCATATCGGCGCGCCCGGCGGCAAAGTAGCACTCAAGGCGCTCCAACGGTGGGCGCGTGGTGTCGTCGAGCTGGGCAATCATGTTCTTTTCGTAGTGGGCGGCAAAGCATTCGATCACCGCCAAGCCAAAGAGCTCTTTGCTGGCGAAGTAGTGATAGAAAGAGCCCTTGGGCACACCGCAGCCGTTTAGCACCGCATTGATGCCGGTCGCGTTATAGCCCTGCTGGCCGAACAGGCGAGCCCCGGTGTCGATCAGCTTGTCGCGCGTTGCGCTGTTTTTTGTCGTACTCACCTTGTGTAAACCCATTTGCCCGTTCACCGCCCTGCTCGCGTTCGCTCACTGCGTGATCCGCGAGCGGGCGAGGTTGCACATTCATTGCACAATGCGTTCCCAATCGCTGCGCGTCCGTAGTGAGATGCTAGCATCATACCGATCTCTGCGGAATCGACGCGCCATCAAACGGATATGCCCCACGTATGACACTGCCTCGCTCTTCCTTATCTACCTCGCAGGAGCCCTGCCCTCAAGCGCCTTGCTCTCAAGCGTCGCCTTCTAAAGATGGCGCTTCACCTGCTGAAGCCACCGTTGCAGGCGCCATGCAGGCTGGCCGGATTCGTCTCGGCTTGCTGCTTGGCCTCGCGGTGCTGTTCGGCGGGCTGGCGCTGGCGTGGTGGATTCTCACTCAGCCGCCGCGTATCGAGCGGCGCCCGGTGCTGCCTACGCCGCCGCCGGTGGTCGATGTCATCACCACGACCCAGGGTTCGCTGGCGCCGAGCCTCTACGGTTTCGGCCGCGTCGAGGCCGCCCAGCAAGCGAATCTCGCCAGCCGCGTCGGCGGGCAGCTGGAGCGTTTTGCCGCAGATGCGGTGCCGGGGCACGTCATCGAGGCCGATGAGCCTTTGGCCTACATCGACCAGGCCGACCTCCAGCTCGCCCTCGAAGATGCCCAGGCGCAGTTGGCTAACGCCGAAGCGGCGCTAGCGCTGGAGCAGGCCGAGCAGCAGCGCGCGCGCAGCGAGTACCAGCGCTTTGGTCAGGAGCTACCGGCCGAGCGCCGCGCCTTGGTACTGCGCGAGCCGCAGCTGCGCCAGGCACAGGCAGGCGTTACTCAGGCGCGGGTGGCCCGCGACCAGGCCGCCCTCAACCTTGAGCGCGCCACGCTCACCGCTCCCTGGCCCGCCATGGTGCAGGCGCGCCTGGTCGGCGCGGGCAGCCTATTGAGCCAGGGCACTGAGGTGCTACAGCTGGTCGGCATCGACCGTTTCTGGATTCGCGCTTCTCTACCGGGCGATTGGCTCAGTTGGCTGACGCCCGGCGATGACGTCATCGTGACCAGCCGTGGCTGGCTCGAGGGCGAGCAGCGCCAGGGCCGTTTGCTGTCGCTGTTGCCCAACCTGGAGGAGAACGGCCTCCAGGCTCAGCTATTGATCGAGGTAGAAGACCCGCTGGCCCTGAGCGCCGAAGGCCCAGCTCTTCGCCTTGGCGACGTGGTGCGTGTGGCGTTCATGCCGGAGGCGCAAAACGACTTCATCTCTCTGCCCTCGGCGGCGCTGCGTCCCGGCGACATCGTCTGGTGGCTCGACGACGAAGATCGCCTGCAGCGCAGCAGCGTCACCATCGCCTATCGCGGCGAAGACGACGCCTTAATTTCTGCAGGGCTCGATGCCGGGCAGCGCGTAGTGGTGTCGGGGCTTGCCCAGCCGCGTGAAGGCCAGCAGGTACGCGTGCGCCAGCGCGGTCAGACGCCCGCTCAACTGCCCGTCGAGACGCCTACTCAGCAACCGCCCACGCAGCCGACACCGCCAACGGGAGAGCAGCTATGAGCAAACGCGGTCCGCTGGCGTGGATGATCGACCATGGAGTTGCGCCGAATCTGATGATGGTGCTGTTGATCGTTGGCGGTTTCATGGCGTCAATGGCGATCAAGAAAGAGGTGTTTCCTGAGTTCGAAACCGAGATCGTACAGATCTCGATTGCCTACCCCGGCGCCACGCCGGAAGACGTCGAACAGAGCATGCTGCTGCCCGTCGAGGGGGCGCTGGCCAACGTCGAGGGCATCGACGAGCTAACCGCTAGCGCCAGCGAAGGCAGCGCCCAGATTTACGCCACCTTGGTCGATGGCGTCGACGTCATGCGCGCCTATCAGGACATCCAGCAGGCGGTCAACGCCATCACCATTTTGCCAAGCGCCGCCGACCCGCCCCGTTTTACCCTGGCAGGCGGTACCCGCAGCGTCTTCAGCTTGCAGGTCTACGGTAACGTCGGGCTCGACGTACTTCACGACGCCGCCGAAGACGTACGTGCCGAGCTTCAAGCGGTTCCGGGTATTTCCCGCGCCGAGCTTTCGGGCAACCGCGACCGCGAAATTCAGGTGTTGCTCGACGAAGAGGCCATCGAGCGCTTCGGCATCGATCACCGCACCCTATCCTCGCGCATCGCCGAGGAGGCGCTCGATCTCTCGAGCGGTCAGTTGACCACGCAAGAAGGCGAGTGGCTGATTCGCTATCAAGGCCGCCGCAACAGCGTGGCCGAATTCGCCGACCTGCCCATCATCAACAGTGCCCAAGGCACGCCGGTACGCCTGGGCGATATCGCGCGGGTGGTCGAGGGCTTTGCCGAAACCGACCGTGAAGTGTTCTACAACGGCCAGCGTGGTCTCACCGTCGAGGTGTACCAGGTCGGCAACCAAACGCCCACGAGCATTTCCGAAGCGGTCTATGGCGATCTCGACAACCTGCGCGACGGCCTCCCCGACGGCGTGAGCCTCGATGTGTCGCGCGATAGCTCAGTGGTCTACGAGGCGCGCCTGAGCCTGCTGCTACAAAACGCCTGGATGGGCCTGGCGCTGGTCATGGTGCTGATGGCGCTGTTTCTGGAGGCGCGGCTGGCGTTCTGGGTCACGCTGGGCATTCCCACCGCTTTTCTCGGCGCCATGCTGTTTCTGCCCTGGATCGGCGTATCGCTCAACATGATGTCGATGTTCGCCTTCATCATTGCCTTAGGGATCGTCGTCGACGACGCCATCATGGTGGGCGAAAACATCTATAGCTACCGCGAACAGGGGTATTCGCTGCGCGATGCGGCGGTGCGCGGGGCACGCGAGATCGCCACACCGCTGACCTTTGCGATCCTCTCCAACGTCGTCGCCTTTTTGCCGCTCATCTACCTACCCGGTTTTCTGGGGATGATTTTCGCCCCCGTGCCCATCGTGGTGGTGACGGTGTTCTTGATCTCCTGGCTCGAAGCGCTATTCATCTTGCCCGCGCATCTGGCGCACAGCCGTAAGCCGCGCCAAACGCCCGCGTGGCAGCGCCCGTTGGAAGCCGTGCGCCAGCGCTGTCAAAAAAGCCTGCACGCTTTCACCTACCAGCGCTTCGAGCCGTTTTTACAGCGCACGCTGGATCAGCGCTTTCTGACCATATCGTTGGGCGTTGCGCTACTGCTCATTGCACTCGCCTGGGCCATGAGCGGGCGGCTGGGGTTCTCGTTGATGCCGCGGGTCGAATCCGACCAGGTGCAGGCCAGCGTCACGCTGCCCATCGGCACCAACATCAGCGTTAGCCGCGAACTCAGCCAGCAGCTGTTGGACGCCGCCGATGCGCTGAGCGAGCGCGAACCCACGCTGAACTTCAGCGGCTCGCGCAGCCGCCTGGACGGCGAAAGCCTGGAGGTGCGCCTGGACATCGATAGCGACAGCCTCGATGCCTGGCCGCCCTCGCGCATTGCCCGTGAGTGGCGCGATCTCACGGGGGACTTGGTCGGCGCCCAGTCGGTGCGTTTCGAATCCGACTTCGGCGGCCCGGGCAGCGGCGCAGCGCTGAGCCTGCGCCTTTCGCACCCCAATACCCAGGTGCTGGAAGCCGCGGCCGAGCGCCTGGCGACCGACCTTGCCGAGTATGGCCTGACCGACATCGATAGCGGCCTGGGCGACGGCAAGCCTCAGCTAGAAATGCGCCTGTCGGCCGAGGGCCGCGCCCTGGGGCTCACCGGTAGCGATCTGGCCCAGGCGCTACGTGGCCCCTTACAGGGCGCGACAGCGGTCGAGCAGTTCGTCGGGCGCAGCGAAATCAGCGTCGAAGTGCGCCTGCCGCCCGAGAACCGTTCGAGCCTCAACGAGCTCTATCGCCTGCCGGTACGCACGCCGGATGGCTTGAGCGTGCCGCTCGCACGGGTGGCCGACATTACCCTGAGCCAGGCCTCGAGCAGCTTGCAGCGTATCGACGGCCGCCGGGTAATCACCGTCACCGCCGACTCCGAAAGCGATCAGGCCATCAACCAGACGCTGTCGACGCTGCAAGAGCAGGTCTTTCCGTCGATCCAAGCCGCCTGGCCGGGGCTCGAGATCAGCATGGGCGGACGCCAGCAGGACACCGCCGATAACCTAGCCACCCTGCGCACCGCCATGTGGGTGATGCTGGCAGCCCTCTACGTGCTTCTGGCGATTCCCTTTCGCAGCTACTGGCAGCCGCTTTTGGTGCTGGCGGCCATTCCCTTCGGCGTGGTCGGCGCCGTGGTCGGCCATATGGTCATGGGGTTTGGCCTCTCGATCATCAGCCTGCTGGGCATGCTGGCGCTCTCGGGAGTGGTCATCAACGACGCCCTGGTGCTTATCGACTACGCCAATCGTCGGCGCCGCGAGGGCATGGGCGCACGGGAGGCCATCGTCGCGGCCGCCACCCGACGCCTTCGCCCCATCATGATGACGACGCTGACGACCTTCCTGGGGCTGGCGCCGATGATTCTGGAAACCTCGCGCCAGGCACGCTTCATGATTCCCATGGCGATTTCGCTGGGTTTCGGCATGCTCTTTGCCACCGCTATCCTCCTGGTGCTCGTGCCCTGCCTCTACTTGGGGCTCGAAGAGCTACGCGAGCGGTTGAATAGCCCCCAGCCCGCCTCTCCTGAGAGCAGTAAACCATGAGGTGGTCGATGCAGCGTCAATGGCGGCTTTCACGCCTGGGGTTCAAGCTCTTCGCCATCATCTTGAGCGTCAACGTGGCGATCTCGGCGGCGGTGTTTCTTGCTGTCTCGTTCAGTATCGACCGGGGCTTTCTCGACTACTTGCATCAAGCGCAGGAACGCCGCGCCGAGCTGCTGGCCGAGCGCCTGGTGCCCCGCTGGGAAGCCCAACAGAGCTGGTCGTGGCTCGAACGCGCGCCGGAGCGGTGGCCCTTCATCGTGCGCTACGAGTTGGGGCAAGAGCGTCACGACCGCTCCTCGCCCTGGGGTGAAGCCGAAGACTTTACTCTGCGCGACATGGATGGACGCCTCATCGTGCCGCCGCGCGGGCGTCACGCCCAGACGGGCGACTGGGACTGGCTCCCTATGACCAGCGCCAGCGCCAGCGGCGAGGTCATCGGCGAGCTGGGCTTTCGCCCGCCGCAGCGAATCATGGAGCGGATGGAAAACGGCTTTCTCGAACAGCAGCAGCGCAACCTAATGATCATCGTCGTGTCGCTGGTGATCGCCTCGCTGTTGCTTGCGGGGGGCTTGTCATGGTGGCTGGGGCGGCGCACGCGGGCGCTGGCGAGCGCCACTCAGCGCTTGACCGAGGGCCACTATACAACCCGCCTCTCCGAACGTGGCCGCGACGAGTTGGCAAGCCTTGCCCGCGACTTCAACGTGCTGGCGGCAACGCTTGACGCCAACCGCGCGGCGCGGGCGCGCTGGGTGTCCGATACCGCTCACGAGCTGCGCACGCCGCTGGCAGTGCTACGCGGTGAAATCGAGGCCATGCAGGACGGCATTCGTCCCCTCAACCAGGAGAACCTCGGCTCGCTGGCCCAAGAGGTCGAGCAACTCGAACGCTTGGTGGCCGATCTGCGCCTGCTCTCGCAAAGCGATGCAGGCGTGCTGGACATTCACCTCGCTCCGCTCGATCTCAGCGAAAGCCTCGCCGGGCGCCTGGAGGATGGGCGCCGCTGGCTCACTGAGAGCGGGATTGAGCTACACACCGCGCTGGCACCAGGGGTGATGATTCGCGGCGATGCCCAACGCCTGCGCCAGTTGTGGAACAACCTGCTGGATAACACCATTGCTTACACCAGCGCTCCTGGCACGTTGAGCGTTGCGCTCGGCATTGAGCGTGACGCCGCCGTCATCGTCTGGGAAGATAGCGCGCCAGGAGTGCCCGATGCCGAGCTTGCCCGCCTGACCGAGCGTCTCTATCGCGTCGAAGGCTCGCGCAGCCGCGCCAGCGGCGGCAGCGGCTTGGGGCTATCGATCGCCAGCGCCCTGGTCAGCGCCCACGGCGGCCAGATGGAAGCCTCGCGCGCGCCCCTTGGCGGGCTGCGCTGGACGCTGCGCTTGCCACTTTTGAGCTGATCCGCACTCACCGAGGAGCCGTGCCACCATGTCGTCTACGTCTTTACTCATCGTCGAGGACGAGCCCAAGATCGCCCGGCTAATGGCGGACTACCTGCAGAGCCACGGCTACGACGTTACCACCCTCGGTCATGGCAATCAGGTACTGCCCTGGCTCGAGACCCATACGCCCGCCCTAGCGCTGCTGGATATCATGCTGCCCGGCACCGATGGCCTGACGCTGTGCCGCGAGATTCGCGCCCGTTGGCCGTCGATTGCCATCATCATGGTCACGGCCAAGGTCGAAGAGGTCGATCGCCTACTCGGCCTGGAACTGGGCGCCGATGACTACATCTGCAAGCCCTTCAGCCCTCGCGAAGTCGTCGCCCGGGTCAAGGCCGTCATGCGCCGAAGCCAAGCCGCCGTAAACGACAGCCCCCCTACACCGCCTGCCCCGCTCACCCTCAACGAAGCTGGCTGGCAAGCCGTCGCTCAAGGACAGGACCTAGGCCTCACGGCGGTCGAATTCCAGCTTCTCAAGGTAATGATGCAGGCCCCTGGGCGTATCTTCAGCCGCGAGCAGTTGATGGATCACATGTACCGCGACAACCGCATCGTCTCCGAGCGCACCGTCGACAGCCACATCAAGAAGCTACGCAAGAAGATCACCGAAGCCTTGCCGGAGCAGGAGATCATCCGCTCGGTGTACGGCGTGGGCTACAAGTATCAGCCGGAGGGCTAACGCTTACTCATTCATACCGACCTCGCGATTGAGAAACGCCATTGCCGCCTTCATCGTCCCACCGCGCAGTAAAAAGCTCGTGATATGCCCTCGCCCATGTTGCAGGTAGAGCTTGGCGGGGGTGCCTTGATCGGCGAGCGCCTGGTAGAAATCACGAGCGTGGTCCACTGGTACCAACTGATCGCGGTTGCCGTGGAAGATGAAAAAGGGCGGCGCGTTGGGCGTGATATGGCGAATCGGCGAGGCCTGCACATAGGCATTTGGTACCTCGTCGCGGGTGCCGCCGAGCAGGTTGATGACCAGAGGGCCATCGTCGAACTTCAATAGATCGCTTGGGAGACCACCCACCGCCGCGGCGGCGAGACGGGTGTGTTCGCCGCCATAGGGCTCGGCGAGCGGGCCCTCTTGACTCGCTAACGCGAGAAGGGCGATTAGATGCGCCCCGGAAGAGTAGCCCACCCCGACGATGCGGTCGGTGTCGATACGAAAGCGTTCGGCGTTGTCATGCATCCAGCGCATCGCCTGCTGCAGATCATAAAGCTGGGCGGGAAAGCGGTAGCGTGGTGCGAAGCGGTATTCGATATTGACCGTCACATAGCCTTGCCCGGCGAGCTTGCGCGCGATGTTCTCCATATCGTCAGGGCTTCGCCCGCGCCAGCCACCGCCGTGGACGATCAGTGCGGCCGGACGCAGACCATCGCTTGAGGTATCTGGCAGGCGCACGCGCGCGGTGAGTGGCTCGGGCCACCCCGCCGGGGCGTAGCGCTCGGCCTCGATTGGCGTTGAATCGACTGACGGCGTCAGCGGCATCTGCGCCGCAGCGGGCTCGCCGTTGGTTGCCAGATGCGTCGCGCCGCAGCCACCCAGTAACAACGCCAGACCGCCCGTGCCCAGCGAGCGGCGAATCGTTTGAAAGACGCGCACCCATACCTCCTTGTATTTAAAGGTAAATTCCTTGGACGCAGCGCGCCCAAAAGAAGATCACGATTGTTGCACACTTTCTGCAACGACTTTACACCGCACCGCTCGATACTGCAGATGTCGCATTCGACAATCGAATCAAGGAGAGAAACCATGACGCTATCTTTTCGTAAGATGTTCGCCCCAGCGCTATTGGCAGCCGCTCTGGTACCAGTGGCCGTGAGCGCCCAGGCAAACCCGCACGACGGCCAGAACCGTGAGCAGGTGCGCGAGCGCATGCAGGAGCAACGCCAGGAAGTCTACCAGCGCGCTGAACTCGACGCAGAGAAGCAGGCAGCGCTCGAAGAGGCCAACGCCGAGTTTTTCGACGCGATGAAAGCGCTTCACGATGAGCATGAAGCCCGCGTCGGCGAGATTCTGACCGAGCAGGAGCAGCAGGCAGTAAAAGATGCCATGCGCGAAGTGCGCGACGAGCGCCGTAGTGAACACGGCAACCAGCGCGGCCAGCACCGTGGCGAACGCGGTCAGCAAAGCGGCGATCACGCCGAAAGCGACGATGCGGTCACGACTCAGTAAGCGTTGAACGTGATTGACCTAGTCGTTTTAAACAACAACCCGGCCATTGGCCGGGTTGTTCCGTTCTGACAGCTGGCAGCCCCACTGCGCTTTAGAAAAATCCCATCGGATTGATATCGTAGCTAATCACGATGTTCTTGGTTTGCTGGTAATGCTCTAGTGCTATTTTGTACGCTGCAGTTTTCATTACACCAAGAAACCAACACCCGGTATGAACGAGGCGTTGGTGTCTGACATTTGATTAGCGTTACGCGTTACGCGCCTTACGCATTCGTAGCAGGCGCGAAATGATCGGCGTTAGGATAATGAAGAGGGTTAATACGATGATGACTTTGGCCGTATTGCTGGCTGCCAAAGCCATGACGTCGCCTCCCCCGATCCGCAGCGCCAAGCGTAAGTTCTGCTCGGCAAAACCACCCAAAATGAGGCCAAGAACGACGGGGGGAAGCGGAAATTTCAGCTTATCCATGAAATAGCCGATGAAACCAAAGCCGAGCATCAGGTAGACATCGAACATCCTTCCGTTGATCGAATACACGCCAACGAATACCAACGCGATGATGATGGCGCCAAGCAAAGGGCGCGGCAATCGCAGCACCTGCGCAAAGCTATTGGTGGCAAACGACCCGCCAAGTGCGATCAATAAGATGGCGGCAAATAAAAACTGCCACATAAAGCCAAACACGATATCGGGATTATCACGAAACAGCATGGGACCTGGCTGCAAACCGTGAATGAGTAGCCCTCCTAACATGACGGCGGCTACTGCCGTTCCTGGGATACCCAGAGTCAATGCGGGAATGAGCGCAGACGCAGTGTCTGCATTATTAGAGGTTTCCGCTGCCGCGACTCCCTCGGGCTCCCCTTCCCCCCAACGCTCTGGATGGCGAGAGGCGCGCTTGGCTTCGTTATAGCTCAAAAAAGCCGCCATCGAGCCACCTGCTCCGGGCAGAATACCGATAAAGACACCGATCACCGATGAGCGCAACCACGTTTTCCAATATTGCAACATACCCGGAATGGCTTTCCAAATACTGACGGTATTGAGCTTTCCTGCATTGGAGGTATCGAGCTCTTTCTTCTCCTCCAAAAGCGCAATAGCAGGTGGCAGTGCATAGAGCCCTACCAATAGAACAACGATGTTGATGCCATCGAGTAGTTCTAGATGGCCAAAAGTATAGCGATCGTAGCCCGTAATCGTATCTGCTCCGACGAGCGAAACGAAAATACCGAAGCAGGCACTGATCAGCCCTTTCAAGATGTCGCCACCCAGAAGGAATACGATGGCCGACATACCAAAAACGGCAACCCAGAAAATCTCGGCAGGTCCAAACAGTAAGGTCACCTTGGCTAGAGGAGGAGCCAGTAGCATCAGCACCAGAGCAGAGGCTACCCCGCCTATGGCCGAAGAGACGACCGCCACTTGCAGGGCATATCCTCCTTTTCCTTGCTGAGCCATTGGGTAGCCATCAAAACTGGTCGCGACTGCCGCTGGCGTCCCGGGTATTCGCAGCAAAATCGCAGGAATGGAGCCACCGTACATGGCGCCATTGTAAATACCCGCCATCATGCCAAGCGCTACCAACGGGTCCATGCCAAAGGTGAATGGGATCAATACCGAGATGGCCATCGTGGCACTGAGCCCAGGCAACGCGCCCACACAAATACCCGCGATGACACCGACGACTACCGCCGCCAGATTCATCCATGACAGCACTTCGGGAAGTGCATCGATCAAACTTGCGTACATAAGACTCCCCTTAGCGCACGAAAAATTCGGCAGGCAACTCCTGCCCCATTAGAACGACGAAAACTACTGCCAAGCCACCGGTAAAGATGATATCGGCCAGTAATAATCGCTTAAGATCCCGGTAGCCAAATAGCCAGGCGACCACGGGCAGCATAATGGCAGTCGAAGTGTAAAAACCGATAGTCGCGACACCTGCCATGTACAGCGAAATAGCCAGGATGATGCACCAGAAGGCTTTTGCATCGCTGAATACCGGGAAGCGAGGCGCCAATTTACGATTGCCCTTGCCCCCCACCAGAGCACGCAGCACCATCAGCGCTGCAAGTACGATCAATGCCCCCAGCATCGTGACGGGCAAAAGAGCGGTCATGAAAGGCATGGAGGACGTGCGCGTGAGCAATAGTGCTGACGCGACAATGATCAGCACGCCAGCAACTAGATCAGGATGTGACCAGAGTGGGGGCGTCATCGCCTTTAAAGACGTCTCTCCACTCTCTCCTCTTGAGGGGGAGGTGATAGACGACGATTGGGATGTGCTGGCATCACGTTCATCACGTTCGTTATCGATGTTCGTCATCATGATTCCTGTATTGCTGGCATGCTGTGTAGAGAGCACCCTTAATCGCGTGCTCCGCTTGTTATCTTTAAGGATTGCGGCTAGCGCTATATTGCTATGAGCGAAACGCTAGCCGTATAGAGCGTGCGTGACTTACTTCCAAGGAGAGATTTCCCATACGCGCTCTGCGAGTTCCAACTGCTCATCGTTGAGCCTGCGGAAGTCTTCACCCACAGCAAGCTCGATGGGGTTGCCCGTACGCAGCATGACATCCTGAAATTCGGGATCATCGTAGGTTTGCTGAAAAGCAGAGATTAGTGCCGCCTCGACTTCGTCGGGTAAGCCAGCAGGTGCAACGAACCCACGTAAGGCGCTGTTATAGAGTTCATACCCTTGCTCAGCAAAGGTAGGTACGTCGTCAGCCAGCGGCGAGCGTTCTTGAGTCGCAATGCCCAGGACGTTGAGTTCGTCGCGGAAGTTGATCACCTCGGAGATATTGACGATCCCCATCGTCACATGACCGCCCATCAGCGCACTACGTGCAGGAGCCGAGCCCGAAAAAGGTACGGGGGTATACTCTCCACCCGTCACATCGGCAACGTTCATCAAAAAGAAGTGATCGTCGCCACCTAGGCTGGACATACTGACGGTCACGGCACCTTCTCGCGCAGCATCCACAAGTTTGTCCATGGTATCGATGGCGCTGCTTTTAGGCGTGACGATGACATTGGGATCGTCGACGACGTTGGCTAGGTAAGTGAAGCTATCGGCATCAAAGGCGGCTTCACGATCAAGCGTACGCGCCATCATGCCAGGCAAATTATAGGTGCCGATGGTGTAGCCATCAGGCGCAGCTTGCGCCACCTCAGTGACGCCGATCTGGCCACTGGCTCCAGGCATGTTCTTGATAACGACCGATGCGTTGTTGCCCAGATACTCCTCGAGATAGGGTGCGATCGTACGAGCCAATACATCAGTACCACCACCGGCCGCGTAACCCACGACTATCTCGATGCGTTTTTCGGGGAAGTCGGCGAGTGCTGGCGTCACCATCAAACCTGAGAGCAGGAAAGCTGCCATCTTGGAGGTCATCTTTGCGTGCACTGTTATTATCCTCTTTCAGTTTTTCTCAGAAGCGATAGATTTCTTGATGGCCAGTAAAGTCTATAGAAAAACTGAATTAAAGATAAATATTCTCATTTTTTTAATTAGATCATCTTAACCAAAGTCAAAAAAAGTTCGTGTGCCGTGGAAAGCCCCGCAGTTGCTGCGTTTATCGGCAACAGCAAAAGTATCCAGGCGGCGGAGCAAACGCTCTGAAAAACGAGCTTTGAGACTAAGGTATATAGGTAGGCGAGCCGTAAATGAGCTCGAGCAGACGGCATTTATAGTGACGCAGCCGTACTGTATAGAGAAAGGCATGGAGGAAACCGATAAGAAAACCGATGGGTCAGCAGTGCTCTGCAGTGGTGCAGAGAATGCTTTTGTCCACCTCCTCGAGGCCGTTCAAGCCCAGAAGGCCCAGGTCGCGATGCACTTCTAGGCGCAGGATATTTATCGCCTCAGTTACACTCTGACGGCCACCGATACTAGCCGCGAACAGAAGCGGGCGGCCTACGAAAACGAAGTCCGCCCCCATGGCCAGCGCCTTAATGACATCCGTGCCACGTCGAATGCCCCCATCCACCATCAAAGCCATGTCACCGGCGACCTTGCGCGCGTCGGCCAAGGCCCTGACCCCGGCAATAGCGAAGTCTAGCTGGCGACCGCCATGGTTGGATAGAATAACGCCGTCACAGCCGTGCTCCCGCGCCAGAGCAACATCCTGCGCCGCCAACAATCCCTTCAATACGAGCTTGCCCGGCCAAAGATGCCGGATCAGATCGACATGCTCCCAGTTAAGATGGTCCTTTCGACCAAAGTCCCTCACGGCGTTTTTCGAGACGATCGGCGCACCGCGTTCGGCGTATGAGTTCTCGAAATGAGGTACGCCAGAGCGCAGCAACGTACGGGCGAAACAGCCGAACACCCAGCGCGGGCAACGGCCGAAATCCAGCAGCATACGGGGTGTCATTCTCAACGGCGTAGAGAATCCCGCGCGCACGTTATTCTCCCGATTGGCCAGCACTGCGGTATCCGCCGTCAACACTAGGGTCTTGAAGCCCGCCAGCCGAACACGGGTGATCAATGCCTCGATACGCGCCACTTCGCCAGGCAGGTAAGCCTGAAACCAAGCCTCAGGGTTGGCCTCGATTACCTGTTCCATCGGAGTGAGGGACGAACCACTCAACACGTAGGGAATGGTAGCATCGGCACCGGCTCGGGCCATTTCGCGATCGCCGTCCAGGGCCATCAAGGCTGCGATCCCCATCGGAGCGATACCGAACGGAGCCGACCAGGTCTGGCCCAGAAGGGTTTGCTGGCTCGTTCGTCCTTCTACGCCGCGCAGTACCTTGGGCACCAGCCGGATTTCGCGGAACACCGCCTCGTTGTCTTCTTCGGCGGCACCAGTCTCCGATGCCCCCGCCACGTAGCCGTAAAGCGGCCGAGGCAGACGCTTTCTGGCAGCAGAGCGATAGTCGTTCAGTGTCAAGAGCATGGCCTATCTACCTTCGAGCAATTAGGAAGCTGACCGGAGTCGTCCCGTCAGAGCTACTTCCAGGGTGTGGTTTCCCAAATATGTTGGGCTATCTGATCTTGGCTCTGGGCAAGCGCTTCATAGGCGTCTCCCTCAGCGAATTGAACCGGACTGCCCTGACGCTCCATAACTGCCAAGAACTCAGGGTCTTCGGCAACCTGGGCCAATGCCGCCATCAAGACCTCACGGACATCATCAGGCAGCCCCGACGGTGCCACGATACCGCGAAAAGATCCCATTTCGACATCAAATCCTAATTCCTTCACCGTGGGTACATCAGACGCCTGCTCGATACGTTCATCGGCAAAGACAGCCAACACTCTAAGCTCGTCTTCGAATCCGACCGTTTGACTATAGGCCATCGTGCCCATATCCACATGGCCGCCCATGATGGCACTACGCGCCAATGAGGCACCGTTGAAAGGCACTTCATTGAGTTCGATATCGCTGGCATTGGCAAACATAGTGGCTGCGAAATGATCGTTGCCCCCTAATGCAGAAAGCCCAACCGTTAGTCGGCTGCCACCCTCGCCGGCAGCATCGATAACGTCTTGCAAGCTCTCGAACTCGGAGTCCACGGGTACGACCAGCGTATTCGGATCCGCCACGAAGTTCGCAAGCCACGTGAAACTTTCAGCATCGTAGTCAGCGTTACGGTCATAGGTGACAGCCAGCGCAGCGGGTAAATTCATAGTACCTAACGTGTAGCCGTCTGCACGCGCGGAGGCTACTTCGCTAAAGCCAATTTGCCCTCCAGCCCCAGGGCGATTGCGTACGACCACAGAGGCACTGCCATCCAGGTACTTCTCTAGATAGGAAGCGATAGTGCGCGCCATGACATCAGTGCCACCACCAGGCGCATACCCCACGACCATGTTGATGGTCTTACTTGGGTAATCAGCAGCCAATACCGAGGACATGGATAGCGCCCCCGATGCAATGATGACGGAGTATGTGACAGAGCGTATAAGCGTGTTCATTGATTTACCTCATTATTATCGTTATTTACCGGGGTATCCGGTAAATTCTGCGTGCCGTATCACTGAATAGGTCGGCGCGTTGCGCGTCACTCAATGGCCAAGCAATACGTTTAAAGGCATTCCAAAGGACGTCGTATCCAAGCCCCCCCTTATCGACCGGGAAATTACTTTCGAACATGCAACGCCGCGTACCAAAGAGAGCGATGCAGTGCAAAACATAAGGGGCAATGAGGTCAGCGACCTGCATTGATGTAGGCGCCTGCTCACCGCGCTCGAATCCAAAGCCCATGATGGGCATCCCAAAACCGCCAAGTTTGACGGCGACATTGGCATGCTGTGCGAGCCGCTCCATATTGGTTTGCCAAATCTCACGCCCCTCTGGAAAGCGTCCTTCGAAAGGGCCAACACCCAGCGGGCCTCCAGCATGGTTGAGAACGATCTGTAGCTCGGGCAGCTGCCGAGCCAGTGACTCGACGTCAGCAAGCTGAGTCTGATAGACCCACACGTCTAGCGAGAGCCCACGACGCGCTAGTTCGCGAGCCCCCGCTATGAAACGCGGCTCTATAAGTAATCCTGCAGGTGCGGGAACGGGGTTGGAGCGAACGGCAGGGTCCGGGTGCGAAGCGACGGGTAAACGTACGCCTTTGAAGTATCCACCACCTACCTCTTCCATCGCCTCTAGTACCGGGGCAACTTCACTCCCTTGCAAGAGATCGGCACATCCAACGATACCCTGGGCAACACGCGTCTTGCCGTAAAATCCGCTGCGCGCTTGAGCGGCTATACCCCGGATGAACTCTACTTCCCCGAGCGGTCGAAAGTGCATCGGCCCATCGGCGTAGTACATGGTGCGGCACTGCACGTACACCGAAGACACTACGTTGTGTCCGCTCTGGCCGATGTCTTCGGCGAACTCCTCTAGTAAGTAGCGAAATCCTTGACGATCCCACAGGTGATGGTGCGCATCGACGATTTCAAGCTCTGGCAGCAGTGGTGCTTCATTAGCCTGTGCAAGCCAGCTTTCGCGGGGAAGCCCATTAGGCGTAACTACCTTGGGGCGGCGACGCCAGGGTAGATCTGTTTCGTAAGCCATACCACGCTCACTCCTGCCGACGATTGACAGCAACCGACGACATTGATGAGGCGCCCCAGCCCGAGGCCATGGGATGACCCGCTACGGGCAGCTCGGCACGCAGAATGGAGCCACTGTCAGACTCTGTTATGAAGAGCGTACGTCCGTCGGGCCCACCAAAGGCACAGTTAGTGGTCCCCAACCCCCTCGGCGACTTGACTACGGCGATGGGCACTCCCAGCGCATCGTGTATCCATACGAGGCCCATGCCGGTCTGACACACAACGACACCGCCGTCTCGCGTCAGCGCCAGGCCGTCGGGACCTGCCCGGCCACCCGAAAACTGCAGGAACAGACCGGCCTTGATGACCCTGCCACTCTCGGTAATGGGCAACCGCCATACCGCATTGGCTCGCGTCACGGCGACCATGAGCGTACGACCTTCCTTATCAAGTACCAATCCGTTCGGGCTGGGCACCTTATCAATCAAACACTCCAACTTCTTGGTCTGGGGATGCCAGCGATAGACACGGCCAGAGGGATCCTGAAGACCCGTCTGGCCTTGATCGGTGAAATACAGCGCACCGTCAGGGCCGAAAAACAAGTCGTTACATCCCTTGAACCCTTCGGTATCGGCATCCTTGAGAACGCTCGATACTTCACCGGTTTTCGGGTCCAACTGGACGATCCCGTTTTGAAAATCGGCGATAAAAATGCGCCCCTCAGCATCGATTTTGAGTCCATTGGGCTGGCCATCGTACTCCGCCACTTGTTCGACTCGGCCTTGCGGGTCCGCGCGGAAGATACGTCCGAACGGAATATCGACAAACCACAGATTTCCCTGAAGGTCGAAGGAGGGCCCCTCGATGAAACTGTCCACCTTGGCGCCTCGTCGATTCTTGTCAGCCCAATACGATGACTGATTTTGCTTGCGTAGATGTGCCGGCAGCTCGGTGAATACGTCCGCTTCAATCAATACGGGATCCGGATGTGGAAATGCCATTAAACGACTCCATCGGTCACTGAATCAGCGAGGGAAACCACAAAACAATCTCGGGGAACACGATCAGCATCAACAAGAACGCCAGTATGATGAGGAAAAACGGTAGCGTTCCCATTACCACATCCTCGACCTTGAGATCGGGACTCGACCCCGAGACTACGAAGAGGATGACACCAAGCGGCGGCGTGAGCTGGCCGAGCTCGATTAATACGACGACGAAGACACCAAACCAGATAGGATCAACACCCATCGCCATGAGTACTGGGAAGATGATCGGCACGATAATGGCGATCATGCCCAGCCCTTCCATAAAGCAGCCCAAAATGGCAAAGGCCAACATCAACATTATCAATAGTTGGAACTGGGAAATGCCTGCCTGGGATACCCACTCTACCAACTGGTCGCCAACGCCGGACAACGTGGTGGCGTAGGCGAACAACATGGAAATGAAGACGATGAAAAGCACGTTCCCACTCATCTTCAACGTTCGAGCAACCGCACTGCGTAGCATGGCAATATTCAGCCGCCTGTAGACCGCTGCAATCACCATAGCGCCCACCACGCCAACGGCTCCCGCTTCAGTAGGGGTCGCGATGCCGCCATAAATACTCCCCAGCACACAGATGATAAGGGCGAGAAAAGGCAAAATGTCGAATAACGACTTCGCATAGTCCATTGCGCCATAGGTCGTCGTATCGCGCGGGGCGAGCGCTGGATTCTTCAGCGTTCGAGCGATGATGAAGACGCTATAACAAGCTGCCAACAAGATACCGGGAAATAGACCAGCGGCGAAGAGCTTGGCGATAGAGGTTTCGGTGAACGTGGCGTAGATGATCATCGTGATCGAAGGAGGAATTAGAATACCCAGCGTTCCTCCTGCAGCCAATGAGCCTGCGATGATACGCTTTTGATAGCCTCGCCGCCCAAGCGCCGGTATGGCGACGGTCGACATCGCCGCTGCAGTGGGCGCACTTCCTCCTGAAACCGCAGCAAATATGCCACTACCGACGATGTTAGTATGCAGTAAGCCACCAGGTAAGCGGCGGGTAAAAGGTGCAAGCCCCTTGTAGAGTCGATCACTAAGCCCCGAGCCTAGGAGGATTTCAGCCATAAAGATGAAAAGCGGAATGGCTGCCAAGGTAAAACTATTAGCCGACCCCCAACTCACTAATCCGAGGGCATTCCACCCTGACGCTCCATTCATTAAGAAAAGATAGAGCAGTGCCGATAGTCCTACGGCTATTTGAATCCATAGGCCACTCATGATCAGCACGACCAACACCGCAAACGCAATGATCGATTCCATCTTAGCGCCCCTTAAATAATTGAAGTTGACGCCAGAGTTGCTCGATCAAAAACACCGCAATGATCGCAAGCCCAAAGGGCAGCAGCATTTGCGGTATCCAAAGTGGCGTCATCAGCACCGTTGGAGCGACATTGCCTCGAGCATAGGAGCTTGCGACTAGGCGACACGTCTGCCAGACCAACACTCCACACATCCCCACCCCTAGTAGCGAGAAAGCGCTCAGCAAAGAGGCTTTTAGCGTAAGCGGAAGCTTATCGAACAGAAACTCGACCCGAAACATGCTGCCATCACGTAGCGATAGCCCAGCGCCTAATAGCGTCAAGGCCACGACTAGATAGCCCGTGATCTCCTCCACCATGTGAAAAGAGACGTTGAAAGCGGACCTCGAAATAACTTCAAGGGTCACTAAAAGCGTCAGAAAAACTAGGATGGCGCCAGCTACGAGGCGGGTAAAAACAGCCACAACATCGAAGATGGACAGCCCAGAAAGGGGCTCTTTATCGAGCCCTTTGCTATCGAGTTCATTGGCAAAATTGGACATATCAAGCCCTCTAGCGATTAACGGTCTATCGCCGTCAGAACCTCTTCGAGTACGCGTTGGTACTCAGGGCCTTCTCTTTCCGCCCACTCCTGCCAGAAAGGAGATAACGCGTCGCGCGCACGCGCGATCTCTTCAGGCGTAACGTCGACTACCGTCATACCCGCTTCCATTTGCGCGCTCTTCTGCGTTTGCTCATCGATGACGAAAGCGTCGGTGATGCTGTGGCCTTCTTCAGCAACGATACGTTGTAGAGCACTTTGCGTTTGTGGACTTTGCGCGTCGTAGGCGTCTTGATTGGCAATGATGACGCTATAGCCATAGTTGACGGGCAAGCGGTAGTTGTAAGGCAGGAACTCGTGCCAGTTCTTAGCGCCACCGGCACTGGCAGTCAGCACCCCATCGATGACACCTCGTTCGAGAGCCGTTGGCACCTCGGTACCCGATAGCGTGATGGGCGAACCACCAAAGGCTTCCACAAAGGCGCCCTGCTCGGGAGACGTCACACGAATTCGGTGATTTTCCAGGTCATCCAGCGAGTTAATCTCAAAATTGGTGAAAATCACCTGCTGGGGATAGCGGTAGTTTCCTAGATAATGGACGCCCTGCTGTGCAAATCCATCCTCAAGGTAGGGCTGCACAACGGCGTAGGCAGCCTCCCAATCATTGTCGTTTTCGATCAGCATGGGCAGGCTGAGAATGCGCCCGATGGGAACATTACCGGCGAAAAACAGGTCGGCGGCGAAATCGACGATGCCATCTCCGACGGCCTGAGTAATATCGCTTGAGGCGATATGCAGCGTCTTGCCCAGATGAAGGCGCATCGAGAGATCGCCATCTGTTTCTTCACGCACACTCTCTGCAATACGGTTCATCCCCTGCACGGCGGCCGTCGTCGATACGGAGGAGTAGGTATAAGCGGTCCAGTTATCAGCATGGGCCATACCCAGTGAACACCCGATAACGGTAGTACTAATCAAGCTGGCGATAGTAGTTTTCATTTTATTATTGCGCTCTTGTATAAAACGTCATTATCGATAAAGAACGGGTGCCCCCATCATGATGGGAGCAACATTTGGCTAATTAATCCAACACCTCACATCCAGAAGCGGCCAATGCCCGATCGACCCATGAACGATCCACGGTGCCTTCTCGAATGGCCGCCATTTGTCTATCTTCAGCGTCTTGCTTGGCTTGCGTCGCAGCTAATATCTCTTCGAGCATATCGAAAGGAACGGTTAGCACCCCATCACTATCCCCTAGCACCAAATCGCCCGGTTCGATGACCATGCCATCTAGGCTGATCGGCGTATTGATCTCACCGGGCCCATTTTTGTAGGGTCCACGATGCGTAATCCCTGCCGCAAACGTTGGCAAGTTGGTCTCGCGGAAAGCATCTACGTCACGAATAGCGCCATTGAGCACAAACCCGGCCACACCGCGCTTCAGCGCTTGAGCCAGCATCAACTCGCCCATCAAGGCATTGGTAAGATCACCGCCGGCATCACAGACGATAACGTCGCCAGGCTGCGCCATATCGATCGCTTTATGCAGCATCAAATTGTCGCCTGGGCGGCTACGCACCGTGAGCGCAGGGCCAGCCAATACGCCATCGCGATGCATCGGGCGTAAGCTCGGACCACCGGCAAACACACGAGCCATAGCATCGCTTACATTGGCAACAGGCAGTTTGGCGAAAGCGTCAACCGTCGCTTTATCGACACAGCGACTGCGCTTAGCGATTCTATTTCCGATACTCATGAATAAGTTCCTCAATTGATGTACTAGCGCGCGATAGCGTTTTTCACCTGACTACGCATCGTTTGCCGCTTTATTGTGATGACTTAGTGCGACGGCGTAGCGTCCGCAGGCTGAACGATATCGTTGACCAGCCGGTCCGCTGCCAGTGGCCGCGCAGCTAGCAATTCGATGATGCCACCTACGGCTAAGGTACCCACGCGGGCGCCCGCTTCTGCTGTAGCCCCGCCAATATGCGGCGTCAGCACGACACGCGTTGAGCGCATGAGGGGTGTCACTTGGGTAGGCGGCTCTTCTTCGAATGTATCCAGGCCAGCTCCTGCCAGCTGCCCGCTCTCCAAAGCGGCTAGCAGCGCCGACTCATCGATGAGACCACCGCGTGCCGTATTGATGACATAGCTGCCGCGCGGCATGAGAGAGAGCCGCTTTGCATCGAGCAAATGGTGGTTTTGCGCGGTCAAGGGGCAGTGCAAACTGACGATATCGGCTTGCGCCAGCAGATCTTCGACCCGCTCTACACGATGAGCCCCCATGGCGGCGATGTTTTCGTCAGAGGCATAGGGATCGTAAACATAAAGCTCCAAGCCAATACCACGCGCTAAGCGGGCGGTGGCAGCGGCAATGGCACCTGCGCCAACGAGTCCAAGTCGCATACCGAATAGTTCACGGCCCTCGAAGCTGGCTTTTTCCCAACGGCCGTCGCGTAAACTGGCGTCCAAAGGCACAAGCTGCTTGACGGTAGCAAACATCAATGCCACTGCATGTTCAGCAACGGAAACGGCATTGGCGCCCGCTGCGCGAATAACCTGGACGTTGTGCTTAGTCGCTGCGGCCACATCAATATTGTCCACACCAGCCCCATGTTTGGAGATGACTTTTAATGACTTACCAGCGGCAATAGCATTAGCGGTGAACTGCCCCATACGAGCGACGACACCTACGGGATCGTGCTGCTCGATATGTGCTTTCAGGACATATTCGGTGGGGTAAGGCGGAGTATGTACAATGGCGTAGCCCGACGCTTCAGCTAACTCTTTAGCTTGAGTCGCTAAGTAAGGGCCGGTGACCAGAATGATAGGTTGTGATGGCAATCGAAATCCTCCTTTTGTTCGCTGCGGACATAGCTACGAGCCCAATAGGCCACTGCTAATATCCGTCTTCGAACTCACACTACAGGAAGATTTTTTATATAAAAGCGAATAAAATTTCCCACTACGTTAAGAATATCTTCACAAAAAGGACACCAATGGATACACGCCAATTACGCACCCTCGTGGCCATCGCTGAGCACGGTACCTTTGCTCGCGCGGCGTCCATCGTCAATCTGACACCCTCTGCCGTAAGTCAGCAGATACATGCACTGGAGCAAGAGCTGGATACCCCGCTATTCAATCGTGAGTCACGCCCGCCAAGCCTAAACTTACAAGGATTGAAGATGCTGGAAACGGCCAGGCAAGTGCTCAATTTGGTAGAGGAAACACGCGGGATATTTTCGGGCGGACGCACGGCAAGCACACTAAATATTGGTTCCGTACGTACTAGCACTATCGGACTATTACCCAAAGCGATCGTGGCAATACGTCACGAATACCCTGAGCTTAACGTCAATTTGCGAGTAGGCCTTTCATCGGCATTGGTCAGCGACGTCAATGCCGACCGTCTCGATCTGGCCGTCGTCGCAGAACATGCAAGCGTTTCGCGTAACATGCTGTGGTCGCCCTTCATCCGCGAGCCGTTAGTCGCAATCGCGCCTCCAGGATCACCGCCTCTTCCCACGGCTCAGCTACTCGAGGCGCTTCCTTTCATTCGCTTTGGGAGTGACGTACCGCTTGCGGCAATGATCAACAACGAACTGACGCGTCTGGGTATCAACGTTCGTGATATCGCCGAAATCGATACCATCTCTGCCATTGTTGAATGCGTGGCCGCAGGGTTAGGCGCGAGCATCGTGCCGGATATTGCCGTGCGTAATAATCCCCGGGGTATGCGAATTCTACCTTTCGGCGAACCCCAGGTATTTCGCCAAATTGGTACGATACAGCGCGCTGGGTCGGCTAAATCCGAACTATTGATGGCCCTACACAATAAACTTGCCGAAATGGCTGGAGAGTTTGGAATCTACCTGAAATAACGACGCCCGGCACGAAGCCGGGCGCTATACCTATGCCTGTTTTTAGACCTAGAAAAACCCCATCGGATTGATATCGTAGCTAATCACGATGTTCTTGGTTTGCTGGTAATGCTCTAGTGCCATTTTATGGGTCTCGCGGCCAACGCCGGATTTCTTGTAGCCGCCGAAGGCCGCGTGGGCTGGGTATTGGTGGTAGCAGTTGGTCCATACGCGTCCGGCCTGGATGCCGCGGCCCATGCGAAACGCCACGTTGATGTCGCGGCTCCACACCCCGGCGCCGAGGCCAAATTCGGTGTCGTTGGCAATCGCCAGCGCCTCTTCTTCGTCCTTGAAGGTGGTGACCGAGACCACCGGGCCGAAGATCTCCTCCTGGAAGATACGCATCTTGTTGTTGCCCTTCAGAATCGTTGGCTCGATGTAGTAACCGCTATCGAAGCCACCTTCGATGCTCGCCTTGTTGCCTCCAGTCAAGAATTCAGCGCCCTCTTCGCGGGCAACGTCCATATAGGACATGATCTTATCGAACTGCTCTTGCGATGCCTGGGCGCCCACCTGCACATCGGTATCGAGCGGGTTGCCGCGCTTGATCGCCTTGGTGCGCTCGATCACTTTGGCCATGAAAGCGTCATACATGCTCTCTTGTACCAGCGCCCGCGACGGGCAAGTACACACTTCGCCCTGGTTCAAAAAGGCCAGCACCATGCCTTCGACCGCCTTGTCGATGAACGCAGGTTCGGCGTTCATGATGTCGGCGAAATAGATGTTGGGCGACTTGCCGCCAAGCTCCACGGTAGAGGGAATGATGTTCTCGGCGGCGCACTTCAAGATGTGCGAGCCCACCGGCGTAGAGCCAGTGAAGGCAATCTTGGCGATGCGCTTGCTGGTGGCAAGGCTCTGCCCCGCTTCTTCTCCCAAGCCATTGACGATATTGACCACGCCGGGCGGAATCAGATCGCCAATCACCTTAATAAGCTCAAGTATCGACGCAGGAGTTTGTTCGGCAGGCTTGAGTACTACGCAGTTGCCCGCAGCAAGCGCTGGCGCAAGCTTCCATACGGCCATCAGGATGGGGAAGTTCCACGGGATGATCTGCCCGACCACGCCCAAGGGTTCGTGGAAATGATAGGCCACGGTGTTGGCGTCGATGTCCGCAGCGCTGCCCTCTTGAGCACGAATACAGCCGGCGAAATAGCGAAAGTGATCGACCGCAAGGGGAATATCGGCATTGAGGGTTTCGCGCACGGCCTTGCCGTTGTCCCAGGTTTCGACCACGGCCAGCATTTCGAGATTTTGCTCGATACGATCGGCGATTTTTAGCAGGAGGTTGCTACGCTCGGCGGCGGACGTTTTGCCCCATGCCGGTGCCGCCTTGTGCGCGGCGTCCAGTGCCTTGTCGATATCTTCGGCGGTAGAACGCGGCACTTCACAGAATACCTTACCGTTGACCGGACTCAGGTTTTCGAGATATTGCCCTTTGACCGGCGGCACGAACTCCCCACCGATGTAGTTGCCGTAACGTTTTTCGAAGGTGACCAAGGCGTTGGCTTCACCGGGATTGGCGTAGATCATGGTACGGACTCCTGCCTCAAAACGAATGGAAATGAGAATGGCATCTCCAGTGTTGTCGAGCCCGTGGTGTTAGGGTATTGCCCAATGGTGGTAGGCGGTGCTTAATCAGCGCCCTCTTTACGCGGCCATTGATCGAGCCATGTGAGAGTCGCTTCCACGTCCTGGCATAGGGCTTGGTAGGCTTGTTCGAGCGCCGCGAAAGACGTACCTCCCTTAGGGTTTGCGGCTTTTTCCAAGATATTAGCCTGCCTCGCCACTTGGTGAGCGCCAAGGCTTAATGACTCCCCACGCAGTTGGTGCGCTACACGACGTATCTGGTCCTCGTTTAACGATGTTGCGCCACGCTCTACGCTTACTGAGTGCTCTAAGGAAAGAAGGCGCTTGAGCTGGGCAAGATAGTCGTGGCACTGCTGGCGGTAGAGCTGCACCAACTGACGAAGGCTCGCATCACCAAGCGTATGTTGCAGCGTCTTGAGCGTCGCTATACAGACCAGTGCCGAGCTCGAGGCGGCAACGCGCTGTTCGGGCTCATCGCAGGTAACTTCAATCAACTGACGGGCAAGCGCACGTCCTAGCGCCGCCAACGAGAGCGGCTTGGTGAGGTAATCGTTCATGCCCGCTTTCAAGCAGCGCAGCCGATCATCCTCGATGCCGCCTGCGGTCATGGCGACGATGGGTACACGAGCAAGCCAGCCGCCCTGTTCACGTAGCGCACGCGTCACCGCGAGACCATCCATATCGGGTAGGTGAAGATCCATGAAGATGAGATCGAAGTGCTGCTGTGCGACCGTCAACAACGCTTCTTGACCGTTCTCGACCCAGGTGATTTGGGCGCCTAGACGCGACAATAATCCGATGGCGACTTTACGGTTGATCGCATTGTCTTCGACCAGCAGCAGGCGAGCTTGGTCAAAGCGCGCAGCAGATCCTGCCGACTCGGCCACAGGCCGTCGGGGTGCGGCCTCGACAAGTGGAAGCTCGCACCAGAAGGTACTGCCCTCCCCCAACGCACTCTCAAGCCCAAGACGCCCATGCATGGCGTCGCTCAAACGCTTGCAAATGGCAAGACCCAACCCTGTACCACCATGACGCCGCGCAGCACCGCTATCCACCTGCTGAAAAGGCTCGAACAGACGCGCCTGCTGGTCGACACTCAGACCACTGCCGGTATCACGCACTTCAAGACGTAACCAATCGACGCTGGACGAAACACTTACGTCGACCCGCCCCTGTGCGGTGAATTTAACAGCGTTGGCAATTAGGTTGAGCAGAATCTGGCGCACGCGGCTGGCGTCCAGCATCACCCAGGCGGGCACTAGCGCATCGATACTGCCGGTTAGGACGATGCCTTTGGTATGAGCGCGCGGCTCGTAGAGCGCAATCACGCTATCGAGTAGCGGCTTGAGCGCCGTGGGCTCGCTCTCGATGGATAAATGACCAGCTTCGATCTTGGAGAAGTCGAGAATCTCGTTGATCATCGTCATCAGTTGATTGGCGCTTTCGTGGATCGTACGCGCGTACTCCTCTACCTGCTTCGAACTTGCAGGCTCGCTCAATAGCTCACTCATACCCACCACGCCGTTGAGCGGCGTACGAATTTCATGGCTAACCATAGCGAGAAAGTCGGATTTGGCGAGGCTTGCGGCACGCGCCTGTTCGGCAGTGGCTTCCAACTGCTGACTAAGGAGTTCTTGTTTACGCCGCGCTTCAGCGCTTTCCCGCATCTCACGCAATAAAAAGACGATGACCAGTAGCGCTGCAATGCTCATGGCGAAAATCAAGCTCATCAATAGCTTGTAGAGCAGACTTAGCTGATCGCGCTCGGCGGTCGCGGCATCGGCCAAATAGCCATTGAACGCGACGAGCAGGCGTCCGGTCAGGCGCGTTAGCGCTGTAAGCTCTTTTTCGAGCGCGCCCACCGGTAGAAAGTCACGCGTTGCGTAGGGCTGGAACATGGGATCGAGGCGATCGAGCTGCATCTGAATTTGCTGAAGCAGATCGCGAGTTGCCTCGATGCTATGCAAGAGTTCACTAACCTCATCGCCTTGAAGCGTCAGGATCCGACTGTAAAGCAGCTCGAAGCGCAAATTCAGCTCGTCCTGTACGCTCGGCGTCAGAGGTCCCGGCGTTGCTGCCTGCAGCTCACCGAGAAGCTGCACGGCATCACGGTCGAACTTATACATCAGCCAGCCGATGTTCTCTCTCGATGCCTGGGCTAGGCTATCTTGACGCCAGGCCGCCAGGGCTGCGACTACCAGGGCGGCCGCAAACAACAAGACGGCCGCCACGGCGACCAACTTGATGCGTTTGGGGTAGCGTAAGAGCCGAGCCGCCGTGGGCGTATTAGAGAACATCGATATGCATCACCTGCCAGACGGCGCGAAAACGCATCCGTTCACTGAGCAACGTCTCATCTTGATCGAAGGGGTAGAGTACCCAAAGCGGCCCATACTCGCGAATCGGCATTTCACGACCGTCACGCTCAAGCGCCAGGATGACGTCATAATCGCCAAAATCGGAAAGCGGTATCTCGGCCTCGTAGTCGTTGAGCGCCATGACCCGCACGCTCTCCCCCTGAGCACCGACGTAGTCGAGCAAATCGCGCATTAGCGGACCGGTGTATTCGCTCACTCCCTCGGTCCAGGGCGTCGATGTCGAAAAACTATGCTGGGGTAACGCCGTGAGCATGGTGTGATCGAGCTGAGCCTCGCCTACCGCATTTTGCTTGGTGACGTGCCCGCTGATACGCAAGAGCACAGCACCTTTTGGGCTATCCAGCCGGGTATCGTGGGCACTCTCTTCGGCGAGCGAGACAGAGGCCATGAGGCAAAGCGCCATTACGGCGCTGGCGCTGAAAAATGCGTACAAACGACTCTCCTGGGTTGGTTAACCCTTAAAAAAGCTCGGTTGAATCGCCTGTGAACGTTAGCGAAACGCCAGCTGACACGATTCTGCAATGAAACGTGTCAAAGTGAAAAGAGTACCAACGTATAAGAATGCGAAGATAACGATAAAAAGTGTGGCACATATTATATAAACAAAACCACACGTACATAAAAAATATCTGGCTGTATAACCCAGAGGCTCACGTGCTCTTGCCAAGCAATGGCTTCAGCTTTTTCCGGTGAACTACTAGCGCCTTCATGAGTCAATGGAACCGGATAGCTTTTACTTATGAAATCCATCACACTGATACACGAAGGCTAACCTAGCCTCTAGGCTATCGATGAAGGTATTATCCTTTCACTTTAAGATACGTTATAACATCATGCTCAACGGTGGAGAGGTCGTTCCGATGAAAAGCCCCATGGATGTGCTGAATGAGTGGATGCAGGCGATCAACAATGCCGATGTTGAAGCGCTGCTGGCTTTATACGATGAAAAAGCCGTATTGATCCCCACGTTTTCTAACCGCATCTCCGATACGCGTGAAAAACACCGCGACTATTTCGAGCGGCTGGGCAGTCGCCCCGGTTTGAGTATTACCCTGCATGAAAAAACCGTGATCGTTCAGGAGCTTTCCGAGTCGCTTTCCGCGCTAACCGGCTTGTACAACTGGCGCTTCGAAGTCGATGGCGAGTTGCTCAATTTCGAAGCGCGCTTTAGCTACGTGGTCGACCTCGCCAAGAAAAGCCCCATTTTGCACCATCACTCCTCCCAAATTCCCCGCATGCTGTAAAGGCACGCCAAGCGTAAAAAAACCGCCGAGGTCAGTTCAGTGACCTCGGCGGTTTTCATTTCCCACCAAACGGCGCCTTAACGCACGATCATCACCGACACCTTGGCGTGGTACACCACGTGCTCGGCGTTGGGGCCAAGCACGTAGTCGACGAACTTACGCTTGGTGTGCGAGGCCATGACGATCAGATCGATATCCAGCTTCTTGCTGGCCTTGATGATGGCCTCCCAAGGTGAGCCGTCGACGATCACACTTTGCGCTTTGACATCATCGGGCACATGCTCGCTGATGAACTCGCGCTGTGCCTGCTTGACCGCTTCGTGCGCCTTTTGCGCGAAGTCCTTGGGAAAGTAGGCGCCCACCATCGGCATGCTGAACTCCGGCACCACCGTCACCACATGCAGCGAAGCGCCGAAGGTTTGGCACAGGGTGACCGCCGTGGGCAGCGCCTTTTGCCACGACGCCTCTTGGTTCAAGTCCACCGAAAGCAATATCTTCTGATACATGAAACCTCCTAGGCGCTCGCCTGCGCCTCCGTGTCTTGCTCACGTTGACGCCGACGCCGCTGCAGCATGACGACTAGCGCAAAGATCAAGAAGCCCGGAATCCACATCCATTCCTTGGCCCAGCGATTGACCGGAGCCAACACTTCGATGATCTCTTGATCGAAGTCGAAGCCCAGGTCTTGAGCGAGGCTACCGAATTCGACGAAGTCAATCAGGGTTTGGTCACCATCGACGTATAGCTCCATTCCCAAGCGTTCCAGACGCTCTTCTCCCGTCTCTCCTGCCGGAACCGGCACCAATACATAGGTCGTGATGGCATCGCCGAAGTTGTTTTCACCAGCGATCTGAACGCGCAAATTGCTATCCTCATCGACGCGCTCGAGCGCTTCGGCGAACTGCGCAGGCGGCACCGACTCATACGGATCGTGAATGCGATCCATCCAGTAACCGGGGCGGAACAGGGTAAACGCGACCAGCAATAGCAGAATCGATTCGTACCAGCGGCTACGCGTGAGCATGTAGCCTTGAGTACCCGCCGCAAAGATCAGCATGGCGACCGTGGCGATGACGAAGACCACGATTCCCTGCACGAAGGTCACATCGATGAGCAGCAGGTCGGTATTGAAGATGAACAGAAACGGCAGCGCCGCGGTACGCAGGCTATAGTAGAACGCCTGGAAACCTGTGCGCAGCGGATCCCCGCCCGATACAGCCGCCGCAGCAAAAGAGGCCAGGCCCACCGGCGGTGTCACGTCGGCCATGATGCCGAAATAGAACACGAATAGATGCACCGCGATTAGCGGTACGATCAATCCGTTCTGCTGCCCAAGCAGCACGATCACCGGCGCCATCAAGGCCGAAACGACGATGTAGTTGGCCGTGGTGGGCAACCCCATCCCCAGAATCAAGCTGAGCAAGGCGGTAAGCAGCAGAATCATCATCAGGTTGCCGCCGGAGAGAATCTCTACCACGTCGGCGAGCACGAGCCCAACGCCAGTTTGCGATACCGCTCCCACCACGATACCGGCGGTCGCCGTGGCGATCCCAATTCCGATCATGTTGCGCGCCCCGGTCACGAGGCCATCCCACAGATCCTTGCCGCCCTCTTTGAGGTCTTCGGCAGGCTGACTGCGACCGCGGAAGAAAGCGATGATCGGGCGCTGCGTCAGCATGATAAAAATCATGAACACGGTCGCCCAGAAGGCCGAAAGCCCAGGCGAAAGTCGCTCGACCATCAAACACCAGACCAGTACGACGACCGGCAGAATGTAGTGCAAACCGACCATCACCGTCGGCCGTGTTTGCGGCAGAGTTAGGACTTTGGATTTGGGATCATCCATCTCTAGCTCAGGATAGAAAGAACTAATCTTGAGCAGGCCGACATACACCAAGGCCAACAAGACGGCGATGAACCAGGGGGCAGCATCGCCCAGCAGCGGTTTGAGCCAGCCCAGGCCGTAATAAACGCCCAAAGAGAGCAGAATCAGCGCGACTAAGCCAGTGGCGAAAGTAAAGAGCTTCATCAGCCACGGGCGCGGCGGATTGCTCGACGGCAGCCCCTTCATGCCCGCTTTGAGCGCTTCGAGGTGAACAATGTAGATCAGCGCGATATAGGAGATGATGGCAGGCAAGAACGCGTGCTTGATGACCTCAACGTAGGAGATCCCCACATACTCGACCATCAAAAATGCCGCTGCCCCCATGACCGGCGGCATGATCTGGCCGTTGACCGAAGAAGCTACTTCCACCGCCCCGGCTTTTTCGGCGCTAAAGCCCACGCGCTTCATCATGGGAATGGTGAAGGTACCGGTGGTTACGGTATTGGCGATAGAAGAGCCTGAAATCAGCCCGGTCATGCCAGAGGCGACGACCGCCGCCTTGGCAGGGCCGCCGCGTAGGTGACCAAGCAGAGAGAAGGCGACTTTAATGAAATAGTTACCCGCCCCCGCTTTATCAAGCAGCGCGCCAAAAAGCACGAATAGGAAAACAAAGCTGGTCGACACGCCCAAAGCGATACCGAAAACACCCTGGGTTCCCAACCACTGGTGGTTGATCAACCCGGCCATACTGACGCCACGGTGAGCAAGAATGCCGGGCATGTAGGGGCCGAACAGCGAATAAGCGATGAAGACCGCCGCTACGACCATCAAGGGCGGCCCAAGGGCTCGTCGTGTGGCTTCGAGCAGCATCAGAATACCGATGACGCCAATCACCACGTCTTGGGTGATGGGACGCCCGGCACGCTGGGCCAAGTCGGAATAGAACAGAAATAGATAGGCACCGCAGAAGGCGGCAACCGCGGCGAACAACCAATCCTGCACCGGCACTCGATCTCGCGGAGAACGCTTGAGCGCCGGGTAAGCCATGAAGGCTAGAAAGAGAGCAAACGCCAAATGAATCGAGCGCGTCTCGGTGGCGTTGAAGACGCCGAAACCCACCAAGTAGGGAAGCGGTGACGCTATCCATAGCTGAAACAGCGACCAAGCTGCTGCAATGCTCACCAGCAGTTTGCCTGGCATGCCAAGGGGTTTCCTTGCCCCCGTATCGCTGGAGGCGACCATCTCTTCCAGATCGTGCTCAGCGGCTACCGAAGGTTGTGTATCGTCACGCATACGTATGCCCTGTGTGATCATTGGCACTGTGACTCAGTGCACTCAACAAGAAACGCGGACGCCCAAGGCGCCCGCGCTCTCTAACGGCGAATGAATCGCTCACTCACCTGCCGTAGCGAGTTGCTGCTACGACGATTTACTCGATCCAGCCACGCTCACGGTAGTAGCGCTCGGCACCTTCGTGCAGCGGCGCGGTGAGGCCGTCGGAGATCATGTCTTCTTCGTTCAGGTTTTCGAACGCCGGGTGCAGGCGCTTGAAGCGATCGAAGTTGTCGAAGACCGCTTTGACGGTCTGGTAGACGACTTCGTCATCGACATCGGCCGAGGTCACGAAGGTTGCCGCTACGCCGAAGGTTTCGACGTCTTCGTCGTTACCGCGGTACAGGCCACCCGGAATCACAGAGCGGGTGTAGTAGGGGTACTCTTCGATCAGACCGTCGATTTCATCGCCAGTCACGGAGACCAAGCGCGCATCGATCGTGGTCGTGGCTTCCTGAATGGAGCCGTTGGGGTGACCCACGACGTAGACCATGGCATCGATGTTGTTATCGGACAGCGCCGAAGCCTGCTCGGCTGCGTCGAGCTGCGACGCCAGGGCGAAGGTGCTTTCGTCCCAGCCGAAGGCGTCCATCACCACGTCCATGGTGTTGCGTTGGCCAGAACCGGGGTTACCGATGTTGACGCGCTTGCCCGGGAAGTCGCTGATGCTTTCGATACCGGAATCGGCACGCGCAACGACGGTTAGCGGCTCACCGTGCATGGTGAAGACGGCACGCATGTCTTCCCACGGGCCTTCCTCTTCGAAGTTGCCCTCACCGTTGTAGGCGCGGTACTGAACGTCGGACTGCACAACGCCCATATCCAGCTCACCGGTTTTGATACCGTTGACGTTGGCAACGGAGCCGCCAGTCGAAGGCGCGTTACAGCGGATGTGGTGTTCGTCGCTACCGCGGTTGACCATACGGCAAACCGACTGGCCCACTACGTAGTAAACGCCGGTCTGACCGCCGGTACCGATGGTGATGTAGCTCTCTTCTTGCGCGACCGCAGGGGCCGCGAAGGTGGCTGCCGTCAGCAACGCACCGGAGAAAGCAGCAGTAGAAAATACATGGCGTTTCATGGACACACCTCGTTATCTTTTATGAGCATTATGCGTTTTGTCCGCCCAAAGCGTTCCCTAGGAGCGGTTAGTTTCCAAAACGGTATCAAGACTGTCTTGCGGGTACGCGCTGGTGACCCATTGGCCGCACGTGTCGGCGGCCTTACTTTAGCGAAAAAATCCCTTGAGGCGAAACCTATTGTGCGCGACACAATCCGCGCACGCACCACAAGTACGCCCTTACTGATCAAGCCTAGCTCAGTCTAGCAGGCCGTGGCGTTTATGCGCCGTTGAGCGTCAAGGCTTTTACGCTCTACTCAGGCAACAGACCCTAATGATTGAACGGCTACGCGCCAAGCGGCTTTTTGATCAGGTGCCCAACTAAGCGTTGCACCCGTGGCGCGCCCAGCAAGATGAGGGTGAACGCCACCGGCCAGGCAATGTAGAAGGCGTGCCACCAGCGGCCTAGAAAGCCCTCCCCCATACCGGTATTGGCCCAGGTGATGACGAACGTCATTAGCGTCACCATGTAGATCGACATCATCAGTGAAAATACCAGCGGGGCGTAGCGTGGAGCGAACAGCATCAGGGCTCTCCAAATGAAAGATTGCGCATTGTAGCCCAGTACGCGTGGCAGCCAATAGGAGATAAAACTATCAAGACGGCGCACAAGAGCCTGCCATGCCCGGCGCGGCAACGCAGTCGCCAAGCTCGATGCCGCGCTCGGCGAAGTAACCGGCGTTGACTTCCAGCGCGGTGTGATAAGCCGCACCGGGCAGGTAGGCCGGGCACTCGCGCGGCGACGTAGAGGGGCACGGCGGCATCGTCTCGATGGCGACGATGCGTCCATCGGCATCAATGAAAGCGATATCCAACGCAATCAGCGTCTGGAACATCCAAAAGCCGTTATGCGCAGACTGTTCGCCGTCGAAGACGAACAGCATGCCAGCGTTCTTGTCCAGCTGCTCGCGCCCCATCAACCCGTACTGACGCTTAGCGGGGGTGTCGGCGATTTCGACCTGTAGGCGCTGCGGCCCGGCGCTGGTGTGAATGACGAGCGAGGCGGGCGCGCCGAAGTCAGGGGCTTTTTGGGCCCAGGCGGTGCCAAGGCCGACCGGTGCAAGCGCCAGTAGCGAAGCGCTTGCGCCAAACTTCAAGAGGCGACGACGAGTAAGCATCATGCAAGTAAGCCCTTTAGGGTGACGATGGGCAAAAAATACACGATTACGTCCCGTCTTGCTTATAGCGTCACTTCGATGGCAAGCGGATATTCGTCGCAGTTGTTGCCCTCACCGCCGCGATCCACCACCAGAAACTCCCCTTCGCGCTCCAGCACCGAGTTGATCGCATGCCAGGTGCCCGCTGCGTAGTTCACTCCTTGGCGGCCATCGGTAACGAAAGCGCGCACGCTTTCAGGGTCGATTTGGTCACCCGGCGGCGCCACCACCACGACGAAGCGCTCCCCGTGAAGCGGTATGAAGGCCTGGCTGCCCTGGGGGTGACGCTCTAAAAAAGTGAGCTGCAAAGGCAAGGTGATTGGCTGGCTGACGAAGATGTTGATCAAGGTATGGGCGTTCGCGCCCAAGGTTTGTACCTTCGCTAGATCATGGTGGCGCTGGGTGCGCCCAGCATTGATGGGAAACGCATCCGACGTACGCGCATCGATGACGTCACCAAAGGGGGCGAAGGCCTCGGCGCAGAGTGGTTTGGCTTTTAGGCGTAGCATGGTGCTTCCTCAGCGTGTCAGCGGACGAAGGCCTGCGTGGCGGTTGACGTCCTTGTAGAGCAGGTAGCGAAACGGCCCAGGGCCACCGGCGTAGCAGGCTTGAGGGCAGAAGGCGCGCAGCCACATGAAGTCCCCTGCCTCCACCTCGACCCACTCCTGGTTGAGATGGTAAACCGCCTTGCCTTCCAAGACGTAGAGCCCGTGCTCCATAACGTGAGTTTCGTCGAAGGGAATCACGCCACCCGGTTGGAAGGTGACGATATTGACGTGCATATCATGGCGCACGTCGCGGGGATCGACGAAACGCGTCGTGGCCCAGCGACCTTCGGTGCCCGGCATCTCGATAGGTGCGATATCTTGCTCGTTGGCGACGAAGGGCGCAGGAACGTCCAACCCCTCGACGAACTCGAACGCCTTGCGCACCCAGTGAAAACGCACTGCTTGGTCGGCTTCGTTGCGCACCTGCCAATCGCTACCGGGCGGCAAGAAGGCGTAGCCGCCAGGCGCCAGCACATGACGCTCGCCTGCAAGCGTTAGGGTAAGCTCCCCCTCGACCACGAACAGCACGCCCTCGGCCCCCGCATCCAATTCGGGCCTATCGCTGCCGCCACCCGGCTGCACCTCCATGATGTACTGAGAAAACGTCTCGGCGAAGCCCGACAGCGGACGCGCCAGCACCCACAGCCGCGTGCCCTCCCAGAACGGCAAATAGCTGGTCACGATATCTCGCATCACCCCCTTGGGGATTAGCGCATAGGCCTCCGTGAACACAGCGCGGTCAGCCGTGAGCTGGGTTTGAGGCGGATGACCACCCTGGGGAGCGTAGTAGCGCGCGGTGGAGCGATTGGCTGGCATGTCAGGTTCCATTGGCTGGGGTGGGTCGGTGATACAGCGCAAAGCTAGCGATAAACGTGCTTGTGAAACTATGCGCCCAATAGTAACGTCACTAGAAACTTTCGTTTCAAACAATATCTACATTACGAAGCATGCTCAAACATCGCAACGCCACCAAGGTAGCGGGGCCTGATACGTCGCCATGCGTTTTCTGGACCGACGCACTCCGGCATCGCTCAAGGCAACGGCAGGGCCAACTCATCGAGGGCATCGAAGAGCGTGCTGATGGCGTCGATTCGCGCTCGCCCCTGCGCCAGTCGACGCTGCAGCAGCGCGTTGGTCAAGAGGCAAACCAAACTCATGGCGCTGGCGTAACTATCGAACGCCGAAACGCTATCGAGCGGACACTCGATCCACCAGCTTGCCCATCTCGCCTGGTCCCCTGCCGTCGCATCGCCAATCAAGAGTACGCGGCTTTCGCGCTGCGCCAACAGCGCCATCAGCCGCTCGAACACCTGGGGGCGACGGCGAAAGCCAAAGACCACCACGAGATCCTGGGCCTGCAGCGACACCAGCTCTTCGGCCAGGGTCTGGTTGGGCTGCGGCGCCAGCGTGACGTCGTCGCGAACCTGCACGAGCTGCTGGCGAAAATGCATGGCGAGCGGATAGCTATTGCGAAAACCGATCAAGGTGACCCGGCGTGCCCCATCGAGAGCCGTCACGACGGCTTCGAAATCCGCAGACGAAAGCCCAGCGTAGAGCCGCGACAAGTTGTCGGTTTCGCGCGCAACGTGGCGTTTGAAGCGCTCCTCGCCGCCGCCAGCGCCTTCGGTTACCAGCGGCACACCAAGCGCTCTCAAACTACGCGCGTGCGTCTTCACGCTAGCAAAACTCTCGAACCCCAGACGTTTGAACAAACGGCTCACCGTCGATTTCGACACCCCGGTCAGGCGCGCAAGATCGGCCGCGCTGAACGTCGCCAGATCATCGAAATGATCGAGGATAAAACTCGCCACGCGCTGCTCCTGGGCGCTCAAGTCGGCGTACTGCTGCGTAATTCGCTGCCCGATATGCGGCTTGGCGGCGTGAGGGGGTATCGACACGTAAAACTCCTTTGACGCCCAGCGTTTGGCCAAGGCCACGAAAACCGTCACGACAATTCAGCATAGAACATCGTCATAACCAGCCGTCACAACGACACAGGAAACCGGAGCCAGAGCACTTGCGCATCCGGCTCGCCACGCTCGATGGCACCTAGAGGTGTCCTGAGCTCAACAACGATAACCGCCCTCGAGGCGATTCAACAACGTGAGGCACTTCATGTCCGCAACGCCCCCTTCTGATCCTCATCCCGAAACGCCACCGCCAAAGCGAAGCTGGTGCCGTATTCCCGATATTTACGTGGTGCTGTTCGTTTTCATCGCCCTTGCCGCGTTAGCCACGCACTTCGTGCCCGCGGGGACCTTCGAGCGCGTACCAGGTCCGGCCGGGCGCACGACGATCGATCCCGCGACCTTTGCTTACGTCGAGCCAACGCCCGTGGGAATCGTCGATTTCATGCTGGCGATCCCCAACGGCTTGATGAGCGCGGGCGAAGTAGTGTTCTTCACCTTCATGATCGGCGGCATGTTCATGGTGTTGCGCCATACCGGCATCATCGAAATCGGTGTCGACAAGCTCACCCGCCGCTTTGCCGGAAAAAGTCTGCTGACGATTCCCGTTCTAATGACCATTTTTGCCTTGATCGCCACCGTCATCGGTACACAAGAGCTCGCCCTGGTCTACGTACCGGTGATTCTGCCGCTCATGATCGCGCTGCGTTTCGATTCCGTCACCGCTGCGGCAGTTGCCCTGTGCGCGACCACCGTGGGCTTTACCACGGGCGTACTCAATCCCATCAACACGGGTCTAGGCCAGCAGCTCTCGGCACTACCACTCTACTCGGGCTACGGGCTTCGCATCATGGCGTTCTGCGTCATGCTCGCCGCCGCGATCTTTTTCGTCATGCGCTACGCTCACCGCGTTCATGTCCGCCCTGAAACGAGCCTGATGCATTTCGAATCAAGCGAAGCGGAAAAGCGCAGCCGCTATCAGAAAGCAATTCAAAGCGAAGCCCTCAGCGCCACCCCGCGCCAGACGCTCGCGGCCATCGCCACCTTCGTTTTCTTCGGCGTATTGGTCTATGGCGTACTCCAGCAAGGCTGGTTCATGATGGAGATGGCGGGGCTGTTCATTCTCATGGGCATCGTCGTTGGGCTGATTGCCGGTCTTTCGAGCGATGAAATTTGCCAAGCCTTCAATCAGGGCTTTCGAGACGTACTCGTTGGCGCCATGATCGCTGGGGTGGCGCGCGGCGTCGCCGTCATGCTCGAGGATGGGCAGATCATGGATACGCTGGTCCATGGTCTTGGCTTTCTCGTCGGCGGCCTGCCCACCATGCTATCGGCCATCGGAATGTTCCTGGCGCAGTTGGGCTTCAACTTCATCATCCCCTCGGGCAGCGGCCAGGCACTGGTCACCATGCCGATCATGGCGCCGCTTTCCGATATCATCGGCGTCACGCGCCAAACCGCCGTATTGGCCTTTCAGCTTGGCGACGGTATCGGCAATATCCTCTACCCCACCTCGGGCTATTTCATGGCCACCCTTGCGCTGGCGGGCGTGCCCTGGCAAAAGTGGGTCAAGTTCTTCTTTCCCCTATTCTGCCTTTGGATCGTCATCGCGCTGGGCTTTTTGATGTTCGCCCAGGCAACGCAGTGGGTCGGTTAACGCGCAACCGGCGGGTGGTGTTCGACCCAGTGGCGGGCGATATCCACCCGACGAGCGACCCAGACACGGTCGTGGGCTTCGATGTGATCCAAAAAGCGCTGTAGCGCGCGAAAACGCCCCGGGCGGCCCAGCAGCCGACAGTGCATGCCTACCGAAAGCATTTTAGGGCTCTCCTCGCCTTCGGCGTAGAGTACGTCGAAGGCGTCGCGCAGGTAGGTAAAGAAGTGATCGGCGGTGTTGAAGCCCTGGGGCGCGGCGAAGCGCATGTCGTTGGTATCGAGGGTATAGGGTACGACCAGATGGTCATGTTCGCTGCCCTGGCTATCTTCGACGCGCATCCAGAACGGCAGGTCATCGCCATAGTAGTCGCTGTCGTAGAGGAAGCCGCCCTCATCGAGCACCAGGCGGCGGGTGTTGGGGCTGTCGCGCCCGGTGTACCAACCCTGAGGCTTCTCGCCGTAAAGGCGCTGGAAGATCGTCATTGCCTTTTGCAGGTGTTCACGCTCGATGTGTTCGGGCACTTCCTGATAGTGGATCCAGCGATAGCCGTGACAGGCGATTTCGTGCCCCAGTTCCTTGAACGCCAGAGCAAGCTCGGGATGCCTCTCCAGCGCCATCGCCACGCCGAACACAGTGAGTGGCAGGCCTCGGCGCTCGAACTCACGCAGAATGCGCCAAACACCTGCGCGCGAACCGTATTCGTAGATCGACTCCATGCTCAAATGGCGCGAGGGGTAAGCGGCAGCACCGATGATTTCGGAGAGAAACTGCTCGGAACCCTGATCGCCGTGAAGCACCGAGTTCTCACCGCCCTCTTCGTAATTGAGCACGAACTGTACGGCAATTTTGGCCCTACCCGGCCAGTTGGCCGCAGGCGGCGTGCGGCCGTAGCCGATCAAATCACGCGCGTAGTCGCTCGAAAACGCTGAAGATGACGCCGTCATATCCCTCTCCTTTTCATCGAACACTGCTTGGTTATTTGTATACAAACATATCGGGATCGTTTCTCTGCTGCAATCGATCACTACGGATTGTACCCAGAGAGATCTCCGGCATAACAAAATCGCCCTATTCAATACGACTAAAGAACCGCAGCAAAGGTGCTCGCTGCCGCTTTTAAGTCTTGCCTCCCATTTTCAGGGACGTTACTTTGTATACAAGAGAGACGGAAATTGAATCCCTTTTACCGTAACGCCTAAGCATTCGATATACGGGGATTCGATACACGGCCTCAGCTTCATTTCGCACGGAGCCCCATTCAAGTGCACATTCGACTGATCAATCCTAATACGACCGCTAGCATGACCGCCTTGATGCACGAGGCGGCAGTGCGTCTGGCCGCGCCCGGCACCACCTTGAGCGCCAGCCAGCCCGATGCCGGGCCGGTCTCCATCGAGAGCCACTTCGACGAAGCGGTGAGCGCGGTAGGCGTGGCCGATGAAGTTCTCAAAGGCGAACATGAAGGGGGCATCGACGCCTATGTCGTCGCCTGTTTCGGCGACCCTGGCCTTTTGGCCGCACGCGAGCTGACCCGTGCGCCAGTCATCGGCATCGCCGAAGCGGCCTTTCATTTGGCGACGCTGGTGAGTACGCGTTTTTCCGTGGTCACGACCCTGGGCCGCACCGGCATCATCGCCGAGCACCTGCTCGAGCAGTACGGCTTTCACCATCACTGCCGCCGCGTGCGCGCCGCCGAAATTCCGGTACTCGACCTAGAATCGAGCCCCGATGCGGCCTATCAGCGCATCATCGACGAGTGCGCCCGTGCGCGTGACGAAGACGGCATCGGCGCCATCGTGCTGGGCTGTGGTGGTATGGCTGGGCTACAGCGCCAAATTAGCCAGGAGGTTGGCCTGCCGGTCATCGAGGGGGTCAGCGCAGCACTCAAGCTGGCCGAGTCGCTCGTGGCACTGGGTATTCCAACTAGCAAGCATGGCGATCTGGATTTTCCGCGCCCCAAACCCTTTACAGGGAAGTTCGAGGGTTATTCACAGCTAGCCCTGGGCGCATCCGCTAAGCGCTAACCCTTAATCCAGTACTCGCCTACGCAGGATGATGTGAACGCCAAGGACTCACGATATAAGACGCTAGACACAAACAACTGAAGGCGTACTGCGCCCCACAACATCAAGAAAGTACGTCCAGTAGCACGCCATGCCGCAAGATCTCCGGCTTCGCCGGAGACCAACAACATCGACAACCTTGCGAGGACGACAATATGAACGTTTCACCCACGGCGCCAACCGACGAAGCGGACCGCGCCGCGCCGAGCGCCACCAAAGCGCTGGGCGACGAGAGCCTGGCCCCTCAACAGACCCGCATCATGGGGCGAGGCTCTTACTTTTTGGCCTGGTTCGGCGGCTGCGTGTCGATTGGCACTTTCGCCATGGGGTCGAGCGTGGTCGGCACGCTGAACTTGCTGCAGGCCACCCTTGCCATCGCCATAGGCTGCTTCGTGATCGGTGTGGCGTTGGCCATCAACGGCGCAGCGGGCTACAAGTACGGCATTCCCTTCATGGTCCAGGCGCGAAGCGCCTTCGGCTTCTCGGGCACGCGCATCCCCGGTCTCGTTCGCGCGGTGCCTGCCGTGGTGTGGTACGGCTTTCAAAGCTGGATTGGGGCGGGGGCGCTGAACATGGTGTCGGCCACGCTCTTTGGCTTCGACAGTCTGGTGTTCTACTTCATCGCCTTTCAGCTTTTGCAGATCGCGCTCTCGGTGACCGGTTTTCAAGGCATCAAATGGCTCGAAAACATCGGCAGCGCCTTCATCCTCTGCTCGCTGGTGTATATGTTCTACGCCACGGTACAGCGCTACGGCGATGAGCTCTCAGCGAGCCTACTCACCATGGAAGGCTCGTGGGGAATGCCGTTTTGGGGCGCAACGATGCTGTTTCTGGGCATCTACAGCACGATGATGCTCAACGTCAGCGATTACGCCCGCGAACACAAACAAGGCACCAGCGGCGGGCTTTTGACGACCATCTATGCCATGTCGATTCTGCCCTGCACGCTGTTCATGGGGCTGATCGGCTACATGGTCTCTCAGGCAACCGGCACCGCCGACCCCATCCAGGTGTTCGCCAACGCCGTGGACAATACCCCGCTTCTGATGACGACGCTTTTGTTCATCGCCTTTGCTCAGGTCACTACCAACGTTCTCAACAACGTGGTGCCGCCGACCTATGTCTTGATGGACGTCTTCAAGCTCAAGTTCACCACCGCAAGCGTCATCGTCGGGCTGCTGGCATTTGCCACCTTCCCCTGGAAGCTGGTCCAGCCCGAATCCGCCGCCGGACTCCAACTCTTCGTGCAGACTTACTCAGCATTTCTCGGCCCGCTCTTCGCCATCTTAGTGGTCGACTACTACCTGATTCGCCACCGCACTCTGGATCTGGACAAGCTATACGACCCCCAGGGCCCCTACCAGGGCGTCAATCTCGCCGCACTGGTTGCCATGGCCATCGGCATCGTCGCAGCACTGTCGTTCTCGGCGGTCTCCTGGTATGCAAGCCTGATCCCCGCCGGGTTCAGCTACTACCTACTGATGAAGCACTGGCCTGCTTGCCAACGTTTTCGCCAATAATGCCCCCGAGACGAGAGATGCGTTATGAATGACAACGATTTCAACATCAAGCACATCGATCCAACCCTCTACAACGAGGATTTGGCCCCGCTGAAACCAGAAAAACGCAGTTGGGGCGCCTTCGAGATCTTCAACGTGTGGTCTAACGACATTCAGAGCCTGTTCGGCTATACCTTGGCAGCCTCACTCTTTCTCTCTTATGGCCTGAACGGCTGGGCGGTCATGGCGGCCATCGTGCTGGCGGGGGTGATCGTGATGTTTCTGGTCAATCTGACCGGCAAACCGAGCGTCAAGTACGGCATTCCTTTCCCGGTCATGATTCGCGCAAGCCTTGGCGTGCGCGGGGCCAATCTGCCCGCCATGCTACGCGCCATCGTGGGTATCTTCTGGTACGGGGTGCAGACTTACTTCGCCTCCACCGCCGTGGCCCTGCTGATCACAGCGCTCTTCGGTGCAGGCAGCGGCGCCACCTTCCTGGGCCTTTCTGGCGTTGCCTGGCTCTCCTTCGTGATCGTCTGGGTGTTTCAGATCGCGATTTTCTGGCAGGGCATCGAGCGCATCAAACACTTCCTCAACTGGGCGGGGCCGCTAGTGTATCTGGTGATGATCGCACTAATGTTGGTCGTGTGGTACCAGGCAGGAAGCGAGCTGTTGCCCGCCGTTGGCAGCATCTTCAGTGGCGAAGGCGAGCGCAGTACCAGCAGCGTCGCCGCCTTCTTTGCCATCGTCGGCACCATGGTGGCCTACTTCGCTGCGGTGGTGATCAACTTTGGCGACTTCACCCGCTTCGTCAAGACCGAGCGCCAAATGAAGCTTGGCAACCTGTTGGGGCTTCCCCTCAACATCGCCTTTTTCTCCTTCATCGCGCTGATCATCACCGCAGGAACGCTGGTGCTCTTCGGCGAAGCGCTGACCAACCCGGCCGATATCGTCGAGCGGGTCGACTCGCTACCGCTAACCATCGTCGCGGCTCTGACCTTCTTCGCCGCTACCGTGGGCATCAACCTGGTGGCCAACTTCATTCCTCCCGCCTACGACTTGGCGAACCTGTTCCCCAGCAAGATCAGCTTCAAACTGGGTGGGCTGATCACGGCAGTGATTGCTTTCTTCGTTGGTGGCCTGTGGGTGGCGGTCATCAGCCAGATTGGCGTACCCGGCTTCGTCAACGCGCTGGGCGCAGTGGTAGCCCCCTTCTACGGCATCATCGTGGTGGATTACTACCTGCTGCGCCGCCAGCGGCTCTGTTTGCAGGAGCTGTTCAACTCGTCCCCGGACAGCGCCTACTACTACACCAACGGCTGGAACACGCATGCACTGATCGCCTTCGCGCTGGCTGCTCTGTTCTCGCTCTCAACGGTAGTGGTACCCGCCATGAGCGCGCTCGACGGCTACGGCTGGATGATGGGAGCGGCACTGGGTGGGCTACTCTACTTCCTTCTGGCTCGCCAGAACGTTCTGGTGACGGCCAATGCCTATTGATAGGAAATGAGGGCAAACAAGCGATAAAAAGAGAAACGCGGAGCCACGTTCATCGTGGCTCCGCGCTTTTTAGTCGCTGGCGAAAATCTGCTGTAGGTCGGGTATGGCGTTGTCCTCCTCGACCATGGAGAGCGACGCTTCGATGGCTTTTAGGTGACGGCTCATGAACGCCTTGGCGCGCTCGCCGTTACCCGCCTCCAGATAGCCAATGAGATCGTCGTGGTCGTGAGATTCACAGCCCAAATGGCCTCGGTGACCGTAGACGGCCAGAATGAGCGAAGAGCGCGAGCAGAGCCGTTCGACGAACTCGGCAAGCGTCGCGTTACCGGCAAGCTGCGCCAAACGCAGATGAAACGCGGCAGAGAGACGAATGGCTAGGCTTTGATCGCCGCTTTTCAGCGCTTGGCGCTCCTCTTGCGCCATTTTCCTGAGCGCTTCGATATCCTCCGACGTAATACGTTTGGCGGCATCGACCATCAAGCTGCATTCGATCAACTGGCGGGCGGCGAAGACGTCGCGCGCCTCCTCTGCCGATGGCCGCGTCACGCTGGCTCCACGCCGAGGCGTCAGGGTGACCAACTGCTCCAAAGCCAAGCGCTGGAGAATCTTGCGAATACCGGTACGACTGACCCCAAACACCTCGGCCAGAGCGTCTTCACGCAGCCGCGCGCCCGGCTTCAACCGGTGTTCGATGATGGCATCGCTCACGGCGCGATAGATCACCTCGTGGCGAACATCGCCTTCACGCGTAGTACGCGTCTTAGCCTCACTCACCGCTAGCTGCCTCGATAGGTCGAGTAGCCATAAGGCGACAGCAGCAGCGGCACATGGTAGTGCGCGGCACTATCGCTTACGCCAAAGCGTAGCGGTATCAGGTCAAGAAAAAGGGGCTCGGATGCCGTCCCACCATGGCGGCGCAAATAGTCACCGGCATGAAACTGCAGTTCGTATTCGCCTGGCGTCAGCGCTTCACCTTCGAGTAACGGAGCATCGCAGCGGCCATCGGCGTTGGTCATCGTCTGCGTAAGCAGAACGCGGTTGCCTGCTTCGAGACGATACACCTCGACGCAAATGCCCTCCCCCGGGCAGCCGTTGGCGGTATCCAGCACATGCGTGGTAAGACGCCCCATGAAAGCTCCTTTCGTTATTGATTCGCTTAGTCGCTCATTTTAGTAACGCGCGTTGCCAGCGTATCGTTATGCGTAATCACGGCTGAGCAAAAGGGTACCGCTTGGTTTTTTTGTTGTATACAGTGTAGACACTCACTCCTTCTGCGAGCGCCGCCATGTCCCTTTGCGAAACGCTGTCTCCGCCGCCGAGTTCGCTCGCGCTTCCCGACTTTCTCGATCGCTATGCAAGCGTGGTGGAGCACTCACCCTGGGTCGCCGAGAGGGCTTGGCAGCAAGGTATGAGCGTAGCGCAGGATACGCCCGACGGCCTAGCAGAGCGGCTGGGCAACGTTCTCATGGCAGCGCCGCGCAAGGAGCAGATCGACGTCATTCGTGCCCACCCGGATCTTGCCGGTAAGGCAGCGCTTGCCGGTGAACTGACGCGCGCCTCGCTCGATGAGCAGGCAGGCGCCGGACTCGATCAGTGCTCGCCTGATGAGTTTGCCCTCTTCGAGCGTCTTAACGCTGCCTACAAGGCGCGTTTTGGTTTTCCTTTCGTGGTCGCGGTCAAGGGGCTCGACCGCCACGCCATTCTTGCTGCCTTCGAAGAGCGTTTGACCCACGACGAGGAGCAGGAGCGCGAAACGGCGATCACCCAGATCATCAAGATCGTGCGCCTGCGACTGCACGCCATGACCGCAGCCGCGTCCGCATAGTCGAGCCCTCCCAGGCCACCACGCTCAGCGCAAAAACGCCGCCGCCGGAGTGACCGGCGGCGGCGCTTTCATGCACTAGGCTTTACTCGATACTCATCAGCATCGCGCCAGCCTAGTGCGACTCTGGGGCCAGAGATCAAGCTGCCGTGGTGGCTTGGCTAGCGGCACTCTTGGCCTTGTTCGCGCTCTCTTCGACGCTCTTCTGACTATCCTGAATGAAGCTCTGGCTGAGCGACGACATTTTCTCGGTATCGCCTTTGACGCGCTCCATCAGATTGGAGGCGGTCTTCTGCTGGCTTTCGACGGCACGTTTGAAGCTATCGACATCTTTGACGTCGAGCCAGGTACGCGCCTGGGTCAGGGTCATATCGGTATAGGCCCGTGCAGCGTCGAGCTGGGCATGGGTCAGTTGATCCACATAGTCCAGCGCGGCGCGCGTGTAGCTGCGCATGGGGCTAACGAAAATGGCATCGAACTGTTGGCTGGTCTTCTCGGCAGAACCGTTCATCGCGACATCTCCTCGGGCGAGCAATTCTTGAGCGCAGGTGCGCATTGGATCAATGAGCATGGACGCATCGCCCATGCTTTTTACGACCTTTCGAGTTGAAAGCTAGCAGGGAGTTTTGTGCACCGCAACATGATTTTTAGTGGCTTTCATGTAACGCTTCAATGCCCTATCCATAAGCCTCTATAAAACCAATCAATTAGGATAATTAGCCAAGATGACGAACAGTCAAGGCGCTGCCCGCTACACCGCCGTTTATCTTAAGCATACGCTCAAACCAAGCCGCCACAGGACCGTCGTCGGCCCAGAGCGGCGTGCGCGAGACGACGTGCGCCCACATTAGGCTCCCCATTAGCAGGTAGTCGGCTCCCGCTGGCGCCTCGCCATCGAGAAAGTCGCTTTGTGCCAGCACGTCACGCATGGGCGCTAAGGCGGTGGCTAGCTGCCTCCATCCCGCTTCGGGGTCGTGCAGCGCCTCCAAGCGATTGCCAAAACGCGTCTCGCGGCTTTCGCGGAAATAGGCGCGATCATCGGGATGAATGGCGTCGAGCAAATCGAGGATGATGATGCGAACCAGCGCCGGGTTAACGCTACGATCGACCAGAGACTTGATCAGCAAAGCGCGCTGATAGGCCATACCCTCGCCGAGTAGCGGCGCATCAGGATAGGTGGCGTCTAAATAGCGCAGGATCTCGAAGCTATCGGTGACCACGGTGTCACCATCGCACAGCACCGGCACCTTGTCGTAGTCGGCAAAGGCCAAGGCCTCTTTTTGCTGAAAACGCCAGGGTTTGGCAGTCACCTTAAGCCCCTTGTGCGCCAGTGCCAGCTTCACGCGCCAGCAGTAAGGAGAGAAGCGCAGGCGTTCATCGCGGCCGCAAAGGTCGTAAAGCGTACGAGTCATGGCGATAGGCTCCCTGAAAGAGAAGTAAGTCAGCGCGAGCTCGTGCCCGCGTCTTCATCATCGGCGCTTGGGCGTTGCCCTCGCAAGCCTTTCGTATGCGCTGTCAATTAGTCTAATGCCATGGCATCTCCGCCAAGCTGACCCATACTCGATAAACACCATCGATACATAGACTTATCGATACCGGCATCGATTCGCCATGGCCCTTTGGCATCGTCTCTGAGAGGTAGGCCCCACGCTTCCATATAGCCAGGGTACCGGGCTCGGTCGTATCGTCTGGCTGTCTTGGCAGCCACGCAAGGCTTACGTAGCGATCACTGCTTCATTGCGCCACCCAACATCGTCATAACAAGCAAGGGGGAAGCTTCGCCCATGAACGACACTCTACTCGCACTGCTGGCATTTCTGCCGCTGCTGCTGGCAGGCATTCTGCTGGTTGGCTTCAAGATACCGGCACGGATAGCCATGCCGCTGGTGTTTCTTACGGCAGCACTCATCGGCCTGACCGTGTGGGACATGTCCTTCACCCGCATTGCCGCTTCTACCTTCCAGGGGCTGATCCAGACGGCGGGGCTTTTGTGGATCATCTTCGGCGCCATCCTCCTACTCAATACGCTCAAGCACTCTGGCGGCATTACCGCCATCCGTAACGGCTTCTCGGGCATCAGCCCCGACCGCCGGGTGCAGGCGCTGATCGTTGCGTGGCTTTTTGGCTGTTTCATCGAGGGCGCATCGGGCTTTGGCACACCCGCTGCCGTGGCCGCCCCGCTGCTCGTGGCGCTGGGCTTTCCGGCCATGGCAGCCGTGGTGGTAGGCATGATGCTGCAGTCCACTCCGGTCTCCTTTGGTGCGGTAGGCACGCCGATCATCGTTGGCGTGGGCAGCGGGCTAGATCAAGCGGGCATTGCAGCGCAGTTGGAGGCCAATGGCTCTAGCTGGGACGTGTTTTTCCAACTGATCACCAGCGAAGTCGTCATCGTTCATGGCATCGTCGGGCTGCTCATGCCGCTGATTCTGGTCACCGTCATGGTGCGTTTCTTCGGCGCCAACCGCTCCTGGAGCGAGGGCTTGTCGATTGCCCCGTTCGCTATCTTCACCGGCCTCGCTTTCGTCATCCCCTATATGCTGGTGGGCGTTTTCCTGGGGCCGGAATTCCCCTCGATGATCGGCGCCATGGTGGGGCTTGCCATCGTCGTTCCGGCAGCGCGCAAAGGCTTTTTACTGCCCAAGGACACCTGGGACTTCCCCGACACCAAATCCTGGCCCGACGAGTGGATCGGCAACCTTAGCATCAAGCTCGATGACGTGACCGGCAAGACCGCCATCTCTACTTTCAAAGGTTGGGTGCCTTACGTGCTCTTGGCGCTGTTCTTGGTGGCCTCGCGCACCATCGAGCCCCTGCGCGTAGCGCTGAACTCGCTGAGCCTGCGCTGGAGCAACATCCTGGGTGAGGCGGGCATCAGCGGCAGCGTCGAGCCCCTCTACCTTCCGGGCGGGCTGATTCTGATCGTCGTGTTGATCACCTACTTCCTGCACCGCATGAATCCAGGACAGATGCGCGCAGCCGTTTCGGAGTCGACCAAGACGATCTTCGGCGCTGGGTTCGTATTGATCTTCACCGTGCCGATGGTGCGGATTTTGATCAACTCGGGCGTCAACGGTGCAGATCTCGCCTCCATGCCCGTGGTAATGGCTCAGGCGGTCGCCAATGGCGTCGGCGATATCTACCCCTTCTTTGCTCCCGCCATCGGGGCATTGGGCGCCTTCATCGCCGGTTCCAACACCGTCTCCAACTTGATGCTGGCAGATTTCCAGTTCAACGTCGCTCAGACCCTCGGTGTCTCCACGGCGATGATGGTGGCGCTGCAGGCCGTAGGTGCCGCCGCGGGTAACATGATTGCGATCCACAACGTGGTCGCGGCTTCGGCAACGGTCGGCCTCTTGGGACGCGAAGGCGCCACCATTCGCATCACCATCCTACCGACGATCTACTACCTGGTGTTTGCTGGCACGCTCGGCCTTCTGGCCTTCTATCTGCTCGGTGTGACCGATGGGCTGATGGGCTAGGCGGCTCTCCATCGCCGAAACATCGCACACTTAACACTCAATACCTAAAACGTACAGCAGCCCGGGGTGGTCCCCCGGGCCGCTGGTGTGTGTCACCTACCGCTGTGACTAACGCTTCGCTGTGTCGCTGAGATTAATCGACTCGCGTGAGCTTCTCGGCATGCAGGCGGGCGCGCTCGACGTAGCTCTGGGCGTTGAGTTTGAGCTTGCCCACGGCCTCCTCCGAAAGCGTACGTACCACGCGGGCGGGCGAGCCCACGATCAATGAGTTGGGCGGAAAGGTCGCGCCCTCTTTTACCAAAGCCCCTGCACCCACTAGGCTGTTTTTACCGATCACCGCACCGTTCAAAACCACCGCCTGAATACCAATGAGACAGCCATCCTCCACCGTACAGCCGTGCAGCATCGCTTGGTGGCCCACGGTCACCCCACGCCCCACCTTGAGCGGAAAACCGGGATCGGCATGCAGTACCGCGCCATCCTGGATATTGCTCTCCTCCCCCACCTCCAGCGGGTCGCTGTCGCCACGCAGCACGGCCTGATACCAGACGCTAGCGCGATCCTTGAGCACTACCCGGCCGATGACGTCTGCCGTCTCGGCAACGTAAACATCCTCACCTATCTGGGGTCTTGCATCGTCGTATTGATAAATCGCCACCGTGCGCTCCTTGATTATGGATACTCTGTTATGGGTGCATGCTACTGGTACTTGATTGTTAATAGTCGGCTATTCGTACCGCGACGGGCGTGATTAGGCGCCCGTGACGCCGCCCAGAAACGCCTCTTTACCCTAGCGCCTCGGCCAGCACGCGGGCAACGTGAATCGCTTCGCGCCCACTACCGTCTTTGATCTGATGGCGGCAGCTGGTGCCGTCTGCCACCAGTAGCGCTTGCCCATTGTCGGCGCGAATGGCAGGCAGCAGGGAAAGCTCGGCCATTTGGATAGAAGCGTCGTAGTGCTCGGCCTCGTAGCCAAAACTCCCTGCCATGCCGCAGCACGAAGAGTCGATCAGCGACACATCGAGCTCAGGAATCCAACCAAGCACCGTCTCGACCGGCTTCACCGCATCGAAGGCCTTTTGGTGGCAGTGGCCATGCAGCAGCGCGCGCGAAACAGTAAGGGGGTTCAACTGCCAAGTGAATGGCGCACGCTGATGCTCGGCGACGAGAAACTCCTCGAACAAATAGGCCGACTCAGCCAGGCGCTTGGCCTGCTCGCCAAAGCCGTACTGCAGGAACTCGTCGCGCAGGCTCAAAAGGCAAGAGGGCTCGAGACCGACGATGGCGACCCCGCGTTCGACGAAAGGCATGAGGTAGTGCAGCGAACGTTCTGCCTCAGCCCGAGCTTTGTCGAACTGTCCCGAAGAGAGATAGGTACGCCCACAGCACAAGGGCCGCTCGCCCTCAGGGCGATTGAGCACCACGCGAAAGCCCGCAGCCTCGAGCACACGCTTGGCCGCGCGGGCATTGTCGGCTTCCATGTAGTTATTGAAGGTATCGACGAACAGCAGCACTTCTCCCCGCGACGTGTCCTGGTGCGATGTCGACTGGCGCTCGGCGAGGAAGTGGCCGGTAAAGCGCGGCAACGAGCGTTCGGGGGCAAGCTTGAGTGCCTTTTTGAGCACACGGGAGAGCGGCGGCAGCTTTTCGAGCCCGTCGACCAGAGCGCCAAGGTGCCGGGCAAAAGGAGCGTAGCGCGGCATTTCACCTACCATCCTATCGCGCAGCGAAAGCCCCTTGACGCGAGCCCTTGCCGCCCGCGCCTCGATCTTGAACTTGGCCATATCGACGCCGGTCGGGCACTCGCGTCGACACCCCTTACACGACACGCAGAGATCCAGCGCTGCCTTAATGTCGTCACTGGCAAGCCCGGTGTCGTCGAGCTGACCTGAAAGCGCTAGGCGCAGCGTATTGGCACGCCCACGCGTCAAATGCTGCTCGTCACGAGTAATGCGGTAGCTTGGGCACATCGTCCCGGCATCGAACTTGCGACAGTGGCCGTTGTTGTTGCACATTTCCACCGCCATGGCGAGGCCGTGCGTCACGTCGCCTCCCGACCCCGGCGGCGTCTGCGCACCGGTTAGAGGATCGCGCTCAACGTTCCAGTTCGACCAGTCGAAAACCGGGGTAATGGGAATACGCTGATACGACGTTGGAAAGCGAAAATAGCGCTCATCATCCATTTTGGGGGTGTCGACGATCTTACCGGGATTGAGCAATCCCGCTGGGTCGAAGAGCCGTTTCACCTGGCGAAAAGCGTCGTTGACCGCTTCGCCAAATTGCCACGGCACCCATTCGCCACGACACAGTCCGTCGCCGTGCTCACCGGAGTAGGCGCCCTTGTACTCACGCACCAGCGCCGAGGCTTTTTCGGCAATCTCGCGCATCTTGGCAGCACCGTCGCGGCGCATATCCAAAATCGGTCGCACATGAAGCGTGCCAACCCCGGCGTGGGCATACCACGTGCCCTCGGTGCCGTAGTGGTTGAACACTTCGGTCAGCTTGGCGGTGTACTCGGCCAAGTGCTCCAGCGGCACCGCACAGTCTTCGATGAAGGAGACCGGCTTACCGTCCCCTTTCATGCTCATCATGATGTTGAGCCCCGCCTTACGCACGTTCCATAGCGCCTTTTGTTCCCCGGCCTCTGGCATGTCCACTACGCTCCCGGGTAGCCCCAGGTCGGCCATTAGCGTGTTGAGTTCGGCGAGCGCGGCAAGCTGCGCCGTACGATCTTGCCCTGCGAACTCCACCAGCAAGATGGCCTCGGGACGGCCGATCAGCGCCTTTTCGATGACCGGTCGAAAGGCCGGATTATCGAGTGCCAGCTCGATCATGGTGCGATCCACGAGCTCCACCGCCATCGGCCCTAGCGTCACGATGTGCTGGGTCAAATCCATCGCTTGGTAGAAGGTGGGAAAGTTGACCACGCCAAGCACTTTCTGCTCGGGCAAGGGAGAAAGCTTCAGGGTGATACGCTGGCTTACGCCTAACGTGCCTTCGGAGCCGATCAGCAGATGAGCAAGGTTGGGCCGTCCAGCGGCATCGTAAGGCAGCGGATTTTGGCAGTCGAAGAGATCTAAATTGTAGCCACCGACCCGGCGCAGCACCTTGGGGTAGTGAGCGCGAATCTCTGGCGCCACGCCTTCGGCAATGGCTCGGACCTGCTGGGCTAACTGCCATTCGCGGCTACCTTCGGCAAGGCGGTCGACGAAACCAAAACGCGCCTCGACGCCATCGGCCAGAATGGCTTCTAGTTCGAGCACGTTGTGCACCATGTTGCCGTAGTAGATCGAGCGCGAACCGCAGGAGTTATTGCCCGCCATGCCGCCAATGGTGCACTGGGCGCTGGTCGAGACATCGACGGGAAACCACAGCCCATGCGGCTTGAGCCAGGCATTGAGATGATCTAATACTATGCCTGGCTCGACCACCACCGTCTGGGCCTCGACGTCGAACTCGACCACCTGGTTGAGCCAGCGCGAGGTATCGAGTACCAGCGCATCGCCCACCGTTTGCCCACACTGGCTAGTGCCGCCACCGCGCGCGAGGACCGGCACCTTGGCATCGCGGGCGATATCGAGCGCTAGGCGAAGGTCCTCCTGATGGCGGGGAATGACCACCCCCACCGGCGTGATTTGATAGATCGAGGCATCGGTGGCGTAACGCCCGCGCGTCGCCTGATCGAAGTGCACTCTACCCGCCAGTTCGCGCTCGAGGCGCAGTGAAAATTCGCTGGCGGGGGCGTTGTTCGCCCCCTGTCTCGGGGGCTTGTGTGTCAACGACGTCATGGCCTTAGTCTCCCTTCCGTGCCCGCTGGGTTAATACGCGATAGGCGCGCTTGTCACGCCTTTGGATCGCGTGTCCCATCGAGAGGATGCTCGGCGAAATACTCGAGCGCTGCGGTCACGCCGCTTCCCGCAAGGGGGACCCCCGCCAGCTTCATTCCAGCCTCGCAGCCACCCAAGGTGGCAATCAGGGTGAGGTCGTTGCAGTCGCCCAGGTGGCCGATACGGAACATCTTGCCCTTGGCCTTGCCTAGCCCCATGCCGAGGGAGAGATCGAAGCGTTCATAGATGATCTTGCGTACCACATCGGCGTCCACCCCCTCGGGCAGCACCACTCCGGTCAATACCGGCGAGTAGAGTTCGGGCGTCTGGCACTGGATTTCGAGCCCCCAGGCGTCAACCGCACAGCGCACGCCCGCCGCCCAGCGCTGATGGCGAGCAAAAACATGCTCGAGCCCCTCTTCCAACAGCATGTCCAGCGCCTCGTTGAGGCCGTAGAGCAAGTTGGTGCTGGGGGTGTAGGGCCAGTAACCGTTCTGGTTGGCCTCGAGAATTTCGTCCCAGGCCCAGAAGCTCTTGGGCAGCTTGGCCTCGCGGCTAACCTTGATCGCCTTGGGTGAGAGCGCGTTGAAGCTGATGCCGGGTGGCAGCATCAACCCTTTCTGTGAGCCCGATACGGTGACGTCCACGCCCCATTCGTCATGCCGATAGTCGGCACTGGCCAGACCCGAGATGGTATCGACGATCAAAAGTGCAGGATGGCCTGCAGCATCGATGGCGCGGCGCACGGAAGCGATATCGCTGGTCACTCCTGTGGACGTTTCGTTATGCACCACACAGACCGCCTTGATGGCATGGTCGCCATCCTCTTTCAGCCGCGCTTCGATCATCTCGGCCTGCACCCCGTGACGCCAGCCCTCATAGCCGGGTAGACCGATGAACTCGGGTTCGAGCCCCAGCCGCCTGGCCATCTTCTGCCACAGCGTGGCGAAGTGGCCGGTTTCGAACATCAGTACGCAATCGCCCGGCGAGAGCGTATTGGCCAACGCCGCCTCCCAGGCGCCGGTACCCGATGCGGGATAGATGATCACCGGATGTTCGGTCTTGAACACCTTCTGTACCTTGGTCAGCAGTTCACGTCCGAGCGCGCCAAATTCGGGGCCACGGTGATCGATGGTGGGTAGGCTCATGGCACGCAGAATACGATCCGGCACCGGCGAAGGGCCGGGAATCTGCAGGAAGTGGCGGCCGGATGGGTGAAAGTCGAGTTTCAGCATGGTGTCATTCCTTTTATTTGAATAATGAATTCAATTTATGGCAGCAAAACATCATTTGATGCAGCCCGCCTCACGCAGCGCATCGATGTCATCGCGCTCAAACCCGAGGGTCGCCAGGACTTCATCGGTATGCTGCCCGAACAGCGGGGCGGGCGAGCGAATCGAAGCGGGCGTGCGCGATAGCTTGCTGGGAAAACCCAGCGTCTTCATTGGCCCGATCACCGGGTGTTCCATATCCAGCACCATGTCGCGCGCTAGATAGTGTTCATCGGCCATAGCCTCGGCGAAGTCGTTGATCGGTCCGGCGGGTACGCCAGCACGGTCGCAGCGCGCCAGCCACTCATCGACATCGGTATCGGCCATCAGCGTTTCGAGCAGCGCCTCGAGCTCATCGACATGCTGGCCACGATCGTGATTGGTCAAAAAGCGTGCATCCTCCATCAGCGCTGGGCGTTCGAGCACGTCTGTGCAAAAGCGCTCCCAGGTACGCTGGTTGGCGCAGCCGAGCATCAAATAGCCATCGCGCGCCTTGACCGCCTGATAGGGTGCCGAGACGCGATGGCGCCAGCCGGTAGGGGCAGGCACCCGGCCTTCGGCGAAGTAGGCAGCCGCCTCCCAGGTGAACCAAGGCAGGCCACACTCGGTGATGGCAATGTCGATATGCTGGCCCTCGCCCGTTTTCATCTTGTGGATGTAGGCGGCCAGGATCGAGTAAGCCGCCGTGATGCCGGCGCCGATATCGTAGACGGCGATCCCGGTTTTTAGCGGACGCCGCCCTACTTCGCCGGTCATCGACATCAAGCCCGTCATGCCCTGAGCAACTAGGTCGAAGCCACCCTTATGGCGGTAGGGCCCAGTCTGCCCATATCCCGAGATGGAGCAGTAGACGATCCCAGGGTTGATGGCCTTGATGGTGTCGTAGTCGATGCCGAGTGACGCCGTCACGCCAGGTCGGTAGTTCTCGACGATGACATCCGCCTCTTCGGCCAAGCGGTAGAAGATCGCTTTGGCGCGCTCCTCCTTGAGATTGAGCGAAATGCTTTTCTTGTTGCGGTTGATCTGAGAAAAGCAGGTCGACTCGCCATTGACGTAAGGCCCCATCTGGCGGCTATCGTCGCCGCCATTGAGTTTTTCCACTTTGATGACCTCGGCGCCCATATCGGCCAGCACCATGGTGCAGTAAGGCCCCGCCATGATTTGTGAAACGTCGAGAATCTTGATTGCTTGTAAGGGCAGCATGCCTCTACCTCCTCGTTGACGCGGGCCTTACCGCCCCGTCCAGTTGAAGGGTGTCTTGTTGACGAACTTGTCGACTGCAGCCGCGAAGTCGTCACTCATGTAGCAGGTCTCGATCCAGTCGTCGCTGAGAGCGGCCTCCGGGCGTCGCACTTGCTGGGTACGCATGATCAACGCCTTGCTGGCTTTGAGCGTCAGCGGAGCAAAGCGCCCCAGCGATGCCGCAAGCGTCGCCACCTCGGCGTAGATCTGCTCGGAGGGAACGACCGCGTTGACTAGCCCCGTACTCTTTGCCGTTTCGGCGTCGAACAGGCGCGCCAGCATCAACGCCTCTTTGGTGCGCGCGATGCCGACCATGTCGATCAGCCGTGAAACGTTGGTGATCGACAGCGTATTACCCAACGTCTTGGCGATCGGTACGCCAAACTTGAGGCTGGGTGTTGCGTAGCGAAAATCGCACACCAGCGCCAGCGCCGCGCCACCGCCTACGCACGCGCCTTCGAGCAGCGCGATGCTGGGCTTGGTAAACGCCTCGAGCCGCCCCACGATACGATCGATGCGACGCTCGTAACCGAGGGCATCTTCGGGTTGCGTAAAGTCGCCAAACTGGCCGATATCGGTCCCCGCAACGAAGGCCTCGCCGCCAACGCCGTGCAGCACCAAGGCATGCACCGCATCGTTTTGCTCTAGCGCTTCGCAGTGGCGTTCGAGCGCGTCGTACATCTCCCAGGTCATGGCGTTGCGGCTTTGCGGCCGGTTGAAGCCGAGCCAGGCCACCCCGTCACGCACCTCGACGATCACACTCTGCGTCGATGCCTCTGGCGTTGAGCCACTCATGGCATGTCTCCTCGTGTCCTATTAGCCGTAGATGAAGTTGACCAACGCCAGGGCGAAGGCAGGGATATAGGTATTGATCATCAAGATCGCGAACAGCACGGCAATGAACCAAAGGTTGGTCTTCGAGGTGGCCCAAATATCCGCTTTGGCGATGGAGCACGAGGCAATCAACACGCTGGCCACCGGCGGTGTCTGCTGACCAATGGCCAAGTTGAGGGTGACGATCAAACCAAAGTGCAGCGGATCGATACCCACTTCGAGCACCAAGGGCAGCACGATGGGCACGACCAGGATGATCGCCGCTGCCGAATGCAGGAAGATGCCGAGAATCAGGAAGATGATGTTCAATAGCGCCAGGATCACGTACTTGTTGCTGGTCCAGTCGCTGATCTGCATGGCGATGGCCTGGGGAATACGCGTTTCGGTCAGATAGCCCCCCACCACGGCGGAGGCCGCCACCAGCAGCATCACCACCGCCGTTTGCACGCCAGCGCTCTTGCACGAATCGATGAAGGTGCGCACGGTGAACTCGCGATACACCACGCTACTGATGAAGATCGCTACGCACACCGCAAGAGCCGCCCCTTCGGTGGCCGTGACGAAGCCACCGAAAATACCGCCCAGAATGATCACCGGGATAAGCAGCGCCCAAATCGCCTCCTTGAATGCCGTCCACAGTTTCGATGCCTGAAAGCGCCCTTCGGCAGGGAAGTTATATTTGCCCGCCAGGTAGTAGCACATACAGGCGAGCCCCAGCGCACCGAGCAGCCCCGGGAAGATCCCTGCGACGAACATTTGCACCACCGACTCACCCGACATCACCGCGTATAGGATCATCGGGATCGAAGGCGGCAGGATGATCGCCAAGCTCGCCGCCGAGGAAGAGATCGAGGCGGCGAACTCTTTGGAGTAGCCCTTCTTGCGCATGGCAGGAATCAGGATACTGCCGATGGCCGAGACCCCCGCCACCGAAGAGCCGGATATCTCGGCAAAGAAGACCGAGGCACCGATGGTCACCATGGAAAGGCCGCCCTTGATGAAGCCCACCATGGCCATGGCCAGATCGATCAGCCGCCGCGAGATGCTCGATGCGTTCATGATCGCCCCGGCCAGGATGAACAGCGGAATGGCGATCAAGGGGAAATTGGTGGCCCCCTCGAACATCGTCATACCTACCGTCGGCATCGCCATGCTGCCGTAGGTCATGAAGGTCGCGATCGTCCCCACCAGCGCCAGCGCCACGGCAACCGGCACGTTGATCAGGATCAGCGCGATCAGCGCCAGAAAGATATAGAGTATGATCATGGCTCCCCCTAGCCTCGTGGCGTGCTGACGGCGTCGACGTCTTCGGCGTCGAGACCGGCCTCTTCCAGTTCGTGGTCGATGAACCCCCGGCCTCGTGCGCTGCGCAACACATCAGGCAGGCGTAAAAGCTCGGCGATGATGAACAGCACCGATGCCACGGGAATGGCCGACTGCGTCACCTGCATCGAGATGGCGGGCAAACTGATCATGCTCACGCCCTCCAAAATCAGCATGACCTGATAACTCGCAAGCCCGAGGAAGATGAAAAAGCCGATGGTGATCGCCTCGGCCAGCAGTGCCACAGGCACACGAATGGCGGGTGGGCACATGTTGAGCACGCTTGGGCAGGTAATGTGCGCCCCTTTGGCTGCGGCCAGCGCGGCGCCGTAGTAGGTCACCCACGCGAGCAGGACGGCGGCAAGCTCGTCGTACCAGCTCAGCGGCGAGCCGATCGTGCGGGAGATGAACCCCACCGTCACCACCCCCGCCAGCGCGATCACCAGGATCACCACGATGCCTTCGAGAAAGGCGAAGTAGGCGTTCTTGAACTTCGTCATTGCACTCATTGACGTCTCCGGTTGCCGCAGGCGCATCGCAGGACGCGCCTGGCGGATGCGTGACTACTGGCGCAGCGCCGCCACGGCATCGAGTAGCTCTTGACCGCTCTCCACATCGTTCGAGAACTTGTCATAGATCGGCTGGGAAGCATCGACGAAGGCATCGAAATCGACCTCGTTGACCTCCATACCCGCTTCCCGCATGAGCTCGAGCACCTCTTCGTCGAGGCGCTGCCCCTGCTCCAGCGCGTAATCTTCGACTTCGATGGCGACCTCTTCGAGCACCGTCCGCACCTCTTCGGGTAGACGGCTCCAGCTAGCGCCAGCGGTCAGATACGCCGGGGTGTAGACGTGATTGGAGAGCGAGAGATACTCCTGTACTTCTTGCAGCCGCGAGGAGTAGGTCTGGATCAAGGGGTTCTCCTGCCCATCCATGGCCCCAGTTTGCAGCGCCACGAAGACCTCGGAGAGCGACATCGGTGAGGGCGCGGCGCCGTAGCTGCGGAACATCTCGATCCGCCAAACGCCGCTCGGAGTGCGCAGCTTGATACCCTCTAGATCAGCGGGAACGTTGATGGGACGCACGTTGTTGGTGATCTGGCGAAAGCCGTTCTCCCACACCCCAATGATCTTGAATCCGCGCGCTTCGGCCGCCTCGTAGAGCGGGCCACGCACGACCTCGTCGCGCACCCGCTGCATGTGTTCGCGGTCCGCGATGAGATAGGGCATTTCGAATAGAGCAAAGCGCTCGTCTTCGGAGCTCATCACCGTCGAGGGGATGGTCAAATCGAGGCTGCCAAGGCGCAGGCGCCGCATCATCGATTCGTCACCACCTAGCTGGCTGTTGCCGTAGACATTGACTTCGGCCACGCCCTCTAGGCGCTCGTTGGCCAATTCGGCAAAGCGGTTGGCGGTAATTTCGAACAGTGAGCCAGGGCCACCGACATGGCCCAGCCGCACTTCGATCTCGGCGCTGGCGTTGGCAGCCTGCAGAGCAAGCGTCACGATCGCGGCGGAAATCGCCGTCTTGATCATTTTCATTGTGCACTCCTGGTGAACCTTGTTGTTGTTCGCATCACCATCGTGGCGTGGTACCCGATGGCACCCAGCGGATCGATGCCTCGACCAAATCCAGCCTGACTAAGCGAGGCGATTTTTGGGCAAACGCACGATCCGCGTGACTACAAATTGAATTCAAAATACAAAATTAGGTATTAAACTTTCGTAGCGCGATAAAAAAAGGCAGATGCATCAAGCACCTGCCTTTTACTGTCGATGAGTTGCGTGGTTTAGTCGGGCTCTAGCCCCCAACCGAGCCCAGCGGCCTCGATGCCGCTGATGGCGACTTGCTCATCCTCATCGGACGAGGCGCCGCTAACGCCGACCGCACCAATGACGTAACCGCTACCATCGAGTATCGGTACGCCACCTGCCACGGGCACGAAAACGCCCTGGGCGGCGGCCGCTACGCTGGCCAAAAAGGCGGGGCGCTCGGCGTTACGCGCGCCAGTCACTCCGCTCGCCACGCCAATACCCAGTGCTGCCATGGCCTTACCCTGAGCCACGGGAAAGCGCAGCGGCGCACAGCCATCCTCGCGCTCGCAGACAACGGGATGGCCACCACCATCGAGCACCACCAGGGTCAAGGGTGGAACCCCCATCTTTCGCGCCTTGAGAAAAGCGCCTTCGACGATTCGCCGCGCCTGAGTGCGATGCACCTGAACCTGACACTTGTATACCGCTCCCGCCATGAGAGTCTCCTTTTGAAATTATTTTCTAAAATCGTTGAAAACAGCCCGAATGCCTATTCGCTAAATTTGCATTCATAATTACTTTTACAGATCATCTCTACAATCGCCACCATCAGACGGCAGCGGCAGAGGCTTTTCGGTTCGCTAAAGGCAAGCCTCGCCGCCTTGCAAGGAGCAGGGCCATGACCAAGATTCTTCAGCGTAATCTCTATCGCGAGGTGGCCGATCGCGTCGGTGATCTAATCGAGCATGGTGAGCTTGCACCGGGGGAGCGCATTTCCGAAAAGCAGCTTTGCGAGCGCTTCGGCGTTTCCCGTACCCCCCTGCGTGAGGCGCTCAAGGTTCTGGCAGCGGAGGGGCTAATCGAACTCTTGCCCAACCGCGGTGCCCGCGTGGTCAAGTTGACGGTCAAGAAAATCAAGGATACCTACGATCTTATGGCAGCACTCGAGGGGCTCTCCGGCGAGCTTGCCTGCCAGCGCATTAGCGATACCGAGCTCAGCGCCATTCGCGCGCTCCACGATCGCATGATGGGGTATTACCAAGAGCGCGATTTGGCAGCCTATTTCAAGGCCAACCGACAGATCCACGAAAGCATTCTCGCAGCATCGGACAACGAGGTGCTGCAGGAGATGTACAGCAACCTGAGCCAGCGCGTAAAGCGCGTGCGCTACTCAAAGAAGATGACGGAAAAATTCTGGGCGCACGCAGTGAAAGATCACGAGGCCATGATCACCGCCCTTGAACAGCGCGACAGTCATCGCCTGGGGCAAATACTGCGCGACCACCTATGCAATAAGCTCGATCTTGCTACGCTCGAAGGTGTGGTCGCCTTCGACGACGAACCTGAAGCCGCGAATTCCTAGGCGCCATTATTCCCACTCTTCCAAACGCATCGATGAGCGCTCTAGCCGCTGGTCTTCGGCTTCGAGCTCCTTGAACTGGGCGGTAATGATGCTCAGGTGTTCCAGGGCAACGCGGCGCGCCTGCGGGGCATCGCCGCGCACGACCGCATCGTGCAGTTTCTTGTGTTGGCGGTTGATCGTGGCGCGCGACTCGGGGCGATGGTAGAGGTGCTTGACCGAAGCGAAGACCGAGCTAAGTAGCAGATCCGTTAAGCTCTGCAGGGTGTGGACCAAAATGGGGTTGTGCGAGGCCTGGGAGATGGCCAAATGGAAGGCGTGATCGAGCCTTGCCAGCCGCTCTACGTCGATGCTTTCTGCCTGCTCGACGTAGCTTGCAAGCTCCGTGTAGCGGCGCGTGATCATGACCCTATCCGCCGAGGTGCCGCGCGACGCGGCCAGGCTCGCCGACTCGCCTTCGAGCAGGGCACGCACTTCGAGCAGATCGAACAGAGTGCGCGGATGGTCCTTGAACAGATGCATCAGCGGGCCTTGAGCCACGCTAGGAAGCAGCGCCGCTACGGTGGAGCCGTGGCCTTGTCGGGTGTCGATCATCCCTTTACTGCGCAAAATCCGCAGCCCTTCGCGTAGCGACGCGCGCGAGACCTCGAGCCGCTCACAGAGCCGCCGCTCGGAAGGCAGCAGTTGCCCAGGGCGAAAGACGCCGTCCAAAATCAAACACTCCAGGCGTGTCGCCACGGTGTCCGGCGTACGCTGAATGAGCGTTTTGTCTCCCGGCTGCTGCATCGTCTTATTTCCTTTTTTGTTCGACTAATGACTGGTCTGACCATTGCACCACAGGCTGGACACGGGTGCAAAAAGGCGACAGATTGAAATCACACCTCGCCCTTGAAAGGGCAAGGAATGGCCGATAAAAGCCCACGACAGGCTACGCAGCAAGCACGGCCCATTAACTAGACCAATGACAAAGAACTCAGTGACTGGCAACCAAGGATACTGGCATGAATATCCTGTTCGATGAGCGCCTCGACGGTGAGCTAACACGCCGCGACAAGCGCGAGGTGCTTAACGCACTTCAGCACGCCGCCCCTACGCTGACGCTGCTCTACCGCGAGGAGGACCTGCGCCCCTTCGAGTGCGACGGCCTCTCCGCTTACCGGGTGCTGCCCATGCTGGTGGCGCTGCCGGAAAACCTCGATCAGGTCGAAGCGCTGCTCAAGTGCTGCTTCGCGCTCGGCGTACCGGTGGTGACTCGCGGCGCAGGCACTGGCCTCTCCGGTGGCGCCCTACCGCTTGAGCAGGGCGTGCTGCTGGTGATGTCACGCTTCAACAAGATTCTCACGGTCGACCCCGATGCGCGTCTGGCGCGGGTCCAGCCGGGAGTACGCAATCTGGCGATTTCCGAGGCAGCAGCGCCCTACGGCCTCTACTACGCTCCCGACCCCTCCTCCCAAATCGCCTGTTCGATCGGTGGCAACGTGGCTGAGAACGCCGGGGGCGTGCACTGTTTGAAGTATGGCCTCACCGTCCATAACGTGCTGCGCGTCGACATCCTGACCATCGAAGGCGAGCGCATGACGCTGGGCTCTGAAGCACTCGACGCCCCCGGCTTCGATCTGCTTGCGCTATTCACCGGCTCCGAGGGCATGCTCGGCGTGGTTACCGAGATCACCGTCAAGCTACTGCCCAAACCCGAAACCGCCAAGGTGCTGATGGCGAGCTTCGATGACATCGAAAAAGCCGGGCGCGCCGTGGGCGATATCATCGCCGCCGGGATCATCCCAGGCGGGCTCGAGATGATGGACCGATTAGCGATCAAGGCCGCCGAGGATTTCCTCCACGCGGGCTACCCCCTCGACGTCGAGGCGATTTTATTGTGCGAACTCGACGGCGTGGAGGCAGACGTCGACGATGACTGCGCGACGGTACGCGAGGTACTCACCCACGCAGGCGCAGTCAAGATCCAGCAGGCGCGCGACGACGCCGAACGCGCCATCTTCTGGGCCGGGCGCAAGAATGCCTTCCCCGCCGTTGGGCGCATGTCGCCGGACTACTACTGCATGGATGGCACCATTCCCCGCCGCGAGCTGCCGCGCGTACTCAAGGGTATTGCCGAGCTCTCCGAGCAGAGCGGCCTGCTGGTCGCCAACGTCTTCCACGCGGGCGATGGCAACATGCACCCGCTGATCCTCTTCGATGCCAACAAGGAGGGTGAGTTGGCGCTGGCCGAGGAGGTCGGCGGCAAGATTCTCGAACTCTGCGTGGCGGCAGGCGGCTCGATCACCGGCGAACACGGCGTCGGCCGCGAGAAGATCAATCAGATGTGCAGCCAGTTCCAGGCCGACGAGCTGACCTTTTTCCATAACGTCAAGGCGGCCTTCGACGCTCAGCGCCTGCTCAACCCAGGCAAAAACATTCCGACGCTGGCGCGCTGCGCTGAATTCGGCGCCATGCACGTACATAACAACGACTTGCCCCACCCGGAGCTGCCGCGCTTCTAAGCGGCTTCGCGCTCTGAAAGGCAACGACAAAGATAGCGACCATGACGGATTTTATGACACCCCAGGATAACGACATCGGTGAAGCGCTATGCGACCAGGTGCGCCACGCCTTCGAGCAGCGCACGCCGCTGCGTATCGTTGGTGGCGACACGCGCGCGTTTTACGGTAACGCCGTGGAAGGCGCGCCGCTCAGCCTTGCCGAGCATCGCGGTATCGTCCACTACGACCCGGTAGAGCTCATCGTCACCGTGCGCGCGGGTACCCCGCTCGAGGCGCTGGAACATACCCTGGCCGAGAATCGCCAGATGCTGCCCTTCGAGCCGCCCCGGTTTGGCCCAGGCAGCACGGTTGGCGGCGCTGTGGCAACCGGGCTCTCCGGCCCACGGCGGCCGTGGGCCGGTGCGGTGCGCGATTTCGTTCTCGGCACCCGCGTGATCACCCAGGAAGGAAAGCTTCTACGCTTCGGCGGCGAGGTGATGAAGAACGTGGCGGGCTATGACGTCTCGCGCTTGATGGTCGGCGCTCAGGGAACGCTGGGCGTCATCGCCGACGTCTCCTTCAAGGTGTTACCGATTCCCACGGCGCGCCATAGCTTGCGCCTGGCGATGCCGCTCGATGAGGCGCTCAAGACACTCGCCGCGCTCGGCCGCGAGCCACTACCGATCACCGCAGCGGCTTGGTACGCGTCCGAGCTCTTCTTGCGCCTCGAGGGCGGGCAAAGTTCGGTAGCCGCGACCTGCGAGCGACTCGGCGGGGACGCTCTCGAAGATGACTTCTGGACGGCGCTGCGCGACCAGCGTTTGGATTTCTTTACGCTGCAGCCGAGTGAATCGCTGTGGCGGCTGTCGCTGCCGCCCAACACGCCGCCGCTTGCGCTCGACGCCGATGATAGTGCGCAACTCTACGACTGGGGTGGCAGCCAACGCTGGCTCAAGACCACGCAGGATGCCGTATCTCTACGCGCCGCTTGTGTCCAGGCGGGCGGGCACGCCACCTGCTTCCGCCGGGCAGCGCCCAGCATTGCCCCCTTCACGCCGCTTGACCCGGTGGTGGCCAAGTACCACGCCAATGTGAAGGCAACGCTGGATGCCCACGGCATCTTCAACCCTGGCCGCCTCTATCCGGCGCTTTGACGCTATCCGGCGCGTTGACTTAGGAGAGCCGACATGCAAACGCACTTTACGCCAGCGGATCGCCAGCAGCCGCATATCCAGGAAGCCGAACGCATCCTACGCAGCTGCGTGCACTGCGGTTTTTGTAACGCCACCTGCCCCACCTATCAGCTACTGGGCGATGAACGCGACGGCCCACGCGGACGCATTTATCTCATGAAGGAGCTGCTTGAAAGCCGCGATGACGCTAATGACATCACCGCCGAGACGCGTCTTCACCTCGACCGCTGCCTAACCTGTCGCAACTGCGAAACCACCTGCCCCTCGGGGGTCGAATACCATAAGCTGCTCGACATCGGCCGCGCCGAAATCGAGCGTCGCGTACCCCGCTCGGCGCCCGAACGCGCTCAGCGTCTAGCGCTGCGCAAGATGCTGGTAGAGCCTAAACGATTCGCCGCGCTGCTCAAGCTGGGCCAGACGTTTCGCCCCTTGGTGCCGGGTAAACTGCGCAGCAAGATGCCGACGAAACCCGTCGATGCCGGCGCTCGCCCCGACCCTAGCCGCCACGCGCGCCAAGTGCTGATGCTCGAAGGCTGCGTACAGCCAGGGCTTTCGCCCAACACCAACGCTGCCACGGCGCGCCTGCTCGATCGCCTGCATATCGGCGTTATCACGGTCAGCGAGGCGGGCTGCTGCGGTGCTATCGACTTTCACCTCAACGCCCAGGAGGCCGGGCGAGCCCGCATGCGCGCCAATATCGATGCCTGGTGGCCCCACGTCGAACGCGGCATCGAGGCCATCGTTCAGACCGCGAGCGGCTGTGGCGCCTTCGTCAAGGAGTATGGTGACATGCTAAAGGACGACCCCGACTACGCTGAGAAGGCGCAACGCATCGCTTCGCTGGCCAAGGACATCGTCGAGGTGCTACGCGAGGAGCCCCTCGACGAGTTGAACATTCACGCCACCCAACGCCTAGCGTTTCACTGCCCCTGCACACTACAGCATGCACAGAAGCTTGGCGGAGCGGTCGAGGGCGTGCTCACTCGGCTAGGCTTTACGCTGACGCCTGTACAAGATGCCCATTTATGCTGCGGCTCGGCGGGCACCTACGCCATCACCCAACCCGCGCTTGCCACCCAGCTGCGCGACAACAAGCTCGACGCACTGGAGGCGGGCAGCCCGGAGCAGATCGTCACCGCCAACATCGGCTGTCAAACCCACTTGGCGAGCGCCAACCGAACGCCGGTACGCCACTGGATCGAGATCGTCGATGAGGCCTTGGCGTCCTGATGGCACGTCCTTGTAAAGCATTCTTCAGGCGTTAACATGCCCTAGCAGTAAGACTCGTTAGCAAGAGCCACTACCTAAAACCAGTAACAATAACCAGCAACAAGACGTACAGCACAGGAGCTACCATGCAGACTAAAGCGATTCTTTCTCAGCAGGATACGCAGCAGATTCTCGACGCCGCCCAGCGCGAAGCCGACGCCAACGGCTGGGCCGTGACCATTGCCGTCACCGATGATGGCGGCCATCTGTTGGGCCTGCGCCGCCTCGATGGCGCCGGGCCGTTTTCAGCCGAGGTTGCCTCTCACAAAGCGCGCAACGCCGCCGTGGGCCGTAAGGAGACGCAGGTGTTCGAAGAGATGATCAACAATGGCCGCACGGCCTTCGTTACCGCGCCACTGCAGGGGCTGATGTCCGGCGGCGTTCCGGTCATCGTCGATGGTCAGGTGATTGCGGCGGTGGGCGTCTCCGGCGTCAAGCCGGAACAGGACGTGCAGATCGCCAAAGCGGGCGTGGCGAGCGTGGGCTAGGCCCGCGTTTTGCTGGAGATAAATTCCCCAGATGCAAAAAACCCCGGATCAATGATCCGGGGTTTTGGAATTCGCTGCGCTTCATGGCGGACCGGACGGGACTCGAACCCGCGACCTCCGGCGTGACAGGCCGGCATTCTAACCAACTGAACTACCGGTCCGCTACATAAGCGTCTTGCTAAACCATTCAAGAGCTCGTTCAAGGGCTTGAATGGTGGGTGGTACTGGGTTCGAACCAGTGACCCCCAGCTTGTAAGGCTGGTGCTCTCCCAACTGAGCTAACCACCCGGGATGTCGACATAACGTCAACTCACAGTAGTCATCGTGGCGGACCGGACGGGACTCGAACCCGCGACCTCCGGCGTGACAGGCCGGCATTCTAACCAACTGAACTACCGGTCCACTAAACGATGAGGACGAGAAAGCGACAATGATAGGCGTGCTGCATGGCGGACCGGACGGGACTCGAACCCGCGACCTCCGGCGTGACAGGCCGGCATTCTAACCAACTGAACTACCGGTCCGCTGTAGGCAAAACCCAACTGCAACTTCTCTGTACTGCGACGTGCATTTACGTGCCAATATCACCGAAGCGATGGTGGGTGGTACTGGGTTCGAACCAGTGACCCCCAGCTTGTAAGGCTGGTGCTCTCCCAACTGAGCTAACCACCCGCTGGTCACGTGGCGCTGCATTCTACAGAAACTTGGTTGTAAGTCAACATAGTGGAGACAACTTTCGTCATCCGTGGCCATCCAACCTACTCCCCTGTCGACCTCATCTCTCGATGAAAAGCCAACGGGTAAAGCCCCTGCCGTTTCAGCGCGAACGAAGCATGCCGTAACTTCCCCGACGGGTCAATCGAAAAGCGCACGCGCGGGGTATTCTTGCGTTGGTATTATTGCGTTGATAGCGCCTGACCTTCACTCCAGCGACCGAGCTTGGCGCTCTGCTACGCTTAGCAGGCGGGCGTGAGCTAGCCGCATTCTCAACCCGGCATTCAAGAGGCCCCATGGCGCCAGGCACGACCTCCCCCCAGGCAACTTGCTATCACTGCGGCAACCCGGTTCCCGCCGGTGCGCCCTGGCGCATCGTGATCGACGCCACTGCCCAACCGCTGTGCTGCCCCGGCTGCGAGGCGGTGGCACACGCTATCGTCGCCGGGGGCCTTGCGCGCTACTACGCCGAGCGCACGGCACTGCCCGAGCGCCCCGAGGACGGCCGCCAACACGCTAAGGCCTGGGCGCTGTTCGATGCACCAGAGCGCCAAGCGCGCTTTGTCCAGCGCATCGACGAAGGCGAGCATTGGCGCGTGACGCTGGAGGTGGCCAACATCACCTGTGCGGCCTGCGCCTGGCTGATCGAACACCGTCTTAACGCCATCGACGGCGTCGTTGCCAGCGCCGTCGACCTTCGCCACCACCGCTTGCGCCTCGATTGGAACCCAACACGCACGAAGCTCTCGACGCTGCTAGCGGCACTTGCGGGCATTGGCTACGCAGCGCTCCCCTACACCGCCACGCGTAAGCCCCCACGCCGGGCCCTGACTCACATACTGCGACTAAACGCGCCCGCCGTGCTCTCCCTCGGCGGCGCCTACCTGATCGCCTACCTCACTCGCGACCCCAATGCCATTATCGCCGCCGCGCTTTTCACCGCGCTGCTCCTACTCGGCGTGGGCGGCGATACGCTTTTACGCCGCCGCAGCGGCTTTTACGCTACTTCGTGCAAAGCCCTCCCCTGCACCGCCACGCAGCTACTCGATGACGACAGCGAACGCGTCTTGCCTTGCGATGAGCTTGAGCGCGGCATGCAGATCGTCCTTCGGCCTGGCCAGGTCGTGCACGCCGACGGCTATATCGAGCGGGGTGAATCGAGCCTCGATGTCTCTCGGCTCACCGGCGAAGGGCTCCCTGTGATGGGTAAAGCGGGTGAACCGATTCTGGCGGGTAGCCGTGTCATGGAAGCGCCGCTGGTGATGCGCGTGAGCGCGACAGACAAAGAGACCCAGCTTGCGGCTTTGGATGCCGCCATCGCCCACGCACGGAAGGCGGTGCATAGGCGCCAGCGCCAGCACCTGGGGGCACCTGTAGTGTGGCTGAGTATGCTGGCGACAGCGCTGGGCTGGTGGGTCATCGCCCCCGCGCATATTTTGGCGTCCACGCTTGCCGTACTGATCGTTGGCGGCGTGCTTTTGCTTCCAAGTAGCGCAACCTCGCATGCGATCGCCTACGCCGCCCTGCGCCAGCGAGGGCTGCTGTTTACTCGCGCAGCCAAGGCGACCGAGAAAGCGCACAAGGGATCTCTGCGTGCCATAGTGCCACCCTCGCGCCACGCGCTCGAACGCTTTAACGGCGCCTTTGCGATGGTGCAGGCCGCGCGCTGTGCTAGGCGACGGCAGCAAGGCTTCATGATCATTTTTCACGCCATGGCGCTGCCGCTGGCCGCCTTCGGACTGATGTCTCCCCTCACTGCCGTGGCAGGCCTTGCGCTAAGTACGCTGGTCGCGCTCACCACGACGGGGCGCCTGGCCTTTCGGCTCTCGCGGCCGGTTACCTACCAGCCGGGTTCGTCTCTTTGGCCGCAAGCCAGCGTCTCCTCGCAGGAAACTACGCTATGACCCCGAGCGCGCTCGACTTTCCACCGCTCGTCGCGGCGTTTCTGTTCGGCCTTTTGGGCGGCGCCCACTGCATCGGCATGTGCGGCGGCATCATGAGCGCGCTGACCTTCGCCGTACCGCCGAGTATGCGCAAACCTATGCGCTTGGCTGGGCTACTCATCGGCTACAACGTCGGGCGAATACTGAGTTATATGAGCCTGGGAGCGCTGGCGGGTGTGCTTGGCACGATGGTGTCTACCTCGGACACGCTGCGCTACGGCTTGCAGCTCTTTGCAGCGCTGATGCTGATCGCCATGGCGCTCTACATCGCCAACTGGTGGCGAGGGCTTGTGCGCATCGAAGCGCTAGGACGCCGCCTATGGCGCTACCTGGAACCGCTGGGGCGACGGCTAATGCCGGTAGTGCGCGTGCCCCAGGCGATGGCGCTGGGCGCGATCTGGGGCTGGCTTCCCTGCGGGCTGGTCTACGCCATGCTGGCGTGGACACTGGCCGTGAGTGATCCATTAATGGGCGCTTGGCTGATGGGTGCTTTCGGTTTTGGCACCCTACCCGCCGTGCTGGCGACCGGCGTCGCCGCGCGCACCTTGCAGGGCTTGATTCGTCATCCGCTCACCCGCAGCATCGCGGCCATTGGCATCATTGTGTTCGCCCTATGGCAGCTATGGGGCGTCGCCGCGCATCTAGGAGGTTTCGGCCACCACCATCATGGCGGCCTGGACCATACAGAGGAGCACCAGCCTCATCATGAACATACCCCTCACCACGAACATGAACATGAACATGAACATGAACATCATCATTGAGGCTGGCTAGTGGCCCTGCTGGACACAAAGCACTTGTTCTCGGCAGCAGCACACATTAACTTAGGAGACTAATTATCACTATCATTTAGGCGCTATCTGCTCATGCTCCGAAGACGCTTTCTACTCGCGGCCGCCTGCACGCCGTTCGCGGCGATATGTTTGCCCACGGCTAGCGTTGCCCAACCGGCATCACCGACCTCTACTCCCCCACAGCGGCCACGTTGGGACCAACCTATCGGTCCGACGGTGGCCGATGAGCCTTCCGATTACTACGCCTTCGAGCGCCTCACGTTCGACTCTCTCGATGGCGAGCGCCACTATCGCGTCTATCTCGGTGTACCGCGCAAACCGGCGCCGCCCGAAGGCTACCCGGTCATCTACATGCTCGATGGCAACGCAGCGATGGATACCCTAAGCGACCAGGATCTGGCCGAACTCTACGCCGACAACCCGCCCGTACTGGTCGGCATCGGCTACGAGGTGCCTTCACGTCACGACGTCGTGGCGCGCGCCTTCGACTATACTCCGCCCGTTCTGAACGCAGATGGCTCGGTCGATACCAACATCGAGTACCGTGGCCGCCCCGGTGGCGGCGCCGATCTTTTCCTCGATGTAATCCAGAACAGCATCCGCCCGGCCATCGAGGCACGCGTTCAGTTAGACCCGACGCGACAGACCCTTTGGGGCCACTCCTTCGGTGGTTTGTTCACGCTCTATACGCTGATCACCCGGCCGCGCATGTTCCAGCGCTACGTGGCCGGTGATCCATCCGTCGGCAGAGAAGACGATGCTCTACTCCAGCGCGCGAAAAGCTTTCATGCCGCCGAGGCCCCGGCGGCCACCGTCCGCATATTGGTCGGCCGAGGACGCGCCGAAGCCCCAGAGACGCCGGTCGAGGAGCCCGTGAGTACGCCGCCACCCGGCCGCGAAGCCACCTTTGCGCTGGTTAACCGCCTGGCCGAAGAAGGCATGGACATCACCTTCCAGGCCTACCCCAGTCAGAGCCACGGACAGCTCTTCGCTACCTCGCTAAGACCTGCGCTAGCGCTGGCGGCACAACGCCCGTAGCCGTCAGCGACCTGGGGTGGCCGCGCGTTTGATCTGGGACAACGTTTCGGCACCGCTTGCGCACTACCATGATCGGCACTGCGCCAAGGCGCTTAGTTGCCGATTTCCGGAGTTTGCTCATGGTCGCCCCCGCTGTCGCGTTACCCGCTATCTCTTCACCGGTGTGGGACTCAGAGCTTCTACGCCGCTACGATACTCGCGGCCCGCGCTACACCTCCTACCCTACGGCGTTGGCGTTTCACGAAGGTTTTGGCCCCGATGCGCTGAGCGAGGCGCTGGCGCGCAGCAATGCCTCCGGGCGCCCGCTCTCGCTCTACGTGCACGTGCCCTTCTGCCGTAAGATCTGCTTCTACTGCGGCTGCAACAAGATCGCGACTAAAAACACCGCCCTCGCCGAGCCCTATCTCTCCCGACTCGACCGCGAGATGGTGCTGGCCGCGCGCCATCTGGACACGTCTCGCCCGGTCGAGCAGCTTCACTGGGGCGGTGGAACACCCACCTTTCTCACGCTCGCCCAGATGGGCGATTTGATCGACCGTCTCGACGCCCGCTTCGGGCTCTCCTCCTCACCCGAGCGCGACTACGCCATCGAGATCGACCCCCGCGAGGCCGACGTGTTCACCTTGCGCCACCTGCAGTCGCTGGGATTCAACCGGGTGAGTCTCGGGGTGCAGGATCTAGATCCGCAGGTGCAACAAGCGATCAACCGCGTCCAGCCGCGCCAACTGACCGAAACACTGATGGAGGAGGCCCACCGGCTGGGCTTTCGCTCGCTCAATCTCGATTTGATTTACGGCCTACCGCGCCAGACCGCACAAAGCTTCGCTCGAACCCTCGAACAGGTCATCGAGCTCAACCCGGCCAGGCTTTCGGTGTTCAACTACGCCCATATGCCCGAGCGTTTTCCGCCCCAGCGGCGCATTCAGGAAGCCGAGTTGCCTAGTGCCGATGAAAAGCTCGCCATGCTGCAGGCCACCATCGCCCTACTCACCGACGCAGGCTATGTGCATATCGGCATGGACCACTTCGCTCGCCCCGATGACAGCCTGGCGCTGGCACAACGCCAAGGCACGCTTACGCGTAACTTCCAGGGCTATTCGAGCCACGCCCAGTGCGACCTGCTGGGCCTTGGCGTGTCGGCCATCTCGCGTATCGACGACGTCTACGCCCAGAACCCGACCGATATGACGCGCTACGCCGATGCCCTCGATGCGGGCAGCCTACCTACCCAGCGCGGCTTGCGCCTTACCCAGGACGACCTCATCCGCCGTAGCGTCATCGAGCGATTAATGTGCGACATGCGCCTGGACATGGCCGCCGTAGGCGCGCGCTTTGGCATCGACGCGCCAGCATATTTCGCAGCGGCGCTGGCACGCCTTGCGCCCGCTGAGCGCGACGGCCTCATCGAGTGGCAAGGCGACACGCTCGTCGTTACCCAGGGAGGGCGGCTTCTGATTCGCCACCTGGCCATGGCCTTCGATGCACGCCTACCCCATGACGCCCCCAACGCAGCACGTCGCTATTCACGTATCGTCTAACGTGACTTTGGTAGCAAGTTGTAACCATGGGCGACGATGGCTTGTTTCGCCATTGAGGATTTCCACATAATGCAAGGAGATACCCCACCGATGGAGGAGTTCATGGCCTCACCCGTAAGCCGCCGTTCCCTGCTTCACGAGACGCGCTGTCAAACCTGTAGCCTGAGTTCGCTCTGCTTGCCGTTGGCGCTGGAGCTCGAAGACATGGATCATTTCGAGGCGATCATCCGCAGGCGGGCGCCGCTGAAAAAGGGTGAGCCGCTGTTTCGTCAGGGGGATACGTTCACCAGCGTTTACGCGGTACGCTCGGGCAGCCTCAAGCAGACCACCACCGAGGGCAACGGCAGTGACCAGTTGACCAACTTCTATCTGCCCAGTGAGCTGGTGGGGCTCGACGGTATCGATGAAGAGCGCTATCCGGGAAGCGTGGTGGCACTAGAAACCACCACCGTGTGCGAGATTCCCTTCGACCGCCTAGACAGCCTCTCCGAGGAGCTGCCTGAGCTGCGCACCCAGCTTTACCGCAGCATGAGCAAGGAGCTGCGCGATGATCGGCGCATGATGCGTCTACTCTCGCGCAAGACGGCGGACCAGCGTCTGGCGAGCTTTCTGCTCACCCTTTCAGAGCGCTTTCGCCGCCGCGGCTACTCGCCTTACAGCTTCCGGCTGTCGATGGCCCGCGCCGACATCGGTAACTACCTGGGGCTCGCGGTGGAGACGGTCAGCCGTATCCTGAGCCGCTTTCAGGGCCAGGAGGTGGTGGCCGTCTCGGGACGTGAAGTCAATATCCTCGACATGCAGCGGTTGACTCGCCTTGCCGAGGAGGAGGAACTCGGCGCTACACGTTGAACGCCTGAATACGACTGGCCAGAAGCTCGGCCTGCTTGGCTTCGAGCCCTTCGAAGTCGAACAGCGCCCGGTCGGCAAGCTGTGAGGGCGCCACGTTACTGACCGCTTTGAACATGCTCTCAAGCCGTCCTGGATGCTTCTTGTCCCACTCCGCCAACATCTCCTTGACCACCTGACGCTGCAGGTTAGGCTGCGAACCACAGAGATTGCACGGAATGATGGGAAACGCCATGAGCCGGGCGAACTCGGCGATATCCGCCTCCTTACAGTAGGCCAGCGGGCGAATGACGATGTTCTTGCCGTCGTCGGAGAGCAGCTTGGGCGGCATGGCCTTGAGCGTGCCGCCGAAGAACATGTTGAGAAACAGCGTTTCGAGGATGTCTTCGCGGTGGTGCCCCAGCGCAATCTTGGTCGCCCCAATCTCCTCGGCATAGCCGTAGAGCGAGCCCCGACGCAGGCGCGAGCAGAGCGCACAGGTAGTCTTGCCTTCGGGGGTCTTCTCCTTGACCACCGAGTAGGTATCGCGCTCGAGAATGTGGTACTCGACGTCCAAGCCATCGAGATAGGCAGGCAGGACATGCTCGGGAAATCCCGGCTGTTTCTGATCCAGATTGACCGCCACCAGCGAAAAGTTGACCGGTGCATTGCGCTGCAGGTTGCGCAGGATTTCGAGCATGGTGTAGCTGTCTTTGCCGCCGGAGAGGCAGACCATGACCCGGTCGCCTTCGTCGATCATCCGGTAATCGATAATGGCATTGCCCACCTCGCGCCGCAGACGCTTTTGCAACTTGTTGAATTCGCGCTTCTGTTTGGCATCGCCAAGGTCGGGCGCGACGGCGGCGGCGGCATCCGCGAAAGACGCAGACGCCGCGGGGTCGAAGTGGTCGAGGTGATGCATGATTAGTGCTGCCCGTGGTGGTATCGGTGGAGAGGGCGCCATTCTAGCAATACTCCAAGGCGACTCCCAGCCCCGTACATCGCGCGTTGCACACCTCTTTCACCTCTCTGCCTAGCTGCCTTAGCGGCGCGATAGCCGCTGAAAGCACAGGTACAAAAGCGCCGCTGCCACGGCCTCTCGACGCAGGTCGTATGACGGCGCATCGTCGACCTGCCAGCATGCGAGCGCCGTGGTGAAATCAGTAGTGGCGTCTACGTGCGGATGTAAGCGCCGCAGATAGCGCTGATGCAGCGCGGCAAGATCCACCCGCGCATTGGGCAGCTCGAACCCCAGCGAGCGACGAAGCCTCGGAGACAACGCCGCCAGCCCCTGCCCTAACTGCCACCCCACCAGCGGGCGGTTACCGATGAATTCGGCAAGGGTGGCAAAACTCGAACGGTTCCCCGGTACGACCGCATCCGGCGCGTAGAGCAGTTCATGGCGGCGCTGCATCGGGCAAGGCGCAGGCGTTACGTCGTCGGTTAGCGTCACCACCCACGAACGACTGGTCATGATGCGCTGCCCGCGCGCGATGATCGCCGCAAGCGTTACCGCAGGCGTAGTGGAGGAGACGGGCGTTGCGTTAGTGCCTAGGCGCCATGCCAGCGCTACCCACTCATCGCCCAAGTAGGGCTGGAAGAGCCAGGCGTATGGAGTAGCGGCTGTACGGCGTCTGTCACGCTCGCGCCGCACGGCGCGGCGCAGGGGGTCGATCCATCGCTGCATGCTATTTCATTCCCTTTGTCATTTCCTGCACGATTCCTTGTGCCATCGCTATTTCCAACTGCGCATTCCAACTGTTCATTCCAACTATCAATTTCGACTACTAAGCATCGCGTAGGTCGCCTTGGCGCCTGGCAGCGAAAAACGTTCTGTACGACAGCTCAGGTGTACTCCAGGTGATAGCGGTGCGAGAGCCGCTGTTTGAAATCCTTGACGATATGAAGCGCCTCACGCAGCAGGTCGCGCTCCAGTGACGAGAGCTCCTGAACCACGACCTGGTTGCTCGCGGCGACCTCCTCACCCACCTCCAAGCGTGCGAGCTGTTGGCGTAGGCGCAGCTCGGCAAATAGCGCCAGCGCCTCACCGAGGTCATCGGCGAAGCGTCGGTTCAGGCGGCCATCCTCGGCCAGCGCCTCCAACCGCGCCAGCGTCGACGTGGCGGCGATACGCCGCTCCAACGCCAGGGTACGCACGCCGTGAACGATGGGAAAAATGCCGCCCTTCTTGATATCGATGCCGTGCTGGGGCTTTTTCAGCGAGCCAAACAGCGTCAGCGGCGTCGAGAAGCGCAGCGCCGCCCGGGCAAAGTGCGATAGCAGCAGCTCGTCATGCGCGCAGCGCTCGAAAAGCTCCTCACGCACGCACTCAAGAAGATCCGCTCGACCCGCGACGGCGCTGGCATCGAGCAAAATGGCGAGTTTCATTAGGCTGTCGCCGTCGCGAAGGCTCGCCCACTTGGCGATGTTGCCTTTCCAGGTCGTCACGCTACCTACCCACTCAGGATTGGAGACCATGATGTTGCCGGGGCACGGTGGGTACCCCAACGCGATTAGCGTTTGGGTGAGGCGCGCCATGTCCTGCTCGATGTTGGACCACTGCGCGCCATCGTCGAGAATCAGCGCGTTGTCTTGGTCGGTCTTGAGGATCTGTTCACCGCGACCTTCGCTGCCCATCACTACGAGGCAGCTGTCATCGTCGTGACGTTTGTCGACGGTAAAGGCCCAGGCTTTTTCGACGATACGGCCGTTGAGCGCCGCCAGAAGGTCCATGGCGAAAGGCAGCTTGACGCCCTGGGCCATTAGCGCTCTGACCAGCTCTGGCATACGCTGGCTGGCAGCGGCCAAGGCATCGAGATCGCTCGCCTGTTCAAGCTGTAAGCTGACTACGTAGCTACGGCTGGAGAAGTAGCTCAGCACATCGGTCAACTCGACCACGCCCACGACCTTGTCTGCCTCGACGACCACTACCCGCGCCACCTGATGCCGGGTCATGCGCACCAGCGCCTCGAACAGATACTGCTGGGGGGTAACGGTGACCAAGTCCGGTTGGGCTACCTGGCCAAGCGATACCGTTGCCGAGAGCCGCTGCTCGATCAGCGCATTGAGCAGATCGGTCTTGGTGACCATGCCAGGCAGCCTGTCGCCCTCGACGAGCAGGCTATCGGCGTGGCACGCGTTGAGCTGGCGAACGGCTTGCTCGATGGTGGCCGTTGCCGCCAGCACCAGGGGTTCGCGCATGCACTCGCCCACCTTGGCCAGCATGAAACCCGCCATGGTGACGCCCGCGTCGGCGCGCTTTTGCGTTAGCAGCTGAGCCTTGTGCGCCAGCGACTGACGAAAGAAGTCGTGAAACGCCGGGTAGTGTTTGCACAGCTGCTGAAACAGGGCTTTAGGCAATAGATAACACAGGCACTCCCGCTCGGCCTGGAAACGATAGCGGCTGGTACCGTTAATGATACTGATGGCACCGAAGAGATCGCCTTCGGTGTAGTGGCCAATGCGCACCGCCTCCTGGGGCGCGGTATCGAGCTCGGCCACCTCGCCACGGTGAACGAGAAAAACGGCTTCTCCCGCCTGCCCCGCTTCGAGGATGATTTCCCCCGGTTCGAAGTAGGCCAGATCAAGGCCTCGACAGAGCTGATCGCGCCCGGCATCGTCGAGCAGCGCAAAGGGCAACTGGGCAGCATCCAGCTCGACCATCGATGGCTCCTTTTTACTAAGCGACCAAAGTCGATAAGACAAAAGCCGCTAATAAAAAAGCAGCCAACAGTTAGACCAAAAGACTGAAAAACGCGCTAAGGCGTCGCTTTATAGAACCTAGCAACCTTCGCTTTCCCACAACACTTAGACCATCGTCACAGTTGCCATATGGCATCCAAAAGGGACTGGGCTAAAGTTGACTACCCGCCTTCATTTCAGTGACTTAAAATTCACCACCATGATCATCCATCGCGACCAAAGGCTATATCTCGCGACGAAAGGATATGTCAAAAAGACTCATCAATACCAAAGTATGGGATTCCTTTTCAGCATTTATTTACCACTATTAAACCAACACTCTGGAAAGGAATAAAAACCATCAAAACCCATCGTCTCCAAAAACCAATAAACGTAAGTTAAGAGCAATCCAGATAAACGTTACTTAACGACGCAGCATCAACGGGCAGTAGCCAAATGCTCATCTTACTTCAGACCCACTCGCTTTATTTTTCCGACCCAAACAACAACTGGAGAGCGACACCATGACCGAAGAAACTCCCAACGCCGCCGCCTACTGGCGTGCCAACGTCCGTTTGATCATCGGCTGCCTAGCGGTCTGGGCCTTCGTTTCCTACGGCTGCGCCATTGCCTTTCGACCGTTTCTGGCCAGCATCACCGTTGGAGGCACTGATCTGGGCTTCTGGTTCGCCCAGCAAGGATCGATTCTGACCTTCATCGTGCTGATCTTCTTCTACGCCTGGAGAATGAATCAGCTCGACAAGAAATTCGGCCTGGGAGAGTAAGTCCATGAGCCAGTTTGCTATCAACCTGTTGTTCGTCGGCGCCTCCTTCGCGCTCTATATCGGCATCGCGATATGGGCACGCGCGGGCTCCACCAAGGACTTCTATGTTGCCGGGGGCGGTGTTCACCCCATCACCAACGGTATGGCGACAGCCGCCGACTGGATGTCGGCGGCGTCGTTCATCTCCATGGCCGGACTGATCGCCTCCGGTGGCTACGCCAACTCCACCTACCTGATGGGCTGGACCGGAGGCTTCGTTATCCTCGCCATGCTGCTTGCGCCCTACCTGCGTAAGTTCGGTAAATTCACCGTCCCCGACTTCATCGGCGACCGCTTCTATAGCCGTACCGCTCGCATAGTGGCCGTCGTATGCTTGATCATCGCCTCGGTGACCTACGTCATCGGCCAGATGACCGGTGCTGGCGTTGCCTTCTCGCGCTTTCTCGAGGTGCCCAGCACTTGGGGTATCTGGATCGCGGCGGGCATCGTCTTCTTGTATGCCGTATTTGGTGGCATGAAGGGCATCACTTACACCCAGGTGGCGCAGTACATCGTCCTGATCGTCGCCTACACCATTCCGGCCGTGTTCATCGCCATGCAACTGACCGGCAACCCGATCCCGATGTTCGGCATGTTCAGCACGCATTCGGAGTCTGGCGTGCCGCTACTGCAGAAGCTGGACGACGTGGTGGTAGCGCTGGGCTTCCAGGACTACACCGCTGACGTGGACAACAAGCTCAACATGCTGCTGTTCACCCTATCGCTGATGATCGGTACTGCCGGGCTTCCCCACGTCATCATCCGCTTTTTCACCGTACCGAAAGTGGCCGATGCGCGCTGGTCGGCGGGCTGGGCGCTGGTGTTCATCGCCCTGCTCTACCTCACTGCTCCAGCGGTCGCCTCCATGGCACGGCTTAATCTGATGACCACGGTCTACCCCGAACTCACGGGTCAGGTCGAGAACTACGAAGACGCCGCTGCCGAGCCGATTCTCTATGAAGATCGACCCGAGTGGTTCCGCACCTGGGAAGACACCGGTTTGATCGTCTTCAACGACCTGAACGACGACGGCCGTATCCAGTTCTACAACGATGCCAACCCTGGCTTCACCGGCACTGCCGAGGAGCGCGGCTGGGCGGGCAACGAGCTGACCGTCAACAACGACATTCTGGTACTCGCCAATCCCGAGATCGCCAATCTGCCCGGCTGGGTGGTGGGCCTGATCGCGGCGGGCGGTATCGCAGCGGCGCTTTCGACCGCAGCGGGGCTTCTGCTCGCTATCTCGTCAGCCATCAGTCACGATCTGATCAAAAACACCATCAACCCCAACATCAGCGAGAAAAAAGAGATGCTCGCCGCGCGGATCTCCATGGGCGGTGCCATCTTGCTGGCCACTTACCTTGGTTTGAACCCGCCTGGGTTCGCAGCGCAAACCGTGGCCCTGGCCTTCGGTATCGCCGCAGCATCGCTCTTCCCAGTGCTGATGATGGGGATCTTCTCCACTCGCATGAACAGCGCAGGCGCGATCTGCGGCATGCTGGCGGGCCTGATCGCCACCCTGCTCTACATCTTCACCTACCTGGGCTGGTTCTTCATTCCTGGCACCAACATGCTGCCCAACACGCCGGAGAACTGGTTCATCGGTATCTCACCGCTCTCCTTCGGTGCTGTCGGTGCGCTGATCAACTTCGCGGTGGCCTTCGCGGTCTCCCGCGTTACCGCGCCGCCGCCCAAGGAAATTCAGATGCTGGTAGAAAGCGTGCGCTACCCGAAAGGGGCTGGTGCGGCCATCGACCACTAAGCCATAATCGCCTCGCGGCAGCCGCTAGGCCGCCATGAGGCATTTCCCCATCGGGCTTCCTCAGGGAAGCCCGACTACGTTGAGAAGGATGAGTGTATGATCTGGCACCTGATTGCGGCCGTTTTCGCTGCACTTGCCGCCGCCGGTATCGGGCTTGCGCTGCGCCATTTGAGCGGTCGACGCCTGCCGCGATGGATCGTTCCGGTATTCGCCGGGCTCGGTATGCTGAGCTACCAGATTCACGTCGAGTACTCCTGGTTCGAGCACAAAAAAGCACAGCTCCCGGCAAGCGCCGTGGTCATCGATAGCGCCGCGCCAGGCAACTTCTGGCGCCCATGGACCTATCTCATCCCCATGACCAGTAAATTCAGCGTCGTCGAGCCCGAAGGCGTCCATCGCCAGGATGCCGTGGCCGAATTTTTGCTCTACCACTTCGAACGCCACCATACCGATGTCGTTACCACCCAGCCTTACCTGCTCAACTGCGCCAGCCGAGAGCTCGTACCGGTAGATACCGATACCCGAGAGCCGATGGGCGGGCTGCGCACGCTACGCGCAACCTCGACGCTGCTAACCACCGTTTGCGGCGCGGCGTCTTAAGCTGACTTATTCCCACCTGACGCTGTAGCGCGAATCCCCTAGAATGAGGCCTTCTATCAGGCCGACGTTAGCCGGGGGATACGCATGTACCATGGTGGGCTCTTGATCGCGGTATCGCTTGTATATATCGCGGTGCTCTTCGCCATTGCCTGGAACGGCGACCGCCGCGCCCGCGTGCACGGCGCCAGCCGTCGGCGTCCTTTGATCTACAGCTTGGCGCTGGCGATCTACTGTACATCCTGGACGTTTTACGGCGCCGTAGGCCAAGCGGCGACGTCGGGCTGGTCGTTTGCCAGCATCTTCGTGGGCCCCTTCCTCACCTTCCTGCTCTTTTGGCCGGTTCTGGCCAAGATGATTCGCGTGGCGAAACATCAAAACGTCACCTCGATTGCCGATTTCATTGCTTCACGCTACGGCAAGACCCAGTCGCTCGCCGCCTTTGCGAGTTTGGTGGCGCTGATCGGGGCGCTACCCTACATCGCCTTGCAGCTCAAGGCCACGGCGACCTCGTTCAGCGTGCTCACCGCCGCCAGCACGACGCAGCAGGCGCCCTTGTTCGGTGATACCGCGTTCTACGTGGCGCTGGTCATGGCCGCCTTCGCCATTCTCTTCGGCACGCGCCACACCGATGCCACCGAGCACCACGAAGGGCTGATCCACGCCGTTGCCTTCGAGTCGCTGGTCAAACTCGTGGCCTTCTTGGTGCTTGGGGCCTTCGTCACCTGGGGCATGTTTGGGGGCCTTGGCGAGCTCATGCAGCATGCCGAAAGCCAGCTCGAACTCCAGCGCCAGCTCGCCAATCAGGACTTTGGCCAGGGATTCTGGGCCCAAACCCTGCTCGCCATGCTGGCGATTCTCTGTTTGCCGCGCCAGTTTCATGTCGCCGTGGTCGAGAATACCCATTCTGATGACGCCGTGCGGGCGCGCTGGATGTTTCCGCTCTATCTGGTCGCCATTTCGTTTTTCGTCGTCCCCCTTGCCGCTGCGGGGCTTTGGCTTTTCGCCGATAGCGGTATCGAAGCCGATACCTACGTGCTCCACTTGGCCATGGCGTCGGGCCACGACTGGCTGACGCTTCTGACCTTTATCGGCGGCTTCTCGGCCGCGACCGGCATGGTCATCGTGGCGGCGGTGGCGGTATCGATCATGATCTCCAACGAGATCGTCATTCCGGCGCTTTTCCGCCTGCGCTGGTTCGATACCAAGACCCGCGACTATGGCCGCTTGGTGCTGCGCGCGCGGCGCATCACCATTGCGGTGGTGCTGGCGATGGCTTACGGCTTCTACCGCCTGATCGGCGAATTCACCTCGCTGGCATCGATCGGCATGCTCTCGTTCGCTGCCGCAGCCCAGTTCGCCCCGGCGCTGATCGGTGGGCTCTACTGGAAGCGCGGTAACCGCCTGGGCGTGATCGTGGGCATGAACGTGGGCTTCGCCATCTGGGCGTACAGCCTATTGATGCCCGCGATGATCCACGCCGGCGTCTTGCCCGCGAGTTGGCTGGCCGGAGGGCCACTCGGGGTTGGCTGGCTCTCGCCCACGGCGCTGTTTGGTCTCAACTGGGGCGATAGCTTCACCCATGGCGTCATGCTCTCGCTCGGACTCAATCTTTTCTGCTACATCTTCGTCTCTCAAATCACCTCCCAGCGGGTGGTAGAGCGGATACAGGCGTCGCTGTTCGTCGATAGCGTGGAAACGCGGCAAACCTCGGTCAACCGGCCCTGGACCGGCGCGACCACGGTGGGCGACTTGAAAGTGCTGTGCGAGCGTTTTCTCGGCGCCAGCCAAGTGGAGCGCGCCTTCGACGACTACGCCCGACGGATAGGTAAGCCGCTAGACGACGGCGCACGCGCCTCGATCGACGTAATCCAGTTCACCGAGCGTTTTCTCGCTTCGGTGCTCGGTGCATCCTCGGCGCGTATCGTGGTCAACTCGGCGCTCCAGGGGCGCGGGATCGGTATTTCCGACGTCATCTCGATCGTCGATGAAGCCTCCCAGGTGCTGGAGTTCAACCGCGCGCTGCTCCAGGCCACCATCGAGAACATCAACCAGGGCATCAGCGTGGTCGATCAGAACCTACGTTTGGTGGTGTGGAACCAGCGCTATCTGGAGCTCTTCCGCTTTCCCGACCACTTGATTCGGGTGGGCGCGCCGATCGATCGCATCTTCCGCTACAACGCCCACAACGGCGAGTACGGACCGGGTGACCCCGAAGAGCACGTCGAACTGCTACTCGATAACATTCGCGAGGGCCACCCTCACCGCTACGTGCGCTATCGTCAGGATGGCAGCGTTTTGGAAGTGCAGGGTAACCCGATGCCAGCCGGCGGCTTCGTCTATACCTACCAGGACATCAGCCAGCAAAAGCGCATCGAGGAGGCGCTGATCCGCTCGGAGAACAACATTCGGATCTACACCGACAACGTACCCGCACTGATCGCCTACTTCGACAAGGAGTGTCGCTACCTCTTCACCAACCGCGCCTACGAACAGACCTTCGCCATCGACCGTAATGCGGTCATCGGCAAGCGCTACAGCGACGTGCTCACGCCGCAGCAGGCCGAGGAGCGCAGCCCTTGGGTAGAGCGGGCGCTGGCCGGTGAGCGCGTCAGCTTCGAAGTGTCGTTAGTAATCAACGACAGCCCGCGCCACATGCTGGTCACCTATACGCCGCACTTCGGCGATAGCCAGGTGATTCTGGGCTTCTTCTCGCTCTATCAGGACATCACCGAACGCCGCCAGGCCGAAATCGCCCTGAAAGAAACCAACGAGACCCTCGAGGAGCGCGTGCGCGAGCGTACCCAAGCGCTCTCCAAGGCCAACGCCGCCCTGCGCCAGGAGAACCGCGTGCGCGCCGAGGCCGAGCAGGCGCTGCGCCAGGCCAAACAGCTGGCCGAAGACGCCAACGCCTCGAAGACGCGTTTTCTCGCCGCCGCCAGTCACGACCTGCTTCAACCGCTCAACGCCGCGCGACTATTCACCTCGGCGCTGATGCAGAGCGCCCAGGCCGAAGAGCACCAGCGCACCATCGGGCATATCGATAACTCGCTGCAGGCGGCCGAGGAGCTTCTGGGTACGCTACTGGATATCTCCAAGCTCGATGCGGGCGCGTTGACACCCCGGCGCAGCCACTTCGCCCTTGCCGATATCGTGCGCCCGCTGCGCGCCGAATTCGAGGTCATGGCCGACGAGCGTGGGCTCGATCTGGTCGTCGTTCCCACCCGCGCCTGGGTCGATTCCGATCCGCAGATGCTGCGCCGTATCGTGCAGAACTTCCTCTCCAACGCCATTCGCTATACCCAGCAGGGGCGCGTACTGCTCGGCTGTCGGCGCCAAGCCGAGCGGCTGGTGATCGAGGTATGGGATAGCGGGCCAGGCATCCCCGAATCCAAGCTCACCGAGATCTTTCAGGAGTTTCGGCGTCTCGATCAGGCCTCGCGGCATAAAGAGAGTGAAAAAGGATTGGGCCTAGGGCTCTCCATCGCCGATCGCATGAGCCGCGTGCTCGATCACCCAATCAAGGTGCGCTCGACCGAAGGCGTGGGCACGGTCTTTTCGGTGAGCGTGCCAAGCGTGGCCCCGCGAGAGGTAAGCGCAAGCGAGGCGCCCAGCGCCGCCAAGCGCAGCAGCAACCGACTCACCGGCACGCGCATCGTCTGTATCGACAACGAAACGCTGATTCTCGAAGGCATGAGCGCGATGCTCGGCGGCTGGGGCTGCGAGGTTTTCACCGCCACCAGCATCGGCGGGGCAAAATCGATTTTGCGTAATATGGATGGCGACCCCGACGCCATTCTGGCCGACTACCATCTCGACAACGAAGTAACGGGGCTCATGGCGCTGGAAGCGCTAAGCGAGCGGTTGGAAAGCGCGGTCCCCGGCATCGTGATCACCGCTGATCGCACCGAGGCGGTCGCTGAAGAGGTCAAGCGTGCAGGCTACCAGTTGCTGCTCAAGCCAGTAAAACCGGCGGCGCTGCGCGCCCTGCTCACCCGCACCTTGCAGGCTAGTCGCGCGAGCAGCTAACTCTAGCGCCACTAAAACCCTTAGTGGCGCTAGAAAAGAAAACCTCGCTTATGCAGGACATAAGCGAGGTTTTCTTGCAGCAGTACGTCGTTCTATCAACTCTCTCTATCGAGATTAAGAGTCGACCTTGGGCGGCTCGACTTCGAGCTTCTGCGCGGCGATGACCGCTTGAGTGCGCGAATGTACGCCGAGTTTTCGGAGAATCGCAGTCACATGCGCCTTGATGGTCGCTTCGGAGACGTTGAGCTCGTAGGCAATCTGCTTGTTCAACAGCCCCTCGGTGAGCATATTGAGAACGCGAAACTGCTGGGGCGTGAGCGAAGCAATCGCTTCGGCAAAGCGCGACTCCTCTTCGCTGGTCTCTTCGAGCACGCTCATCAACGACTCGGGCAGCCAAACTTCACCGCCCAGAATCTCGCTCACCGCCTCGGCGATCAGCTGCAGCGATGACGACTTGGGGATGAAGCCCGAGGCGCCGTAGTCGATGGCGCGGCGTACCACATAAGGCTCATCGCTACCCGACACCACCGCCACGGGAACGTCGGGCATCTGCCCGCGTAGCTGAATCAGGCCCGAAAAGCCGTGCGCGCCAGGCATATGCAGGTCCAGAAGAATCAGGTCAGCGTCGGGGTGGCGGGTTACCACGTCGGTGGTCGCCTCCATAGTATCGGCCTCGACGATTTCCGCCTGCGGGGCGACCTGGCGTAACGCCTGGGTCAACGCTGCGCGAAACAGCGGATGGTCGTCTGCGACGATGAATTTCTGGGCTACTGCCATGAATCTTCCTCCGGTTCCCTGAGCAGCGGAGTTGCCTGCCGCCGCGACGCTAGGCTTATACGGTCATCGCATGGTACCCCAAGGGATTCATCATCCCCAAGCATCCTATGCATAATTTGTTTCCCTGGTAAAACGCCGTGCCGACCCGAAGGTCGGCACGGCGTACGCTTATCAACCCGCCTGCCAGCAAGGCGTGGTCCACGTGGCACACGGCACCATCACGCTACTTGTTCGCCCGGTGTTCGATCAGCTCATCGACCACGGACGGGTCGGCCAGCGTGCTGGTATCGCCCAGGCCATCGCACTCGTTAGCGGCGATCTTGCGCAGAATACGGCGCATGATCTTACCCGAGCGCGTCTTGGGTAGCCCCGGCGCCCACTGAATGACATCGGGCGAGGCGATCGGCCCGATGTCCTTACGCACCCACAGCGAAAGCTCCTTTTTGAGCTCGTCGGAGGGCTCGATACCGTCGTTGAGGGTGACGTAGATATAGATACCCTGGCCCTTGATATCGTGAGGAAAACCCACCACGGCGGCTTCCGCCACGGCGGTGTGCGCAACCAAAGAGGACTCGATCTCAGCGGTACCCATGCGGTGGCCCGAGACGTTGAGTACGTCATCGACGCGTCCGGTGATCCAGTAGTAGCCATCTTCGTCGCGACGGCAGCCGTCACCGGTGAAGTACATGCCATCATAGGTCGAGAAGTAGGTCTGGACGAAGCGTTCGTGATCGCCCCAGATACTGCGCGCCTGCCCCGGCCAGGAGTCGAGGATGACCAGATTCCCCTCGGTGGCGCCTTCGAGCTCCTGGCCCTCGTTATCGACGAGCGCTGGCTTGATGCCGAAGAATGGCTTGGTGGCAGAGCCCGGCTTGAGATCGGTCGCCCCCGGGAGCGGCGCGATCATGATGCCGCCGGTTTCGGTTTGCCACCAGGTATCCACCAGCGGGCAGCGGCCGTTGCCGATCACTCGGTGGAACCACTCCCAGGCCTCTGGGTTGATCGGCTCACCGACCGAGCCAAGCAGGCGCAGGCTCTCGCGCGAGCTGGTCTCCATGACCTTGTCACCATGGGCCATCAAGGCGCGAACGGCCGTTGGCGCGGTATAGAGGATGTTGACCTTGTGCTTGTCGACGACCTCCCCCAAGCGCCCGTGGGTCGGATAGCTCGGCACGCCTTCGAACATCAGCGTGGTCGCGCCATTGGCCAAGGGTCCATAGACGATATAGCTGTGCCCAGTCACCCAGCCCACGTCGGCGGTACACCAATAGATATCACCCTCTTGGTAGTCGAAAACGTACTGGTGAGTCATGGCGGCGTAGGTCAGGTAGCCACCCGTGGTGTGCTTGAGGCCTTTCGGCGCGCCGGTGGAGCCCGAGGTGTAGAGGATGAACAGCGGATCCTCGGCGTTCATCGCCTCGGCCGGGCACTCGGTGGACTGCTTATCGACCGCCTCGTGGAACCACAGATCGCGCCCTTGCTGCCAGTCGATATCGCCGCCGGTGCGCTTGACCACCATGACGTGCTGGCACACCTCGGTGCCCTTACGCGTCAGCGCCGCATCGACGTTGTCCTTGAGCGGCACGTGCTTACCACCGCGCACCGACTCATCGGCGGTGATGACTAGCCGTGAGTCGGCGCCGATCACCCGCTGGGCCACGGCGTCGGGGGAGAAGCCACCGAAAACCACCGAGTGCACCGCGCCGATACGCGCGCAAGCGAGCATGGCGATGGCCGCCTCGGGAATCATCGGCATGTAGAGGGTGACGGTATCGCCTTTGCCAATACCAAGCTCCTTGAGCGCGTTGGCGAGCTGATTGGTACGCTCATAGAGCTCACGGTAGGTGACATGCTTGGCTTCGTTCGGGTCGTCCCCCTCCCAGATGATCGCGGTTTGGTCGCCGCGCGTTTCCAGATGGCGATCGAGACAGTTGGCGGCGACGTTGAGTTCGCCATCTTCGAACCAGCGAATATCGACGTTGTCGCGGGAGAAAGAGGTGTTCTTGATACGGGTCGGCGGGGTGATCCACTCCAGGCGCTTAGCCTGCTCTTTCCAGAAGCTTTCGGGGTCATCCAGGGAGTGCTGGTACATGGCCTGATACGTTTCCCGGTCGGCCCAGGCGCGCTGGGCGATAGCGTCGCTGACCGGATAGACGTGCTGTTGATCGCTCATAAGTCCCTCTGTCCGTGAAGTTGCCGGTTCTGAAAAGCCAGTGCTTAAAAGACGGTTGTTAAAAGATAGTCTGTTTATTATTGCCGTACGTAGACCGCTGCATTACGCCCTAGCATAAACCGCCGCCGAGCGCTTTCACCCTAGACATTAGTAGAAACTTTTTATTTATTAAAAACATAAACTTGCGAAAACCTAGCCAGCGTCATCGCGCTGCCATTCGAGAAGCTCACCGCAGTGACGGCAGCGGTAGCGGCGCCCTTTTTTCACCTGGGCATGGCGCTGAGCCGTGAAGTGATGTTCACGGCAGCTGCAGCGGTAAAGGTGCGGTGATGGCTGGGCACGCTCGACGGCAAAGGCGTGGGTAACGCGGGGCGCAAGGCCGAAAAGGCCGCGCATGACGGTTTTCCACTCGCGCCCATGAGGCTTCAAACGAAGCCCTCCCTCCAGATGGAACACCAGCCAATGGGCCATCTCGTGGGGAATGACTTCATCGAAGAAGGCCGTGCGGTTCTCGCTCAAGAGTACGCGGTTGAAGCGCAGCCCGCCGCGCCCCCAGTGCGCCTGCCCTGCCGAAGCACCTCTAAGATCGAACCATACCTTCGGCATGGGCAAGCCTGGGTGCACCTCCAGGCAGCGCTGCCAGGCCTCTTCGACCCGCGCTCGCGCCGCCTTTTCCAGCGCTGCGGGCGCCAACGCATCAAGCTTTGCCGCTGGCCACGAAGCCAAGGGTGCAGCGCCATTTGGTGATAAACTAGCCATCAACGAATACCTTATTTACGCACCATCTACGCAACGTACGAGGCCTTCCATGTCACAGCCACCGCACGCAAGCGAGGCCGCCCCGGCTCAGCCCCTTCTCGACGACGAGCAGCTCGACAGGCTCGATGACTTTCTCGACTCCGATCAGGTGGGCGAAGACGCCCTCGATCTAATTTCGGCGCACGGTTTTCTCGTCGCCCTCGCCGTGGCGCCAAGCGAACTAACGCCGACCCAGTGGCTGGCCGAACTGTTCCAGGGCGAGCCCGCCTACCGCGACGACGCCGAACGCGATGAGATCATTGGGCTTTTGATACAGCTACGCGACAACGCCATGGCCGTTCTCGAACAGGGCGGCCTACCGGAGCTGCCTTTCGAGCTGACCCTAGACGGCCTGCCCGCCGAAGAGACGCCTATCGGCGACTGGTGCGCGGGCTTCATGGAAGGCGTTTTCTGCGACGAGAGCGCCTGGTTCGAAGAGGGCGAAGAGGACGCGGCCCAGCTACTGCTGCCGTTCATGCTGCTCTCCGGGCTCTTCGACGATGAGCCCGATATGGCCGAGTTGATCGAGGATGGCGTGCAGCAGGAGAGCTTCGTCAAACAGCTACCCGAGCTCGTGCTCGATCTTTACCTGCACTACCGTGTCCCGCCGGAAACGCCCAAGCCCAAGCCGCGCAAAAAATCTCCCTCGCGCCAGCAAAAGCGCCGTTGAGACCGGGACCCTGCATCCAGTTGCCGCCTAACGCAGCCGGGTAATGAACGCATCCAGCGTGCCAAAGAGCCACTCCTTGGCACGCTGCGGCCACGGCCGCTTATCCCACTCTTCGGCCAACACCTCGACGCTGGCGGCGAAATTACGCTCGAAGAGTGTCTGCACCTCTTGCGCCAGCCCGACGTCGATGGCCTCTTGGTTAGCCTCTAGGTTCCAGTGCAAATTCCAGTGGTCGAAATTGCATGAACCGATGCTGACCCAGTCATCGGCAAGAACGAACTTGGCGTGAATGAAGGTGGGCTGAAACTCGAAGATGCGCACCCCAGCTTTCAGCATGGCCTGATAAAAGCGCTGCCCGGCGTAGCGCACGCTCGGGTGGTCGTGCTTGCTGCCCGGCAGCAGAAGGCGCACGTCGACGCCGCGCCGAGCGGCCCGGGCCAAACGCCGCCGTAGGGTGAAGGTGGGAACGAAATAGGGCGTGCAGAGCCATAGCCGTTTCTCGGCACCGCCGATCTGACGATAAAGCGAGTGGCGAATCGCCTGGTAACGGTAGCCGCGCCCCGGCATGGCACGCCCCAGCGCGCCATTGTCCAAAGGCGCAGGCTTGCGCTGCTTGGGCAGCGGCTCGGGGCGACGTTTGTCCTCCGCGCGGGTCAGTCGCGAACGCCATAGCTGACGAAACAGCCGCTCCCAATCGGCAACGACAGGGCCTTCGATGCGCACGGCGATCTCGTACCAGGCATCGAGAAACTCGTCCACCACGCCAAAACCACCAGTGAAGGCAATCTCGCCATCGACCACCACGATCTTACGGTGATCGCGACTCAGGTTGCGTGCCAGTGAATGAAGCCCCAAAGGGTTGAAAAAACGCAGTGCAACGCCAGCCTGGGTAAGCTTGTCGCGATCATCGCGCGAAAGCTTCATGGCACCGAAACCGTCGAGCAGTAAGTAAACGCTAACGCCGCGTTCGACGGCCTGGGCAAGTGCTGCCATCATACGATCGGCGAAGGCGCCCGACTCCATCAGGTAGAGCTCGATCAATACGTACCGCTTGGCACCCTCGATGGCAGCGAACATGGCGGGCACAAAGCACTGCGCTTCCGGCAACAGCAGGTAGCGATTGCCCTCGCGCCATGCCAGCGAGCGGTGTTGAAGGTAGGATCTTCTCATGCAGCGTCCTTGACCGCAGGCCTTGCGCGCTTAGCGCGATAGCGACTGTTTGACATAGAGATCATAGCGGCTGGTCTTGCCTTCGAGCACGTGATTCGGCGCGGGGCCTTCGATGGGCGGCGCCTTGCGCGGGCGTTTGACCACCACCCGGTGGGTGGCGACATCGAGCGCGGTGGCAAGCAGCTCGGCGGCGTCATCATCGGCTCCGGCCAACTCGCGAAAGATGCGCATCTCTTTCTTCACCAGCGCCGATTTCTCGCGGTGAGGGAACATGGGGTCGAGATGAATCACCTGCGGCGAAAACGCGGCCGCTGCGACCAGCGTGTCGAGCTCGCGGACGGCGTCGCCCGGGCAGAGCTGCATACGCGCGGCAATGGCGGCAACCTCGGGGTCGTCGTCGCGCGCCGCACGCATCAACCCATCGTCGAGCAGCGCGGCAATGGCTGGCACTCGCTCGATCAGCAGTACCGGAGCGCCGAGCGTGGCGAGTACGAAGGCATCGCGCCCAAGCCCCGCGGTGGCATCGACGATGCTGGGTAGCGCGCCCTTGCCCAGACCGCATGCCTTGGCAACCAGTTGCCCTCGCCCGCCACCGAAGCGTCGCCGATGCGCTGCCTTGCCGCCAACGAAGTCGACCCACAGCGGATTACCGTAGCGCTCGGTATCACCCACCAGCATTAGCACGCCATCGCGGCGCTCGAGGGCAAGCCCTGGGGGCAGGGTCATGCGGGCTTTTTCCAGGCCACGTCGTTACGCAGATACACCGGCTGAGCGGCGTGCGCGGGCCCACCAAACCCGGCATCGATATCCCGCGCGGCGAGCCAGGCCATCTCTTCGGCGCGCGGTTCGAGATCGGTCACGTGCTGAGTGAGGCGCACCTTGACGTCATCAGCGAAGGCGTCCCACAGGGTAAACCCGGAGCCCACGCCGACCCAGTCGGTATCGGCGCTGGGCAGGCGCAGCGCCTGGGGGGGCATTACCGCTTCGTCGCTCACCGCCGTGGTGACGTCGTTCAGGCAGTGCCAGGTAGCAACGTAGACCTCGTTCATGCGCGCATCGAGCGCGGTGACCAAATGGCGAAAGTGGAAGCGGCGGTGCGCCTGCAGCGCCAGCGCTTCGAGCGTCGACACGCCGAGCAGCGGCCGTTCGAGGCCAAAGGCAAGCCCCTGAGCGGCCCCGGCGGCGATCCGCAGGCCAGTGAACGAGCCTGGGCCGCGCCCGTAGGCCACGGCGTCGAGCTGGCGCGGGGTAATACCCGCTTCGGCGAGCACGTCGTCGATCATGGGCAGAAGGCGCCGCGTATGCGCTCGGGGCGCGACCTCGAAGCGCGCCAGACACGTGGCGGCACCGTTCTCCCGGCGCAGCAGCGCCGCCGAACAGGCGCTCGAAGAGGCATCCAGGGCCAAGAGGTGTAACGACATAGAGCGATTCCAACCCAAAGGGGCGTTGAATAAAACGAGCAGTATACCCCTGACGCAAGCGGCCCGCACGATGGCGGGCCGCTGGCATAGCAAGACACGTTTAGGCGTCCAGCGCTTCCTTCACCTGGCGGGTGATGTCGGCAACGCTGCCCACGCCCTCGACGCGGTGATAGCGCGGCGCGCTCTCCGGGTCGTTCTTGGCCCACGCCTGGTAGTAGTCGACCAGCGGGGCGGTCTGATCGTGGTAGACCGCAAGACGGTTGCGCACTGTGGACTCCTGATCATCTTCGCGCTGGATCAGGGTCTCACCGGTAACGTCGTCTTTACCCGCCTCTTTGGGCGGATTGTGCTCGACGTGATAGACCCGCCCAGAGGCTGGGTGCACGCGGCGACCGGCCAAGCGGCTAACGATCTCTTCGTCGGGTACGGCGATTTCGAGCACATGATCGAGCTTGACCCCACCTTCCTTCATCGCGTCCGCCTGGGGGATGGTGCGCGGGAAGCCATCAAAGAGAAAGCCATTGGCGCAGTCGGGCTGGCTGATACGCTCTTTGACCAAGTCAATGATGATGTCGTCGGAAACCAGCCCGCCGCTATTCATGATCTCCTTGACCTTGAGGCCCAGCTCGCTGCCCTCTTTGATTGCGGCGCGCAGCATGTCTCCGGTAGAGATCTGCGGAATCTTGAACCGCTCGCAGATGAACTGAGCTTGAGTGCCCTTCCCCGCGCCGGGGGCACCCAACAGGATTAAACGCATGGCACTGCTCCTTGAATGATGAAATGCGCCGAAATCTGAACGTCAGACAATAGCGGGGGCGTGCGGGCGACACAACTCCCCATAAGCCGTAAGCCGAGGCTTTTTTAACTTTTTTGACACAATACGCGTTTTTATCCTAGCCGCGTGGTGGCGAGCGCGGCTAAATGTCGCAACGGCACAAACGCCAGCGGCGCCACGAGGGCGCCGCTGACAAGGCCGCAGGCGTCGGCTTACAGCAGCAGACGACGAATATCGGTCAGAAGGTCGGCCAGGAAGGCCGTAAAGCGCGCCGCATCGGCACCGTTGATCGCGCGGTGATCGTAGGAGAGCGAAAGCGGCATCATCAGCCGCGGCTGGAAGGCCGCGCCGTCCCATACCGGCTTCATCTGCGCCTTGGAAACGCCCAGGATGGCGACTTCCGGCGTATTGACGATCGGCGTGAAGGCCGTGCCGCCAATCGAGCCAAGGCTCGAAATGGTGAAGCAGCCACCGGTCATCTCGTCACGCTTGAGCTTCTTGGTTTGCGCCTTCTTACCAAGCTCGCTCATCTCCTTGGCGATGTCGATCAGCGACTTCTTATCGGCATCGCGCAGCACCGGCACCATCAGCCCGTCCGGGGTATCCACGGCGATACCGATATGGACGTACTTCTTCCACACCAGCGTTTCGCCGTCGCCCTTGAGGCTGACGTTGAACTGCGGGAACTTCCTCAGCGCGAAAGCGCAGGCCTTGACCAAAAACGGCAGCGGCGTGAGCTTCGCCCCTTGCGCCTCGGCTTCGGCTTTCATCGCCTTGCGGAAATTCTCGAGTTCGGTGATGTCGGCTTCGTCGAACTGTGTGACGTGAGGCACGTTGAGCCAGCTTCTGTGCAGGTTGGTCGCGCCCATTTTCAACAGACGACCCATGGGCTTCTCTTCGACCTCACCGAACTGGCTGAAGTCGACTTCCGGCACGGCCGGAATACCTGCACCACCGGTCGCTGCCGGTGCGGCCGCCTTGGCGCTGCTGCCTTGGTTGGCCATGACCTGCTTGACGTAGGCCTGCACGTCCTCTTTGAGCACGCGCTCTTTGGGGCCACTCGGTTTGACCAAGCCCAGGTCGACGCCCAACTCGCGCGCCAGCAGACGCACGGCGGGACCGGCGTGTACCAGCTTGCCATCGCGCGGCTTGTGAGACGCCATTTGCGCTTCGGGGCTGGGGCTGCCTGAGGGCGTTTCACTGCGCTTCTCGGCCTTCGAGCCGCTGTTGCCCTGTTTTTTCTCGGCGGGCTTGTCGGCGCCTTTCTTCTCCGTTTTGGGCGCGGCTTTCTTGGCGCCCACGACTTCGATATAGCCGATCAGATCGCCCTCGGAGACGGTATCCCCCTCCTTGACGGTGACCTCGACCAGCGTGCCCTTGTAGGGGCTCGGCACGTCCATGGAGGCCTTATCGGACTCCAGGGTGATCAGCGGATCTTCTTCGTTGACCTCGTCACCGGCGGAGACGCCGATTTCGATGATGGGCACGTCAGAAGAGCCCGAGAGGTCGGGAACGCGGATCTCTTTGCGCTCAGGCTCACCGCTGACGTCGTCGTCGCCGTCCTGGTCGGAGGAATCTTCCTCGGCGGTATCAGCCACGGATGAGGGCTCATCGCGCTCGTCGTCTTCGGCGTCGCTGGCGTCATCACCGCCTTCGCCAGCGATCTCCATCTGGCCGATCACGTCGCCTTCGGAGACGGTATCGCCCTCTTTGACGCTGAGCTTGACGATCTTGCCGCTGTGCGGGCTCGGCACGTCCATGGAGGCCTTGTCAGACTCCAGAGTGATCAGCGGATCTTCAGCGCTCACTTCATCGCCTTCGCTGACCGCGACCTCGATGATTTCGACGTTGTCGGAACCACCAAGATCGGGCACGGTGATATCGACCGTCTGCTTGCCGCCCGAGGCTTTCTTGCTGCTCGACTTGCCACCCGACGATTGATTTGCAGATTTTTCGTCAGAGGCAGACTTGGCGGGCGAGTCTTTTTCCTCGCTCGCCTGAGTCTTCTCTGGCGCGTCGTCCTGCTGGGGAGCGTCTTCGGCGTCATCGCTCTCTTCGCCTTCGACTTCCAGCTCGACGATGTCATCGCCTTCAGAGACGGTATCGCCCTCTTTGACTAGCACCTTGATGACCTTGCCACCTTTGGGAGAGGGCAGGTCCATGCTCGCCTTGTCGGACTCCAGCGTGATCAGGGTGTCTTCCGCTTCGATGACATCGCCTTCCGACACTGCAATCTCGATGATTTCGACATCGGTATCGCCACCGATATCGGGCACTTTGATGATTTCGCTACTCAAGGTCGTGCTCCTTCCACAATCGGATCGAGCCGGCGGGCCTAAGCCCGCCGGGCAGCGGTAGTTAGCTGGTCAGCGGATTGGGCTTGTTGGCATCGATGCCATACTTCTTCAGCGCCTCGCCTACCACCTTACGATCGACCTCGCCACGCTCGGCCAGCGCTCGCAGCGCCGCCACGACGACGAAGTTACGGTCGACTTCGAAGAAGTGACGCAGCTTCTCGCGGGTATCGGAGCGGCCGAAGCCGTCGGTGCCCAGCACGGTGTAATCGCCCGGCACCCACGCGCGGACTTGGTCGGCGTAGAGCTTCATGTAGTCGGTCGAAGCGATCACCGGCCCTTCGCGTCCTTCCAGACACTGGGTGACGTGCGGCTTGGCTACCTCGGCATCCGGGTTGAGGAAGGCTTCACGGTCAAGCGTAAGCGCCTCACGACGCAGCTCGTTGAAGCTGGTTACGCTCCAGATGTCGGCGCCAATGCCCCACTCCTCGGCGAGCATCTCGGCGGCTGCCTCGACTTCGCGCAAGATGGTGCCCGACCCCAACAGCTGAACGCGGCCCTTGTCGCCTTGGGTTTCGCGCAGCAGGTACATGCCTTTGATGATGTCATCGGCAGGTACGTTTTCGAGCTCAGGGTGCTCGTAGTTCTCGTTCATTACGGTAAGGTAGTAGAAGCAGTTCTCCTTGTCGGTGAACATGCGCTTCAGACCGTCGTGAACGATCACCGCCACTTCGTGAGCATAGGTCGGGTCGTAGCTTCTGCAGTTGGGAATGGTAGAGGCCTGAAGCAGGCTGTGACCATCCTGATGCTGCAGGCCTTCGCCGTTGAGCGTGGTGCGTCCTGCGGTGCCGCCGACCATAAAGCCGCGCGCCTGCAGGTCACCCGCAGCCCAAGCCAAGTCGCCGATACGCTGGAAGCCGAACATCGAGTAGTAGATGTAGAACGGCAGCAGAGGCAGATCGTGGTTGCTGTAGGAGGTCGCCGCCGCGATCCACGCCGACATAGCGCCCGCTTCGGTGATGCCTTCCTCGAGAACCTGGCCCTTCTGGTCCTCGCGATAGAACATGATCTGGCCTTTATCGACCGGCTCGTACTTCTGCCCTTCGGAGGTGTAGATCCCCAACTGACGGAACATCCCTTCCATACCGAAGGTACGCGCTTCGTCGGGGATGATCGGCACGACCTGCTTACCCAGCGTCTTGTCTTTGACAAGGCCGGTCAGAACGCGCACGAACGCCATGGTGGTAGAGATTTCACGGCCCTTGGAACCGCCCAGCTGCGAGGCGAAAATCTTCTCTTCCAGCGAAGGGATCTCCAGCGCCTTGAAGTCGCTCTGACGGCTTGGCAGGTAGCCACCCAGACGCTCACGCTGCAGATGCATGTACTTCATTTCCGGCGACTCGTCGTCGGGCTTGTAGTACGGCACGTCTTTGAGCTGTTCGTCGCTGAGCGGAATACCGAAGCGGTCGCGGAATTTCTTCAGCGCATCGTACTCCATGCTCTTGACCTGGTGGGCTTCGTTGGCCGCTTCGCCGTCGCCGCTGCCCATGCCGTAGCCCTTGACGGTGTGCGCCAGGATGACAGTAGGCTTGCCGTTGGCGTTGTTGACCGCCTCGTGGTAAGCCGCATAAACCTTGAACGGATCGTGACCGCCGCGGTTGAGCTTCCAGATGTCCTCGTCGGACATATCTTTGACCATGGCTTCGGTTTCGGGATATTTACCGAAGAAGTGCTCACGCGTGTAAGCGCCGCCATTGGCCTTGTAGTTCTGGTACTCGCCGTCGACCGCTTCGTCCATCCGTTTTTGCAGGATGCCCTTCTTGTCCTGCTCGAACAGCGAATCCCAGTGGCGGCCCCAAACGACCTTGATCACGTTCCAGCCCGCACCGCGGAAAACGCCTTCGAGCTCGTCCATGACGCGGGAGTTACCGCGCACTGGGCCGTCAAGACGCTGCAGGTTGCAGTTGATGACGAAGATCAGGCTGTCGAGGTTCTCGCGCCCCGCCAGCGAAATGGCGCCGAGGGATTCCGGCTCGTCGCACTCGCCGTCGCCCATGAAGCACCAGATCTTACGGTCTTTCATGTCTTTCATTTCACGCTGATGAAGGTACTTCATCACGTGCGCCTGGTAGATCGCCTGGATCGGCCCAAGCCCCATGGAAACCGTGGGGAACTGCCAGTAGTCCGGCATCAGCCAGGGGTGCGGGTAGGAGGAGAGGCCATCGCCATCCACTTCCTGACGGAACTTGTCCATCTGCTCTTCGGAGAGCCGCCCTTCCAGATAGGAGCGCGCGTAAATACCCGGCGCCACGTGGCCCTGGATGTAGATCAGGTCACCACCGAAGTCGCCGTGGGGGGCGCGGAAGAAATGGTTGAAGCCCACATCGTAGAGGGTGGCCGAGGACATGAAGCTGGCAATGTGGCCGCCGAGCCCCGGGTTGGCGCGGTTATTACGAATCACCTGCGCAATCGCGTTGTAGCGGATCAAAGAGCGAATGCGACGCTCCATGAACAGATCGCCCGGCATGGGCGCTTCGCGATGTACGGGGATCGTATTACGGTGCGGGGTGGTCACCGAGAAGGGCACCTTCATTCCGTCCCGGCGCATACGATCCGCCAAGCGGGTCATCAGGTAGCGGGCACGATCTTCGCCCTCACGATCCAGAACCGATTCCAGGGATTCAAGCCACTCCGTGGTTTCGACCGGATCGAGATCTTCTCTTGTCTCCAGACTCATAGAGGTCTCTCCGAATGACGATAAATGACGATGAGCCCCGCCAACCCAAAGGGGGCCAGGGGCGACGGCAGCCAGCGTTGGCGATCAGCCGGAGTATGCTGACTGGTGCCCGTCGAGCAGGGGTATGGCGCTATGTTGGCCCGATGTTCAAGGTGCTGAACGTTCGCTAATGTAGTAATGCTACATACACGTCGTAAAACCAGCTCCCCCAAAACCCGGTCTCTTGGGTAAAAACCTATGCCGTAGGCAAAATCTGGGCTTGGGGCAAAAAATAAGCCTTTTGTATAGGTGAAGATACCTTAAAGTCGCTACGCTGCCAATTGCAGCGAATATGAAAATTCTATCCAAAACAATATATTGCACCGCAGCATTAGGCTTTCATGAACAACTAATAGCCCTCTTTTGGGGCCAAGAAGTGGCTTAACCTGAGGCTCGACCGACCTCAAATGTAGTTTTCTAACTACCGTTTCATTCTTCGCCCAATCAATGACTTGTGTTTAGCTTCCGCCAATAGACCCAGTCGAAGGCTGGCCCAGGATCGCTTTTGCGCAGCGGCGCCACCTGGGCATGCCCAGCGATACGTGTCTCGTCGATGGCGGGGTAGCACTCTTTGAGCCAGGCCACGGCGTCAGTGAGCGTTTGGTATTGGGCCCGGGTAAAGGGAGTGTCATCGTCGCCTTCGAGCTCGATGCCCACGGCGAAGTCGTTGAGGTTGCCTCGCACCTCCCCTAGGCGCGCGTCCCACCAGCGCGAGCGACCGGCGTGCCAGGCGCGCCGGTCGGTATCGACGAACTGTACGCACTCACCGTCGCGTCGAATCAGCAGATGCGCCGAGACCCGAAGCGTAGCGATGTTGGCAAAGAAGGGATGCGCCGAAGGGTCGAGTTGGTTGGTGAACAACGCCTCGATATCGTCGCCGCCGAACTGCCCCGGCGGCAGGCTAATGGCGTGCACCACGATCATCGAGACCTCCCCTTTGGGGCGGGCGTCTTGATTGGGCGACGCTACCCAGCGCGCGCGCTGCCAACGCCCCGACGACGGCTGCTGCGTCACGTATCCGCTCTCCTCAAGCAAACTCTCCTTAAGCATCGATCTACCTTGATCGACTTCAGCGCTATGGATCTCTACCTACGCGTCACCCATAGCGATAGTGTTTAATCAGGTTTCGACGGCGCTGATGGGTTTACGCATGGCGAAGCGGCGCAACTGCTCACCGCCGCGCTCGACCCACTGCTCGCTCAACACGCTCCAACCACGCCGCGCCAAACGCTCGTGCAGCACCAGGCTCGCCTCGATATCGATATGCTCGGCGCCCTGCTCGAGCAGCACGCGCTCGGCGTGTATAAGCAGCGTCGTGCCGATACCGCGCCCGGCGAGCGAAGGCCACACGTAAAGCGTCTCCACCCGGTTAGCGCTGGTGTCGAGCTCGGCAAAGCCCACACAACGTCCGTCACAGGCGGCGATCAAGGTAGTGTAGAGCATCTGCCGCGCCGCCCAGGCGCTACCCTCACGCGGCAGTGCATGGGCCCACGCTTTGCGCTCGGCCAGCGAATAGTGCGCCGCTGCGCCTTGCATCACGGCGTGGTAGAACACTTCAGCTTGGTCCGCCGCGTCTCGCGCCAGCGCCTGGCGGTAGATGATACGGGGAGCAGCCGTCGGCTCCGTCGATGCTTTCGTCATGCTGACCTCGATGGTGGTTCCCGTCGGGCGGGGCAAGATAGAAACGACAACTTACCCTATACTGGCCGCCCGTTCGCGTTTCATGCTCGTTTTGGCTTCATCCATGAGGTGGTTCATGCCCATTTCGCCCACGTCCGACCCGCAGGCATCCTATGCGCTAACGCCCATTGGCGTGGTGACCAGCGATTATCCTGACAAGTTCGGCGTACCACGGCAACCCGGCCTGGCCCCGACGGCAAGTGCCACCTTGACGCTTTTGCCGCCCTTCGACGACCCGCTAGCGGTTCGCGGGCTCGACGCTTTCAGCCACCTATGGGTAAGTTTCGTTTTCCACCAGAGTCCCGAGCGCTGGACGCCGCTGGTGCGCCCGCCCCGCCTAGGTGGCAACAAGAAAATCGGGGTATTCGCCAGTCGCAGCACTCACCGCCCCAACCGTTTGGGGCTCTCGCTGGTCGAGCTTGAGGGAGTCGACTGCACAAACGGCGTGCGCCTTCATCTGCGCGGCGCGGATGTGGTCAGCGGCACGCCGGTAGTCGACATCAAGCCCTACCTGCCTTGGGCCGAAGCCCACCCAAATGCTGTGGCGGGCTTTGCCCCCGAGGCACCCTCGGCCATCACCGTGCGCTTTGCCACTACGGCTGTAGCAGCGCTGAACCGGCACCCCGACGGCGCCACGCTGGTACGGCTGATAGAAGAGGTGCTGCGCCAAGATCCGCGTCCGGCTTACCAGCGCGATAAAGCACCCAGCGATAGGCGCTATGGCGTGCGACTCAAAGACGTGGACGTGCGCTTTGAAGCGCGCAGCGATACAGCGGGCGCCACCGAACTCTGCGTGGTGGCTATCGAACGCGTTCGCGAGGCGTAAGGGCTACGCCTCGCGAATAAGCAGAGCTTAGGAGGGGAAAATCACGCCGATGCGACGCCCTACTTCTTCGTAGGCCTCGATCACACCGCCAAGCCCCTGGCGGAAGCGGTCTTTGTCGAGCTTTTCGCGGGTCTTGGCATCCCACAGGCGGCAGCCGTCGGGCGAGAACTCATCGCCCAGCACGACCTCACCCTTGAAGAGACCAAACTCGAGCTTATAGTCGACCAGCATCAGGCCACCCTCGGCGAACAGTTGCTTGAGCAGATGATTGACCTTGAAGGTCAGCTCTTTCATCCGCCCCAACTGCGCCGGTGTGGCCCAGCCAAAGGTCTCGGCAAGCGACTCGTTGATCATCGGGTCGCCCTTCTCGTCGTTCTTCAAGAACAGTTCGAAGGTAGGTGGCGATAGCTCACGGCCCTCTTCCACGCCGAGGCGCTTGACCAAGCCACCAGCGGCAATGTTGCGCACCACGCACTCGACGGGAATCATCGCCATCTTCTTGACCAGGCTTTCGGTATCGGAAAGGCGCTTTTCAAAGTGAGTGGGAATGCCCGCGTCCTGCAACCGCTCCATGATGTAAGCGTTGAAGACGTTGTTGACCATGCCCTTACGCGCTAGCGCCTCTTTCTTCTTACCGTCGAATGCGCTGGTGTCATCACGAAACTGCAGTACCAGCAGATCGGGGTCGTCAGTGGTGTAGACCGATTTTGCCTTGCCGGCGTAAAGTTCTTGGCGCTTTTCCATGGAAACTCCGATAGACAATCTAACTGACACAATTAACGTAAATAGCCGGAAACGCGCTCGAGCAGCTCGCGCTGGTCATCGGCCGTGAAGGCACGCTCGCTGGCGTTGACCGCGCGCAGTATGGTCTGCCCACCTTCGGCGCTGAGCACCAGACGGATCTGCTGTGACATGCGGCGCACGTCAGGGCTGAAGACGATCTGCAGCGGATTACGACCGCGCTCGCTCTCGGTCATGTACTCGACCAAAAACTCCTGCGCCTGCGGGTCGGTAGCCAGCAGCTCGCGTTGACCTTCGACGGTGAAGTCGAGAGCGAGGTAGTGATCGAGCTCGGCCCAGATGCGTTCGATGGGCTGCGGAATGACCACTTCCCATTCACCGTTTTGTTCGCGCAGCTGCAGCGTTTGTTCATGGCTCAGACGTTGCGCGGTCCACGAAGAGGCCGATGTGCTTGCCGATGCACTGCGCGCGCCGATGAACGACTCCAGCGCATCGAGGCAGCTCGCTACCGCCTGGCCGCCGCGCTCGCAGCGCACTTCGCTGCTGCCCGCGCGCAGGGCACTTTGGAGTCGCAGCTCGACCTGGTCGGTCACGATCACGCCTTGCGAAGCGTTACTGCTCTGCACGTTCAGCTGGCTGCTACGCGCAAAGCTTTCCAGCAAGGGCCAGACGCTGCCGGTATCCAGGGCCACGACCAGCCAGCTTTGATCGCCTGCTTGGCGGCGTTCGACGAACTCGGGCTCGAGCCCGCTGCCAACGCCCAGTGCCTGGGGCGCACGCACCTCGGCGGCCTCTTCAGGACGAGGCAGTTGCATTGCCGCCTGCGGCACCGGCATGGCGTCGGAGTAGCGCTGAAGGTTACGGCTTTCGGGCAGAACGAGCGGCGGCGCGGGGGCGGCGTCGACGTAATCCAGGTTACGGTCGTGGTAAAAGCCATCACGGGCACATCCCGCCAGCGCGACAGACGCAGCGAGCGTCAGCGGTATCCATTTCAGCGCAGAGTTCATCAAGCCACCTTAAATCAACGGTTCAGTTTCCCAGCCACCTTGGCCTGGCGCCGAGCGTCCGGTTTCGCCTCGCGGTCAGTCTTCGATCACGCCCGCCAGCTGCAGGGCTTCGCTAACCGTGGCGTGATACTTCTCGGAGAGCCACGTCAGCGGCAGGCGAATGCCGGTATCCATGTACCCCATACGGTTCAGCGCCCATTTTACCGGAATCGGGTTGGCCTCGATGCCGAGATTGGTGTGCAGTGGCATCAGGCGCGTATTGATGGAGTGCGCCTGTTCGGCGTTGCCCGCCACCGCCGCCACGCACAGATCGTGCATCGCGCGGGGAGCCACGTTGGCAGTCACCGAGATGTCCCCATGCCCGCCCATCAGCATGAAGTCGCAGGCCGTGGCATCGTCACCGGAGTAGAGCATGAAGTCGCTGCCCTTGAGGCGAGCGATTAGATCCTCGGCACGCTCAAGGTTCCCCGTGGCGTCCTTGAGCCCCATGATATTGTCGACTTCGGCTAAGCGCAGTACGGTCTCGTTGTAGAGATCCGAGCAGGTGCGCCCCGGCACGTTATAAAGGATCACCGGCAGCTTGCTGCCCTCGGCCACCGCCTTGAAGTGCTGAAAGAGACCTTCCTGGGTGGGCTTGTTGTAGTAGGGGCAGACCGACAGGCAGTAGTCGGCACCGACTTCGCTGGCGTAGCGAGCGAGCTCGACGGCTTCTGAGGTGGCGTTGGCGCCGGTACCGGCGATTACCGGGATACGCCCGTTGACCTCTTCCACTACGCTGCGAATGACATCGAAATGTTCGGCGAACGACATCGTGGTCGGCTCACCGGTGGTACCGGCGGCAACGATGGCATCGGTACCGTTATCGAGGTGGAAGTTCACCAGACGCCGAAGCGCGTCCCAGTCGATATCGCCATTGACCTTCATCGGCGTCGCCAGGGCGACAATGCTGCCTGTGATCATCCGTTATTTCCTCACCGCTGTGTCGATGCGATGCGCCTTGGCGCGCAGCGCAAGAAAGTCCGAAGCCGTCGCTTCCGCAAAAGGCAAATGGTACTCAGACCGCCCCACCCTGTACAGCGTAAAGCGGCTCCCGAGGCACTTTATCGGGTATCACGCTTTGACACCGCCACTCCGCTTGCGTGTAATGCCTACTCCCTCACGTCATCTAAGGAGCCCACCATGAGCCTTGCGATCGGTCAGGTCGTTCCCGATTTTTCTGCCCCTGCCACGGGCGATACCACCGTTACCCTTTCCGCCCTGAAAGGCCAACAGGTAGTGATCTACTTCTACCCCAAGGCCAGCACGCCAGGCTGCACCACCGAAGGCGGCGACTTTCGTGACCGCATGGCGGCCTTCGATGCCGCCAATACCGTCGTGATCGGCGTCTCCCGCGACGGTCTACGCGCTCAGGAGAACTTCAAGGCCAAACAGGACTTCAACTTCGCCCTAATCTCCGACAAGGACGAAGCCGTGTGCACGCTCTTCGACGTCATCAAGCTCAAGAAGATGTACGGCAAGGAGCATCTGGGCATCGAGCGCAGCACGTTTTTGATCGATAAAGAGGGCAAACTCGCCCAGCAGTGGCGCGGTGTAAAAGTTCCCGGCCACGCCGAAGAAGTATTGGCCGCGGCCCAGGCGCTGCATCAGCAGAGCTAGCAGCGCCAATTGCCTAGCGCGGCGACTCCTCGACCACGATGGCCGCAGGTTCACCGCGCTGGCTGATGCCACGTGGCCACGCGTAGACCAGTGCCTTGAGCAGCGTCGCCAGTGGAATGGCGAAAAACACCCCCCAAAAGCCCCAGATACCGCCGAAAAACAGCACCGCGACGATGATCGAGACCGGGTGAATATTATTGGTCTCCGAGAACAGTACCGGCGCGAGCACGTTGCCATCGAGCGCCTGAATCACGCCGTAGGCGACCATGACGTAGAGAAATTGCTCGCTCAAACCGAAGTGAAAGCCCGCCACGGCCGCGACCGGAAGCGTAGCAACCGTGGCGCCGATGTAGGGCACCAGCACCGAAAACCCGACCAACACCGCCAAGAGTGCCGAATAGGGCACGCCCAACAGCGCAAAGGTAACGAAGGTCACCGAGCCAACGATGATGATCTCGATGAACTTACCACGAATGTAGTTGGCGATCTGATCGTCCATCTCGTTCCAGATGCGGCTCATCAAAGCGCGCTTTTGCGGCAGTAACGACAGCACGAACCCCACTAGGGCATCGCGATCCTTGAGCATGAAAAAGACCAGGATCGGCACCAGCACCAAGTAGATGATCAATGACAGGACATTGCCCAACGACGACAGCGACAGCGTCAGCGCGCGCTGGCCAACTTGGCTGATTTCGCGGCTGGCAACGCCGATCCAGCTCTGCATTTGATCCGGTGAGATCAAATTGGGGTAGCGCTCCTGCATCTCGTCGAGCCAGTGCTGGCCACTGGCAAACATGCGCGGCGTTTCTTGCACTAGCCCCACCAGCTGATTCCAGATCAGCGGCATAAGAATGAACGCAAGGGTCAGCAGCACGCTAATAAACGCGAGAAAGACCACGATCACCGACAGAAGATGAGGAATGCCGCGTCGATTCAAGGCGCTCACTACGCCCTGGAGTAAAAAAGCCACCACTAGCGCGGTCAAAAACGGCGCCATCATGCGGCCAAACCAGATGATGGCCGCAAACCCTGCCACCAGCACCAGCAACAGGATGACCGCCTCTTCGTCGGAGAAGTAGCGCTCGATCCAGCGCTTGAAAATAGCCCCTAGGGTCATGACGTGGACGCTCCCGCCTTGCGAATCCAAAACAGATAGAGACCGTCGCGCTGTTCGCGCGCCTCCAGCGTGTGGGCGCTTTGCTCGGTGAACGCGACCATGTCACGCCAGGACCCGGCATCGGTGGCACGCACTTCGAGCAGTTGCCCCTCATCGAGGGCTGCCAGCGCCTGCTTGGCCTTCAACAGCGGCAAGGGGCAGCGCAGGTCACGGGCATCGAGCACATGATCGGGCTGTGGCAAGAAAAAGGGTTCCGACATAGGACGTTTGCTCGACTCTCTTAATGACTTCTTGATAACGTCTTGGTGACGCTCTGGGTAACGCTCTCTTGACGTTTTTTAGCGCTTGCTTGGACGCTGGTTAGCCATCACCTTACGTGTGGCATGGCATCATTTCGCTAGCGCTCACTAAGTTATGGCCTAACCCTCTGTTTTCTAGAACACTGGGCAGAGACGGCGCGACGTTGGACGCAATACGCCCAACGTCGCTGACTATCTATCTTTGATTTAACGGCACTTCCTGGTATGAATCAATGTCACAGGCACGGCGAATGCCTTTTGCCACGCCCTGCCCCTGGCGTTACTGCGCCGACATTTCGATCAAGAGGATCTCATGCCACGCCGTCGCTTTCGCCTTTCGAGCTGGCTCTTCGCGCTGGCTTTAAGCCCCGGGTTCATGTCTCTGGATTCGGCTCACGCCGTCGATGAGCAGGGATTGCCGTCGCTTGGGAACACCTCGAGCGTCACCACCAACGAAGAGTACGAGCTGGGACGCGCTTGGCTGCGCCAGTTCCGCGCTCAAGCGCCGCAGTGGAACGACCCCATCGTCAACGACTATTTGACGAGCTTGATCGCCCGGTTAGCGCCTCATAGTCAAGTCAGCAACCTGCAAACCACTATCGTGCTGGTCGATAACCGCGCCCTCAACGCCTTTGCCGTCCCCGGCGGTGTGGTAGGGGTCAATTCGGGCTTGTTTGCCTTTGCCGAAGACGAAGGCTCGTTCGTGTCGGTGCTCGCCCACGAGCTTGGCCACCTCTCGCAGCGCCACTACGCGCGCAACATGGCCCGCGCCGAGCAGACCCAGTTACCCGCCATGGCCGCCATGCTGGCCGGTATGCTGATCGCCGCCAGCGGCGGAGGCGATGCCGGGCTTGCCACCGCCATGGGCTCCCAAGCCGCCTTCATGCAGGATCGGTTAAGCTACTCGCGGCGCTTCGAGCAAGAGGCCGACCGGATCGGGCTACAGGCCATGGCCGCCGCAGGTTACGATCCCGAGGCGATGGTACGCATGTTCGCCGCCATGCAGCGCATGGCGCGGCTACAGGGCGGCAACCCGCCCGAGTTTTTGCTTACCCATCCCGTTACCGAAAGCCGCTTGAGCGACGCCCAAGCCCGCGCCTCACAGCTCAACGTTGCTGCCACACCGCGTAGTGACCTGCTTTACGACATGATGCGCGCACGTGCACTCGCCCACATCTACCGCAGCACTCCAGATCAAGCCACTGTGCGCATGGAGCGCGAAAACGCTGAAGAAACGGCGTTGCGCTACCTGAGCGCCCTGACCGATGCCAACCGTGGCAACGTCGATCAGGCGCTGCAGACACTCGACCAGTTAGCCGTCGAGCAGCCCGATCTTGCCCTTCTGCCCGTCTCCGCTGCCGATATCGCGCTAAACGCGCGCCGCTTCGATGACGCCATCACCCGTAGCCAGCGCCAGCTACGCTTCATGCCCAACTACCTACCGGCACAGATGATCCTCGCCGAAGCGCAGCTTCAGCGCGACCCGCAGGCCGCCTTCGATCTGCTGCGACGGCTTACCGCGAGCCAGCCGGAGAACCCGCAAGGCTTCAACCTGCTGGCCGAGGCCGCCGGGCGCAGCGGCCACGATGGCTGGGGGCACCTGGCCCGTGCAGAGTATCTTCAGCTCACCGGCAATATCGATAGCGGCATTCGTCAGCTCGGCATTGCCCGCAGCGCCGCCGAACGCGAGAACGATCAACTCGCGCTTGCGCGCATCGAACAACGCCGCGACGACTTCATCGCCTACCGCGAGACCATGGATAAATTCCGTTGACGCATGCGACGCACAGCACCCACCAGCGTTAGCCCCAACGCAGAACGCCCCCGACAGCAAGCTGTCGGGGGCGTTGAATTTGGTGGGTCGTGTAGGATTCGAACCTACGACCAATTGGTTAAAAGCCAACTGCTCTACCAACTGAGCTAACGACCCGGATACTGCATCACACTTACCTATGCTTTACTCAATCATGCCCACCTTAGGCGTATCGGCATGACAGCATCGATAAGGTCCGGATGGTGGGTCGTGTAGGATTCGAACCTACGACCAATTGGTTAAAAGCCAACTGCTCTACCAACTGAGCTAACGACCCCTACCGAACGGATGCATATAGTACAGAGGCGCCTTGGATAACGCAAGTGCTTGTTTGATATTTTTCATTCTTCAAGAAAACGTGGCGCATATACGGTTAGTTGCCACTCTCTGTGGGCCAGCATAGTGCCTGTGCCATTCGACTCAGACCGAAATAGTTAGAGCCTTTGAAGACGATCCAGTCACCCGCAACTAAACGGCGCTCTAAGGCTGCTTGCAGGCTTGCCGCAGTAGCAAAGTGCTCGACACTGTCGATACGTTTACGCAAGGGGTCGACTAAAGCCTGCATTTGCTCACCCAGCAGCCAAACGGCCTGAGCGCCGCTGGCAACAATTGGCTCTACTAGAGCGTAGTGATAGGCGCTGCTCTCAGTACCCAGCTGCAACATATCGGCAAGCACCAAGTGCTTGCGCGTGGCCGTAACCCGAGCTACCTGCGACAGCATGGCCTGCATGGAGAGCGGGTTGGCATTGTAGCCATCATCCACGATGCGCAGCGTGCCCTCTTGCCACGGTATCTGCCTCTGACTTCCACGCCCAGACGGAGGAATCGCGCGTTCGATGAAAGGCACCACCGCGCTAACGGGTAGTCCCAGCGCATGGAGCACACCAAAGGCACCCAGTAGGTTCATTACCCAGTGGTCGCCCTGCTCGCCTCGAGGTATAACCAACTGCTCGTCAAATATGCTAATTGTGATCGACTCTTCGCTTTCAGGCGTCTGCCAGCGAATATCGGCATCAGGGTGTCGTCCGAACGACACCACGTTCAAGTCCTTATCACTAGCCGCCTTCGCGACCAGGGGCCATTGCACCATATCGCGATTGATAACGGCCGTACCGCCCGACGCCATGGCCTCGAAAATACGGCTTTTGCGTAGTGCCACCGTCTCGACGTCGCCGTGATACTCAAGGTGCGCCGCTCCCGCATTGAGAAACAGGGCTACGTTCGGCTTGACCAATGCCGAATTTTGGCGCATACGACCAATCGCCATCTCGATGACGTGAAAGCGCGCTCGCCACGGCACAGAAGCAAGCGTCCAGGCGATACCTGGAGGCAAATTGGCACTATGCTGGGTTGCCCCAACGTCGCCCCAAAGCGATAGCAGTGTGCGAAGAATGTGCACGCTGGTTGTTTTACCTGCGCTCCCGGTAACACCCACAATCCGCCCCTCGATCTGCTGGCGCGCGTACTCCCCTAGCTCGAAGAGGGCTTGCCGAGTATCCGCAACTTCGAAGATAGGCATCATCGTATTTCCAAGCTGGCGCAGATCGAAAGGCGCTTTTACGATTAGGAGCTGCGGCTGATATGCCAATGCGTCAATATCGGCCAAAGAAATACCCAACTGCCCATCACTTGCACGTATTAGCACGATATGCCCAGGTAACACCGTTTTTGGCGTAAAGCTCAAGCCCGTCGCTCGCCAGTGCAGCGATGCTGGGCGCCTCAGCCACTTCCCCTGGGTTGCTTTGGTAACGTCATCGGTTTGCCAGTTACCTTCGCATAGGAAGCTCGCTTGCACAGACACCCTACTCAACGCAGGTATAACCACGCCTGACTGTTCTGACTGTTCTGACTGTTCTGACTGTTCTGGCTGTTCTGGCTGTTCTGGCTGTTCTGGCGGCTGAGCATTCAACAGATACTTCCGATACGCCACGAACCCCGACAGGTAGTGTTCGACATCGTCGATGCGCACGCGAAAGCTGTGGTGGCGAATGAAGAAGCTGCCGAGGATACGCGCCGGGTTTTCGAAAAACATGGCGAGCTCGGGCCAAAAGTGGCCGTTGAGCAAATAGTGCGCGCGGTGTTCCAGAGCGCGGTAGAACTTCTCCAGGTCGAGCGGTTCGAGCAGGTGATGCAGAGCCGGGTCCTGCTGCAGCCGCGTAACCATTTTTTCGGCGGCCATCATCAGCTCGAGCAGAGTGGGGAAGGTAGTAATGCGCTCCAGCACGAAATCGAGATAGCCCGCGACGTTCTGGATACCAAACGCGTAGTAGCGCGCCTCGGGGCGGTAGCGGGTGAGTTCGTTGACGCAGTAGCTCAGCCAGTGGTCGTGGGCCCGCCAGTGCTCCTTGGCAATGAAGTAGCCAAAGGCCCGCTCGACGGCATCGAGCCAGCGGACGTTACCAGTCAGCTCATAGGTGCGCATTAGCCCAAATGCAGCCTCGCCATCGTAATAGATGATGCGAAAGGCCTCTTTGACGTTCAGATCGGGATGAGTGAGCACGTGCACGAAGCCGCCCGTCGCGGCGTTTTGCATGAACAGGATGCCCTCGGCGAGCTCGTCGATGAGTGGGCGATACTCCTGACTTCCGGTTAGTTCGGCGTGTTTGGTCAGGGCCAGCAGACACACCGCGTTGCCGCCAAGTTTGATCTCACCGTTAGCTTCAGTGAGAAAGGCAAGTTGGCGCCCTTCACGGCGCACGTGCTTGATCAACTTACGCGTCAGATAATGCAGCGCGCGCTCGATACTCGTCTTGAGCTGGGGCTCACCGGTGACCTCCCAGGCTTCGAGCATGGCGTAGGTGCTGCTGGCGTGGCGTAGGGTGTTGTAGGCATTGATTTCGCGATCAAAACAAGGGTGCCAACCGTAGTGGAACTTGCCGCTCGGGCGCACCTGCGAAGTAAGGTAACGGCTGCTATCACGAATCAACGTTTCGACCTGCGGCGTATCCAAACGCGCCACCGCCCGCCGCCCGGCGTTACGCCCCGGTCCGTGGAGCAGCACCGGCGCCTGTGTCACCGAGACGAAGATCCCTTCGGTCGCGAAACGGTAAACGCGCCCGGTCAGATCGAGCGTCTCCAGGCCGTGCTTGCGCCTCGCGTAGCGGCTGAAATTCTTCTGATTGACCACCGCATGGGGCACGCTCGCACCGCCATAGAGCATGGCGTTAGCGTTCAGCTCCTGCTCGAGAAAGGCATGGGTGAAGCGTGCATCTAGCGCAAGGCCATAGCGGAAGTAGTTACGTTTGACGCTTTTGAGCTGCTCGGCAAGCGTTGACCAGGTCTGCACCTTGACCTGAGTGACCCAATCGATACGCAGCCAGGTCGGCGCCGCCTTACTGCGTCCTGCTAGCCGCTGGGCTTTGTTGGCCGCCGCCTGCCAAGCCGCCTCAAAGGTCGCCGCCGACGCGTTGACCACACTGGCGCGCTGGCTGCCATCGCTTAGCGAGAAGAACAGCGTGAAGGCGGGCACGTCGGCATCAATCTGTTGGCGGTCGACAACGGCCTTGGCGGCCCGCACTTTGACGGCGGGCAGCGCCTTGACCAGCAAATGGGATAGCGACATTGCCTATTTCCTGCAGGGCTCGCTTAGCGCTCGCGCAGCGCCTCACGCGCGTGGTTGATCGGTTTGATGAGGTAATCGAAGATCGTTTTGCTACCAGTGCGAATATCGACGGTAGCGATCATTCCTGGCGTGATGGGAAAGCGTGTGCCCGCCTCGTTCACCAGGGCATCGTTTTCGGTCAGAATGAAGACCCGATAGTAAAAGACATCTGGCTGCGTTTCATCCTGAATGGTATCGGGTGAGATCAGCACTACCTCGCCGTCCAAGCCACCGTAGGTGGCGTATTCATAGGCGGTGATCTTGACCTTGGCAGGCTGGCCAGGATGGATGAACGCGACATCACGCGGGGAGATGCGCGCCTCGATCATTAGCTGATCGTCCAGTGGGATGATCTCCATCACCCGCCCGTTGGGCGGCACTACCCCGCCAATGGTGGTCACTTCGATGTCGTTGACGATCCCCCTGACCGGCGAGCGCAGCGTCAGCCGCTGCAGGGCATCGGAGCGGCCGCGAATGACCGACGATAACGCCTCTACTTCCGCGCGCGCCTTGGAGAGCTCCTCGCGCGCCATGATCAAATACTCCGAGCGCACTTCGGTCGCCTGAAGCTGTAGCTCGCTCTCCTGACGCCTCAGTCTGAGTACCTCGACGTTGCTCGCCGCCCCCACGTCGAGCAGAGAACGAGTGATACGCAACTCGTCGCGCACCAGCGAAAGCGATTCTTGAATCCCACTCAGCGAGGTTTCGAGCCCGCGTCGCCGAGTCTGGTACAGAAGCGTCTCGATGGCGATGAGATCGGGGTAGTCGTCGAGCTCCTCGGGGAAGCTGAGGGGTTCATCGTTGACCTCGGCCTCCAGGCGCGACACGCTAGCCAGCGCCGCGCGATAGCGCGCCGCCGTCTCCCCCACCGTGGATTCGGTTTGGGTCGGGTCGAGCTGGGCCAGTATCTGCCCCTGTTCGACGATATCGCCCTCGCGTACCCGCAGATCGGCCACAACCCCACCTGCCATGGACTGAATCACCTGCTCGCGTGAGGAGGGCACCACGCGGCCATCGCCGGTCGAGACTTCGACTACCTCGGCGAAGTAGGACCACACGCCGAACATCAGCAAGAGCGCGAGAATGATCCATACCACGCGCGTCGAGCGCACTACGGTGGCATCGTCGACCTCATCGTTATAGCGTCGCCGATCCTCGTCATAGTCGAGGAGTAAGGTGGTGTCCTCGGCAGCGCGCTGGCGCGCTGGCGCGTCAAAGCCCTCCTTTTTCGTGCCGCGCTGCTTCATGCCTCACCTCCCATCGCGCCTGCGCTTTGGTTAGGCCGCGCGGGCGGCGTCTTGCCCGAGAGTCTGGCCAACACCACCTCTTTGGTGTCATCGAGTACGATGCGCCCGCCGTCGACCACGATGATGCGATCGACCAGGCTCAGCAGGCTCATGCGATGGGTCGCCACCAGCAGCGTCTTGCCTGGAAGCCAGGCTCCCAGCTGCTGGATGAAGCGCTTCTCGGCGGCTTCGTCCAGCGAGGCCGTCGGCTCGTCCAGCAGCAGTACGTTGGGCTGGCGAATCAACAGGCGCGCCAATAGCAGCGACTGGCGCTGACCGCCGGAGAGGCCTAAACCGCCCTCCAGCACGATATGGTCCAACCCATCCGACAGCTTGCGCACGAAGTCGCTGGCGCCGCTCAAGGCAAGGGCAGCCAGGGCGTCATCGTCAGTGGCGCCCGGCGCGCCCATGATCAGGTTGTCGCGCAGCGTGCCGTGGAAAAGCCGCGCGTTTTGACTCAATAGCGCCACGTCGCGGCGCACGTCGGCAGGGTCGATATGCGCTAGGCGAACGCCGTCGAGCAGCAGTTCGCCGCTCGCCGGCTCAAGCAGCCCCGAGCAGGCCTGCAATAGCGTCGACTTACCCGCGCCGTTACGCCCGAGCAAACCGATACGCTCACCGCTGGTGATGGTGAGGCGTTTGACATCGAGCGCTGGCGTGGCGTCCTCCTGGGCGTAGCGAAAGCGGGCGCTTTCGAACGCGTAGTCTCCTCCGAGATAGGCGCGATGGATACGCCGCGCCGACTCGGGGTTGTCCACCTCGCGTGCCATGATGGTATTGAGGCTGTCGGTCGCGACCTTGGCCTGCTGCCACTTACTCAGCACCTGGGTCAGCTGCGCCATGGGCGCCATCATCCGCGTAGCGAGAATGGAAGCCGCCACTAGCGACCCCACGGTCAGATCGCCGCTCATCACCATCGGAGCGCCGAAGAAAACCACGGCGGCGAACACCCCGGTTTGCACTGTTTGGCTCCACACGCTCAGGGTATTGGTGATATAGCGCAAACGCAGGTTCACATCGGCAGTCACCGCATTGAAGTGGTTCCACTGGTTCTGAAAGTGCGGCTCGGCCTGTAGGGTCTTGATGTCTTCCATCCCCTGTACCGACTCCACCAGCATGGCGTTGCGCAGCGAAGCATCGCGCATCGACTCGCTGGCGAGTTCGCGCAGACGACGCTGCACCAATAGCCCCGGCACCACCATCAGCACCAAGGCGACTAACGGCACCAACACCAAGGGCCCGGCGATGTACCAGAACACGGCAGCGAAGAGCAGGAAAAACGGCATGTCGGCACAGGCGGTCACCGTGGTTGAAGTGAGCAGTTCGCGCACGTGTTCGAGCTCGCGAATTTGCGAAATGAATGTGCCGGTCGAGCGCGGCCGAGCGCTGTTTTTGATTCGCAGCGCATGTCCATAAACGCGATCGGAGGCGCGCAGATCGGCACGTTTGCCTAATAGGTCAGTGATCCGCACCCGCGAGCGGCGCAAAATGAAATCGAACAGCAGCGCCAACATGACGCCGCTAAACAGCACGTAGAGCGTCGGCATCGACTCGGCGGGAATGACCCGGTCATAGACCTGGCGCGAAAAAATCACCCCGGCGAGGGCCAAGGTGCTAGCCATCAAGGAGGCCAGCATCACGTGCCCATAAGGGCGCAAATCGCGCAGTACGATCCGCCGCAGCCAGTGGCGGTCGAAGGGTTGGATATAGTCGTCCACTCGCGCATCGGGGATCGAGCGCGCCGGGCGCAGCACGATGGCCGTCATGACCCGCTCGCCTAGTTCATCGAGGGTCATGGCGCTGCGGTTGCCGCCATCGCCGCTGAACACCAGGCCGACATGACGCTGGCCGTCCAGCGATTCGAGCATCGCCAGTTGGCCATCATGAAACTGTACGATCATTGGTAATCGCCACGGCGTCAGGGTCGCGGGCTCAAAGCGCGCCGTGGTCAACGACATGCCCAACTGACGCGCCATGGTGCGCAGCACTTCGCCTTCGGGCGCCTGAGCCTGCCAGGCAGCCCCCAAGCGGACGTTCTCACTGGAGTATTCGAGCCGATAGTGCTTGGCGACCAGCAGCATCATCTCGATCCAGTGATCGAGGCTTGCCTGCGAGTACGCTTTTGCGGCGCGCGGCGTGGGGTCGGGCTGCGTCATGGTATGAGGCTCACTCCTTGCACGATGGCGTCGTTCAGACCGAAGGCGGGGCGAATGTCAGCGACGTTATAGAGGCAGTCGATCTGTAACCGATAGAGGTCATAGCGGGTGTTGGCCTGGTCGAAGCGCGACTGATGGATCTCCTGCTCGGCGTTGAGCAAATCGAGCAGCGAACGCGTGCCCAACGCCAAGTACTGCTGGCGGTAGAGCGCTTGGGTCTCGGAGATACTGCGTGCCCTTGCCTCCAGCGTATCGAACTGGCGCGCCAGGTTATCGGTTTGGCTACGCGCCTCGCGCAGGTTGCGTGAAAGATCGAGAAGAACTGAGTCGCGTGCGGCTTGGGCAGTTTGTAGGCCAAAGTCCGCTGCGCGGCGGCGCGCGCTGGTGGCACCCCCTTGATAGAGGTTGCTCGATAGGTTCAAACGGATGGTGACGTCGTTGTCGTCATCCTGAAAATTGGGCTGGTTCAAGAACTGGCTGAACCCGGCATCGAGAGATAGTGTGGGAAAATAGGCCGACTGCGTTTGCGCAATAATGGCCTGAGCCTCGGCGCCCTGAGCCTGAGCCGCCAATAGCTCGGGAACGTTATCGAAATCATCCGACGCCAACGCACAGGACTGCGTAAGCTCCTCGGGGAAAGTGTTGGCCACCTGTACTGGGCCACTCTGGCCGGTCAACGACTGTACGGTATTGAGCCAGACCTCGCGCTGCGCCTGCATCTGCTGCAGCGTTGCCACAGCGCCCTCGACCCGCGACTGCGCCTGAATCTGATCCGAGCGCGTGCTCGCGCCGAGCTCCGAGCGCGTCGTCGCCAACCCCTGCAGCTCCTCTAGCCCCGCCACCTGTTCATTGGCAATTGCGATCATGGTCTCAAAGCGTTGTGCTTCGATGACCGCCTGCGCCGTATCCCGGGCGAGCGTATCCATGGCGATCCACACCCGTGCTTGGTCGCGCTCCACGCCAAAACTCGCCGCATCGACGCTGTTGCTCACGCGGCCGAAGTCATACAGCATTTGCGATGCCGATAGAGTAAAGGCGTCTTCTGATCCATTGGTGGAGGAGCGCCGCTCGGTCGTAATCCCCGCGCTAATCTGCGGGAAGTACCCCGAACGCGCGATATTGACCTCTTCCCCCTGCTGATAGAGCTGGCCCAATGCCTCGCCGATGGAGGGATGCCAGGCAATGGCCATCTGTACCGCTTCGCGCAGAGTCAACCCCTCAGCTCTGCCACCGGCAGGCGGTGGAAGCGGTGATACCGCCTGCTGCACGGTAGAACCCCCAACGCCCACCGAAGGCTCGGTAGTGGCTGATGGCGTCGATGGTATGGGCAAGCTCACCGGATCTGTCGTCGTCGACTCGTCTGGCGTTATAGCGGCTACCGGCGGCGGCGTTGCAGCGGGGACAGAAGGCCTCGCCGTCTCATCGATTGCGGCAGTAAAGCTTGTTCTGGGCTCAGGTGAGGGGCGCGACGCGGGCTCGGGCTGCGCTGACGCTACTGCAGGCGAAGGCTCCGCTGAAGGCAGCGTAGTGGTAGGCATAACGGCGAGTCTTGCCGGTTGCGTACGCGAAATGACCGGAGGCTGAGCAGGCATGGGGTTGGTGCTCCCAGAGGGCGCAGGCAGTGGCCGAGCGCTAGGCGCCAATCGCTGCACCAAGCGCCCCTCGGCGTCGCGCTCTACCTCCGCCGCCGGAATGAACGCATGGCGATCCACACACGACGCAGATGCCGCGCTAGGCACCTGCGGGCGGATACTCTGCCGCGACGTAGGCGGCCCCGACATGCCCGCCATTCCCTGCGCCCATACGGCCGTATGAAGCCCCCCCACGATGACGCCACCGGCCAAGATCGATACCAGCCAGCAAGCCCATCCCTTCGATTCCTTCATTCACGCCCCCAGCGACTGGCCTGCGTTACTCTAAGCACTTTCCAAAAAGGACTTTGTACAAGCGGCTCTTCAAAAAGGACTCTATAGAAGTAAGCTATAAAACAAGAATTACTAATCGCGCAAAATAAAATATATTCACTTATTTTTTTATACACTTCATTAAAGCGACACACATTTTCCGAGAAACCACTTTTTGATCAAAGAGTTATTATTTCAATCAGATCACTAAAATGCCTTCGCTATAAGAGCAGCTTACCCACCTCTTTTGCAACTATTCTCGCTAACAAAATGACACACGAAGAAAACGGCGCCGGTTGAGTGACTTTTCCGATGTCGTTTAGGCCTCCAAGATGCGAACACCACAAAATAAAACACCGGGCCCTAAGACCCGGTGTAAAGGGGTTAAACCCGCGTTGGTTAGATGATAGAAGCCTGATGATCCCATTCGTCTTGAAGCGGACTGCGCTCCGGTGTCATCTCGGCCAACATCTCGGTCGGATCCGACTCGTCGGTAAGCGCCATACCATCGTCCTCCTCGTCGGATGCCAACGGCTGCGTTTCTTCGGCCTTGGCAATCACCCCGCTCTCCTCCAGGCTCTGCACAAGATCGATCTGCGCTTCGGCGTCTACCTCCAACGGCTCGCTCTGAGTAAGAAGTGAAGCCACCAGCGCATCGGTATCGAAGGTATCTACCGAAGCGATAGCGCCGACCTCATCATTACTGCCGGTATCGAGCTCGGGCAGGTTAGCAAAGGAGAAGAACGTAATCTCCTCGGGATGATCGCCTACAGAAGCCAAGCTTTGAACATCATCGGTGCTATCTAGCTCGTTGGTGCTCAGTAAGCGAGAGCCAGAGGCACTGCGTCCGCCACCAAGTAGACCGCCAATACCACCAATGATATCGCCCAAGCCGCCGCCAATATCCCCAATGATACCGCCAATTCCCCCTACGAGGTCGCCGATTAGGTTTCCGACTTGACCCAATAGACCTTGATCAGACAACAGCCCGCCTAGCAGTCCATTTTCACCCAACAAGCCACCAAGTAGCCCCCCTATCTCTTCGGTACCCAACACGTCGTTGAGCAGTCCATCGTCGCTAGTGAGCGCACTTATGATGCCGCTGATCAGACCCGTCTCCTCATCTAGCAAGCCATCGATGAGTTCTTGGTCGCCAATACCCTCTAGGGCACCTCCAGGCTGGAGCAGGCCATTCAGTAAGCTATTAGGGCCAATCAAATCGGTTAGCAAACCGTTACCCTGGTCACTCGTTAGCTCGACCGAACCTTGGAGACTGATCAACAAACCGCCAGAGCCAATTACCGGCGAGAGAAGACCGGCTACCAAGCCATTGCTTCCTAACAAGCCACCTGCATTCGCCGCAGGATCGCCCACGAGGCCACTTAAGAGACCGCCTTCACCCAGTAGTGTATTGAGAGTTTCGGTGACCAGCCCATTCTCGCCGAGCAGACCCGAGAGTAGCTCGCCGTTATCCAGGCCTTGGTCACCCAGCAGACCGCCGACCAGGCCGTCTTGGCCCAGCAGACCGTCCACCAGATCGCTGACCACGTTGCCCTCGAGCGGCGTACTCAGCAGGTTACCTAGCAAGCCGTTGGGACCCGCCACGGTGTTGAGCAGATTGCCGACCAGGCCATCTTCGCCCAGTAGACCACCATCACCCCCCAGCAGGTCATCGCCAGTGAGGCCGCTTAGCAGACCATTCTCGCCGGTCAGGGTGTCGAGCAGGTTGGTCACCAGGCCGTCTTGACCCAGCAGACCCGAGAGCAGCTCGCCGTTACCCAGCTCCTGGCCACCCAGCAGACCGCCGACCAGGCCGTCTTGGCCCAGCAGACCGTCCACCAAGTCGCTGACTACGTTGCCCTCGAGCGGCGTACTCAGCAGGTTACCTAGCAAGCCGTTGGGACCCGCCACGGTGTTGAGCAGATTGCCGACCAGGCCATCTTCGCCCAGTAGACCACCATCACCGCCCAGCAGGTCATCGCCCGTGAGGCCGCTTAGCAGGCCTTGCTCGCCGGTCAGGGTGTCGAGCAGGTTGGTCACCAGGCCGTCTTCACCCAACAGACCCGAGAGCAGCTCGCCGTTGTTACCATTTAGTCCTCCAAGTAAGCCTTCACTGTCTAGCAAGGCTGCCAGCACGCCTTCTTGACCAAAGAGCCCATCTAGCAAGCCAGTAACCAAGTCATCGTTGAGTTGTTCACCGCCGATGAGACCCGCTAGTAAGCCAGCAGGACCTACCAGATTATCCAGTAGTCGACTTACTAAGCCGTTTTCACCCAAGAGATCGCTTTCAAGATCACTTAGTAGGCCACCCTCACCCAGCAAGTCATCGAGCACCTGGGATACAAGGCCGTCGTTACCTAAGATCTCACTGAGCAACGCTGTTTTATCTTCAACCAAATTACTCAGCACACCATCGGCGCCTAATAGGCCTGTCAACAAGCCGTTCGGACCTAGCAAGCCATCGATAACCTCATTACCAAGATTCTGGCCTAGCACGTCCTGACCCAGCAGGTTTGCCAAGAGGCCTTGGTTACCGAGCAGTGAATCGAGCAGGCTGTTAATAAAGCCGGTATCGCCGAGCAGGTCACCGTCGGTCAGACCGCTCAGCAGACCTTGCTCGCCCAGGAGGGTGTCGAGCACTTGGGCCACGACACCGTCGTTGCCCAGGACGCCGTCGAGCAGGCCATCCCCTTCGCCCAGCAGGCCATCGAGGACGCCACCGTTACCCAACAGGCCG
>NZ_JAJISC010000005.1 GCF_024790395.1 Halomonas dongshanensis
GCACGGTGTGGAAGCGCTGCAAGGCGTTGAGCTAACGTGTACTAATGGCCCGTGAGGCTTGACCCTATAACACCCAAGGGGTCGAGGGGTAAGAACACGACGGATACGCGAGACGATCACGTGTCAGCATGATAGACGTTACCAGTTACGCCTGACGACCATAGCGTTCGGGAACCACCTGATCCCATGCCGAACTCAGTAGTGAAACCGCTCAGCGCCGATGGTAGTGTGGGGCCTCCCCATGCGAGAGTAGGTCATCGTCAGGCACTTATTAGAAAACCCCGAGTACTCTGTGCTCGGGGTTTTTGCTGTGGGTGCGATTTAGCTTTAAGCGCCATACTGGGTTGCCGTTGGAGGATGGTATGATGCGCCCACAGAAAATCGCAGCCGAAAAAAGCGGCACATTAGATGAAGGTGGGGCATGGGGAAGGTGGGAAACGACAAGCTAGCGCAAGGGCAACCTACAACGTGGTTGGTGTACTGTCGCCCGGGCTTTGAAAGCGATGCATTGGCAGAGCTCGAGCATCATGCCGAAGCCTATGGCATGGCTACTGTGCCCAAGCGTGGCGAGGGCTGGGTGAGCCTTGAAAGCCAAGATGGCGAGCCAATCAATGGGTTGCACCGACAGGCGGCTTTCGACAGGCTGATCTTTGCCCGGCAAAGCCTTATCGCGCTGCCTATGCTCGTGTTGGAACGTGAAGACCGTTTAACACCGTTGCGCGGCGCCATTCAAGCGAGCGGCTGGAGCTTCGAGGAGATCGTCCACGAAGTGCCTGATACTAACGATGGCAAGGCGCTGGCGGGACTGACCAAGGCCTTGGCCAAACCCATGGCGAGCATACTCAAGAAAAGTGGCGCTCTGCGGCGCAAGGCGGGCGGGCGTCGGTTGCACCTTTTCTGGTCTTCGGGCGAGTGCGTGCATGTGGCCATGAGTTTCCCGGGTAACCGCAGTGAGCTACTCAACGGTATCCGCCGCCTCAAGTTTCCCAGCCGTGCCCCAAGCCACTCGACGCTGAAGCTGGAAGAGGCCTGGCACGAGTTCGTCCCGCGCGATGAGTGGGAGGAGCGCTTGGGCTCGCATATGCAAGCTGCCGACTTAGGGGCTGCTCCCGGCGGCTGGACCTGGCAGCTAGTACATCGAGGCATCTACGTCTACGCCATCGATAACGGGCCCATGGACCGCCAACTGATGGACTCGGGCCAAGTAGAGCATCTCAAAGAGGACGGCTTCGTTTGGGAGCCGCCCCAGCGCCTTGATTGGCTGGTGTGCGATATCGTCGATAAGCCCATCCGCGTAACCGCCATGGTGGAGCGCTGGCTCGAACGGCGCTGGTGTCGTGAGGCTATCTTCAATCTCAAACTGCCCATGAAGCGGCGTTGGGAAGAAGTAAACAAATGCCTGGGCCGACTCGAAGCCTCTTTGGGGCAAGCGGGCGTGCGCGCCACCCTTCGCTGTCGCCACCTCTATCATGATCGCGAAGAGGTCACGGTGCACGTTAGGCTGCTCGACTGAGTGTCTGAACTGAGCGAGCGTCTAAAGCGTATATTGGAAAAGAGGGGCAGGCGTTTTTCAGCGCGCGGACTGATAAAGTCGGACCGTTTCTTCTTCGCAGAGTAGGGGGAGAATACGCTGCATGGCGATAGCGCGGGCCTCGCTTGTGTACCAAGCTTTCCATGCGCGCTCATCGCGCCACCGCGTCACCATCAGCCGCTGATCGGCGCGATCGAGCGCCACCAAGGTCTCGCCGCCGATGAAGCCGCTAACGCCGAGCGAAGCGTGCATGGCACTGCGTGCAGCGTTTTCATACTCCTCTTCGAGGCCTGGCATGATACGCCGTTCGATGATGACGTTGAGCATGATGCTATACCCTTAATTTATACCCTTGAGTCCTAAACGAGACGAGACATGGCCGACGATAACGACACTCTGCCCACAAGCGATGCAACCCTCGACACCAGCGGGCTCTACTGCCCGGAGCCCATCATGATGATGCACAACAAGGTGCGCGATATGGCTTCCGGGCAGGTGCTCGAGGTGACGGCCACCGATCCGGCCACTACGCGCGACGTGCCCAAGTTCTGCCAGTTTCTTGGCCATACGCTTCTAGATGAGCGCCACCAAGATGACACTCACGTTTACCTCATCCGCCTGGCCTGAACGCTTGGCTAAAAGCTCAACGCTCTGGCATCACCATAAGTGCCAGCGCGTCGAGCGTGGCCGGGTCCTCGTCCAAGATTCGGTTGGCGATATGGCGCTGGAAGAAGTAAACCAGTTTATGGCGCGTTTGAGCACTATATAAGCAGTCGTCGCTAGGCAGAATAGGGGTTAAGCAGGGCTTGGTCTCATCGGCGAGTAGGGCATCGATATGCCCATCGCTATAGAGCCGCCAGCCGTGAACCTGCTTGAGGTGCCAAGGGTGATCGGGGTGATCCATGCAGAGTGCGTGGGTACCCAGCGTATCGGGAAGCTGCTGGATCAGCGTTGGCTCACTTGCCTCCTCGTACTCGAAGTAGTCGGCGGCGGCGAGCAGCTCCTGATATTTATGCTCAGGGGGTAGGGTGCAGATATCGTCGATTTCTGGATCGCGATAGCCAACGAAGCGGCCGCTTTCGGACTGCTGCAGCTCGTGACACACCGCGAGGGTATCCATCCAAGGCACAAGCGCCACGATCTCGTCCTGACCGCGTAGCCCCCAAGCCAAAATCGGCATACCGTAGTAGCTCTCCGGGTCGGAGGCCAACTGATACACCATCTCCATTCCATCGAGTTCAGGCGCCAGGCGAACCAAGCGTTGCTGTGCCTGATGGCGCTGACGAACGCTTTCCAGATCGATGACCTGGGCAGAGCGGGGTGACAAGGATGCGCCCATGAGTCCCTCCAAATGCTGCGTGGCCACGATATCGACAGGTCTGCCTAACCAACTGTCGTTTATCTCACCAATAGCACAGGTTACCCAAGAGGTTAAGGGGGTGGGGCGTTTTTAATCCTCATCGCAAGGCTGAAAGCGTGCTCGCGCTTGCTCGTGCTGCTGTCGTGCCGCGAGAAACTGCGCCCAAGGCGCCTCCTCTTCGTCCAACGCGAGCCAGCGTCGTTGATAGTCACGCATGGCCGCGGGTGGCGTTACGGGCGAAGCGCTAAGAGCGCCCTCGACGGCGCGCAGCCAGCGCTCGGCGTCAGCCTGAAGTGTGTCCAGCCACGCCGTTTGCCAACTCGGCAGGCAGGCTGCGTTGTCATCGTAGTTGGCATCAAGATACGTCGTTGCCTCGTTAAGGCGCTGCTGAGCGAGCAGCAGCGTTCGCAGCACCTCAGCCGTGAGCGGCCGACGCTGTAGCACTTGCAGGTGGTGTTCAAGGGTCGAAGAGTCCTGCTCCCAGCGCGGGTCGAACTGGCGGCGAAGCATCTGCTCCAGATAGTCGAGTGCAGCGAGCGGCGCTTCGATCTCAGCGAAGGCATCCGGCGGCTGAGCGTGACTGGCGCGAGCGAAGCTCGAGCGCCATTCGCTCGAATCGACCAGCGTATTCCAGCCAACGTAGGGCAACTGCTCGGTCTTGATGTGGGTGAGCTCGGCCAAGCGCGCTTGGCTCTCTTCGCTGAGCGACGTAGGCACCTCGCTGCGCTGGCAAACGTCCAGGCGCAGCCACAGTTCGCGCTCGTAGAGCCACTGCTGGCTAGGTGGCGCAACGCGTCCTAGCTGATTGTTGCGCGCGGCTACTAACGAGGTGATCTGGCACTCGCGCAGGGCGTAGACCCCAAGCAGCGTGCCGCGTGTCTCCTCGATGGTGAAGCGCCGCGCCTGGCGCTCAGGGTAGGCGCCAATGTTGGGCGGCGTAGAGGACGTGATTGCGCCTTTGCCCAGCGCACGCTCGAGCTCGGCGTGGTAACGCTGCCAGGGGCGCTCGGCGTCGTCATTGCCGCACCCGGCAAACGTGACGAGCGCCGCCATCAACAGGGCGCCATTTAACCGCCGTTGCCAGTGTCTAAGCACGCGCTTGCCGACGGCTGATGACGTAAAGCCGCCAGCCGAGGAGTAGGGCGGCTACGCTCAGCCCCGCGGTCAGACCGATCCAGTAGCCGTGGATGCCGAGCGCCTCTTCGCGCCCCCAGAGTGGCTGCGTGCCCAGCCAGTGGCCGCCTCCCAGGCCGACGAGCCAGTAGGAGAGCACGGTGATGATCATGACGATTCGTGTATCCTTGTAGCCACGCAGGGCGCCGGCCAAATTGGCCTGCAGCGAATCGGAGAGCTGGAAGATCACCGCAATAAGAATGATCGACAGCGCCAGCGCCTGGATATCGGGGTTGGCGGTATAGAGGGCCAGCACCGGCTTGGCCAGACTCCACAGCAAGAGGCTATTGAACGCCGCTACGACGATACTCACCACGACGCCGTTCCAAGCGACTCGCTTTGCTATATCGAAACGGCGTTGGCCGAGCGTATTACCCACGCGCACGGTCAGCGCCATGCTCAGCGACAGCGGTAGCATGAACAGAATCGATGTAAAGCTTAGCGCGATCTGGTGCGCGCCGACGGTGATCTCACCAAAGCTTGCGATGAACAGCGCAATCAGCGTGAATAGCGTGACCTCGACGAAAATGGCCACGCCGATCGGCATGCCCACGACGATTAGCTCACGAATGCCCTGCCAGCGCGGCCGAACGAACCGCTGCCAGAGCGTAATATTGCGGTAGGCCGCTCCCACTCGCGTATAGAGCAGCATCGCCAAGGCCATGGTCCACATCGAGGCGGCGGTGGCGATGCCACAGCCCAAGGCGCCGAGTGCAGGAAGCGTCTGCAGCGCTTCGGGCACGCCACTTCCCAGAAGCGCAACCAGTCCATCACCGCCGTAAATCAGCAGGTAGTTGGCCGGAATGTTCACCCCGAGTCCGATCAGGCTGATCCACAGCGCCGGGCGCGTATGGTTCATACCGTCAGAGAAGGCGCGCAGCGCCTGAAAGAGCGCAACGCCGGGAAGACCAAAGGCCACCGCCGCGAGGTATGCCGCCGACTCACGGGCGACGTGAACGGGCACCTGCATTAGCTCGAAGATCGGCATGACCGCCGTGTGCAAGAGCCAGGCTGCGACCGCGCCCAAGAGCAGCGCCAGCCAGAGCGCCTGGTGCACCGCGCCGGGAATCTCTCTGTGACGTTGGCCGCCGAGCAGATGCGCCACGATCGGCGTTAGCCCCATCAGGGTGCCGGTCATGAACAGCATTAGCGGCGCCCAAAGGCTCGTGCCTACGGAAACGGCTGCCAGTGAGGTGGCGTTTTGACGCCCAGTCATCATGACGTCGGTCACGCCCATACCCGCTTGGGCCAGCTGCGCACCGCAAATCGGCAGGGCCAGGGTGACCAGCGCCCGCGTCTCTGGCCAGTAGACGCGCTTGAAGTTATCGACGAAACCGCCCAACGTATGCTCCTGAATCATCATCGGCCACCGTGCTCACAGGGTAAGCGCGTACCGGCCCGGTTAACCGCTATCGAAAGGGGCGCGATCATAGCAGGATGGCCGGCGTTTTACCCGCCTCGCCCGAGGCGATGATTCAGGCCGTCTGCTATCGCGGTTATACTAGCCGCTTTTGACCGACTCAGAGACCCTTGTGGATCAAGACCAACGCTGGCAGCTCGCCGACATCATCGCCCTGTTCGACGGCCTTTTTGCCGACACCTATCAGACTCGCCTGATACGCGGCGCCGACGAGCCGCTATATCGACCTGCCGACGCCCAAACACCCTATCATCAGGTGATCTTTGCCCACGGCTTCTATGCCAGTGCCCTGCACGAAATCAGCCACTGGTGCATCGCGGGGGCCAAGCGACGGATGCTGGAGGATTACGGCTACTGGTACGAGCCCGACGGGCGCGATGCCGTTCAGCAAAGCGCCTTCGAAGCGGTGGAGGTGGCGCCGCAGGCGCTGGAATCACTGTTGACGCAGGCGTGCGGGCGCACTTTTCACGTCAGCGTTGACAACCTCGGCGGTGAAGCCGAGGTCGATCGCGGCGGCTTTGCCGCTAAGGTGCAGCAGCGCGCCGAGCGTTATGTCGAGGAGGGATTGCCGCTGCGTGCCGGAGCGCTCGTGGCGGCATTGGCGGCGTTTTATCTAGATGGCGCCTCTTTAGCGGATGCAATCACTCAGGGCCGCCAACGGCTCGATGCCGCCGAACGGCATTCGTGAGAAAAGAGTTCAGCTATCGTCGCTGAGGCGCTGGTGCAGCGACAGCATGACCTGGATTTCGTCTTCTGGGCGCATCGGCTCCAGGCCCATTTCGTTGAATAGTTCGCTGCGCTGGCGATGCCAGTCATCCAGATCCGGGTAGAGCGCCTCGGCCGGGGCCAGCTCGACGAAGGGGTCGAGCCCGTAGGTATCGAACAGGCGCGTCAGCGCCGCTTCGTCGTCGCCGTGGCCGTTGGTGTAGAGCGTGGCCGAGAAGTGATCGTTTTCCAGCTCGCGGATGACGTCGAGCGGGCTCACTCCTAGGCTCTCCAACTCTTCGATGGTGTATTGCCCCATGACGTTGCTGTCATCGTCGATCCAGCTGTCGTCGGGCTGGATCAGGGTGTGCTTGACGCGACCATCGGGTAGCGACCAGGCAATGGCCAGCGGCAGACCGTCGTCGTCGCCGGTTTCGATGGCGATGAAGCCAGGGTAGGTAGACACGTCCAGACTCCTTTAGGAAGCAGCGGGCAGGCGGAAAAAACGCTGGGCGGTGGCCGTGGTGGCCCGGCCCAGCTCGTCGGCGTCGATACCGTACCAGCGTGCGATTTCTGCATTGATCCAAGGCAGCAGCGCTGGTTCATGGCGCCTTCCCTTGAGCTTAGCGGGTAAGTTACGCGGTAGCAGGTATGGGCAGTCGGTTTCGATCATCAAGCGGTCGAGGGCAATGCTGCTAACCAGCTCGCGCAGGTGATGGCCGCGGCGCTCATCGCAGATCCAGCCGGTGAGGCCGATGTGCAGATCCAGATCGAGATAGGCGTAGAGCGCGGTTTTATCGGCGGTGAAGCAGTGAATCACCGCATCGCTGAGGCTATCGCGCCAGCTAGCGAGTATCTCACGCATGCGCTTGCTGGCATCGCGCTCGTGGAGAAAAAGCGGAAGTCCATGCTCTGCGGCCAGCGTCAGCTGCGCTTCGAAGGCGCGCTCCTGCTCGGTGGGCGTGGCGTAGTTGCGGTTGAAGTCGAGCCCGCATTCGCCCACCGCAACGACCTTATCGTGTTGGTAGAGTGCGGCCATCTCGGTGGCCAGAGACGACGACCATTGGCTGGCATCGTGCGGGTGGACCCCCGCGGTCGCGTAGAGCCCTGGATGCGCGTCAGCCAGCGCCACCGCTTGACGGGCGTGATCGAGATCGGTCCCCGTGACGATGAAGGTGGTGACGTTGGCCGCACGGGCGCGATCAAGTACCGCCTCCATATCCGCAGCGAAGCTTTCGTGGGTCAGATTGGCGCCGATATCCACCAGGGCCGCAGGGGAGTGAAAGCGCAGCGCTTCGGGAAGCGAGTCGAGCGGGGCAGCCACGGTAAGCTCCTTGCCAGTATGCAAAAGCGGCTAGTCTACCGGAAGTCTGCGCCTCGCGGCGACTGGCATCGGCGCGTGATGCGCGATAGGGGCTATCTCCTCGTGTCGCCGCGCAGGGCTTGCGTTACACTGTGCGCCGAATCAATCAGGAGGATGCCGTGTGACCCTGCTAAGACTAGAACAGCTACAGCTTGCCTACGGAACGCATGTCTTGCTCGACCATGCGGAGCTTGCGATCGAAAAGGGCGAACGGCTGGCGCTGGTCGGGCGCAACGGCACCGGTAAGTCGACGCTGTTAAAGCTCATCGCCGGTGACATTCAGGCCGATGACGGAACGCTCTGGCGTGCGCCAGGGCTCAAGATCGGCGTGCTGGCGCAGGATCTTCCCGATGCCTCGGGCATGACGATTTTCGATGTGGTCGCCCAGGGCCTTCCCGAAGCGGGCGAGCTGCTCTCCGAATACCAGCATCTGATCAACGCGCCCGAGCCCGATATGCAGCGCATGGCGACGCTGCAGACGCGCTTGGAGGCCATCGATGGCTGGTCGTTTCACCAGCGTATCGATGTCGTAATGACGCGCCTAGGCTTGCCCCCTGAGCGGCCCATGAGTGCGCTCTCGGGTGGCTGGCGTCGCCGCGTTGCGCTGGCGCGCGCGCTGGTCGCCGAGCCTGACCTACTGCTGCTCGACGAGCCGACCAACCACCTGGATCTCGATACCATCGCCTGGCTCGAAGAGCAGCTGCTGGCCTTCCAGGGCGCGGTGTTGCTGATTACCCACGACCGTGCGTTTCTCTCCAAGCTTGCCACCAACATTCTCGAGCTCGATCGCGGCAAGCTCTCGCGCTATCCCGGACGCTACACCGAGTATCAGGCGCGCAAGCAGCACGAGCTCGAAGTAGAAGCGCGTGAAAACGCCGAATTCGATAAAAAGCTAGCCCAGGAAGAGACCTGGATTCGCCAAGGGATCAAGGCGCGGCGCACCCGCAACGAAGGGCGGGTGCGCGCGCTCGAAGCGCTGCGCGTCGAGCGCAGCCAGCGCCGTGAGCGCCAAGGTACCGCCAATCTCAGCGTCGATAGCGGCGAGCGCTCGGGCAAGCGCGTGGTCGAGCTTAAAAACGTCACCCAGCGCTTTGCCGGTGACGCCATCATCCGTGACTTCAGCCTCGACGTGCAGCGCGGCGACCGCATCGGTCTGCTCGGGCGCAACGGCGCGGGCAAGACCACGCTGTTGAAGCTGATGCTGGGTCAGCTCGAACCCAGTGAAGGCAGCGTCAAGTTGGGCACCAATTTACAGGTAGCCTACTTCGACCAGCTGCGCGCGGGGCTCGAGCCGGAAAAGACGGTTTACGATAACGTTGCTCAGGGCACCGACCGGGTCTCGGTCGGCGGGCGCGATCGCCACGTGATGAGCTATTTGCAGGATTTCCTGTTTACCCCCGAGCGCGTACGCCAGCCGGTCAAGGCGCTTTCGGGCGGCGAGTCCAACCGCCTCTTGCTGGCCAAGCTCTTCACCCAGCCTGCTAACGTGCTGGTGCTCGATGAGCCAACCAACGATCTTGATATGGAGACGCTCGAGCTTCTCGAAGAGCTACTGCTCGACTTCGATGGCACGCTGTTGCTGGTGTCGCACGACCGAACCTTCATGGACAACGTGGTGACTAGCGTACTGGCCTTCGAAGGCGAGGGGCGCGTGCGTGAGTACGTCGGTGGCTACAGCGACTGGGTTCGCCAGGGTGGCAAACTACCGCCTGCGCCCTGGGATGCGCCGGTGGCGGCGAAAAGTGCTCGTGCTGCCCAGGTGGAGACGAGCGCGGTTGCAGCGTCCAGCGAGCAGCCCAAAGAAGCGCAGGCCAAGGCAGAAAGCGCCAAGAAGAGCGTCAAACTCTCCTATAAGCTTCAGCGTGAACTCGATGGCCTGCCCGCCGAGATCGAAAAACTAGAGGCCAAAGTAGCCGAAATCGAAGCGGAAATCGCCGAGCCTGCCTTCTACCAGCAGCCGTCGACCGTGGTAACGGCCAAGCTCGAAGCGCTCGGCGTCGTCCAGGGTGAGTTGGAAAACGCCATGGAGCGCTGGATGGAGCTCGAAGCCATGGCTGCAGGCGAATAGGCGCTGTAAGGCTAAGCAAGAACATAAAAGAGCGCCGGGGCAAGCGTTGCTCGCCCCGGCGATGAATTGCTTGGATAAAGGGCTTGGATAAAGGGCAAAAAGGCAGCGCCCTTGAGGGTCGTTTACTCGTCGCTGGTTTTACCGACGCGCACGGCGAGAACGTCGCATTGAGCGCCGTGCAGAACGCCGGTCGAGGTCGAGCCCAGCAGTAGAGCGAAGCCATGGCGACCGTGCGAGCCAACGACGATCAAATCGACGTCATGGTCGGCGGCAAAGCGGTGAATTTCGGTATCCGGCATGCCGACAACGACGTGCTGGTCGGCTTCGAGAATGTGCGGCGCGGCGATTTCGGCCAGACGCTTTTTGGCGTGATCGTCGAGCTGGTCCTGAATGCTGGTCAAATCCATGGGGATATCGCCCCCATAGGCAAAGCCCAGCGGTTCGAGCGTGTGCATGATGGAGATCTTGGCCCCGTTGTTGCGCTCGGCAATCGCGATCGCACGCTCCAAAATCTTGTGCGAGTCTTTGGTCAGGTCAACGGCGACCAGAATATGGCGATAGCTCATGGCGTATCTCCTCGGCGGTGAGAAAGCAGTGAACAAGTGAAGCGATACCCTGTGTGTCTAGCTTACTTTAGGCCGCTCGCCGTCAGGACACAACGATGTAGATCATTGTTTTTAGGTAATGAGGTCGACGTTTTTTTAACGTAAGTCAAGGTGGCTCGCCGATGGAGCCCCACGCTAAAGGTGAGGTAGTACGGTGAAATGGTTGGTGATCGTCTTCGTTTTGTTATTCATTCTCTCGCCGGTGCTGTGGCTGCGCCCTAGTCCACAGCAAAAGCGCCGGATGACGCTGCGGGATCGGCTGACCCGTCAAGGCGTTACGATCAGAGAGACCACGCCGCCGCTGCACCACTTCAAGGGCACCATGCCAACCTACCGCTGGTTCTTCCCCGCCGAGACGCCGGGGCCGACTTTTCTGCTAGTGCGTGATGCCAAGGCCAGCGCCGCGCTCGAACCCTATCACGCGGGCTGGCGCTGGCGTATAGCGCCACTACGGCCGTTGAGCGATAAGGCGACCTATCACCTCAAGCGTATCGTCGAGAAGCTGCCCCAGGACGCCCTGGTGCTGGAGTCGACGCCAGAAAGCATCAGTCTGTGGTGGTGGGAGTCGCAAAACGGCGAGCGCTTCGCAACCTATTTGGCTGATTTCGAGGCTCTACGCGACGCCTTGGAAGGTTACGCCGACAAGCGACCAATTCCCTTCAACGCACGCGTGGATGCCAACGCGACTAGCCAGCACGGGAGTGACGCTCGATAACGCCACTGGCACCGCTTGAGCGGTGCCAGTAAATGAGGTCAAGAGCACGAGGCTCAATCAAAGGCCGAACACAGTCGTGTTGCTACAGCAGCGGTTAGGGCGTCGAAGTAGCTTCGAGTTCTCGGGCCTGAATGGCTACGCCGTTGGCTTCGATGATGCCAAGCCACTCGTCGAGCTGTTCGATGTTCTCTGGCGTTAGGCCAACGAGCAGTTCTTCGCGCGCCTGTTGGGCAACGCTGTCGATCTGTTCGAGCAGCGGCATGGCGGCTGGCGTCAGGTGAACGCGCTTGCTGCGGCGGTCGTTTTCGCAGGTGCGCCGTTCGACCAGCCCCTGTTCTTCGAGCTGACCCAGAGTACGCACCAGCGAAGGCGCTTCGACGCCAATGGCGCGCGCCAAGTCGCACTGTGGCTGGCCGTCGCCTGCGCGCCAAATATGGTACAGCGTGACCCAACGGGTTTGGGTCAGTTCCAGCGGTGCCAGACGTCGGTCCAGAATCGAGCGCCAAAGGTGCGGCAATCTTGCCAGACGAAAACCAATCGATGAGGCCATAAGCATCAATTACCAATAAAAGTGAGTTGGTGAATTGTCATTAGCTGAATGGTTGAATGCAAGTTACTGCGACAACCGAGCGCAGGCTAAGGTTCCGATGGCACGTCTAAACGCAGGGTTTGTTTAGCTATTCGTCTCACTGCTGGCGCCAGGAATGAAGCGGCGCAGATTGAAACGGCTTAGCCCTGCAGGCTGAATGCGGCTGTCGGCGGTGGAGGCGCGCTCAGGGTCGGCATCGACATGAAAGCGGATTAGCCCGATGCGCTGTCCCCCCTCGGTCATGATATCGATGCGCCAGTCGCCTTCGGGATGTGCGGGGAAATTCTGCTTGTGGCTCCAGGCGCGATAGCCCGCTTCGCTTCCTCCTTGAATGTTCAACGCTACCCGATCCAGGCGCTGACCCTGGTGATACCACACGTGCTCAATGGTTTCGCTCAAACCACGCGGGGCGCGGATGGCGGTATAGACATAAATCCCTTGTTCGCGCAGCGCCTCGGGGGTCAGCGCCAGATCACCGCGCGGCGTGCGCTGCTGTATATCCAGCGAGGGTGACAGGGCGCTGGCGGTCATCCACACGCTTGCCGGAGGTACCCAGATGCGCCCAAGCCAAGCCGCTCCCGAGAACAGCAGCGTCATCACCAAAAAAGCGCTCCACCGCAGCACCGAGGGCTGGCGCAGTAGATGCCAGCCGCTAGGCAGTGCCGTTAGCAGCGTGACGACCAACGCGATTTTCAAGCTCTCGGTAGTGGTGAGATGCAGCATGATGGGCAGAATGACCAGCACCACCAGAAATACGCACTGAGCGTGAAACAGGTAGTAGAGACTGCGCCAGCGGTTGGCGATGCGATAGTAGAGGGGGTCGATGATCGAGACGATCGCCATGCCGACCACCATGAGGGCGAACAGCGTTTGGCCGCTGTTCCACACCGTGGTAGCGAGGACGAAGGGAAGGGTAAAAAAGAGAGTCTCCTGGTGGATCATCTGCGCAAAGAAGACCGTAACGCCGCGCGACAGTGTCGGGTAGCCGCGCGCATCCAGCCAGCGTGCAATCAGGCTTTCCGAGAGCAGCAGCACCCAAGCAGCGACGAGCCCGAGTGCCAAGGCTGCGCCTAGCCACTGCTGGCGGTCGACCAAAAAGAAGCTGCCGAGCCCGGCCCCGAAGGCCACCGGCGGCCATAGCCAGCTCCAGGGTTTGATGCGCGCAATGACGCGCTCGAGAAGACCTTGCAGGCGCGCCAAGCGCTGCGCTGTGAGTAAAGAACCCATGATTGACCATTGCCTGCCAAGAAGACGACTATCCTAACAGCAGCGATACGTCTTGGCAGCCGCACGTCGGTGGAGTAAATGCCCCGTCATTACCCAGGCTATGGGCCGAAAGTATAGGCTTGACGCCATGGGGCATCTCCACCAAGCTAAGGCGATCAAACGGCCGTATGAAAGTGCTTCGAGCCTCGATGCGGGTTCGAAGCGCCGATTCTCGCCTCACTGACTGGAGTAGCGCGAATGATCTATCAAGGCAACGCCATCACGGTGGCTCGACGTGATGTCCCCGATGGCAACGTTATTGCGGTTCTCACCTTCGATTTGCAGGGCGAATCGATCAACAAGCTGTCGAGTCAGGTCGTTGCCGAGCTCGACGATGCCGTCAAGGCCATTCGCTTTGAAAGCGATCTTGGCGGGCTAATGATCCAAAGCGCCAAGGACGTTTTCATCGTCGGCGCCGATATCACCGAATTCCACGCGCTCTTCGATAAAGGCGAAGATTATCTGGTCGAGATGAACCAGCGGGTGCACGCCATCTTCAACGCCATCGAAGATTTGCCGTTCCCCACCGTTACTGCGATAAACGGCCTGGCGCTTGGCGGTGGCTGCGAGTTGCCGCTCACCACTGACTTTCGGGTCATGGCCGAGCGCGCCAAGATCGGCCTGCCCGAAACCAAACTCGGCATCATTCCCGGCTGGGGTGGCTGCGTGCGCTTGCCGCGGCTGATCGGCGCCGATAACGCCATCGAGTGGATCGCCGGGGGCAGCGAAAATCGTGCCGACGCCGCCTTGAAGATGGGGGCGGTAGACGCCGTGCTGCCGCTTGAGCAGCTCGAAGCGGGCGCGTTGGATATTCTTGCCCGTGCCCAGCGCGGCGAACTCGACTACCAAAAGCGTCGCGCCGACAAGAAAGGCCCGCTCAAGCTCAACCCCATCGAGCAGATGATGGCCTTCGAGACCGCCAAGGGCTTCGTCGCCGGTAAAGCCGGACCGCACTACCCGGCGCCGGTGGAAGCGATCAAGGTGATCCAGAAAGGGGCGGGCGAACAGCGCGAACGCGCCCAACAGATCGAAGCTGCCACCTTTGCGAAGATGGCGCTGAGCGACGTCGCCTTCAACTTGGTGGGGCTCTTCCTCAACGACCAAGTAATCAAGAAAAAGGCCAGCAAGTACGAAAAGCAGGCCCAGGCGGTCAAGCAGACAGCGGTTCTGGGGGCGGGCATCATGGGTGGTGGTATCGCCTATCAGAGTGCTTCCAAGGGCACACCGATCGTGATGAAGGATATCAAGGCCGATGCCATCGAGCTTGGCCTCAAAGAGGCGCGCAAGCTCTTTGCCAAGCAGGTCGAGCGCGGCAAGCTGACCAGCGCCGAGATGGCCGAAAAGCTGAGCAACATTCGCCCGACGCTCTCTTACGGTGATTTTGGTCACGTCGATCTCGTCGTCGAAGCCGTGGTCGAGAATCCCAAGGTGAAAGATGCCGTACTCACCGAGGTAGAAGGGCAGGTCGGCGAAGAGACGATCCTCGCCTCCAATACCTCGACCATTTCCATCGACCGGTTGGCGCAGAATCTCAAGCGTCCGCACAACTTCTGCGGTATGCACTTCTTCAACCCCGTTCACCGCATGCCGCTGGTCGAGGTGATTCGCGGTGAGAAAACCTCCGATGCCGCCGTGGCGGCGACCGTCGCCTACGCCCGCGCCATGGGCAAGACACCCATCGTGGTCAACGACTGCCCAGGTTTCTTGGTCAACCGCGTGCTCTTTCCCTACTTTGGCGGCTTTAGCTTCCTGGTCGAGCAGGGGGCTGATTTCCAGAAAGTCGATAAGGTGATGGAGAAGTTCGGCTGGCCCATGGGCCCGGCGTACCTGCTCGACGTCGTCGGCATGGATACTGCCGTGCACGCCAACGAGGTGATGGCCGAAGGCTTCCCCGAGCGCATGGCCCGTGACACCAAAACGGCCATTGAGGTGATGTACGACAACGACCGTTTGGGCCAGAAAAATGCCAAGGGCTTCTACGCCTACGAAGAGGACAAGAAAGGCAAACCCAAGAAGGTCACCGACGAGCAGGCCTATGCGCTGATCAAAGAGGTGGTCAAGGAGCATCGCGAGTTCAGCGATGACGAGGTCATTGCGCGCATGATGGTACCGCTGTGCCTCGAAACCGTGCGCGCGCTCGAAGATGGCATCGTCGATACCCCGGCCGAAGCCGATATGGCACTGATCTATGGCATTGGCTTTCCGCCCTTCCGTGGCGGTGCGCTGCGCTACATCGACGCCATGGGCGTCGCTGAGTTCGTGGCCCTCGCCGACCGTCTGGCCGAAGAGCTCGGCCCGCTCTACGCGCCGACCGATAAACTGCGCCGCATGGCCGAGCAGGGCGAGCGCTTCTACGCCGCCAATGCATCCAGCGCCCAGAACGCCAACGCTTAAGCCCGCGCTAAGCCCGTGTGCTATGCCTGTGTGCTACGCCAGTGCGAAAAGGAGATAGGGAAGATGAGCTTGAATCCAAGAGATATCGTGGTGGTCGACGGGGTGCGTACCGCCATGGCCAAGGCCAAGAACGGTGGCTTTCGCCACGTGCGCGCCGAGAACCTGTCGGCTGCGGTAATGCAGGCGCTGTTCGAGCGTAATGCCAATCTCGACCCGGCCGAGGTCGATGACGTGATCTGGGGCTGCGTCAACCAGACGCTGGAGCAGGCGATGAACATCGCTCGTAACGCTGCCCTTATGACCGGCATTCCGCGCAGCGTACCGGCGCAGACGGTCAACCGCCTGTGCGGCTCGTCGATGAGCGCACTGCACATCGCTGCGGCCAACATCAAGGCGGGGATGGGCGATTTTTACGTCATCGGTGGCGTCGAACACATGGAGCACGTACCCATGGCCCACGGCGTCGACGTCAACCCGGCGCTGAGTAAGTACGCCGCCAAGGCGTCGATGATGATGGGGCTAACCGCTGAGCTTCTGGGCAAGATGCACGGCATTAGCCGCGAAGATCAGGACAAGTTTGGCGTGCGCTCGCACCAGCGCGCCCAGGCGGCCCAGGACCAGGGGCACTTCGAAAACGAAATCGTGGGTATCGAAGGCCACGACGCCCAGGGTTTCAAAGCGCTGATCGCGCAGGACGAAGTCATTCGCGCCGATGCCAGCCTTGAGTCCATGGCCCAGCTCAAGCCCGTCTTCGATCCGCGCAATGGTACCGTGAGCGCCGGCACCTCCTCGGCACTCTCAGTGGGTGCTTCGGCGATGGCGGTGATGAGCTACGCGCGTGCCCAGGCGCTGGGCTTGACGCCCATCGCGCGGGTGCTGTCGACCGGCATTGCGGGCTGCGATGCCTCGATCATGGGCTATGGCCCGGTGCCTGCAACGAAGAAAGCGCTCAAGGCCGCTGGGCTTGGCATCGAGGACATTCAGACGGTCGAACTCAACGAAGCCTTTGCCGCCCAAAGCCTGCCGGTGCTCAAGGACCTGGGGCTGCTCGATGCCATGGACGACAAAGTCAACCTCAACGGTGGGGCGATTGCCCTGGGGCATCCGCTCGGCTGCTCGGGTGCGCGCATCTGTACCACGCTGCTCAACGTCATGCGCCAGCAAGACACTACCCTGGGGCTTGCCACCATGTGTATCGGTATGGGGCAGGGCGTTGCCACCGTGTTCGAACGCCTGAAGTAAATGCTAACGGGGCGCCTCCTGGGCAGCCCCCCCCTTGCGGCACAATAACGCCGACGCCTCTAAAGGCGTCGGCGTTATTGTTAGGGTCTTCGATTGCGCGGTCTGCGCTGCTTGCAGCTTGGCTCATCGGTGCCACACTGGTAGGCACGTGTATGCTACTCATGGCCGATCTATGTCGCACTTGACCGTTTACTACGATGCCGCTTGCCCGATCTGTCGGCGTGACCGCCGCCGCTACGAGCGTTGGGCGGGCGCTCAGGCGCGGCGCGTTGAGTGGCGCGACCTCAATCAGCACCACGAGGAGCTGCGCGCACTCGGTATTCACCCACAAGATGCGCTGCGCTCCCTACACGTCAAAGATGCCCAGGGCCGCATCAGCGAAGGGATGGATGCCTACCGCCTACTGCTGGCGCATACCCCGGGTGCGCCGCTTGGATGGTTGATCAGCCTACCCGGCATCAAGCAAGGGCTACGGGTGGGGTATGATCGCTGGGTAAAACAGCGGCTCAAGCGCGACGGCCGTTGGTCCGAACACGGTAAGTGAACACTCTTCAACGCGTTTATGTGAACGCGCTAATGCAAGCAGATGTAGACGTTAACCCTATTGCTATCCCTATCCGCCATCGATGAGACAGAACGACGTGAGCAAGACGAACGTAAAAGCGCAAACATGCAACATGCAGGCAAGCGCGTCACCCAAAGGTTTCGCTGGGAGCGCGGCGCCGATAATCGCTCAGACAAAAGTGCCTCGAAAGGCGCTTGGCGTGCCTGCGCTCACGCTGCTCGCCCTTATTCTGGCAGGCTGTGCGGGGCAGCCCTCAATGCCTGCGGCACAAGTGAGTCCTACTGCCGCCACAGCGCCAACGCCTTCGTCTCCCGCTGTTGCGCCTTCATCTCCTTCAGTGAGCATGGGCGCGCAGGCCCAGGACTGGGTGCCGCCGTATCTCACCAGCCCCGAAGAGGAGGCGGCCTATTACGTGAGCCGCTTGGCCGATCGGCGCTTCGTTGCCCGCTATGGTAATCCTGCCCAGCCGCAGGTGCGCTACATCGCCGCCGAGCGACTGGGAGCCATCGGCGCACCCGCCGTGCCGCTACTCTTTGCGCGACTCACCACCCAAGACGACTACGAAAAGATGCTGGTGCTCTACGCCTTGCAGCTGGCGACCCAGGATCCGGTATTGATGGCGCAAACGGGCAGCGACTACGTGCGCCTCGAGCCCGCCCTCGACCCCGCTGCCAATGCCAGTAATCAGGCCATCGCTCAGGCGTGGTGGGGGCGCCACCAACATGCTCTTGCGCCGCCGATCGGGCCGGGCGGCTAGACAAGGACTTCGGCTTTTCTCTTTCACCCACCGCCAAGGAGACTACGTTATGGCATTCGTTCCTACTTCCATGCAGGTCAAAAGCCCTGCTTTCGAACAGTTAGCTGTGATCCCGACCAGGCATACTGGTGAGGGCGATAATGTCTCGCCAGCGCTTGCTTGGCACGACGCCCCGGAGGGCACCAAGGGATTCGCCATCGTGTGCCACGACCCCGACGCACCGCTGGTGCAAAACGGCATGTACGGGTTCGTTCACTGGACGCTCTACAACCTACCCGGTGACACCTTCGAGGTGGTCGAAAATACCGCCGTTGGCACTAGTGGTAAAAACGATGGTGGCAAGACCGGCTATATGGGCCCCATGCCGCCCGAAGGCCATGGCAATCATCTCTACTACTTCTGGGTGCTGGCGCTGGATCATCAAACGTCACTGCCCGAAGGGCTTAGCTTGCCCGAGCTTTTGACCGAACTCGAACCGCATCTTTTAGGTATGAACCGCTTGGTAGGCGTCTACCAGCGCGGCTAAGCCTCCGTTTCTGCGCTGTTTTGAATCCTGAACGTGCCGCTGGGGCTGGAGCCCCGGCGGCAATCGGTGTAGGCTCCTGCGTTTTGCCAATTTGGAGCCTCGATGAACGTCCTACCTGCCTGCCCCGCCTGTGCTTCTGTCTATACCTATCATGATGGCCTTCAATACGTGTGCCCCGAGTGCGCGCATGAATGGTCCGATACCGCCCCTGCAAGCGAAGATGAGAGCGCCACGGTGCGCGATGCCAACGGTAACCCCTTGGCCGATGGCGATAGTGTTACGGTAATCAAAGATCTCAAGGTCAAAGGCAGCTCCCTGGTAGTCAAGGTGGGCACCAAGGTGAAGAACATCCGCTTGGTTGACGGCGATCACGACATCGACTGCAAGGTCGATGGTATTGGCCCGATGAAGCTTAAGTCGATCTACGTTAAAAAGGCCTAGCCCGCGTGCAACGAGGCAGCATCGGTAGCGCGTGAAGACGCTGCTGAGATTTGTTTCATAGAATTTACAAATGAAAATGATTGCTGTTTTTGATGACAACGGTGGCGATCATGCTGGCAACGGCCAAGAAATGGCAATAATGCGGCAGTAGGGCTTCACATCGAATTTATATAGGACTAAAATAGTCCTCAATCATCGAGACGTTGATCACAGGCAGGTTATTAATGCTCAAGCTATCGCGAATGACCGACTACGCTGCCGTAGTGATGGCCCACATCGCGCGCTTTCCGCATATGCCTCACGCCGCCACCGACATTGCCGATGCCGTTCAGCTGCCGCACCCCACGGTGAGTAAAACGCTCAAGTCGCTGGTGCGCGCAGGGCTTCTGACCTCGCAGCGCGGTGCCCACGGTGGCTATCGCTTGGCGCGGCCCGCTTCGCGGATTACCGCTGCCGATATCATCGCCGCCATCGAAGGTCCGGTCGCCATGACCGAGTGCAGTCAGGAGCAGGGCGACTGCGAGTTGGCGGCCACCTGTGGCTTGGCGGACAACTGGCAGCGTGTGTCGCTGGCGATGCGTACGCTACTCGAGAGCGTGACGCTGGCGCACCTGGCCGACTCGACGCCTCTCAAGCTGCCCGTGCAGCTTCCCATTCAAAGCATCACCATTCCCGCCGTCTCCTCGTTATGACGATCATGAGATCAGCTCTGATGTGCGCAGCGGCGCGCGCGATGCCCCATTACGATTGTGATTACGGCGAGTCAGCTCGCCATCCAACTGCCCGGAGGGTTTGACCATGGCAACGGAAGAAATGGAACAGTTGGTTCGTCGAGAGTACAAAGAAGGCTTTGTTACCGACATCGAAAGCGACACGCTTCCGCCGGGTCTCAACGAAGACACCATTGCGTTCATCTCGAAGAAGAAGGGTGAGCCCGAGTGGATGCTCGAATGGCGTCTCGATGCCTACCGCCAATGGCTCAAGATGGAAGAGCCCTCCTGGGCGCATCTCGACTACCCACCAATCGACTACCAGGCGATCTCCTACTACAGCGCGCCCAAGCGCCCCGAGGATGGTCCCCAAAGCCTGGATGAAGTCGATCCCAAGCTGCTCGAAACTTACGAAAAGCTGGGTATTCCGCTGCACGAGCGCGCCGCACTCGCGGGCGTGGCCGTCGATGCGGTATTCGATTCGGTCTCGGTCACCACCACTTTCAAAGAGAACCTCGCCGAAGCGGGCGTGATCTTCTGCTCGATCTCCGAGGCCGTGCGTGACTACCCGGAACTGATCAAGCAGTACCTGGGAACCGTCGTGCCGGTGGCGGACAACTACTTCGCCGCGCTCAACTCGGCGGTTTTCACCGACGGCTCTTTCGTATTCGTGCCCAAGGGCGTGAAGTGCCCCATGGAGCTCTCCACCTACTTCCGCATCAACGCTGCAAATACCGGTCAGTTCGAGCGAACCCTGATCGTCTGCGAAAGCGGCGCCGAGGTCTCCTACCTCGAAGGCTGTACCGCGCCGATGCGCGACGAGAACCAGCTGCACGCTGCCGTCGTGGAGCTCGTGGCCCTGGACGATGCTTACATCAAGTACTCCACGGTACAGAACTGGTACCCCGGCGACGAAGATGGCAAAGGCGGTATCTACAACTTCGTTACCAAGCGCGGCGACTGCCGTGGCGACCGCTCACGGATCAGCTGGACCCAGGTCGAAACCGGCTCGGCGATCACCTGGAAGTACCCCTCCTGCGTGCTGCGCGGTAAGGACAGCATCGGTGAGTTCTACTCCGTGGCGGTGACCAACGGCCGCCAGCAGGCCGATACCGGCACCAAGATGATTCATATCGGCGAGGGCACACGCTCCTATATCGTGGCCAAAGGCATCTCGGCTGGGCGTAGCGATCAGTCCTATCGCGGCATGGTCAAGATCGGCCCGCGGGCCAAGGGCGCGCGTAACTTTACCCAGTGCGATTCGCTGTTGATCGGTGATCAGTGCGGTGCCCATACCTTCCCGTACCAGGAAATCGGTAACAGCACGGCGACCATCGAGCACGAGGCGACTACCTCGAAGATCGGCGATGACCAGCTGTTCTACTGCCAGAGCCGCGGTATCTCTGAGGAAGACGCGGTGAGCATGATCGTCAACGGTTTCTGCAAGGATGTCTTCCAGGAGTTGCCCATGGAGTTCGCCGTGGAAGCCGAGGCGCTGCTGAGCGTCACGCTGGAAGGGGCGGTCGGCTAAGCGCCGCGTCAATCGCTTGATTTAATGAAGGGCGCCACCGGCTTGCGCCCTGGATTCAAAAGGGTATCACGATGCTTCAAGTTAACGATTTGCATGTCACCGTCGAAGGCAAAGAGATCCTCAAGGGGCTTTCTCTGACGATCAACGCTGGTGAAGTTCACGCCATCATGGGCCCCAACGGTGCCGGTAAGTCGACCCTGTCGGCGGTCATCGCCGGTAAGGACGGCTACGAAGTCACCCAAGGTAGCATCACCTTCGAAGGCCAGGACGTACTGGAGATGGAGATCGAAGAGCGCGCCCAGGCGGGCATGCTGTTGGGCTTCCAGTACCCGGTCGAAATTCCAGGGGTGAAGAACATCTACCTGCTCAAGTCCGCCCTCAACGCCATCCGTCAGGCGCGCGGTGAAGGCGAGATGCCTGCGTCCGAGTTCATGAAGCTGGTCAAAGAGAAGCTGGGCTTCATGAAGATGGACCCAAGTTTCTTGCAGCGGGCGGTCAACGAAGGCTTCTCAGGCGGTGAGAAAAAACGCAACGAGATCCTGCAGATGCTGGTGCTCGAGCCCAAGCTTGCGATGCTCGACGAGATCGACTCGGGCCTCGACATCGACGCCATGAAGGTCGTCGCCGACGGGGTCAACAGTCTGCGCGGCCAAGACCGCTCGATCCTGCTGGTTACCCACTACCAGCGCCTGCTCGACTACATCGTACCGGACAAGGTCCACGTGCTGGTCAACGGCCGCATCGTCAAGACCGGTGACGCCGAGCTTGCCAAAGAGCTCGAAGCCAACGGTTACGAAGCGCTAATCGGGGAGTCTGCGGCATGAGCGATACCGCCACCTTTCTAGAGACGCTGAAGGCGCGCAGCCAAGCGCGCGGTGCCGAGCCGACCTGGATGGCGGCGCGGCGCCAGGCGGGTGCGGCCCGCTTCGATGCCCTGGGCTTCCCCACGCGCCGCGACGAGGAGTGGAAATACACCGACGTACGCGCCATCGCCCAGGGTAACTTTGCCTTGGCAGACGACGCTGATTTCTCGCCGGCCAAGGCCGCTACGCTGACGCTGCCTTTGGACGCTCACCGCCTGACCTTCGTCGACGGTATCTTTGCCTCGGCGCTCTCGGATCTCGAGGGCCTACCCCAGGGCGTGCAGCTGGCGCCGCTTTCTCGCGCGCTTGCTGATAACCACGAAGCCGTAGGCGGGCCGCTTGGGCGCCTCACCGGCGTCGAGTTCTCACCGTTCTCGGCGCTGAACATGGCGTTCGTGGAGGAGGGCGCGGTTATCCGCATCGCCCCTGGCACGGTGGTCGAGAAGCCGCTGATCTTGCAGTTTCTTTCGCGCGCCCAAGAGCAGGCCGTGATGGCGCATCCGCGGGTGTTGATCGAAGCGGGGTCGCGCAGTGAAGCCACGGTGATCGAGCACTTCTGCGGTGAGCGCGAGGCGCGTAACTTCACCAACGTAGCGAGTGAGGTCATTCTCGAGCGCGGCGCGATTTTGTCTCACTACAAGCTGCAAGAAGCGCCTCAGGGTGACTTCCACATTGCCAGCATCCATGTCGAGCAGGCGCGTGATAGCCGCTATACCTCGTACAACCTGAACCTGGGGGGGGCGCTGGTACGTAACGATCTGATCAGCGATCTCAACGGTCAGGGGGCCGAGACCCACTTCTACGGCCTATTCTTCGGGCAGGATCGCCAGCACGTGGATAACCACACCAAGGTCAACCACAATGCGCCGCTGACGTTCTCCAACGAGAACTACAAGGGCATCCTGGACGACCGTGCGGTGGGCGTATTCAACGGCCGCGTCTATGTCAAAAAAGACAGCCAGAAGATCGAGGGTTTTCAGAGCAACCAGAACCTCTTGCTCTCTGATCGCGCCCAGATCAACGCCAAGCCCGAGCTCGAAATTTACGCCGATGACGTCAAGTGCTCCCACGGCACCACGACCGGTCAGCTCGATGCCGAAGCGATCTACGCCCTGCGTACGCGCGGCATCGATGAAGCGACCGCACGTGGCCTACTGACGCTCGCCTTCGCCGGTGAAGTGCTCGAAGAGGTGGCGCTCGACGCCATCGCCGAGCGCGTCGAACTCGCCGTAGCGGGTAAGCTGCCGGAGCGTTTCAACCTCGCCGGGCTCGTCGAGACGGCCTCCGCGCTGCACGACTAGCCCTCGCGCTTTTACCACTTATAGGAGTCGTCGATGTCCGAGCATGTCATCGAGAATGCCACCGCTCCCACTGCGCCACTGGATGTGGCGCAGGTGCGCAAGGATTTCCCCATCCTCGAGCGTCGCGTACACGAAAAGCCTCTGGTGTATCTCGACAACGCCGCGACTAGCCAGACCCCGCGTCAGGTTATCGCGACGTTCGACGACTACTTCGCGCGCTACAACGCCAACATTCACCGTGGCCTGCACACCCTGGCGGACGAAGCGACCGCCGCCTTCGAACAGACACGCCACAAGGTGCGGGCGTTTCTAAACGCTGAAGAGGCGCGCCAGATCGTCTTCACCCGCGGCACGACCGAGGCGATCAATCTGGTTGTCCAGAGCTGGGGACGGGCGAATCTAGGCCCAGGCGACGAGGTGCTGGTGTCGCTGCTGGAGCACCACTCCAACATCGTGCCCTGGCAGCTTTTGGCCGCCGAGCGTGGCTTCACCCTCAAGGTGATTCCGGTCGATGCGCGCGGTGCGCTCGATCTTGCCGCTTATCGAGCGCTCTTGAGCGAGCAGACCAAACTCGTGGCGGTGAACCACATATCGAACGCCTTGGGCACCATCAACCCGGTGAGCGAAATGGCGCAGTTGGCTCACGCCGTCGGCGCGCGCATTCTCATCGACGGCGCGCAGGCTGCACCACACCAGCGTATCGACGTACAGGCCATCGACGCCGACTTCTACGCCTTCTCGGGCCACAAGGTTTATGGTCCCACGGGCGTGGGCGCGCTCTACGGCAAGCGCGAGCTGCTAGAGGCCATGCCGCCCTGGCAGGGCGGCGGCGAGATGATCAAAACCGTCTCCTTCGATGCAGGCACGCAGTTCGCCGACATTCCGCACAAGTTCGAAGCGGGAACGCCTGCGATTGCCGAGGTGATCGCTTTGGGGCGGGCGCTTGAATGGGTCGAGGGCGTTGGAATCGAGGCGATTGGCGCTTGGGAACACGTGCTGCTCGAACGCGCGACTCAAGCCGTGAGCGGGATCGACGGCCTGCGTATTCTCGGCACCACGCCTGAGAAGGCGGGCGTGCTCTCCTTCGTGGTCGAGGGGGCCCACGCCCAGGATATCGGTCTTTTGATCGACCAGCTTGGGGTGGCCATTCGCACCGGTCACCACTGTGCTCAGCCGCTGCTGCATCATTTCGGCGTCGAAGCTACCTGCCGGGCGTCGTTTGCCGCGTATAATACCCTCGATGAAGTCGACGTCTTCGTGGCGGCGCTGAAACGAGTGATCGACATGGTGCGCTAAAGCGCTGAGGAGCCTTATGGATATCGAGCAGATCGCGAGCCTGGAGCGCGGCCAGACGTTGCCGCTGCAGCGTGACGTCGACGCTATCGCGATTCCCTTCGGCAAGACGCAAACGCTGACCGAAGACAGCGTGGTCAGTGTCATGCAGGCCAAGGGGAGCTCCGTGAGCGTGGGCTTCGAAGGGCGGCTCTATCTGATCGAAGGCAGCAATCTCGATGCTTTAGGCTTGGAGCCGCTTCCGCGCCCGACCTTACCCGAGACGGCGACGGAGGAGGAGATCGAGCAGTTCGTTTGGGATCAACTGCGCACCTGCTTCGATCCTGAAATTCCGGTCAATATCGTCGATTTGGGGCTGGTTTACGGCTGTCGGATCGAGCGACTGATCAGCGGCGGGCGCATCGTCACCATTCGCATGACGCTAACGGCTCCTGGCTGCGGCATGGGCGACGTTATCGCCGCCGATGCACGCAACAAGATTCTGGGGGCCCCGCAGATCAGCAAGGTGCATACCGAAATCGTTTTCAGTCCACCCTGGAGCCGTGACATGATGAGCGACGAGGCCAAGCTCGAGCTCGGCATGTTCTAATTGCCCGTCGGGGACGTAACGTGGGCACGATGGTTATCAAGTGGATCAAGCGAACATTGATAGCGCTAGGAGCAGCACTGCTTCTGGCGCTTTTGCTGCTATTAGCAGGTAATGCTTGGGTGCTGGCGCAGACCCGCACCTATATCGAGCAGCCGCTTAGCCAGTGTCGCGCCAGCCGAGTAGGGGTGGTGTTTGGTACCTCGAACTGGACGCGTAGCGGTGTGCGTAATCCCCACTTTCACGCCCGTATGCATAGCGCCGCCGAGCTCGTGGCGACCGGCCGCGTCGAGCATCTCCTGCTGTCGGGCGATAACCGTACCCAAGCCTATAACGAGCCACGGGCAATGTGGCGCGACCTGCATCGACGCGGCGTACCGGCCGAGAAGATGACCATGGATTTCGCTGGGTTTAGTACCTACGACACCCTGGCGCGGGCGCACGAGGTGTTTCAGCTCGATGAGGCGGTGCTGGTGACGCAGTACTGGCATCTGCCCCGAGCCATCTATATCGCGCGGGCCATGGGCATGGAGGTGACGGGATGCCTGGCCGAGGCGCCAGCGCCTATCGTCGGGGAGTGGCGGCTACGCATACGCGAATGGTTGGCTCGTGTGGCCACGCTAGGCGATCTCTACCTCTGGGGGAGGGCGCCCTATTTTCTTGGCCCTGCCGAGCCTATCGTCATTCCGGCCGAGCCTGCGCCGGTGGCCCCGGTTGCATTACCCGAAACGCCAGGAACGCGTTAGCCAAGCGCTCTCTTTACGCCAGCAGGTATATATTACGCAGCAGGTGGACAGCGTCGTTTCAGCGACGGCTTTTATGCTTTTGCAGCGCGTAGAGCTCACGAATTAGCTGGCGACATCCCTGCATGGCTTCTTCGACGACCGGCTCGATCGGATCGGGCAGCGGATGGGTGAACAGCGTCGATAACGCCTGCATCAAAACGCGCTCCTGCTCCAGCAGTTCGTTGATCAACACCTGGCTATCGTTGCCGACGAAGCTTTTCAGGCGGCTCCATAGCCAAAGGAAATCATCGCGCTCGACGTCGGCGTCGCGCGGCAGCATCTTCAAATGCGAACGTGCGAGCGACTGAAGCTTACCCAACTGCTTCAAGCGGGTCGTGTAGTAGGGTTTGAGGCGATCACGCAGCGAGGGACGCAGGCGTTCGAGATTGTCTTGGAAATAATCGATGCTGTCGGCCAGCGCTTCCAATACGCTGTCCATCGCCACTTGGCGATTATCAAGGAACATGAGCGTCTACCTCCTTCGGTGACGCAAATTGTGGGGGGGGCGGCGCCTATTTGCCACCCCTAAAAGGGATTATTTTTCAGTCTGTTTCTTATTCTTTAGATGAATCGACCGCTTGGCGCGACGGTTTTTACCCGCTTCAGCTCATCCCTTGGGTTTGGGTGGCACTTTTTTGCTCGGCGCGGCATTCTTTTCGATGTGCTCGATGATCATCCCGGCGATGTCTTTACCGGTGGCGCTCTCGATGCCCTGGAGCCCCGGTGAGGAGTTGACCTCCATGATCACCGGCCCGTGGTTGGAGCGCAGCAAGTCGACCCCGGCCACGCTCAGGCCCATAGCCTTGGCCGCGCGAATGGCGGTTGAGCGCTCTTCGGGGGTGATGCGAATCAGGCTCGCAGTACCGCCGCGGTGCAAGTTGGAGCGGAATTCGCCTTCGGCAGCCTGACGCTTCATGGTAGCGACCACCTTGTCGCCGATGACGAAGCAGCGAATGTCGGCGCCTTTGGCTTCCTTGATGTACTCCTGAACCATGATGTTGGCTTTCATGCCCATGAACGCCTGTACCACCGACTCCGCCGCCTGGTTGGTTTCGGCCAGCACCACGCCGATGCCTTGCGTGCCTTCTAAAAGCTTAATGACCAGCGGGGCACCCTTAACCATAGTGATCAAGTCGGGAATGTCGTCGGGCGAGTGGGCAAAGCCGGTGATCGGCAGGCCGAGCCCCTTACGCGAGAGCAACTGCAGTGAGCGCAGCTTGTCGCGCGAGCGGGTAATCGCCACCGAGTCGTTGACCACGTAAGTGCCCATCATCTCGAACTGGCGCAGTACTGCGCAGCCATAAAACGTGATCGAGGCCCCAATGCGCGGAATGACCGCATCGAACGGCTCGATCTCGGCCCCTTTGTAGTGGATCGAAGGGTGATGCGAGGCGATGCTCATATAGCAGCGCAGGGTATTCACCACGCGGGCCGTATGCCCGCGGCTCTCCGCTGCTTCGACGAGTCGACGCGTAGAGTAGAGATTGCGGTTGCGCGAAAGCAGGGCGATATGCATACAAGGCTCCGGGCCAAAGTAGAGTAAGCGGTAGCGCGTACGGGAAATGGGTATCTAAGATAAGTAAAGCAGTGCCACCGAGTAACGCAATGGCGTTCAGGGTTCGCCGTGCAAAAAGGCGGCCCCTGGCGCTACGAGCAGGCGCCGCATGGCGCGTCGTCCCAGCAGCATGGGGTGGCGCATATTGCTGCGATCGGTCAGCGTCAGCTCGACCGGAAAGGTGAGTTCTCCCATCTGCATTGGTGTGCGGATGACATAACGCCATTCGCTGTGGCCATTAGAGCTGGTCACCCGGCGACGATCGTGCAGGTGGAGCTTGCAGCGGTGCATCGGCGTGTCGGGGCCGCCACTATGCGTCACGAAGCTGACCCACAGCTGGCCTTGATCGTCCTCGTGGGTTTCGATCTCTTCGGCGTGCAGTGCCGAGGTACGGGCACCGGTATCGGCCTTACAGCAAAGGTGCAGCTTGAGTTCCGGTAGCGTCACCATTTCGCGACGACCGATCACGGCCTTCACTTGATAGGGAAGTTCCTTCACCGTCGATTCCTCTTGAGTGTCGAAGTGGCGCTCATGAGCGCGGCGTCACACGTGCCGTAGACGTCATCATAGCCAATCGCCGGGCCATCTTGGAGTCGGTGGGTGCATCACGAAGCTGCATCATCACCAGTAAACGCAGGCGCGGAATTAGCGCCAGGTCACGCACTACGGCGGCGAAATCCTGTCGCGGGTCGTCGGCCAAGCGGATGAGAAAGCGGGTTAGGCGTTCGGCATGCTCCAGCTGCGGCCAGCCGCGTCCGGCTATGGCGGCGAGGGTGTCGGGGCCGCACGCGTGGGCGTCTTCTAGCACGGCATCGTACCAGGTGCCAGCCGCAGCTGCCTGGCTGCTACCTACACTGCGAAGGCAGGCACAGAAGGTTTCGAGATCGCCTTCGCGAGCGGCTTGTTCACCGCGCGCGCTGAGGGCAGCGGCTAGCCTAGGGGCAACGTCGATGTGCTCCAGGCAGTAGCAGAGCGAGTGCAACACCTCGGCCGGCAGCGCATCGAGGCGCTGGGCAAGCGTGGTGCTGGTCTCAGCGTCCAGGCGTACCACCACATCGGCGATGCCTTGAAGGCCCAACGCCTGCCAGTCAAGCGTCTGGCTGCCATCCAGGTAGGCCTGGGCGAGCTCGAAGTGCTGGCTTGCTGGCAGAGCGCGATCATGGGTAGCACGGGCATTGAGCAGCGCCTGGAAGGTAAGGCTCGGGGTAAACGCTAATGGGTTGTCCTGCATCAAATGCTCGGCGTCGGCCGCTGCAGGTTCACCGACCTGTAAGACACTGCGGCCCAGGGTTTCCAAGAGCCGCTGAAGGAAGGCGTCGCGCGGCGCGGGAGAGAGCATCCCTTGTTCATCCAGCGGCAGCGCCAGAAACCAAATGGCGGGCTCCGGCATGTCGCCTAAGCGAAAGAGCACCGCGATGCGCGCCTGGCCTTGCCACGGCTCGGGCCAGGCCAGTTGCTGCTGCTCGAAGGCGAGTAGCGTGTCGCGGGCGCAGGGCACCACGCGGCGGCCCAGATGATAGAGCGTCACCTCGGCACCGCTGCGGGTGAAAAAGTCGCAAAGGGTGTGAATCGGTTGCATAGCGTCCTTCCGAAGAACAAGCGTGCACTCTACCTTGCCGATGCCGGGCTGTCAGCCTTGCTCTTCGATAAATCATGGCCTTGCTTGGCATCGTTCCAAGCGTGGATAAATCGAGGCGATCAAAAAATGAGCACCTTGCGTAAGCGCCCGTCGTTGTAACGCTTGCGCACTCTTTCCATAGTTTATCCACAGGCTCTTTCAAGTTTTCTGTGCATTGTCGGTGAGGTGTGGAAAACGCCGGGTATAGTGTTTGCGAGTAGTCCCTGTCAACAGCACTTGTCAGCAGTGCCGCCTGTGGTAGCCAGTGGCGTCCATGCCAGGGATAATGACCGCCCCTTTCGTTAGTCCATGCGAGGCATCATGCATATACACGACCAGCTCCAGCTTGCCTTGGACGAGCTCGAGGTCCGACTCGATGCGGCCGGTCTATGGCAGCTAGATATCCCTGAGGCATCCGCCTTCGCAAGCCAGGAGCCGTTTTGCATCGACACCATGTCGCTTCCCCAGTGGCTGCGCTTCGTCTTCATCGCTCGCCTGCAAGCGCTGGTGGATGCACGCGCGGCGCTGCCGGCAAAATGTGACGTGGCGCCTGCTCTTGAAGCTTACATTGCCCAAGAGAAGCGCCCGATGGCGGGCCAAGCGGCACTGATCGGCGCACTCAGGCACGTCGACCAACTGGTGACTGATCACGCCTAAATACCGGGTGGCGTAAAACATACGCGCCCCGGCCGCTGGCCGAGGCGCTGTAGCAAAGCCGTCAGGGCGCCGAACTGCTTGTGCCCTAGCGCTCAATTCAAAAGCGGTAGCTCACCCCCGCCATTACCACCACGGGGTCGATCTCGACGCTACCCGCAGCGCTGCCGCCCACGCTTGCATCCGTGTCGATATCGAGATACCAGGCGGCGGCGTTAAGCGCCCAATGCTCGTCGATCAACAGATCCACGCCGACCTGACCGGCTGCCCCCCAGCTGTTGTCCAAATGTAAATCGACGCCTTCGATGTCCACCTGCTCGCTGGAGAAGCGAGTGTAGTTGACCCCCACGCCTGCATACGGCTGCACGCGCGAGTCGCTTCCGCCCAGCGGGTAGTACTGCAGCGTCAGCGTAGGCGGTAAGTGCTTGGTCGAGGCGATGTTGGCGCCATTTAGGTGGATGTCGTGCTCGAAGGGCAGGGCGGCGAGCAACTCTACCCCGAATTTGTCGTGAAAACGGTAGCCAAGGGTGAAGGCAAAATCGGTCTTGTCCTGAACGTCTACCGCCAAATCGCCCAGCGCCGTGTCGAGCGTGCCGTTACCGCCTTTGGGTGAGACCTTCGCCACACCGATCCGCGTATAGACGTCCCCCGCCCCGTAGGCCAACGCCTGGCCACTGCCGACAAGACTTGCCACCGCAATACCGGCGATCAAAAACGAAGAACGTGAAGGGGTGTGCATGCTGAGCTCCTTAGCGTATGAACCGTACCGCGCTACCTTAACCACGCGAGCGCCCAAGGGTATTGACTCAGCGCAAGGGCAGACGCAAAAGGCCGCCCGAAGGCGGCCTGATAAGCAGCATACGCGCGCGACTAGCGTTCGATATGCTGATACTCGCCGGCATCGGCGGTCATGTTGCTGACCACGACGATGGCGATGAGGGAGGCGATGAAGCCGGGGATGATCTCGTAGACGCCGGGGCCGCCGAGGAACTCGCCGTTGAAGCCTAGCGCCACCCAAACGATGACCGTGAGCGCGCCGACCACCATACCGGCAATGGCGCCCGCGCCGTTGGTGCGCGACCACATCAGTGAAAGCAGGATCAGCGGGCCGAAGGCGGCGCCAAAACCGGCCCAGGCGTTACTGACTAATCCCAGCACCTGCGAGTTCTCGTCCGATGCGATGATTGCCGCGGCGATGCCGACGAGTACTACGCTGATACGGCCGACGGTGACGATCTGTTTCTCCGAGGCCTGCTTGTTTAAAAACAGGCGATAGAAGTCTTCGGTCAATGAGGAGGAGGCCACCAAGAGCTGGCTGGAGATCGTACTCATTACCGCTGCCAAGAGGGCCGCGTAGAGGAAACCGGTAATCAGCGGATGGAAAAGTAGGTTGGCCAGCACGATGAAGATGGTTTCCGGGTCGGCGATTTCCATACCGTTACGAATGGCGTAAGCGCGTCCGAAGATCCCCAGCGATACCGCGCCGATTAGCGAGATCGCCATCCAGCTCATACCGATATTACGCGCCGTGGGTACGTCCTTGACCGAGCGGATGGCCATGAAGCGCACGATGATGTGAGGCTGGCCAAAATAGCCAAGGCCCCAGGTCACCGCCGAGAGCCAGCCGATGAAGGTTAGCCCAGAGGTCCACGACAGTAGCGTGGGGTCGACGCTGTTCAACGTCTCCGACGCTTGCGAAAAGCCGCCACCGCCTTCGCCAAAAAGCACCACGGCGGGCATAATCACCAGCGCCAGCATCATGATGCAGCCCTGAACGAAGTCGGTCAGGCTTACGGCAAGAAAGCCGCCGACCACGGTATAGATCAACACCACACCCAGCGTCACGATAACGCCAGTGGCGTAGTCGCTCAGCCCGCCGATGCTGATGATGTCGGCGAAGGCGCTTTGGAACAGCTTACCGCCAGCAACCAAGCCTGATGCGGTATAAACGGCGAAGAACAGTACGATGACGATGGCCGAAACGGTGCGCAGCGACATCGCCCGGGTGGGGAAGCGGTTAGCCAAAAAGGCTGGAATGGTGATGGCGTTGCCGTAGTGCACCGTCTGCTCGCGCAAACGCGGGGCTACCAAAAGCCAGTTGAAGAAGGCGCCGACGAAGAGGCCGATGCCGATCCAGGCCGAGCCTAGCCCCGAGACGAACATGGCCCCGGGCAGCCCGAGCAGCAGCCAGCCGCTCATATCGGATGCCCCGGCGGAGAGCGCCGCCACCTTGGGGCTCAAGGTGCGCCCGCCCAGCACGTAGTCCTCCGAGGTCGACGTCGAGGTGCGCATGGCGTAGAGGCCAAGCGCGATCATGAGCGCGAAGTAAGCGAAAAGGCTGATCCAAACGCCGATATCCATAACGTTTCCCCTGATGATCCGGTCGGGTGTTCCGATCCGGCTTGTTGTTGTCGACGCCTCAGGTAGGTATACCTCACCCCCGAATGGGGGTGAGCGTCAGAGCAGAGGCGTCGCCTAGCGTGAGAAGATCACTCGTCGCCCAGCGCCAGAAGCGAGGCGTTGCCGCCAAGCGCTGCCGTGTTGTTGGTGATGGTCTTCTCGGTGATGAAGCGCAGCAGGTAGTGCGGTCCGCCTGCTTTGGGGCCGGTGCCGGAGAGGCCCTGGCCGCCAAAGGGCTGCACGCCCACTACGGCGCCAATGATATTACGATTGATGTAGACGTTGCCTACCCGAATTTTCCGCGCTATTTCAGCGGCGAAGGATTCGTTGCGGCTATGGACACCGAAGGTGAGACCGTAACCCCGGGCGTTGATGTCGTCGATTACCTTGTCGAGCGTGCTGGCCTTGTAGCGCACCAGGTGCAGCACGGGGCCGAACTGCTCGCGATCCAGCGCATCGATGCTGTCGATCTGAAACGCCACGGGCGCGACGAAGGTGCCGTTGGCCGTAGCGTCGCCGGGCATCGGCGTCTCGGCGATCAGGCGACCTTCGCCTTTCAAGCGCTCGATATGCGCGAGCAGATTACGCCGCGCCTCGTCGTCGATGACTGGGCCGACATCGGTGCCTAGATCGCGCGGGTCGCCGATGCGAAGCTCGTTCATCGCTCCCTTCAGAATTTCGATGACCCGATCAGCCACGTCATCCTGAACGTAAAGTACGCGCAGCGCCGAGCAGCGCTGACCGGCACTTTGGAAGGCCGAATGAATCACGTCCATCACCACCTGTTCGGGCAGCGCGGTGGAGTCGACGATCATGGCGTTCATGCCGCCGGTCTCGGCGATGAGCGTGGGCAGCGGCGCATTGTCGCGCGCGGCAAGCGCGCGGTTGATGATCTGGGCGGTATCGGTGCCGCCGGTGAAGACCACGCCGGTGATGCGCGGGTCCGAGGTCAGTACGCTGCCGACCGTCGGGCCATCGCCGGGCAGTAGCTGAACCACGTCGCGCGGCATACCGGCTTCGTAGAGCAGCTCGATGACGCGGTGGGCGACGATGGAGGTCTGCTCGGCGGGCTTGGCCAGTACGGTATTACCCGCCACCGCTGCGGCGACCACCTGGCCGCAGAAGATCGCCACCGGGAAGTTCCACGGGCTGATGGCCGCAAACACGCCCTTGCCGCCGATCAGCAGGCGGTTGGATTCGCCGGTGGGGCCAGGCAGCTCGATGGGGGCGCCGAAGCTCTCCTCTGCGCGCATGGCGTAGTAGCGGCAGAAATCCACCGCCTCTTTGATCTCGTCGACGCCGTCGGTGAGCAGCTTACCGCCTTCACGCGAGCAGAGCGTCATCAGCTCCGCCATATGCTCTTCCATCAAGTCGCCAAGACGGCGCAGGATGGCCGCGCGCTCGGCAACCGGCGTGGCGTCCCAGCGGGGGAAGGCGTTCCAGGCAGCGTCCAGGGCCTTCTCGGCCTGCTCCCGAGTGGTCCACTGCACGCTACCGACCGCTTGATTACGCGCGTAGGGCGAGGTCACGGCGTGGGTGTTGCTGGCTTCATCATTGACATCGAAGGCGAGCAGCGGCTTGGCGACGTAGCGCTTGTCCATGAAGGTCGCCATCGACTCCATCAGTGGCGTGTAGTGGCTGCGGATGTTCAGGTTGACGCCACGCGCGTTGAGGCGCTTGGGCCCGAAGATGTCGCGCGGTAGCGGAATACGCGGGTTGGCATAGGTGTCGTACTGGTTCAGCGTCTCGATCGGGTGCTTACACAGCCACTCCACCGGCACTTCGGGGTCGACCAACTGGTGTACGAAGGAGGAGTTGGCGCCGTTTTCCAGCAGGCGACGCACCAGGTAGGGAAGCAGGTCTTTGTGCGCGCCGACCGGGGCGTAAACGCGGCAGTAGGTGCCTTTGGGCGCGCGGGGGAGGGCGGCGTCATACAGCGCTTCGCCCATGCCGTGCAGGCGCTGGAACTCGAAGGGGCGGCTGGTACGGTTGGCAAGCTCGATGATGGCGGTAACGGTATGGGCGTTGTGCGTCGCGAACTGAGGGAAAATCTGCCCGCGGGTATCCTCGGAGAGCAAAAACTGCGCGCAGGCCAAATAGGCCACGTCGGTGCACGCCTTGCGGGTATAGACGGGGTAGCCATCCACGCCAAGCTGCTGGGACTCTTTGATCTCGCTATCCCAATAGGCACCTTTCACCAGGCGCAGCGGAATTTCGTCACCTTGCTGCTGCGAGAGGCGGTTGAGGTAGTGCAGTACCGGCAGCGCGCGCTTGGAGTAAGCCTGCACTACCAAGCCGAAGTGGCCCCAGCCCTTGACCGCTTCGCTTTCGAAAACGGCGCGGAAGACTTCGAGCGAGAGCTCCAGGCGATCGACCTCTTCGGCGTCGATGGTAACGGCGACGCTGAGCTCGCGCGCTTTGGTCACCAGCTGAATGACGGTATCGACCAGCTCCTTGAGCACCTGCTCGCGGCGGCCGAATTCGTAGCGTGGGTGCAGCGCCGAGAGTTTGATCGAGATCGACGGCGCCGGGGTGCGTTTGTCCAGCCGCTTACCGGCCTGGCCGACCTGCTCGATGGCGCGGGCGTAGTCGTCGAAGTAGCGTTTGGCATCGGCGCGGGTGCGCGCGGCTTCGCCAAGCATGTCGTAAGAGTAGGTGTAGCCCTTGTTGAACAGCGGCGCCGAGCGCTTGAGCGCCTCGCGAATGTTGCGCCCAAGGACGAACTGCTTACCCATGATCTTCATCGCTTCCATCATGGCGCGACGGATCACTGGCTCGCCCATGCGGTTGACCATGCGATTGATGAAGCTTGCCGGTTTGCCTTCGCGCGGCTGATCCATCTTCAGCACGCGACCGGTCATCAGCAGACCCCAGGTCGAGGCGTTGACCATCCAAGAGTCGCTCTGGCCGACGTGGGCCTGCCAATCGGCAGGGCCGAGTTTGTCTTCGATCAAGGCATCGGCAGTGGCGGGGTCGGGGATGCGCAGCATCGCCTCGGCCAGGCACATCAGCATCAGCCCTTCGTGGGTATCCAGGCTGTACTGCTGCAGTAGCTCGTCGATGGTGTCGACGGCGGTATCCATCTTGCGCACGTCGCGTACCAGATCGGCGGTCTTGCTCTCCAGGCGGGCGAAATCATCGCCATCGCTATTCAAAAGAGCGACCAGCTCACCTACGAAGGCATTTTCATCAACGATGTAGTGATCGCTGATACGGGCCATCAGCGTATCGAGATCGGTTTGCCACACGGCAGGGTCGCGCATTTTCTTGGCGTTAAGCATGGGATTCCCCGGAGAGTTGAACCAAAACGAACAGGCCACGGGCGCAAGCCGAGCCAACGCTCGAATGTAGAGCGCCCGCACCGCGGGTGTATGTCCGTTTCATGGTAAAACGTGTCAATTTCGCGGTAAGCGCGTTACGTTTACAACCTTAGTTAAGCTTGTTTGAGGCTGCCAGAATGGGGTCATGCTGGCGCTCGGCCTGGCGCAGTGAGCGCGGCGAGATCCCGAAGCTGCGACGAAACGCATGAGAGAGCGCGCTCTGGTTGGCAAAGCCCGTTTGCAGGGCAATGTCGGTCAGCGGCAAGCGGCTCGTGGCGATCAACTGGCGCGCTGCACTTAGGCGCTGGCGCTTGACGTACTGCCACGGTGAGAGCCCGGTCTGGGCGCGAAAGCGCTCGGAAAAATGTGCTTCGCTCAAGCACGCCACTCGGGCAAGGTCGGCCACGCGCAGTTCTTCGGCTAGGTGGCGCAGGATGTAGCGGTTGAGCTGGTCGAGATCCAGGCGCCCCGGCGCGCCCCCGGGCGTGCTGCCCAGGCGCGCCTTGAGCGCGCCGAGCAGCGTCGCGGCGATGCGCTCCTGCTGTCCCGAGGGTACTGCACTGCCTAGCGCGAGTTCGCTCTCGATGAAGGCGAGATAGTGGCGCAGCGAAGTATCGAGGGCAAAAAAACGCGGCGCATCGAACAAGGCGACCAGCTCGCGGTGCTCGCCGGTCAGGGCAGGGGCATCGGCGGGCAAATCGAGAATCAACTGGCGGTTGTAGCCGTTACCCGAGTAGTAGTGCTCGTGATTGGCGGGCACGATGCAGCCGGAAAAGGCGTTAACGTGACCGCCGAGCCCTTCGATCTCGAACTCCGCCGAGCCGCATAGGGTGATCACGATCTGGTGGAAGTCGTGGGCATGGTGGTGGGTGTCGCTCTCTAGCGGCGCCTGGCGGATGATGCTCTGCATGCGCGCTTAGCGCTCCATGGCGCGTTCGCGCAGAGCGGTGTGCGCTGCTAGATGATCACGCAGGATTTGAAGTTCCTCCTGGCCCTCACGGTTGAGTAGCGGTTTACCCTGGGCGATCTGCCAGCGGCGGCCGTGTTCGTCCATCAAATGCGCTGCGCGACGGCGAACGCCGTCAAGATACTCGTTATGGCGAATGGGATAGCCGATGATGGTGTGCCACTCGGCGTCGCTCACCTGGCTTGCCAAGGCCTTATCGAAAAGCGCCAGTAAATCCTTGGCTTCGGTGCGATAACGCGGCGTACGCGCGGTGAGCAGCACTAATAGTACGGCCGCGATGACCACCAAGCAGACGCCGAAAACCAGTAGATAGAGTGCCATGGAAACATTCCCCGTAGGTACAATCACGCCGAAAGCGAGGGCTAGTATACGCTGGCGGCGGGTATGAACGAAAATTTTGCCTCTTGACGAACTTTTTATTTTCAGCGTGTCTGAGTAAGGGACAGGCAACCAGCGATAGCAGTCGCTAGAAGTGTTGCACTGGCTTATGTTCTCGATCCCTTGCTTTCGCTGCTCCTTGAGCAGCGTTTTTTTTATTTATACTGCGCCTTACGAACACGCTATCACCATGTGTTCATCAACGCAGCACGCATCGGCGAAGGAGCGACAATGGACGCACGAGAGTACCTCAACCGCAAAGGGGTGGGGCAAGAGCGCGAACAAGACCGCCCCAATACGCTCGAAGAGAAGGCCTGGGAACGCGCCCGTGGCTCTGGCGACCAGCGCCCAAAGGCGGGCACGCCTCACGACTGGGAAGATTGGGAGCGTTTTCACGCTGATCTAGCCGCAGGGGCGAAAACCCTCGAGCAGAAAATCGATAAGGAGGCACACCGTCGCGAGGCTAGCGGTCGCGAGCGTAGCGCGCCTTCCATACCCTCGCAGGCATCGGCTGGCACGCCGTCAAGCAGTGATAGCAGTGATGTCGAGCACTTCGACCCAAAGCAGCAGGCCGCAGTCGAACATAGCGCGCCTGCCTCCTCGGTAAGCGTTGCCCCGGCGCCTACTGCGCCTGCTTCGGTGCCCGCTGCATCAGAACGGACACGCACAGGGAAAGACATTGCTGGCGGCGAGCGCCTGGCCTTGTACGCCCTTGCCGTGGTGCTACCGCCGCTTGCCGTAGCGCTTGCCGAAGGCGGTGGACGCCGGGTAGCGATCAACCTCGTGCTTACCCTGCTTGGTTGGGTGCCGGGTGTTATGCATGCGTTTTTTTGGCTGCGTCGCTAGGCGATGGGTCTGCTAAAGGGCTATTCATCCCTAGCGCAGCCAATCACATAGCTCATTACGTAGCCCTGAACGTAGCTCATTACATAGCCCAGGACGTAGCTCATTACATAGCCAAGTGCGAATCGTCGCCGTATACTCGCGTAAACTTTGAATCGATAAGAGGTTTACCATGGGGTATCTGGTTGGCGTTACCGCGCTTTGGGCGTTCTCCTTTTCGCTGATCGGGGTCTACTTGGCAGGGCAAGTAGATAGCTATTTTGCCGTGCTGATGCGGGTCGTGCTCGCGACCTTGGTGTTTCTGCCGTTTTTGCGCCCACGCCTGCTCACTGGGCGCGCTAGGGTCGTGCTGATGGCCTTGGGAGCCATCCAACTTGGCGTCATGTACACCTTGCTCTATCAGTCGTTTTTACTGCTGTCGGTGCCCGAAGTTCTGCTCTTCACTATCTTTACGCCGGTCTATATTGCCCTGCTCGACGATCTGCTCTTCGGGCGCTTTACCCCCATCTATCTCGTCACCGCCATCATCGCGGTCATCGGCGCCGGGGTGATTCGCTACGACGGGCTCAATAGTGATTTCTGGTTGGGATTTATCGTCGTTCAGGGGGCCAACCTCTGCTTCGCCATCGGCCAGGTAGGCTACCGGCGTCTGGCGGCCTCACTGCCTTCATCGCTCCCCTGGCACAACGTTTTCGGCTGGTTCTTCATCGGCGCCTTGGTCGTTGTGCTGCCCGCCTTTTTGCTTTTCGGTAATGCGCATATGCTGCCCAGCACCCCGGTGCAGTGGAGCGTGCTGGCGTGGCTTGGTTTGGCGGCTTCGGGGGGCGGCTATTTCCTATGGAACCAGGGCGCTACCCGAGTAGATGCGGGGACACTTGCGATCATGAACAACGTGCTGATCCCAGCCGGCCTACTGGTCAACCTGGTGATTTGGAACCGTGATGCCGATCTTTTACGTCTGGGCGTGGGCGCGCTGATCATCGCGCTCTCGCTGTGGCTCAATCAGTGGTGGCTGAAGCGCCAAGCGCTGGCGTCGAGCTAGGTACTGAAAACGTAAGCACTGAAAGCTTAAGCATTGAAAGCTTAAGCATTGAAAGCCCCTTGAAGCGCATACGGGTTTGTACCCTCAGGCGCCAGTCCGCATAATGGAGGCTGACGCCATCGAGAGTCGCGCCATGTCGAAAACTTCCCAGAAATCATTTGCGTCGAGCGCATCCCACGCGCCGACGCGCGCCTTTTCGAGTATCGGGCTGATCGGCCGCTTGGAGAGCGACAAAGTGGTGGATTCGCTGCGACGGCTGATTCGCTACCTAAACGACAACGGCTACCACGTGCTGATCGAAGACCGTACCGCCACGGCGCTGCCCGGCCATGGCCAACCCGAAGCCAGTCGGCGTATGCTCGGCGAGCTGTGCGATCTGGTCATTGTGGTGGGCGGCGATGGTAGCCTACTCGGAGCCGCGCGCACCCTGTGCCGTAGCGGTACGCCTTTGCTGGGCGTCAATCGTGGGCGCTTGGGGTTTCTTACCGATATCTCCCCCGACGAGTTGGAAACCCGCGTTGGTGAAGTGCTGGCAGGTGCCTACGAGGTCGAGCAGCGCTTTTTGCTCGATGCCGTGCTCTATCGCAACGGCGTGGCAGTAGGCAACGGCGAGGCACTCAACGAAGTGGTGGTGCACCCCGGAAAAGCGGTGCGGATGATCGAATTCGAACTCTTCATCGACGGCCAGTTCGTCTATAGCCAGCGCAGCGACGGTTTGATCATCGCTACGCCAACCGGCTCCACCGCCTATGCGCTTTCCGGAGGCGGGCCGATCGTTCAGCCCAAGCTCGACGTGGTCACGCTGGTCCCCATGTTCCCCCACACGCTATCGAGTCGTCCGTTGGTCATCGACGCCGCCAGTGAGATTCGTATCCATATCGGCGAGACCAATCATACCTACCCGCATATCAGCTGCGATGGTCAAACCCGTGCGGTGGCCAAGCCCGACGACGTGCTGGTCGTGACCCGCAAGCCCGAACGCATTCAACTGGTGCATCCCATCGGTCACAATTTCTACGAGGTTCTGCGCAGCAAGCTGGGCTGGGGCCATCGATTGGGAGATTGACGATGCAGGAGGGCATAAAAGGCTACGACCTCATCGGTGATGTGCACGGCTGCGGGGCAACGCTGGTGACGCTGCTCGAAACGCTGGGCTATAAGCTCGACAACGGTGTTTACCGCCATCCCAAGCGCAAGGTGGTGTTTCTCGGCGACCTGATTGATCGCGGCCCGCGTATTCGTTTGGCCGTTACCGTTGCCAAGCGTATGGTAGAGGCGGGGGCGGCGTATATCGTCATGGGAAATCATGAGTACAACGCCGTGGCTTACTCGCAGCCAGCGCCACCCGAAAGCGGCCAGCGCTGGCTGCGTGAGCATACCCCACGGCATAATCGTATCATCGCCGATACGCTGGCACAGTACCGTGACTACCCCGATGAGTGGGAGGAGGCGCTCTCCTGGTTCAAGACGCTGCCACTGTGCCTCGAATTCGATGGGTTTCGCGTTGCACATGCCTGCTGGGATCAGGCGCTGGTGGAGGCGCTTTGGGCGCGACGACCGGATGCCTCCATGGACGACGATTTCTTGCTCGAAACCTGCGATCCGCGAAGCGAAGCCTATCGCATCATGGATCGCCTTACCCGAGGCCCCTACGTACAGCTACCCGCCGGGGTGGCCATTCACTCCGGCGATGGTTTTACGCGTACGAGCTTTCGCGCTCACTTCTGGGCCGACGGCCCGCGCACATGGGGAGACGTCGTCTTTCAGCCAGATAATCTTCCCGGGGCGCTTGAAGAGCGTGCGTTGAGCACCGAGGAGCGCCGCCAGCTAAGCTACTATGGCAGCAATGAGCGGCCGCTGTTCGTTGGCCACTACTGGTGTGAGGGCATACCGGCGCTGCCGGTGGGCAACGTTGCCTGCCTAGATTACAGCGCGGTGAAATATGGTCGCTTGGTGGCCTACCGCTGGAGCGGCGAAGCTACCCTAAGCGCGGATAATTTCGTCTGGATACCGGTTGCCAAAGAGGAGCTAAATGGGCGGCGATCTGTCGGTAACGACACCGATTAACCCATGTTATAAAGCGCTACACTTGGTTACATATTTTTTGCAAAACGGCTGAACTAACCCCGTCGGCGGCTATCAGAGTAGGTGTTCCCTTGAATGATCCCTTGCTTTATATCCGGCGGCCCCCTCCGCCGGTTTTTTTTGCCGGTCGGAACGACTTTCATCCAGACGCCAGTGCAATGGAGAACCGGCAATGCAGCCTCTGAAGCTATTCCCCCACGACGCTAACACCCAGAGTCTGCGTCAGGCGCTCTGGCGCAGCCGTATCGGTCATCAAATTACCCACGAAAGCGAGGGCCAGCTTTTGTGGCTGGCGGACCCGCGCCAGCGGGGCGAAGCCGAACTCATTCTGGGGCGCTGGGCGCAGGGAGAGCCGCTCGAGTCGTTTGCCCCAGCACCCGGTCAGGCCCGTCGAGGCGAAACGATGACACTTCTGCACAAGCTTCCTGTCACCGTTGCTATGGTGACCATCTCACTGCTCATCTTCGCCCTGGTGGGGCTTTGGGGCGACGCGTTGATCGTCATGCTGACTATCGTGCCGGTGAACGTGGTAGGCAATCAGATCGTCTACCCGCCCCTTACCGAAGCGCTTTCAAGCGGCCAGGTATGGCGTTTGCTCTCTCCAGCGTTTCTGCACTTCGGGTGGATGCACCTGGTCTTCAACCTGATGTGGGTGTGGTATTTCGGTCGCCAGATCGAGCTGTTGCAAGGTAGTCGGATGATGCTGCTACTGTTGCTGCTGGCCGGTGTGGGCGCCAACGTGGCCCAATACCTGACCGGTACCGTACTCTTTGGTGGCATGTCCGGTGTGGTCTACGCCATGCTCGGACACGTCTGGCTCATGTCGCGCAAGGCGCCCGCCAGCGGCTTTTTCGTGCCCACCATGCTGGTCGTGTTCATGCTCGGCTGGATGGTCTTCACCATGACCAGCGCGGCGGGCAGCGTAGGCTTTGGCAACGTGGCCAACGAAGCCCACCTTGGTGGGCTGCTCGTGGGGTTGGCAACGGGCTGGTATCATGCCTCGCGCCACGTCAAAAAACGCTGAACGCAGGTTTAGCGAGACCGTTGAAGTTTCCTGGAGGGATGCTCTAGGGCGTCTCACCGCAAAGACCGAGTTTTGTTTTTAGCCATTTGTTGCTTAGCCATTTGTTATTTTTGCCAAGAGGCATGCCATGAGCGAAATGACCTTCGATCGTATGATCAACCAGATGACGCCCGCGATCTATGAAAGCCTGAAGCAGGCGGTGGCGCTACGCAAATGGCCCGATGGCCGTCGGCTGAGCGTCGAGCAGACCGAGCTTTGCCTTGAGGCAGTGATTCGCTATGAAGTGGAGAACAACGTTCCCGAAGAGAGCCGGGTAGGCTATCTGGAGCAGCGCACCTGCGGTGCTTCAAATTCGGGTGCGGGAGTGTCGCCGGAGATGGCGGGATTGGGCCGCGACGTGTCGAAAGGGTAGTTTTCCAAGGTTCTACCGTTGGTAGGATGCCCTGTCGGCGTCTCGCCAATTCGATCAGGCTTTACTAAGGTTAGGTAAGCGAAATCGTTGGCTTATCTAGCCTTTATGCAAGGACGCTCTATGCCCTGGTTGAAACTCTTTCATATCGCCGCGCTCGTGGTTTGGTGCGGCTCGCTGCTTTATCTCCCCGCTCTTATACGCCACTCGCTGCAGCTGCGTCGTGATGCGGGCTTCGCCCAGGGTGCGCCGCCCATGGCGCGTTTCGTCTATACCTCCATTGCAACCCCTGCGGCGCTGCTGGCGATCTTCTCCGGTACCCTGCTGTTCATCGTTCACGGCGTGATGGGCGGTTGGCTAGTGCTCAAACTCATGGCCGTGGTGGTGATGGTGGCCGCTCACGGCTGTTTTGGCTGGTTGATGTTACGCCTCGAGCAGGGCCATTTTCGCTTCGTTGGCGCGGCGACACTCGGTGCGCTGGTGCTTGCGCTTGGCGGCATCATCGCGGTGCTGACTCTGGTGCTGGCCAAGCCCCTGGATTGGAGCTAGCCCATGTCGCCTGTCTTATCGATGCCTTCCTCTTCAATCATCCACGTCAACGCCTACGGCGTGATCGTAGACCAACTGACCGCCAAGCCAGCCGGCCAGGGCCACCAGCGCGCCCGTGATCAGCGAAAGAGTAAGCCCCCAGGGCAGTACCAGCGTTGGATCGTTGAAGCGCAGCATCCAGTTGAGCGAGGCCAAGGAGAGCAGCACTACGGCAACGATGGCGTGACTCCAGCCGGTGACCAAACGGCGTATGCGTCTGACCGTGGTGAGGTCGATGATGCCCGCAATGCTGGCAAGCCAGCCGCCAAGCGCCCCAATACCGGCAAGCCAGAGCCCCACCCGAATCCAGAACGGGTCTTGGGTGTACCAGTAGCCCACATCACAGGCCACCAGCGCCAGCAGCGCGGCGACGGGAAAGTGCACCATAACCGGATGCAGCGGGTGGCCTGCAAGCGAGGCACGGCTTTTGATCGAGCGGCGTGGGGAAGAGGATGGAGAGGGTGGGGTAGTCATGATCACTTCCTGTGGACTGACGATAACAATGAGATCGAGGATGTAATAGGGATGAGACGATGAGCGAACGCAAGGAGCGCTGCACTGCCTCGTGTATTCAACGCGCCGGGGCCAGACAGGTCAACCCAGCCACGCTGTTAGCGCTTGCTGCCCCTTTGGCACTGATGGGCTGCGCAGGCGATAAATCCATTCTAGACCCCGCAGGCCAGGTTGCACGCGAGGTGGCACTGATCTGGTGGGTGATGCTGAGTTTTGCCACCGTCGTGTTCGTGTCCGTGGTATCGCTGTGGCTCTACGCCCTCTTGCGCAAGCACCGCGAGCATACACCCACTCAGGAGCGGCGCATCGTACGCTATTGGATCGTTGGTGGTGGGCTGCTTTTGCCCGGGCTCACCATCTGCGCGCTGTTGGCGTTTGGTGTGCCTACGGGCAAGCGCGTTTTGCCGGTGCCATTGGACAATGCGCCGGTAGTGATCGAGGTCGTCGGGCATCAATGGTGGTGGGAAGTGCGCTATCCCAACGCCGAAGGCGAGGCGGTAGTGACCGCCAATCAGATCGTCATGCCCGCCGGTGAGCCGGTCGATTTCCACGTGACTGCCGCCGACGTCATCCACTCTTTTTGGATTCCTCGCCTTGGCGGCAAGATCGACATGCTACCCGGGCGGACCAACCGCATTCGTCTCGATGCCGATGCCCCCGGTAGGTTACTAGCGCAAAGCGCGGAGTTCAGCGGCGTAGGCTATGCCCACATGACGTTTCCCGTCGAGGTGCTGCCACGCGAGGAGTTCGATGCCTGGCTCGCCGCCCGCCAGCCCGAGGCCATCGAAGCGCTCACCGCCACTGCGGATGCTGCCACCTTGGCCAGTTTCGAAGAGAGCTGCGCGCGCTGTCACCGCGTTGCCGGGCTTTCCACAGGCGATACCGGCCCAGACCTTTCTGACATTGGCGCGCGTGCGACCCTTGGCGGCGGCGTGCTGACCATGGAAGAGGGCGCCATCGCCCATTGGCTCGAACACCATCAAACGCTCAAACCGGGAAACAAGATGCCGCCACACGACGATATGGACGCTGCCACGCTCGAAGCGTTGGGTAGCTGGCTGGAGACGCTGACCCCATGACGACCCTCAATCGCCAAGCGACACCGCAAGACCCCGATCACCTCAAGGGGCTGCACGACGACTTACAGGAAGTTTGGGGCAATCCCCGGGGCATCCGCGCGCTGACCATCGTCAATCACACGACGGTCGGGCTGCGCTTCATGGTCACCGGTATGGTGTTCTTCCTGATCGGCGGCATTCTGGCCATGCTGATTCGTACCCAGATCGCCATGCCGGATCAGAATTTCATGAATCCGGATATCTATAATCAAGTCACCACCATGCATGGCACGGTGATGATGTTTTTGTTCGCCATCCCCATGCTCGAGGGTCTGGCGATCTACATGATCCCCAAGATGATCGGCGGACGTGATTTGGTGTGCCCCAGGCTAAGTGCCCTGGGCTACTTCTGCTATCTCTTTGGCGGCACCATCCTGACCTTCAGTATCGTGCTGGAGATGGCCCCGAACAGTGGCTGGTTCATGTATACCCCGCTCTCCAGCAGCGAGTATTCGCCGGGGCTGGGGTCGGATTTTTGGCTGCTTGGCATCACCTTCGTCGAGATTTCGGCGGTGTCGGCCGGGGTGGAGCTCGTGGTGTCGATCCTGCGCACGCGCACTCAGGGGATGGCGCTGCACAAGATGCCGATCTTTGCCTGGTACATTCTGGCCATGGCGCTAATGATCGTGGTGGGCTTTCCGCCCTTGATCCTCGGCAGCATTCTGCTCGAACTCGAGCGCGCGGTGGGCATGCCCTTTTTCGATGTAGCGGGCGGCGGCGACCCGCTCCTTTGGCAGCACCTTTTCTGGCTCTTTGGTCACCCTGAGGTCTACATCATCTTCTTGCCAGCGGCGGGCGTGGTCTCGACGCTGATCCCCGTGTTTGCCGGGCGCCCGCTGGTCGGTTACGGCTGGGTGGTGTTCGCCATTACCGTCATGGGCTTCATCAGCTTCGGGCTCTGGGTGCACCACATGTTCACCGTGGGGATTCCTCAGCTGGCTCAGGCGTTCTTCTCGGCGGCGAGCATGCTGGTGGCGATTCCGACCGCCATTCAGGTGTTCGTTTGGCTGGCCACGCTGTGGGTCGGAAAGCCCCGCTTCGAGCTACCCATGCTATGGATCGTGGGCTTTTTGGTGATCTTCGTCTGTGGCGGGCTGACCGGCGTCATGCTGGCGCTGGTGCCGTTCAACTGGCAGGTTCACGATACCCATTTCGTCGTTGCCCACATGCACTACGTTCTGGTCGGCGGCATGCTCTTTCCCCTCATGGCGGGGCTCTACTACTGGCTGCCGCTCTTCTCCGGGCGCATGCCGTCGGAAACCATTGGGAAGTGGGGCTTCTGGCTGGTCTTCATCGGCTTCAACGTAACGTTTTTGATCATGCACTGGACCGGGCTTTTGGGCATGCCTCGGCGTATCTATACCTACGATACCGGCATGGGCTGGGACATCTTCAACCTGATTTCGTCGATCGGCGGATTCGTGATGTCGGCGGGCTTTGCTGTGGTGGTCATCGATCTGCTGCTACATTTTCGCTATGGCAAGCCCGCCAAAGAGAACCCCTGGCGCGCCGATACCCTGGAGTGGGCCAACTCGCTGCCGCCGAGTCCCTATAACTTCGTCAGCCTGCCCAAGATCGAGACGCGCCACCCGCTATGGGACGATCCGGATCTGCCGCGCACCATTCGTGAAGGCAAACACCGCCTGGCGGTGGCGAGTCACGGTCGGCGGGAGCTGTGGGGCTCCGACCCCTTGACCGGTAAGCTGCGCGAAGTCATTCACCTACCGGGCAACTCCTGGTGGCCGTTTTGTGCCGCACTCGCGCTTGCCGTGGTGTGCGTCAGCTTGCTGATACGCTGGTATCCGCTTGCAGGCATCGCGGTGATCGTCGCGGGGGTGTTCTTGCTGCGCTGGTCGTGGGAGAACGGGGCGCACCCGCGCGCAGCACCGGATGCGCGGGTACAGGAGGGCGACCCGCCCCTGCATTCGCGCACCCTGGATGGCCCGGGGCTGTGGACCATGACCACAACGATGATCGCCAACGGCGCCTTCTTTCTCTCCTTCCTGTTTGGTTGGTTCTATCTCTGGACGGTGTCGCCCGAGTGGTCGATGCCGGACACCTCGCCGCTGTCGCTCTTCGCCATGCTGGCCGTGGGCCTGCTCTTTGCCGTGGGATGCACGGCGATGGAGACCTGTGTTCACCGCCTGCGACAGCGCAATGACCTTGGGCTTCGCCTGCGCCTACTCGTGGCCGCACTGCTCGGCGCCGTGGCCTCCATGGTTCTTCTGTGGCTCATCTTGAGTGCCGATCTCGCCATCACCGAGACCGCTCACGATGCCGTGCTCATGGTGGGGCTCGTCTATGCGCTTTTTCATGTCAGTCTGGCTGCGCTACTTTCACTGCTTCAGGCATTGCGCGTGGGCTATGGCTACGTTAGCGCCGAGGCGCCCTTCGAGCCGGTGGTGGTGGCCTACTTCTGGCGCTATAGCGTGTTGATGCTGTGGGTGCTCGTGGGGGCGCTCGCTATCTTGCCACGCGTCATCGGAGGCTAAGCCATGAAGCGACTGCTTGCTCGCCTGCACTTGACCCATCCGGGGCACTTCGTCAGTGGCCTGACCATCTGGGGCACCTGGTTCGTTGCCGTTTATGGAGGGCTTTCGGTAGCCTGCGCCGTGGTGCCTCCAGACCCCGGTCTCGGCGCGCTGACATCGATCAATGCATCGCTGCTGATCGTTAGCGCTATCACCGCCGCCTGCTTGGTAGCGCTTTCGCTTGGTTGCTTTGCGGCGGCGCGTGAACACGTTGGGCGCCAGCATTTCAATGCCCTGGTCTCGGCGTGGCTCTACGCCTTTTCCGCCGTGGCGGTGGTGTTCGTCGCGCTGCCGATCATCGGCGTACCGCCTTGCCTGTAACACACCGGCAGGCGGATGCGCCAAAGGGGGATGCACAGGCGCTCTACACCCTTCATGGCATGTGGTGCACCAGCTGTGCCCTAGCCGTGGAGGGCACCGTGGCGCGCCATGCGGGGGTGGAAAGCGTTAGCGTTCACTACCCCAGCGCTACCCTCTGGATCGCCGGTGAGCCGCGCGCCATTGCGCTGGAGACCCTGGCGCCGCGCATCAAGCGCCTGGGGTATCGTCTTACGGCGCTCGAACCTACCAGCGATACCCACGCACGCCTGGAGCAGGAGAGCCGCTATCTGAGCCTGCGCTTGGCGGTCGGTGCGCTGTTCGGTATGTGGACGATGCTGGCGTCGATCGTGATCTACGCCGGTGCGCTACCCGACCCTACGCTCGAGCGCGTACTGGCGTGGATTTCGGGGGCGTTTTCGCTCCCGGTCATCACCTTTGCCGGGTGGCCGTTTTATCTTGCCGGGTGGCGTACCCTGCGCGCCCGGCGCCCGGGTATGGACGTGCTGGTGAGCCTGGGCGTGCTGGCGGCGGTGGGCGTATCGCTTGGGCTTTTACTGCGCGGCTCGGCGGAGGTCTATTTCGATACCGCCGTGATGCTCATCGTGCTGCTGTTGGGGGGAAGGCTCGTCGAGACGCTATGTCGCCATCGCGGCCTCAAAGCGCTCGACGTGCTGCCGAGCGCCGCCGAAGAGGCGAGCGTCTGGCGTGGTGAGGCCTGGCAGACGTGCGCGCTCGCTGATATTCGCCCGGGTGAGCGCATACGCCTGACCGCAGGCGAGCCGATACCCCTCGATGGCGTGCTCGAAACCAGCGCCTGGGTCGATACCGCTTCGCTGACCGGTGAGAGTCTGCCGCGCTATGTCGCTGCGAGCGAAGAGGTCTACGCCGGTTGCCGTCTGAGCCGTGCGGAGAGCACGCTGGTGGTGACACAAGCGGTGGGCAGCCGCAGGCTCGATCAGTTGCGCGAGCAGATGCGTCACTACCAGGCGCAAAAAGGGGAGCTACAGAAGCTTGCTGACCGCTTTGCTGCTTGGCTGAGCCCGGCAGCCCTTGCCGTGGGGCTGGCGACGTTTCCCGTGGCGCTTCTACTTGGGCTAGGGGTCGAGGAGGCTTTAGTGCGCGCGCTGTCGGTGCTCGTGGTTGCCTGCCCCTGCGCGGTGGGGCTTGCCGTGCCGCTGGCAAGCCTTGCGGGTAGCGGGCGCCTGCTACAGCAGGGTATCGCTCTGCGCGACCCGGCCGCGCTCGAGCGTTTGGCGCAGGTACGCACCATTGCGTTCGACAAGACCGGCACTCTGACCCAAGGTAAGCCTCGACTCGTGCGCTGGCAGGCGCGTGAGGGCGGCGATAAGATCGCCGTGAAAGCGCTCGCGCGTATCGCGCCATGTAGTACGCACCCTTTGGCCCAGGCGTTGGCACGCTGGGCTGAGCGAGAGGCTCCCACACAGGCGTTCGAGCCCGAACAGATCGACGATGTGCCAGGGCAGGGCGTAAAAGTCCGCCTTGACGGGGAAACGTTGTGGCTGGGGAGTCGGGCATTTTTGGCTCACGCCAATATCGAGGTGCCTGCCGAGGCGGAGCAAGAGGATCACGCCGAGGCCTCGGAAGTGCTATTGGCCGACGCTCAAGGCTTTCTCGCAGGCTTCTATCTTTTCGATACCCCCTACGCCGACACCGCCCAGAGCCTGGGAGCGCTTGCTACGGCGGGCTACTGGGTGGCGATGATCAGCGGTGACCGCCCAGGGGCGGTGTTCGCGGTTGCCGATGCGGTAGGGCTTGCACGCTCGGCTTGCTATGCCGAGCGCACCCCCGAAGCCAAAGCGCGTTTGCTGGAAGGACTGCCTGCACCGACGCTCTTCGTTGGTGACGGAGTCAATGACGCCTTGAGCTTGGCGGCGGCGGACGTCGGAATGGCGCCTGCCAATGCGAGTCCTGCGGCGCGTGAAGGCGCGGCGGCGCATCTTCTCGTGCCGGGTATCGCGCGCCTTCCCCAGGCACTGCGTGACGCCCGCGCGGCGCGTCGGGTGATGGTGCAAAACCTCGTGCTATCGGCGCTTTACAACACCTTGGCTCTGGGGCTCGTCATCGTGATGGCGATTCCCCCGTTAGTGGCCGTGCTCGCCATGGTGGCGAGCTCACTCAGCGTTACCCTCAATGCGGCCCGCTTGGCCTGGCGCGAACCGCCCGAGGAGGCGGTGGGCGAACACTCACTTAGTGAGGACGGCACTCGGGTAGCCCAGCGCTGACGCCAACGTTTCAATGTGATCCGCGATCCAGCCCGGATCGATTGGCCCCCAGTCGCGAATGCGATAGGCGCCGCTATTGTGGCGCTCACCTTCGGCGTGTACGAATTCACACTCGATAGCCAACTCGGCAAGTGAAGCGATCGTATCCTGCGCAGTACGCCGGGGCATGTCTGCCGCCTCTATCAGCGCCGGGACGCTGGAAATCCCTTGGTCGATCAAATACGCGACATAAAGGCGGCGATAAAAGCTCGTTTGGGTCTTGCTTGGGCGCTTTTCTAGGTTCTGGGATGAGGCATCGGGGCGAGCGGGCATGAAGGCTCCTTCAAGAACGGGGCAGCATTGGGGCTTCATCATGCCACGAATGCATCACCGAAACAGATCGCCCTGCGCGAGCGGCGGGCGAAAGTCGCGGGTGTTGAGCCCCTGCTCGGTGCGCGGCTGTAGCTGCCACTGGCGGCTGGCGCGGCGAAAGCGCTGGTCGATCATCTCGGCGAATACGCCTTCACCTCGAAAGCGTTTACCAAAGCGAGCATCGTAGGTCTTCCCGTTGCGGCACTGACGCATCAGGCTCATCACCTTGGCGGCGCGCTCGGGGTAGTGGGCTTTAAGCCAAGCCTCGAAAAGGGGCGCGACCTCGTGCGGCAAACGTAGCAGCATCCAAGTGGCGGTGCGCGCGCCGCAGCAGCTGGCCGCTTCCAAAAGACGTTCGATTTCGTGGTCGGTCAGCCCTGGAATGACCGGCGAAATCAGCACGCCCACGGGAATACCCGCCGTATTGAGCTCGCGAATTACGCGCAGCCTTGCTTGGGGCGAGGCGGCGCGCGGCTCGAGCGTACGTTTCAAACCGGCATCCAGGCTCGTGAGGCTAACGAACACGCGTACCAGTCGATGCTCGGCCATCTCGCTGAGCAGAGCCAAATCACGCAGCACCAGCGTGCTCTTGGTCACCAGCGTGACCGGGTGGCGGCAGGCGAGCAGAAATTCGAGCAGGCGGCGCGTGGTTTGGTAGCGCGCCTCGATAGGTTGATAGCAGTCGGTATTACCCGAGAGGTTGATCGGGCGACAAACGTAGCCCGGTTTGCACAGCTCCTGCTCCAGCGCCTCGACCAGGCCGCTGCGCGCAATCAGTCGGGTTTCGAAGTCGATGCCGGGTGAGAGGTCCCAGTAGGCGTGACTCGGACGAGCGTAACAGTAAACGCAGCCGTGTTCGCAGCCGCGATAGGGATTGAGCGAGCGATCAAAAGAGAGATCCGGCGAGTGGTTCCAGGAAAGCGCGCTGTGGCTACGCTCTTCGCGCACTTCGGTGGCAAGGCTTTGCGTACTCGCCTCCTGCCACCAGCCGTCGTCTTCGGCGCTGCTTCGCGTTGGGGCAAAGCGATTATCGGGATTGTAGGTGGCGCCGCGCCCTTTGATGGGCGCCGCCTGGGAAACATCGAACGAGAGGGCCATGGGCGTAACTCATTAATACTGTTTTTATGAACAGTAATGGGTCGAGTCACTTATCGCAAGGAAAAACGTTCTATGTGAATGCTCTAGTTGTGAGGGGCGGTCGCGCTGTCATCGTTACTACATTAGATAGTCATCATGTCGTCATGCCGTGGGGTTAACGTTCGCGCTGGCTTGGCTCTAAGCGGTATTGGCCACCGCGCTACAACACTTGAAAAACACGACAAGGGATTTCCATGCATACGCGTTTCAAACAAACGGCGCTTGCCCTCTGCGTTGCCGCCTCTACTGTTGCGCTGGCGGCGCCGGTCATGGCCCAAGAAGCGGCGGCCAAGAACGTCATTTTGATGATTACCGACGGCACCGGCATTGAGTCGTTTCATGCGGCGAGCTACTTCCGCCACGGTGCGCTCGGCCATGAAGTCTACGACGACTTCGATGTTCAGCTCTTTTCCGCGACTCACCCGTTGAACACTTCCAACGAGCCGACCCATAGCGACGAAGGGCGCGTTACTTTCGACCCTGCCGAGCTGTGGAACGCAACGCCTGCCGATACCGTTTTCGAGGGCAGCTTGGGTAACTACAAGGGCTACTTCGAAGGCTACGACTACGCTCGCGCGGACTATACCGACAGCGCAGCGGCCGCCACCGCTCTCGCTTCGGGTCAGAAAAGTTTCAACAACGCGATCAACTGGTCCAACGACGACCAGCCGCTCAAGCATATCGGCGAGTACGTGGTCGAAAGCGGCCGTGCCCTGGGTGTGGTCTCTTCGGTGCAGATCTCCCATGCCACCCCCGCAGGCTTTTTGGCCCATAACGTCAGTCGTAACGATTACCTCGCCATTGGCCGCGAAATCGTCGATTCGGGCCTGGCAACGGTCGCCATCGGTACCGGCCACCCCTATTACGATGGCGCGGGCGAGCGTATCGACGAGCCAGGCGAGAGCAACTTCCGCTTCATCGGCGGCGAAGAGACCTATCAGCGGTTGATCGATGGCGCGACCGACTACGCCTTCATTGAAAGCCGGGAAGATTTCGAGGCGCTGGCAGCGGGAGAGTTGGACCTTCCCAAAGAGAAAGTGCTGGGCCTGGTGCAGAACATTCAAACCCTACAGTACAACCGCCCCGGCGTAACCGGCGGCGACTACCTGGAAACGTCGCCAAGCCTGGCAACGCTCACCCAAGGCGCGCTCAACGTGCTCGAAGGCAGCAGCGACGAGGGCTTCTTCTTGATGGTGGAGGGAGGCGCTGTCGACTGGGCCGCACACGCCAATAACCTGCCGCGACTGATCGAAGAGCAGATCGATTTCAACGAAGCGGTCGAAGCCGTAGTGGCATGGGTAGAGAGCAATAGCTCCTGGGACGGCACCCTGGTCATCGTCACTACCGATCATGGCAATGGCTTACTTCAAGGGCCGGACTCGGACAGCAACCCCTATAGTCCCATCGTCAACCAGGGGGCGGGTGCGCTACCGCTGGTGCGTTGGCACACCGACACGCACACCCGTGAGTTGGTGCCGCTCTATGCTCAGGGCAGCGGTGCGGAGTTCTTCCTCGATATCGCCGAGCTGGAAGCAGGGCTTGCCATTTACGAGGTCGATGAAGCCAGCCACTACTGGGTCGACAACACCGATGTCTTCCGCGCCAGCATGAACGCCATGGGGATCGACACGCAAGATTAGTAAAGTGCGCGACCTCAAAAGCATTGCCTTCCAAGACGCCCGGCGGCCTGCCCGCCGGGATTTTTTTCTCTCGTCGAGCCGATCCTATGATGAAGATTCGAGCGCCACGCTCGCTTGGCTATGTTGCACTTTTTGCCCTACTGACCTGGACCAGTACGGTGATTGTCGCAGCGCACGCCGATGCGCGTGCCCCTACTGCCAGCGGCCACGCCTATGCTGAACCCTACCGCGCGGTGCGCCGTGACGGCGTTTTGCACCTCGAGGTGCGCTTCAAAACCGACTATCCCGGCTATTCGGGCGAGCTAATCTATGAGGGTATTCCTCTCGATCGCATAGATGGACGGATCTACGCCGAGTTTGGCGATCAATCTTTTTCGCTGCTGCGTGAAGAAGGCGTGGTTCAGGCACCAGATCGGCTGCACCTCGGCTTTAACTATGACCCCGAACGCAATCCTCGCGTTGGTACCTGGAAGGCCGACTTCGTCGCGCCCATGCACGATATCAATGAAGTGACTCTGTTCATGCCCAACGTCGCGCCTATCGGGCCCTTTGTCATTCGCGATCATTGACCTTTTCGTTCGTACGCTACTAAGGAAGGTATCAAATACTAATGAGTTTTTTTCTTGTTTGGGCGGTAGAATAAGGGCGATGCTGGTATAGAGAAGCCTATCCTGAGGACTACCATGACCCACTCCGTCAGTGCCCGTGCTCGACTGATGCTCGACGAGCCCGCTAGCCTGCTTACCGCCTTGGCCGAACACATGGCCGAGCACGGCGCCAAGCGTGAAAGCTATCCCGAGGCACTTACTCTCACGCTCGACGACAAAAAGGCCGATTTCCGCTGGTCGGCAGGCGGCCCTGTAAATATTCAGCTCACCGCCGCCAACGACGAGCAGCTTTACTACCTACGCGAAATGGCGGTACACCACTTAATCGAGTTTGGCGCGCCCCAGGCCGAAGCGCTCAGTTGGGAAGTCGATGGCGAGGATTTCAAGCATCCGCCCAATTTCCGCCTACTCACAGTGGTGGCGAACGAGCTGATTACCCCGCACATGCGGCGGCTAACGCTGTCGGGCGATGTCGCTCGCTACGATACGCTGAAGGCCATTCACGTCAAGATCATGCTTCAACCCGACGGCAAGCCCGCCACAGAGCAGCCCACGGTGGGCGAGAGCGGCTTGATCGAGTGGCCCGACCCACGCAACCGGCCGCTGGCGCGTAAGTACACCCTACGCCGGGTCGATGTCGCGGCGGGGCAGGTCGATATCGATTTCGTCGTTCACGAGGACGCAGGCCCTGGGTCGCGCTTTGCCGAGATGGCCGTGCCCGGCGATGTCGTGGGCGTTTTCGGCGCCGGGGGCGGCGGGCTTGTGGATAAGCCGCGCTATCTGTTTGCCGGTGACGAGACGGCGCTCCCCGCCATGGCCCGGATGCTCGAAGCACTGCCTAAAAGCGCCTCAGGGCACGCCTTCATCGAAGTCAACGACGCTGCCGAGCGCCAAGTGCTGACCACCCGCGCCGACATCGCCGTCACCTGGCTCGAACGCGGTGGGGCTGCTCCTGGCACGACGTCTCTTTTGGTGGATGCCATAAAAGCCACGCCGATCGTGGCTGACGGCGATACCTACGTCTGGGTCGGCTGCGAGTTCCAGGCGTTCAAGGAGATTCGCGACTACCTGCGTCACACCTATGATCTTCCCAAAGGCAGCCACCTGGTGGTCGGCTACTGGCGCTTAGGCCAGAGCGACGACTAAGAGCGAGCTTGCCAACCGGCTTATCCCGGCCGGTTGGCGATGAACACGGCGCGACGCGGCGCCGGATAGCCCTCAAGCGTTCGGCTGCTATCGTTGGGGTCGAGAAAATCGGCCAGCGACTGAAAGGTCATCCACTCGGTGGAGCGCTGTTCGTCGAGCGTGGTGGGAGCCTCGTCCACCACCCGAACGTTGATGAAACCGACGCGCTCGAGCCAGTGGCAAAGTGCCTTCGAAGAGGGCAGGAAGTAGACGTTGGGCATGGCGGCGTAGCGCTCGCCGGGGAGCAGCACGGTGTGTTCGTCGCCTTCGACCACCAGGGTTTCCAACACCAGCTCGCCGCCGGGCGTTAGCGCTGCCTTCAACTGAAGGAGATGCTCAAGCGGTGAGGGGCGGTGGTAGAGCACGCCCATGGAGAAGACGGTATCGAAGAACCCCAGGTTCTCTGGCACGTCCTCGATGCCCACGGGCAGAAAGTGCGTGCGCTCGCCATCGGCGTTGCCGACGAAGTGGCGTACCGCCTGAAACTGCCAGTAGAAACGCGGTGACGGGTCGATCACCAGCACGAAGGCAGCGCCTGCCCCCGCCATGCGCCAGGCGTGATAGCCGCTGCCGCCGCCAACGTCGAGCACCTTGCGATAGGCAAGTGGGGCAAGATGCGGGGCAACCCTTTGCCATTTCCAGTCCGAGCGCCACTCGGTATCGATGAACACTCCGCCGAGCTCGAAAGGCCCTTTGCGCCAGGGGGCGAGCTTCTTGAGCAGGCTTTCGCACTGGCGCCGCTGACTGGCGCTGAGGTCGAGGGTCACGCTGAGCGTATCGGCATCGAGCTCGACCGTTCGCGCCTCGGGCAGCGGCGGCAGCTTGGCAACGGCTTTCTCCCACATGGGCAAGTCGCCGTAGCGCTGGCGGTCGAGGCCGCGCGCGAGCTGTTCGGGTAGATCTTTAAGCCAGGTCGTTAGCCCCTGATCGAGAAACGCCTGGTAGAGGCGGCGATGGTCGTCGGGCAGTACCACGTCAGGCCTCCTTGAACGCGATCAGCGAGGCGAAGTTGAGGTACTGGAACCAGGTCAGCGAGCGGGTGAAGCCGGCTCGTTTCAGGCGCGCGTGGTGGGTCTCCAGGGTATCGGGAACCAGCACGTTCTCCAAGGCGTTGCGCTTTTGGCTGATTTCCAGATCGCTATAGCCATTGGCGCGCTTGAAGTCGTGGTAGCGCTCCACCCGCCAGGCGTTGTCGCGCTCGTCGATGTCGACGGTCTTCTCCGAGAGAATCAGCACGCCGCCGGGCTCGAGTGCGGCATAAAGCTTGGCCAGCAGGGCGTCGCGATCCTCGGGGGGCAAGAATTGCAGGGTGAAGTTGAGGATGATCATGCCCGAAGGCGCGTAGTCGAGGGTGCGAATATCGGCTTCATCGACCTGCAAGGCGTGATCGGGGCACTCGGCGGCGAAGGTTTGACGCGCGCGCTCGACCATCGCCGGAGAGAGATCCACGCCGGTATAGCGAAAGGCATCGGCAGGTAGCGCGCCCGCAAGCGCGAGCCCCGCAGCCCCCAAGGAGCAGCCGAGATCATAAACGTGGCCGCCATGACGCAGGTGGCGCTGGGCGATTAGGCCGAACATGCCGAGGATCTGACCGTAGCCGGGCACCGAGCGGCGAATCATGTCGGGAAAGCAGGCCACGACGTTTTCGTCGAAGGAGAAGCGCGCCACGCGGTCCAGGGGTGTCGAAAAGATGGCGTCACGGTAAGATGCATCACTCATGGGGAAAGCCGGGGGTCATGAAAGAAGGGGGGATAGTTTACGCCCCCCGAAATGACCCGAACAGCCCCGGATCAAATGGATCGTCGCCACTGGAGAAGGCACATGGCATCAGCATCACGCGCGACCCCCGAAACGCTGCCCGCGTGGCAAACGCTCAAGCATCACGCTGAGACGTTGAAGCGCATTCACCTAAAGAACCTCTTTGGTAACGAGCCGGGGCGGTTTTCGCGCTTCACCCACCGGGGGGCGGGGCTTACGCTGGACCTTTCCAAGCAGCGCTGGGACGACGATACCCTTGAGCACCTGCTGGCGCTGGCATTCGAGGCCAAAGTGCCCGAGGCGATCGAGGCGCTGATGAGCGGCAAGCGGGTCAACACCAGCGAGAACCGCCCGGCGCTGCACACCGCGCTACGTTTGCCGCCCTCTGCCGAGCTTCACGTCGAGGGCGAAGAGGTGGTCGGCGCGGTGCACGAAAGCCTGGCGCAAATGCAGGTATTGGTCGAGCGGCTGCACGCTGGGCAGTGGCGGGGTGCCACCGGCAAGCCGATCCAGCACGTGGTCAACCTAGGCGTTGGCGGCTCCGACCTGGGGCCCTTGATGGTCACCCATGCCCTTGCCGACTACCGTCCGCGTAACATTCACCCGGTCGAGGTCCACTTTGCCTCCACCATGGATGGCTCGCAGCTGGCGGACTATCTGGCCCGCTTCAACCCCGAAGTTACCCTCTTCGTGCTGTCGTCGAAGTCCTTTACCACCATCGACACGCTCTCCAACGCCGAGACCGCCCGCGAGTGGCTGCTCTCCCGCTTGGCCGGTCATGCCAGTGCGCCGGTAAGCAAGGCGCTGATCGAGCGTCAGCACTTCATCGGCGTGTCGGCTTGCCCCGAAAAAATGAGCGAGTGGGGCATCGCCCCCGAACACCAGTTGCGCTTTTGGGAGTGGGTCGGCGGGCGCTACTCGATGTGGGGCACCATTGGTTTGCCGATTGCGCTGGTGGTGGGTATGACGCACTTTCGCGCGCTGCTGCAAGGCGCCCACGCCATGGATCGCCACTTCGCCGAGGCGCCGCTAGAGCAAAACTTGCCGACCCTGCTGGCGCTGGCGGGCATCTGGAACGTCAACTTTCTTGATATCCGCGCCCACTCGATTCTGCCCTACGATGGACGGCTCGAGTACTTCGCCGCCTATCTCGAACAGCTGGAGATGGAGTCCAACGGCAAGTCGGTGACACGCCAGGGCCAAGCGGTGAACTACTCCACCTGCCCTGTACTCTGGGGGCAGCTGGGCCCCAATGCCCAGCACGCGTTCTACCAGCTTTTGCACCAAGGCACTCAGCCGGTGGTGTGCGACTTCATAGCGCCGCTTACGCGCTACGACGAGGTCGAGGAGCGCGATACCCGGCGCCACCTCAAGGCCCAGCACCGCTTGACGCTGGCCAACTGCTTTGCTCAGTCGCGGGTGCTGATGCTGGGCGACGACGCCATCGACGACGACGGCCCGCGCCCCGAGCACAAACGCTATCGCGGTAACCAGCCCTCGACCACGCTGCTGCTGGACAAGCTCACGCCGGAAACCCTCGGCGCGCTGGTGGCGCTTTACGAGCACAAGGTGTATGTCCAGGCAGTGATTTGGGACATCAACCCCTTCGACCAGTGGGGCGTTGAACTCGGCAAGCAGATCGCCACCCAAACCCAGCGCCTGCTCGAAGGCGAAGGCGAGCTCGACCGCGTCGATGCCTCCACCCGCGGGCTGATCGAGGCCTTTCAAGCTGCCGAACGCGAGGCCGAGGCGCCAAGCAGGGACGTCTAACATCGCCATGGCGACAAGGAGATAGGCGAAAAGGTCTGGCTGGATATACAGCTTTTCGCTATCCTGTTCCCTTTTCAAGCGCTGCCGGGGAGCCTTATGGCCGCCCGGCGGTGCGTTTCATTCTTCAGGAATCCGACGCGACATGACCCAGTTCGATGCCTCTCATTACGGCGCGAGTTCCATTGAAGTCCTCTCCGGGCTTGAGCCGGTGCGCAAGCGTCCCGGCATGTACACCGATACCACCCGACCCAACCACTTGGCCCAAGAGGTCATCGATAACAGTGTCGACGAGGCGCTGGCTGGGCACGCTACGGCGATCAAGGTGGTGCTCAACGCCGATGGCGCGGTCGAGGTCGAGGACAACGGTCGAGGCATGCCCATCGATATCCACCCCGAGCATGGCGTCTCCGGGGTCGAACTGATCCTTACCAAGCTGCACGCCGGGGGTAAGTTCTCGTCGTCGAGCTACCGCTTCTCGGGCGGTTTGCACGGGGTGGGCGTTTCGGTGGTCAACGCGCTCTCCCGGCGGCTAGAGGTCGAGGTCACCCGCGACGGCGCTCGCCACGCCATTGCTTTCGAGCACGGCGAAAAGGCGCAAGAGCTTACCGAGATCGGCAAAGCCGCCAAGCGCGCTACCGGCACCTTGGTGCGCTTCTGGCCCGATGAGAGCTACTTCGACAGCCCGCGCATCGCCATCGGGCGGTTGAAGCATCTGCTGCGCGCCAAGGCGGTTCTCTGCCCCGGCCTTGCCGTTACCCTGGTCGAGACCGACGGCACGACGACCACCTGGGCCTACGCCGATGGCCTGCGCGACTATCTGGCCGAGGCCACCGACGGCTACGAAGTGCTGCCAAGCGCTCCTTTCGTTGGTCATTTCAACGACGACGAACACGGCGTCGACTGGGCGATCCAGTGGTTGCCCGAAGGCGGCGAGGCGCTGTTGGAGAGCTACGTCAACTTGATTCCCACGCCTCAGGGCGGTACGCACGTCAACGGCTTTCGCTCGGGGCTTTTGGAGGCGCTGCGCGAATTCTGCGAGTTTCGTAGCCTCTTGCCGCGCGGCATCAAACTCACCGCCGAAGATCTCTGGGAGCGCGCCTCCTTCGTCCTCTCGGTGAAGATGCTCGACCCGCAGTTTGCCGGGCAAACCAAAGAGCGCCTCTCCTCGCGCACCATCGCTGGTTTCGTCTCCAACGTGGTCAAGGACGCCTTTTCGCTGTGGCTCAACCACCACGTGGATCAAGCCGAACAGCTGGCAGAGCTGGTCATCAGCGCCGCCCAACGGCGTCAAAAGAAAGCCAAGAAGGTGGCGCGCAAGAAGGTCACCGCAGGCCCCGCGCTTCCCGGCAAGCTTGCCGACTGCTCGGGCCAGGATCCGGCGCAGAGCGAGCTGTTCTTGGTCGAGGGGGACTCGGCCGGTGGCAGCGCCAAGCAGGCGCGCAACCGCGAAACCCAGGCGATCCTGCCGCTGCGCGGTAAGATTCTCAACACCTGGGAGGTCGAGACCCACGATATCTACGGCTCTCAGGAAGTGCACGACATCGCCGTGGCGATCGGTGCCGACCCCGGCAGCGCCGACCTCGACAAGCTGCGCTACCACAAGATCTGCATTCTTGCCGACGCCGACTCCGACGGCCTGCATATCGCCACGCTTTTGTGTGCGCTGTTCACCCGCCACTTTCCCGCCCTGGTCGACGCTGGCCACGTCTTCGTTGCCATGCCGCCGCTTTATCGCATCGATCTCGGCAAAGAGGTGCACTACGCCCTCGACGAGAGTGAGAAAGCGGCGATCTTGAAGCAGTTGGCGGGTAAACGTGGCACGCCTAACGTTCAGCGCTTCAAGGGCCTGGGAGAGATGAGCCCGCTGCAGCTGCGCGAAACCACCATGGCGGTGGAGACCCGGCGCCTAGTGCAGCTGACCCTCGAAGAGGGCGATGGCACGCTCGAGATGATGGACATGCTGCTGGCGAAAAAGCGTGCGGGAGACCGCAAGAAGTGGCTCGAAGACTACGGCAATCTCGCGGATATTGAGGTGTAATTTCCCATGACCATGGATATCAAGGTGGCGGAGGGCGACGTCGAACGTCTCTCCCTGCGCGACTATACCGAAAAGGCCTACCTCGACTACTCGATGTACGTCATTCTCGACCGCGCGCTGCCGCACATTGGCGACGGCATGAAGCCGGTACAGCGGCGCATCGTCTACGCCATGCGCGAGCTTGCGCTGCACGCCAACGCCAAATACAAGAAATCGGCGCGTACCGTCGGTGACGTGCTGGGTAAGTTCCACCCTCACGGCGATAGCGCCTGCTACGAAGCCATGGTACTGATGGCCCAGCCGTTCAGCTACCGCTATCCGCTAGTGGATGGCCAGGGTAACTGGGGTAGCCCTGACGATCCCAAATCCTTCGCTGCCATGCGCTATACCGAATCCAAACTCTCGCGCTTTGCCGAGGTGCTGCTGGCCGAGCTTGGTCAAGGTACGGTGGACTGGACGCCGAACTTCGATGGCACCATGCAAGAGCCCGTGGTGCTGCCCGCGCGCTTGCCTCACGTACTGCTCAACGGCGGTACCGGCATCGCCGTGGGCATGGCTACCGACATTCCGCCGCATAACGTGACCGAGGTGGTCGAGGCGACCTGTCATCTGCTGCGCAACCCCAAGGCGACGACGACGGATCTGCTTGAGTTCTTGCCAGGGCCGGATTTTCCCACGGCGGCCGAAATCATCACCCCGCGCAGCGATCTCAAAAAGCTCTACGAGGCCGGGCGCGGCTCGGTGAAGCTGCGCGCACGCTTCGAGCGCGAAGACGCCAATATCGTCATCACCGCGCTGCCTTATCAGGTCAGCGGTGCCAAGGTGTTGGAGCAGATTGCCGCGCAAATGCAGGCCAAGAAGCTGCCCATGGTGGCCGATCTGCGCGACGAGTCGACCCACGAAGAGCCAACGCGCCTGGTCATCGAGCCGCGCTCGAGCCGGGTGGACGTCGAATCGCTCATGGCGCATCTGTTTGCCACCACCGATTTGGAAAAGAACGTTCGCGTCAATATGAATGTGATCGGCCTCGATGGTCGCCCACGGGTGATGCCGCTGCCCGAGCTTCTCGGCGAGTGGCTCGCGTTTCGTCGCGCCACCGTACGACGGCGCCTCGAGCACCGTTTGGGCAAGGTCGAAGATCGCCTGCATATCCTCGAAGGGCTGCTGGCCGCCTACCTCAACATCGACGAGGTGATCCGCATCATCCGCGAGGAGGACGAGCCCAAACCTGCGTTGATGAACGCGTTTGGCCTCACCGAGCGCCAGGCCGATGCAATTTTAGAGCTGCGCCTGCGCCATCTCGCCAAGCTCGAAGAGATGAAGATTCGCGGCGAGCAGGACGAGCTCGAAGCCGAGCGCAAGCGCCTACAAGGGCTACTTGGCAGCGAAGCCAAGCTGACCACGCTGATCGAGAAAGATATTCGCGCGGCAGGTAAGGAGCATGGCGACGGGCGCCGCTCGCCCATCGTCGAGCGCGAAGAGGCGCGTGCGCTCTCCGAAGTCGAGCTCTTAGGCGCCGACCCAATCACCGTGGTGCTCTCCGAGAAGGGGTGGATTCGCGCCGCCAAGGGCCACGATATCGACCCTGAAGGGCTCTCCTACAAGGCAGGCGACCGTTTCCAGCTGGCTACGCGCGGTAAGACCAACCAGCCGCTGGTACTGCTCGACGATACCGGACGCGCCTATACGCTCGCGGCGCATAACCTGCCCAGCGCCCGTGGCCAGGGCGAGCCGGTCACCGGGCGCGTCAATGTCACCGCCGGGGCGCAAATGGCCGGGCTGCTGCTGGCGCCCCCCAGCCGACGTTATCTTCTGGCCTCCGACGGCGGCTACGGTTTCGTTGCCACGCTGGAGGCGCTGACCGGCAAGAACAAGGCGGGCAAAGCGGTGCTTTCGGTGCCCAAAGGCTGCAACGTCATGGCGCCGCTGGAAGTGCCCGATGGCGCCCAAAGCGACGCGCTCTGGGTGGCGACGGTCTCCAACGAGGGGCGGCTTCTGCTCTTTGCCCTGGCGCAGCTGCCGGAAATGTCCAAGGGCAAAGGCAACAAGATGCTCGATATTCCCGGCGCGCGGGCGGCCAGGCGCGAGGAGTTCATGCGCGACATGGCCATCGTCAGCGCTGAAGGCACGCTCATCGTTCACTCGGGCAAGCGCAAACTCACCCTCAAGGCCGACGATCTAGCGTATTATCGCGGCGAGCGCGGGCGGCGGGGTAGCAAGCTGCCGCGCGGTTTCCAAAAAGTAGACCGTTTAGAAGCAGGGGAGTAGGCATGGCACGTAGCGAGAAACGCCTGACCGTACTGGCGCCACGTTTGACGCCGACGATCGAATCCGAACTGGCCGCGCTCAAGGCGCGCTTCGCGCTTGTCGAGCGCGGCGCCACCCCGCTTGCCGAAACGGCAAAGGGCGCTGCTTTCGACGTCGTGAGGTACATCGTCGAGGGTGACGACACACAGTGGGAAGCGCTGCGTCACGCCGCACTCGTGGTCGGTGAAAGCCACGCGGTGGATATCGTCGTGCACCCAGCACCTTCGCAGCCGTTCAAGCTCGTCTGCTTCGATATGGATTCGACCCTGATTCAGGCCGAGGTGATCGACGAGTTGGCCAAGCGCCACGGCGTGGGCGAGGCGGTCGCCGAGGTCACCGAGCGCGCCATGCGCGGCGAGCTCGATTTCAAGGCAAGCTTTCGCGAGCGGATGGGCAAGCTCGCCGGGCTCGATGAAGCGGTACTCGAAAGCATTGCTGTCGAGCTTCCGCTAATGGAGGGCGCCGAGCGGCTGCTGAAGAACCTGAAGCGCTTGGGCTACCGCACCGTAATTCTCTCCGGCGGCTTCACCTATTTTGCTGACTTCCTCCAGCGCAAGCTCGGCTTCGATGAAGTGCATGCCAACGAGCTCGTGATCAGCGAAGGTAAGGTGACCGGCGATACGCGCGCCCCTATCGTCGATGCCGAGCGCAAGGCCGCGCTGCTCGCCGAGATCGCTCGTCGCGAAGGCTTCGCGCTTGCGCAAACCGTCGCCGTAGGCGATGGCGCCAACGATCTAAAAATGCTTGCTCAGGCGGGAATGGGCGTGGCGTTTCGAGCCAAGCCGCTGGTACGGGCCGAAGCGCGCCAAGCGCTCTCAAGCGTAGGGCTCGATGGGCTTCTCTACTTGCTTGGTCACAGTGAGGCCGATCTCGATTGATCTTCGGGGGCCAATGTCCCTGATCAACAAACGATACCCCAATGCAAAAGCGGCGCTCGATGCGCCGCTTTTGCGTTTATACCGCTGATGTCTATCTAGCTATCTATCCCTCTATCATCTAGCTAGCCGTGGCCCTTGTCGGGGTGAGCGACGGGTTTTTGGCCAACCTCCTCGTCGCGCAACTCCACGGGCTGGCCTTGGGTTTTCTGTACGTGCTTCAAGCGCAAGTGCAAACCGGTCTTGGCCAAGAGGTGGGCGCTGACAGGCGCGGTAATGAAGAGAAACAGCGTAATCAGCAGCTCCTGGATGTCGATATGGCCCTCGACACCCCAGAAGTAGCCCATGGAGGCGACCAGCATACAGCCGATGCCCAGGGTCGAAGCCTTGGTAGGGCCGTGCAGGCGCATGTAGAAATCGCGCAGGTGGGCCATCCCCAGTGAGCCGATGAAAACGAAAACGCCGCCGGTGACCAGCAGCAGCGAGACTAAAGCTTCTACGATCAAAGGCATGCAGCGACCTCCTGAGGTGAGAGGGCAGGATTGAGAAACAGCAAACAACGATAACGGCTCATTCGATGATGTCCCCCCGCAGAATGTACTTGCACACGGCCACCGTGCTGATGAAGCCAAGCATGGCGATGAGTAGCGCCGACTCGAAGTAGGTTTTGCTGTTGAGCCACAGCCCCAGCAGCACGATCAAGGCGATGGAGTTGACGTACATGGTATCCAGCGCCAGCACGCGGTCGGGCAAGTCAGGCCCTACGGTGAGGCGGAACAGGTTCATCAATAGCGCCATGACCACCAGCGCCAGGGTGATGACGAGAGCGACGCTTAGCATTCGTAGATCTCCTTGATGGGACGCTCGTAGCGCTCGCGGATCTGCTCGATCAGCGCCTGCTCGTCGTCGACGTCCAGGGCGTGGATCAACAGCGTCTTGCCGTCCAAGCGCAGGTTTGCCGACACCGTGCCGGGCGTAAGGCTGATGGTGCTGGCAAGCAGCGTGATGGTGAAACGCTCCTCCAGCATCAGCGGGTACTCGATGAAGTGCGGTGACATCTTCCGCCAGGGATTGATGACGAGGTAGGCGACCTCGAAGTTGGCGACGAAGATGTCCTTGAGTACGCGCAGAATGAAGCGCAGCAGCACCAGCGGCTTCTTGATCCGCAGGCGCGTATCCCAGAAGCGGTAGGTCAACAGTGGAATGGCAATGGCCAGCACGCCGCCGAGCAAGAACTGCCCCGGCGCGTAGCTGCGCGACATCAACAGCCAAACCGCGAGCAGCAGCAGTGAAAGAACGGGGGTGGGGAGCCAGGAACGCGGCGCAATCATGGGGCCTCTCCTGCGTCGGGCAGTAGCGTTTGGATCAAGTCCTGGGGGGCGCTGAGCTGCGCTGCCGTAGCTTGGGTGTAGCTACTGATGGGCCCGGCAAAGATCACCATCAGGGGGGCGGCGCTGAGTAGCCATACCACGCCGAACCACTGGCGTTTGGGCAGCACCTTACCGCTGATGCTGCCGCGATGGCTACGCCAGAACATCGTCGTACCCGCGCGGGAGAGGGCAATCAGTGAAGCCAGGCTCGCCAGCAGCAAAATCGGCCATAGCCATAGCCGCTCGGCGCCTTCGGCGGCGTTGAGTACCAGCGCCTTACCCAACGCACCCGAGAACGGCGGCACACCGGCCACGGCAATGGCACCCACGAACAGCGCAAGCGAGAGCGCCTTGCCCTGCACCAAGGGGCGCCCCTTGACCAGGCGAGTGCCCGCCTTGCCGCGCTGCGCGCCAATCATGTCGGCCAGAAGGAAAAGCCCACCGGTGATCAGCGTGGTGTGAATGAGATAGTAGAGCAGTGCGGACGTTGCCTGCGCGCTGCGCATACCCACGCCGACCAGCAGCGTTCCCACCGAGAGCAGCACCAGATAGGCAATCAGCAGGCGCAGGTCGCGCGCGGCGAGAATCCCCACACCGGAAGCCACGAGAGTGGCGAGCCCGAGCCACCAGACCCAGCCCTGCTCCAGCGCCGCCAACGGCCCGGCGCCGTCGCCGAAGATCAGCAGGTAAACGCGCAAAATGGCGTAGATGCCCACCTTGGTCATGATCGCAAAGAGAGCGGCCACGGGCGCCGGGGCGGCAGAGTAGGCGCGCGGTAGCCAGAAATAGAGCGGCAAAATGGCCGCCTTCAAGCCAAAGACCACCAGCAGCATGAGGCCACCGGCAGTCACCAGTCCTTGGCGCTCGGCGGGAAGCTCGGCAACGCGCAGCGCCATATCGGCCATGTTCAGCGTACCGGTGGCGCCATACAAAATGCCCACCGCGATCAGAAATAGCGATGAACCCGCCAGGTTAAGCACCACGTAGTGTACGCCCGCTTGAATGCGCGCCTTGCCGCCGCCGTGCAGCAGCAGGGCGTAGGAGGCGAGCAGCAGCACCTCGAAGAAGACGAAAAGGTTGAACAGGTCACCGGTCAAAAAGGCGCCGTTGATGCCTAAAAGCTGCCACTGAAAAAGCCCGTGGAAGTTGCTGCCTTTTTCGTCGTCACCGGCGCAGGCAAACACCACCGCGCCGAGGGCGAGCAATGAGGTGATCAGAAGCATCAGCGCCGAAAGACGATCGAGCACCAAAACGATCCCAAAGGGCGGCTGCCAGTCGCCCAGGGCGTAGTAGAGCACGTCGCCGCTGCTGGCTTGGCGCACCAGCAAAACGGCGACCACGACCAGAAGCGCCGTGGCGGCAACGCCTAAAGCGCGCTTGAAGCCAATTAGGCCCTGGCGCTGGTAGAGCAACAAAATGCCCGCCACCAGCGGCAAGACGATGGGGAAGATGATCAGGTGTTGCATCATTCGCGGTCTTCCTTCTTACCGTCGACGTGGTCGTTGCCTACTTCGCTGCGTGCGCGCATGGCCAGAATGACCACGAAGGCGGTCATGGCAAAGCCAATCACGATGGCGGTGAGTACCAGCGCCTGAGGAAGTGGATCGGCGTAGTGGCCCTCACCGTTGCCATGCACCACGGTTGCGCCGTCGGTGGTGAGCCCGCCCATGGAGAACAAAAACAGGTTCACCGCGTAGGAGAGCAGCGTGAGTCCCACGACGACCGGGAAGGTGCGCCCACGTAGGATGAGATAGAGACCACAGGTGCTGAGCACGCCGGTGGTGATCGAGTAGAGCATTTCCATTAGCTGGGCTCCTTGGTCGCCGAAGTGGTGTCGTCCTCGTCTTCGTCGTTCTTCTCGTCGCTGACCGGCCGGTGCGGCGTGGTCACCTTGCCCAGGTTGGCAAGGATCATCAGCGTGGCGCCCACCACGGCAAGATAAACGCCGAGATCGAACAGCAGCGCCGTGGCGAGCTCGAATTTGCCCACTATCGGGAGGCTAAAGTAGCTAAACGCCGAGGTCAGGAAGGGGTAGCCAAACAGCCAACTGCCAAGGCCGGTGAGCGTGGCCACGGCGACTCCCACGACGGCCACCGGCTGGAAGGGGAAGTTGAGCCGCTGTTGGGCCCACTCGACCCCGCGTGACATATACAGCAGGATCAGCGCCACCGCCGTGATCAAGCCTGCGATGAAGCCGCCGCCCGGTTCGTTGTGACCGCGCAGGAAGATGAACACCGACACCAGCAGCGCCAACGGCAGCAGTGCCAGCGAAATGGAGGTGAGAATCGCCGGGTAACGGTCGGGCGACCAAACGCGGCCCTCGCCGTCGCTGTGCGGCATGAATAGACGTAGGCGATTCAAGAGCTTGAAGATGGCAAGCCCTGCCAGCGCCAGCACGGTGATCTCGCCTAGGGTATCGAAGCCACGGAAGTCGACCAGGATGACGTTGACCACGTTATGGCCACCACCGCCCGGAATGCTGTTGGCCATGAAGAAGCTCGAGATCGACGCCGTATCCCGCGTGAGCACGGCGTAGTTGAGGCTGGCGATCACCGCCCCCAGCGCACTGGCCAGGAACACATCACGCACGTTGCGCTTGGGGCTCGACTCCGGCGGTGTCTTCTGCGGCAAAAAGAACAGCGCCAGCATCAGCAAAATCATGGTGACGACCTCGACCGAGAGCTGGGTCAAGGCAAGATCGGGCGCCGAGAAGCGGGCGAAGGTCAGGGCCACGAAAAGCCCCACCACCGACAGCATCAACAGCGAAATCAAACGAAAGCGGTGAGTGACGGCGGTGCCGACGCCGCCAAAGATCAGCATGGCAGCCCCCAAGAGCACTACGCCATCGATGGGCTGGTTACCCAGTGATCCTGTCAGTTCGCTGATTTGGGCAAGCCCTATGCCGCCCATCAGCAGCGTGGCTAGAAGCAGCCAGCCAACATAGCGTTGTAGCGAGTTACCGTCCCACGCGGCCATCAACGTTTCGGCGCCGTAGCCGAGCTTGGCAAGCAGGCGATCAAAGCCACGAATGGCGTCGACGCTGCCAAACGTTTGGGTAAAACGGCGCAGCTCGGCATGGCGCCAGTAGAGCGCGATACCCACCACGAACGCCACGATACTCATCACCAGCGGCAGGTTGAAGCCATGCCATAGGGCCAAATGGAAATCGAGCGGGGCGCCAAGCACCGCCTGGGTGGCGAGATCGAGCAGGCCGCTTGCCACAAGCCCCGGAAAAAGACCGACGACGATACACAGCGCCACCAGCAGCTCGACCGGAAAGCGCATCAGGTGCGGCGGCTCGTGGGGCGTTTTGGGCGGTGCCTCGCGAGCGGGCTTGAAGAAGACCGCGTGCACCAAGCGCACCGAGTAGGCCACCGAGAGAATACCGCCCACCGCCGCCAAGATCGGCAGCAGTGCGCTCATGCCACCGAGCACCGGAGTGGCCAGCGTTTCGGTAAAGAACATCTCCTTGGAGAGAAAGCCGTTGAACAGCGGCACGCCCGCCATGGCGGCCGCTGCCAACGTGCTCAGTACGGCGGTAACCGGCATGGTTTTGCGCAGTGCGCCGAGCTGCTTGAGCTCGCGCGTGCCCGTTTCGTGGTCGATGATCCCCGCGCTCATGAACAGCGCCGCCTTGAAGGTGGCGTGGTTGAGAATATGGAATAGCGCGGCCAGTACGGCCATGGGGCTGCCGATACCCAGCAGTACGGTAATCAAGCCCAGATGACTCACCGTAGAGAAGGCCAGAATGCCTTTGAGATCGGTCTTGAAGAGGGCGAACCAGGCACCGTAAAGCAGCGTCACCGTACCGATCAGCGAGACCACCACGCTCCACAGCTCGCTACCGGCGATGGCCGGGTGCAGCCGCGCCATGAGAAAGATACCTGCCTTGACCATGGTGGCGGAGTGCAGATACGCCGATACCGGCGTAGGCGCGGCCATGGCGTGGGGCAGCCAGAAGTGGAAAGGGAACTGTGCCGACTTGGTGAACGCACCCAGTAGCACCAGTACCAGCATGATCGGATAGCGCGGGTCGGCCACGATCTGACTACCGCGCGCGAGCACGTCGTCCATACGGAAGCTGCCCGCCATGTCGCCCAGCAGCAGCAGGCCCGCCAGCAGTGCAAGCCCTCCCGCGCCTGTCACGGTCAGCGCCATTCGCGCGCCTTTACGGGCGTCGTTGCGGTGCGACCAGAAGCCGATCAGCAGAAACGACGATAGACTGGTCAACTCCCAGAATAGCCACAACAGAATCAGGTTGTCGGACATGGCGATGCCCACCATCGATGCCATGAACAGCATCAGGTAGGCGTAGAAGCGGCCCACAGGCTCCTCTTCGGCAAGGTAGAAGTGTGCATAGAGAAGCACCAGTAACCCAATGCCGAGAATCAGCAGGTTGAACAGCAGCGTCAGGCCGTCCAGGCGAAAAGCGAGCTCGAGCCCTAGTTCGGGCATCCAGGCGGCGGCAAAACGCAGCGTGGCGCCATCGAGCAGGTCCGGCACCTGCATCAGTGTCAGCAGTAGGGCGGCCGCAGGAATCACCGCCGTGGCAAACGAGCACAGGGCGCGTCTACGTTGGGCGGTCAACAGCGGTGCCAACACCCCAAGCAACGGCAGTAGGGCTATCCAAGGCAGTATCATAGGCTCATCCAGCGCGGTGTCATACGAACAGTGTCATACGAACGGTTTCATCCAAAAAGTGTCATCCAGACGACGCCCGGCCGCATGCCGTCACGTGGCCGGGGCGAAGTCAATGCTAAGAAAGTCTATTTCAAGCGAAACAGTAGGATACCACCTGTCGGGCAGGTGTGTAGTTTTGGTATAAAGAGCGCCATACTCCCGACCTCACTTGTTAGAGATCCCTGCGTGCATGACTGAGCCCTTCAACACCTGGCAGGCGCGATTCGAACGTCTGCGTAGCAACAAGATTTTCGAGATGATCGTCATCGCCATCATCGTGGTGTCGGCGCTGGTCATCGGCGCGCGCACCTACGATGAGGTCAGCCGCTTCGAGCAGTGGCTTGGCTATCTGGATATCGGCGTGACGCTGTTCTTCCTCGTCGAAATACTGATTCGCATGGCGGCAGAACGCAAGTTCATTGATTTCTTCAAGAAGGGCTGGAATGTCTTCGACTTTCTGATCGTCACGGCGAGCCTCATCCCCATGGATGAGTCGGAAATGGTGCTGTTGGCGCGGCTTCTGCGCATCTTCCGGGTGCTGCGCCTGGTATCGATGATTCCCGAGCTGCAAATGCTGCTCGCCGCGTTAGTGAAATCGATCCCCCGCATGGGCTACGTGGCGCTTTTGATGTTCATCATCTTCTACATCTACGCGGCCATCGGAAGCTTTTTATTCCATACCGTCGATGAACAGCTATGGGGCAATATCGCCCTCGCCATGCTTACGCTTTTTCAGGTAGCCACGTTCGAGAGCTGGGCTACGGCAGTGCTGTATCCCACCATGGAGCAGTTCCCCTACGCCTGGATATACTTTCTCACTTTCATCTTCCTCAACGCCTTCGTGTTTTTGAACATGATGATCGGCATCGTGCTGGACGTCATGCAAAAGGAGAGTGCCGCACTCGAACGTGAGCATGGCGAAGGTGAGGAGGTCGAACTTCAAGCGTTACGCCACGACGTCGGTGAGCTCAAAGCGCAGCTCGATCGCATGGAGAAAGTGCTCACAGGACGCGCCAACGCTGAGCCGCCTTCAGCGCATCAGGCTGAGGCGAGCGTTGACAAGCCTGCACCAAAATGATCTTATTTGTGAGAACGAGAAGCGCTTCTAGTTACTGATATCGAACGTTAGTTGATGCAACATGCAACACGCCCTCTGCTCTTTACGGCAGAGGGCGTTTTTCTTGTGGGGAACCCTTAGCGGTATCACCTTCACAAAAAAGCCCCGCATTAGACGGGGCAGAAGCTTGAGGAAGAAGCGGCTAGTTGTATGCCCATGTTTCTCTTACGCGAACGTACTTGATGCGTTGGCGAAAGTAGGTAAAAGCGATGTGCAGCTTCCCATCCTGACCCTGAATGATGGTGGGATAGGAGTATTCTCGATTTTTCTTGTCAACGGAGTTATTGGTCATGCAGTAGCCATCGCCGATTTCGAGGTCGCGCCGGATGGGCCAACTTCGACCACCGTCGGTCGAGATGGCTAGTGTCATGGGAGCGCGCGGTGCGCCCCAGAAGGCTGATTTATCAGCTTTGCTCGTTTGATCGACCAACTCACCGTGATCTTCAGAGTCCTCGATATCGTCATAAAGCGATGTGCGTCGCTCAGCGTTCGGGTCGGCTCGCCGATGATTGTAGACTAACGCCAAATGCCCGTTGTCCAGGCAGGTGAACTGGATAGATGAGTTGTTGTTAGGAAGCTCGGTTGGCTCCGGCTCACTCCAGTGAATTGCATCTTTTGAGCGGCTCAAATAAATGTTGTCTGCCCAGCGACTACGATAGAGCGCGATAAAAGATCCGTCCTTGAGGGCCTGGATGTTCATGTGCACACAGCCAACGCTTTTGGGCACATCGTGCTGATGCCAGCTACGGCCGGCATCCTTCGAAACCATCACCGCGCTGATGTCGTCGTTGCCTGTCCAGCGTTCGCCCTCGGCTACGCGGCATAAAAATATCGGCAATACCCAGTTGCCGTCGGGCGTGAAAACGGGCGGCTGGCGGATGAAAATCCCTGGCATTTCGAATAGATCTTTCGTTTTGCTCCAGGTTTCGCCGCCGTCATGGGAGATACGGTGGCGAATGATGGCAGTATTTTGATGACCGGATAATTGAGCGGTATAGAGAAGCCAGAGTGCACCATCGGGCGCAGTAAACAGAACGGGATTTTGCTCCGAGCGGGTGGTGTCATCAGACAGCTTGACCGGATTACTCCATTGTGTGCCGCCTTTTTTTAACCGAGCGACGTGAATCGATATATCCGGTACCCCCTCTTGAGTGCCGCCGAACCAGGCGCATAGCAGGTCACCATTGTCGATTTCGTGGAGAAAAGCGGCGTGATTTTGTAGGCAGGGTGTCGGCAGGTACGCTTCCTGACGGCTGCCGTCGATTACGGCGGTGTGCAGTTGACCTACCTTGGGCCTGTCAATAACTTCGCTCATAGTGTGTCCTTAATGTTGTTCAGCAGTACTGGTTGTGGAGTCTGGCCGACGGCGAAAGCGGCGAAAGCCATAGCGCAGCAGCGGCCAGTAAAGTGGCAGTAGGGCGATAGCCCAGATGATGGCGCTGATGGGCGTGATAAAATCGAGGTAGTTGCCGCGGGTGATCAAGAGGCCTCGAGCGATCTCGTTTTCGATGATTGGTCCAAGCGTCATGCCGATGACGATGGGTGCTCGAGGTACGCCAGCTTTGGCAAGGTAGTAGCCAAATACGCCAACACCGAGCATCACCAAAATATCCCAAGGGTTGTTGCGTAGCGCATAGGCTCCGATGATGCAGATCAGAAGAATGATCGGCAGTAGAATGCTCTCCTTGACCTGAAGGGCTCGCGAGAAAAGCTTTGCGCCAGGCAGGCCAATCAGTAACACAATAAAATTAACAATGACGGTTGTAGCGAAGAACTGATAAACCAGTGGTGCATGGTCACGCATCAGCAGTGGTCCCGGCTGCAATCCGTGAATCATGAAGCTGCCGATGATCACTGCGGTAACTGCCCCACCCGGAAGCCCTAGCGTTAGAAGCGGGATGAGCGCGCCCACACCGGAGGCGCTGTTGGCGGTTTCCGAGCAGGCAATGCCTTCGGGTTCTCCTGACCCGAAGCGCTCACGGTATTTGGATATATTACGTCCCTGGCTATAAGAAATCAGCGAAGCAACGTCCGCGCCGGCACCGGGGATTGCGCCTACAATGGTGCCGATACCGGTTGAGCGCAATTGGGCCGGGATTAGGCGGCGTAATAGCGGCCAAGACGGCATGACCTTTGAAACCTGAACGATGGGTTGGCTTCGGTGAGAGATGCGTTCGAAACGTTGCATGATCTCGGGAATAGCAAATAGGCCGATAATCACTGCAATGAACGGAATGCCTCCCATCAGATAGGGAATGTCCTGTGTAAAGCGTGGCTGGCCATTGATCTCGTCCAGACCAACTGTTGCGAGAAAGAGTCCAATCAGGCAGGCAATCGCCCCCTTAAGAAATGATCCGCCGGAGAGTGAGGCGACGGCCATTAGTGCAAGCACCGCGATGGCGCAGTATTCGCGAGGGCCGAGTGAAAGCGCGAATTGAGAAATTGGATAGGCGAGCAATATCAGCAGGAGTGACGCCAGCACTCCGCCGATGAAGGACGATATGGTGCTCAGACCGAGTGCCAGTCCCGCTTGGCCCTTACGCCCCATTGGATAGCCGTCGAACACCGTAGTGACAGCCATGGCCGAACCGGGAATACCGATTACCGTAGCTGGAATTGAGCCGCCAAAGACGGCACCGATATAGATACCCAGCAAGCAGCTGATACCGGTGAAAGGATCGAACACAAACGTTAACGGGCTGGCGATGGCCACACCCAGTGAAGGCGAAATGCCTGGCATGGCGCCCACCACGATACCGATAGCGACCGCGCCGACCAACAGTAACAGTAGTAGTGGATCCAGAAGGGATGCAAACCCCTGTAGCAATAGCTCGAACATACCGGGCTCCTTACCAGACCGATCCTAAGGGGAGAGGAATACTGAACACGTGGTAAAAAAGCATATAAGTGCTCACTGCAATGGCTGCGTTGATCGCGACGACTCTTAAAAGCCCAGCCAGGCTTAGTTCAGCGCGCAGCAGCGCCATGATCAACGAGGAGACCAGAATAGAGGTGGTAATGAAGCCTACGATGTTCATTAAAAAGGGGAATAGTGCGATTGCTGCCAACGTGATAGGAATTGCATAGGCACGTCCGTGGGCTGGCCTTGCCTTAACCGTTACACCTTGTCTGCCTTGTGTTGCGAGTGCTTGTAGTAGTTTTTGTGCTTCTTCACCGTCGGTGTTGAGCCAGGGAACCTGTACATGCTTTAGCTGCGCCGTGAAGGTCGAGGCTTGAGCGGCATCCCGTAACCGCCCGGCGTGCGCTTGACGAACACCTTCTCCCTGGTGCATGGGCGTGAACAGGGCCGCCCACTCGCCATAGATTAGTCCGCCATCTTCGGCGTCGTTGCCATCGAAGGTTTTTTCTACCGTGATAACGCCCGTCTGTAAAAACTCCTCGAGCTCAGAGCGGGCTGCAAGTGCGGCGTCCACGCGGCCCTCGGTCAGGGCGCTGTGCAAGGCCTTCATGTTCATGGCTTGCCAGTGTTTGGCTTCCGGAATACAACCGTTGGTGCCGCGTAACTTTTCCAGAAAGACGGTATCTTCGAGTAGTTCGTCGTAACCGATCGAAAGCGTTTCTCGAGGGGTGTTAGCCGCCTCGCTGCGCACTGCTAGAATGAAAGCATCGAAGTAGAGCAGGCTCAGCGGTGCAAAACCCTGTAAATGTTCTTGAGCGGCGAGCTCTGCATTGGTTTGGGTTGCTCGCGAGGAAGCGGCTAGCAGTGAGGTATCTGGATGGCTACGCTTGGTGACGCTCAAAGCAGAGAAGTGACCGAGCCCGGTATGGCTCGATAGTGTCATCCGCGGACCTGGCTGCGCGTCGAGGGCTTGTATTAGTACTTTGAATGTCGTGTCATCTTCGGAGCCTTCGGAAAAATTAGCAAAGACCTTGTGTCGCTGATCAAACAAGAGCTTGGTTAGTGCCACCAGTGTGCAGGTGAGTAAAACCACTAATACGATGGTGGGTATAAACCCCGGACCAATGGTCCGACGCATCTCTAAAGGCATGCTGAGTGCTTGAATCAGAAAGAAGCTACCCGCCAGTAGCAGCAGGACCAGAGTCCAGAATTCGATGGTTTTTAGCCGGTATCTAAGGGTTTGGTACTTCATTGAGCGCTATCCCTATAAAGTGAGGGAGCATTCGAGTCGTTGTCGAGCGCTCCCCCTGGGTCTTGATTTATTGCTTTAGTAGATCGGCAGCGGCAGCAAATGCGTCGTTTTGTCGAGCCAGCCATTGCTTGAAGTCGTCGCCGGTTCGCAATTGAACGTTGAAGCCAATACGGTTCATTCGCTCGTTGAATGTTTCGTCCTCTGCGATATGTGTGCAGGCATCGACCAAATAGTTTTCAACTTCTTCGGGTAGATTTGCTGGTGCGCCAATAGCGCGGAATAGCCCAATATCAAGCGGATAACCCTCTTCGGCAGAGGTGGGTACATTTGGCAGGCTCTGGGAGCGTTCCTCGCTGAAGAAGGCCAGCATGCGAATCTGATCTGCCTGAACCTGCGAATAAGCTTCTGCATCCGATACCACGGCACCATCCACATGCCCACCGATGACGGCGGTGATCGCATCACCCGAGCCTGAGTAGGGAATGAGCGTTGGGTCGGTGTCGGTGACATTTCCAGCCGAAAGCGCGATTAGCTCGCCAATGGAGGTATAGCCAAGCGCAAGCCGGTCTGGATCCTCTTGGGCGATAGCCACCCAGTCTGCCAGGGTCTCGATTTCGCTATCGGCGCTGACCACGATACCTACCGGTTCGGCGGACAGCAGGCAGATGGGCGTGAAGTCGTCGATGCTGGCGGGAAAGCCGTTGATGATATGTGGATTACCCACTAGTGAGCTATTGATCATGGCGATGTTATAGCCATCCGGACGTGCCGAAGAGGCTGCGTGAAAGCCTACCGCTCCGCTGCCGCCGGTTCGGTTCACCGGAAGTACGTCCACGCCTGCATATTCTGATAGTGACTGGGAAAAAGCGCGTCCTACTAAGTCGTTACCACCACCCTGGCCAAAGGGAATGATCAGTTCTATGGCTCTGTCTGGGTAATCGGCCATAGCCGCTGCCGGTGCAATCAACGCCGTGGCGACAAGTATTCCAAAGGAGCTGTGTAGTGCTGTCATGTGAGTCTCCGATTTTCTTGTTATCGGTGAGGGGTGAAAGCGTGATAGCCGTTTATGAATCTCTGTTCATGGGTGCTTATGCTAACTATAAAATGATCGAAATGATCAGTCGGTGCATTTGCACTTTTGTACGATATACCAAAGTAGATGATACAAAAGGCTATGTTTTTTTATTAAATTATTGATTTTATGTTTTTTTATGTCTTGTGTGTTTTTTCTTGCTACCATTGTTAGGTTCTCTATAAGTAAATTAGCATGCTCATTAAATAAAATATTATTTGCATCGATCATTATTTTTGATCAAATCAGTCTTTGTTGTTTGATGCAGTACTTAAAGTCAATGCTGACTTGGCGCAATAACGTTGTGCTAGCGGTGTCTGGCGCCATGCTAAGAAATCAAGAAGGAGGATGGTCAATGCATGCATTAGTGACGGGGTGCAGTTCTGGCATCGGCTTAGAGATATGCCGTTATCTTTTGGAGCAAGGTTTCGAAGTTACTGGGTTATCACGTCGTGAACCACCGATTAAAAGTGAGTGGTTCCACTGGATGAGCGTTGACCTAGGGGCGCTGGCAACGACGCCTCTTGATCTTGAGGCGAGTGACTTTGATGCCTTTGTGCATGCTGCTGGCGTTATGCACACGGGCGATATCAATGCTTACGAACATGCGCTCACCGAACAGATGTGGCGGCTTCACGTCGATGCACCTGCATTGCTTTTAAAGAAGCTTTTGGGTGACGACGCTCCATTGAAACGAATCATACTCATAGGTAGCCGGACCCAGCAGGGAGCACTGGGTAAATGCGCCTACGCTGCCTCAAAAGCTGCACAGCAAGGGTTAGTGCGCTCTTGGGCTATGGAGCTTGTGTCTCAACAAATCACCGTTAATTTGATAGCGCCGGGCGCAACGCGCACCCCAATGCTGGAAGACCCCAATAGGGCTGGCGTGGCACCGAAGCTTCCTCCAATGGGGCGCTTTATCGAGCCTGAGGAGATCGCTGCTAGCGTAGGCTTTTTGCTCAGTGATAATGCTCGTTCTATTACCGGACAGACGCTAACGGTCTGTGCAGGGGCGTCGCTTTGAGAAAAACGAAGAGCCTTATATTGCTTACTTTGACGCGCACCAAAGCCTCCTGCTAGCGAGCTAATTGAAACCAAAAGCCCCGCATTGAGCGGGGCCGTTAGGGGCTCCGCCAATTTGTTTATCGCTGCGCTGCCTTCAAATGTGCGGCAGCGGCGGCGTCTAGGTGGTTCAGGTCAGAGGAGACGGTGGCGAAGGTGAACCCTTCGGCCAAGCGGGCGTTGGCGATATCGCCTGCCATGGTATGAATGCCAGCTGCGATACCGGCGCTAGCACAGGCCTTATGAACACGGGCCAGAGCGCGCTCGAACACCTCTTTCTTAGCCGGATCGGCGGCGGTTTCACCGCCCAGTGCCAGCATCAGATCGGCGGGGCCGACATAGATACCGTCGACGCCGTCGAGCGCTGCGATCTCATCGATGCACTCGAGCGCGCTTACGGTTTCGATCATGATGATGCAGGCGATTTCATCGTTCATATCGGCGCTGCGCGGGCCCGAACGCAGCCCCGCGCGCATGGGGCCATAGCTGCGATTGCCTGCGGGCGCGTAACGGCAGAACGCTACTGCACGGCGGGCATCGTCGACCGATTCGATCATCGGTACGATCACACCTTGCGCTCCCGCGTCCAGCGCCATGCCGATCAAGTGGCCATCGTTCGAGGCGACGCGCACTAGCCCCGCACAGCGATTGCCCCCGAGTGCCGCGCCTGCATCGATGGCGATCAACCCATTGAGCAGAGCATGCGGATCGTGAAAGCCGTGTTGGGCATCGAAACAGACATAGTCCCAGCCGTGGCGGGCCACGCGCTCTTGAACGGCGGGTACCGGCAGCTGCGTCCAATAGCCCAGGATGCGCTCTCGATTACGCAGGCGTTGAGCAAAATCTCGCTTCATCTTCTTTCCTCTAAATACGGTTTTAAGAGGCCCTCGGGCGGCCTCGTCAGGCTCGCACCGGCACCAGGCGCGGGCGTAGAGTGAAGCACCAGAGCAGTAGCCCCACGGCGGCGATTACGCTGATGTCCCATACCGTGGAGAGCGTCGGCGATAGAATCAGGGCGAGGCTAATGACCAGGAAGACGCCGCGTTCTAGCCACGAGAGCTTGCCGTTCATCCATCCCATCAAGAACACCGCCCAAGAGAAGGTCGCCAGCAGCATACCTGCTGCACCCACAGCGATTTGCATAGCGGTGCCTTGCCACAGTACGTGGGGGTCGTTGATGAAGCCGAAGGGAACGATGAAGATCACCAACGAATAGGCAAAGGCGAGAAGCCCGGTCTTGTTGGCATCGGAGTTGGCGATCCCGGCTGCGGCGTAGGAGCACAGCGCCACCGGTGGCGTGACCATCGATAGAACGCAGTAGTAGAGCACGAAGAGGTTGGCTGCCAAGCGATCTACGCCCAAGTCCACAAGCGCAGGTACGAACACCAGCGAGCCGATGATGTAGGCCGCCACCGTCGGTAGTCCCATGCCCATGATGATGCAGCCCACGATGACCAACAGCAGTGAAAGATAAAGCTGTCCCGTGCCGGCATCCGAGAGCAGGCTGACGAACTTCAGCGCCAGGTTCGACTGGGTCGCCACGACCATTACCACGCCCACGGCCGCTAGCGGTGCCGAAATCCAGGCCATCTGCTTGGCCGTATCCAGTACCGCATCGAACAGCTGGCGCAGGTCATAGCGGGTCGATTTGCGCAGAAGCGGCATGATCAGCGCTGTAACGGTGCCCACGAGTGCCGCATAGGGCGCCGAGTAGCCGATGATCAAGCACACGATCATGGCGATGGGCGAGACCAGAAGATGCGCACGCGGCATGACCGGGTCGATATCAAGAAGCTCTGGCGGAACGTTGCCGATACCGAAGCGGCGGGCGCGTAGATCGACGATGACGTAGAGGGCGAAGTAGAAGGCCGCCGAGGGAATCAGCGCGGCCGCAGCGATAGTGCCGTAAGGAATGCCCAATAGATCCGCCATGACGAAGGCGGCCACCCCCATGATGGGCGGCATGAGCTGTCCGCCCGTCGAGGCGATGGCTTCGGTGGCAGCGGCTTGGTCTTTGGAATATCCCGCGCGGTTCATGATTGGGATGGTCAGCACGCCGGTGGAAGTGGTGTTGGCGATGGCCGAGCCCGATACCATGCCGAAAAGTGCCGAACCGACCAGTGACATTTTGGCAGCACCACCTTTGAGGCGCGCCGTCATTCGCATGGCGAGATCGATGAACAGCGCCCCGCCGCCGGTGAAGGTGAACACCGTGCCGAAAAGCACGAAATAGAACACGAAGTTAATGGCCGCCGTGGCAGTGACGCCGAAGATGCCATCGGTCTTCATGCTGATGAGCTCGGTCATCGTTGCGAGCGAAAAACCGGGGAAGGCCATCCAGCCGGGGAAATAGCCGCCGAAGTAGGCGTAGCCGAGAAAAGCCAGCACGACGGCCAAAAGTGACCAGCCGACGGCGCGTCGCACGGCTTCGAAGATCAGGATCAGCCCGGCGACGTGTAAAAACATATCCACGGTAAGCACCGGATCGATCATTTCGAGATGACGCTCTAAGCGGCGTATCTCGTTGTGATAGATCCACACGAACGAGAGCGACAGCGCAATGCCGCCTAGATCGATGGCGTGCCCCAACCAGCGCTTTACGCCCTGCCAGGCTAGCGGGTTGAAGGCAAACACCAACGCCACGGACATGTACACGTGAAACGTCACCGAGGCCAGCGGTGACGATGGGTTGAAGAAGTGGCGAAGTAGATAGACGACGTAAGTAAAGGAGAGTCCTATCTGAATGACGCGAAGCAGCATGGGGAAGGTGAGCAGATTGGACGGTTTCAAGACGCGTACCTCGGGATTGATCGCCGTAATGATGGCTTTACGCCGCCGTAGTAATCTGCGGCGGCGCAATGACGTGTGTTGCTAGAAAACGTAGGTTGATTTACTCGATCCAGCCGCGTTCGCGGTAGTAGCGGGCAGCGCCTGGGTGGAGTTCGAGAACGGCTTGATCGGCCTGCGCCCCTGCTTCAGGGTCCCAGTCGGCCAGCGGCGGGAAGGCCTCGGCCAGTTCGTCGCGGGCTTCGACCAGCGCTTTGGTGATCTGGTAGGCGACGTCATCGTCCATGTCGGTGGTGGCGATCAAGATGGTGGGCGTGTTCGATGAGGCATAATCACCCTCCATGCCAGGATAGCTACCCTCGGGCAGGGTGATGCGCGGCACGCCCACCTCTGTCATGTGATCGAGCACGGCATCGGACATCGGCACGAAAGCCAAGTCGGCAGTTAGAGCAAGCTCTTGCATGGTCGCCTGGCCCAACGGCGCGTTCTCGATATAGACGTCGGCGGTGCCGTCGCGCATCATCTGAGCGATTTGGGCGGTACTGATCTGGTTGATCGCACCGCGCTCGCGCATCTCGTCCAGGCTAGTGCCGAGGGCTTCAAACATATGATCGGCAAGAATCGGCACCTGTGACCCTGTCGGCTTGAGCACGAAGCGAGGAGGATTGTCGGCGTTGACCATGTCATCGAACGTGGTAAGGCCTGAACGCTCGACGTAGGCGCGGCGGGCAACGACGGTGGTATAGGTGGCCTGAAGACCACCCACTAGGGCACGCAGATTTTCCGCCGCGCGGCCTTCGAACTCTTCGCCAATGCCGTCACGCGCCCAAAGGGCGGCGCTGGCGGTCGCGAAACCCATATCGGCCGAGCCTTGACCAACGGCTAGAGGGTTCATCATGCCGCCACCGCGCGGCAGCACGTCGGCGCTTAGATTGATCTCGCCTTCCGACTTATTGATGATCTCGCCCACGGCAGAGCCGTAGGCGTACCAGCCCGTGCCGGGGTCCTGCGAAATGATGCGCACCGTGGAATCTTGCGCCCAGGCGGCCATGGGGGCGGCTGCGAGAATGGCAGCCAGAGCGGCGTTCTTGAACTGTTTCATGTTACCTCCCGTGCCCTTCGATGGGGCATCAAAACGTGTGTGGCGCGCAGGTCTGATCACGCTGACGTAACGTGTACGTCGGCGTTTGAATATCGATCGCCGCTATGCAGGACAAAAAACAAGATGGGCTTCGCGCCGAACGTTATGTCGTTCATGGTTTTCTCCATTTTTGTTGTATGCAGCGCTGCCCATAGGACGGCTTGCTGGCCGATGTAATGTGGCTTAAATGATCGAAACGCGCATTTGTACTTTTGGTTATAATACTAAAGTTTAACGTTTTTTTTGTTTTTATCCTATATTTAACAGTAGTTTGTTGGATCCTTGTTAAAATGGAATAAGTGTATTCTCTTTTATTGATTTTTTTATTCAAATAAAAGATCAGTATATTGACTGTTTTGATCAATACTTATGCAGATATCTACCTTCTTATGACTGCCTTGGCATGGCACGATGGCACGAAGAAAAATCATGTTACTGCCCAAGAGGAGCCTCTTAACGCTGGCGCCGAGGAGGGTGGGTTCAACGTGCTGAGTAGAGTGTGCTATGACGATTAAACATCCACGCCAGCGTCATGTGGCCCGCCGCACGAGCGGGGGGACGTTTGTAGGTAAGACACCGTAAACCATAAGGGCCATGTATAGACCACGATACGCAGGGCTAAGAAGGGGGGGCGTGGGTCAGGGCCAGCACTTCATCAAAGAGATGAGTTGTCCCCATTTGCCCTCCCTTCATGATGATGGGGAGTGGGGCGAGATTGGCAACGTTGGCGATACAAATCGGTACGCCGGGCTGGAACGGCCCGAGGTAGTCGATGCTTTGTGGGCGCAGTTCGTCAAGAGCTAGGCTCGAGGTGTCGCCTCCCGCGATCAGTAGCGTACCGATACGCCCTGAACCGACGAATGAGGCAATGAGCTGGGCGCAGTGCTGGGCTACGTCCAGAGGGGTGAAGCCGTGGGTGGCATCGTCATCGAGCACGGCAAGCACGGCTTTACCCTGCTCCAGTGGCGATAGAATGCGATCATACAGGGCGCGTGGCTGCGCCGTGAGCTCCTTTACGCCCATCGCTATCTTGGTCATATGGCGTGAGGCGGCCACCTGCGTTGCCGTTACCGCTGATCGGCTTCCGGCAAAGATCAGCAGTGGGCCGGGTAGGTGCCGGGGGCGGTCGATGGTCTGTCGGTGGGGATGAAGGGCCTGGGCAACGCTACTGGCGCCCACCCACAGCTGCGGCAGCGGTGCCTGACGAAAGCGCTCGCCAATACGCGCGAGATCACTCTCTTCGAGTACATCGCACAGTAGCGGTGTAGTAGGCAGGCCATCACTTGCGTAAAGCGAGGGTCTGTCGAGTAGCGCTACATCGGCAAGGCCCATGGCCTCGAAGTGGCGGCGCAGGTCGGCTTCACTCATGGGGGTGACGGGGTGTCTACGCATGACCGGGTGACGGTCGATGCGATAGGTTGAGCCATCGCTCCCTTTGGCAAACAGATTGCCGAAGATGCAGTAACGCCCAAGGCTAGGTTGGCCGCCCACGATACACGTAGTGGCAGGCTCGAGTATCTCGGTAAGCGCCTGCATGGCGGTCGCGATGTTGCCGACCTCGACGCTACTGTCGAACGTCGAGCATACCTTTAGGTGCACGATCTTGGGCTTGTGGTGCACCAACTGCTGCGCGATACGCTGCATTTCTTCGATCAAGGCAGGCCGGTTCATGCTACGTGCGGCAGTGGCGATGCCAAAGGCATCGAGGTCTGCCACCTCTTCTGGTGACGGCACCTCCAGGTACAGGCGCGTTTTTACGCCCGCGCAGCGTAGTGTGGCCAAGCAGTCGGAGGCACCGGTGAAGTCATCGGCGATGAAGACGTAGCGCATGCCTAGCGCCCGCCGAAAAAGTCGAGGGCCGAGGCGAGTGCCGGGCGATTCGAACGCGCAAGGGGTGTTCCCGCTTCGATGCTTTGCCACGCCTCCTTGAGACTGGCGACGCCCGCAGCTGGGCCATCTGGGTGGGCGAGAATGCCGCCGCCCGCCAGAAACATGAAGTCATGGCGCTGTAGCTTATCGTAGGTAAGCGGCAGGGTGCCTGCCCACTGGCCCGAGGAGAATACGGGCATGACGCGATCGTCCTGGCTACCCAGTGTGGTGAGCGACAATTTTGCTGCTTCAACCACCTCCTCGGTTGCGTCAGCGAACTTTCCCCCCATGCCATGCACGTGCAGGTGATCGATTCCTGCCAGACGATACAGCGTTTGATACGCAGCAAAATCGATACCCAACGCTGGGTGGCGGGCGAAAGCCCCAAAGCCGTTTCGATGGCCGTGAATGACCAGCGGAGTAGAGGCGCGAAGGCTCTGCAAGGCCGAGAGCCCACACCAGTTGAGGCTTGCCATGACGCAGCTGCCACCCTCGGCTTGAACGTGATCGGCATGGCGGCGCATGGCATCCAGCTCGTCGGTTATGTTGAAGGCGACCATGACGTTACGCCCGCTGCGCTCGCGAAACGCTCTAACGCGCTGCATGACTGCGCTGACGCGCGCTTCGACAGGCGCGTAGGGGTGATTACCCGCAATTTCGTCATCCTTGATGAAATCGACGCCTGCCTCGCACAGCTTTTCGACGAGATCGGCCGTTTCATTGGGGCTCATGCCGATGTTCGGCTTCAAGATGGTGCCGAAGAGCGGCCGTTCGAAGACACCTACGGCCTTGCGTGTCCCTTCGATGCCGTGTGCCGGTCGCAAGTAGCGATCTCGATACTCGGGGCGCAGTTCAAGCGACATCAAGCGCAGGCCCGTCAGTTCGCCGAGGTCGAACAGATTGCCCGCCACGACCGCAGCCAAGTTAGGCAGATTGACGCCCACGTTGTCCTCGGGATAAGCGATCTCGACGCTCGCGCGTCGCCAGGGGCCCTTGGCGCCTTTGCGCTCCAAATAAGCGCTTGAAAGGCTTGGCGTATCCGCCTCCTCTAGTACTTCCACACCGACCACCCGAGCGCCGAAGCGTGCATTAATGGCGTCGGTCTCTCCCTGGACTTTGACGAAGGTGCCCGAGCTCTGCTCACCCGCCATCATGGCGGCAACCCGAGCGGGATCGAGCGGGGTTTCGATTCGATAGGTGGCGTGAATCATAGGGCGGTCTCGCTCAAACTCGGGAAAGGCCGTACGGGATCACGGCCATCCCAATTTTCGGATGCTTCGCGAATCGTACGAAACATCTGGCCTTTAGGGCCCAGCACCTCGGAAAGCTCGATCACGGTTCCGGGATGGTATTCACGATCGAAATAGGCGAACCGACCGTTGACCCCGACTTCGCCGCTCATCTTCACGCGATAACCGCGCGCCTGCATGGCGGCAAGGTCGCTATCGTAGTCGTTGGTCCAAAAGGCAACGTGCTGCAGCCCCGTATTACCTGCCCGGAGAAAATCGCGGTACATGGAGGGCGCATCGTTACGTGTTTGGATCAGCTCCACTTGGATGAACCCTGAGTTGGCCAGCGCCACCGAGTTATGTACCTCGTAGTGTTCGCCCTCGTAGGTATAGTTTTCTATGGGGACACGCGGATTGTAGAAAAAAGGTCCCACCCCCATGACATCGGTCCAGTAGGCCATGGCCTCTTCGATATCGGTGACCACGTAGCCCAACTGACGAATAGCTCCAAGATATTGGCTCATGACGTTTCCTACATGACGAGGTTTGGCAGCCAAGTGGATAAGGCCGGTACCAGCGTTACCAGTGCCAAGGCTGCAAAGAGTGAGAGGTAGAAAGGTGCGACGCCGCGAATGATCGAAGAGAGCGGCATTTTGGTGATGATCGATACCATGTAGAGACTCATGCCGACCGGCGGTGTCAAAAGCCCGAGCATCAAGTTGAGTACGAACACCACGCCCAGCTGTTCGGGAGGAACGCCCGCTTGCAGTAGTGCTGGCGTCACGATGGGCGCGATGATCAGGATGGCGACGATCGCCTCCAAGAACATGCCGACGACCAAAAGGAGCAGATTCAACAGCAGCAGAAGGACGAGAGGGTTATCCGAGATGCCGAGAAGCCACTCGCCAGCGTGCGCAGGAATCCTGTCCATGGTGAGCACCCAAGCAAATAACGCAGCCGAGGCGACCACGAACAGTACGTTGGCCGTCGACAGTACGGTCTCGCGGGTACAGCTCAAAAACGCTCTCAGCGTCAATGAGCGATAGATGACGATACCAATGAGAACGGCATAGGCTGTGGTCATGCCTGCTGCTTCCGTCGGCCCGAAATAGCCGCTGACCATGCCGCCGACCAGAAGCACCGGGGCAAGTAGCGCAGGCAACGAGATCAGCGTCTTTCGACCCAGCGCGCGTGCACTGGGCTGTACGTCGTCGCGGGGTAGTTGGTAGTACTTGGCCATGACGGCGATTTGAACCATCAACGCCACAGCGATCACGATGGCAGGAACGACACCTGCCAGCAGCGCACGAATGGTGGAGACTTCAGCTGCCGTGGCAAAGATGATCAACGGGATCGAGGGTGGAAAAATCGGCCCTATGGTCGCCGCGGCAATGGTGAGGCCCGCCGCAAACCGCTGGGTATACCCCTGCTGCGCCATTTGACGAATTTGAATGCCGCCCAACGCCCCTATATCCGCCAGGGCGGCGCCGGACATACCCGAAAAAATCAGGCTGGTGAGCACATTCACATGCGCCATACCGCCGCGGATACGGCCAACGACCATTCGCATCAGCTCGAATAGATGCGTGGTGACGCCGGTAGCCCCGAGTAACGACGCTGCCAAAATGAACAGCGGTACCGCTAGCAGCGGCGTACTATCGAGCGTGTTGATGGCGCGCTGTGCCATGACCGTGAAGGGCAGGTCATAGAGAAATATCACCGCCCCTGCTGATAGGCCAAGACTGACCGCGACGGGCGCGCCTAATAGTAAGCCTGCAGCAAAGATCAACAGTAGCGTCAGGGTCATGCCAAGGCCCTCCGCTGTGCCAGTCGTCCTAGTCGATAAAGCGATACCAGCGCGAGCAAGGCAATGCTTACGAGTGCTGGCATGTAGATCCACAGGTTGGGAAGCCCCAGAGCAGGCGAGGCAAAGCGCCCTGCCCGCAGTAGGAAGCGATAAAAGCCGTAAAGCGTCAGCGCGCAAAACCCAAGCGTTGCCAGTTCAGCGAGAACGAGGCAGCAACTTCGTTTCATACCCGTCATGGCGTCACTTAACATCGTGACCGCGACGTGCTGGCCATGAAAGAGCAGGTAGGGCGTTGCGAGATACACCATGGCGATACCCGTGAAGCGCGACGCCTCGTCTGCCCAGGGCAGACCGATGCTAAAGAGGTTGCGGGCGACTACTTGGGCAACGACCAGGACGGTAATGGCGATCAGTAAGCACATCGCCACACCGACACAAAGCTCCGTCAGCTGACCTAGCCGCCGACCTAGCGAGAAGTGTTGAGCAGACATGGCTTAATCTGTTTCTGCGATCAGTTGGTAGAGCTCACCGTATTGATCATCGAACTCTTCTTGGATGCGCGCTTGTACCCGGGTGCGAAAAGCCTCGACGTCCAATCCCTCTTCCGGCCCAACGATCTGCATGCCTGCCTCTGCTAGCTGAGCCAAATCGCTCGCTTCGGCCTCCAGCATGGCGTCGGTTGCACGCTGACGAACTTCCAAGGCCGCCTCCGCAATCGCTGCTTGATTCTCAGGCGACAAGGACTGCCATGTATCGTCATTGATGACGATGACCTGAGCAGCACTGATGTGGCCCGTCAGCATCAAGTGGCTCTGCACGTCGCTAAGTTTGGCGCTGACCACGACGTTGACGGGATTCTCCTGGCCTTCGACCACGCCAGTTGCCAGCGCCGTTGGCACTTCGGACCAATCGACGGGAACCGGAATGGCGCCCATGCCCTCTACCGTCGCCATATAGATGGGGAAGGGGATCGAGCGGATCTTGACGCCTGAGAGATCATCGGGCGAATGGATTGCCTGATTGGCCGTCAGGTGCCGGGTGCCGAAATAGAAGGCATAAAGCAGCCGCACGCCAGAGGCAGCGGCCAGCTCCTCGTTCAGAGGCGCCATGACGGGAGAGTCGACATCCATGACGGCCATGAGATGGTCGACATCGCGATAGAGATAAGGCGTATCGAAAGCGGCGAAGGGGGCATAGAGCGAGCCGATGGCGCCTGCCGTATTGTGCGAAAGGGCGACGGAACCTGTCGATACGGCCTCGGCGAGTTCTTGTAGACGACCTAATTGGGAGTTGGGATAGATCTCAACGGCCACGGCGCCATTGGTTTTCTCTTCGATGGCCTCAGCTAGCCATTCGGCCTGCATACCGGCAATCGAGTTTGGTGTGTGCATATGCCCATAGCGAAGCGTGACTTCTTGAGCGGTGGCTTGGCCTACGCATAGGGCGAAGGTAGTCGCCACTAAGGCGAGATGGCTATTGCGGACTAGTTTAACTAGCATTGTTGTGCTCCTGACGTTGATTGTTTTTTATTGTTTTGCAGCAGGCGGCTTTAGCCACTAGCAGCGTTGCCACGAGTAGAAAGGCTAGGGCAGAAGCACTCTTTTCAGCAATGAGGAATTCGTGATGGTTTTTGATGTAAAGCGCCCATTGATTCCTGATATTGCCTCTGCTGCAGGCGTCTCCACGGCGACCGTCGATCGCGTCTTGAATAGGCGAGCTGGCGTGCGCAGGGTCACGCTGCATCGGGTACTACAGGCGGCCCTTCAGATAGGCTATTTAGACGAATCAGAAGTGAATAGACGCCTGGGCCCGGCCTTTTCCAAAGTGGTTTTTTTACTTCCCCAAGGGACGAATCCCTATCTGACGGGACTCAATGTCTATGTCAGGGCGTTAGCCGAGCAGTCGGTAGAGCCCATCAAAGTGCGTAGCCACTTCATTGAAAGCTTTAACCCCGATGCGCTCGTGCGCGCACTGCGACGCTATGGAAAAACGTCGGATGTCATCGTCTTCATGGCGATCGAACACCCCAAAGTGCGTCAGGTCATCGATGAGCTGGTCCATGCTGGAAAACGGGTGATCACCGTGATCTCCGATCTTCCGACATCGAATCGGCACGCCTATATCGGTATCGATAACTTTGCTGCAGGACGAACGGCAGCCAAAGTGATGGGGCGTTTTTGCCGCGCCCCTAGAGGCAAGCTTGCACTGGTGGCCGCTAGTCGCGCTTACCGCGCCCCTAGAGGCAAGCTTGCACTGGTGGCCGCTAGTCGCGCTTACCGCGCCCATATGGAAAGAGAGATGGGGTTTTTGGCCTTGATCGAAGAGAGCTTTCCTCACCTAACGGTCATTGGCCCTCAAGAAGGGCACGACAATCGCGATGAAAACTACGTCAATACCTGTCGGCTGCTCGAACAGCACGACGATCTGGTGGGTATCTATAACGTTGGTGGATCATCGGATGGCATTGGCCGCGCGCTACGCGAGTTAAAGCGCAGCGACGACATCTGTTTCATTGGTCATGGGTTGACGCCCGATACGCGTACCATGCTCATCGAAGGGATAATGGATTTGGTGATTACGCAAAGCCCTAGCGCCATTTATGCTCAGGCACTGCAGCTGGCAAGCGATGAGCGTTACGAGAGCAGCGCTATCGCGATGGAGCTCTACTTCGCCGAGAATCTGCCCGCTGCAAGCCCGTGGTTACCTTAGTGTGAATGTCCACCTTTATCCGCTTGAGAACTTATATGCGACTAGGTCAAATCATCGTGGTGCTCGCCGTGGCGATGGCGGGCACTTTAGCGGCGCTGGCGTCGAGTGAGGCGTTCGAGACGCGTGTGGTGCGCTTGGAAGGCCAGCGCGTGCTGCCCGCCATCGAGGCGTCGCTGCATAGCGAGAGCGTGGCTATCAACGGGCTCTTTCTGCATTACGCCGATGAGCCTGCGCTGTGGATGAGTGCGCACTTAGCGCTCTCGCGCTATGGCGAGGCTGCACGCGAGGTGCTACTCGCCTACGGCTACCTGCCCGAGTTTCAGGAGATTTTGGCCCGGTTCGGCCCCGACGTCATGCTGCCCATTGCCTACTACCGCGCACACGATGTGGCGACGCTGCGCGCCCGGCATTGGCTGAGCGAGCGCTACCAAGAGGCCAGCCGCTGGTGGCGCGATACCCCAGCCGAAAGCCACGAAGGCGACGAGGGACAAAATAGCGATATCAGCGCCTGGGGGCCGGATCAGCGCGGGCTCATGGGCATTGCGCTGGTTGCTGAGGAGGGGCATGCGCTGCTCCATCAGTTCGTGCGCGATGCCGACGGCGATATCCACTGGCTGCAGAGCGAGCGTGTGGTGGCGGGCGTGGGCGACTTCTTTACTAGCGGCGTGCGCAACCTCGAGAGTCAGTGGCGCCGCGATGAGGCCATTGGAGCGGCGGATGTCGGCTGGGCTGGGGTCGATTTGCTGCTCGTAGCCAGTAGCGTCAAGGTGCTGCGCGCCGGACGGCTGGCGCGTGGGGCACGAGTGGGCAGCGTCGAAGCCCAAGGCGCACGCACCGGGGTGCGCCAAGGCCTGCTGGCCGCAGGTACGCGGTTTGCAACACTCCCGCGTGCCGCCAAGTTCGCCGCTCTCACCGCCACCGCTTACGTCATCGTTCGTCATCCATCGTTGATCAGCGCCTTGGGCGTCAACGTGGCCAAGTGGCTTGGGCTGCCCACGTGGGTGGGGCAGTTCGCCGTCTGGCTGATCGTTCTGCTGCCGCTGTTGGTCGCCGTGCGGTTTATCTGGCGCTGGGTCGTGACACCGTTGTTATGGCTATTACTACGGCTACTGCCGGTCAAGCGCCTGTATCGCCTTACTTCACAGCGGCGTCTTGCTCGCTTCGCCCGGGATCTCTCTGACCAGTCGGGGCATCAAAAAGCCGGGTAGGTGTTGGCGCAGCGTGGCGATCAGCGTGCGTGCTTCACTATCGGGAACGTCGAAGTGGGCAGCCCCCTGGACCGGGTCGAGCACGTGGAGGTAGTAGGGCAGCACGCCCGCCTCGAAGAGCCGCTCGGAGAGGGTGGCAAGCGTTGCGGCGTCGTCGTTCACGTCGCGCAGCAGCACGCTCTGGTTGAGTAGCGTCACGCCGGCTTGTTTGAGCCGCGCGCAGGCGTTAATGACGGCGTCGTCGATTTCGTTGGCGTGGTTGATGTGAAGCACCATCACCTTCTGCAACCGCGTTGCGCCAAGCCAGGCGAGCAGATTGGCATCGATGCGGTCGGGGATCACCACCGGCAAGCGGGTGTGGATGCGCAGGCGCTTGAGGTGTGGAATGGCGCCAAGCTGCTCGACGAGCCAAGCGAGCTGACGATCATTGGCGGCCAGCGGGTCGCCACCAGAGAGGATTGCTTCAATCAGGCTTGTGTCATTGCGCAGGTAATCGAGTGCCTGCTGCCACTGGGCGCGCGAGGGTGAGTTATCGCCATAGGGGAAGTGGCGGCGAAAGCAGTAGCGGCAGTTGATGGCGCAGTTGGGGCTTGCGATGAGCAGTACGCGTCCGGCGTATTTATGAATCAGCCCTGGTGCCGGGCGATGCTCGGCCTCCTCCAAGGGGTCGTTGACGTAGCCCGGGGTGACGTCGGTTTCGGCACCCTGCGGCAGCACTTGGCGCAAAAGCGGGTCGTTGGGCTCGCCTGGGGCCATGCGCGCAAGGTAGGCTTCCGGCACGCAGATGCTAAACAGCGCATGACCGTCGCGCGCGCCGCGTAGCGCCTGGGCGGGTAGCCCCAGGCGCTTGATTAGGGTATCAGGATCACGGATTGCCTGAGAGAGCTGGCGCTGCCAAGCGACGTCGGGCGCGGCCCAGCGCAGGGGCGTTGGTTGCTCGACGGTGTCCATCATGTTCTCCTGCAAAAAAGTGCTCCTTCGGGTTATCATTCGCCGCACCCAGCGGTAGGCGAAGCGCACGCTTTGTAAAACGCATCATGAGAGAGGCAACATGGCTAACTATTCTACCAACGAATTCAAGGGCGGTTTAAAGGTAATGCTCGATGGCGACCCTTGTGCCATCGTCGAAAACGAGTACGTCAAACCCGGCAAGGGTCAGGCGTTCAACCGCGTTAAACTGCGTAACCTGATGACCGGCCGCGTCTGGGAGCGTACCTTCAAGTCTGGTGAGTCGCTTGAAGGCGCTGACGTCATGGATTTGGAGATGGAGTACCTCTACACCGACGGCGAAATGTGGCACTTCATGAAGACCGATGGCTCCTTCGAGCAGTACGCGGTGGAGAAAAAGGCTCTCGGCGACACCGAGAAGTGGCTAAAAGAGCAGGTGCCCTACACCGTCACGCTGTGGAACGACAACGCCATCTCCGTATCGGCGCCGAACTTCATCGAGCTCGAAGTGGTCGAGACCGACCCGGGCCTCAAGGGTGACACCGCTCAGGGCGGCTCCAAGCCTGCAACGCTCTCCTCTGGTGCGGTGGTACGCGTACCTTTGTTCATCAACCAGGGTGAAGTGTTGAAGATCGATACCCGCAGCGGCGAATACGTTTCGCGCGCCTAAGGCGCCGTTTCGCGCACTCAAACGCGCCGCTGTTAAACGCCATAGCGCGTGCTAGTGCGCGTCGATCTAAACGACGTATAAAACGTATAAGATGTATAAAAAGCCACGCTTGCTCCGCGTGGCTTTTTGCATGGGATAAAAACGTAGGTATTCAAGGGATCACGTATGACGACCAATTGGCAGCCAACGGCCAGCATCGAGACGCTGCGCCAGCGCGCGCGTCTGCTCGCCAAGGCACGCGCCTTCTTTCATGCGCGGGACGTGCTGGAGGTGGAAACGCCGGTCCTCGGCCGTGGCGGCAGCACCGACGTTCACCTGGTGTCGCTATCGACCCAGGCGCGCACCGAACGGGGGCAGCGCCGATTATGGCTGCAAACCTCGCCAGAATTTCACATGAAGCGGCTGTTGGCGGCAGGCTCAGGGCCAATCTTTCAGCTGGCGCGCAGCTTTCGCGACGGTGAAGTGGGCGCACGTCATAACATCGAATTCACCATGCTCGAATGGTATCGCCCTGGCTTTGACTTAGACGCGCTGATCGAGGAAACCACTCAGCTGGTGACTGCGTTGCTTCCTCGCGCGCCGGGGCCGGTGGTGCGCCATCGCTACCGCGAGCTGTTCCATACCCATTTGCACATCGACCCCTTTAATGCCTCGCTCGATGGGCTGCGCGCCCTGGCCGCCGAGCGTGGTCAGATGCCCCTTAGTACCCTTGAGGTCGAGAGTCGCGAGACCTGTCTCGATTTACTCATGAGCCTGGTCATCGAGCCGCAGCTTGGCCAAGGCGAGCTCTCCGTGGTGGTCGACTATCCCGCCCGCCAGGCAGCCCTGGCGCGCCGCCACCTGGATGGCGAGGGCGATTGGGTGGCTTCACGCTTTGAGCTCTACGTGGACGGCATCGAACTCGCCAACGGCTACCACGAGTTGACTGATGCCCGCGAACAGCGCGAGCGCTTCGACGAGGACAATGAGGAGCGGCGCCGCCTGGGGCTGAGCGAAGTGGATGCCGATCAAGCACTGATTGCCGCGCTAGAGCACGGCATGCCGGAAGGCGCGGGAGTGGCGCTGGGGATGGATCGTTTGATCCAGCTCGCGCTGGGCAAGGCGCGGCTGGAAGAGGTATTGGCCTTCGCCACACCCCATTGCTGATGCCTGCACCAAGGCTCAGGCGCGGATACGCTTGAGCAGGAAGACCAGCGGTACGCTTACCACGTAGATCAGCCCCAGCCAGGTGAAGATGTCGTTGAAGGCGAGTACCTGGGCCTGTTGGGAGATTCGCTGAGTCAGAAGCCCAACGGCGGCGTGGTAGGCGTCAGGAACCGAGCCGCTGAGCATCGCCTCGTACTGGGCGATCTCGGCGACCACCACGTCACGGCCGCTGTCGATAGCCGGAATAAGCTGGTTCCAGTGGAAGTCCTCGCGGCTGTCGCGCACGGTATCGAGCAGCGCCAAGCCCAACGCGCCGCCCAGGTTACGCATGACGTTGAACAGCCCGCTGGCGTTGCCCACTTCGCTATTCGGCAGAGTGCCCAAGGCGATGCGCGAGGCGGGGATGATGCACATGATCATGCCCATGCCGCGCACGATCTGGGGTAGGCAGAATTGCCAAAAGCCTGACTCCACGGTGAGGTTGGCGTTCATCATGGTGCCGATACCGACGAGCAGGAGGCCAAAAAAGAGCAGAGCGCGCAGATCGACGCGGTTGGAGGCCTGACCCACGATCGGCGCACAGCAGAACATCGTTGCCCCAGTGACGAACATCACCTGCCCAATCTGCAGGCTCGAATAGCCACGCACGTAGCCAAAAAAGAGCGGCATGATGTAGACCAGCCCGTAAAGCGCTATACCGATGATGAAGCCCATGCCCGCGCCGATGGCGAAGTTGCGGTTGGCGAAGGCGCGCAGATCGACGATAGGGTGGGGGTTACGCAGCGTGCGGATGAAAAAACACACCCCCGCAACAACGCAAAGTAGGCTGAAGGCCACGATATGATGGCTGGCGAACCAGTCATCCCCCGGCCCCTCTTCGAGCACGAACTCGAGCGAACCCAAAAAGAGCGCCATCAATGCCAGGCCGACCAAATCCAGCCTGCGCGCCAGCGCGTGGTTGGGCTTGTCGATGTTGAGGAAGGTCCACGCCGCCCAACACACCAAGACGCCGGGGATCACGTTGGCCAGAAACAGCCAGTGCCAGCTCAGAGTTTCGGTGATGTAGCCGCCCACGGTGGGGCCGACCGAAGGCGCCATGGTCACCACCATGCCGATCACGGCCTGCACGCTGCCCATCACCCGGCGGGGGAAGATCGAAAAGCTGACCGCCTGGGTGATCGGAATCATGGCGCCGCCCATAAAGCCCTGGATGGCGCGTAGCACGATGAGTTGCTCGATGGACGTTGCCAGCGCGCAGCCAAGACTCGCCAGCGTGAATCCGGCGCAGGAAAGGGTGAAGGCCACGCGGGTCGAAAAGATGCGCATGAGCATGCCCGAAAGCGGAATCATCACGATCTCCGCGATCAGGTAGGAGGTTTGTACCCAGGAGATTTGGTCTTCGCTGGCGGAGAGGCCCGACTGAATCTCGTTGAGTGAACTCGCTACGATCTGGATGTCCAGAATCGCCATGAACATGCCAAAGACCGCCGCAATGAACCCGATGCGCTGCGGCCAGGGTGGCATGTCACTGACGCCCAAGGCAGGACTTGCGGCTGCCTGGCTCATGAGTGCGGCGGCTGTGTGCGAGTGGCGCTTTGAACGTGACCTTCAGCGGGGCTAGGCGCATCCGTTCGTGGCGCATCCGTGGGCGCTAGCTCGCGGGTGTCGATCTCGGGAACCGCCGAGAGTCCCGCGCGCAGTAGGCCAAGGGACTCGACAGGCCCGGTGATACGAATCTTGACCGGCACGCGCTGGACGATCTTGTTGAAGTTGCCAGTGGCGTTGTCTTGCGGCAGTAGGCTGAATTCGGTGCCGGTCGCGGGGGAGACGCTATCCACGACGCCATCGAAGGGCGTATGCGGATAGGCATCGAGATGTACCGTCACCGGCTGGCCGATGCGAATACGCTCGAGCTGGGTCTCCTTGTAGTTGGCGGCCACATAGGCCGAGTCGATGGGCACCAGCTGCAGCAGCGTCAGCGACGGCTGAGCCAGCGTACCCACTTCGACGCGTAGATTACCAATCACTCCATCGCGCGGGGCAGTAATAAGGGTCTTGTCGAGCTGGTGAAGGGCGTAGTCGCGATTGGCGTTGGCGGCGTCCAGATTGGCTTCGGCGCGGGTCACGTCGCTCTCTGCCACGGCCAACTGACGCTGTGCCGATACCACCGCCGCTTCGCTATTGGCAAGGTTGGCCTGGGCGACGCGCAGCGCGCTTTGATCATCTTCGCGCTGCTGCTGCGAGCCGTAGTTATTGGCCGCCAGCGACGACGAACGGTCGAGATGCTGGCGCGCACGATCCAAATCGGCTTGGGCAGCATCGACCTGGGTCATGGCTTGGTCGATGGCGGCCTCTTGCAGCGCTACCTGACGGCGCGCCTGAACGATGGCCGCTGCGGCCACGGCTTGCTGAGCCTCGGCCTGGGTGACCTGATCGCGATAGCTGGCATCGTCGAGACGCAGCAGCACATCGCCGCGGCGTACCCACTGGTTATCGTCGACGGCGACTTCGACGACGCGGGCGGAGAGCTCGGCGCGAACGGCCACGCTGTCGGTGCGCACGTAGGCGTTATCGGTCGAAGCCATGAAGCGACCCACCTGCCACCAATTGAACGCCCATACGGCAAGTAGCCCCAAGGCTGCTGCAGCGGCGAGCAGAAAGATGATACGGCGTACTGGGCTGCGCCGTTTGGGTGGCGCAGCATCCGGCGTTTGAGCGGGCTTGGCGTCGTGGGATGGATTGGCAGACATCGGGGGCCTCCGCGCCTAACGGGAGGCCGCTAGGTCGTATCACTTGTTAGCTTGCTAAAAGAATAGCGCAAGTGTAATGAATGCTACACTACATTTCTAGCCATACAGTTCATTACCGCTACGTAAGCCGATGCGCTTACGTGATGCCAAGTGCCTGCCGGTATACGAGGAGAACGCATGTCCCATGAAGCAGCGCTAACCCCGCGCGGGCGAATACGTCGCGAGCGCCTGCTCGACGCTGCCCGCGATGTCTTTCTCGAACAGGGCTACGCCGGGGCGAGCGTCAACGAAGTGGTCGCGCGGGCCGGTGGCTCGCTGGCCACACTCTACAAGCAGTTCGGTAACAAGGAGGGGTTGTTCACGGCTGCGATGCAGCATCATATCGGTACGGCGTGGGCAGTGATCGAGGAGGGCAGGCTTTTGCGTCAGGCGCCCGAGTACGTGCTCTTTGAGCTCGGGCGACGAATGTTGCGCTTGGTCTTCGACCCTGGCGTGATTCGTTTGGTGCGGGGCTTGGCCTTCGAAGCCGAACGCGCGCCCGCGTTGGGAGAACTCTTTCTCTCCCGCGGGCCCGACCACGCTCGCCAAGCGCTGGCGGGTTATCTCGAAGATCAAGTTAAAAGCGGAGGGCTCGCGCTTGAGAACCCGCGCGAGGCGGCGGGTATCTTCATGGGCATGCTGCTGGGCGAGTGGCACATCAACGCCCTGCTCGGGCGCGCGCAAGCCATTGACGACGCCCGCTGCAACGCACGGGCGCGACGCTGTGTCGCGATCTTTCTCGATGGCGTGGTGGCCAAGACCTAGGCGTCAAGCCATCACGTCTAAACGTGCGCCAGCGCCCAGCAGGTGGTTATGCAAGTAGGTCGTTAGCAATCAAACCGTTAGGCAAGCGGTAGCTGCGCGGCTTCTCCGGCGTATCGGCCCAGGCTCTGGCCCATGCGCACCGTGCTGCCTGGCGCGAGTTCGGCGAACTCGACCGGGTTGGCAAAACACATCACCACGGTGGAGCCGAGCTTGAAGCGGCCCATTTCGGCACCGCGCGCAAGCGTAACGGCGGTGGGGAAGCGGGTACGCTGGGGCGTATGCGCCAGCGGCGTTACCTGGCCTGACCATACCGTCTCGATGGCGGCAACGATCATCGCCCCGACCAGCACCATCGCCATCGCCCCTTGCGGCGTATCGAAGATGCACACCAAACGCTCGTTGCGGGCAAATAATCCCGGCACGTAGTTGGCGGTGGCCTGGTTGACTGAAAAGATGCGCCCAGGCACGTAAATCATCTCGCGCAGGGTACCGTCGAGGGGCATGTGCACGCGGTGGTAGTCGCGCGGCGACAAGTAGACCGTAGCGAAGCTGCCGTCGCGAAACTCGTCGGCCAGGGCCGCGTCGCCGCCTAGCAGCGCATTGGCCGAGTAGCGGTGGCCTTTAGCCTGAACAAGCTCGCCCGCCTGCAGCCGTCCATGCTGCGATAGCGTGCCGTCCGCGGGACAGAGCAGCCCCTCGCCAAGCGGCCGCGCATCGGCGGTGAGGGCGCGAGTAAAGAAGGCGTTGAAACACGGGTACGCCGTAGGATCAGGCTCCTGGGCTTGGCTCATGTCGACGTTAAAGCGCTTGATGAACGCCTTGATCAGGGCATTTTTGAGCCACGGTACTTCGCTGCGCGCGGCAAAGCCGGTCAGCCGCGAGAGCGCGTGGTGCGGCAGCGGATACTGCAGCAGTGAAAAAGCTTTTTGAGATAGCGTCACGTTGGTTACTTTTCAGCAGTGATGTTCGGCGTTGCGAAGCATTAAACCCTAGCGCTCGATGGGGGTATCGTCGCGATTTCCCCACTCACTCCACGAGCCCGAATAGCCGCGCATGTTGAAGCCCAGGGCCTTGCCCACGAGCCAGGTGAAGCTGCTGCGGTGGTGGCTCTGGCAGTGAGTGGCGACCTCCATTTCCGGCGTGATGCCAAGTGCACCGAGCTCGGTGACCAGTTCGGCATAGTCGCGAATGCGCAGATCGCGGCGGCGATCCATGGCGTCGAGCCAGTCCATGTTCACCGCGCCGGGAATGTGGCCTAGGTGCTTGTTGTTGCCTTTTTCGCCGCGGTACTCGCCCGCCGAGCGGGCATCCCATATGGCAAAGTCGCGATCGCCCAGGCGCTCTTTGATCTCGTCGCAGGTGATGCGCGCCTGCGGATTGAGGATCTCGGCGCGATAGTCGCTCGGCGTGGGGTGCGTGACCTCGGTGCTTTCCTCAAGGCCCGCTGCGCGCCAGGCGTGAATGCCGCCGTTGAGGTAGGAGTAGCGGGTATGGCCGATTAAATCGAGCGTCCATAGAAGCCTCGCTGCCCAGCCGCCACCTTCGTCATCGTAGGCCACCACGTGAGTGTCTCGGGTCAGGCCCAGGGCGCTGAAAAGGCGCGACAGCGCCTCGACGCTGGGTACCTCGTTTGGCACGGGCGCGGTGCCCCCCAACAGATAGCGAAAGTCGAGGAAGATAGCGCCTGGCACATGGCCCTGGCGGTAGCTATCGGGGTTGACCGGCACGTCGACGATCAAAAGCTCCGGAGCACCTAAGTGCGCCTGCAGCGCGTCGGGTTCGACGATCAGCGGTAGCTGGTTGGTTTCCGAACTGGGTGCGGCGGTAGGCATGGCGCCCTCCTTGAAGGTTAGCTCTCCAGGCTATCCAGAATACGGCGATAGCTGGCAAAACGGTCTGGATGGATCTTGCCTGCCTCTACCGCATCGAGTAAAGCGCAACCGGGTTCGGCGCGGTGGCGGCAGTCGCGAAAGCGGCAGCGACCCAAATAAGGACGAAATTCGACGAAGCCCTCGGTGACCTCGGCCTCGCTCAAGTGGGTAAGGCCGAATTCGCGGATGCCGGGCGAGTCGATCAGCTCGCCATCCGCGACCTCCTGCTGGCGCATGGCGTATAGCCGTGCCGTCGTCGTGGTATGGGTGCCCTTGCGCGAATCCTCGGAGAGCGCGCCGATGCGCAGGTTCTCATCGGGCAGCAGCAGATCGATCAGCGACGACTTGCCCACCCCACTTTGACCCACGAAGACCGAGGTGCGCCCGGCAAGCTGCTGGCGCAGCGCCACGAGGCCAGCCTCGTTTGCCGTGGTGGTACGCACCACGTCGTAGCCAATGGCGCGATAGCGCTCCAGCAGCGCGCCTAACTCACCGCCGTCTTCGGGCAGAAGGTCGGTCTTGTTGAGCACCAGCACTGGCGTAATGCCGGTGGCTTCGGCGGCTACCAGATAGCGGTCGATGAGGTTGGCGTAAGGCGCCGGTTCGACGGCGAAGACGATCAGGATCTGGTCGATGTTGGCGGCCACCGGCTTGAGCTGGCCACGGGCGTCGGGGCGCGTGAGTACGCTGTCACGCTCTTCACGCGCGACCACTACCCCCGAGCCCTCCTGGCCTGCCCGCCAGATCACTCGGTCGCCGGTGACCAGGCCGTCGAGGTTGGCGCGCAAATGGCAGCGTACCGCCTGATGGGCGGCGTCGCGAACTTCGAGCGTGCGCCCAAAATGAGCGACCACCCGGCCGGGCTGCTCGGCGCCGTACTCGCCTGCGGCAAGCTTCTCGGTATCCTGGGCGTCGCGCTTCTCCGCGCGCTGGGCGCGTTCGGCCTGGATCTTTTCGATGCGCCAGCGCTGCTGTCGACTCAGTTTACGTTTGCTCATGACCACCCGATGATCGGTACAATGGCGCGATTGTACCCGCTAAACGCGGCTAACGGTTAACCGCGCAAGCGCAACTTCACTTCGCGCGCGGCGCCAAGGCGTTTTAAACTAGCGTCTAACGTTAAGCGCGCTTTCTAGCAGCGCTTTTTGAAACCGTTTTACCCGTCACGCCTTGGGAGGGCCGCATGAGCGAGAACGTCGAACCCAGAAACGACCTGCTGGTTTGGATCGACCTGGAAATGACCGGCCTGGACCCGGTCAAAGAGCGCATCATCGAAGTGGCAACGCTCATCACCGATGCCGATTTGAATATCGTCGCCCAAGGGCCGGTGATTGCGGTCAAACAGCCGGACGCTCAGCTCGAGCAGATGGATGACTGGAATCAGAAGACCCATGGCGAATCGGGCTTGGTCGCACGGGTGAAAGCGAGCACTACCGATACCAAAACGGCCGAGCGTGAGACGCTCGACTTTCTTAGCCGCTACGTGGTGCCCGGCACCTCGCCCATGTGTGGCAACAGCATTCACCAGGATCGCCGCTTTCTCGAGCGCGAAATGCCTTTTCTATGGGAGTTTTTTCACTATCGCAACCTCGATGTGTCGAGCATCAAGGAGTTGGCCAAGCGCTGGAATCCCAAGGCGCTTGAGGGCTTCTCCAAACGTAACGTTCATCTTGCGCTGGATGACATCAAAGAGTCGATCGCCGAGCTTGCCCACTACCGTAAGACCTTTTTGAAACTGCCCGACGAGCAGTAAACGTCTGCCTGGAAAAATCCGCTTAGCCAATGCGCGAGGAGAGAACGTGATCACGCCCACTTCGGCCGCTCTGCGCCCGCTTTATACCGCTGCCCAAGTTCGCGAGCTGGACCAGCGCACCATCGCCGCTGGCATGGAGGGCTTTGCCCTGATGCAGCGCGCCGCGTCCAGCGCCTGGCACAGCTTCCGTGCCCACTGGCCGCAGGCGCGCAGCATGACCGTGCTCTGCGGCAGCGGCAACAACGGCGGTGACGGCCACGTCCTTGCGGCGCTGGCGATGCAGTCGGGCATGAAGGTGCAGCGCATCTCGCTCAAGCCGCTCGACGCGCTAACCGGCGACGCCGCGCGCGCCGCAGAACTGGCCACGGCGGCAGGGGTGGGCTGCACGACATGGATGCCTGAGAGCGTGCTCGAAGGTGACGTCATCGTCGATGCGCTCTTGGGTACCGGGCTTCGCGACGCGGTGCGGGGCGATTATGTTGGCGCCATCGAGTGCATCAACGCCGGGTCGCAGCCAGTGCTCTCTATCGACATTCCGTCGGGGCTCGCCGCCGACAGCGGTGCGGTACTGGGCCTTGCGGTCCATGCCGACTGCACGGTGACCTTCATTGGCGACAAGCTGGGGCTTTACACCGGCGAGGCACCGGCCTACACCGGTGAGATCGATTTTCGCCCGCTCGGCGTCAAGGCGTTGGGCTACACCGATATCATTCCCAGTGCCTGGCGTTTGGAGGAGGCGCTGCTACCAGAGGCACTGCCTCCCCGGCGGCGCACCGCGCACAAGGGCGATATGGGGCATGTGCTGGTGATGGCCGGTGCGCCGGGCTTCGGCGGTGCCGGGCTTTTAGCCAGCGAGGCGGCGCTGCGTCTGGGGGCGGGGAAGGTGAGCCTGGCCACGGCCGCCGAGCATGTGGCCCCAGCGCTGGTACGCTGCCCCGAAACCATGGCCCGGGGCGTGCGTGGCGCGGCCGATGTCGAGGCGCTAATCGCCCAGGCCGACGTTCTGGTGGTAGGGCCGGGAATCGGCCAGGACGCCTGGGGGCAGGCGATGATGCAAAGTGCTCTCGCCGCCAAAGCGCCGCTGGTCGTGGATGCCGATGGATTGAACCTGCTGGCAAGCCGGTGGCCTAACCTGCGCCGCGACGACTGGGTGCTGACCCCGCACCCCGGCGAGGCCGCAAGGCTTCTTGGCTGCTCGACTCACGCCGTGCAGGCAGATCGCCCGGCGGCGGCGCGCGCGCTACAGCAGCAGCGTGGCGGCATCGTCGTGCTCAAGGGGTCGGGCACGTTGATCGCCGGGCCGCAGGGGTTGATGGTCTGCCCCTTTGGTAATCCTGGCATGGCCAGCGGCGGCATGGGGGACGTGCTTAGCGGTATGCTCGGTGCCTTGATCGCTCAGCGCCACGACATCGAACAGGCCACCTGGCTGGGGACGCTGACCCATGCGCTGGCCGCCGATCGAGGGGCAAAAGCGCGGGGCGAACGTGGTCTGTTGGCAAGCGATCTGGCATTCTATGCGCGCGAATTGATCAACCCCTGAAGGCAAGGCCACATGCAGCTGCAACTAGACAACGACATCGCTCAGGTCGCGTTCGGCGAAGCGCTCGGCCGCGCGCTGCAAGGGCGGGGCCGAGTCTACCTCGAAGGCGATTTGGGCGCGGGCAAGACCACCATGACCCGCGGCATACTGCGCGCCTATGGGCACCAGGGGGCCGTGAAAAGCCCGACCTACACCCTCGTCGAGCCGTACGAGCTCGACGGTCAGCGCCTTTATCATCTCGATCTCTACCGTTTGGCAGACCCCGAGGAACTCGAATTCATCGGCGGGCGTGACATTCTTGCCGACGACGCTCTTTGCCTGATCGAGTGGCCTAGCCGTGGTGAAGGCTGGCTGCCGCCGCCTGACGTGCGCGTGACGCTCTCGGTCGTACTGCCAGGACGGCAGGTGCGGCTAAACGCTGAAAGCGACTGGGGCAGGGCAGTGCTCGAGCGTCTTGGCGCCGAAAACATCAAGGATGAGTAAGAAAGGTGATCACGATTCGATGAATACGCCGATGGATATGACGACCCCCAGCAGGACGACAGGCACCGCAAGCAGTGTTCGATCATCAGTGCGCGGCTTGCGCGTAGCGCTCATGGCAGTGCTCTGCACCGGAGTGGTGGGGCTTTTAAGCGTCGCTTCAACGGCGCAGGCGGCGAACGTCGAGGGTATGCGGCTGTGGGCTGCGCCCGATCACGCCCGGCTGGTGTTCGATCTCGAAGCGGCGACCACCGCCAACGTCTTTTCGCTGGATAACCCCTCGCGCTTGGTCATCGATCTCGATGAGAGCGAGATGGAGACCGACCCCAGTACGCTGCCGCTCGAAGGCAGCGCCATCACGTCGGTGCGTACCGGCGTACGCGACGGCGGCGGCCTGCGCGTGGTCCTCGAACTCGACCGCGCGGTCGAGCCACGCCACTTCACTCTGGCGCCCAACGATCAGTACGGCCACCGCTTGGTGGTAGACTTGGAGTATCCTGGTGAGAGCGCGGTGGAGAACCCCATCGATCCCATCGAGGCGATGATTCGCGAGCAGGAGATTCAGGCCCAGCGCGCCGTGGCCGAAGCCCGCGCCACCGGCGATCCCTCCGCCGAAGCCGCCGCCGAGAGCGCGGTGAGCGAGGTCGAGGAGGCCCAGCCGCACCCGCGTCGCGACATCATCATTGCCATCGACCCCGGTCACGGCGGCGAGGACCCCGGTGCCATCGGCCCCACCGGCACGCGCGAGAAGGATGTGGTGTTGGAGATCGGGCGGCGCCTGGAGCGGTTGGTCAATGCCACCGAAGGCTTCCGCGCGGTGATGATTCGCGATGGCGACTACTATGTCGGCCTGCGTCAGCGCACCGAGCTTGCGCGGGAGCAGAAGGCAGATTTCTTCGTCTCGATTCACGCCGACGCCTTTAACAGCCCCCGGCCTCAGGGCAGTTCGGTCTATGCGCTTTCCCAGCGCGGGGCGACATCGGAGACGGCGCAGTGGCTTGCCGATAGCGAAAACCGCGCCGATCTCATCGGCGGGGTGGACGGTGCGCTATCGCTGCGCGACAAGGATCAGGTTTTGCGCGGTGTACTGTTGGATTTGACCATGACCGCCACGCTCAACGACTCGCTGTCGATCGGCGGTCAGGTGCTCGATCAGCTCGGGCGTATCAACCGTCTGCACAAGTCGCAGGTCGAGCAAGCCGGGTTCATGGTGTTGAAATCACCGGATATTCCTTCGCTCTTGGTGGAGACCGGATTCATCTCCAACCCCGACGAGGAGCGCCGCCTGCGTGATGCCTCCCATCAGCAGGGGCTGGCCGATGCAATCTTCAGTGGGGTGCGCTCGCACTTCCAGCGCCATCCGCCGCCTGCCAGCCTGCTTGCTTGGCAGCGCGACAACAACCGCAGTCCCAACAGCAACGAATACCGCATCCAGACCGGCGATACGCTCTCGACCATCGCGGCGCGCCACGGTGTGCCGGTAGGCCGCTTGCGTCAGGCGAACGACCTGAGTGGTGACGTCATTCGCGTCGGTCAGGTGCTGCGGATCCCGAGTTCATGAGGTGAGTGCGTGACCCAGACCCTTCTTTCGCCGAGCCGTATTCAGGTACTCGACCCGCGCCTAGCCAACCAGATTGCCGCTGGCGAGGTGGTCGAGCGCCCGGCCTCGGTAGCCAAGGAGCTGATCGAAAACGCCATCGATGCCGGAGGAGCACGCATCGAGGTGGAGGTCGAGCAGGGCGGTACGAGGCTAATCAAGGTACGCGACGACGGGATTGGCATCGGCAAGGAGGACTTGCCGCTAGCGCTGGCGCGTCACGCCACCAGTAAGATCGCCTCGCTCGAGGATCTCGAAGGCGTAAGCTCCTTGGGCTTTCGCGGCGAGGCGCTGGCCTCGGTCAGTTCGGTTTCGCGTCTCGAGCTCGTTTCCAACGCCGAGAGCGACCCGCGCGAAGGCTGGCGCGTAGTTGCCGAAGGTCGGGGCATGGAGGCGCGCGTATCGCCCGCGCCGCATCCCCGTGGTACCAGCGTTTCGGTGCGCGATTTATTCTTCAATACCCCGGCGCGGCGTAAGTTCTTACGCACCGAGAAGACCGAGTTCGCCCATCTCGAAGAGACCTTTCGACGCCAAGCGCTGTCGCGCTACGACATCGCCTGGGTGCTCAAGCACAACCAGAAAGTGGTTCATCAGCTACCGCCGGGTGACTCGCCCAGCGCTCGCGAACGGCGCATTGCCTCGCTTCTGGGCAAAAATTTCATCGAGCACGCCCGCTATATCGAGCGTGAAGTGGGGCCGCTGCGCCTGAGCGGCTGGGTGGGGCTGCCTACGCACTCGCGCGCCCAGGCCGACCAGCAGTACTTTTTCGTCAACGGCCGCGTGGTACGCGACCGCTTGGTAGCTCATGCGGTGCGCCAGGCCTATAAGGACGTGCTATATAACGGTCGCCATCCGGTTTTCGTGCTCTATTTATCCCTCGATCCGGACGTCGTCGACGTCAACGTGCACCCAACCAAGCACGAAGTGCGCTTTCGCGACGGCCGCACCGTGCACGACTTCCTCTATTCGAGCCTGCACCACTGCCTGGCGACCTCGCGCCCCAATGCGGCGTCTGAGAGCGCCGATGAGCCAGGAGCAGGCGAAGGGAGAGATATCGCCGCGCCCGATGCTACCTCAATGGCCGCCGAGCAGCCACGCTGGCAGCAGCAGGGCATGGCGCTGCATGATAGCGCCCCCAGGCACCCCGGCGCCGAGCGCGTGCGACGCTTCATGCAGGGGTATCAGGCGCTACATCCGGATCACGAGGCCACGCTGCTAACGCCACAGCCCGCGGCATCTGCGGGAGGCGTGGCGGCCACGGCGATACCAAACGCTGCAAGCGGCGTTAGCGAGGCGCCGGCCGCCTTTGCACCGCGTATGGCCGCCGAGGATGCCACCCAGGCGCCGCCGCTGGGCTATGCGCTGGGCCAGCTCCACGGCATCTACATTTTGGCGCAAAACGCCGAGGGCCTCGTGCTGGTGGATATGCACGCGGCCCACGAGCGTATCGTCTACGAGCGCATGAAAACGCAGTGGAGCGGTGCTACGGGGGTGGCGGCCCAGCCGCTGCTGGTGCCGGTGTCGCTGGCAGCTAGCCGGGCCGAGGTGGCTACGGTCGAAAGCGAGCAGGAGGCGATCACCCAGCTTGGGCTCGAGCTCGACGTAGCCGGGCCGGAGACGCTGCTGGTGCGTCAACTGCCCGCGCTTCTCGCCCATGCCGATCCCGAAGCGCTGGTGCGCGAGCTACTTGAGGAGCTTGCGCGCTTTGGGCGCAGTTATCAGGTCGAGACGCGTATTCACGCGCTGCTCTCCACCATGGCCTGCCATGGCAGCGTGCGTGCCAACCGGCGTTTGACCCTCGATGAAATGAACGCGCTGCTGCGTGACATGGAGCGCACCGAGCGCAGTGACCAGTGCAACCACGGGCGGCCAACCTGGACCCAGATGAGCATGAAAGCGTTGGATAAGCTCTTTCTGCGTGGTCAGTAGGGCTCGGGGTTTTTGCACTGTTCTATATCCCAGCATCGTTGCTCTCAGCATAGTTAATCTCAGCATCGTTACTCCCAACATAGCTACTCTCAACATAGTTATTCCCAGCATATTTCTCGCAGTAGGAGCTAGGCCGCGCATGGCGGATATACGCCCCCGGGCGATCTTTTTGATGGGGCCCACGGCGGCCGGTAAAACCGACATGGCGATCGCTCTGCACGAGCGCCTGGGCTGCGAGTTGATCAGCGTCGATTCGGCAATGGTCTATCGCGGCATGGATATCGGCAGTGCCAAACCCAGCGCCGACGAGCTTGCCCGTGCGCCGCACCGGCTGATCGACATTCGTGACCCTTCTGAGCCCTATTCGGCGGCGGATTTTCGCGCCGATGCGATGGCCGAGATGCGCCGCATCAGCGCGACGGGCAAGGTGCCGCTGCTGGTGGGCGGCACCATGCTCTACTACAAACGTTTGGTCGAGGGCGTGGCCAATCTGCCCGCTGCTGATGCGAACGTGCGCGCCGAGCTCGAAGCGCTCTGGCGCGAGCAGGGCCTTGGCGCGCTGCATCGCGAGCTTGCCGAGGTCGATCCGGTGTCGGCGGCGCGCATTCATCCCAACGACCCGCAACGGCTGATGCGAGCGCTCGAGGTCTATCGACTCACTAAGCGGCCCATGAGCGCGCTCTGGGCCGAGCAGGCGCCGGAAAACTTTCCCTGGCGCGTGGTGTCGATAGCCCTGGCACCCGCCGACCGCGCCGTGCTGCACGCGCGTATCGCCAAGCGTTTCCATATGATGCTCGATCAGGGGTTGATTGATGAGGTCGTCGCCCTCAGAAAGCGTAGCGAGCTTCATCGTGACCTGCCCGCGCTCAAGAGCGTAGGTTATCGCCAAGTATGGGAGTATCTCGACGGTGATTATGACCGCGATCAGATGGTCGAACGCGGCATCATTGCCTCGCGTCAGCTCGCCAAACGCCAGTTAACTTGGCTCAGGAGCTGGACAGGACTTGAGTGGATCGATACGCAGCGCAGCGATGCATGGGATAAGCTACTGAAACTCGTGCGCGAAAGCGGTCCTTAGCGTAAGATAGTGGTTCCATGTGTATGTTTTCGAGCGGCCGGGTGACCAGGCCTTTCGGGCAACAAGATTAGGGCAAGACGTAAGACGTCGCGCCATTTGATACCAACCCTCTAGACAGTTTAGGGAGAGCAACAATGTCCAAAGGGCAGTCCCTCCAAGACCCGTACCTGAACATTCTGCGCAAGGAGCGCATTCCGGTCTCCATCTTCTTGGTCAACGGCATCAAGCTGCAGGGCCAGATCGAGTCGTTTGACCAGTTCGTGATCCTGCTGCGCAACACCGTCAGTCAGATGGTTTACAAACATGCGATCTCCACTGTGGTGCCGTCGCGCAACGTGCGTTTGCCGGCCCAGGACGCGGCAGGGCAAGACGCCGACGCCTGACACCCCTTGGAGCACTGATTCCACGAGGTATTGATTGTTTTTTGAACGCCCAGATGCCGGTGAGACGGCAGTTCTCGTTCACGTCGACTTTCATGATGAACAGGCGCGTGAAGATCCAGGTGAGTTTCTCGAGCTCGTGCGCTCGGCTGGTGCCGAGCCCGCGACGCTGCTCACCGCCAGCCGCAGCCGCCCCGATCCGCGTAGTTTCATCGGGTCCGGCAAGCTGGAGGAGCTGCGAGCCATGCTCGCGGCTCACCAAGCCGAACTGGTGATTTTTAATCACTCTCTTAGTCCTTCCCAACAGCGCAACCTCGAACGCGAGCTATCTTGCCGGGTGCTTGATCGTACCGGTTTGATTCTCGATATCTTCGCTCAGCGCGCAAGGACGCACGAGGGCAAGCTCCAAGTCGAGCTCGCTCAGCTCGAATACATGTCCACGCGCCTCATTCGCGGGTGGACCCACCTAGAGCGCCAAAAGGGCGGTATCGGTTTACGCGGGCCGGGTGAAACCCAGCTCGAAACCGACCGGCGCCTTTTACGTGCGCGTATCAAGTCGATCCAAAAGCGTTTGGAAAAGGTTCGCAGCCAGCGCGAACAGAACCGTCGCGCACGTGCACGGGCCGAAATTCACAGCGTATCGCTGGTGGGCTATACCAACGCAGGTAAATCCACGTTATTCAACGCCTTGACCAACGCCGAGGTCTACGCCGCCGACCAGCTTTTTGCTACGCTCGACCCCACGCTCAGGCGCTTGGAGATCGAAGACGTAGGCCCGGTGGTGCTCGCCGACACGGTAGGCTTCATTCGCCACCTGCCGCACAAGCTGGTCGAAGCGTTTCGGGCCACGCTGCAGGAGGCTGCCGAAGCCACGCTGCTCGTCCACGTGATAGATGCCGCCGACCCTGATCGTGAGCTCAACGTCGAGCAGGTCGAGCGCGTGCTCGAAGAGATCGGTGCCGATGAGGTGCCGGTGCTCAAGGTCATGAACAAGATCGATAAGCTCGACAGCGCCCCACGCATCGAGCGCAACGGCAGCGGTGAGCCTCAGGTAGTATGGCTCTCTGCCCAAACGAGGCAGGGGCTCGAGTTGCTCAATCAGGCTATTTCCGAGCGCTTGGCCGAGGATGTCATCGGGTTTTCGCTGACGCTTGCGCCCGAACAGGGTAGGCTCCGGGCAGGGCTTCATGACTTGAACGCCGTGCGCGCAGAGTCCTTCGACGAGCAGGGGCATTCGGTGCTAGATGTGCGCCTGCCGCGGCGTGACTTCAATCAGCTCATGGCACAGCTGGGCGAGCGCGCCGAGAATTACTTGCCCAAGGCGCTTTACGAGCGCGAGGAGTGGTAGCCAGCTCGCCTTGCGCTGCGTATAACGGAATAAAGCGGCATATAACTGAAAAATAGCGATAGCGACAATATTGACGCTCGGTGCCTCCGGGGCCACCCAACGGGAACCATGTAGCAGGGGCCGGGCGTAGGCGAATACCTTAGTGGAGACGATGTATGGCCTGGAATGAGCCCGGTGGTGGCAACCAGCACGACCCATGGAGCAGCGGGGGGCGACGTGGCAACAATGACGGCGGCAACCGCAACAGTGGTAACGACGGTGGTAACGGGAATAAGAACCCAAGCGGTAATAACCAGAACGGTAACAACCAGGGCCCTCCAGATCTTGATGAAGCGCTGAAGAAATTTCAGGACAAGCTCAATAACATGCTGGGTGGCGGCGGTCGTCGCAACGGTGGCGGCAAGCGCGGTGGCGGTGGTCGCAGCGGCGGCGGAAAGCCGCGTAACGCGCTGGCGCTTCCGGGGCTTGTCGTGGTCGTGGCATTAGCGATCTGGGCAGCCACCGGTTTCTATCTAGTCGATCAGTCCGAGCGGGGCGTGGTGCTGCGCTTTGGTGAATATCAGGATACCGTAAACCCGGGCCTGCACTGGAACCCGCCGCTGATCGACGACGTGCGCATGGTCAACGTTACCCGCGTACGTTCTCTGACCCAGACTCAATCGATGCTGACCCGCGACGAGAACATCGTCGAAGTCGAGATTTCGGCCCAGTATCAAGTAGCCAACCCGCGAGATTTCGTCCTCAACGTGCGTGACCCGGGGCTCTCGATCGAAAATGCTCTAGACTCCTCTTTGCGCCACGTGGTCGGCGGTACCGACATGATCGACATTCTGACCTCGGGTCGTGAGATTCTCGGTAGCTCGGTCGCAAGCCGCTTGCAGACCTACCTCGACGCCTACGGCGCCGGTATTCGTCTGCAAACCATCAACATCGAGTCTACTTCGGCACCGGCACCGGTCATCGATGCCTTCGATGACGTTATCCGCGCGCGTGAAGATCGCCAGCGGACCATCAACGAAGGCATGGCCTACGCCAACGCCATCATTCCGGCGGCCCAGGGTCAGGCACAGCGTATCGTCGAGCAGGGCCAGGGCTACCGCGAGTCGGTCGTCGCCGAAGCGCAGGGCCAGGCCAACCGCTTCAATGCGTTGCTGGGCGAGTACCAGAACTCACCGCTGGTCATGCGTGAGCGCATGTACCTAGACGCCATCGAAGAGGTCTTTGGCAATACGCCTAAGGTGCTTCTCGACGTTAGCGACAACGCGCCGCTGATGTATTTGCCGCTCGATCAGCTGCGCTCTGGTTCAAATGGTAATCGCCAGAGTGCCGGTCAGTCGGCTAGCGGTAGCGATAGCAACTCGGGCGAAGAGCTCGACCCACAGGTCATCGACCGCTTACGCGCGACCCAGGGGGCGTCCAGCTCTTCCTCATCCAGCAACAACAGCTCCATCCGCAGGGAGGGCCGCTAAGTGTTCAATAATCGATCCCTGCTGATCATCATCGTCCTGGCGGTCATCGCCTGGATTGCCAGCAACAGCCTGTACGTCGTCGATGAAACCGAGCGCGCGGTAAAACTGCGCTTTGGTGAGGTCATCGAAGACGACATTCCGCCCGGCCTGCACGTCAAGATGCCGATCGCTCAGACCGTGCGTAAGTTCGACGCACGCCTGCTGACGCTGGATACCGAAACGAGCCGCTATCTCACCCTCGAGCAGAAAGCGGTGATCGTCGACTCCTACGTCAAATGGCAGGTCATCGATCCGACGCGCTACTACGAGGCGACATCGGGCGATGAGATGATGGCGGCACGCCTGATTCAGCCGCGTGTCGACGAGAGCCTGCGTAACGAGTTCGGTCGCTTGAATCTGCAAGAGATTATCGCCGAGCGTCGCGACGATCTAATGACCGGCCCGACCCAGGAGCTCGACGCCCTGCTGCAGGACGAGCTTGGCGTGGCGATTCGTGATGTACGCATCAAGCGTATCGACCTGCCCGATGACGTCTCGACGGCGGTATTCGAGCGTATGCGCTCCGAGCGTGAGCGCGAAGCGCGCGAGTGGCGGGCCCAGGGGCAGGAAGAGGCCGAACGTATTCGCGCCAACGCCGACCGTCGCCGCCAAGTACTGCTGGCTCAGGCCAACGAGCGCTCCGAGACGCTGCGCGGTGAGGGCGATGCCCAGGCCGCGGCGATCTACTCGGCAGCGTACGACCAGGATCAGGAGTTCTTCTCCTTCTGGCGTAGCCTGAACGCCTACCGTGCAAGCTTTGCCGGTGACGATAATCTGCTGGTGCTGGAGCCCGATAGCGACTTCTTCCGCTATCTGCGTGGCGCGCTGCCTAATTCGGCAGGCCAGCCTAGCGGCGAGTGACACGCACTGAGGATGAATTGCCCTGAATCTCAGCGTTCAGGGTTCACCCTCCGTGCAAACGTGGTAGACTAAGTTGAACCGGGCGTTCGCCCGGTTTTTTTGTGGCCTGAATTTGTGGCCTGAAGTTGCAACGACCTGGCGCGCCGCAGTACGTTATCGATCTGTGTCGGCTGCGCTCTTGCCCCTTTGGGCATACCGCGTCTAGGCACTTCGCTCCATCGGGCCTTACCGTCGTCTCGTAGGATTGTTCACATGACCATTGCTGACCGCTGGCTGCTGCCCGACGGCATGGACGAGGTGCTGCCGCCTCAAGCAAGCCGCATGGAAGAACTACGCCGTGGGCTCCTGGACCTTTATTACCGCTGGGGCTACGAGCAAGTCATGCCGCCCCCGGTGGAGTTTCTCGATTCCCTGCTCACCGGCACCGGTACCGATCTCGATCTGCAAACCTTCAAACTCACTGACCAGCTGACCGGCCGTATGATGGGCGCCTCCGCCGATGTCACCCCCCAGGTGGCGCGTATGGATGCGCACTCCCTGCGTCGGCAGGGGCCGGTGCGCCTGTGCTACTGCACCAACGTGCTGCGAGCCAAGGCCGACCAGCATCAGGGCGGGCGCAGCCCCGTGCAGGTCGGCGTCGAGCTCTTTGGTCATGCCGGGCTCGAAGCCGACAGCGAAATCATTCATCTTGCACTGGCAAGCCTCGAAGCCGCCGGTGCCCAGGAGATCCACCTGGCGCTGGGCCATATCGGCATCTACCGCGCCTTGGTCGAGGCCGCCGAGCTGAGCGCTGCCCAAGAGAGCGCGCTATTTGCGGCGCTGGCGTTGAAATCGCCCGGCCAACTCGCGCTGGAGGTCGAAGCGAGCGTCAGTGACCCGGGGCTCAGGGCTATGTTCGTCGCCCTTGGCGAGCTTCACGGCGACGCTAGCGTGCTGAGCCTGGCTCGCGAGCGCTTCGCCTCTGCGCCCGCCTCGGTGATGACGGCGCTGGACCAGCTCGATGCGCTTTATCGCGAGGTCTCGGCACGCTTTGACGTGTCGCTCTACGTCGATTTGGCCGAGCTGCGCGGCTATCAGTATCACACCGCTATGATGTTTGCCGCCTACGTGCCCGGCTATGGTCAGGCGCTGGCCAAGGGCGGCCGCTACGACGACAGCGGTCGCGCCTTTGGCCGCGCCCGCCCGGCCACCGGCTTCTCGATGGATCTGAAGCAGTTGGCCTCGCTGGCGGCGGCCTCGGCGACGCCGGGTGGCATCTGGGCGCCCGCCGAGCAGGATGAAGCGCTCAAGCACGCCGTATCTCGGCTGCGTGAGCAGGGAGAACGCGTTATTCAAGCGCTGCCGGGGCAGCGTACTGGGCCGGCGGAGCACGCATGCGACCGCCGTCTTGAGTTCATCGACGGTCGTTGGCAGGCAACGGCCTTGACACAAGAGACGAGTGCATAATGGGTAAGAACGTCGTAGTCCTGGGCACCCAGTGGGGTGACGAAGGCAAGGGCAAGATCGTGGACCTGCTGACGGAGTCCGCCGCGGCGGTGGTTCGTTTCCAGGGCGGCCATAACGCAGGCCATACGCTGGTCATCGACGGCGAGAAGACGGTGCTGCACCTGATTCCGTCGGGCATTCTGCGCCCTAACAAGACCTGCGTGATCGGCAACGGCGTTGTGCTGTCGCCGGAAGCGCTGATCAAGGAGATCCGCGAGCTCGAGGAGAAAGGCGTACCGGTGCGCGAGCGTCTGCGCCTTTCACCGGCGTGCCCCTTGATCCTGCCGTACCACGTGCGTCTGGATCAGGCCCGCGAGAAAGCGCGTGGCGTGGCCAAGATCGGTACCACCGGTCGCGGCATTGGCCCCGCCTACGAAGACAAGGTTGCGCGCCGCGGTCTGCGTCTGGGCGATATGCTCCACCGTGAGCGGTTTGCCTCCAAGCTCGGCGAAGTGCTCGACTACCACAACTTCGTGCTGGTCAATTATCACGGCGAGCAGCCTGTCGACTTCCAGGAGGTGCTCGATAGCGCCATGCAGATGGCCGAAGAGCTGCGCCCGATGGTCAGCGACACCGTGACCCTGGTGCACGATCTGCGTAAAGCCGACGAAAACATTCTGTTCGAAGGTGCCCAGGGCTCGCTTCTGGATATCGACCACGGCACCTATCCGTTCGTGACCAGCTCCAACACCACTGCTGGCGGTACCGCCACGGGTTCCGGCGTCGGTCCGCTCTATCTCGACTACGTGCTGGGCATCACCAAGGCGTATACCACCCGCGTCGGCTCTGGACCGTTCCCCACCGAACTCTTCGATGACCACGGCCGCCACCTAGCCGAGCGTGGGCATGAGTTTGGTGCCACCACCGGTCGTCCGCGCCGCTGTGGCTGGTTTGACGCCGTGGCGCTGCGCCACGCGGTGCAGATCAACTCGGTCTCGGGTATCTGTCTGACCAAGCTCGACGTGCTCGATGGCCTGGAGAACATCCGCGTTTGCGTGGGCTATCGCAGCAAGGATGGCGACGTGCTCGACAACCCGGTCGATTCCGAAGGCTACGAAGCCGTCGAGCCGGTCTACGAGGATCTGCCGGGTTGGAGCGAATCGACCCTGGGCGCCAAGAGCGTCGAGGCGCTTCCGGCCAATGCCCGTGCCTACATTCGCTTTCTCGAAGAGAAGGTCGGCACCAGCATCGATATCATCTCTACCGGTCCGGATCGCAACGAGACCATCGTGTTGCGTAATCCTTTCGGCGAGTGATGCCACGCCTTCAAGGCCTTGAAACGGCGCCCCTGGTGGGCGCCGTTTGCGTTGATGGGTGCTTCCGGCAAGCAAAGTCGCGTTAGGGTTGGCCCGAAGGGGGGTAGCTGCTCTAAAATGGTGGGTCATGTCTTGTCAGGAAGTATGCCATGCCCTCTTTCGATATCGTTTCCGAGTTCGATCAGCACGAAGCCACCAACGCGGTGGATCAGGCCAACCGTGAAGTGCAGTCGCGCTTCGACTTCAAGGGCGTCGATGCCAGCTTCGAGCTCGACGGCGAGACCGTGAAGCTCGAAGCCGAAGTCGATTTTCAGCTCAAGCAGATGCTTGACGTGCTGCGCAGCCGCCTGATTGCCCGCGATATCGATGCCCGCTGCATGGACGTCAAAGATCCCGTGCTTTCTGGGGTAAAAGCGCGTCAGGATGTCGTGCTCAAGCAGGGGCTCGATCAAGCCGAAGCCAAGGATATCGTCAAGCGCATCAAGGCCAGCAAGCTCAAGGTGCAGGCGCAGATCCAAGGCGACAAGGTGCGCGTCACCGGCAAGAAGCGCGACGACCTGCAGAGCGTTATGGCGCTGCTGCGCGGTGAGGAGGGGCCTGAGCTGCCGCTGCAGTTCAACAACTTCCGCGATTGAGCCTGCGTCGCTAGTCATTTCTTAGCGTGCGTTGTCACGCGTGCGGTACGCACCGTTCGCGTCGACTAATTTGTTTCGCCCCATTCGTTTCGCCCCATTCGTTTCGACTTACAGGAGTCATGTCGTATGTCCGATCATCAGCCGGTTCATTTGCAGGAGTATCAGCCACCCGCCTACCAGGTGAGCCATACCGAGCTGACATTCGATCTTGACCCCGCCGCCACCCGCGTCTCTGCCCGCCTCGATATGACGCGTCACCCCGAGGCGGCCAGCGATGCGCCGCTCTTTCTGCACGGCGAATACCTCACCCTGCATTCGCTTGCGCTAGACGGTACCGTCTTGGACGAAGGGGACTATCGCCTGGTCGAGGGCGGGCTCGAGATCGCCCGCGTGCCCGAGCGCTTCGTGCTCGAAAGCGTGGTCGAGATCGCGCCCTGCGAGAATACCGCGCTGGAAGGGCTCTATCAGTCCAGCGGTATGTACTGCACCCAGTGCGAGGCCGAGGGCTTTCGTCGTATCACCTACTACCCCGATCGCCCCGATGTGATGGCAACGTTCAAGGTGACCGTGATTGGCGACAAGGCTAAATCGCCCGTGCTCTTGGCCAACGGTAATCCGGTCGAGCGCGGCGAGCTCGACGGCGGCCGCCATTTCGTTACCTGGGAAGACCCGCATCCCAAGCCGAGCTATCTGTTTGCCCTGGTGGCAGGCGAGCTCTACAAGGTTGAGGATGGCTTCACCACCCAGAGCGGGCGCGACGTCACCCTACAAATTTGGGTAGAAGAGGAGAACCTCGACAAGACCGCCCACGCCATGGCCTCGCTCAAGCGCGCCATGCGCTGGGATGAAGAGACCTATGGCCGTGAGTACGATCTCGATCTGTTCATGATCGTTGCGGTCAACGACTTCAACATGGGCGCCATGGAGAACAAGGGGCTCAATATCTTCAACTCGGCAGCGGTGTTGACTCACCCGCATACCGCCACCGACCAAGCATTTCAGCGCGTCGAGAGCATCGTCGCCCACGAATATTTTCACAACTGGTCGGGCAACCGCGTGACCTGCCGCGACTGGTTCCAGCTCTCGCTAAAAGAGGGCTTCACCGTCTTTCGTGACCAGTGCTTCTCGGCCGACGTCAACTCGGCGCCGGTCAAGCGTATCGAAGACGTCGCTTTCTTCCGCACCGCCCAGTTCGCCGAAGACGCCGGGCCCACGGCGCATCCGGTGCGTCCGGATCACTACATCGAAATCACCAACTTCTACACCCTCACCATCTACGAAAAGGGCGCTGAAGTGGTGCGCATGTTGTGCAATTTGATCGGAGCGGAGGCGTTTCGTCGCGGCTCCGATCTCTACTTCGAGCGCTTTGACGGTCAGGCCGTGACCATCGAAGACTTCGTCGCCTGTATGGCCGAGGTGTCCGGCGCCGATTTGACTCAGTTCATGCGCTGGTACGCCCAGGCCGGTACGCCCGAGATCGATGCCTACGGCGAGTACGACTATGTTCACGGCGAGTATCGCTTGACCCTGCGTCAGCGCACTCCGGCAACGCCGGGCCAGCCGTTCAAAAAACCGCTGCATATCCCCGTACGTCTTGGGCTCGTGGGCACCAAGTCGGGGCAGGATCTTCGCCTTACCCTGGCGGGCGAGTCGCTTGGCACCGATGGCGTCATCCACCTGCGCGAAGAGGAGCAGACCTTCGTCTTCACCGAGGTGGCCGAGGCACCAGTACCGTCGCTTCTGCGCGACTTCTCGGCGCCGGTCAAGCTGCACTTCCCCTACTCGCGTGAGGAGCTTGCGTTTCTGCTCACCCACGACAGCGATGGCTTCAACCGCTGGGATGCCGGGCAGCGCTTGGCGATGCTGGCACTCGACGACCTCATTGCCGCGCATAGAAACGGTGTGGAGAAGGTCATGGATAGCCGCGTCGTCGAGGCGTTTCGCCTGCTGCTGACCACGCCGATGGAAGACAAGGCGGTGCTGGCAGAGATGCTCACGCTGCCGTCGGAGGCGTACATCGCCGAACAGCAGCCGCTGGTCGATGTCGATGCCATCCACGCTGCGCGCGAGTTCGTGCGTCAATCGCTGGCGCTGGCGCTGCGCGATGAGTTCCTCGCGCTCTACGAGGACAACCAGAGCCAAGAGGCTTACGCGCCAACGCCCGAGCAGATCGGTCAGCGCAGCGTCAAAAACGTCGCCCTGGCGTATTTGATGGCGATCGACGATGACCAGGGGCTGGCCTACTGTCAGGCGCAGTTCGACGCCAACCACAACATGACCGACGTGCGTCAGGCGCTGACGCTGCTAGTACACAGCGAGCATAACCACCTTGCTGCCCCAGCGCTCAAGGCCTTCGGCGAGAAGTGGGCCCACGACCCGCTAGTGATGGATCAGTGGTTCACCATTCAGGTGACTCGCCCGCAGAGCGATGCGCTCGAGCGCGTCGAGCACTTGATGCAGCATCCAGCGTTCTCGTTGAAAAATCCCAACAAGGTGCGCGCGCTCATCGGCGCCTTCGCCCAGAACCGCATCAACTTCCATCGTCTTGATGGTAAAGGTTATGCGCTGCTGGCCGATGTGGTCATCGAACTCAACCGGCTCAACCCCGATGTCGCCGCGCGCATGCTGACGCCGCTGACGCGCTGGCAGCGCTTCGATGACGCCCGTCAGGCGCTGATGCGTCAGGCGCTCGAGCGCATCAAAGCCGAGCCGCTATCTGCTAATGTGTATGAAGTGATCGAGAAAGCCCTGGCTTGACGATCGGTATCACCTAACGCGAAGTAACCACGGAAGGAGAAACGCTGGTGACAGCACAATCCCACTGGCTTTTGATCGTCAATGGCAAGTCTGCTGGGCGCAGCGATCTACGCGATGCCATCATGGCGCAGCGCGACGCTGGCCGCACGATTACCGTGCGCGCGACTTGGGAGGGCGGCGACGCTGCCGATTTCGCCGAGCGGGCGAGCGACTGGGGCGCCACCCACGTCATCGCCTGCGGCGGCGACGGTACCGTTAGCGAAGTGATGAACGGGCTGATGCGTCAGCCCCACGACCGGCGCTTGCCGCTGGGCATCGTGCCGCTTGGCAGCGCCAACGATTTTGCCACCTCGATCGGTATCCCGCTCGAGCCCGGCGAAGCCTTGAAGGCCCTGGCCGAGCAAGAGGTGCACCCCATCGATGTCGTCAAGGTCACGGCTCAGGCCAAGGGCGATACTAGTGTATCGCACTACCTCAACATGGCCACCGGTGGTTTCGGCGCCGAGATCACTTCGTCGACGCCCAAGATGCTCAAGCGCCTGCTGGGCGGAGGCGCCTACTCCGTTATGGGCGCGATGAAGGCGTGGCGCCACCGCAGCTACCGCGGCACGCTACACTGGGAAGGCGAGCAGCGCGACGTTTCGCTGTTGCTGCTTGCTGCCGGTAATGGCCGCCAGTCCGGCGGCGGTCAGGTGCTAGCCCCCAGAGCCAAGCTCGACGATGGGCGTATCGACGTGCTGCTGGTCAAGGACTTTCGTTCCGTGGCCGAGCTCCCGCAGCTGATGCAAGAGCTACAGGACTTTCCCGCCGATGGGCGCTTCGTGAACTATTTCTCTACGCGGCGACTCGGTGTGACGACCCAAAACGGCGATGAACCCTGGCCTTTGACCCTGGATGGCGAAGCGCGCCAGTACGACCGCTTTAGTCTCGAGGTCGTGCCGCTGGCGCTACCGCTCATGCTGCCCGAAGCGACTACGCTGCTGTCGTCCCGCGAACGCTAAGTCCAGGATTTAGCATAATCAGCGCTTTACCGTGACTAACGCTGGAACGAGATATTCGAGCGAAAAATCAAGATAGGAGAGACGACCGTTATGGCGAATAACCGCCTTTGGATTCCCGCGCTGGCCGCCCTGGCACTGCTGCTCAGCGCCTGCGGCGATTCCCAGGAAGAGCCAGCCAACGAGGCTAGCGAGGCCCCCGCAAGTCAAAGCGATGCGGCCAATACACCTGCCACCGCAGAGGGTGCAGATGACGATGTGCCTGCGGCGGTGGAGAATGCCGACGATATGCCCAACCCAGAGGCTATCGAAGACGAAGTGGAAGCACGTCAGGTCGCCGAAGAGCTTGAGCGTGCCGAAGCGCTCGACGCCGAGGGCCAGCCGTCTGCGGCTTCTGCCAGCGATCAGCCTACTAACGTAGACGCCACCGAAGAGACGCTCGCCGCCGACCCCGAAGAGGTGTTGGAGTCGGGCGGTATTCCAGGTGAGACCAGCCGCTCCGATGTCGATGCGATGATCGAAGAGAACGAGCGGCGCTTCGAAGAAGCACAGCAGCGGCTAGAGGCTCAGTTCGAAGAGATCGAGCAGGAGGATCCCGTGCTCGAGCCAATGGAGAGCGAGCCGTTGGCCCCTAGCTGGGAAACCCAGCGCATCGAAAGCGACCCGCGTCTCGAAGACGATCTGGAAGCCACCGACGTGCAGGCGCTGATCGAAGAGAACGAGCGCCGCTTCGAAGAGGCGCAAAAGCGCCTGGAAGCCCAGTTCGACGAGATCGAGCAAGAGCGCAGCACGCCTCAACCCGAACGTGCGCCGGGTGCTAGCGAAGAAAACCCAGTCACTTCGCCCGAAGAGGGCGATGCCGAACGCTAGGGTGTGGAATGCCTAGGAGGGCGAATACTAAGGGAGAGAAAGTGACGCACAAAAAAGGCCCGCTCGATGCGGGCCTTTGGTCATCCGGTTGGATCAGAATGATCAAGCAACGCGGATGTTGGAAGCCTGAAGGCCTTTTTTACCCTGAGTCACGTCGAAGGTGACTTTCTGACCGTCTTGCAGGGTCTTGAAACCTTCAGCTTGAATCTCGGAGAAGTGGGCGAACAGATCGTCACCGCCGTCGTCCGGGGAGATGAATCCGTAACCCTTGGTGTCGTTGAACCACTTGACAGTGCCAGTTGCCATTGTCGATTTCCTTAACATGCCTGATGATCGAACGGGCAGTCGTCCCCACCCGCCAAAACCAATGTAGATGCAATGAATCTGGGCGTCCAGCGGGTGGCTAAAAATTCTTCATAACCTAGATTTAGAACCCTCGAGAGTCCCCCGATGCACGAATTTGGCCTGATCGACGCACAATTCCTTCCTTTTCTCCTTGCCATCACGCTGCTCTCGCTAAGCCCTGGGGTCGATACGCTCTTGGTCATTCGTAATACCGCGCGCGGTGGCGTGCGCGATGGTATCGCCACGAGTCTTGCCATCTGTAGCGGACTTTTCGTTCATGCCACCATCTCGGCGCTGGGAATCTCCTTGATTTTGCTGCAGTCGGCGTGGGCATTTCATCTGCTCAAACTGGTGGGGGCGGGGTACCTCATTTGGCTCGGGGTCAATAGCCTGCTCGCAGCGCGGCGCGGTACGGCGCTTCCAGTGCAGGGGCTTGGCAGTCAGTCTGCTCCCGTGCCGCTGTGGCAGCCGATCAAAGAGGGCTTTTTATCCAACGTCCTCAATCCTAAAACAGTGGTTTTCTACATGGCCTTTCTTCCCCAGTTCATCGCCCCCAGCGACCCGGCGCTGCTGAAGTCGCTGTGGCTTGCAGGCGTGCACTTCGTGATTGCCAACGTTTGGCAGATCATTATTGTGTTGATGGTGGGAAGTGCGACCAAGTGGCTTGCCAGCGTACGTTTTGCGCGCACCCTCAATGCCGCCACCGGCGCCGTATTGGTATTTTTCGGTATCAAATTGGCCTTGGAGCAGCGCCCCGTCTAAACGTCATCGACGAGGCGCTGCCAAGGTAAGAGATCAACGGCGCAGTGAGGCGCTATCGTAGCGCGTCTGACGCTCATTCGGGGTTAGCAGTGCCACGCCCTGGCTGTTGCCGCCGTTATCCAGGCTCTCGAAGATCGCGCGGTAGCTGAGCACGGCCTGGACGTAGTCGCGGGTTTCGCGGAAGGGAATGCTTTCGACGAACAGATCGAAGGCATCGACGCTGTTGCTCGCAAGCCACTGGTCGACCCGCCCAGGCCCGGCGTTGTAGGCCGCAGCGGCCGCTAGGCGATTGCCCTGATAGCGATTGATCTTGTCGCGTAGATAGGTGCTGCCCAAGCGGATGTTGGTCTCCGGGTCGAGAATGCCGTAGGGGCCGGGATCGCTAATGCCGACTTGGCGGCTCACCAGTGTCGCGGTTCCGGGCATGAGCTGCATGAGGCCGCGCGCGCCTGCCGGTGACAGGGCCTCGGGGTTATAGGCGCTTTCGCGCCGGGTAATGGCCATCAAAAGGTAAGGATCGACCCCGGTAGCGTTGCCCCAGTTGATGAAGCTATCGCGGTAGGCAGCGGGGAAACGCCAGTCGAGGGCGTCCCACAGCCCGGCGGCAATGGTCGTCTGGACCAGGCGCGGATACCAGCCGCGATGCTCGGCGTAGTCGGCGAGCTCGCGCACCTCATAGAGCGAGAAGTGGCTAGCGGCGTTGAGCCACTCGCTGTTGGCCAGCCCATCTTCACCGATACGCAGCAGCGCTTCGGTACGCTGCACCACCGGCAGACGAGCAATGCGCTCGCGGGAAGCCTCGTCAAAGTGATTGCGTTCGAGGTTGAGCTGCAGCGGCTGACCCAGGCGTTCGGCGGCGGCGAAGCCGTAGAAGCTGCGATCCTGCGCTGCCTGGCGATAGCGCGCCGTAGCGGCCTCCTGATTGCCCAGCTGTTCGTTGGCACGCGCGAGCCAATACTCCCAGCGGCTGTTTTGCTGCTGTTCGGGCGCCATCTCGGCGATCCAGTGAATCACATCGGGCCAGTTGCGCTCTGCCAGCGCCCGACGTACGCGCAGTTCCAGTACGCGTTCGCTGTCCAAGCTCGGCAGCACGCTGTCGACCCAGCTCTGGGTGCCGGGCACGTCGCGTACCAGGGCGTAGAAGGCGAGCTCCTCTTCGATCGCTTGGCGCGTGGCGGTGGGCAGGGTGAGATGTTCGCCAATGGCCTGCCAAACGCTAAAGGCCTCGGCGGTATCTTCGCGGGTGAAGCGCTGCATGGCGGCGACGTAGAAAGCGGCCGTGGCCGCACATTCGGGGCCTAAGCAGGGCGGCGCCGAGGCCACGGCGCGGCTATCGCGATCGACCCGAGCCACGGTGTCGTTGGCCGTTTGCCACTGCCCGCTTAGGCTATTGCCAAGATAGTCCATCAGGCGCGTCTCGCCCGCCTGCCAGGCCAGCATCTTGCGCTCCCAGATGGCGGTTTCATCGAGGGTGCCATCGGCTCGCAGACGGTCGAAGAGCGTATCGCAGGCGTCGGGCTGGGAGCTGCCGACTTTCCAAAGCGCCATGCCTGCTTCGCGGGCTACTTCGGGTTGGCTTGGATAGAGCGCGGTGTAGTAGTAGCACTGGCGCGCGCTGCCCGCCGGTTCGCCATCGGCTACCGCCAATAGGTCCTGATAGCGCCCTGCGCGGCCATATTGGCTGATCGCCTGGCCGCGTAGCCAATCGGCCAGGGGCGAATCGGCGTGGGTGGCGATGAATTGATTGACCGTCTCAGGGGACAGTTGCGGCAACTGACCGCGCAGGCGGTGGTAGTCGACGTAGCCGCTTAGCACGTGACCTTGGATCGCCTGTTCGTCGACGCGGTCCCAGCGCTGCTCGCGGGCGGCGTTAAGCGCGGTACTCATGGCGCTATCCATGGCGCTGGCATTGGCGCCCCAGCCTAGCGCCGGTAGGCCCAAGGCGGGCAGGCCCAGAAGCAGCGCCGCATAGAGCGCGCGGGCGGAATGGCGAAGTGGCAAAACCTGCATAGGACTCCCTCGGGTGCGTCGGCGAATAGGAAAAAACCAAAGGCTGACAGTCTACACAGTAGCGGGAGGCTGTTGCGACGCTTATCACTGCATCGATGGTCTCCAGGCGGTTGAAAAGTCGATGCCGAGCCCCATATTGCTTTCATCCTAAGTTTGCTCGGGCCGCATGCTACGCCTTGCTGCCCGAGCGGTTCCCGACGATATGATGGATGAGGGTTAGTATGTCCACCGCAACGCACGAAGAGACGCTGGGCTTTCAGACCGAAGTCAAGCAGTTGCTGAACCTGATGATTCACTCCCTGTACTCCAACCGGGAGATTTTCCTGCGCGAGCTGATCTCCAATGCTGCCGACGCCTGTGACAAGCTGCGCTACGCGGCGCTGGACAACGATGCCCTCTACGAAGGCGATAGCGACCTGCGTATCGAGATCGAGCACGACAGCAAGGCAGGTACTATCACGCTGCGCGACAACGGCATCGGCATGAATCGCGAAGACGTGATCAGTAATCTCGGCACCATCGCGCGCTCGGGCACCGCCGAGTTTTTGAGCCAGCTCTCCGGCGAGCAGCAAAAGGATGCCAAGCTGATCGGTCAGTTCGGCGTCGGTTTTTACTCCGGTTTCATCGTTGCCGACGAGGTCGTCGTACGTACGCGTAAGGCGGGTAGCGCGGCTTTTGAAGGCGTCGAGTGGCGCTCCAAGGGCGAGGGTGAATTCAGCGTTGCCGACATCGAGCGCGACAAGCACGGCACCGAAATCGTCTTGCACCTGAAAGAGGACGCCAAGGAGTTCGCCGACGACTACCGCCTGCAAAACCTGGTACGCAAGTACTCCGACCACATCGAAGTGCCGGTGCGTATGCCCAAGACCGAGACCGCCAAGGACGATGACGGCAACGACATCGAAGGTAGCGAAGTCACCACTTGGGAAACGGTCAACGAGGCTACCGCCCTCTGGGCACGCCCCAAGAGCGAGGTCAGCGACGACGAGTACAAAGCGTTCTACAAGCACATCGCCCACGACTTCAGCGACCCCTTGACCTGGAGCCACAATAAGGTCGAAGGCAAGCTCGAATACACCAGTCTGCTCTACGTTCCCGGCCGTGCCCCTTTCGATCTGTTCGATCGCGATGGCGCCCGGGGCGTCAAGCTCTACGTTCAGCGCGTGTTCATCATGGACGACGCCGAACAGTTCTTGCCGCTCTACCTGCGCTTCGTCAAGGGCGTACTCGATACCCGCGATCTTTCGCTCAACGTCTCTCGTGAACTGCTGCAGCAGGATCCCAAGGTCGATAAGATCAAGAGCGCGCTGACCAAGCGAGCGCTGGACATGCTCAAGAAGCTGGCCCAGGACAAAGAGCAGTATCAGACGTTCTGGAACACCTTCGGCAGCGTGCTCAAAGAAGGTCCCGGTGAGGACTTCGCCAACCGCGAGAAGATCGCAGCGCTGCTGCGCTTCGCCTCGACGCATACCGACACCGCTGCCCAGGAGCACTCCCTGGCCGAGTACGTCGAGCGTATGAAAGAGGGGCAGAAGAAGATCTACTATGTGGTTGCCGATAGCTTCAACGCCGCCAAGAACAGCCCGCATCTGGAAATCTTCCGTAAGAAGGGCATCGAAGTCCTTCTGCTCTCCGATCGCATCGACGAATGGCTGATGAGCCATTTGACCGAGTTCGATGGCAAGTCCTTGGCCGATGTCGCCAAAGGCGATCTCGATCTTGGCGACGTCGAGAACGAGGAGGAGAAAAAGGCCCAGGAAGAGACTGCCAAGGCCAAAGAATCACTGGTCAAGCGCGTCAAGGAGGCGCTGGGCGATCAGGTTCAGGAGGTCAAGGTCACTCACCGTCTGACCGACTCGCCTGCCTGCGTGGTGCTTCCCGAGCACGAGATGGGCTACCAGATGCGCCGCATCATGGAAGCCGCAGGTCAGACGCTGCCCGAGGTCAAGCCGATCCTCGAGCTCAACCCCGAGCATGCCCTAGTCGCGCGTCTCGAAGGCGCCAACGACGCGCTCTTCGCGTCGCTGGCGCATATCCTGCTCGACCAGGCGATCATCGCCGAAGGCGGTCACCTCGATGACCCGGCAGCCTACGTCAAGCGTTTGAACAGCGTACTCACCGCCTAATCGATCAGGCGTGAACGAGCGGCCCGGCGGGATCTCCCGTCGGGCCGTTTCGTTGTTGAGGGTAATTGCCTCGCGAATGGGGTATAACGGGGCACGACATTCATGGATAGCGATAGCGTGGAACATCGGCATGGCTGAACAGCAGATCAACGTAGCCGTCCTTGGGGGCGGCAGTTTCGGTACGGCGCTGGCAAGCATTGGGGCAGCCAACGGCGCGCGCGTACGCCAGTGGATGCGCGATGAGGCGCTGGTGGCGCAGATCAATCGTGAGCATCGTAACGGTCGCTACCTGCCGGACTACGCCATTCACCCCGCCGTCACTGCATCGACCAGCTTGGCCACAGTGCTTAGCGGTGCCGACTTGGTTTTGATCGCGATTCCTTCCAAGGCATTTCGCAGCGTCGTCCAGGCCGCGAGGCCCTGGCTTTCGCCGGAGCAGATTCTGGTCAGCACTACCAAAGGTATCGAGGCCGAAAGCTTTCTATTGATGAGCCAGGTACTCGAAGAGGAGACCGGCTTTGCCCGCATCGGCGTTATCGCCGGGCCCAATCTCGCCTCCGAGATCGCCGATCAGCAGTTGACCGCGACCGTAGTCGCCAGCGCCGATACGCTGACCCGCACCCGGGTGCAGCAGGCGCTGAGCTGTCGCTACTTTCGCGTCTACGCCAGTAACGACCGCCACGGGGTCGAGCTTGGCGGTGCGCTCAAGAATATCTACGCCATTGCCGCCGGTATGGCCGCGGCGCTGGGCATGGGCGAGAACACCCGCAGCATGCTGATCACCCGGGCGCTGGCCGAAATGAGCCGCTTTGCCGTCGCGCAAGGCGCCAACCCGATGACCTTTCTAGGGCTTTCCGGCGTGGGCGATCTCATCGTCACTTGCTCGTCGCCGCTTTCGCGTAACTTCCGCGTGGGGCAAGCGCTGGGCCTGGGCAAGACGCTGGATGAAGCAGTCGAGGCGCTGGGGCAGGTGGCCGAAGGGGTCAATACCGTCAAGCTGGTGTGCGCCAAAGCGGAAGAAGCAGGCGTCTACATGCCTTTGGCCGAAGGGCTCTACCGCGTACTGTTCGACGGCGTGCCCGCCACGGACATGGCGCGCATGTTGATGATGGGCGAGCAGAGCAGCGACGTAGAGTTCATTCTGCCGCGCGAGGATGTCCAGCAAGCCCATCGTGACAGCGGAGGCTGGCATGGCTAAGCTCTTGATCATGCGTCACGGCGAGGCGAACCCAGGCTACCCGGACGCGGCGCGCACCCTGAGCGCGGCAGGCGAGGGCGAGGTGCACAAGATGGCGCAATGGCTAAGGGGTCACATTGAGCACCCAGTGCGCTTGTGGGCAAGCCCCTATCGCCGCGCCCAGCAGACGGCGGGCTTTCTCGCCGAGGCGCTTGGGGTGAGCGTGGAGACGCTTTCGCACATCACCCCGGACGATGCGCCCGAAGGCGTTATCGACTGGCTTCTGGAAGAGCCTTCGATGCAGGCAGAAGGGTACGTGATTCTGGTGAGCCACATGCCACTCGTGGGCGAACTGACCGCGCGGCTGGTCGAGGACGCATCTGGTCGAACACTGGGCTTTCCCACCGTCGCCATCGCCGAGCTTGACGCCGAGGTGTGGGCCGCAGGCTGCGCGCAACTCAAGAGCTTCACCGAGCCGAGCCAGCTTTAAGGGTGGCAGCCGGTTAACGCGGTTAGCTCAAATACGCAGAAGGCGGCTCTAAAGCCGCCTTCTGCGTTACTGGACGTTGAGAGAAGCTAGACGTTGAAGGGAGTTAGACCAGCGCGTCCAGCTTCTCTTTGAGCAGGCCGTTGACCTGCTGCGGGTTGGCGGTGCCGCGCGAGGCCTTCATCACCTGGCCAACGAAGTAGCCGATCATCTTGCCGCGCTTGTCGGGTTCGGCGTCGCGGTACTGGGCGACCTGCACCGGGCTCTCTTGGATCACCTGGTCGATCATTGCTTCGATGGCGCCGGTATCGGTGACCTGTTTCAGCCCTTTGGATTCGATCACTTCATCGGCGCTTTCGCCCTGGCCGTTCCATAGCGCCTGGAAGACCTGCTTGGCTGCCTTACCGTTGATGGTGCCGTCGATCACCCGAGCGATCAGCTCGCCCAGCTGGCGCGCGGTGATCGGGCTCTGAGCGACGCCGAGATTTTCGCGGTTGAGCGCGCCCGAGAGCTCGCCCTGAACCCAGTTGGCCGCCTGCTTGGCATCGCCGCAAACGTCAAAGGTCTCTTCGAAGAACTCGGCCATTTCGCGGCTGGCCGACAGCACGCTGGCATCGTAGGCCGAAAGGCCGAGCGCGCTTTGGAAACGCTCGCGCTTGTCGGCGGGAAGTTCCGGCAGCTGGCCGCGCAAATGATCCAGGTAGGCCTGGTCGAGCACCACGGGCAAAAGATCAGGGCAGGGGAAGTAGCGGTAGTCGTTGGCTTCTTCCTTGGTACGCATGCTGCGCGTCTCGTCGCGGTCGGGATCGTACAGGCGTGTCTCCTGGACCACTTTGCCGCCATCCTCGATCAGCTCGATCTGACGCTCGACCTCGAAGGCGATGGCGCGTTCGACGAAGCGGAAGGAGTTGACGTTCTTGATCTCGGCGCGGGTGCCGAAGGCCTCCTGACCCTTGGGGCGAACCGAGACGTTGACGTCGCAGCGCATCGAGCCTTCGGCCATGTTGCCATCGGAGATGCCGAGGTAAGTGACGATCGAGTGCAGCGCCTTCAAGTAGGCTACCGCCTCTTTGGCGTTGCGCATGTCGGGTTCGGAGACGATTTCGAGCAGCGGAGTGCCGGCGCGGTTGAGGTCGATGCCGGTCATGCCGTGGATGTCTTCGTGCAGCGACTTACCGGCGTCTTCTTCCAGGTGGGCGTGGTGGATACGAATACGCCGCGTGGTGTCGTCGTCCAGCGTCACCTCGACTTCACCAGGCCCGACGATGGGGTGGTACATCTGGCTCGTCTGGTAGCCCTTGGGCAGATCGGGGTAGAAGTAGTTCTTGCGATCGAAGATCGATACTTCGGCGATCTCGGCGTGGACGGCGAGGCCGAACTGAACCGCCATGGCCACGGCCTGCTCGTTGACCACCGGCAGCACGCCGGGCAGGCCCAAATCGACCGCGCAGGCCTGGGTGTTGGGTTCGGCGCCAAACGCCGTCGGGGCGCCCGAGAAGATCTTCGAGCGGGTGGCGAGTTGAACGTGGACCTCAAGCCCGATTACCGTTTCCCATTGCATTAGGCGTTCTCCAGGGCGAAAGCGGGGCGCTGCAGGTGCCAATCGGTGGCCTGCTGGAACTGGTGCGCGACGTTGAGCAGCTTGGCTTCGGCAAAATGGGTGCCGAGAATCTGCAAGCCGACCGGGCGATTGGCCGCAAGCCCTGCGGGAATGCTGATGCCGGGGATGCCCGCGAGGTTCACCGCGATGGTGTAGATGTCTTGCAGATACATCGATACCGGGTCTTTCTTGGCGCCGAGGTCGAATGCCGGGGTGGGCGAGGCCGGGCCCATGAGCACGTCGACCTCTTCGAAGGCATCGAGAAAGTCCTGACGGATCAGGCGGCGCACCTGCTGCGCTTTTTTGTAATAGGCGTCGAAAAAGCCTTCGGAGAGCGTATGGGTGCCGATCAGGATGCGGCGCTTGACCTCGTCGCCGAAGCCTTCGGCCCGCGAGCGAGTGTAGAGATCGAATAGATCGCTCGGGTCGTCGCAGCGGTGGCCAAAACGCACGCCGTCGTAGCGCGACAGGTTGGAGGAGGCCTCCGCCGGGGCGATGACGTAGTAAGCCGGGATGGCGTAGTGGGTATGCGGTAAGCTCACCTCGCGCACCGTGGCGCCGAGCGACTCGTAGACCTTGATCGCTTCGCGCACGGCCTGTTCGACCTCGGTGGTCAAACCGTCGCCGAAGTACTCCTTCGGCAGGCCGATTTTGAGCCCCGAAAGCGGAGCGCCCAGCGTCTCGGTGTAGTCCGGAACACCGCGGGTCACGCTGGTGGAGTCGCGCCCGTCGTGGCCGGAAATGACGTTCATCAGATGAGCGCAATCTTCGGCGCTGCGCGCCATGGGGCCCGCTTGGTCGAGGCTCGAAGCGTAGGCGATTATCCCAAAGCGCGAGACGCGCCCGTAGGTGGGCTTGAGCCCGGTGATGCCGCAAAACGCCGCCGGTTGCCGAATCGAGCCGCCGGTGTCGGTACCCAGCGCGGCCGGGGCGAGGTCGGCTGCCACCGCTGCGGCGCTGCCGCCCGAGCTTCCGCCCGGTACGGCGGAGAGATCCCAGGGGTTTTTTACCGCGCCGTAATGGCTATTTTCGTTCGACGAGCCCATGGCGAACTCGTCCATGTTGGTCTTACCCAGGCTCACCGTTCCCGCCGCTGAGAGACGCTCGACCACGGTGGCGTCGTAAGGGGCGATGAAGTTATCGAGCATCTTCGAGCCGCAGGTGGTCTTCACCCCCTGGGTGCAGAAGATGTCCTTGAGCGCCAGCGGAATGCCGGTGAGAAGTCCTGCTTTACCTGCCGCACGCGCTTTATCGGCGGCCTCGGCGCGTTCGAGCGCCTGGTCGGCGGTGACGGTGATGTAGCTGTTGAGGGTGCCATCGAAGCGCTCGATGCGCTTGAGGTAGTGAGCGGTGAGCTCGCGGCTCGAGAGCTCACCGCTGGCGAGGGCGGCGGCAAGCTGCGTCAGTGTTTGGTCGTGCATATCCCGAAAGCTCCGTTCAGGGCGAATATCAGGGCAAAAGCGCTAAGGCGCGGTGGCCAGGTGAGTCAGCGACGCGCAGGTGAGGCTCACTCGACCACGCGGGGTACCAGGTAAAGGCCGTTTTCGACCGCTGGCGCGCACTGCTGGAAGCGCTCGCGCTGGTCGCTTTCGGTCACCTCGTCGGGGCGCAGGCGCTGGGTGGCGTCCAGCGGGTGGGCAAGCGGGGCGACGCCGTCGGTGTCCAGGCGCTGGAGTTCGTCGACCATGGCCAGAATCTGGCTCAGGTCCTCCACGAAGCCGCTGGCCTGGTCGTCGCTGATGGCGAGCCGGGCCAGGTGAGCTGCCCGACGCACATGAGATTCTTCAAGCGCCATGATCGAGATTCCTCGTAAACGTAAGGGAACGTATTGAGCCAAGCGCGGTATACATACCGTCATTGGCTAACGTCATAGGTTAACGTCATTGATAAACATCGTTGGATCGCAGACGTGAAAATAGCCGCAAAAGGTACCACATCTTGGCGCCTGCGGGCAGGGTTGGCGACGACTCGTGCTTGCTGCCAGGGGGTTGCGGTGATACCGTTTGCATCCGCACAGGGTTCCCGGTCTGCACTAGGTAACAACATCCATGTTCAAACGTTTGAGGGGGCTGTTTTCCAGCGATCTGTCGATCGATCTGGGTACGGCCAACACACTGATTTATGTACGCGGCCGTGGCATCGTTCTCGATGAACCGTCCGTCGTCGCCATTCGCCAGTCCGGCAACATGCGCAGCGTCGCCTCGGTGGGTGCCGATGCCAAACGCATGTTGGGTCGCACGCCTGGCAACATCACCGCCATTCGCCCGATGAAAGACGGCGTCATCGCCGACTTTACCGTCACCGAGCAGATGCTCCAGCACTTCATTCGCAAGGTCCATCAGAGCACCTTCTTGACCCCTAGCCCGCGCGTTCTGGTCTGTGTGCCCTGCATGTCGACCCAGGTCGAGCGCCGCGCGATTCGTGAGTCCGCCGAAGGCGCGGGCGCGCGCGAAGTCTTCCTGATCGAAGAGCCCATGGCAGCCGCGATCGGCGCTGGGCTTCCGGTCGAAGAGGCTCAGGGCTCGATGGTGGTCGACATTGGCGGTGGTACCACCGAAATTGCCATCATCTCGCTCAACGGCGTGGTTTACTCCGAGTCCATTCGCGTCGGTGGCGACCGCTTCGATGAAGCGATCATCGCCTACGTGCGCCGCCACTATGGCAGCCTCATCGGTGAAGCCACGGCCGAGCGCATCAAAGAAGAGATCGGCTGTGCCTACCCCGGCGGCGAGCTGCGCGAAATCGACGTGCGTGGTCGCAACCTGGCCGAAGGCATTCCGCGTAGCTTCACGCTCAACTCCCACGAAATTCTCGAAGCGCTGCAGGAGACGCTGGGCTCCATCGTCGCTGCGGTGAAGAGCGCGCTTGAACAGTCGCCTCCCGAGCTTGCCTCCGATATCGCCGAGCGTGGTCTCGTGTTGACCGGCGGCGGCGCGCTGTTGCGCGATCTGGACAAGCTGATCGCCGAGGAGACGGGGCTGCCGGTCATCGTCGCCGAGGATCCGCTGACCTGCGTGGCCCGGGGCGGCGGCAAGGCGCTGGAGATGATCGATCAGCACACCTTCGAGTTGCTGTCGAGCGACTGAGCACAGCGGTAAAACGCGAGGGTTGACCTATCAAACCGCTGTTTTCTCATGCAACGCTGCCAGGCTATCGGCTTTTCTTCTGCGCCCTGGCGGCGTCCGCGCTGATGTTCATCGACCACCGCTTCACGCGTATGGAAGACGTGCGCGCTCACATGACCATGGTCGTGGCGCCGATCCAGTGGGTGGTCAGTCTGCCGAGCGATTTGCTCAACTGGGGAACGTTGGCGCTGTCGGACCAGCGTGTGCTGCTGGACGAGAACCGTCGCCTGCGCGAACAGTTGCTCACGCTCTCCCAGCGCGGGCAGCGCATGGCCAATCTCACCGCTGAAAACACCGAGCTTCGCCATCTGCTTCACGCAGCCGAGCGGCGCGAGATTCCCTATATGTCGGCGGAGCTTCTGTCGCTCGACAACGACCCTTTCAGCCACCAAATGGTGGTGGATCGTGGTCATCGCAATGGCGCCTACGTGGGCCAGCCGGTGATCGATGCGGCGGGGCTCGTGGGGCAGGTGACGGCGGTGTCGGCGTACTCAAGCCGAGTGCTATTGGTTTCCGATGCCAGTCACGCCTTGCCGGTGCAGGTCAATCGTAACGGTCTGCGCTTTATCGTTCAGGGCGCGGGGCGCTACGACGCTTTGAACGTCATGCACGTTCCCGATACCGCCGATATTCGCGAAGGCGATCTGCTCACTACCTCGGGGTTGGCCGGGCGCTTTCCGGCGGGCTATCCCGTGGCTCGTGTGACCGAGGTGTTCCACGACCCCGGCAAGCCGTTTGCTCAGGTGAGCGCCGAACCCATGGCGCAGCTGCAGCGCTCGCGGCACTTCTTGCTGCTGTTTCCACCGCCGCCTGACGACGTCGAGAGCGATGAGTGGGACGATATCACCGGGCTCACCAGTGAGGCGCTGCGCAGCGCGCAGATGGTGGCGCCGATCGCGGACAACCAGGAGACGCCCTGATGGCTCGTGCGCCCTTCGTACCGCTGCTGTTCATCTGGTTTACCTTGCTGCTGGCACTTTGCCTTCAGGTCATGCCGCTGGCAGAAGGGTGGCAGGTGTTCCGTCCCGAGTGGCTGGGGTTGATGCTGATCTACTGGTGCATGCGCGTGCCCGATCGGGTCAGCGTTTTTCACGGCTTCGTGCTCGGGCTCTTGCTCGACCTGATCGAAGGTACGCTTTTGGGCCAGCACGCGCTCACGCTCTCGGTGCTGACGTTTCTGTGTGCTTTGGTCTATCCGCGTTTTCGCGCTTACTCGCTGATTCAGCAGGCCGTTTTGGTGGTGGTGCTGCTTGGTCTCATGCAGTTGACCGAACAGTGGCTGCGCACGCTGGTCGGCGAGTTCTCGATTCACCTCACTTTCCTCTATTCTGCATTGGTCAGTGCCGTGCTTTGGCCCTGGCTTGCGACCATGTTCCGCGCACTGGAGCAGCGTTTTGCCAGTTCGTAACGTCGAGAACTTCACTGACGCCGTGCTCTGCTTGGCGTCGGCGTCGCCCCGGCGGCGCGAGCTGCTCGCCTCGATTGGCGTGACCACCACGGTGATGCCCGCCAATATCGACGAGACACCCAAGGCCGGTGAAGCGCCGGATGCCTACGTCGTGCGCCTGGCCCACGCCAAGGCGTTGGCGGTTGCGCCGCACACCGAACTTCCGGTGCTGGGGTCGGATACCGCCGTGGTGGTGGACGATACCATCCTGGGCAAGCCTTGTGATGAAGCCGAGGCATGCGCCATGCTCACGCGCCTCTCGGGGCGGCGCCATCGCGTGGTGACAGGGGTGGCGGTGAGCGGCCCCGAAGGCGTGCTCAGCTGCTGCGTGAGCACTTGGGTATCGATGCGCGCCATCGGGCATGATGAAATGCGCGCTTACTGGGCGACGGGAGAGCCCGCCGACAAGGCTGGGGGCTATGCCATCCAGGGCTTGGCGGCCGTGTTCATCGACCATATCGAAGGCAGTCACTCCGCCGTGGTCGGTTTGCCGCTGTATGAGACGGCGGCGCTGCTGGCCCGCCAGGGTGTGGCGCTATGGCATCGCTGATGGGTAACTTCGCTGACGTTGAGCGCTTGGCAGGCTCGGCCCGGCACTACTTGCTGAACAAGTCATCGATAAGGACGTACGCATGAGTGGTGAAGTGCTGATCAACCTGACGCCGATGGAGACGCGCGTAGCGCTGGTGGAGAACGGCGTGCTGCAGGAAGCGCTGATCGAGCGCTCCCGGCGGCGTGGCATCGTGGGCAATATCTACAAGGGCAAAGTCGTGCGGGTGCTTCCCGGCATGCAGGCCGCCTTTGTCGATATTGGTCTCGAGCGTGCGGCGTTCATTCACGCCCATGAGGTAATGGCGCCACCTTCACCCGGCGAGGAGCAGCCGACCATCGGGCAGCTCTTGCACGAAGGCCAGGCGCTCGTGGTGCAGGTAACCAAAGACCCCATCGGCACCAAGGGGGCGCGGTTGACCACGCACCTCTCGATTCCATCGCGCTACCTGGTCTACATGCCCGACTCGCCCCACCACGGCGTTTCTCAGCGTATCGAAGACGAGGGTGAGCGCGAGCGTTTGAAGAAGCTTCTCGATGCCAGTATCGAGGAGCAGGAGCTAGACGTCAGCGGCGGCTTCATCGTGCGTACTGCCGCCGAAGGCGTCAGCGACGACGAGCTCAAGACCGACATGCACTTTTTGCTGCGGCTGTGGCGGCGCGTCAGCGAGCGCAAGATCACCGCACCGCCGGCTACGGTGATCTACGATGACCTGCCGCTGTTCATGCGTACGCTGCGCGACGTGATGCGCGATGACATCGAGAAGGTGCGCATTGACTCGAGAGAGAACTTCGTCAAGCTGGTCGAGTTCGCTCAGGAGTTCATGCCCAGCGCCGTGGAGCGCATCGAGTACTACCCGGGCGAGCGGCCGCTGTTTGACCTCTACAGCGTCGAGGACGAGATCCAGAAGGCGCTAGAGCGCAAGGTGCAGCTCAAGTCCGGCGGCTACCTGGTCATCGATCCTACCGAGGCGATGACCACCATCGACGTCAATACCGGTGGCTACGTGGGCCATCGCAACCTCGAAGAGACCATCTTCAAGACCAACCTCGAGGCGGCAACGGCAATCGCCCGGCAGCTGCGCCTGCGCAACCTTGGCGGCATCATCATCATCGACTTTATCGACATGGAGGATGTCGAGCACCAGCGCCAGGTGCTGCGGGTGCTGGAAAAAGCCCTGGAGCGCGATCACGCCAAGACCAAGTGTACCGGCGTCACCGAATTGGGACTTGTGCAACTGACCCGCAAGCGCACCCGCGAGAGCTTGGAGCAGACGCTGTGCGAAGCCTGCCCTACCTGCGGCGGGCGCGGTACGCTCAAGACACCGGAGACGGTGTGCTATGAGATCTTTCGCGAGATTTTGCGTGAAGAGCGCGCCTACAGCGCCGAAACCTATCGCGTGTTGGCATCTCAGCCGGTGGTGGATCGCCTGCTCGATGAAGAGTCTGCCGCCGTAGCCGATCTCGAAGCCTTCATCAACAAGACCATTCGCTTCCAGGTCGAGCAGCACTACTCCCAGGAACAATATGACATCGTCTTGATGTGACCCCATGACGATGATGCGTCCGCTGCGCTGGGTGGTTCATGCCCTTGCCGTCGTTCTTGCCTGCGTGGCGCTACTGTCGCTGCTGCTGCGTGCTTTGGTGGCCAACGCCGAAGTGCTGACGCCGCGCATCGAGGCGCTGCTGTCGTCGCTGACCGATGCCACGGTGACCATCGATCACTTCTCGCTCGATCTGGCGCGAAACGACCTGCAGCTGCATCTCAAGGGGCTCAACGCGCGCGCCGACGATCAGCCGCTGGTGGCACTCGACTCTTTGGAGCTGAGTCTCGATCTCTGGGCGTCGCTGCGCCAGCTAATGCCGGTATTTGGCGACGCCGAACTCGAAGGGCTCGACTTTCATCTCTACGAAGGCATCAACGGCACCTGGCAGTGGCCCGAGCCTGCGACCCTACCGCTTTATCTGATTCCCGAAACCGAACTCGACCTGCCACGGGTGGATTTCTGGAGCGAGCTTTTAGTCCGCCAGTCGGCGCGCATCGAGCAGGCCCAACTCGTGCTCCACGGCCAGCACGATACCCTCATGCTCAAGGCCCCCGAGCTTCTTCTTAGCGGCAACGACACGCGTTCACGCCTGCAGGGCAGCATCGATGTTGTCGAGGGGCTGCGTCGCGACGGGCCGGTCACTCAGCAGGCAGTGACCCTGCGCGGCGAGATGCGCCCTGGCGAACACGGCATCGACGACTTCTCCGCCGATCTCGAAGTGGAGCTTGCCTTCGATGCCTTCATCGCGTTGGTGGATCTTTTTCGTCCTGAATACGCTGCACACCTCGAGCAAGTCGGCGGCGACATGCGCCTATGGGGCAGCTGGCAGGCAGGGCGCTTCGATAGTGCTCACTTGGATCTGCACATCCCCCAGCTAACGCTGCGCCAAGCGCTGCAGTACGCCGTGCTGCGCGATATCGAAGCCCAAGGGGTTTGGCAGCGCGACGGCGACGGTGGTCAGGCGTGGCTCAGCGGCGATGCCAAAAGCGTCAAGTGGGCCCAGCCTACTGGTTACGTCGCCGGGCCCGCACTGCCGCGTACCTGGTACGCCGAGCACCGGCCAGGGCGCTGGGAGGTGCGCACCAGTGAGTTCGAGCTGGCGTCGCTGGTGGCTTGGCGCGACTTTCTGTTTCTGCCCGAGTCGATCACTCGGGTGATGGATACTCTAGCCCCGCGCGGCGAGGTCACTGGGCTGCGCCTAGGTCAGCGCGACGGCCAATGGGGCGTGGATGCGGCGCTCACCAACGTCTCGGTGCTGCCGTGGCAGCAAGCACCCGGCGGCGGGCCGGTAGATGCCTGGGTACAGGCGCGCGACGAGCGCGGGCGCGTTGAGTTCACAAGCCCCGGCGAGAGCACGCTTTACTTTCCCGAAGTGTTCGCGTCGCCGATTCGCCTTACCTCGGCCAGTGGTGAAGTCGAGTGGGTCTACGATGGACCTTCGACAATGGTCAGCGGCAAGCGCCTACGTGCGGCGTGGAATGGCGCCGACGTCGAGGGTGGGTTCGGTCTTTACGCGGGGGAAAGCGGTGGCCACCTGGGGCTCGATCTCGCGTTCGCGAATGCCGATGCGCGCGGTACGCCGCTGATCCATTGGCTGCCGATGAATCTGTTCGACGCCAACCTGCGCGAGTGGCTGGGCCAAGATATCGGCGGCATCGTCGAGCGTGGCGTAGTGCGAGTAAGCCAGCCCTGGCGCAGCGGCCGCGACCGTAACGACGCCGAAAGTGAACGCCTGGGCACGGCCACCGTTGGTCTCGAGATTCGCGATGGCCACCTGCCAATGGGCGATGAGCTGCCGATGCTCGAGGCAATGAACGGGCGTCTTCTATGGCAAAACGAGGTGTTGGAAGCGCAGATCGACCACGCCGAGAGCCATGGCGTCGTTGCCTCCCAAGGTGAGCTACGCTACGCCGACGATACGCTTGCACTATCGGGAGCGCTGCAAAGCGACGGTGATTCGCTGCTCGCCTTTCTCAAGGCGCTGCCGGTCGAGGGGCTCGAGACGCTCGATGACCTGCGCGCGAGCGGCGAGGTCACTGGCGACGTAGCGCTGGCGCTGCCCCTGGACGAACCCGAGCGTTTGGCGCTCGAGGTCAATACCGCGCCGCGTTTCGACTGGGTGCGTTACCTGCCGCTCGGCGTCGAGGCGCGCAGTATCGCCGGTGAGCTCACCTGGCAGCAGCGTGACGAAGCCTACGCGCTCACCGGAAGCGTCGATGGGCGCGCCCTTGGTGGCAGCGTGCGCGCTGAGGTGGATACACCGCATAACACCGTGCGGCTAAGCGGTGAAGCGACCCCGGAGGCGCTATTTGCCCTGGCTGACAGCGATATGGACCCGGCACGCTTGCCGCTCACCGGGCACACTGCCTGGCAGGGCCGCGTCACGCTCGAACCAAGCGTGCGCCTGGAGATCGAAAGTGCCTTAAGCGGCATCCGCAGTACGCTGCCGCCGCCGTTCGACAAGCGTGCCGGTGAGGCATGGCCCTGGCGGTTGGGCATCGACTTCGACCAATCGCACCTCGTAAGCCGCCTTGGTTCCTTGGCGAGTGTGGAAGCCAACGCCATCAATGAGCAGTGGCGTGGAGCCGTGGCCGTGGGTAACGCCCTAGATACCGGCGTTACCCTGCCGCAAAGCGGCTGGCGACTGGCAGCCGGGCTTGACGAAGTGGACATCGATGCCTGGCAGCAGGCGCTGTCGCCACTTCTAGATAGCGGTGAAGAGCACAGCTTCGATCTCTCTGACCTAGCGCTACCACCGCTACAAGGCCAATTCGATATCGGCTGCTTGCGTCTGCGTGGCGCCTGCGTCGAGCAGCTTCGCGCCGAAGCCAGCGCCCAGGGCAGCAGCGCCCAACTAACTCTCGAGGGTAATACGCTCAGCGGGCGGGCGCGCTACTCAGCCAACGAGCGCTACCCGCTGGATATCAGCGTGGTGTCGCTGGCGCTCGACCCTTGGCTTGATGTGGGTGAGCGCGTCGAGCCGCAGCCCGTTGCTGCCCCCGGCCACTGGCTCAACGAACTCGATACCGACCAGAGCCCGCCGATGGGGCTGCCCGAGTGGCTAGGGGAGTTGCCCGATGGTCGCCTGCGGGTGGCTGAAATCAGTTGGGATGGTGGGCGCGCGGGGCCGTTGACCGCTTACTGGCAAAGCGCCGAGGATGGCTTGACGCTAAGCCCGGTAGGGCTGACCCTAGGCCAGCTTACGGCGCGGGGTGCATTGCACTGGCAGGGCAATCGCATCAACAGCCACACCCATGCGGCGCTTTCGCTCGCCGGGCGCGACGTAGGAACGGCGCTCGAGCGCCTGGGCCAGCCTGCCGCCATGCGCTCGAGTGAGCTAAGCGCTTCGGCCACGCTCGATTGGCCCGGCGCGCCCTGGCAATTTTTGCCTTACCGCGCAGGCGGAGAGCTCGCCGCCGAGGTGAAGGATGGCAGTTTCCTGGCGCTGGATTCGGCGCCGGTCAAGCTCGTGGGCCTTTTGAACTTCGACAATATCCTGCGTCGCCTGCGCCTGGATTTCTCCGATGTGACGGAGCGTGGCACCGCCTTTGACCATATTCAAGGCGAGGCGGACATCGCCGCGGGGCAGTTGCGTCTGCGCGGGCCATTGCAAATCGACATGCCCTCCGCCAATCTGAGGCTCACGGGAAGCGTGGATTTGGCCCAGCGCACGCTGGATCAGCGCCTTGGCGTGGTACTGCCGGTTTCCCAGGCGCTGCCCGTCGCTGCGCTCGCCGCTGGCGCGCCGATTGCCGGTGGCGTACTGCTCGTGGTGCATCAGCTCTTCGGCGATGCGCTGGGTAGAGCGACAACGATTCATTACCGTGTGCGCGGCCCTTGGTCGTCGCCACAAGTGACTTTAGAAGGTACTTAATGAGCACGCATACACGCGATCTTGATACCGCGATCTCGGTACTCCTCACGCCGGGTGGGCTCGACCTCGACGGCGTGGACGCAGGCCTGGCTCACGCCATGGGCCCCGGCGTCGACTACGCCGATCTCTACTTTCAGCGCAGCTGGCAGGAGGGGTGGGTGCTCGAAGATGGCGAGGTCAAGGAAGCGAGTTACAGCATCGACGGCGGCGTCGGCGTGAGGGCTCTAGCGGGTGAGAAGACCGGTTTCGCCTACTCCAACCAGATCAGCGCCGATGCCCTGCTCGATACCGGACGTACCGCCTCAGGCATCGTGCGTAGCGGCAAACGCTTGGGCTGCCAAGCAGTTCAGCTGACCCAGGCGGCATCGCGCTATGCCGGGTTCGACCCGCTCGCCGGGCTCAGCGCCGAAGAGAAAGTGGCCATGCTCAAGGAGGCCGATCGCGTAGCGCGCAGCGCCGACCCGCGCATCAGCCAAGTCAGCGCCTCACTCTCGGGCACCTATGAAGTCGTTCTAGTGCGCGCAAGCGACGGCACGCTCGCGGTCGATCTACGTCCGCTGGTGCGCTTCAACGTCAGCGTCATCGCCATTCAGGCCGGGCGGCGCGAGCGCGGCGGCGCGGGCGGCGGTGGACGTTACTCCATGGCGCGCCTGCGCGATGAGGGCGTGGCCGAGCGCTACGCCAAAGAAGCCGTGCGCCAGGCGCTGGTGAACCTTGATGCCGTAGATGCCCCGGCCGGGCAAATGCCCGTGGTACTGGGAGCGGGTTGGCCCGGTATTCTGCTTCACGAAGCGGTGGGCCATGGCCTCGAAGGCGATTTCAATCGCAAGGGCAGCTCCGCCTTTGCTGGGCGCATTGGCGAGCGCGTTGCTGCCTCCGGCGTCACGGTGGTCGACGATGCCACCCTCGTCGATGGGCGCGGCTCGCTCAGCGTCGACGATGAAGGCACGCCGGGGCAAAATACCCCGCTGATCGAAGACGGTATCTTGACCGGCTATATGCAGGACAAGCTCAACGCGCGACTTATGGGCATGGCGCCCACCGGCAACGCCCGGCGCGAATCCTTTGCCCATTTGCCCATGCCGCGCATGACCAACACCGTGTTGATGGCGGGCCAGGACGAGCCCGACGAGATCGTCAAGAGCGTCAAGCGCGGCATTTACGCGGTGAGCTTTGGCGGTGGGCAGGTCGACATCACCTCGGGTAAGTTCGTCTTCTCGGCAAGCGAAGCCTATTTGATCGAGGATGGCCGCATCACCGCGCCGGTCAAAGGCGCCACCTTGATCGGTAATGGCCCGGAGGCGATGGGACGCATTTCCATGATCGGCCACGACATGGCGCTGGATACCGGCGTGGGTGTGTGTGGCAAAGAGGGGCAGGGCGTGCCCGTGGGCGTGGGCCAGCCTACGCTGAAACTCGACGAGTTGACGGTTGGCGGTACGCAGTCTTAAAAGCGGGTCTTAAAACTGGTCTTAAAGGCTGGTCTGCTCTTAAAGAGCGCAATCTTGGTGCGCTTGGGCGTGCCCCCTGCCGGTTGGCGGGGGGCACCGAGCGTCTTTTGGAGCGCCTTAGAGCGCAACCGAATCGCGCAGGTGCTTGAACAGCTTGCGTGCGCTTGCCGGGGGCTTGTTCTGCTCCTTCTCGCGCTTGGCGTTACGTACCAGCTGGCGCAGCGTTTGGCGGTCGGCGTCGGGGTACTCGGCAAGAAAGGCATCGACGGCGGGGTCGCCTTCGTCGATCAGCCGGTCGCGCCACTTTTCGAGGCGGTGAAAGGCGTGATCGCGCTGCTCTTTCTCCTGCTCCACGGCGTCGAAAACGCCCTGAATCGCGTCGAGGTCTTCTTTGCGGATCAGCTTGCCAACGTACTGCATGTGGCGCCGACGCCCTTCGTGGGAGCGAATACGTCCGGTCTCCTCGATGGCACGCAGCATGTCGTCGGAGAGGGGGAAGCGGGCAAGCTCGCTGGGCTTCATCGCGATCAAGGTTTCGCCGAGTGCCTGCAGGGCGTGCATTTCGCGCTTGAGCTGCGACTTGCTCGGGCGCAGCTCCTCCTGCTCGTCGGGCGTCAGCGGCTCGGGGCGTTGCTTGGGCATAAGCGTACTCATCGACAACATGGTTATAACGAAACGGGCAGTCGCCAACTGGCGAGTGTGATATCCCATCGGTTGGCGGCATTATATCAGGCTGCCGACGGCAAATTGGTTCGCCTGGCGAATTCACCCGAAATTAAGGAGGCTCCATGACACAGGCATTTGACGCATCGGCGCAGGAGACGCTGCTGGCGGCGCGCGCAGAAGAGGCGCTGGCGCTGGCCAAGCGCCTGGGTGCCGATGCCGCCGAAGTAGGCGCCAGCGTCGATCAGGGCATCGGTATCAGCGTGCGCCAGGCGGAAGTGGAAACGGTGGAGCTTTCGCGCGATCAGGGCATTGCCATCACCGTTTATGTCGGCCAGCGCAAAGGCAGCGCCTCATCCACCGATGCCGGTAGCGACTCGATTCGTGCCACGGTCGAGAAGGCCCTGGCGATTGCGCGCTACACCGGGGAAGATCCGGCGGCGGGGCTTGCCGATGCCGAGCTCATGGCGCGCGATTTGCCCGATCTCAAGGTGCATCACCCCTGGGCGCTGACGACCGACGAGGCGATCGAGCTGGCGCTTGCCTGCGAGCGCGCGGGGAGCGCGGTAGAGGGCATTAGCCAGTCCGACGGTGCCTCGCTCTCCAGCGGCGAAGGCGTGCGCGTCTACGCCAATAGTCACGGCTTTCTAGGTACTCAGAAGGGCAGCCGCCACTCGCTGTCGTGCATGCTGATCGCTCAAGACGCCGCTGGTATGCAGCGTGACTACGATTACACCTCGTCGCGCGATCCGCGCAAGCTGCGCGATCCCGAAGCGGTTGGACGCGATGCTGCCGCGCGGACGCTGCGCCGCCTAGGCGCGCAGCGCCCCCCGACGGGCACCTTCCCGGTGCTCTTCGATCCGGCAATGGCAAGCGGCTTGGTCGGGCATTTGATGAGCGCCTTGGCGGGTGGCGCGCTCTATCGCCAGGCGTCGTTTCTGTGTGATCGTCTGGGCTCGACGCTCTTTCCCGAGTGGTTTGGACTCGAAGAGCGTCCACGCGAAATAGAAGGCTCGGCAAGCTCAGCATTCGATAGCGACGGCGTCGCCACGCGGGATAATCGCTTCATCGACCAAGGCAAGATCGCAAGCTATATGCTATCGGCCTATAGCGCACGGCGTCTCAACATGCAGAGTACCGGCAATGCGGGCGGAGCACGCAATCTGCGCCTGGTCGCGCCGCTCACCCCGCTCGATAAACTCTATACAGAGCTCGGCACGGGACTGGTGGTCACCGAGCTGATGGGGCAGGGGGTCAACGGCGTGACCGGCGATTACTCACGCGGTGCGGCGGGGTTCTGGGTGGAAAACGGCAAGGTTCAATACCCGGTCGAGGAGTTCACCATCGCGGGCAACCTCGAACGCATGTTCGGTGGTTTGGTGGCGCTGGGCGATGATATCGATACGCGCGGCAGTATCCACACCGGAAGCTGGCTGATCGACGCTATGACGGTCGCCGGGCGTTAACTAGCGTTCTTTTGACTAGCTTAGCTATCTTCTTCGTCGAAACGGGCGTCGAACAGAGCCTCGATGGCATTGAGGGCCTGTTCGGCGTCGTCACCCGTGGCCTCCACGCGTAGCTCGGTGCCGCACGGGGCGGCCAGCATCAACAGCGACATGATGTTGCTGGCATCGGCGCACTGCGTCTGCTTGTACACCTGCACCTTGGCGCTAAAGCTTTGGGCACACTGAACCAGTTTGGTCGCCGCGCGAGCGTGCAGGCCGCGCTTGTTGGTGAGTGTCAGATTGCGTTCGGGCACCCTGCTTCCTTCTGCTGCGGGTTAGGTAAAGAGCCTAGGCGTTAGGCGTGGTGTCGTTATTAACAGCGTCGTTATTAACCGCATCGTTATTGACCGCATAGTTGAGCCCAAGCTCGCGGTGACGCACCTGAACGTCGCCCGTCCACTCGCCGATGGTCCGCGCCAGCTGCTCGACGATGTAGACCGAGCGGTGCTGACCGCCGGTACAGCCGATGGCGACTGTCATATAGCTGCGCTGGCTGGTTTGGTAGACAGGCAGCCAGCGCTCGAGCCAGGCGCGAATGTCTGTGAGCATCTCGTCGACCACGGGATAGCTCGCCAGAAAGGCGATGATATCGGCGTCGCGTCCGGTGAACTGGCGCAGCGTCGGGTCCCAATAGGGGTTGGGCAGGCAGCGAACGTCGAAAACCAGATCGGCGTCCAGCGGCACGCCGCGCTTGTAGCCAAAGGATTCGAAGGTCAACGTCAGCTCGTCCTGCTTGCGCCGGGCTACCTGGTCGGTGATGCGGCGGCGCAGGTCGTGAACCGAGAGGCGCGAGGTGTCGATGGTGAGATCGGCGATATCACGAATCTCGTGCAGCGTCTCCTCCTCTTTGCCGATGGCCTCTTCAAGCGTCATGCCAGTGGCGCGGGTTAGCGGATGCCGCCGCCGCGTGGCCGAGTAGCGCTCGAGCAGAATCCGCGCATCGGTGGTGAGGTAGACGATCTGAAAGCGAATGGCGCGCGCGCGCAGCTCATCGAGTAGCTGCGGCAGGCGCGCCAGTGCGGCGGGCAAATTACGCGCATCGATACTCACCGCCACATTGGTGCGCTCGCCTTCGCGAAGCTCGTCGATCAGCGAGCCGAGCAGCATCGCCGGGAGGTTATCGATGGCGTAGTAGCCCAGATCCTCCAGGGCCTGGAGGGCGATCGATTTACCCGAGCCGGAACGGCCGCTAATGATCACCAGTTGCATGGCATCTCTCTATACGCGGTCAGCGCGCCATTCAAGGGAAAAACAGCGCGTAACGATGGGCGTTTATGAGGCTGTTTGCTCGCGGATCTTGCTCAGTAAGAGCTCCAGGAGCTCGCGCTGGCTGGTCGTTTTGCGCAGCTGCTGCCGGGTGTCGCTATCGTTCATGATGGTCGCGACCTGTCCCAGCAGGGCGAGGTGGGTGTCGTCGGCTTCCTCAGGCACCAAAAGCACGAAGACTAAATCTACCGGGTCGCCGTCGATGGCATCGAAATCGATGGCATCGGCTAGCTTGAGAAAACCGGCAATCGGCGTAGTGCAGTGAGGGCTTCGTGCATGAGGAATGGCAACGCCATTACCAATGCCGGTGCTGCCGAGGCGCTCGCGCCCGATCAAGCGGCCGAACACCTCTTGGCTATCGAGGCTTGGGATGTTTTGAGCAATGAAGGTGCTGAAGAACTCCAGCACCCGTTTCTTGCTGCCCCCGGGCACGTCGTAGAGCACGCGCTCCGGGGGGAGTATGGTTTCCAACGTCATCGAATTAACGCACGCCAGCGCCTTGAGCGCGGGCCTGTGCCTTTTCCTTGTGCTTGACTAGTTGACGATCGACCTTGTCGGCCAAGGCATCGATCGCCGCGTACATATCGCTGTCCTGGGCCTCGGCGTGAAGATCGGCACCGGCAGCATGGAGCGTGCAAGCAGCCTGCTGACGCTCCTTCTCAACGGATAAGGTGACTTGCACCGTGGTGATATTGTCATAGTGACGCTCGATGCGTTCAAGCTTCTCGTTGACGTAGTCGCGTAGAGCGTCAGTCAGTTCGATATGATGACCAGTCAGGTTGACTTGCATTGACGTACTCCTTATCCATCGGACTGTACTTCGATTGTAACCCTTTTTCTGGGTAAGCAAAGAGGTACGCGTACTTTCGTTGCCTCCTTACGTTTATTCAGCGTAGACGACGGCGCTCGCTTGAGGAAGGGATGCCCATGGCTTCGCGGTATTTAGCCACGGTACGACGCGCCACGCTGATACCACTCTCTTCGAGCAGCGTGACCAGACGGCTATCGGAAAGCGGCTTGCCTGCGGGCTCCTCGCCAATGAGCTTTTTCAACCGCGCGCGAATGGCGGTGCTCGAATGGCCGTCGCCTTCCTGGTTGCTGACCTGACTGGAAAAAAAGTATTTGAGCTCGAAGACACCGCGCGGCGTATGGATGTACTTCTGCGTGGTGACGCGGGAAATGGTCGACTCGTGCATCTCAACGGCGCTGGCGATATCGGCCAGAATCAATGGCTTCATCGCCTCTTCGCCGTGCTCCAGAAAGCCGATCTGACGAGCGATGATCTCACGGCCCACGCGCAGCAGCGTATCGTTGCGGCTCGATAGGCTCTTGATCAGCCAGCGCGCCTCCTGCAGGTGATCCTTGAGGAACTGGTTGTCCTGGCTCTTGTCGGCGCGTTTGATCAGGCTAGCGTAATCCGGCTGGATTCGCAGTCGCGGCAGCGCCTCGGGGTTGAGCTCCAGATGCCAGCCTTCCTGGTCGTGGCGCACGATGAGATCGGGCGTGACGTAGCTATCGTCGGTCGCGCTATAGGCGCTACCGGGGCGCGGGTCTAGGCTGCGGATGAGATCGATGACATCCGCAAGCTGTTCGTCATCGAGCCCCAGGCGGCGTTTGAGCAGGCGTGTGTCGTCTTTACCCAAGGCTTCCAGAAACTGACGCACCAGCCGTTTGGCGGGCATCAGCAGCGGCGTGTCGTCGGCAAGCGTTGCGAGCTGGAGCATCAAACACTCACGCAGATCGCGGGCAAACACGCCGGTGGGCTCGAACTGCTGCAGCCGCAGCAGCGTGGTTTCGACCTCGCGCGGGCTCAAGCCTTCGAGCCCCTGGGCGCGCAGGCCGTCGCGGATGTCGTTGAGTGGCTGGGTGAGGTAGCCGTTGGCGTCGAGCGCGTCGATCAGGCTCTCGGCGATCAGCTGCTCGCGGGGGCCGACATCGGTCATCGCCAGTTGCCAAAGCAGGTGGCTGTGTAGGCTCTGGCCTGCCGCCTGGCGCTCGAAGTCGGGGCCGTCGTTGGCGCTGCCTGAGCTTGCCATGTCTTGGTAGGTGTCGGACCAGTCGCTATCCACCGCGAGTTCGTCGGGAATACTTTCGGCCCAGTCGGGCTCTTCGGCTTCGCTCACTACCTGCTCGCCGAACTCGTCTTCCTGTTCGAGCAGCGGGTTGGCATCAAGTGCTTGCTGAATTTCCTGGCGAAGGTCCAGCGTCGAGAGCTGCAGCAGGGCGATTGCCTGTTGCAGCTGGGGCGTCATGGTGAGCTGAGTGCCGATACGCAGTTGTAAAGACGCTTTCATGACCATCTGAAAACCACTCGTTGATCGGAAAGCTCCACCCTAGTGCGACTCGGCGCGGCGTGCAAGTGCAATAAGCATGCCATTGGCAATATGTATGCCATAGGTCGGGTTTATAAGCGGAAGTCGGCGCCTAGGTAGACCTCACGCACCTTTTGGTTGTCGAGGATGGTGTCCGGCGAGCCGCTGGCGATGATATGGCCGTCGCCGACGATGTAGGCGATATCGCAAATATCCAGCGTTTCGCGCACGTTGTGGTCGGTGATCAGAACGCCGATATGGCGCTCTTTGAGCGCGCGAATGATCGACTTGATGTCGCCCACCGAAATCGGGTCGACCCCGGCGAAGGGTTCGTCGAGCAAGATGAAGGCAGGGTCGGTGGCGAGCGAGCGGGCGATCTCTACCCGGCGGCGCTCACCGCCGGAGAGGCTCATGCCCAAGTTGTCGCGAATGTGGGTGATGTGGAAATCTTCGAGCAACCCCTCAAGACGGGTTTCGCGCTGATGACGGTCGAGATCTTTGCGCGTTTCGAGGATCGCCATGATGTTATCGGCCACCGTCAGCTTGCGAAAGATCGACGCCTCCTGGGGGAGATATCCAATGCCTGCCAAGGCGCGCTCGTGCATCGGCGCGCGCGAGAGGTCGAGTTCATCGATGCCGACCTGTCCGGCGTCGGCCTTGACCAGCCCTACGATCATGTAGAACGAGGTGGTCTTGCCCGCGCCGTTAGGGCCGAGCAGACCCACGACGCTGCCTTGGGCGATGTCGAGATTGATGTCCTTGACCACGCGGCGGCGCTTGTAGCTCTTGGCCAGGTGCCGGGCGTGCAGCGTCTTGACGGGGGCGCTTGGGGTAGACACGAAGTTTCTCCTACTGTTCGGGCTGCAGCGTCATGCGAATGCGTTGGGTCTGGCTGCCTTCGACATCGGAGCGCGCTTGCACGACTTCACGGTCGATGAAGTATTCCAGACGCCCGCCGGTGAAGCGATCGTCGTTCTGGGTCAGCTCGGCCTGATCGATCAGCTCGACGCGCCGTTCGGCGACGTGATAAATGACCCGGCGACCCCAGCCCTCCATCGGGCCGTCCTGGCCTTCACCCTGGTGGCGCAGGTAGGCGCGCTCGCCAGTGGCAATGGCGCGGGAGAGCTCACCGGCATCGTTACGCTGAATCTCCACGCGGTCGCCACGCAGCTGCATGGGACCCTGACGAATATCGACATCGCCGGTATAGACGGCCGTGCCCGCACGCTGGTCAAGGTCCAGCCGGTCGGCTTCCACTTCGATAGGCGCCTGGGACTGTGACGACGTGTTCTGGGCCATGGCCGCCAGCGGTAGGACGAGCAGTAGGGCAGGGATGAGCGCTTTCATATCGACTCCTAAGGGCGATTGGTTTCGGCGGGGTGGTGACCGCGCACGCGGCCCGACAGCTCTACGCGGCTGTCGTCGAGCCATACGTCCATGCGCTCGGCGTTCATGGTCTGGGGCGGCTGTTGGAGCAGCACCGGCACGTCGCTCCAGGCGTGGGCGTTGATACCATCGTAGTGCAGCTCTTCGCTATCTAGCTGCCAGCCTTCATCGGGGGCGATGAGGTGGGCATTACCGGTTAGCGTCAGCGCTTGACGAGCGGTGTCGAGCGTGCCGACGTCTGCCGAGGCGAGCCACTGGCGCTGTTCGCTATCGTAGAGCAGAGCATCGGGCGACTCGACCCAGGTATGGTTTTGCTGCGGCGTATGAATCAGCCTTGGCGTGGCGAGCGACTGGCTAATCCGGCCATTTTCACCAAATAGCGTAACCTCGGCGTTCTCCAAGACGTGCCCAGGCTCGTCGGCCTGAGCTTCTGGGTCGATGGGCACGCTTTCGGGCCCGCGCGGGTCGATCCACACCAGCAAGGCCCCGAGCGCTACCACGAGGCCCGTGATCCAGACGCGCTTGCGTATTGGCTTGCTCATCTTGGTTCACTCATTAATGCTTCCCTTCAAGATAGCTCTCCATCACCGTGTGCCAACGGCCTTGGGTTTCGAGCAGCGTATCGCAGATCTCACGCACGGCGCCGTGGCCGCCTAGGCGGTCGGTGACCCAGTCGGCGTGGGTGTGCAGGTAGTCCGGCGCATTGGGCACGGTGATGCCCACACCCGAGTGTTTGATGGCGGCCAGATCCGGCAGGTCGTCACCGCAGTAGGCTACCTGGTCGAGGGTGATGTTGAGGCGCTCGCAAAGCGCTTTGAGCGTGGTCAGTTTGTCTTTCACGCTCTGGTGGACGTGGTCGATGCCGAGTGCTACGGCGCGCTGGCTGACCATCGTCGAATCCCGCCCGGTGATCAACGCCACCTCGATGCCCGCGCGCTTGAGCAGCTGAAGGCCGAGCCCATCCTGAGTGTGGAATGCCTTGATTTCGATACCGTCGGCCTGAAAGTAGAGGCGGCCATCGGTCAATACGCCATCGACATCGATGGCGAGCAGGCGAACGTGGCGAAGGCGATCGAGCAGGGCATCGGTAAGGATCATGTTGGCTCCTGAATGCGGGCTAAAAAAGGGAGTGGGCCAAAAAGGTAGATAGCTAAGGATAACCAAATAATAGGCTTGGCGAGTGGCGGGCGCTAAGCATCAGAGCGACCGGCTTAGATCACGCCGCTGGCAAGTAAGTCGTGCATATGCAGGGCGCCGATGGGGCGCTGCTCTTCGTCGACCACCGCCAGCGCCGTGATCCGGCTATCCTCCATCAGGCGTACCGCTTCGGCTGCCAACACGTCGGGGCCGATGCGCTTGCCCGGACGCGTCATGACGTCATCGACGCTAACGTCGCGCAGGTCCAAGTGGTGATCCAGCGTGCGGCGCAGGTCGCCGTCGGTATACACGCCCGCCAGCCGACCTTCGGCGTCTACCACACAGGTGAAACCTAGCCCCTGGCGGGTGATTTCGAGTAGGGCATCGCGCAGCGGGCTGCCTAGTGCCACGCGGGGCAGGCGGTCGCCTTCGTGCATCAGATCGCGCACGCGCAGCAGTAAACGCTTGCCAAGGCTGCCGCCGGGGTGCGACAGGGCGAAGTCTTCGGCGGTGAAGCCACGCGCTTCGAGTAGCGCCACGGCCAGGGCATCACCTAGCGCGAGCGCAGCGGTGGTAGAGCTCGTGGGGGCAAGATCGAGCGGGCAGGCTTCGCGCTCAACGCCGCTGTCCAAGTGCGCGTCGGCGTGGCGAGCCAGGGTCGAGTGGGGGCGCCCGGTCATACTCACCAGCGGCGTGCCCAGACGTTTGAGCAGGGGTAGCAGCGCCGTGACCTCGGCGGTTTCGCCGGAGTTGGAGAGCGCCAACACCACGTCGCCGCGAGTGATCATGCCCAAATCGCCGTGGCTGGCCTCTCCGGGGTGGACGAAGAACGCTGGCGTGCCGGTGCTGGCAAGCGTAGCGGCAAGCTTGCCCGCGATATGCCCCGACTTGCCCATGCCGGTCACGACCACGCGCCCCTGGCAGGCGAGGATCAGCGCGCAGGCGCGATCGAACCCATCGTCGAGCTTGGCTTGTAGACCGCTAATGGCGGCCTGCTCGATCTGCAGGGTGCGCAGCGCGCTTTCGCGCAAGGGGCTTGGGGTGTCGGCTTGGCCCATGACAACGTCTCTACTCTTTAGTGTTGATTTACAAGAATAACATCATGTCCCATGCGCCCAGAAGGTTTTTGCCACCGGGAGCCCTGGCGAGGCTTGACACTTTTGTAGCTAGTTAAGATACACTGTTCGATAATTTGCCTGCGTTTAAGTTCCTAGCCTAACGCACGTTCCTTGCCCAAGGAGCCCACTGCTCATGCAGGATACCCCTTTCATCGAAATCGACGATCTGCACTTTAGCCGCGGGGATCAAACGATCTTTCGCGGCGTCGATTTGCGTATTCCGCGCGGCAAGGTCACCGCCATCATGGGGCCAAGCGGCACCGGTAAGACAACGCTGCTCAAGCTCATCGGTGGGCAGCTGACCCCCGATAAAGGCCGCATTTTGATCGATGGTCAAGACGTTCATCGGCTATCGCGCAAGGGGCTTTTCGCCCTGCGTAAGCGCATGGGGATGCTGTTTCAGAGCGGGGCGCTATTTTCCGATCTCGACGTGTTCGAAAACGTCGCCTTTCCGCTGCGCGTGCATACCGATCTGCCCGACGCCATGATTCGCGACCTGGTGCTGCTCAAGCTCGAAGCAGTAGGGCTTAGGGGCGCGCGGGCGCTGTCGCCTGCCGAGCTTTCCGGTGGCATGGCGCGCCGCGTGGCGCTGGCGCGTGCCATCGCCCTCGACCCCGAACTGATCCTTTATGACGAGCCCTTCGTGGGCCAGGACCCCATTTCGATGGGCGTTTTGGTCCAACTGATCAAGCGCCTGAACGAGGCGCTCGCGCTGACCTCAGTGGTGGTATCCCACGATATCGACGAGACGCTGAGCATTGCCGACTATCTCTACTTGATTGCCGATGGCCAGGTGGTGGCTCAAGGAACGCCCGAGACCTTTGGCCAAAGCGATGATCCCCGCGTGAGTCAGTTCGTTCACGGCAAACCCGATGGTCCGGTGCCGTTTCACTACCCCGCCCAGGCGTACTATCGCGATCTATTGGGTAGCGATGCAAAACAGTACGTAGAACATGAATACGTAGAACAGGAAAGAGCGAATGCGGTCAATCGTTGAGCGAAGCGTGGCCCGCATTACACGCCTAGGGCGCAGCGGCTGCGATCTTTTGGAAGCGTTAGGGCGCGCGGGGCTCTTTCTCGCCCAGTCGATGGTGGGTATCCCCTCGCGCGAAGGGGTTGCACTCTGGTGGCGCCAGATGCACTTCGTTGGCGTCCTATCACTTGCCATCGTGCTCGTGTCGGGGCTCTTCATCGGCATGGTGTTGGCGCTGCAGGGCTACACTATCCTGGTCGATTTTGGCGCCGAGGAGGCGCTGGGGCAGATGGTGGCTCTCTCGCTGCTGCGCGAATTGGCGCCGGTGGTGGCGGCGCTACTGTTTGCCGGGCGGGCAGGATCGGCGCTGACCGCCGAGATCGGCTTGATGAAGGCGACCGAACAGCTCACCAGCATGGAGATGATCGGGGTCGATCCGCTGCGCCGTATCATCGCGCCGCGCCTGTGGGCGGGTTTCGTTTCGCTGCCGCTGTTGACCGCAGGCTTTAGCGTCGTTGGCGTTTGGGGCGGGTATCTGGTCGGCGTCGAGTGGCTGGGGCTGTTCGAAGGCGCTTACTGGAGCAACATGCAGTCGAGCGTTCAGTTCGTCAACGACGTGGGCAACGGCATGCTCAAGAGTTTGGTCTTTGCCCTCGTGGTCACCTGGATCGCGGTCTTCCAGGGCTATGACTTGGTGCCCACTTCGGAGGGTATCTCGCGGGCGACCACCCGCACCGTGGTGTATTCGTCGCTGGCCGTGTTGGGGCTGGATTTCGTCTTGACCGCCGTAATGTTCGGTGGCCTATGAAGCTTGATGTAATGCTTGGAGCAGTGACATGAAACGCAGCAAGACCATGGAGTTTGGCGTCGGCCTGTTCATGCTGGCAGGGATCGTGGCCCTCGTTTTTCTCGGCTTGCGCGTCAGTGGCCTGACGTTCTCGACGCCGACGGAGACGTTTCGCCTCGAAGCCAACTTCGCCAATATCGGCGGGCTCAAGCCTCGCGCCCGGGTCACCATGGCTGGGGTGACGGTAGGCCGAGTGGAGAGCATCGATCTGGATACTCAGTGGTACGACGCTCGTGTGGTGATGCGCCTTGATGCCGATCTAGAAGGCGAGCTCTCACGCGATACTACTGCGGCGATCCTTACCTCCGGGCTTCTCGGTGAGCAGTACATTGGCTTGAGTGTGGGCGGCGACCCCGAGGTGCTCGAAAACGGTGACACCATTCGCGATACGCAGTCTGCGCTGGTGCTTGAAGAACTCATCCAGCAGTTCATTTCCAATATGGTGAGCGAGTAGGCGGCTTGAAGCCTGCCGCTTGCGTCGGTTGATCAAGGAGTTCGCTATGCAAACCCAACGTGCTTTTTCCCTTCGTCATCTCATTGCGCTCTGGGCGCTGGCGTTAATGCTACTGCCGTTTCAGGCCCAGGCGCAGACCTCGCCCGAAACGCTGATTCGCGACAACATCACAGAGTTCATGGCCGAGCTCGACGGGCGTAAGGACTACTACGCCGCCAACATCGACGAGCTCAAAGCGCTGGTCAACGAGAGCCTGGATGAGGTGGCCGATTTCCGTTACATCGGCGCCAGCGTCATGGGCAGCTACTTTCGCAATGCCACTCCAGAGCAGCGCAGCCGCTTTGCCGATGTTTTCCGCCAGACGCTGATCGATACCTACACGCGGGGGCTTGTGACCTTCGACTACCGCGAAATTCGCGTGCTCGATAACCAGCGCCCGCAGCGCTACGACGACCAAACCAGCGTTGCCATGGAAGTGGTGGGCACCAACGGCCAGATCTATCCGGTGAGCTACAGCCTGCGCCTCTCCGATGGCCAGTGGCGCGTGGTCAACGTCATCGTCAACGGCATCAACCTGGGGCTGACGTTCCGCAATCAGTTCGACCAGGCAATGCGCGACAACAACCGCGACTACGATGCGGTGATTCGTGGCTGGTCGCCGGAGATCGGCGTCGAGGAGCTCGAGCAGGGGGGCGATGCGTGAGCACGCTCTTCGCGCGTGCAGGTGCTGAGCTTAGCGCATTCAACGATACGCTAAGCGTCGGCGGCGACCTGGATATGGCGGTGGCGGCGGAGATCGCCGCCGCTGGCCGCCGCTGGCTCGCTGCCCAGCGCCCGGCAGCCGTCACGTTTGACTTAAGCGCCGTCGATAAGGCCAATAGCGTTGCCTTGAGCGTGCTGCTTGAGTGGTTGCGCGGCTGCCGCGAGCACGCTATCCCGCTTTCCTACATTGCGCTGAGCCCTGCGCTCGAACGTTTGGCGCGCCTTTCCGGGCTCGATGCGCTCATCAGTGATCCTGCCGCAGCGCTCTCGACGTCTGTCTGATTCGACGCCTGCCTGAAACGCCTGGGCGTTTCGTCCCGTCCGTTATTTGCACGACCCCACCTCACTTCGCTATCGGAAGGTGGCGCACTCCGGCGCAGTAATCTCGCGCGGGCGTCGCCAAATAGGCCGCATTTCTTTATGATGTGGCCTATTTTGCACTTCCCGTTTGCCAAAGGAGATATCTGTCCCATGCAACCTCAAGAGGTAAAAGCACTGCTCGAGTCGCGTATCGAAGGATGCGAGTTCCATATCCAGGGCGAGGGCTGCAACTTCCAGGTCGTCGCCGTAGGTGAGGCGTTCGAGGGGCTCTCTCCGGTCAAGCGTCAGCAGCTGGTCTACTCGGCGCTTAGCGCTGAAATCGCCTCGGGCGCGCTCCACGCCATTAGCATCAAGACCTACACTCCGGCTCAGTGGCAAAGTGCCGCTGGCAACGCGCAATGACGGGCAAACTGCATGGATAAGCTACTGATCACCGGCAATGGCTCGGTGGATGGTGAAGTGTGGGCCAGCGGCGCCAAGAACGCGGCACTGCCCATTCTCTGCGCGACCCTATTAGCCGAAGGTCCCGTGGTCATCGGCAACTTGCCACACCTGCAGGACATCACCACCACGCTCGAATTGCTCGGACGCATGGGGGTCGAGCCGGTCATGGGCGAGAAGCTCAGCATTCAGCTCGACGGTTCCCAGGTGAACGACTGCCACGCTCCCTACGAGCTGGTCAAAAAGATGCGCGCTTCGATCCTCGTGCTCGGGCCTTTGCTGGCGCACTTCGGTAAGGCCGATGTGTCGCTTCCCGGTGGCTGCGCCATTGGCTCGCGCCCGGTCGATTTGCACATTCGCGGGCTAGAAGCCATGGGCGCCGAGATTCGAGTCGAGAACGGCTATATTCGCGCCCATGTCGACGGTCGTCTCAGGGGCGCCACCATCTTCTTCGATACCGTCACCGTGACCGGTACCGAGAACTTGCTGATGGCGGCGACCTTGGCGCAAGGCACCACGGTGCTTGAAAACGCCGCGCGCGAGCCCGAAGTGGTCGATCTCGCCGAGTGCTTGATCAAGATGGGTGCACGCATCCAGGGCCACGGCACCGACACCATCACCATCGAAGGGGTAGAAACGCTGCACGGCTGCGAGCACGACGTCATGCCCGATCGCATAGAAACCGGCACCTTCCTGGTGGCGGCGGCGATGACCGGAGGTAAGGTCAAGGTCACTCGTACCCGCGCCGACATTCTCGAAGCGGTACTGGTCAAGCTCGAAGAGGCGGGTGCCGAGATCACCAGCGGCGACGATTGGATTGCGCTAGACATGAAAGGCAAGCGGCCCAAGGCGGTCAACCTGCGCACTGCGCCCTATCCGGCGTTTCCCACCGACATGCAGGCGCAGTTCGTCGCCATGAACGCGGTGGCCGAGGGCCATGCGCGGGTAGTCGAGACGATCTTCGAAAACCGCTTCATGCACGTGCAAGAGCTCAACCGCATGGGCGCCGATATCGTGCTCGAAGGCAACACCGCCTTGATCAAAGGCGTCGAGCGGCTCTCCGGCGCGCCGGTGATGGCGACCGATTTGCGCGCTTCGGCGTCGCTGGTGATTGCGGCGATGATGGCCGAAGGCGAAACGCTGGTGGATCGCATCTACCATATCGATCGCGGCTACGAGTGCATCGAAGAGAAACTGCAGCTGCTTGGCGCGCGCATTCGCCGCATTCCCGGCTAGCCCTGCATACCAACGACTGGCAATCACTATGAGCAAGCAGTTGATTTTGGCCCTGTCCAAGGGGCGTATCCTCGACGAGACCCTGCCGCTTTTGGCCGATGCGGGGATCACCCCGGCGGAGGATCTCGGTAAGAGCCGCAAGCTTCTGTTCGACACCAATCTGGCGGACGTGAAGTTGGTGGTGATTCGCGCCACCGACGTGCCCACCTACGTGCAGCTGGGTGCGGCGGATCTCGGCGTAGCGGGCAAGGACGTTCTGCTCGAGCACGGCGCCGAAGGGCTCTACGAGCCGCTGGATCTCGATATTGCCCGCTGCCGCCTAATGACCGCAGGCATCACCGGTCAGGCGCCGGGGAGGGCGCGGCGCCGCGTGGCAACCAAGTTTGTCAACGTCGCTAGACGCTACTACGCCGAGCAGGGCATTCAGGCCGAGGTGATCAAGCTTTACGGCGCCATGGAGCTCGCCCCGCTGATGAATCTCGCCGATGAGATCGTCGATATCGTCGATACCGGCAACACCCTGCGCGCCAACGGCATGGAGCCGCGCGAGCTGATCGCCAATATCAGCACGCGTTTGGTGGTCAACAAGGCGTCGATGACCATGAAGCACGCGCGCATCAAGCCGCTATTGGCGCGCTTGGACGAGGCGGTGCGAAAGCGCGCGGCAAGCCACGAAGGCGCGAGCAACTGAGGACGAGACATGAGTGATACCCCCTCGAAGACCATCGCCCGGCTCTCTACTCAGTCGAGCGATTTCGAGCGCGAGCTGACCCAGCTATTGGCCTGGGAAGGCGTCTCCGATGCGTCGGTGCAGCAGCGCGTCGACGAAATTCTGGCCGACGTCAAAACCCGTGGCGACGCCGCCGTGATCGACGCGACCAATCGCTTCGATCGGTTGAGCGTGAGCCATATCGACGAGCTGCGCCTGAGTGCGGCCCAGCTCGAAGCGGCATTCGAGAGCCTGCCCGATGAGCAGCGCGACGCCTTAGCCGCGGCTGCCGAGCGTATCCGCTGCTACCACGAGCGTCAAAAGCCAACTTCATGGCAGTACGAAGAGGCCGATGGCACCGTGCTTGGCCAGCAGGTGACGCCGCTCGACCGCGCAGGCATCTACGTGCCCGGCGGTAAGGCCGCGTACCCTTCATCGGTATTGATGAACGCCATCCCAGCCCACGTGGCGGGCGTGCGCGAGCTGATCATGGTAGTGCCAACGCCGGATGGCGCGGTGAACGCTCTGGTCTTGGCGGCGGCGCATCTGGCGGGGGTCGATCAGGTCTTTACCATTGGCGGCGCCCAAGCCATCGGCGCTTTGGCTTATGGCACTCAGAGCGTGCCGAGAGTCGACAAGATCGTCGGCCCCGGCAACATCTACGTTGCCACCGCCAAGCGGGCGGTATTTGGCCAAGTGGGGATCGACATGATCGCCGGGCCGTCGGAAATTTTGGTGGTCTCCGATGGGCACACCGACCCCGAGTGGCTGGCCATGGATCTCTTCTCCCAGGCCGAGCACGACGAGGACGCTCAGGCAATTCTGGTGAGTTGGGATGCCGACCACCTGGCTGAGGTCGAAGCCGCCATCGAGCGCTTGCTGCCTACGCTCGATCGCGAGGCAATCGTACGCGAGTCGCTTGCCCGGCGCGGAGCGCTGATTCACTGCGCCGACGAGTCGCAGGCGATTGAGTTGATCAACCGCATCGCCCCGGAGCACCTGGAACTCTCGGTTGCCGAGCCCGAGCGGCTGTTGCCTGAAGTGCGCCACGCGGGCGCCATCTTCATGGGCCGCTATACCGCCGAGGCCCTGGGCGACTACTGCGCCGGTCCCAATCACGTACTGCCCACGTCCGGCACGGCACGGTTCTCTTCACCGCTTGGCGTCTACGACTTCCAAAAACGCTCCTCGATCATCCACTGCTCGGCGCAAGGCGCCTCCGAGCTTGGCAAGATAGCCTCGGTGCTCGCCCGCGGTGAATCCCTAACGGCACACGCACGCTCAGCCGAGTACCGCATTCGGCGTTGAGTCGTTGGGTAAATAACCGTTGGATGAATCAAAACGCCTACCGTCCGGTTTTATCGGGTGGTAGGCGTTTTTTTGCCAGCTCTATTAGGGGAGAGTGCTGCTTTTAAGACCCTCGCGGCGCACTATTACTACCCATCTCACCCAGCGGTAAACGTGGCACTGGGCGTTCGCCTACTTCGAGTTCGACTTGGACCCGCTCGCCGCCGCGTACGACGGTTAGCGGTAGGGTGGTGCCCGGTGCAACGGCGGCAATGTCGCTCATGGTGGCGCGGCCATCGAGAATGGGCTGGCCGTCGATGGCGAGCAGAATGTCTCCCGGTTCGAGCCCGGCGCGTGCGGCGGGGCCTTCTGGTACCACGCCCGCGACGATAACGCCCTCTGGCGTTTGCAGGCCGAACGAGGCGGCAAGCTCTCGTGATAACCCTTGAGCTTCGATGCCGAGCCAGCCGCGAATCACCCGGCCTTGTGTCACCAACTGATCGAGAATGTCGTGGGCGAGGTTGGCAGGAATGGCGAAGCCGATGCCCTGGGAGCCGCCCGAGCGCGAGAAGATGGCCGTGTTGATGCCGATCAGCGCGCCCTCGGGGTTGATCAGCGCGCCGCCAGAGTTACCTGGGTTGATGGCCGCATCTGTCTGGATGAAATCCTCGAAGGCGTTGAGCCCCAAGTGGCTGCGTCCGGTCGCGCTGATGATCCCCATGGTCACCGTCTGACCAACGCCGAAGGGGTTGCCAATGGCGAGGGTGACGTCGCCAATGGCGACATCGGTGGAATCGGTGATCTCGATTACCGGCAGGTTGTCGAGGTCGATGCGCAGTACGGCGAGATCGCTTTCGGGGTCGGTGCCGACCACTTCGGCTAGCGTTTCACGGCCATCGCGCAGGGCGACCTGGATTTCGTCGGCGCCGTTGATCACGTGGTGGTTGGTCAACACGTAGCCGTCTTGGCTAACGATGACGCCAGAGCCGAGGCTCGACAGCATGCGCTGGTGCGTGGTGGCATCGTTGTTGCGAAAGAACTGCTGAAAGAAGGGGTCGGACATCAGCGGATGCTGATCACGCGAGACGATGCGCGAGGAGTAGATGTTGACCACCGCAGGTGCGGCGCGGTTGACGGCTTCGGCGTAGCTCGTTGGCCCTTGGCTGCGGTTCAGCGGTGCCGCTTGGCGGATCTCAGGCGCCGGGCGCGAGGCGTTCGTCTCATCGCTTGCGGGTGTGGCCACCGGGGTGGGGCCGATGGCGCTGGGGGCATCGACGCTGGATCGCGAAAACGGGCTTTTGAGCTGTTCGGGAAACAGGGCCAGGAGCAAAAAGGCCAGCAGTAGCCCGGCCACGCTGGGCCAGACGTAGGGCTTTATATAGTGCCTGATAGGGTGCTGGCTGGACTTGAAACGGCGCAACAGGAAACGTCGCATGCGGATGTTCCTTAACAAGACGGTCTCACGGCTCGCACTCGACGGCGGCCAAACTTACAATGAGCGCATCTTATCACTTTCCGCTGGCCGACACTTGTCAGCACTGCGCCAGCGACACGCCAAGGACAGGAGTTCACGATGGTTGAGCGTGATCAACTGGTCGCCGCCTGCGACCACCAGCTGCGCGCGGCGCAGTTCAAGGATTTCACCGTCAATGGCCTCCAGATCGAAGGGCGCACCGAGATTCGTCGCGTGATGAGTGGCGTAACGGCCTGCCAGGCCCTGCTCGATGAGGCCATTGCTTGGAAGGCGGACGCCGTACTGGTGCATCACGGCTACTTCTGGAAGAACGAGCCGGTGGCGATCACCGGCATGAAGCAGCGGCGTATCAAGGCCTTGCTGGCTCACGATATCAATTTGCTTGCCTACCATCTGCCGCTGGACGCACACCCCGAGCTGGGTAACAACGCCGAGCTTGGCAGGCGGTTAGGGCTCAAGGTGGAAGGGTGCTTGGATGGCGAAATGGGCGAGGGGCTTTTGTGGTCGGGCCGCTTGAGCGCGCCTTTGACACCTGCGGCGTTCGCTACGCGTGTGGAGGAAACCCTGGCGCGCACGCCGCTGGTGGTCGAAGCGCCGGGGCAGGCGCCCATCGAGCGCGTGGCCTGGTGCACCGGTGGCGCCCAGGACATGATCACCCAGGCCTGCGAGGCGGGCGTGCAGGCCTTCGTGTCAGGTGAGATCTCCGAGCGCACTACCCATTTAGCGCGCGAGCTCGGGGTGCACTACTTCTGCGCCGGGCACCACGCCACCGAGCGCTATGGCGTTCAAGCACTGGGGGAGTGGCTGGCCGACGAGTACGCCATCGAGCACCGCTTCGTGGATATCGACAATCCGGCCTGATGCGTAAGGTGTAAAAAGCCCCAAGCGCAAAGCGTTTGGGGGCGGGTTCCGGTTAGATCGTCAAACGGTCGAGGGTCAGTAGCGAGGTGGCTGAGGCGCGGCGTTTTGAGCGTTTTCACCCTTGAGGCCGAAATCTTCGGAGAGGGTGCCGCCCTTGCCATCGGCGTAGTCGCGCGGCATGGCGGGCGAGGAGGCGGTTTCGCTTGCCTCGGGCGCGGCGGTGTCGGTCAACGGCTTGGCGACCTTCCAGCTAGTGGCCTCCTTGCGCAGCTGCTGCTCGATCTCATCTGCCTCCTGGCGAATGGTGTCGAGACGCTGCTGTACGCCGGTCAGGTGTGCTCCCATGGCTTTCTTCATTTCGGTGATCTGGCGGTCTTTCTCCAGTACCGTCTGGCGCAGCGACACGATTTCGCGCTCTCCTTTGCTTGAGAGGCGGTAGGCGACCAAGCCGATCAAAAAGCCGATCACGATCCCTAATGCTGCAAACAGTATTGGCGAGTTTGCTTCCACTCTACTTCTCCCTGAGGCCGATGACGTGCTTGTGCACTGTGACGGCGTGGAGCGAGCAGCCCCAAGCCGACGACTGAGCTCATTATAGGTCGTGGTAGTCGGGCTGGGTCAATCCGCCATGCGTTGGAGAGCGCTTAGGCGTATACTCCCACGCTCGATCAGCACGGCCCGCCCCGCCAGAGGGCGGCAGTCACATCAAGGGAGGCGAGTCCATGTCATCTACGTCCGTTGGCGAAAATGCAAGCCAAACGCGCCCGGCGGCGCCCATGGCGCGCTATCGCCGTGATCTCGAACGCGACGATTTTCAGCATGACTCGGCCCAAGAGAATGCCGTCAAGCACCTCCAGCGTCTTTACGACGACTTGCTCGCCGTACCCAACACCACGCCCAAGACCGTGGTAGCGCACAAAGGCTTGCGCGGTAAGATGGCTGGGCTTTTGGGCAAGCGCCGCGACGCCGAGGCCAAACCGCCGGTGCCGCGCGTCAAGGGGCTCTATTTCTGGGGTGGCGTAGGCCGCGGCAAGACCTATCTGGTCGATACCTTTTTTGAAGCGCTGCCATTCCCCGACAAGATGCGCACGCACTTCCACCGCTTTATGCAGCGGGTGCACAACGAGCTGAATCACTACAAGGGCGAGAAGAACCCGCTGAGCCTGATTGCGGGTAAGTTCGCCTCTGAGGCGCGGGTCATCTGCTTCGATGAGTTCTTCGTCAAGGACATCACCGATGCGATGATTCTGGCCAATCTGCTCGAGGCACTATTCGAGCGCGGCGTCGTGCTCGTGGCCACCTCCAACATCGTTCCTGACGATCTTTACAAGGATGGGCTGCAGCGCGCGCGCTTCGTGCCTGCCATCGAGCTGCTCAATCGCCACTGTGAGGTGGTCAACGTCGATTCGGGGGTGGATTATCGCCTGCGGGCGCTGGAGCGTGCCGAAATCTTTCATTCGCCCCTGGACGCCGAGGCCGAAGCCGAGCTCGCCCGCAGCTTTCGCGAGATTGCTGGGCAGCCGGGCGAGGAGGGTGCATCGCTCGAGGTCAACCACCGCATCTTGAAAACCCGCCGCCTCCACGAGAACGTGGTGTGGTTCGATTTCTTGGCGCTGTGCGATGGCCCGCGCAGCCAGAACGACTACATCGAGCTCGCCCGCGAGTTTCATACCGTGCTGGTCTCCGATGTTACCCAGATGAATGCCAAGTCGGACGACCGCGCGCGACGCTTCATCAACATGGTCGACGAATTCTACGACCGCGGGGTAAAGCTCTTGATGTCGGCCGAAGTGCCGGTCGAGTCGCTCTACACCGATGGGCGGCTGACGTTCGAGTTCGAGCGGACGCTGTCGCGCCTGCAGGAGATGCAGTCCAAGGAGTATCTGGCGCTGGCGCACAAGCCCTAGGCTCTGTATGTAAAGTGCCTGCGCTCGACAATACGGCGTTAAAAATTGACTCAGAATACTCATTTACAACGTGTAAACTCCGTTTCTTCGTCAATTTTTGCCTTGTATTGTCTTCGCTCGACGACTTTTCATACAGGCCCTAAAGTAGAGGCGTGAAAAAGAGGCGCGGTCGGACTTAACTTCGTCGTTGGCTTGCTGTAGAATGCCGCCCGCTACACGTTGCAGGTGAAGGCCTGCAACCAAAAAGAATAGGGATGGTACTGGCCCGCCTTGCAGGCAGTACCCAACACATTTTATTTGGTGATTCCATCCATGAAGACGTTCAGTGCTAAGCCGCAGTCCGTCCAGCGCGACTGGTACGTAGTCGACGCCACGGACAAGACGCTCGGTCGTCTGGCAACCGAAATCGCTCGCCGCCTGCGTGGCAAGCATAAGCCCGAATTCACTCCGCACGTTGATACCGGTGACTACATCGTCGTCGTCAACGCCGAGAAGGTTCACGTTACTGGCAACAAAGCCAAGGCGAAGACCTACTACCGTCATACCGGTTTCCCGGGTGGCCTGCGCTCCATGACGTTCGACAAGCTGATCGACCACGCTCCCGAGCGCGTCATCGAGATCGCCGTCAAGGGCATGCTGCCGAAAGGCCCGCTGGGCCGTGCCATGTACTCCAAGTTGAAAGTGTACGCTGGCGCCGAGCATCCCCATGCCGCTCAGCAGCCGCTCGAACTGAACATCTAAGGGAATCTTCGCCATGACACAGCAGTATTACGGTACCGGGCGCCGCAAGACTTCCACCGCGCGCGTATTCCTGAAGCCGGGTTCCGGCAAAATCACCGTCAACAACCGCGAGCTGGATCAGTACTTCGGCCGCGTTACTGGTCGCATGGTCGTTCGTCAGCCGCTCGAGCTGACCGAGACCCTGAACCAGTTCGACATCTTCGTCACCGTTCAAGGTGGTGGTGGTTCCGCTCAAGCTGGCGCCATCCGTCACGGTATCACCCGTGCCCTGATGAACTACAACGAAGACCTGCGCCCCACGCTGCGCGCCGCTGGTTACGTTACCCGCGATGCGCGTCAGGTCGAGCGTAAGAAAGTCGGTCTGCGTAAAGCACGTCGTCGCCCGCAGTTCTCCAAGCGTTAATATCTCGCGGTGCGTCAAAAAGCCCGGGCCTTTGGCCTGGGCTTTTTTGTTATGGTGTGGGGGGAAAAACAGGCATAACGGCCGAGGGAGAAAAGATGACCGAGCCGAGGGAGGGCGAGGGTGGTGCCAACCACAGTCGCCGCCGTTTTTTGATCGCCGCGACGTCGATCATGGGCGTAGTGGGTGCTGCTGGCGTAGCGACGCCTTTCGTGGCCGCTTGGCGCCCGAGCGCGCGTACCCGCGCGGCGGCAGCGCCCGTGCGCGTGGATATTTCTCGGCTCGAACCTGGGCAACGTCTGACCGTGGAGTGGCGTGGCCTGCCCGTCTGGATCATCAGTCGTACGCCTGAAATGCTTGCGCGCACCGAAGCAGGCGAGGTGTCACGCTTGGCCGATCCGACCTCGCAGCGCTCGCGTCAGCCCGACTACGCTGCCGGTGAGCTGCGCTCGATTCGCCCGGAAATCGGCGTGCTCGTTGGGCTCTGCACGCATCTTGGCTGCTCGCCGCTCTATCGGCCCGAGCCCGAAGCGGCGGTCACCGCTGATTGGCCTGGCGGCTTTTTCTGCCCTTGTCACGGCTCCTACTTCGATCTTGCTGGGCGGGTCTATCGCAACGTCCCTGCGCCGACCAATCTCGACGTGCCGCCTTATCGCTTCGATGGCGACGATCTCATCGTCGGCGAAGACGCGGAGGTGGCTTGATGCGCGCGCCTCTGCAGGGCTTTTTACGCTGGCTCGATGCTCGCTTGCCGCTCACCCGGATGATACGCCAGCATCTCACACACTATTACGTGCCCAAGAACCTTAACTTTTGGTACGTCTTTGGCGTCTTAGCGCTGGTGGTGCTGGCCAATCAGCTCGTTACCGGGCTGTGGCTGACCATGAGCTATACGCCGACGGCGGAGGGGGCTTTTGCGTCGATCGAGTACATCATGCGCGACGTCGAATATGGTTGGCTGATTCGCTACATGCACTCGACCGGCGCCTCGGCGCTGTTTCTGGTGGTCTACCTGCACATGTTCCGCTCGCTACTGTATGGCTCGTACCGTGCACCGCGAGAGCTCGTGTGGATCTTCGGCATGGCCCTCTACTTGGTGCTGATGGCCGAGGCCTTCATGGGGTATCTGCTGCCCTGGGGCCAGCTCTCCTACTGGGGCGCGCAGGTGATTACGTCGCTGTTTTCCGCCATTCCCGTTATCGGCGCCGATCTTGCGCAGTGGGTGCGCGGCGACTATCTGGTCTCTGGGGTGACGCTCAATCGTTTCTTTGCGCTGCACGTCATCGGCTTGCCTATCGTCATTGTTGCTCTGGTGATGCTGCACTTGGTGGCGCTACATGAAGTGGGCTCGAACAATCCCGATGGTATTGAGATCAGGTCGCATACCGACGAGAAAGGGCGGCCGCTGGATGGCATTCCTTTCCACCCCTACTACACGGTGAAGGATCTGGTCGGTGTGGCGATCTTTCTCTTCGTCTTCGCCGCCGTGATTTTCTATTTCCCCGAGGGCGGCGGTCATTTGCTTGAGCGCCCCAATTTCGAGCCCGCGAACCCCTTGGTGATGCCCGAGCATATTGCGCCGGTGTGGTACTTCACTCCCTTCTACGCCATTTTGCGCGCCATTACCTTTGGCTTTCTGGGTCTGGAGGCGAAATTCCTGGGGCTCGTGTTCATGGCGACGGCTATTGCGCTGATGTTCGTGCTGCCCTGGCTTGATCGTAGCCCGGTCAAGTCGATGCGCTACAAGGGCTGGCTGTCGCGGCTTTTTCTGGCACTTTTTTGCCTAAGCTTCTTGGCCTTGGGCGTGCTCGGCGCCTTACCGCCTACGCCGCTGCGCACGCTCGCCGCCCAAGGCTGTACGGTGCTCTATTTTGCCTATTTTCTCCTCATGCCGTTCTATACGCGCTTGGAGAGACCCAAACCCGTGCCCAACCGAGTGACCATCCGATGAGACGACTGCTCCTGACGTGGATCGTGGTGCTGTTGGCGTGGCCGCTTTCGGCAATGGCGGCCGGTGAGGCAGTACTTGCGCACGCCATGCGCCCGGATGTCACCGACCAGGCTTCGCTGCAGCGGGGCATGCAGCTTTTCGTCAACCGCTGCGCGAGCTGCCACTCGCTCGAGTACCAGCGCTTTTCCCGCGCGGCGCAGGATTTGGGCATTCCGCCCGATTTGATGCAGGCGCATCTGATTTTTTCACCCGAGCTCACCTTGGACGATACCTTGAAGAGTACGCTCGCTGCCGAAGATGGTGAGCGCTGGTTCGGCGTGGCCCCGCCGGATCTATCGCTCACGGCGCGCCTGCGCGGTACGGACTGGCTCTACTCTTTTTTGTTGGGCTTCTATCGTGATCCAAGCGGCCCCTTGGGCGTCGATAACGTGGTCTATCCAGGCGTTGCCATGCCCAACGTACTGGAGCCGCTGCAGGGCGTTCAAGCGCGCGTATGTGGGACTACCACGGCGCCGGTTAGCGGCGTGCCTCGGGATTCGGTGACCGGGCGCTATCGCTCCTGCGATCTTCTCGAACTTGATCAGCCAGGAGAGATGACGCCTGCGGAGTTCGAGGCGGCGATGTTCGATTTGACTAACTTTCTTGCCTACGTGGCCGAACCTTCGCGCGTTCAGGCGCGCGCGCTTGCGCCCAAGGTGCTGGCCTTTATTTTCCTGTTCGGCGTGATCGTTTACCTACTCAAGCGCGACTATTGGAAAGCGCTGCGTTGACGGTGCTTACAAGGCTGTCGGCGTACGGCCATACCCGTAGCGGGGATTGGCATGTTATTATCGGCTATTGTTTCGATGCGAGGATGCTTTCATGGGTGTAGTGGCCAAACGGTCATCGATGACCTTCTACTCCGGTAACAACGATCACTTCAGCCACCGGGTGCGCATTGTCCTGGCGGAAAAGGGTGTGGCGGTCGACATCGTCGACGTCGCCGAGGAGCAGCCACCGGAAGAGCTGGCCGATCTCAACCCCTACAACAGCGTCCCCACGCTGCTGGATCGTGAGTTGGTGCTGTACGAGTCCAAGGTGATGATGGAGTACCTGGACGAGCGTTTCCCGCATCCGCCGTTGCTGCCGGTCTATCCGGTGGCCCGCGCGCAGAGCCGGTTGTGGATGCACCGTATCGAGCACGAATGGTGCCCGCTGGTCGAGCAGATCATGACCGGTGGCAAGAAAGAGGCCGATAAGGCGCGTAAAGAGCTGCGTGAAAGTCTGGTCGGTATTTCGCCCATTTTCGAGGACATGGCGTTCTTCATGAGCGAAGAGTTCTCGCTGGTCGACTGCTGTTTGGCGCCGATTCTCTGGCGTTTGCCCGAACTCAACATCGAGCTGCCGGAGAAGCAGGTCAAGCCGCTCCTAGGCTACATGACGCGTCTGTTCGAGCGTGACGCCTTCCAGGCTTCGCTCAACGAGCGTGAAAAAGAGATGCGCGCCTGATTCACCCATGGCCCCTCACGGGGCCATTCACTTGATGGAGGAGGGAAGTCGGTATGAAGTCGAGTCGTCCCTATCTCGCCCGCGCTTTGTACGAATGGCTGTTGGATAACGAACTCACGCCCCATTTCGTCGTGGATGCCACGCAGGCCGGTGTCGAAGTGCCCGAACAGTTCGTTCAGAACGGTCAAATCGTGCTCAACGCCGCTCCGACGGCGGTGCGCGATCTACACATGGAAAACGATGCGATTAGCTTTCACGCTCGCTTTGGCGGCAAGCCGATGCAGGTGATGATTCCCATCGATGCGTTAGTAGCTCTCTACGCTCGTGAAAACGGCGTGGGCATGGTCTTCGGTCAGGAGCCGGTACTGGAAACTCCAGAGGCCGCGCCCAGCGAAGAGACCGCTTCCGGTAAGCCCGAACGTGCGCTGTCCTCGGTTAGCGACGAGGATAAGCCTTCGGAGAAAAGCGCCCAGAAGAGCGAATCGGAGCAAAAAGACACGCAAGAGAAGGGAAGCGGCGCTAAAGGTGCCTCTAACCCCAAGAAAAAGCGCCCTACGCTGCGCGTAGTCAAATAGCGCTTTTCAATTCGGTTTTGTATTTCCCTGGTACTAAAAAAGCCTCGCACGATTGTGCGAGGCTTTTTGCTGTGCCGCCAAAAGCTCAGTTAGTCGATATAGTCGAATACTTTGACGATACGCTGAATGCCGGAGACGTTGGATGCCACGTTGACGATGCGATCGCCTTCGGCGTGGGTCACCATGCCCATTAGGTAGACGGTGGCGTTTTCGGTCGTGACCTTGAGCTTGGAGGAGTCGACCTGTTCGTTGGTCGCCAGATAGCTAATCACGTTGGTGGTCAGCCAGGTGTCGGCCAGGCGCTGGCTGGCGGGTAGGCGGGCGGCAACGGTGAGCTCGTTGTAGACGTTATTGACGCCGCGCAGGCTGCCTGCGACCTCTCCAGCCTTGGTGCGTAGCTCGTCGGAAGGCACTTGGCCAACGAGCAGTACGGTACCGTTGTAGCTGTGGGCGCGAATGCGGGCATCGTTCAGACGGCCATCGGCGCGTGCCAGTGCGCGCTCCACTTCACGCTCGATGGTGGCATCGACGGCTTGAACGTCGTCGCTGCGTTGGCCGTAGTTGCTCGGGTTGGAGGCGCTGTTGTTGGCGCACCCTGCCACGATCACCAGAGAGGAGAGCACAAGCGCCAAAAGGCCGCGCTTGAAATGGCGTTGGGTCATCGTCGTAATTCCTATTAGTAAAAGAGCAAAGGTTAACAAAGGGGAAAGCGAAACGGGTAGTGCTCGATATTAAGTACCGCCGAAGAGCTGTTCGTCAATCAGATCGCATAGGCAGTGGATGACGAGCAGGTGGACTTCCTGGATACGCGCCGTGGAGGTGGCCGGTACGCGGATCTCGCAGTCGTCTTGCCCGAGTAGCGACGCCATGTCGCCTCCGTCGCGGCCGGTCAGTGCGACCACGGTCATGTCGCGGTCGTGAGCGGCCTGGATGGCTTGAACGATATTGGCCGAGTTGCCGCTGGTCGAGATCGCCAGCAGGATATCGCCAGGCTGGCCCAAGGCGCGAATCTGCTTGGAGAAGACTTCGTTGTAGCTGTAGTCGTTGGCGATCGAGGTGAGAGTAGAGGTGTCGGTGGTCAGCGCCAGTGCAGGCAGGCTTGGACGCTCGCGCTCGAAGCGGTTCAAGAGCTCCGAGGAGAAGTGCTGGCTGTCGCCGGCGCTGCCGCCGTTGCCGCAAGCCAGAATCTTCCCCTCGCTGACCAGGCACTGCACCATCATTTGGCTCGCCACTTCGATGAAAGGCGGGAGCACCTCGCTGGCGTAGGTCTTGGTATCGATACTGGCGTTGAAGTGGCCCAGAATTCGCGATTGAAAGTCCATTTGGGCTTCCCGATCAGGTAGTGAAATAAAGGTTAGAAGGCGTCGAAAGCGGCCTGGACCCACTCGTAGTGCAGGTTAGGCGGCGTGCCGATAATCGCCATAATGTCAAAACGGCAGGGACATGTTAAGCGATGTTGCGCCAGATAGAGCGCAGCGGCGCGGGCAATTCGCCGCTGCTTGGTGGCCGTGATGGTTTCCAACGGATGGCCGTGGCGCGTATCGACGCGATGTTTGACCTCGATGAAAACCAGCGTTGGCCCATCGCGCATGATCAGATCGAGTTCGCCGCCCTTGACGGCATGGCTGTGGGCGATCAGCTCGAGCCCGCGCTCGGCGAGCCATCGAGCAGCAAGATGCTCGATGGCGGTGCCGCGGTGGCGGGCGCTGCGCGAATCAGTGGTCACGGCTTACTCTTCGCTGCTACCGAGTCCTGGTACCAGGATGGGCGCGGGCGCGCCGTTCTGGAATTTGGCCCAGGGCAGTTCGCGGTAGATGCGGCCATCGGCGGTGAGATAGAGGCGCCCGGTGCTGCCGTTGAAGCTCTCAAGCGAGGAGAGATCCGACAGGTGGCGGGCAATCTCATAGGCGTCTACGCCCATGGCCATCAGGCGGAACATCGAGGCGTCCGACTCTTCGCGCAGCTGCTGGTAGGTACCGTAGAAGGGCAGTACCTCTTCACCGCCCGCGGCGGCGTCGGGAATCTGCCACGGGATGTCCATGAACATCACGTCATTCAGATCCTGATCCAGACGCGTTTGCAGGCGCCCTTCGTGGAGCTGTGACGTAGCGTAGATGGGCAGATCCGGCGCGTAGTAGTAGTCCATGGTGGGCGGCACCTGGCGCGCATACTCCGGCAGGGCAAGCAGGAACAGGGCGTCGATGTTGCCAAGCTGAGCGCGCTCGCCGCTAACGTTGAGCGCGGTGCGTACGGCGTTGGAAACCGGTGCTTCGGGGTTGTAGCGCACGGCATTGGTCACGTCGCCGCCCAGGCGCTGCCACTCGTTCCAAAACGCCTCTCCCACGCGACGGCCCCAGTCGTTGTCGGGAACCATCACGGCCATTTGGCGATGTCCATCTTGCCACGCGCGTTGAGCGGCTTGGCGCGCCTCGTCTTCGGCGGAGAGGCCGTACTGGAAGAGGCGTTGAGCTTGGTTATGCGCGCCCTGACCATAGTTCAGCGCCAAGGTGGGGACCGGCACGCTATCTCGCTGTTCGAGCTGAGTGACCTGGTCTTTGTCGAGCGGGCCGACGACGACCTGAGCATCCATCTGCTCGGCGCGGCCGTAGATATCGTCGAGCGAATACTGCGAGGCATCCAGGAAAGCAAGCTGAACGTTGTCGCCGGTCGCTTCGTGGTGGCGGCGCATCGCCGTGGAAATCGTCTCGGCAACGCCGCTCAGCGCACCGGACTCCGGCAGAGCGACGAGGATGCGGGATACGTTCTGACCTTCGAGCTCGGGCAGGGTGATGTCGACCGGTGCCTGGGTGTCGGCGCCTTCACGCGCCCAACGCTGGCGCTCGGTGAGCGTTTCGCGCTGGTCGTCCTGCAGGCGAATGTCGCTATCCAGCAGTGACGTGGCGCGCAGTACACCTTGGCGGTCGTTCAGCGCGCGGGCGAGTTCGGAGTACAGCAGCGCCCAGCGAACGCGTTCGGCATCGGGCAGGGCGGATTCATCGACGGCGTTGGCCGCGTCATAGGCGCCTTGGCGGTCGCCCTGGCGAGCGAGAATGGAGGCCGCTTCGAGCCGCGTCCTGGCGGCTTGTTCGGGGGCTTGCTGTTCAGCTTGGCTGAGTAGACGGCTGGCATCCTGGTCGGAGGCGCGGTCGACTACGCTGGGGGGTTGCATGGCACAGCCCGCCAGGAGTAGAGCCGTGAGCGCAGAGGCCAGAAAGCCACGAAGTGACTGTTTCATGTATCCTTCCTTAGTTTGAATTCACGCTGTCGCTACTCAACGCATATCGCAGAGACGGTTTTCACCGCGGACTGCACAAGCATAGCGCACCATCGAGGGAAGCCCTCAACGAATCGAGGATGACGATGACACACCAGAGTCCGGGCACATTGTACGTGGTCGCCACGCCAATTGGGAATTTAGACGACCTCACGCCACGGGCCGCCCGCGTGCTGGGCGAGGTCGATCGAATCGCCGCTGAAGATACCCGCCACAGCGCCCGCCTGCTTGCCCATTTGGGCATCAATACTCCCATGCTGTCGCTGCATGACCATAATGAAGCCAAGCGCGTGGATACGCTTGATCGTTCGCTTGTTGCAGGCGAGAGCATCGCCCTGATCAGCGATGCGGGAACGCCGTTGATCAGCGACCCGGGCTTCATCGTCGTACGCGAGTTGCGCGCGCGTGGTCATAGAATCGTCCCGGTACCAGGCGCCTGCGCGCTGATCGCGGCGTTGAGTGCGGCGGGCTTGCCCACCGACCGGTTCACTTTCGAAGGCTTTTTGCCCGCCAAACCAAGTGCCCGGCGTCAGGCGCTCGAAGCGTCCCGAGCGGGCAGCGAAACGCGGGTCTACTACGAGTCACCGCACCGCATCGTGCATACCTTAGAGACGCTGGCCGAGGTGCTGCCCGAGCGCGACGTCGTGCTTGCTCGCGAGCTCACCAAGACCTTCGAGACTTTTCTCTCCGGCGTGCCCGCGCGCCTGCTCGAGATACTGCGCGAGGATCCCAATCAAAGCCGCGGGGAGTTCGTGGTGATCGTCGCCGGTGCCCCTGGCGTGGCGCACGGCTTTGAAGAGGAGCAGAGCATCGCTGCCGATGCGCTACTCGAGGCGTTGATAAGTGAAGGCGTGGGTATCAAGCAGGGCGCGGCGATTGCGGCACGCCTTCTGGGTGGGCGCAAGCAGGCCTGGTATGCGCGCCTGCAAGCGATCAAGGGCGAAGGCAGCTAAGCCATTGCGAGCACGGCGAAGATCGAGGTGGCGAAGTGCTACGTAACGTTACGCCGCGAAGATGCGCCGTTGAGATTGAGGCTTGGCAAGGGCGCTGGTATGCTTGCCGCCGGAGTTGGCCAGACAGTCGCCGCTGCGCGTGCGCAGGGGAGGAAAGTCCGGGCTCCATAGGGCAGAGTGCCAGGTAACGCCTGGGCGGCGAGAGTCGACGGAAAGTGCAGCAGAGAGTAGACCGCCTAAGCCTCACTAGAGGCCGGTAAGGGTGAAAGGGTGCGGTAAGAGCGCACCGCGCGCCTGGCAACAGTGCGTGGCAAGGTAAACCCCACTCGGAGCAAGACCAAATAGGAACCCGTTGGCGTGGCCCGCGCTGGGTTCGGGTAGGTTGCTTGAGCGCCGTGGTGACACGGCGCCTAGAGGAATGGCTGTCCACGACAGAACCCGGCTTATCGGCCGACTCCCCCAATTCCCCTGAGGCGATGTATACATCGCCCGTTGATCCTGTTGAGAGTGCCATGTCTTCACCTGACGCTGATCCGGCCGTGTCTCATTTTCGCCATACCAGCGTCCTGCGTGAAGGCGCCGTGGAGGCGCTGGTACATACCGCTGAAGGCATTTACCTCGATGGCACCTTTGGCCGTGGCGGTCATTCGCGCCTGATTCTCGAACGCCTTGACGCCTCGGGACGCCTGTTGGCGATGGATCGCGATCCCCAGGCCATCGAGGCCGCCGCTGCCATCGATGATTCCCGTTTTACCATCACCCGGCGCGACTTCGCCCGCCTAGGCGAGTTCGCGCGTGAGCAGGGCGTGCACGGTAAGCTTGCCGGTATCCTGCTCGATATCGGCGTCTCCTCGCCTCAGCTCGATGACGCCGAACGTGGTTTCAGCTTTATGCGAAATGGTCCATTGGACATGCGCATGGACCCGACCCAGGGCGAGAGCGCGGCCGACTTTCTGGCCCACGCTAGCGAGTCCGATATCGCCCAGGTGTTCAAGACCTACGGCGAAGAGCGCTACGCCAAACGTTTGGCCCGCGCTGTCGTTACTCGCCGCATCGAGAAGCCGTTTACCCACACCGTCGATCTTGCCGAGGTGCTCAAGGCGGCGCATCCGGCATGGGAGAAGGGGCGCCATCCGGCTACCAAGGCCTTCCAGGGGCTGCGTATTTATCTCAACGGCGAGCTCGATCAGCTGGACGCAGCGCTTGACGCGGCGCTGGAGGCATTGGCGCCAGGTGGGCATTTAGTGGTGATCAGCTTTCACTCGCTGGAGGATCGCCGGGTCAAGCGCTTCATTCGCCATCACGTGCGTGGCGATACGCACCTGCCCAAGGGCGTGCCCATTCGCGATGATCAGCTCAATCGGCGCCTGGAGGCGCTGGGCAAAGGTATGCGACCCGACGATGCCGAGGTCGATGCCAATCCGCGGGCACGCAGTGCGGTCATGCGTGCGGCGCGCAAACGAGGGTAGGACAACGCATGGAGCGCATCCTTCACTGGCTTTTCAATCTACAAGCCGAATGGCCGTTCAAGCTGCGCCTGCGGCCCTGGCCGGCTGCGCTGGGCGTGCTCTTTCTAGCCTGCGTGTTCAGCGCCTTGGCAGCGGTCACGGTGACCTACCAGACGCGCGTACAGTACGCCGAACTCCAGCGCCTGGAGCAGGAACGTAACCAGCTGCAAACCGAATGGGGCCAACTGCTGCTCGAAGAGGGCGCTTGGTCGACGCCAGCGCGGATCGAGCAGATGGCGACCGATCAACTGGGTATGCGCATTCCCGACGTCACCGACGTCGAGGTGATTCGACCATGAGAGGAGAACGTCCCAGCGCGTCTTCGCGCTATGCGCCGCTAGCGCCGCCGCTCAAGGGCGGGCGCTTTTTCTTCATTCTCTTGGTCATTTTGTTGGCGTCAGCGATCCTGATTGGCCGCGTCACGCTGTTGCAGGTGATCGATAGACCCTTCTTACAGAGCCAGGGCGATGCGCGCACGCTGCGCCACGAGGCGATTCCTGCCCACCGCGGCATGATTACCGACCGCAACGGCGAGCCGTTAGCGATTTCGACGCCGGTAGTCACGCTCTGGGCGAACCCTCAGGAGCTGCCTACCGACGGTATCCAACTGATGATGCTGGCGCAGGCGTTGGGTATGAGTCTAGGCGATCTCGAAGAGCGCATCGCGCGCTACAGCACCCGCGAGTTCATGTATCTGCGCCGCCAGATGACCCCAGAGGCTGCCCAGCGCATTCTCGACCTGCGTACGCCCGGCGTGCATTCGCAGCAGGAGTACAAGCGCTACTATCCGGCGGGCGAAGTGGTGGCTCAGCTGCTGGGCGTCACCAACGTCGACGATATTGGTCAAGAGGGGATCGAGCTCGCCTATCAGCCTTACCTTGCGGGCCACCCCGGTCAGCGTCGGGTCATCAAGGATCGGCGCGGACGTATCGTGCGCGAACTGGGCACCATCCGCGATGCCCAGCCCGGCGGCGAGCTGACATTGGCCATCGATCAGCGCATTCAGTACATGGCCTACCGCGAGCTGCGCGCAGCCGTGGCCGAGAACGAGGCCGATGGAGGCGTGCTGGTGATGATGGATGCACGCACCGGCGAAGTCTTGGCGATGGCCAACTATCCCTCCTATAACCCCAACAACCGCGCCGGACTCGATCCGCGCGGGTTGCGCAACCAGGCCCTGGTCGACGTGTTCGAGCCCGGCTCGGTGATGAAGCCGCTGGCGATGTCGGCGATTCTCGAAAACGAGCAGTTCGATCGCAATACCGTCGTCGATACCTCGCCGGGCTGGATGCGCATCGATCAGTTCACCATCCGAGATATCCGCAACTACGGTCGTTTGAGCCTTGCCGGCATTCTCGAAAAGTCCTCCAACATCGGCATGTCGCGCCTGACGCTTCAACTCGACGATACTGCCATTTGGGAGCGCTACAACCAGCTCGGTTTCGGCCAAAGCCCGGGAACCGGTTTCCCTGGTGAGTCGACGGGCAGCTTGAACGCACCAGTGCGCTGGTCGCGTAGTGAGCGTGCCGCGCTCTCCTACGGCTATGGGTTGTCGGTGTCGGCGCTTCAGGTTGCCAGCGCCTATACCGCCATTGCCAATCACGGTGAGCGCCTGCCGCCGTCGCTGCTGCGCCTGCCCGAGCCGCCCATGGGGATTCCTGCCATGCAGCCCGCCATTGCCGATGACCTGCTCGATATCCTCGAAGAGTCGGTGGGGCCGAATTCCGGTGGGCGTCGGGCGCGTGTCGAAGGTTACCGGGTGGCGGGCAAGACTGGCACCGTGCGTAAGACCGGCGAAGGGGGGTACACCGCCGATGCCTATCGCAGTGTCTTTGCCGGTATCGCGCCGGTTTCTGACCCGCGTATCGTCACCGTGGTGATGATCGACCATCCGCGAGCAGGACAGTTCTACGGCGGCGCGGTGGCAGCACCCGTGTTCTCAAGCGTGACCGGCAACGCTCTGCGTCTGCTTGACGTGCCACCCGACCGCGAAGTGGAGGACGAGTGATGTCTTTCGATTCCGACGTGCCCAAGGAGCCGGCATGATGCTAACTGCCCAGGATCTTCTCGCTGCCATTGGACGCGTTTGGCCTGGCCAGCCGCTACCAGAGGCGTTGTCGGCCCTTGGCGAGGCCTTGATGCTGACGACGAACTCGAAAGAGGTCGTGCCGGGCGCCGTTTTCGTTGCCGTACCGGGAAGCCAGCGCGACGGGCGTGACTTCATTGATGCCGCACTTGCGGCAGAGGCGGGGCTCGTGCTGGCGCACGCCCGCGACGGCGAGGTGACTCTTGAGGGTCGCGTGCTTTGGCTGCCGCACCTGGCGCAGCGCCTGGGCGAGCTGGGTAAAGCGCTTTTCGAGGTGCCCGATACCCTCGACGTCATCGCCGTCACCGGCACTAACGGCAAAAGCTCCGTGACCCACTATATTGCCGCGCTGAGTGAGGCGCTGGGCGTGCCTGCGGGTGTCGTCGGCACCTTGGGGGCGGGGCGTCCTGGTCGGCTGCGCGAGAGCGGCTTGACCACGCCGGGGCCCTTGGCGCTGCAGCAGATGCTCGGCGAGCTGGCCGCCGAGGGTGTCACGCGCGTGGCGCTCGAAGCTTCATCCCACGCCCTCGATCAACAGCGCCTGGACGCGGTGGCGGTGAGTGCCGGCGTATTCACGAATTTGAGCCGCGATCATCTCGACTATCACGGCAGCATGGCCGCCTATGCGGCGGCCAAGGCCAAACTGTTTCGCCGCCCCGAGCTGCGTCTTGCCGTGGTCAACGCTGACGACAAGCTGGCGCGGCTGATGCTGGCAGGCTGCGATGCCGAGGTGCGCGTGCTCGCCAGCGGCGAAGACGAAGCCGTCACGCTGCGGGTGCTCGATTGGCAAGCGCATAGCGAAGGGCAGCGAGCGATGGTCGCCACGCCCGAAGGCGAGCGCATGCTCGAACTGCCGCTAATGGGGCGCTTCAACCTCGATAACGTACTGCTGGCCATTGCCGTGCTGCTGGGTAAGGGCGAGGCGCTCGACGCACTCTTCGCCGCCGCCGCACGCTTGACGCCGGTGGCCGGGCGTATGGAGCTCTACACCGCTCCCAACTGCCCGAGTGTAGTAATTGACTACGCGCACACCCCCGATGCGTTGGCCAACGCGCTAGAGGCGCTGCGCGCGCATCGCACGGGGCAGGGAGCGCTTTGGTGCCTGTTTGGCTGCGGTGGCGACCGCGATACGGGCAAACGCGCCGAAATGGCCAAAGCGGCCGCGCGCTATGCCGACCGTATCGTCGTCACCGATGACAATCCGCGCAGTGAATTAGCCGAAGCGATTCGCCAGATGATTCTCGCGGGATTCGATGACACGAGCCCGGTGAGTGAGAAGGGCGACCGCCGTGAGGCCATTGCCTATGCCATTGCTCACGCTCAGCCTGACGATGTGATTTTGGTGGCGGGCAAAGGCCACGAGCGCTACCAGGAGATCGCAGGTGTGCGTCATCCTTACTCGGATGTCGATGAAGTCGCGCGCGCACTCGCTGCGCGGAGGGCGCCATGACGGATGTGATGCTTACGCTTGGCGATGTAGCCGAGGCGCTGGGAGCGTCGCTTCCCGCATCGCTTAATGGCGTTGGTTTCGAGCGAGTCGAAAGCGATACGCGTAAGCTTGCGCCTGGCTGCTTGTTCGTCGCTCTCAAGGGGCCCAATTTCGATGGCCACGATTTACTTGATCAGGCCGAGTCGCAGGGCGCAGTAGCGGCGGTGGTCGAGCGCTACATTGAGGCATCCAACTTGGCGCAGATCGTCTGCGCCGATACACGTCTAGGCTTTGGGCTCATTGCCCGCGCCCAACGCGAGCGCTGGCAGGGGCCTTTGGTCGCCATCACCGGCAATAGCGGCAAGACTACGGCCAAGGAGATGACGGCAGCGCTTTTGGGTGCGCTTGGCGATACGTTGGCGACCACGGCCAATCTCAATAACGACTTTGGCGTACCGCAAACGCTCTTGCGCCTGCGCGAAAACCACCGGACGGCGGTCGTCGAGCTGGGCGCCAACCACCTAGGCGAGATCGCCTGGACGACCCAGTTGGCGCGCCCGGATGTCGCCATCATCACCAACGTTACCGGGGCTCATGTGGGTGAGTTCGGTGGCATGGGGCATATCGCCCAGGCCAAGGGTGAAATTCTGCTTGGGCTATCCGCTCAGGGGACGGCGATTCTCAATCGCGACGATCACTACTATCCGCTCTGGGCGCGCATGGCGCAGCCGCGCAGCGTGATGACCTTTGGGCTGGGCGAATGTATGCCTACGCAGCACGCCGGTGCTGGGCAAACGCATCCTAAGCAAAAAGACCCCGACGTGACGGCGTCGGCGCTTTCCTGCGATAGCCAGGGGCGGTATGCTTTCACGCTGGTTTTCAAGGGGCAGGCGCTGGGTGACGTGCAACTGCCGCTGCTGGGTCGTCACAACGTCAGTAACGCCTTGGCCGCTGCCGCGGCGGCGCTGGCGCTGGGGGTGTCTCCCGCCGAGGTCGTACGCCGGTTGAGTACGCTCGCCTCTCTACCGGGGCGCTTGAGCGTCGAGGCTGGACTCAACGATTGGCGGTTGCTCGATGACAGCTACAACGCCAACCCGGGCGCGGTGAAAGCCGCGCTCGATGCGCTAGTGGCGCTGCCTGGGCCGCATTGGTGTGCCTTGGGTGCCATGGGCGAAATGGGGGCCGACTCTGATGCGCTGCACGCTGAAATAGGTGCCTACGCCGCTAACATCGGAATTGCGTCGCTGCTTACCTTGGGTGACGCGGCGCGCCCGGCAAGCGAGGCCTTTGGTCGTGGGCTGCACTTCAACGACCACGCGACGCTGGTGCGTCATATCATCCATTCCATGCCGCCTGGCGCCAGTCTGCTGGTGAAAGGTTCGCGTAGCGCAAGAATGGAGCATGTCGTCAATGCTCTGCGCTTGAAGAAATAAGGTAACCGCCGTTCATGCTACTCCATCTGGCGAATTTTCTGGCTCAGTTTCAGTCCGCCTTCCAGGTGTTCAACTACTTGACGCTGCGCATCATCTTGGGGGCGTTGACCGCTCTGATGCTGTGCTTGTGGCTGGGGCCGTGGGTCATCCGCCGCCTCGTCGAAGGACAAATCGGCCAGGCAGTGCGCGACGACGGCCCGCAGTCGCATCTTTCCAAGGCGGGCACGCCCACCATGGGCGGGGTAATGATTCTGCTTGCCATTGCCATCAGCACGCTGCTTTGGGGCGATCTGACCAACTTGTATGTATGGGTGGTGGTCGGCGTCACGCTGGGCTTCGGCGCCATCGGCTGGGTGGATGACTACCGTAAGGTGGTCGAGAAGAATCCGCGTGGCCTGCCTGCCCGCTGGAAATACTTCTGGCAGTCGGTCGTGGGACTAGGGGCCGCCGTACTGCTCTATGCCACCGCTGCAACCCCGGTGGAGACCAGCCTGCTGGTACCGTTTTTCAAGGATATCGCGCTGCCGCTGGGCTTTTTCTACATCATTTTGAGCTACTTCGTCATCGTCGGCAGCTCCAACGCGGTCAACCTGACCGATGGTCTCGATGGCCTTGCGATCATGCCGACGGTGTTGGTGGCGATGGGGCTTTCGGTCTTCGCCTACGCCAGCGGCAACGCCGTTTTTGCCGAGTATCTGCACATTCCCTTCATTCACGGTACCGGCGAGCTTGCCGTCTTCTGCGCCGCCATCGCCGGTAGTGGGCTCGGCTTTCTCTGGTTCAATACCTACCCTGCCCAGGTCTTTATGGGCGATGTGGGCGCGCTTGCCCTCGGCGCTGCCCTTGGCGTGGTCGCGGTCATCGTACGCCAGGAAATCGTGCTGTTCATCATGGGCGGTATCTTCGTGATGGAGACGGTATCGGTGATTCTGCAGGTCGGTTCGTTCAAGTTGACCGGACGGCGGATCTTTCGTATGGCGCCGCTGCACCACCATTTCGAGCTCAAGGGCTGGCCGGAGCCGCGAGTTATCGTGCGCTTCTGGATCATTACCGTCGTGCTGGTGCTGCTGGGGCTCGCTACCCTCAAGATTCGCTAAGGGCGGGGAGAGGAAGGTGAGCCGATCAGTCAACCCACAGCGTGGTGCAAAGGAGGCGTGATGGTGGCTGTGCCTGAAGGCGTGACGTTAGTCGTGGGGCTGGGTGTTTCCGGTCGCGCCATTTGTCGCCACTTGGCGCGTGAAGGTCGACCGTTCATGGTCGCCGATACGCGCGCCGAGCCGCCAGGGCTTGCCGAATTCAAGGCTCGCTATCCTGACGTCGTGGTGCACTGTGGGCCGCTCACCGCGCTCGATCTGGAGAAGGTCGAGCAGGTGGTGCTGAGTCCGGGTATCGACCCCCAAACGCCGGGGCTCGAAGGGCTCGCGGGCCGCCAGCATCGTCACTCCGACGAGCCGCTGTTAGTGGGTGAGATGGCGCTTTTTCGGCGCGCCACCAATGTGCCCGTTGCTGCCATTACTGGCTCCAATGCCAAGTCGACGGTCACCTCGCTTTTGGGCGAAATGGCCAAGGCGTCCGGCATTGTCGCAGCGGTAGGGGGCAATCTGGGTACCGCCGCGCTCGATCTGCTCGAAGACGTTCCCGATGCCGAGCTCTTCATTCTCGAGCTTTCGAGCTTTCAGCTGGAGACTACGCCGTGCCTTGCGGCTGACGTCGCCTGCTTTCTCAATCTCAGCGAAGACCATCTCGACCGCCATGGCGATATGGCAGGCTATCGCGCCGCCAAGCTGCGCATCTTCGATGGCGCGCAAACGGCTGTGGTCAACGCTGATGACCCTGCAACCTGGCCGGATACGCCGCTGACGGACGTGGTGCGCTTTACGCAGCAGGCTCCGGCGCCAGGTGAGTGGGGGCTTGTCGAGATCGATGGCGCGCTTTGGCTTGCGCGCGGTGGCGCCTCAGGCGTTGACGGCTGGCTTGCCGTCGACGAGTTAATGATGAGCGGTCGTCATAATCAGCTCAACGCCTTGGCAGCGCTTGCCATGGGGGAGCGCTTGGGTTTCGAGCGCGAAGCGATGTGCCAAGTACTGCGCCGCTTCAGCGGGCTCACCCACCGTAGCGAACCGATAGCCGAACGCGACGGCGTGCGTTGGATCAACGACTCCAAAGGTACCAACGTGGGCGCGACCCTGGCCGCGATCACCGGCGTGACCGCATCACTCAGAGGCAAGCTGATCTTGCTGGCCGGTGGCGTGGGTAAAGGGGCCGACTTTACGCCGTTGGCAGCCCCTTTGGCGCGCCATGCTCGCTGCGCGCTGCTCTTCGGTCAAGACGCCGAGCGTTTGGCGCAAGCCCTTGCCCCCGAGGTCGCGGTCGAGATCGTCGCGACCCTCGAACAGGCGCTGGCGCGCGCCATGGTGCTTGCTAAGCCGGGTGATGGCGTGCTGCTTTCACCGGCGTGTGCCAGTCTCGATCAATTCGCCAACTATCAGGCGCGTGGCGAGGCCTTTCGTCGCTGGGTGACAACCAACGTCGCCTCGAACACTTCCACGGAGGTCTCATGAGCCGCTGGCAACGTATTCACGCCGCCCTGACCACCCGCGACATGCCTTGTGACATTTGGTTGGTGATTGCGGCGATCAGCCTTGCTGCGCTGGGCTGGATAATGGTCAGCTCGGCCTCCATCGGCCTGCTCGACAATGCTTATCACTATGCTCGCCAGCACGGCATTTTTCTTGGTCTGTCCATTCTGGCCGCACTCTTCATGCTCTGCGTGCCGCTCGATGCCTGGCGACAAAATGCCGGTCTAATCCTTGCCGTAAGCCTAGTCGGGCTTATCGTGGTACTGGCCGTGGGGCAGGAGGTCAACGGCAGTAAGCGTTGGATAGCCTTGCCCGGACCGCTGCCTAGCCTGCAGATATCCGAGTTTGCCAAGATCGGCATGATCTTTTACATGGCGTCATTCATGTCGCGCTACACCTACGAGCTACGTACGCAGGCGTTCAGTATGTGGCGCCCTATCGCTGTCTTGGCGCTGCCCGTGGGGCTTCTATTTTTGGCGCCCGACTTCGGTGGCATGGTGGTCTATACCGTGGCGGTAATCGGTATGCTGATGATGTCCGGGGCGTCGCTGACGCTACTCATCGGTAGCGGTGCGCTGCTCGCCAGCGGCGCGGTGATGCTGGTGATTCTCGAGCCATACCGGTTGGCGCGCTGGACCAGTTTTCTCGACCCCTGGGCGGATCAGTTCGCCACTGGCTACCAGCTCACCCAGGCGCTGATCGCCTTCGGGCGTGGCCACGTGGCGGGTACGGGGCTCGGCAACAGCGTTCAGAAGCTGCACTATTTGCCCGAAGCGCACACCGACTTCATCTTTGCCGTCATTGCCGAGGAGCTCGGGATGATCGGCGCCATCTGCGTGATTCTGATGTTTACCCTGTTTATCGTCCGGGCGATGTGGGTGGGGCGTCGCGCGGAGCTTGCCGGGCACCTTTTCGGCGCCTACGTCAGCTACGGAATCGGTTTTATCGTGGCAGCGCAGGCGTTCATCAACATGGCAGTGAGCTCGGGGCTGCTGCCTACCAAGGGGCTGACGCTGCCCTTGATCAGCTACGGTGGCTCGAGTTTGCTGGTAACAGGCGCCATGGTGGGGCTCTTGCTGCGTGTCGATGCCGAGACGCGCCATCGCCCCAAGCGGGCGCCAACGCCTCATCGGCTTCGCCGCGAGCCGCGGCTTAGTTAGCGAACCTTAGGACATCAAGGAGTGAGTGTGACGACGACGCCAAGACGCGTTCTCATCATGGCGGGCGGCACCGGTGGCCACGTGATCCCGGCGCTTTCATTGGCGCGCGCGTTGATCGCGGCAGGCATCGAAGTCGAGTGGCTAGGAAGCCCCCGCGGTATCGAAAATCGTCTGGTTCCCGAGGCGGGCATTCGTTTGCATACCATTGCCGTGGCCGGGCTGCGCGGCAAGGGGGTGGCGGGTTGGGTGAAGGCGCCGTTCAATCTGGCGCGCGCCGTAAGTCAGGCGCGTGGCGTTCTGAGTAGTTTCCGTCCGCAGCTGGTGGTCGGGCTGGGCGGCTTTGCCAGCGGCCCGGGCGGACTTGCGGCCTGGCTTGGGCGTATCCCGCTGATCATCCACGAGCAAAACGCTATCGAAGGGCTGACCAACCGCGTGCTGTCGCGCCTGGCCAAGCGCACCTACGCCGCTTTTTCGCAGGCCTTTGGTGGGCGCGCCGAGGTGATCGGTAATCCAGTGCGCGACGATATCGCAGCCCTTGGCGAAGCGCCCAAGCGCGCTGACGAAATGGCCGCGCGCCCGCTGCGTCTTTTGGTGGTAGGCGGCTCGCTTGGTGCGGTTGCGCTCAACGAACGCTTACCCGAAGCGCTTGCCGCACTGCCCGGCGAACGCGCGCTGGAGATTCATCATCAGTCCGGGCGTGATCGTGACGCCGATACCGCTGAGCGCTACCGGGCGGCAGGGGTGGTTGCGCGCGTCGAGCCCTTCATCGATGACATGGCTGCCGCTTACGCCTGGGCCGATCTTGTGGTTTGCCGCTCGGGAGCTCTCACCGTGGCCGAACTTGCGGCGGCCGCCAAGCCGTCACTGCTGGTACCTTTTCCCTTCGCCGTCGACGACCACCAGCGCGTCAACGCCGAGGTGTTGGTGGAGGCTGAGGCGGCCGTTTGCGTGGTGCAGGCCGAGCTTGGCGTCGAGCGCTTAACGCACCTACTCGATGAGCTGCTCGACCCCGAGGTGCTCGCGCGGATGGCTGCTAACGCTCGTCGCGCCGCGCGCCTGACGGCGACCGCCGAACTGCTCGCAGGCTGCATGGACATTATCAATCAAGGAGAGACCGCGTGATCGAGTCAGCCAAGCCGCAACCCTCGTCCATTGCCTATCCCGGCGCGCCGGGCATGCGTCGCATTCGCCGTATCCACTTCGTCGGCATCGGTGGGGCGGGTATGTGCGGGATTGCCGAGGTGCTGGCCAATCAGGGCTATCGCGTTAGCGGCAGCGACCTCAAAGCCTCTAGCGTGCTGGATCGGCTGCGCGAATGCGGCGTAGATATCGCCCTAGGCCATGCAGCAGAGCACGTGGAAGGGGCCGACGTAGTGGTCGTCTCCAGCGCCATCGATGCCACTAACCCCGAGATTCGCTGGGCCTACGAACACCGCGTACCGGTGGTGCGTCGCGCCGAGATGCTCGCCGAGCTGATGCGCTTTCGTCACGGTATTGCCGTGGCGGGTACTCACGGCAAAACGACCACGACCAGCCTAACGGCCACGCTGCTGGCAGAAGGCGGGCTCGATCCGACCTTCGTCATCGGCGGAAAGTTGACCAGCGCCGGGACCAATGCTCGCCTGGGCGAGGGCGATTATCTCGTTGCCGAGGCCGATGAGTCCGATGCCTCCTTTCTGCACCTGCAGCCGATGGTTGCCATCGTCACCAACGTCGATGCCGACCATATGAGCACCTACGGTGGCGACTTCGAGAAGCTCAAGGATACCTTCATCGAATTTCTGCACAATCTGCCGTTTTACGGTTTGGCCGTGCTCTGTATCGATGACCCCCACGTGCGCGGGCTACGCGACAAAATCAAGCGCCAGTTCGTTACCTACGGCTTCGATGCCGACGCTGACTACCGTATCGAGAACTTCACCCAGCAGGGCGGTGAGGTGGCCTTTACCGCGCTGCGCCCAGGTAACGCTGCCCCGCTCGACGTGCGCTTGGCGATGCCGGGGCGCCACAATGCGCTCAACGCCATGGCCGCCATTGTCGTGGCGACCGATGCCGGGGTGAGCGACGAGGCGATCCAGCGCGGGCTTGCAAGCTTTGCCGGGGTAGGGCGGCGCTTTCAGGTTCACGGTGAATTCGCTGCAGGCAATTTGGCCGAGAAGCATCAGAGTAGTGCGCCGATCATGCTGGTGGACGATTACGGCCATCACCCGCGCGAAGTCGAGATGGTGATCAAGGCGGTACGCGCCGGTTGGCCCGAACGGCGCTTGGTGATGCTCTATCAGCCGCACCGCTATACCCGTACCCGCGATCTCTACGAGGACTTCGTGCGCGTACTCTCCCAGGTGGATACCCTGGTGCTGCTCGACGTTTACAGCGCGGGCGAAGCGGTGATTCCGGGCGCCGAAGGGCGTACCCTGGCAGGCTCGATTCGCCAGCGCGGCGAGGTCGACCCGCTCTTTGTCGAGCACAAGCAGGAGCTGCCGACGCTGCTGGGGAACGTGCTGCGCCCTGGCGACATTCTAATCACGCAGGGTGCGGGTGACGTCGGCGGTATCTCGCTGCGACTAGCCCAGGCACAACTGGTACTCGACGAGGTGGCGTTATGAGCGAACGAGCAGCGGTAGGGCAGCAGGTGCGCGGCGATGGTCCCGTCGTAGTGGTCTATGGTGGCAGCTCCGCCGAGCGCGAGGTGTCGCTGAAAAGCGGTGCGGCGGTGCTCGCCGCGCTTAAGCGCCAAGGCGTAGCTGCCGTTGGCTACGATCCTCAAGAGGGCGGACTCGTTGGGCTTGAAGCGTTGGCGCCCTCCGCGGTCTTTATCGCCCTGCACGGTCGCGGCGGTGAGGATGGCACGCTGCAAGGGGCGCTCGAACTGCTGGGCATTCCCTATACCGGTAGCGGCGTGTTGGCTTCGGCGCTGGGGATGGACAAGCAGCGCACCAAACAGGTTTGGCAGGCGCTTGGTCTGCCGACGCCGGAGAGTATCATGCTCGCGCCCGATACCGAGTGGGCGGCCGTGGCATCGCAGTTGGGCTTCCCACTGGTGGTCAAGCCGGTTCATGAAGGCTCGACGCTGGGCATCAGCATCGTGCGCAGTGAAGCCGAGCTCGAAGCGGCCTACCGCGATGCGGCGACTTTCGACACCCAGATCATGGCCGAGCGCTTCGTCGCCGGTGAGGAGTATACGGTAACGCTTTTGGGCGAGACCGTGCTGCCTGTCATTCGCGTTGAGGTGCCGGGCGGTTTTTACGACTACGCCGCCAAGTATCTTTCCAATACCACCCAGTACCATTTGCCTTGCGGGCTTGATGAGGTCGACGAGCGGGCGCTTTCTGCGCTTTGCCAGCAGGCGTTTGCCGCTATGGGCGGACGAGGCTGGGGGCGTGTCGACGTTATGCGCGATGCCGAGGGGAGCTTTTGGCTGCTCGAGGTCAATACCGTACCCGGTATGACCGACCATAGTTTGGTTCCCCAGGCCGCGGCCCACGCGGGCATCGATTTCGATGAGCTAGTGGTGCGTATTTTGGCCACGGCGGAGAGCAAGAGCGCATCATGAAACGGCGTAACGCCTGGCTGGGAGTCATCCTCCTCGCTCTATTGATGGTCGCCGGAGGGCGCGCGCTATGGCTCTGGCTCGACCGCCCGATCGAGCGCGTGTCGATCCGTGGTGATTGGGAGTACGTGACCGCCGATTACCTGCGCGAGCAGCTCGCGCCTTTGGTCCAAAATGCCACTTGGCTCTCTGCTGATCTGGGCGAGTTGCGCGAGCGCGCGCTGGGAATTGGCTGGTTGCACGAAGTGCGTATCTCGCGTGAGTGGCCCAATGCGCTGCTTTTTGAGCTGGTCGAGCAGAGGCCGGTGGCGCGCTGGAACGATACCTTTCTGCTCAATCCAGAGGGCGAGCCTTTCGCTTTTGTCCCGCTACGACCGCCCTCCGGGCTTCCCGATCTCGCTGGACCCGAGGGCAGCAGCGAAGAGGTGCTCGATTACTTCGAACGCCTCACGCCGCGCTTTACCATGCTTTCGCTCGACCTTACCCAACTGCGCCTCGAACCCAGGGGGGCTTGGCGTTTGCAGATCAATGATGGTACTTGGGTAATGCTCGGTCGGCGCGATCACGACATTCGCTTGGCGCGTCTTTTTGCTTCATGGCAGCGCGAGCTCTATCGCCAAGGCGAACATATCCGTTATATCGATCTGCGCTATCCCAATGGCGTGGCGGTTGCCTGGCACGGAGAAAGCGAATTCGACGAAAGCGACGGGGAAGGGGACTAAGTTTCACTCGATAAGCAGTTTTGACTAAAAGTGAGTGACCGCCATCGCGGAAAATGCCTCAAACGGGGTTTAAATTCTTCTCTAAGCCCATTATTGTGGGCTTGAAACGGTCGTATTCTTGCTTTTGTTTCGATAACATGAGGCAGTCTTGGTGGGTGTGCCGCTTTTTTATCTTATTGGCGCCCATGGAAAGATACGTACAACAACTTGCGACCACTAGGCGGCTTAAAGGCAGATGAGTGAAAGTGCCTTCCGCGTGGCGCATAAAATAGTTTGGCTAGATCACTCACAAGGAGAATTCCCGACTCATGGCAGGCTCACCTAGCGCATCTAATATGGTGGTCGGGCTGGACATCGGAACGTCCAAAGTCGTGGCGATCGTCGGGCAACCCACCGATGATGGTGGCATCGAAATCGCCGGTATCGGCTCCCACCCGTCGCGGGGGATGAAACGCGGGGTGGTCATCAACATCGAATCCACCGTGCAGTCCATCCAGCGGGCCGTCGAAGAGGCCGAGCTAATGGCTGGGTGCGATATTCACTCGGTTTACGTTGGTGTTGCCGGTAGTCATATCAGCTCGATGAACTCCGACGGTGTCGTGGCGATCAAGGAGCGTGAAGTCACGCCTTCCGATATCGACCGCGTTATCGACTCCGCCCGCGCCCGGGCAATCTCCGAAGGCCAGCGCGTGCTTCATGTACTGCCTCAAGAGTTCTCGATCGATGCCCAAGGCGGTATTCGTGAGCCGCTGGGAATGTCGGGCGTGCGTCTCGAAGCCCAGGTTCACCTGGTCACGGCGGCACTCAACGCGGTGCAAAACATCGAAAAGTGCGTGCGTCGCTGTGGGCTCGAAGTCGATGCCATCATTCTCGAGCAACTGGCTTCCAGTATGGCGGTGCTCACCGAGGACGAGCGCGAACTCGGCGTCTGCATGGTCGATATCGGTGGCGGCACCACCGACATGGCGATCTTCACCGAAGGTGCCATTCGTCATACCGCCGTCATCCCAATTGCTGGCGACCAGGTGACCAACGATATCGCCATGGCCTTGCGTACGCCGACCCAGCACGCCGAAGAGATCAAGGTGAAGTACGCCTGCGCCTTAACTCAGCTGGCCGCCAGCGACGAAATGATCAAGGTGCCTAGCGTCGGTGATCGTTCAGCGCGGGACCTCTCGCGCCAAGCACTGGCCGAAGTTGTCGAGCCGCGCTACGAAGAGCTTTTTACCTTGGTGCGCGACGAACTGCGCCGCAGCGGTTACGCGGACATGGTTGCGGCTGGCGTGGTATTGACCGGCGGCACGTCGCGCATGGAAGGCGTCAGCGAGCTGGCCGAAGAGATCTTCCATATGCCGGTGCGCATCGCGTCACCGCAGAATGTCAAAGGGTTGTCGGACGTCGTACGCAATCCTATCTATGCAACCGGGGTTGGGTTGCTGCATTATGCCTTGCAGGAAGGCCGCCATGGGCACGGCACTGACAGCCACGGAGGAGGCCTGTCGGCGCACCACAAAGGGCGTCATGACGTCTCCCGGCGTGATATCAAGGAAGGTCATTCAGCGCTGGAAAGAATCAAGGGCTGGTTCAAAGGAAATTTCTGACAGGGCCGCAAATGCGGTTCAGGAGACGGGGCTTATGTTCGAACTGGTAGATAACGCACCCTCGAGCAGTGCGGTCATCAAAGTCATCGGCGTTGGCGGCGGTGGGGGTAATGCCGTCAACCACATGGTGGAAAGCAATATCGAAGGCGTCGAGTTCATCTGCGCCAACACCGATGCTCAGGCGCTCAAGCGTGTAGCGGCCAAAACGGTGCTGCAACTCGGTGGTGAAATCACCAAGGGCCTCGGCGCTGGGGCCAACCCCGAGGTGGGGCGTCAGGCGGCTATGGAAGATCGCGAGCGTATCGCTGAGCTTCTTGGTGGTGCCGACATGGTCTTCATTACCGCAGGCATGGGCGGCGGTACCGGTACCGGCGGTGCGCCCGTCGTTGCGCAGGTGGCCAAGGAGCTGGGTATCCTCACTGTTGCCGTGGTGACGCGCCCGTTCCCCTTCGAGGGTCCCAAGCGCCAGCGCGCAGCAGAAGAGGGCATGAAGGAGCTATCCGAGCACGTCGACTCGCTGATCACCATTCCCAACGAAAAGCTGCTTTCGGTATTGGGCAAGAACGCGACGCTGTTGACGGCGTTCAGCGCTGCCAACGACGTTCTGCTCGGAGCCGTTCAGGGTATCGCCGAGCTGATCACCAGCCCCGGCATCATCAACGTCGACTTTGCCGACGTGCGCACGGTGATGTCCGAAATGGGTATGGCGATGATGGGTACCGGTGGCGCCACGGGCGAAAACCGCGCACGTGAAGCCGCTGAGAAGGCCATCCGCAGCCCCTTGCTGGAAGACATCGACCTGCACGGCGCGCGCGGTATTCTGGTCAACATCACGGCAGGCCCCGATCTCTCCATCGGTGAGTTCAACGATGTTGGTGCTACCGTCCAAGAGTTCGCCTCTCAGGAAGCCACCATCGTGGTGGGGACCTCCATCGATATGGAGATGTCCGACGAGTTACGCGTTACTGTCGTGGCGGCCGGTTTGGACAGCCACAAGCCCAAGGTGGCGGCATCGCGGGAGCCTGCCCGTCGCGCCAATGCCGACGGCAACTCCGATTACCGCAAACTGCAGCAGCCGACGGTCATGCGTCAGCAGGCAACTGCTCGTGCGGAAGCCCCTGAAGCCAGCAAGCCGCGGCCCGAAAAGCGCCGTGCCACCGAGGCCGACGACTATCTCGATATCCCCGCTTTCCTGCGCCGCCAGGCGGATTGATCGTTGTTACTAGATGGCGATCAGACATCGCTATCACGTTCATAGTGCTTCAAACGAGGGTTTTATTGGTTAAAACCCTCGTTTGCTGTTAAAGTGAACACTGTTTGATAACTTCAATCCTGCGGTTCGTTTACCGTTACCAGAGTTCGACCACTGCCCATGATCAGACAACGCACCCTTCAAAACGTCATTCGCGCCACTGGAGTGGGGCTGCATTCTGGCAAGAAAGTCCATATGGCATTGCGCCCCGCGCCGGTCAACACAGGGATTGTGTTTGTCAGAACCGATCTGGACCCCGTCGTCCACGTTCCCGCGTCCGCTCACCTGGTCGAAGACACCACGCTGTGCACTGCGCTCTCTCAAGATGGCGTCAAGGTAGCCACCGTCGAGCACCTCATGTCCGCTTTCGCCGGCCTGGGTATCGATAACGCTTACGTCGATCTTAGCGCGCCCGAAGTGCCGATCATGGATGGCAGTGCTAGCCCCTTCGTCTTTTTGATCCAGTCGGCGGGTATCCTCGAGCAGGAGGCGGCCAAGAAGTTTATCCGTATCAAGCGTGCGGTAACCGTGGTCGAGGGTGACAAAGAAGCGGTGTTTTTGCCCCATCAGGGCTTCAAAGTGTCGTTTTCGATCGATTTCGATCACCCGGTATTCGAACAGCAGAAGCAGACCGCGCTGATCGATTTTTCGACCACCTCCTTCGTCAAGGAAGTGTCGCGCGCGCGTACCTTCGGTTTCATGCGCGATATCGAGTACCTGCGCTCCAATAACTTGGCGCTCGGTGGCAGTCTGGATAACGCCATCGTAGTCGACGACTACCGTATCGTTAACGAAGGTGGTCTGCGCTACGAAGACGAGTTCGTCAAACACAAGGTGCTCGATGCTATTGGTGACCTCTACCAGCTTGGCCATAGCTTGATCGGTGAGTTCCGTGGAGTGAAGTCAGGACACGCGCTGAATAACCGCCTGTGTCGCGAACTGCTCGCCCAGCCTGATGCCTTCGAGATCGTCACCTTCGAAGGTGAGCGCGCCGTCGCCCCGATCTCTTACGCGGCCACTGCCACGGCGTGACCATCGACGCAGTCTAGCTAATTGCCTTGATTTAGAACCTTTTGAAAAAGCACCGCATGCGGTGCTTTTTCTATTACGCTTTATTGGTTTTTATCCCTCACCCCCTCACTTGAAGCCTAATCCTCGGTTTTTTTTGCATGGGAGGCGAGGCGTTGGAGTGCGCGTTTGAGAGCCGGATCGTCGGTGTCGCTGGCGCACTCTGCCAGAGTCTGGCCTGCCTGGGAGGAGAGCGTGCGTGTCACCTTGGGTGGTGTTTTGACGGGGCGGACGGGGCGCACCTTGAAGGTCAGCCCCTCGAGGCGCTCAAAGCCCGGCAGCTGGTGCAACAAGCCCAAAAGCCGTGGCTGCTCGAAGCGTAGCCAGGTCACCCAACTGGCTTGGTTGCTGATGATGGTCAGTCGTCCACTATGAAAGCCGCCTACATGGACGTACTCACGCATCTGTTCGGGCAGGTGAGCGCGCAAGTGCTGCTGAGCCTGCTCGATCAGTCGCGACTGACGCATCAAAAGTCCCACGCCTTCACGCGTGTTTGGGCCTGCCGATGCGTTGAGCAGACGGGCAATGGGCTGGGCGCGCGAACGCTTAACCTTTATACTCATGCACCTGATTCCTACGCTGTTTCCAACAGCCGCTGCGAATAGCGCCGCCGCGCAGAGAGTGCGCGCGCGTCCACGCCAGATTAACACGCCAGGAGCTTGCCGACAGTATGTCATCCGCCGACCTCATCCTACCTCGCTGTGAGCGGCGCGCGCGCCGTCATGGGCGAGCGCGCTGGTGGTTTGCGGGGCTCTTGGTCGGCTGCCTGCTTCCCGCTGGGTTAAGCGGAATCGACACTCTGCGAGGCAGCGAGCGTGTCGCTAGCGTTTATCTGTGGATGCCGGCGCTTTTACGCGTTCAGCAGTGGGTGGCCAAGCGCCAACGTATTCTGGCACGGCGCCCGCGTCGTCGGCATCCTGTTAGGCGCGTGAAAGCGCATTTGCCTGCGCTTCGGCCACTGCTCAAAGTCGCCGATCTCGATGTGCTCACCTTGCGTGGACCGCCCTGTGCCCCAACCTCTACGTCATAGCCATTATTTATTCAGATGAATGAGACGATTCGTTCGGGTCGCTCGTAGACAGTTGGGATTTTCATGATCAATAGTTTGTTGCGTAAAGTCGTCGGCTCCAAGAACGATCGCGAAGTCAAACGGATGCACAAGAGCGTCCAGCATATCAACGCGCTGGAACCCGAGTTCGAGGCAATGAGCGATGCCGAGCTCCAAGGGCAAACGGCCGCTCTGCGCCAACGCCTGGAGCAGGGAGAATCGCTGGATAGCCTGCTGCCAAGCGCCTTTGCCGTCGTCCGCGAAGCGGGCAAACGCATCATGGGTATGCGTCATTTCGACGTGCAGATGATCGGTGGCATGACGCTCAACCGTGGTCGCATCGCCGAGATGAAGACTGGCGAGGGCAAGACCCTGGTAGCGACGTTGGCGGTCTACCTCAATGCGCTACCCGGTAAGGGTGTGCATGTCATCACCGTCAACGACTATCTGGCGCGCCGGGATGCCGAATGGATGCGCCCGCTGTACGAATTTCTTGGCCTCAGCATCGGTGTCATCTTCGCTGGTCAAAGCGGTGACGAGAAGCGTCACGCCTACGGCTGTGATATCACTTACGGTACCAACAACGAGTTCGGCTTCGATTACCTGCGCGACAATATGGCCTTCTCGCTGGAGGACAAGGTTCAGCGCGGGCTGCACTTCGCCATCGTCGACGAGGTCGACTCCATCCTCATCGATGAAGCACGTACACCGCTGATCATCTCCGGCGCCGTTGACGATAACACCGAGATGTACGGTGTCGTCGATCGCTTGGCCCGCCAGCTAGAGCGCGGTGAAGTATCGGAGGACGACGAAGCGGTCGTCAGCGGGGATTTCATCCTCGACGAGAAGCAAAAGCAGGTCGAACTCACCGAGCAAGGGCATAACCGCGTCGAAGAGCTGATGCGCAGCCAAGGACTTTTGAGCGAAGGCGACTCGCTCTACGCCGCACAGAACCTGGGTCTTTTGCAGCACATGCACTCGGCGCTACGCGCGCACCACCTGTATCACCGCGATGTCGACTATATCGTTGCCGACAATCAGGTGGTGATCGTCGATGAACATACCGGGCGTACCATGCCGGGTCGGCGTTGGTCAGAGGGCTTACACCAAGCGGTGGAGGCCAAAGAGGGCGTCACGGTGCAGCGTGAAAGCCAAACGCTGGCATCGACAACCTTCCAGAACTATTTCCGTCTCTACGAAAAACTCTCGGGCATGACCGGCACTGCCGATACCGAAGCCTTCGAGTTTCGTCAGATCTACGGCCTGGACGTCGTAGTCATTCCGACCAATCGCCCGCTCGCGCGTAAGGACTTGAACGATCTGGTCTATCTCAGCGCCGAGGAGAAATTCGAGGCGATCATCAAAGACGTCAAAGCCGAAACCGAAGCCGGGCGCCCAGTGCTGGTGGGTACCGCCTCGATCGAGACGTCCGAGTATTTGGCGCGACTGATGCGCGATGCCGGGCTCAATTTCAATGTGCTCAACGCTAAACAACACCAGAGCGAAGCCGAGATCATCGCACAGGCCGGGCGCCCAGGTGCGATCACTATCGCGACCAATATGGCCGGCCGCGGCACCGACATCATGCTTGGTGGTAACTGGGAGGCCGAGGCCGCCAAGTTGAGCAATCCTACCCAAGAGCAGATCGATGCCCTCAAAGCCGAGTGGAAGACGCGCCACGACGCCGTGCTCGAAGCGGGCGGGCTTCACGTCATCGGCTCCGAGCGCCACGAGTCGCGGCGTATCGATAACCAGTTGCGCGGCCGCGCCGGGCGCCAGGGCGATCCAGGCTCCACGCGCTTCTTCCTGTCGCTGGAAGATGGCCTGATGCGCCTCTTCGGTTCCGATCGGGTCAAGCGCCTGATGCAGGCGCTGGGACTCGAACGTGGCGAAGCCATCGAGCACAAGATGGTTTCCAACGCCGTCGAGCGGGCGCAGAAGAAGGTCGAAGGGCGTAACTTCGACATCCGCAAGCAGCTTCTTGAGTACGACGACGTCGCCAACGACCAACGCCGGGTGATCTACGAGCAGCGCAATGAGATCCTCGCGGCCGATAACGTTTCCGACGCCGTCTTGGGCATTCGTGAAGAGGTGATGGATGACGCCATCAGTGCCTTCGTGCCGCCGCAAAGCCTGGCCGAGCAGTGGGATTTGCCGGGACTTGAAGCGCACCTCAAGAGCGAGTTCAACCTCACTGCTCCCGTGGTAGAGTGGGCCGAAGAGGATCAACGCTTTAGCGAAGAGAAGCTGCGCGAGCGTCTGCAGGAGATGCACCGCGAGGCCTACGCAGCCAAGGTTGCTGCGGTGGGTGAGATGCTGATTCGTCGCTTTGAAAAGCAGGTCATGCTGCAAGTGCTCGATACGCGTTGGAAAGAGCACCTACAGTCGATGGATCACCTGCGTCGCGGCATCCACCTGCGTGGCTATGCTCAGAAGAATCCCAAGCAGGAGTACAAGCGCGAGTCCTTCGAGCTGTTCCAGCACCTGCTGACCAACATCAAGGCCGACGTCACGCGTATTCTGAGCCATGTTCAGGTGCGCCAGCCCGAGGAAGTCGACGCCCTGGAGCGCACGCGACGTGAATCCCTCGAGCGTGAAAAAGCCGCTGCGGCGAGCCGCCACGACGATCCTGACGCGGCGCCTAGCGATGAAACGGCAGCTGCCGACGCGCCCGAGGCGCGCCCGGTGCGTCGCGACGGACGTAAGATCGGCCGTAACGATCCCTGCTTCTGTGGGTCGGGCAAGAAGTACAAGCAGTGCTGTGGCAAACTTGACTGATATCACCCTGGCCGCCACGTGCGGCCCTTTCGCGAGGAGTTTTACATGGCGGTAGGGCAGGTTCCATTCCCCGATATGCCGATGCTCGATGGTGTGCGTCTAGGTACGGCCATGGCAGGCATCAAAAAGCCGAGCCGCCGCGATCTGGTGGTGATCGAGCTGCCCGAGAGCGCAACGGTGTCGGGCGTGTTTACGCGCAATGCCTTTTGCGCGGCGCCGGTGAGCGTGGCCAAGGCGCATATGGCGGCCTGCCGCGCCGAAGGGCGCTCGCCGCGCTACTGGCTGATCAACACTGGTAATGCCAATGCGGGGACGGGCGAAGCCGGGCTGGTCGATGCCCGCGAAAGCTGTCGCGTGCTCGCCGAGGCAGTCGGGGTAGAGGCCAGCTCTGTGCTGCCGTTCTCCACCGGGGTGATCGGTGAGCCGCTGCCGATGGCGCGCTTGAGCGCCGGAATTTCGCCCGCGCTCGACGCTCGTGAGGCAACCAGCCAAGCGTGGCAGCAGGCGGGTGAGGGTATTCTCACCACCGATACTCGGGCCAAGGGCGCAAGTGTGACGCTTGAAATTGGTGGCGAGCAAGTCGTGATCAACGGCATAACCAAGGGCTCGGGCATGATCAAGCCCAACATGGCCACCATGCTCGGGTTCGTGGTGACCAGTGCCACCGTCGAGCAGGCACTGCTCGACCAATTGCTGCGCGAGACAGTCGACGCCTCGTTCAACTGCATCACCGTGGATAGCGACACCTCGACCAACGATGCCTGTATGCTGGCGGCAACGGGCCGAGGCCCTCGCATCGAGAGCGAGGCCGATATCGCACGCTTTCGTGACGCCCTGCAAGACGTCATGACGGCGCTGGCTCAAATGATCATCCGCGATGGCGAAGGGGCGACGAAGTTCGTCACCTTGGCGGTCAGCGGCGCCCAGAGCCGGGCCGAAGCGCTGGACGTTGCCTTCACCGTGGCGCATTCGCCCCTGGTCAAGACCGCGCTCTACGCCTCGGACGCCAATTGGGGGCGTATTCTCGCCGCCGTAGGCCGCGCGCCGGTGACCGACTTCGACGTCAACCGCATCGTTATCGATCTGGGCGACGTTCGCCTGGTCGAGCACGGCGGACGAGCGGCGAGTTATACCGAAGCCGCGGGAAGCTCGGTGATGGCCAAGGAGGAGATTACCATCGCGATCAACCTCGGCCGCGGTGAGGCCGAGGCAACGGTGTGGACCTCGGATCTCTCCCATGACTATGTATCGATCAACGCCGACTACCGCAGCTAAGCGTTCGAAATAAACACGCTTCGAACGTCGAGCGAAGTCGCGCTCCAGGTCTTCTGGCCTGGAGGCTAAACAGTGGATAACGTAATGAGTGTAAAGGTAAAACGACGCGTTCACGTCGCGGCGGCGGCGATGATCAATGCCGACCGTAAGGAAGTTCTCATCGCCAGGCGTCCCTCGAACGTCGATCAAGGCGGGCTGTGGGAGTTTCCGGGTGGCAAGCTCGCGCCCTACGAAACCGGGCTGGAAGGTCTCAAGCGTGAGCTTCACGAAGAGCTTGGCGTGGAGATCACCCGTGCGCAGCCCTTGATTCGCGTACATCACGAGTATCCGGACAAGCATATCCTGCTCGACGTGTGGCAGGTGCACGACTATGCCGGTGAGCCCTTTGGACGTGAAGGTCAGGCGGTGCGCTGGGTGCCGATGGAGGAGCTGGTCAACTACCCCTTCCCGGCGGCTAACCTACCCATTCTGCGGGCGGTCATGCTGCCCACCGAGTACCTCATCACAGCCGAAGAGGACGACGAAGCCCGCTTCGATACACGGCTTGAGCGTGCGCTGAAGGAAGATGGCGTGCGCCTAGTGCAGCTACGCGCCAAGACGCTCGATGAGAGCGCCTATGTCGAGCGCGCCCAGCGTGCGTTGGCGCTGTGCCGTCAGTATGACGCGCGGCTGCTGCTCAACGGTGAGCCGAGCCTGCTCGATGCAGTCGATGCCGACGGTATCCACCTTACCAGCGAGCGGCTGATGCAGCTCGAGCGCCGCCCCATTGCCCAAGGCAAGTGGCTCTCCGCCTCCACTCACGACAAGGCCCAGCTCGATCAGGCCGCTCTGGTGGGCTGCGACTTCGTCACGCTGTCGCCGCTGCGCACGACGCCTTCTCACCCTGAAGTCGCGCCTATGGGCTGGCACGATTTCCAGCAGCTGGTCGAGCGCGCTGGCATGCCGGTCTTCGCCCTGGGCGGCATGACTCGCTTCGACGCCAACCACGCCCGCGCCGTTGGCGCCCAGGGCATCGCCTCGATTCGCGATTTCTGGAAGTAAAGCGCTAGCGCACCACTCGCTAGTTCTACCAATGCAAACGCCTGCTCGATGTGCAGGCGTTTGCGTTTCTATATCCCGTTTTCAATAGCTAGTTTCAATGCCTAGCTCAATCCCGATAGCGTCGGGTCAAGTCGCCGTAGGCGTCGATGCGGCGGTCGCGCAGGTAGGGCCAGATGCGGCGGGTGTGTTCGCCGCGGGCCATGTCGAGGGTGACGACCAACTGCTGTTCGCTCGCCGCGTCGGCATGGGCGAGTAGCTCTCCTTGCGGGCCGCAGACGAAGCTGCCGCCCCAGAAGTCGATGCCGCCGCCGACGCCGGAGTGGTCGGGCTCGAAGCCAACGCGGTTGGCAACCAAGACCGGCAGACCGTTGGCAACACCGTGGGCGCGCTGAATGAGCGTCCAGGCGTCTTTCTGACGCGTCTTCTCTGCGTCGCTGTCGCTTGGGTCCCAGCCGATGGCGGTGGGGTAGAGCAAAAGCTCCGCCCCGGCTAGCGCCATCAACCGTGCGGCCTCGGGGTACCACTGATCCCAGCAGACCAGGATGCCCAGGCGTCCAACGGAGGTGTCGATGGGGGTAAAGCCTTCTTTGCGCTCGGCGTCGGCATCACCCGGGGTGAAGTAGAACTTTTCGTAGAAGCCCGGATCGTCCGGAATGTGCATCTTACGATAGTGACCAATGCGGCCCTGATCGCCATCGTAGACCACGGCCGTATTGTGGTAGAGCCCAGGGGCGCGACGCTCGAAGAGCGAGCCGACCAGCACGATATCGAGCTCGCGCGCCAGGACTTCGAGGTGGCGCCCGGTGGGGCCATCCAGCGGTTCGGCAAGATCGAACAGCGCCGGGTCTTCGTATTGGCAGAAGTAGTGGGTGGCGTGAAGCTCTTGCAGCAGCACGAGCTTGGCGCCTTGCGCGGCCGCAGCGCGAACCCCCGCTTCGCTGGCGGCAAGGCTCTTGGCCTTATCGGGCCAAGCTGGTTGTTGTACGACGGCGACGGTCAGCGTCTTGGGCGTGGCGAGCGTTTCGGACATTGCATGCCCTCCTCAGGCAGGGGTGGCGAATACGTCGGCGTTGAGCGTGCCTTTGGGCAGCTGCATGGTTAGGCAGTGAAGGCTGCCGTGTTGACGAATCACGCTGGTGCAGTCGATGGGCACGATGGTGCGATCGGGGAAAGCAGTGGCCAGGGCGTTCAGCGCGGGCAGGTCCGCCGGATCGCCGTAGGTGGGCACCATCACGGCACCGTTGATGATCAGGAAGTTGGCGTAGGTCGCGGGTAGGCGATGACCATCTTCGGGGTCGAACGCCGCTTGTGGCCAAGGCAGCGGAATCAACCTGTACGGCTCGCCGTTGGCCTGGCGAAAGGCTTTGAGCTCTTCTTCCATAGCGCGCAGCGCCGGGTAGTGCGCATCGCTTTCGTCGTCGCAGCGCACGTAGGCGATGGTGTGGGTATCGCAGAAGCGCGCCAGGGTATCGATATGGCTGTCGGTGTCGTCGCCTTCGAGGTGGCCATTGGCGAGCCATAGAAAGCGTTCGATGCCGAAGTCGGCGCGCAGCTCGGCTTCGATCTCGGCGCGATTACGCTCGGGATTGCGGTTGGGATTGAGCAGGCAGGCTTCGGTGGTCAACAGCGTGCCTTGGCCGTCGGTTTCGATGCCGCCACCTTCGAGCACCAACGTGCGTGTTTGCACGGGGCAGGCCCAAACGCCCGCGGCTTCCAAATGTCGCGTGAGCTTGTCGTCGTTCTGAGCGGGGAACTTGCCGCCCCAGCCGGTAAAGACGTAGTCGAGCAGGGCGGGGTGGTCTTCGCCATCGACCACGCCGAGTGGGCCGTGATCGCGCGCCCAGGTGTCGTCGGTAGGGGCAACGATGAGCGCCAGTCGCTCGGTGGCAACGCCGTAGGCGGCAAAGGTTGCCGCCAGGCGCCTCTGGGTGGCCTCATTTTCGACGCTGATTACCACGCGCTGATGGTCGACGCTGGCGAGCACGATGCGTTCGAGCGTTGCTTCGATGCGCGAGAGCATCGCCTTCCAGTCGCCTTCGGCGCGTGGCCAGGTGAGCTGAACGGCGTCTTGTGGATGCCACTCGGGCAACAGGCGATAAGTCGAGGTAGCCACGGGGATGAAAGTCCTCCTGAGGGCGCGGTGACCAAGCGTCGTAGAGCCTGAGCCACAGAGTAAAAAGTCGGCGCAATGTAGGCGCTGCGCGGCGAAGATGCAACTTATCGAGCACCCTCGAAGTAACGGCGGCGTCGGTAGGGAACGGTTGCTGTGTATTCTACTCTAAGCGCCGGTTTTAATTGACGGCGGTACCCGTCAGGTTGCACATGCACCCGGTGGTAAAAAAACGTACCATGAGCGCTTATCGATAAGGAATGACGCCATGCTCGATCGTTTGCCTTTTCTGGTGGGGTTGCGCTACGTGCGCGCTAAACGCCGGAACCATTTTATCTCCTTCATCTCGCTTACCTCTATGCTCGGCTTGATGCTGGGTGTCGCGGTACTGATTCTCGTGCTCTCGGTCATGAACGGCTTCGACCGCGAACTGCGCACGCGTATCCTTGGCATGGTGCCGCATACCAAGATCGAGCAAAGTGGCGGCATGGTGGAGTGGGAGGCGCTCGCCGAGCAATTGGGCCAGCGCGAACACGTTATCGGCGTAGCACCCTTCGTTCAGCAGCAGGGTATGTTTTCAGCTGGCGGTCGTAATGAAGGGGCCATGGTGACTGGCATTCGCCCCGATTGGGAGCGTCAGGTCTCGATCATTGGCGATCACATGCGCGAAGGCTCGCTCGACGATCTCGAAGCGGGCTCATGGAACGTGGTATTGGGCTCTATTCTGGCGCGTCGTCTTGGTGTGGGCGTGGGAGATCGCGTGACCTTACTGGTGCCCGAAGCGTCGATTACGCCAGCGGGTGTCTTCCCTCGGCTCAAGCGTTTTACCGTAAGCGGCATCTTCAGCGTCGGCGCAGAACTCGATGCCAGCCTCGCCTACGCCCACATCGAAGACATGCAGACGCTGGCGCGCCTGGGTGACGGCGTGGGCGGATTGCGCCTGGAGCTCGACGACCTCTTCCTGGCGGGCCAAGTGACTCGCAGCATCATCGATGACTTGGGCCCCGGATACCGCGGTAATGACTGGACCTCGACCCAGGGCAACCTGTTCCAGGCGATCCAGATGGAGAAGCGCATGATCGCGCTGCTCTTGACGGTGATCGTCGCCGTAGCGGCGTTCAATATCGTGTCGACCTTGGTGATGGTGGTGACCGACAAGCGTGCTGATATCGCCATCTTGCGTACCATCGGGGCGACGCCGCGCTCGATCATGGGCATCTTCATCGTTCAGGGGTTGGCCATCGGGGTGATCGGTATCGCCATTGGCGTGATCGCAGGCATTGCGCTGGCGTTGACGATTGCGGACATCATTGCCTTCGTCGAATCCGTCTTCGGTATTCATTTCCTCGATGCGGGGGTCTACTTCGTTAGCGAATTGCCCTCGCAGCTGCTGTGGAGCGACGTGCGCGATATCGTCCTGGCCGCCTTCGGCCTGACCTTCCTTTCCACCCTCTATCCGGCCTGGCGAGCGGCACGTGTCCAGCCGGCGGATGTTCTGCGCTATGAGTGAGGCAGCCACGACCATGACCGAATCTGCATCAGCTGCCAGCGTCATGCTGGACTGCCAGGACCTGACCCGTGTCTACAGCGAAGGACCGCAGGATCTGACCGTGCTCGACCGGCTTTCCCTCCAGGTGCACGCCGGTGAGCGTGTGGCCGTCGTGGGTAGCTCCGGCTCGGGTAAGACGACGCTATTGAACCTGCTTGGCGGCCTTGACCGGCCGACGAGCGGGCGGGTGAACATCGGTGGCGAGTCGCTCGCGGCCCTCGACGAGGCGGCGCTTGGGCGCTTTCGTAATCGCTATATTGGCTTCGTCTATCAGTTCCACCACCTGCTGGCCGAATTCACCGCGCTCGAGAATGCGGCGCTGCCGCTGATCATTCGCGGCCAAGCCAAAAAAGTGGCTGAAAAACGGGCCATGGAGCTTTTGGAGCGCGTCGGTATGGCGCCACGTGCCCATCACAAGCCCGGTGAGCTTTCTGGCGGCGAGCGCCAGCGGGTGGCCATCGCGCGGGCGCTGGTCACCGACCCAAGCCTAGTGCTGATGGACGAACCAACCGGCAACCTCGATCAAACCACGGCGGCTACGATTTTGGCGCTGATGGACGAACTGGCCAAGGCGAGCGCCTGCGCTTTCGTCATCGTGACCCACGACGTTGGTTTGGCGGCGCATCAGGATCGCGTGCTCAAGCTCGACGGCGGGCGGCTCTTGCCGCAGTCATTGGCTTGATCTCTTGAACCTTTAGTCTCGGACCAGAAACACGAACGGCCGTCATTCGACGGCCGTTCGTGTTTCATTTCTAGTTTTTTCTTCTTTCGTCTTTTTTCTTACGCTTACTCGCAGTCATCGAACTGCGATTCGAGCCGTGCGCGCCGCTGCCGACGTTTTTGGCGGCGGCGTTTCCAGTTCTGCGAGATATGCCAGCGCCAGATGAGGCGAATGGCCACGTTGGCCACGACGGCCAGTACGATCGCGACGACGAGCGAACCCAGAAACAGCGGCGGCACAATGTCGTGCATCTGCTCGGCGATCCAACGTGTCGAAATGCGTGACGGCGCCTCGCGCACCGGCGAACCCATTAGCCACGTGCCCACGCGGTAGTTGCCATAGTAAATCAGTGGCATAGTGAGGGGATTGGTGATCCATACCAAGCCGACCGATAGCGCCAGGTTGCAGCGGGTCAAACGCGCGCCGAGCGCGGCTACGACCATCTGGAAGGGGATGGGCAGCATGGCGCAGAAGAGACCCACGCTAAAGGCGTTGGCCACCGTGCGGCGAGTGAGGAGCCAGAGTCCCGGATCGGCGATCAAGGGCGCCATGAAGCGCAGCGAGCGCTGGCGCTTCAAGGTATCGGGCCTGGGCATGTAGCGCTGTAAGAACCGGCGCGGCATGTCGGATACTCTTGGGTTCGAAGCTACCTATTATCCATATAGCGCAGCGTCACGGCTATGGGGTAGGCGTGGTAGGGCGCCGTGATCATCATCCAAGAAGAGCGGTACGCACGAACGACCTATGCCATAACGATAAACGTAATAATCAAAACAGGAGCGGAGGTGCGGGTAGGCGTTGCGCTACAGGTCGCTACGGCGGCCCTCATGGGAGCGGTAGTGGCCGCGTGGGAGCTCACCGCGCAGGCCGTGCCTGTGTTGTTGCTCATCGGGCTCTGGCTGGTGGCTGCGCGGCCGCGATGCTTGGTTACGCTGACGCTTTCGCTTGCCGCCTTTGGCGCCAGCTTATGGGCGATCGAAACCCAGCGCCACGCCGCCCTACCCGAAGGGCTGATCGGTACCGATCTTGCCGTCCAGGCGCGCGTAGAGAGCATGCAGGCGTCCGACGGTGCCACGCGGCTACTGCTCTCGGTCAACGCCTGCCAAGCTCCCGTATCGCTGCCAAGCTGTGAGCGGCTCACGCGTGTGCGGGTCAGCGCATATGATCCCATTGCCGCCGCGCCCGGCGAGCAGTGGGCATTGACGCTACGCCTGCGCCCGCCCCATGGCTTTGCCAATCCGGGAGCTTTCGATTATGCGCGCTGGCTGTGGCGCGAGGGTATTCAGGCCACGGGATACGTGCGCGCTTCGCCTGCACCCGTTCGGCTTGACGCGGCGCGCGCTACGCCGCGTCAGTGGGCGCTTGAGTGGCTAATGACACGCTCCATCGACGATACTACCCGCCGCTGGTTGGCGGCGCTCACCCTGGGTGAGAGCGCCGCTCTCGACCAGGAGGATTGGACACTCCTCAACTCAAGCGGTACGACCCATCTGGCGGTAATTTCGGGGCTCCATGTGGGATTGGTGACGTCGCTTGCGCTGGTGCTATTGCGGACGCTGGCACGGGTCATCAATCCACGCGATTGGCGCTTGCGTCTCTGGCCCTGGCTGGGGGCGGGCGGAGTCGCCATTGGCTATGCGGCACTGGCCGGTATGGGGCCACCGGCCATGCGCGCCATGGTGATGTCGTTGGTGGCGCTGTGGGTGCTTAGCGGGCGCCACGCGCCGGGCGCTTGGCAGGCGTGGTGGTTGGCGCTTGCGCTAGTGGTGGTGTTCGACCCGCTTGCGCTATGGCGCCCAGGGCTCTGGCTCTCCTTTCTTGCCGTGGCCTGGCTCATCGTCATTTGGCAGGGGCGCGCGCGGCCGAGCGGCTGGCGTGGCTGGTGCTGGGCGCTCGTTAGATCACAGTGTTTGCTGGCGCCGATTATGGCGGCGGCGGTGCTGCTGGCGTTTGGGCGCGTAGCGCCGGCGGCGCCCTTGATAAATTTGGTGGCGGTACCTTACGTCAGCTCGATCATGGTGCCCTTGGCGTTGCTAGGCTGGCTGCTGGCGCCCGTGCCGTTAGTGGGCGAGGGTATTTGGTGGCTTTTCGGTGAGGCGCTTTCACTATTCATGTGGGCGCTCGAGGTGACCGTGGCGCAGTGGCCGCTGTGGGAACCGGCGCCTTGGCTAACGTATCCGTTGGCCTGTGCGCTCGTGCTTCTGGCGTTGGCCTGGGGGCTTCCCGGCGTGCCTGGGTGGCTACGCCTGGCGCCTGTGGTGCTGCTGGCGCTGTCGCCTCTCTGGCGGGAGGCGCCCTCTGAGCCTAAAACGCTGCAGGTGACGGTGCACGATATCGGTCAGGGCCAACTGGTGGAGCTGCGTCTGGACGACTACCGCCTGCTTTACGACACCGGCCCGCGCTTTCGCAGCGGCTTCATGCCGCTCTCTACGCTTTGGCCTCCGGGTCAGCACTTTGATCGAGTCATCGTCAGCCACGCCGATATCGATCATGCCGGGGGCATTGCCGCACTCGTCGAGGCGCATCAGGTGGCGGCGTGGAGCGCTCCGGAAAACGAGCCGCTAGCGGTCGAGTTCGAGGCGTGTCGACGCGGCGATAGCTGGCGCGTCGGCGCCGCCGAGTTCCGTTTTCTCTGGCCAGGAGCGGGCCACGAGGCGCTTTCGGCCAACGATCGCTCGTGTGTGTTGCTAGTACAGTTTGGCGAGCACCGCATTCTCATCACCGGCGACGTTGGGCATGACATCGAGCGGCGTTTTTTGCTCGACGTCGACGCCCCCGTGAGCTTGCTGGTCGCCGGGCATCACGGCAGTGCCACCAGCTCCGGGGTGCAGTTCGTGCGTTCGCTTGCGCCTGAGCACGTGGTCTTCAGCGCCGGACGCTACAACGCTTTTGGGCATCCAGTGGATAGCGTGGTGCGCCGCTTTCGCCACCAGGGAAGCTGTTTATGGAGCACCGCCTACGAGGGCGCCGTACGTTTTCGCTATCGCCTGAGCGAGCCAGTTGCCATTAGCAGCCAACGGCCGGTCCCGGGGCTTGATCGGTGTCGGCCACCGCCGCCTTGAGGTAGAATCGCGTCCACTGCACACCACTGCCAGGAGCTCGTGTGACTGATTCAGGTTGGGTTCTCTATAAGCGCCTTCTGGGCTACGTCAAACCCTACTGGCGCGCCTTTGCCTTGGCGATCGTCGGTTTTGCCGTTTACGCCGCTTCCAGCACAGCGCTTGCCGAGCTGATGAAGCAGTTGATCGACGGTATTCAGAACCCCGATGCCAGCTTTCGCCTGTTCTTGCCGCTGTTCGTGGTGTTGATGTTCGGCGCTCGGGGTCTCGGTACTTTCTTGAGTACCTACTACATGGCCCTCGTCGGGCGCTCGGTAGTACATACGCTACGCTGCGACGTTTTCTCTCACATGCTGCATTTGCCAGGGCGCTTTTTCGATAATCACTCCAGCGGCCACTTGGTCTCCCGGGTGACCTATCACGTCGAGCAGGTGGCCGGTGCGGCCACCAATGCGGTGACCGTACTGATGCGCGAGGGGCTCTTCGTCGTGGGGTTAATGGCGTATCTGCTCTGGACCAACTGGCTACTGACGCTGCTGTTCTTCGCCATTACGCCGCTCATCGCGGGGGTTGTCAGCTACGTCAGCAAGCGCTTTCGGCGTATCTCCAAGCGCATCCAAAGCTCGATGGGCGATGTCACCCACGTGGCTTCCGAGGCGCTTTCTGGCTATCGCGTGGTGCGTACGCACAATGCCGAGGCTTTCGAGAAGGCGCGGTTCGAACGCGTCAGTGAAGAGAACCGCCGCCAGAGTATGAAAGAGGCGATGACCAAGGCCGTCAGCTCGCCGGTCATTCTCATGCTGGTCGCTATCTCCATGGCGCTACTGGTGTGGCTTGCCATGGCCCCAGCGCTGATGGCCAATATGACTCCCGGCGAGTTCGTGGCCTTCATCACCGCAGCGGCGCTGATGGTCAAGCCGGTGCGCCAGCTGACCGAGATCAATAGCGATATTCAGAAAGGGATAGCGGCCGCCGCCGAGCTTTTCGGCCTGCTGGACACCGAGGCCGAGAAGGACGAAGGCCGCTTCGTCGCCGAGCGCATTCAAGGTCGGATTCACTTTAACGACGTGGCGTTCCGCTACGGCGCAGACCAAGTCGATGTGCTGCGCCACATCGATCTGCGCGTGGCACCGGGCGAAATGGTCGCCATCGTTGGCCGCTCGGGTAGCGGTAAATCGACGCTGGTCAGTCTGCTGCCGCGCTTCTACACAGCAAGCGCAGGTACTATTACCCTGGATGGGACTCCTCTCAATGAGTACGCCCTGGGGCCGCTGCGGCGCCAGATTGCGCTGGTCTCTCAGCAGGTCACGCTGTTCAATACCACCATCGCCGAGAACATCGCCTACGGCGCTGACGAAGTCGATCTCGACGCCGTCAAAGCTGCGGCCAAGGCCGCCTATGCCCACGAATTCATCGAAAAACTGCCCGATGGCTACGCCACCAAGGTAGGTGAGAACGGGGTCATGCTCTCCGGTGGTCAGCGTCAGCGCTTAGCGATTGCCCGGGCGATCTTCAAAGACGCCCCGTTGATCATTCTCGACGAGGCCACCTCGGCGCTGGACAGCGAGTCCGAGCGCTACATTCAACAGGCACTAGAGAGCGTTTGTGAGGGGCGCACCACCCTGGTCATCGCTCACCGTCTCTCGACCATCGAGAAGGCCGATCGCATCGTGGTGATGGAGCAGGGGCGTATCGTCGAAGAGGGAACGCACGCGGCGCTTCTGGCAGCCGGTGGCGCGTACGCTGCGCTGCATCAGCTGCAGTTTCAGGAGAGCGAGTGAGCCTCGGCGAGCGTTGGCTCAAGGGCGCCTACGCGGGTAGCCCTTGGCTTTGGCCGTTAGCCCCGCTCGGTGCGCTCTATGCGCGTATCATGCAGGCGCGCGCGCGCGCCTACGCCGATGGGCGCAAGCCGCGAACCACACTCTCCGTTCCCGTCATCGTGGTGGGCAACATCACCCTGGGTGGCACCGGTAAGTCGCCGTTGGTGGCCTGGCTCGTGCGCTGGCTTGCCGCGCGCGGCTATACCCCTGGGATCGTTACCCGTGGCTATGGGGGCAAGGCGCCGCACTATCCGCTTATGGTGACACCGCAAACGCCAACGACGCAAAGCGGTGACGAGCCGGTGATGCTGGCACAGCAAACCGGCGTACCGGTGGTCGCCGACCCCGAGCGTGGGCGCGGTGCTAAGGCGCTGGTGGCGATGGGCTGCGATATCGTCGTCAGTGACGATGGCTTGCAGCATCTGGCGCTCGATCGGGATATCGAGCTCGTGGTGATCGACGGCGCCAGGGGGCTGGGTAACGGGCGCTGCCTGCCCGCGGGGCCGCTGCGCGAACCGGCGTCGCGCCTAGCGACGGTCGACCGAGTGATCGTTAACGGTGACGATGCGTCTAGAGAGTCTGGTAAGGCGCCGCAGGCAACGACCATGCGCCTTCGCCCCATTGGCTGGTGGCGCTTGGCCGATGGCGAGCGTTTACCGCTTGCGCCACTGCCGTTTGCGCTGCCAGTGCATGGGGTGGCGGGCATTGGTAACCCAGGGCGATTTTTCGCGACCTTGGAGGCTTTGGGCGTGCAGGGTCAGTGGCACGCCTTCGCCGACCATCACGCCTTTGGCGCAGAGGATCTACACTTTGCCGAACCGCGGCCGATCGTGATGACGGCCAAGGACGCGGTGAAGTGTCAAAAAGCGGTGCCAGCCGACAGCTGGGCGCTGGACGTGGAAGCGGTGCTTCCATCCGAATTCGAAGAGTGGCTGGCAACGCGATTGTCGGCCCTGGCGCGTGACGAGGAGAACGACCATGGATAAAGAGTTGCTGGCAATGCTGGTATGTCCGGTGAGCAAGAGCAAGCTTGAATACGACGCCAAGGCGCAGGAGCTGCTCTGCTACGTCGAAGGGCTCGCTTACCCCATTCGTGAGGGTATCCCGGTCATGCTGCCCGAAGAGGCGCGGGTAATGAGTGCCGACGAGAAGCTGCGTACCTCACCAGGCCGCACGGGGGAGGTGTAATGGGGGCGACGTTCGTTGCCGTCATCCCGGCACGCTTTGGATCGACGCGTCTACCGGGCAAACCGCTTTTGGATATCGCCGGTGAGCCGATGGTGGCGCACGTTTGGCGCCGTGCCAAGCAAAGCGCGGCCAGCCGTGTGGTCATCGCCACCGACGATAGCCGTATCCAAGCGGCGATGGAGGCGCTGGGCGCCGACGTAGTGATGACGCGTGCCGCTCACCCCTCGGGCACCGATCGTCTAGCCGAGGTGGCCGAAAAGCTGGCGCTGCCCGACGAGACGCTGGTGGTCAACGTTCAGGGCGATGAGCCGCTGATTCCGCCCGCGCTGATCAACCAAGTCGCCGAGCGGCTGGCCGATGACGAGGGCGCTTCCATCGCCACGTTGGCCGAGTCGATCAGTGACGTCGAGACGCTGTTCAATCCTAACGTGGTCAAGGTAGTGCGCCGCTTTGACGGCCGCGCGCTCTACTTCTCGCGCGCGCCGATTCCCTGGGATCGCGAACGTTTTGCGGCGCAGCCTGCCCTGCTCGAGACCGACGCGTGGCTACGTCACATTGGTATCTACGCCTACCGGGCGAGTTTTCTCTACGCCTATCGCGACTGGCCCCCGGCCACGCTCGAACAGCTTGAGCAGCTCGAACAGCTACGCGCGCTGCAGCACGGGCACGCCATTCAGGTGGCGTTGGCGTGTGAGGCGAACCCGGCGGGTGTCGATACCGCTGGGGATCTCGAACGCGTGCGCGCCTATATCGATAGGACGCAGTGAGTATGGCGCATGCATTGACCCTGGCAGCCATCGAGCACCGGGCCGATCTTAGCCGGGCCAATACGCTGCGGCTGCCCTGCATTGCCGAACACGCCGCCGCGCCGACCACCTTAAGCGAAGTGCGCGAGCTACTGGCGCTGGCTCGCGCGCGGCGCTGGCCGGTGACCGTGCTGGGAGGGGGCAGTAACGTCTTGCTGCCGCCGGTGCTCGAAGGTTTGGTCCTGCGCCCAGCGCTCTGCCAGTGGTGGGGGCGCTGCGAGGGCGATACGCTGGCGCTTCACGTGGGGGCGGGCGTCAACTGGCATCAGCTCGTCATGGCCACGGCTGCGCGGGGGCTTTGGGGTATCGAGAACCTGGCGCTGATTCCTGGGGAGTGCGGTGCCGCGCCGGTGCAGAACATTGGCGCCTACGGGGTTGAGCTTGGTGATGTGCTGGAAGCAGTGCAGGTGGTCGATCGTGCCAGTGGTCGCGTGCAGTGGCTGTCGGCGCGCGAGTGCATGCTGGGCTATCGCGATAGCATCTTCAAGGGGGCGCTTGAAGGCCAGGTGGTGATTACCCAACTGGTGCTGCGTCTCTCACGGCGGGCGCGACCGGTGCTGAGCTATGGTGACCTTGCTGCGCGCGTAGGCGCAAACCCGACACCGCTGGCAGTCGCCGAGGCGGTGTGCGCCATTCGGCGCGCCAAGCTGCCCGATCCCGCGGTACTTGCCAACGCGGGCAGCTTTTTCAAGAATCCCATCGTCAGCGCCGGGCTGGCCCAGCCACTATTGGCACGCCATGCGCAGATGCCCCACTTCCCGCAGCCCGATGGCCGCGTCAAGCTGGCAGCCGGCTGGCTAATCGACCAGTGTGGTTGGAAGGGCAGGCGTGATGGCGCTTTTGGCGTGCATGCCCAGCAGGCGCTGGTCGTGGTGCACGATGGGCAGGGTAGCCGTGAAGAGCTGATGCGCTTTGCCAACGCCATCGTGGCCGATGTAAAGGCGCGTTTTGGTGTCACGCTGGAGCCCGAGCCACGCTGGCTCTAAAAGAAAAGCGAAAGAAGAGCCCGCCGCCTGAGCTAGCCATAAAAAACCCCCGCGACCGTGGTCGCGGGGGTTTTTTGCCTAGCGTCTGCCTTATTCGGCGTCGGCGTCCTTCTTACGCTGCTCGCGCGGGTCGTTGTGGGCACGACGGCGACGGCGGCGGGGAGGTGGGCTTGCTGGCTCAGCGGCCTCTTCGCTGGCGCCTTCTTCAAGTTGAGCCTGTTTTGATGGGGCGGCTTCGTCGGGCGTGACGGGTGTCACGCTGTCGCTAGCAGTGGCTTTCGCCGCAGTGTCGGCCGCTTCGTTAGCTTCCGTTGCCGCGACGGGCGCGTGCTTGGGAGCTTCTTCAGCGGCGCCCTCGGCTTTTTCAGCGACTTCAGCGACCGGCTTGGCGACGCTGGGTGCTACTTGCGCGGGCGCTGGTTCAGGCGCCGACTCGTCAGCGGGCGCAGCGGCTTTCTTGGGCGCCGGTTCCGCGGTTGGCTGAGACGCCTCCGGTGTGGCTTCGGTTTCCGCCGTAGGCGCTACCGGAGCGGGCGCTTTAGGCGCCTTATCCGCTTCTGCGTTGCCAGACGCTGTAGAAGTAGACGCTGCACTGACCGGCGCTGCTTCGGCCTCGGAGGCGCTTGGCGCGATGGGCACTGCGTCGCCTGTTACCTTGGCGTTAGCGGGCTGGTCGTTAGCCGAGGTGTCCGCTGCGCTTTCACTCTTGCCACTCTTGCCACTCTTGCCACTCTTGCTCGCACTCTCGCTGCTGGGCGCGGCGGGTTCTGCATCACGCTTGACGCTTTCTACCGCAGTGGCCTCAGCGCTTGTCTGCGGCGTGCTTACGTTCGCGTCTTGCGTCGGCGCAGACGATGCGAGGTCGCTTTTCATCTCCTCGACCACGGCCTTGGCTTCGGCGCGCTGGCGCGGTGCGCTGCTCTCGGCTTTAGGCGCGCTTTCGCTCGACGTTGGGCGAGAGGCGGGCGTGGCAGTATCGGCGGTGCCAACCGCTGCGCTATCAGCCTGCGCGTCGCTTGCGGCGGCGGTAGTGCTCTCGGCCACTTCGGCCTGAAGCTTCAACTGCTCTGCTTCCGCTTGGGGGTTGAGCGCTTGCTTGCGGCTACGCTGGCGCGGATTGTTGCGCGTGCGCTTGGGCTTGCCGTCATCGATGGGGGTGTCGTGGCTGGCCGCGCTCTTATCGCTCTCGACCTTTTTGGGCTCGTCTTTCGCCTCGTCGCGTGGCGGACGCTCGCTAGCGGGCTTGGCGTCGCGGCGCGACTCCCTGGGTGCGCGGGCATCGCGGTTGGCGCTTTCGGTGGTTTTCTCCTTGGCGCCTTGGTTCTGAGCCGAGGCATTGTCGCGGCGGCCTTTGGCGCTGCTCTCGTTGCGTTCGCTGTTACGCTCATTAGCGCGCTCGGCGTTGCGGTTGTCATCTTGTTGGGGATGACGACGGCGGTTGCGGGAGCGGTTAGGGCCGCTGCGGCGGTCGTTGCTGCTCTCGTCGCTGCCGCGCTTATCGCTTCTGGACTCTTGGCGCGTTTCACGACGCTCGGTGGTGTCCGCTTTGCTATCGGCTTTGGCGTTATCGCTTCGGCGACGCGGCGCAACGGATTCCCTCGCGGGCTTGGGCGCGCGGGTAGGCGCTGGGGCGGCCGCTTCGGGCTTTTCGTCGCTGCCTAACAACTTGGCGAAGCCGCGCATCAGACGGCCCAGAACGGTGGGCTGCTCACCTGGTGCTGCCTGGCTTGCCGGTGCGGGCTGTGTCGGCGCTGACGTTGCTGCGGGCTCGTTTTGCAGCGAGGCCGGAGCCGGGGCGTTACGCACTACGTTGCGCACGGCAGCTTCGGTACGCTGGGCGGGAGCGGCAAAGCTCGGGTCGGGCTCTTTACCTACTTCGGTCTCGGTGGAGAGCTCGAAGCTGGAAAGGCTTTGGCTATCCTCTTCGTCGAGGTGGTCGTCGCGCAGACGCTGAACGTCGTAGTGCGGCGTGTGCATATCCGGATTCGGCAGCAGGACCACGCGCACTTCCTGACGCGACTCGATGTCGGCCAGTACGCTGCGCTTTTCGTTCAGCAGGTAGGTGGCGACCGGTACGGGCAGAATGGCGCGGATCTGCGCGCTGCGCTCCTTCATCGCCTCTTCTTCGATCAGGCGCATGATGGAGAGCGACAGCGAGCGCACGTCGCGGATGGTGCCCTGGCCGTTACAGCGCGGGCAGACCACGCCGCTGGTTTCGCCGAGTGACGGGCGCAGGCGCTGGCGCGACATTTCCATCAGGCCAAAGCGTGAAATACGGCCAATTTGCACGCGCGCGCGGTCGAGCTTGAGGGCGTCGCGCATGCGGTTTTCGACTTCACGCTGATTGCGCGCCGGGCCCATGTCGATGAAGTCGATGACCACCAAGCCGCCGATGTCGCGCAGACGCAGCTGACGGGCGATTTCATCGGCCGCTTCGCTATTGGTCTGCAGGGCGGTCTCTTCGATGTCGCTGCCACGAGTGGCGCGGGCAGAGTTGATATCGATGGAGACCAGCGCTTCGGTGTGGTCGATGACGATGGAGCCGCCGGAGGGCAGTTTTACTTCGCGCTGGTAGGCGGTTTCGATTTGCGACTCGATCTGAAAGCGTGAGAACAGCGGGACTTCGTCGGCGTAGAGCTTGATTTTTTGCTGGTAGGAGGGCATCACCTGACGGATGAAGCTTAGCGCTTCGGCGTGGATGTCGGGGTTGTCGATGAGGACTTCACCGATATCCTGGCGCAGGTAGTCGCGCATGGCGCGAATGATGACGTTGGATTCGCGGTAGATCAAAAACGGCGCTGAGCGCTTGCCCGCTTCGGTGGTGATCGACTCCCACACCTGTACCAAGTAGTCCAGATCCCACTGCAGCTCTTCGGGGCTTCTGCCGATGCCCGCGGTGCGTACGATCAGGCCCATTTTGTCGGGCACGGTCAGCTGCCCCATGGCATCTTTGAGCTGGCTGCGTTCGTCGCCTTCGATGCGCCGAGAGATGCCGCCCGCACGCGGGTTGTTAGGCATCAGTACGAGAAAGCGTCCGGCTAGGCTGATGAAGGTCGTCAGGGCGGCGCCTTTGTTGCCGCGCTCCTCCTTGTCGACCTGGACGATGACTTCCTGGCCTTCCTTGAGCACTTCTTTGATGTTCGGGCGCCCGGATACGTCTTTGCTGAAGTACTCGCGTGAGATCTCTTTAAGGGGGAGGAAGCCGTGGCGTTCGGCGCCGAAATCGACGAAGGCCGCTTCGAGAGAGGGTTCGACGCGGGTAATTCGACCGCGGTAGATATTGGCTTTTTTCTGTTCCCGGGCGCCCGATTCGATGTCCAGATCGTAAAGGCGTTGTCCGTCGACGAGGGCGACCCGCAGCTCTTCTGGCTGGGTCGCGTTGATCAGCATCCGTTTCATAGCGTCTCGCATAACATGGCATGCCGACGAACCGCGAAGGGGTGACGCGGGCAAATCGCTGGCTGCAGCGTGCTTGTGCTCGGCGCATGGCTATGCTGACGCGTTAATACGGTAAGGCTTCAAGGCCTGTCCGACCAACTGGGCGTTGAGTACGTGGCGGAGGCAGAACGTGTTTCGGTGGTGGTCTTCCATCCGGTTCTGCAGTCACCGCCGACACCTGGCATTCATCGATTCGCCAACGTCGGCCGTCGGCACAACGTTGATCCGTTCATCCGGTACGATCGCGCTCTTGACGAGAAAGCGAAAGCCCACCGGATGTTGCGTTTTCATTTATATGCCGACGCTTTTGTCGGCCGTTCCACGCTGCCAGCTAGTTCGAGCGACAGGTGTCGTGCATTTTTTGCATCAGGGCGAGTCGGATTTTAGGTTGCCAGCCGACTCGTGCTCGGGCCTGCGTGTTGGTCGGGCAGGCGCTGATGCCAAGTCCTATGTGGGCAAGCGTCGATGGCGCTGTGAAATGCAGGGTCGTCGAGCGGTCGCGCACGCTTGGCAGGTGAGCACTTCGGAATATAACAGTAAAGAGAATGACCAGCAATTGACGCATTGCGCGCCGCTCTACGGTAAGATGCCGCCTTTATTGGGTATCGATGACGACGTTGCAATCAGGAGTGGGCGGCTATGGCCGAAGGGCGTGAAGTGCAGTGGGTGGAGATCGCCCCGGAGCAGGCGGGTCAGCGGATCGACAACTTCTTGATGACGCGTCTGAAGGGTGCGCCGCGTGCCCTGATTTATCGCATCGTGCGTAAGGGCGAAGTGCGGGTCAATAAAAAGCGCGTCAAGGTCGACTACCGCCTGCAGGGGGGCGATGTCGTGCGCGTGCCGCCCTTGCGGCTCACCCCGCGCGAGGCGGTACGCGAGGTGAGCGATAATCTTCGCGACGTGCTCGTAGGCAGCGTGATCATGGAAAACGCCGATTGGATGGTGCTGAACAAGCCATCGGGACTGGCCGTGCACGGCGGCAGTGGGGTCAAGATCGGCCTGATCGAGGCGCTGCGCCAGGTGCGTGAGGACATCTCCTTTCTCGAACTCGTGCATCGCCTCGATCGTGATACCTCGGGCTGTCTGCTGCTAGCCAAGTCGCGCGATGCGCTGGTGACGCTCAATGCCTCGCTCAAGCAGCATGCCATGGACAAGCGCTATCTGGCGCTGGTGAGCGGCCGCTGGCCTGCGCGTAAAACGTACGTCAGCGCGCGGCTGGATCGCTTCGACGCCGGTAACGGCGAGCGCCGGGTGCGTGTCGATCCTAACGGCAAGGTGTCGCGTACTCACTTTGCTGTGGTCGAGACCTTCGAAGGCGCCACGCTGATCGAGGCCGAACCCGTCACCGGTCGTACCCATCAAATCCGTGTGCATGCCGCGCACGCCGGTCATCCGCTTCTTGGCGACGACAAATACGCCAGCCGCGAAAGTGGCCTTTTAAGCCAACGCTTGGGCGTAGGGCGGCTTTTCTTGCATGCGCGCTCGCTCACCTTTCCCGAGCCCAATAGCGGCCGCCCGGTAACGGTCAAAGCGCCGCTGCCGGATGTGTTGGAAGAGACGCTGGCGCGCGCCCGGCGCTAAGGGCGTTTGTATGCGAGGCGCTGCGGCGCCTTTATTGCAGCCTGCGTGTTTATAGACAGCGTGGATATAAAACAGTCGTCATAGATAAACGGCCATAGTTAAGGAGACAGGCGTGCGCTACGAACTCATCATCTTCGATTGGGATGGCACGCTGATGGATTCGGCGCCGCGCATCGTCGCCTCGATGCAGGCAGCGGCCATCGAGGCGCAGTGGGGCGAGCTTGGCGCTGAGGCGGTGCGCAATATTATCGGTCTGGGGCTGCCCGAGGCCATCGCCATGCTGTGTCCGGGTATTGGGTCCGAGCAAGCCGCGCGCCTGAAAGAGCGCTACGTTCACCACTTCGTGCATGCCGACCCGACACCGATGCGCTTTTTCCCTGGCGTGGTCGAAGGGCTACGTGGTTTGCATGCCAGCGGGCGCTGCCAGCTTGCCGTGGCTACGGGTAAGAGTCGCCGGGGGCTCGATCGCGCCTTCGTTGAAACCGCCAGCGGCGATTGGTTTACGGCCAGTCGGACGGCGGATCTGACCCGCTCCAAACCCCATCCGCAGATGCTCGAGGAGCTGCTCGCTGAACTTGACGTGCCGGTCGAGCGCGCGGTGATGGTGGGCGATACCGAGTACGATCTGGAGATGGCGCGTAGCATCGGCATGGATTGCGTGGGCGTAAGCCATGGTGTGCACGCCGTCGAGCGTTTGGCGCTGAGTCAGCCTAAGCTGATAGCGCACTCGATGGCCGAGCTGTGCGCCTGGCTTTGTGAGCGTACATAGTGCCTGGGAATGGTAGCGCCTGGGGATGGTAGAGCCTGGGGATGGACAGCGGTTAGGGGTTACAGCGTTAGGGATCACCAGCGGTTAGGAATCAGGCTAGGAAACACTAGGGACGAATAGCATGAGCGATGACAGAAAGGATGAACATACTCACGCGCCGGGAGCTGATCCCTGGACCCAGGGGCCAGAAGTAACGCCCACCAGGGCCGACGCTGTGAGAGACTCAGGACAGCCCGGTGACGATGCCGAAACGCTACGCGAGCGGCAGCGGCTGGCGCAGATGGAGATGATGGATCGCTGGATCGGCGGAGTGCTGGTGGAACAGCGCCGTACGCGCCGTTGGAAGCTTTTCTTTCGCTGGATGATGTTCCTGCTTCTATTGTCACTGGTGCTGTTGACCCTTTATGGCATGTTCTGGGCCTCCTCGTCGCAGACCACGCCGACGCGCTCGCATCTGGGTATCGTAGAGGTGCGCGGGGCCATTGCCAGCGATTCGCCCGCCAGCGCCGAGCGCATCATCGAAGGGCTCGAGCGCGCCTGGAAAACCGACAGCGTCGCCGCCGTGGTGCTGCATATCGATAGCCCTGGCGGTAGTCCCGTGCAGTCGCAGCGCATCCACGCCGAAATCATGCGGCTGCGCGAGGCGGGGGATAAACCTATCATCGCCGTCATCGAAGATATCGGCGCTAGCGGCGCCTACTACATCGCCTCGGCTGCGGATCGTGTCATTGCCTCGCCAGCGAGCCTGGTAGGTTCCATCGGCGTCATTTATGCGGGATTTGGATTGGACGAAGCCATCGACCGGCTGGGTGTCGAGCGTCGGGTAATGACCGCCGGTGAAAATAAGGCGTTTCTCGATCCCTTCCAGCCAATGGAGGGCGAGGCGAGGCGCTTTTGGCAAGGCGTGCTCGATCGCACTCACGATCAGTTCATTGCCGACGTGCGCGCGGGGCGTGGGGATCGCTTGAGCGATGATCCCGAGCTCTTCTCGGGGCTGGTGTGGAGCGGCGAGCAGGCGCTGCCGCTGGGTCTTATCGATGAGCTGGGTAATCTCGAGTCGCTGGCGCGCGCCACCGTCGACGGTCTCTACTGGGAGGATTACACCCCGAGATTGGATCCGTTCGATCGGCTGACGCGACGCTTCACTCAAACGGCGGCCGAAGTGCTTGGGCTTGAGAGCGCTTCCTCGCCGCTGCGGCTTTCTTTGCCCTAGGCATCAAAATGAATGATGGCGGGGCGTTTTACGCCTCGCTGCCCAGCGGGTCGAGGCCCGCTTGGCGCAGCATGTCGCATAGGGCGATGAGCGGCAAGCCGATAAGGGCGTTGGGATCGCGGCCCTCCAGGCGCTCGAAAAGCGCGATCCCAAGCCCTTCCATGCGAAAGCTGCCAGCGCTATCCAGTGGCTGCTCTTTATGCACGTAGTAGCTGATTTCTCTGTCACTAAGGTGGCGAAACGTCACCTCGAAACGCTCGGCGGTAAGCTGGTGCGTTTGGTTGCGACTATCGAGCAGTGCAAGGCCGGTCAGAAAGGTGACCGTTTGGCCAGAGAAGCGCGTTAGATTCTCGATGGCGCGCGCTTCGGTGTGGGGCTTGCCGAGGATGTCATTGCCAAAAAGCGCGATCTGATCCGAGCCGATGATCAAGTGGTCAGGGTAGCGTTCGGCCAGCGCCTGCGCCTTACTCAAGGCCAGGCGGTGCACCAGCGCTGTGGGAGCTTCATCTGGCTGCGGCGTTTCATCGATATCGGGGGAGGCACATTCGAAGGGCAGTTCTAAACGCTCCAGCAGGCCCTTTCGAAAACGCGAGCTCGAGGCGAGAACCAGACGGGACGGGGTTGGCACAGGCATCTCCTTGCCAGTGGGTGGTGGTTGAACGCTGAGTGTAGTCAACCCGTCGCCAGCGTGGCTAGCGGACAGCACTTATGATGAATGGCTACTCATGGATCGGTGTACCATGAGTGCATTCGCTATAAACAGCCTAAACACATCTAAGAGAGAGAAGAATTATGCGACTAGCTTTGACACCGGCAGGGCGAGTGCCTATCATTGCGCGCCTATGTTGACCTCACAACTCCCCAGCCGGGTTGAGCCCTACAAGCTTGCAGCCCGCCACGAACGACTCGAAGGCCAGGTAGCGCTGGACAAACTGCCGCGCCTTGCCGAAGAGATCGGCGCTCAGACGGGCGACTGCCAGGTCGTGCTCGAGTTTGGCATCGACGCGCAGGGGCGGCGTGAAATTCGTGGTCATCTGCAGGCTAGGCTGGCACTGCCTTGCCGACGCTGTCTGGTGCCCCTGGCCCAGGACGTCGAAAGCGACTTCCTCCTGGGAATGGTGGCCGATGAAGCGCTGGCCGCTACGCTACCCGCAAGCCACGAGCCAGTACTGGTGGAAAACGAACAGCTGGACCTGCTGACGGTAGTCGAGGATGAACTCATTCTCAGTTTACCGCAGGTGGTCTACCACGATGAGGCCGATTGCCAGGTCTCGTCGGCGCAGCTGGTCAGCAAGGTGGATGGCGAGGAAGACGATCCCAAGCCGGCTAACAACCCTTTTGCGGTGCTCAATGCCTTGAAAGGCAAGAAGTAGGCACCCTTAACCCTTATACCCTGGAGTAATGACCCATGGCAGTTCAACAGAACCGTAAGACTCGTTCCAAGCGCGGCATGCGTCGTAGCCACGATGCGCTGAGTGCGCCGACCCTTTCCCAAGACAAGGAAACCGGTACTACGCACCTGCGTCACCACGTTTCTCCCGACGGTTTCTACCGCGGTCGTAAGGTGGTCGAGGTCTAAGACGCCTCGCGTCGAGCGGTCAAAGGGGCGTTTGCCAACGTGCGTCTTGCTATCGACGTCATGGGGGGCGACCAAGGTCCTGGTGTGATCGTGCAGGGCGCGGCGCAGGCCGTACTCGCCCACGCCGAGCTCGAACTCGATCTCTTTGGCCCTCGCCAGCATCTCGATGCCGAGATTTCACGCCTGCCGCAGCCTTTGGCTGCGGCAGCGTCGCGTTTGAAACTATGTGATGCGCCCAGCGTAGTGCGCCAGGATGCCACGGCCGCCTGGGCGCTTCGGCGTGGGCAGCAAAGCAGTATGTGTGCCATGCTGCGCTCGGTTGCCGAAGGGCGGGCAGCGGCAGGTGTCAGTGCGGGTAATACGGCCGCTCTGGTGGCGCTGTCGCGGCGTGAGCTGGGCATGCTGGCGGGGATGTCACGCCCGGCAATCAGCACGGCGCTGCCCGCGCGTGCAGGTGGTCGCTGTTATTTGCTCGATCTGGGCGCCAATATTGATTTGCCTGCCGAGCGGCTGGTGGATTTCGCCTTTCTCGGAGCGGCAATGGTGGCCTGCGTCGATGGCGTGGGGCGACCGCGCGTAGCGCTGCTCAATGTTGGTGCGGAAGCAACCAAGGGCAATGTTTGCGTGCGCGAAGCCGATCGCCTGCTGCGCAAGGCCGTGGCGTGCGAGGCGGTGAGCGGCAAATGGCGCGAGATCGACTATCCAGCGTTTGAGCGCCCCGATTTCGACTATGTGGGTTACGTCGAGGGCGGCGATATCTTCAGTGGCGGCGTCGATGTCGTGGTGTGTGACGGTTTTGTAGGTAATGCCGTGCTCAAAAGTAGCGAAGGATTGACCCGTATGCTGGTCGAGCGCGTCCAAATGGCTTTCGAGTCGACGTTGGGTGGGCGCTTGGCGAGTCTACTGGCCAGGCCTGTGCTGAAACGCCTCAAGCAAGAGCTCGATCCTGTGCGCTACAATGGTGCCAGTTTGTTGGGGCTCAAGGGTATCGTGGTCAAGAGTCACGGCAGCACGCCAGCGGTGGGATTTTATTACGCCATCAGGCGTGCCATGCGCGAAGTCGAGCAGAACCTGCCCGCGCGTATGGCGGCGAGCTGGTCGCGTCGGTGATGGAATAACAAGCGTCAGCAGGCTCCTTTTGGCTGCTGATGTCGGCGGGCGCTCGGTACTAACGTCAGTGCTTACTACTATCCGTACTACGTTGGGATGCAGAGTGTTCGATTTGAAAGCCCCATTTTAAAAGCCCTCGATAGTGGGGTTTTTGGTTTGGCGGGCTAACCAATAGCGAAGGTGAATGACATGTCTCAACCCCTTGCACTCGTTTTTCCCGGCCAGGGTTCGCAGCAGCTGGGTATGTTGCGCGAGTTGGCCGAACGCTACAGTGTAGTGGGAACGACATTTGAAGAGGCGTCCGAGGCGCTGGGTTACGATCTTTGGAAAGTTGTGCAGGAGGGGCCTGAAGAGGCGCTGAATGCGACTGCCTGTACCCAGCCGGCGCTGCTTACGGCTAGTGTCGCCATTTGGCGCGTGTGGCAAGAACTCGAAGGTCCGCGCCCTTGCGTCATGGCCGGGCATAGCCTGGGCGAATACAGCGCTTTGGTGTGCGCCGGGGTGATGAGCTTTGCCGAAGGCGTCAAGCTTGTGCGTCTGCGTGGTGAGGCCATGCAGCGCGCCGTGCCTGCCGGTGAAGGCGGTATGGCGGCAATCCTCGGGCTCGACAACGATGTCGTAGAGCGGGCCTGCGCCAAGGCCGCCCAAGGCGACGTAGTCGCAGCGGTCAACTACAATGCCCCGGGGCAGGTGGTGATTGCTGGCGCCAAGTCAGCGGTAGAGCGTGCCATCGCGGCCTGTCAAGAGGCGGGCGCCAAACGTGCAATGGCGCTGCCGGTGTCGGTACCGTCGCACTGCGCGCTGATGCGCCCGGCGGCCGACGAGCTGGCTCAGGCGATCAGTGAGATCGAGCTGCGCGTGCCGCGCTACACCGTGATTCAGAACGTCGATGCTCAGGCTCACGCCGATGTCGATACGCTGCGCACGCGACTGATCGAGCAGCTCTATCAGCCGGTACGCTGGACCGACTGCGTCGACGCCATGGCGTCGCTTGGCGCTAACGTATTCATCGAGTGCGGTCCTGGTAAGGTGCTGACCGGGCTCAATAAGCGTATCGCCCGGGGCAGTAAGGGACTTGCCGTCAACGATCCCGACAGCCTGGATGCCGCTCTTGAGCTCGCTCGCGAGGCGCTGGCAAGCGACGATTGAGGCAGGTGGTGTTAATTTTAACCACACGCCGTCCAGGTTTTATCCCGTCAAAGGCAGGAAGTTATGACGCAAGAACGTAGAGTGGCGCTGGTGACCGGCGCAAGTCGCGGTATCGGGCGCGCCATCGCCCACGAATTGGGCCGTCAGGGGCGTATCGTCATCGGTACGGCGACCAGCGAATCCGGCGCGGCGCGCATCGACGAAGACCTCAAGGCGCAGGGTATCGAAGGCGCGGGTCTGTGTCTTGACGTTACCGATCAGGCAAGTATCGATGCGGTGCTCAAGCACATTGCCGAGCGCTTCGACGCGCCGACCATTTTGGTCAACAACGCCGGTATCACCCGCGATAATCTGCTCATGCGGATGAAAGAGGAGGAGTGGGACTCGGTCGTGGATACCAACCTGAAATCGGTCTATCGTGTCAGCAAGGCGTGTTTGCGCGGCATGACCAAGGCGCGTTTTGGGCGTATCGTCTCGATCAGCTCTGTCGTAGCGACGATGGGCAACCTGGGCCAGACCAACTACGCCGCCGCCAAGGCGGGAATGGAAGGCTTCAGCCGCGCTCTAGCGCGCGAGGTGGCATCGCGGGCAATTACCGTAAACGCCGTTGCCCCTGGCTTCATCGCCACCGACATGACCGAAGCGCTGCCCGAGGCTCAGCACGAACTGCTGCTCAAGCAGATTCCTCTGGCGCGTCTGGGTGGGCCCGAAGAGATCGCCGCTGCCGTAGGCTTTTTGACCAGCGATGCAGCCGGTTACATCACCGGTGAAACGCTGCACGTCAATGGTGGCATGAATATGCGTTGATGGTCTTGGGAATGGCGGTTGCGTCATCCCGAGGGCGTCTATAAACTACCCCGCAGCTTTTGGCTTGCGGTTTCCAAATAGCTGGTTATCGAAAACGGCTAATGTGAACGACTGGAGTACGTTGATGAGTACTATCGAAGAGCGCGTAAAGAAAGTGGTTGCCGAGCGTCTTAACGTGAAAGAAGAAGACATCCAGAACAGCTCTTCCTTCACCGAAGACCTGGGTGCCGACTCTCTGGACACCGTTGAGCTGGTCATGGCTCTCGAAGAGGAATTCGACACCGAAATCCCCGACGAAGAAGCTGAAAAGATCACTACCGTTCAGGAAGCGATCGACTACGTCAACGCCCACCAGTAAGGGCTGCGTTAGTTAGCTGGCCGGGTGTCGCACAAGCGATGCCCGGCAAAGCCGTCCTTGTTTGCGCAAGGGCGGCTTTTTGCGTTCCAGAAGCAATGATAATACCGTGCAATCTCCGTTATACTACAGCGCAACTGACCCGGAGGGGGTCGAGTCACCAAGGATGCCTGGAGGAAGACAAATGGCGCGAAGAAGGGTGGTGGTAACAGGCTTGGGCCTGGTGACCCCAGTGGGTAACACCGTTGATGAGACGTGGGCGAACATCGTAGCGGGTAAAAGCGGTATCGCGCCTCTCGAACACTTCGACACAACGGGCTTCAATACGCGCTTTGGCGGCTCGGTAAAGAACTTCGACATCGGCGACTATCTCAATCCCAAAGATGCGCGCAAGATGGATCTCTTCATTCAGTACGGTATGGCCGCCGGTGCGCAGGCGATCACTGACTCTGGCATCGTCTGCGACGAAGAGAACGCCTCGCGCATTGGCGTTGCGATCGGCTCGGGTATCGGTGGGTTGCCGATGATCGAGCAGAATCACGGCGCGTTGATCAAAAGCGGCCCACGCCGGGTATCGCCCTTTTTCGTACCCGGATCGATCATCAACATGATCTCCGGCAACATCGCCATCCAGCATGGCTTCAAAGGGCCGAACATCGCTATCGCCACCGCGTGTACCACCGGTACGCACAATATCGGCTATAGCGCCCGTACCATTGCCTACGGTGATGCCGACGTGATGGTCTGCGGCGGTGCCGAAATGGCAACCACGCCGTTGGGTCTTGGCGGCTTTTCTGCCGCGCGCGCGCTGTCGACGCGCAACGACGACCCCCAGGCGGCGAGCCGACCGTGGGATCGCGACCGCGACGGTTTCGTGCTCTCCGATGGCGCAGGCGTTCTGGTCCTCGAAGAGTACGAGCACGCCAAGGCGCGCGGGGCGACCATCTACGCCGAGCTTTCGGGCTTTGGTATGAGCGACGATGCTTACCACATGACCGCGCCGCCGGAAGATGGCAGCGGCGCAGCGCTCTCCATGAGCAATGCCATTAAAGATGCCAAGATCGATCCGAGCGCGGTGCACTATATCAACGCTCACGGTACCTCGACCGCGGCGGGCGATCTGGCCGAAAGCCGCGCCGTAGAGAAGGTAATGGGTGATGCAGCGCGCAGCGTAGCGGTCAGCTCCACCAAGTCGATGATCGGTCACCTGCTCGGGGCTGCCGGTGCCGTAGAAGCGGTCTTCAGCGTGCTTGCGATTCGCGATCAGGTAGCGCCGCCGACCATTAACCTGGATAACCCCCAGGAAGGCTGTCATCTCGACTACGTACCGCACACCGCGCGCGACATGCGTATCGACGTGGCGCTATCCAACTCCTTCGGTTTTGGTGGCACCAACGGCTCTCTGATTTTCACCCGGGTGTAACGCTTCATGCTGGCGTCCGTGCCGCAGGACGACCGCGGTCTCGCCTATGGCGATGGCCTGTTCGAGACCGTTTTGCTCCATCACGGGCGCCCTGTGCTCTGGTCCTATCATTGCGCGCGCCTGTTCGAGGGCGCCCGGCGCTTGACCATTCCCGCGCCCAGCCAAAACGATATCGATCGTCAACTGGCAGGGAAGGTGACAAGCGAGTGGGAGGTGCTCAAACTGACGCTCACCCGCGGCAGCGGCGGTCGCGGTTATCTCCCTCCTGCTACCCCCACGCCACGGCTTTTGACTCAGCGCACGGCGTTCACTCCGGCGCAAGCGCGGTGGCAAGACGGGTGCCGCGTGCGGCTCTGTTCACTGCGCCTTGGGCATCAGCCGCTGTTAGCCGGAATCAAGCATTTGAACCGGCTGGAGAACGTGCTGGCGCGCCAGGAGTGGACGGACGCCGGGATCGCCGAGGGTATCCTCGCCGATACCCACGGCAGCGTCATCGAGGCTACCTGCATGAACCTCTTTTGGGCCGAGGGGGATGCCTGGTATACGCCACCGCTCGAGGCCTGTGGCGTGGCCGGTACGCTGCGTGCGGCGCTGCTCGATGCCGGCGCCATACGCCCACGCACGCTTATGCTCGAGGCCTTGCCTCGGGTGAGCGCGCTGTGGCTGGGTAACTCGGTGCAGGGCGTTTGGCAGGTCACCGAGCTTGTCTCGTCCTCCCATCAGGTGTTGGCCCAATGGCCACGTTTGAGCGTTGATGCCTTCCAGGCGCTGGGCCATCGCCTTTTGGGGTATGCTGCGCCCTGACCTCTCTTTGGCTGAGTCGATCTATCATGTTCAAACGTTTACTTATCGCGCTGCTCATCTTGTGTTTGTTGGGCGCCACGGCGGCCATCGGCGGCTACGCCTATTGGCAGCAGCGTCTCAATGCGTCACTCGCGCTCGACGAGCCGCTGCTCTATCAGGTCCGCCCGGGTATGGGGTTTCATCAAGTGGTTAGCGAGCTCGATGAGCAGGGCGTAATCGGCGGTGCCTGGCCGTATCGCCTGCTAGCGCGCTGGTCGCCAGAGCAGATGCCGCGTCTGCGGGTAGGGGAGTACCGCCTCGAGCCCGAAATGAGCGGGCTCGAGATGATGGCGCTTTTGGGCAGCGACAAGGTAGTGACCTACCCCCTGACCGTGCCGGAAGGCTGGACGTTTCGCCAGATGCGTGCGCTGCTTGACGCGGCACCCAAACTCGAGCACCGCACCCAAGACATGAGCGATGATGAGATCATGGCGCTGCTCGGGCGCGAAGGCGAACATCCCGAAGGCTGGTTCTTTCCCGACACCTACCGTTACCACCTCGGCATGAGCGACGTCGATCTGCTGCGTCAGTCGGCTGACCGCATGACGCGAATACTCGATGAGGTGTGGAGCTCGCGCGCCGATGATCTGCCTCTGGAGACCCCTTATGAGGCGCTGATCATGGCGTCTCTGATCGAGCGTGAAACCGGTGCGCCCGAAGAGCGGCGTGAGATTGCTGGGGTGTTCAAGCGCCGTCTCGAACGCGGCATGCGGCTGCAAACCGACCCGACCGTAATCTACGGCATGGGCGAGCGCTATGCTGGGCGTATCACCTACGCTGATCTGCGCGAAGCCACGCCCTACAACACCTACGTCATCGACGGCATGCCGCCGACGCCCATCGCCATGCCGGGTCGGGCGTCGCTTGAGGCCGCCGTCAATCCGCTGCCGGGCGAGACGCTCTATTTCGTCTCCAAAGGCGATGGCACGCACCACTTTTCGACCACATTGCGTGAGCACAACAATGCGGTCAATCGCTATATTCGCAACCGGGCGCCCTAGGGGCGTCGCATCGGTTGGTTTCATTCACTTCATCAAAGGAACGGCATGCGCATGCGAGGACGCTTCATCACCCTGGAAGGGGGCGAAGCGGTCGGTAAATCGACCAACGTGGGATTTGTCGTTAGCTGGCTCGAAGCTCAGGGTATCGAGGTGGTGAAGACCCGCGAGCCGGGCGGTACGCCGCGCGCCGAAGCCATTCGCACGCTACTGCTCGACCCCGACCCGCGTGAGGCACTGGACGTGGATGCCGAACTGCTCTTGGTCTTTGCCGCTCGCGCACAGCATCTGGCAAAGGTTATTCGTCCGGCACTCGAGAGCGGAAAGTGGGTAGTGTGCGACCGCTTTACCGACGCTACCTTCGCCTACCAAGGCGGCGGCCGGGGGATCGACTGGCAGCGTATCAGCGAGCTCGAGCGCTTCGTTCAGCGCGGGCTAACCCCCGATTTGACGCTGCTGCTCGATATGGCCCCTGAGGCCGCACGCGAACGCTTGGCTTCACGGCTGATGGCGCGCAACGAGCGCCTCGACCGCTTCGAGCAGGAGCAGGCGGCGTTTTTTGCCGATGTGCGCCGGGGCTACCTCACCCGCGCTCACGAAGCGCCCGAGCGCTTCGCCATCGTCGATGCCACGCCGTCGCTCGATGTCGTTCAGGCGCGTTTGGCCGCGGTGCTGGCCGAGCGGGTGGGATCATGGCGCTAATTCGCGAACCTCTGCCCTGGCATGCGGGAATATGGCGCCAACTGATAGCCATGGATGAGCGTGGGCGAATGCCCCACGCGCTGCTCTTTAGCGGCCCGCATGGGCTCGGCAAGCAGCAACTGGCCGACGCTTTGGTCGCGCGCACGCTCTGCGCCAACCCTGGGCTCACTGCCTGCGGCGAGTGCCATAGCTGTTCGATGCTGGCGGCAGGCTATCACCCGGATCTCATCCGCGTGGCGCCCGAAGAGAATAAACGTCAAATCCGTATCGACGCCATTCGTGAGGTCAACCGGGCGGTGTCGCAGACGGCGCAGCAGGGCGGCTATCGAGTGATCGTCATCTCGCCCGCCGAGGCGATGAATGTGGCTGCCGCCAATGCGCTGCTCAAGAGTTTGGAAGAGCCGGGTGAGAAGACGCTGTTCATTCTGCTCGCCGACGTACCTTCGCGGGTACTGCCCACCATTCGCTCGCGCTGCCAACACTGGTCGCTGGCCAAGGTACCTTTCGACGTCTGCGAGCAGTGGCTTAGCGAAGCGCTGGGGCAAGAGGAGGACGCGTACTTTTGGTGGCGGGTATCCGGTGGGCTGCCTCAACTCGCGGTGACGCTAGCCACGCCCGAAGAGCGCGCGCTGCGTCACCGTATTCACGACGCCTTCGAGCAGCTGGTGCGCGGCGCCGAGCCGGTCTCAGAGGCGGCGCGCCTGGATCGCCAAGCGATCGACGCCATCCTATGGTACGGTATCGGCTGGCTGGAGGATCTGATTCGCTTCGGTCTGTCGGGCAACCGTGAGGCGCTGCACAATCCCGACCTTGAACCGCTCTATCGCCAAGCGGTCAAGAATGCCCGGGTGCAGGACTGGTTCAAACTGCTCGACTACGCCCGCGAGCAGCGCAGGCTCTTGAGCATGGGGACCAACCCCAATCCCCAACTGATTCTCGAGGCGTGGTTGGTCCGCTGGTCGGCGCTGTTGCGCTCCTAGCGGGTAGTCGAGGAGGGATAGACATGACGACATCGGTCACACTGGCATTGACCCTGGGCGACGTCGATTCGCTCCAGGCAGCCTATGTCGACCTTTTCGAGCGCGGCGGGCTTTTCGTGGCAACGCAGACGTTTTATCCGCTGGGCCAAGCGGTAAGCCTCTCTCTGCGCTTACCTGGCGATGCGTCGCCAAGCGTCGTGGCGACCCGGGTAGCCTGGGTAACGCCGCCCGCGCCCCTGGAAGGAGCGGTTCCGGGCGTGGGATTGCATTTCGATGCCACCGCGACGGGCGTGCGCGACCGTATCGAACGGCTCTTGGCTGGGCGTTTGGCCGCTGAAGGGCGCGCACCGTAGGCGTGATGGCTCGGCCTTCATCGACCTCGTTTTATACTTTTTCGTGCCTCTTAGCGCCTCCGGCGTTTTTGAGTGCGCGCAAGCCAAAGGGTTAGCATGTTCATCGATTCGCACTGCCATCTCGATCGCCTCTCAGACAAGACCCATGGCGGTGATCTCTCCCAAACCCTCGCGGCGGCGCGCGAGGCCAACGTCAGTCAGTTTTTGGCCGTGGCGGTCAACCTCGACGACATGCCACGCCTTGCCGGGATCGCCCGCGAGCACGACGACGTGGTGATCTCGGCGGGGCTGCATCCGCTGCACACACCCGCCGTCGAGCCCGATGTCGACGCCATCAAGGAGGCCGCCGAGCGCTTCGAGGTCGTCGCCATTGGTGAAACGGGGCTCGACTATCACTACGCCGAGAGCGTGCCCGTCGCGGTACAGCAGGAGCGCTTCAAGCGCCATCTGATCGCCGCTACCGAGCTCGAACTGCCGGTCATCGTGCATACCCGCGAAGCCCAGGCGGATACCTTGGCGCTGCTGCGCGCGCATACTCTTCCCGAGATCGGCGGCGTACTCCACTGCTTTACCGAAGATTTGGCCATGGCGCGTGAAGCCGTGCGCTTAGGCTTTTATATTTCGCTCTCAGGCATTATTACCTTCGCCAGTGCGGCGTTGCTGCGCGAGCTTGCGCGGGTCATTCCGCTGGATCGCCTACTGATCGAAACCGATAGCCCGTACCTCGCGCCAGTGCCGCACCGTGGTAAGCCCAACGAGCCGGCCTTCGTCGTCGAGGTCGCCGAGTGCATTGCTCGCGAGCGCGGCATCAGCGTCGATGAAGTCGCCATGCAGACCAGCGCCAACTTCTACCGTCTGTTTCGCGGTGCCGCCCCGGCTGCTTCTGCCGAGGTGCGCCGCTCGCTGAGCGACGCGGGATTGATCTAAGCACACTATCACCCCGAAGACTCGGCAGGAGGGAGCATGAACATCGAACAGCTGTTGCGCTTTCGCCATACCCAGGCGGCGCGGATTCCGCCGGTGGATCGCTGGTCACCAGCGCTTTGTGGGGATATGCCGCTCACCATTCGTGCCGACGGCAGCTGGGTACACGAAGGGCGCGTCATCGAGCGCGAGCGTCTGGTGCAGTTGCTGACCTCGCTGCTGCGCCAGGACGACGTAGGCACCTGTTTGGTCACCCCCGTGGAGCGCTGGCGTATCACGGTGGAGGATTTGCCGCTGCGGGTGATACTCGCCGAGTGGTGCGACGACGCCTGGTGGCTAACCACCGACGATGGCGATCGCTTTCGCCTCGACGCCGAGCATCCGCTATCGACCTCGACGCTGCCGAGCGGCGATGTGGCGCCCCAGGTGTCGGTGCGCTTTGGGTTGCACGCGCGGGTAGTGCGCTCGGTCTACTACCAGTGGGCCGAGGCGGCAACGAGCGTGGAGGTCGCACCGGGCGAATGGGAACTGCGCCTCAAGAGCGCCGGTAGTATGCATCTGCTTGGGCGCTGGCACGATGATTGTGTCGGCAGCGAGGCGCCGTGAAGTTTACCTTTGAACAGCAGGCGGTCATCGCTCACCCATGCGGCCATGCGCGCGTCATGGCGGTGGCCGGGGCGGGTAAGACCACCACCATGGCCGCGCGCGTTCTGCATTTGCTTACCCAGGGCGTGTCGCCCAAACGCATGCTGGTGCTGATGTTCAATCGCTCAGCCAAAGATGATTTTCAGCGCCGTTTGGCGAGTATGGCAGGTGAGGGCCAAGCTCTGCCTGATGTACGCACCTTTCACTCGCTAGGCCATCGCTTGACCCAAAGCCTGTGCCGCTGGGGGGCGCTGGCGCCACGGCGTCTGCTCTCATCAGATTGGCAACTCGAAAGGCTCTTGCGCCAAGCCAGCCTCAACGTGTTGAGCAGTGCTGCCGAGCGTCGTGATGCGGCTCTCGATGGCGACCGCTTGGAGGCGCTGGCGCACTTTTGCGGCCTGGTGAAGGCCGAGCTCGCCGCGCCTGAGGCGCTCTTCGAAACGCTCAACCTCGATCCCGACACCGACTATTTTCCCGCCGCCTTTGCCGAGGCCGAGCGCCTCATGGCTGCCGAAGGCGTGATGACCTATGCTGATCTGCTCTATCGCCCGGTACGTGCGCTCGAACAGGAGGCGGCGCTGCGCCAGCGTGTGGCGGGCTTTCTCGACCACGTCATCGTCGATGAGTACCAGGACATCAATGCCGCCCAGCAGCGTTTGCTGGCAATTCTCGCCGCTCCCAGCGCCGCGGTCATGGCCGTGGGCGATGCCAATCAGTGCATCTACGAGTGGCGCGGGGCGCGCCCCGATACCCTACTCGACGACTTCACTGCGACCTTTGGGCACGCCAGCGACTATCCGCTATCGACCACCTTTCGCCATGGTCATGCCCTGGCGCTTACCGCCAACCACGCCATATTCGCCAACCAGCGCCGACCCGATCAGCTCTGCGTGGCTTTGGATGGCAACCGCGATACTCGCATCGATCTGGGGCAGGGGAGTCGAGCGTTGCTCGATGCTCTAATGGACTGGCAGGCCCAAGGGCGTCGGCTGGATGAAAGTTGCCTGCTGGTGCGCAGCTGGGCGCTCTCGGTGCCGTTTCAACTGGCGCTTCTTCAAGCGGGGATTCCCTTCCGGCTACAGCGCGAGGATCGCTTCGTCTTCCGCTTGCCTCTGGTGCAGGCGCTGGCGGGCTTCTTAAAGCTCGCGCGCCAGCCTGCGCTGCTGCACGATCCGAATCACGTGCTCTTGCTGCTGTCTCAACCGACCTCTTTCGTCGCCCGTGAGCGCCTGCAGCGCTTGGCTCATCAGCTGGCCGCGACCCAAGCGTGGCCGGAAAGAGACGACAGCGTACTGCGCGAACTTAAACCCCTACAACGGCGGACGCTCAAAAAGCGCTGGACGCTGCTATGCGATCTCCCTGCACTCGGCGCCTGGCCCCCGGGGCGGCTCCTGGCTCACGTCGTCGATACCATCGAGGCCGAGAAGGTGCTCAAGCGCGCCGCTACCCGGCGCGACAAGGGTGAAGAGGACGTGCGCCTACTCGACGTGCTGCTCGAACAGGCCGAAAGCGTGGCCGATCCCGATGCCTTTATCGAACTGCTCGAACGCCCCGTGGAGAACCAGGCCGGTGGCGTACTCATCAGCACGGTACACGGTGCCAAGGGGCTCGAGTGGCCGCTGGTAATGGTCGCAGGATGCAACGAAGAGGACTTCCCTCACTATAGCCGCGACAACCCCTTGAGCGATGAGCGCCTGGAGGAGGAGCGACGGCTGTTCTACGTGGCCATCACCCGCGCTGAGGAGCGTCTGCTGCTATTGCACGATGCGGGCGCGCACCGGCCGAGCCGTTTTCTCAGCGAGTGCGCCTGGGGTGACGGCATGCGCGTGGCTGCACGCCTAAAGGGAGGCGAAACGGGCAGCGATAAGGCGAATGCGCCGCTTAGCGTGGCGCGCCCGGCGCTCGTTCAGCGCTATCTCGCCCAGACCGGACACGAGGGCATCGCGCTCGCTGCGCCTCAGGTACAGGAAACATCGGGCAGCTACATGGCAGGCGCGCGTTTTCAGCCCGGCCAGCGCCTGCTGCATAGCGTATTTGGTGAGGGCGAGGTGGCAGCGGTCGAAGGCAACCCCGATGATCCGGTCATCGATGTGCGCTTTGCCCAGGCAGGGCGGCGACGGCTCATTGCCCGCCGCGCGCCCATCCAGGTGATCGAGCCCGCCTCCTGAGTCAAGCAGGTGCCCGTTCAAACCCAATTCCAGCCCAAGCGAGCCCAATACAGGTACTACATATTGGGATAGTTGGGCCCGCCGCCGCCTTCTGGAGCCACCCAGGTGATATTTTGGGCCGGGTCCTTGATGTCACAGGTCTTGCAGTGCACGCAGTTCTGGAAATTGATTTGAAAGCGTGGTTCGCCGTTGCTCTCTTCGACGACTTCATAGACCCCGGCCGGGCAGTAGCGCTGGGCGGGTTCGGCGTAGGTGGGTAGGTTGTCGCGAATCGGCACCGCCGGGTCGTCGAGCTTCAAATGACAGGGCTGATCCTCTTCGTGGTTGGTGTTGGAGAGAAACACCGACGAGAGCTTGTCGAAGGAGAGTTTGCCGTCGGGTTTGGGGTAGTCGATCTTGGTGAAATTGGCAGCCGGTTTCAGCGCCGCGTAGTCGGGCGTGGTGTCGTGTACCTTGGGTAGCTTGCCGCCCAAAAGTTGATCGACGAAGTTGTAGGCACCGCCGCCCACCGTGCCGTACTTGTGTATAGCAGGGCCGAAGCTCGCACTCTCCTTGAGCTCCTGATAGGCCCAGCTCGCTTGCCAGCGGGTGGTGAAGTCGTTGAGCTCGGTGCCGCCTTCGCTACCTTCCTTGAGCGCGGCGAAAACGCTTTCAGCCGCGACCAACCCCGATTTCATGGCGGTGTGAATGCCCTTGATCTTGGCGAAGTTGAGCGTGCCCGCGTCACAGCCGATCAAGAGTCCACCGGCAAAGGTCATCTTGGGCAGGCTATTGAGGCCGCCCTTGGTGATTGCCCGGGCGCCGTAGGCCACACGGGAGCCGCCTTCGAGGTACTGGCGCAGTACCGGATGGTGCTTCATGCGCTGGAATTCGTCGAAAGGGGAGAGCCAGGGGTTCTTATACCCAAGATCCAGAATCAGCCCGACCACGACCTGCTGATTCTCGGCGTGATAGAGAAACCAGCCGCCGTGGGCATCACCGGTGAGCGGCCAGCCCGAGCCGTGCAGGATCAGCCCCGGTTGATGCTGTTCGGCGGGAACGTCCCACAGCTCTTTCAAGCCGATACCGTAGTGCTGGGGATCGCTTTCGGCATCGAGGTCGAAGCGGCGAATCAACCGCTTGCCCAGATGGCCGCGCGACCCTTCGGCGAACAGGGTGTACTTGGCGCGAAGCTCCATGCCGGGCATGAAGCCATCTTTGGGCGTGCCGTCGGCGGCCACTCCCATGTCACCGATGAGAATGCCGCGAACGACGCCGTCCTCGATGATCACGTCTTGGGCTGCAAAGCCCGGGAAGACCTCCACGCCCAGCCCTTCGGCCTGCTCGGCGAGCCAACGGCACAAATTGCCAGCGCTGATGACGTAGCGGGTTAGCTCGCCGCCGGTATTGTGCATGCTCTTGGGCACCAGGGCATTGGGTAGCTTCTGGGCCTTTTCAGCGTCTTTGAGCAGGTAGACGTCGTCACGGGTGGCGGGCGTGGTCAGCGGCGCGCCACGCTCCTGCCAGTCGGGAAACAGCTCGTTCAAGGCGCGCGGCTCGAAAACGGCGCCCGAGAGGATGTGCGCCCCGACCTCGGAGCCTTTTTCCACCACGCACACCGTCAGCTCCTGACCGGCCTCGTTGGCTTGCTGCATCAGTCGGCAGGCGGCAGATAGGCCCGATGGCCCCGCGCCGACGATGACGACATCGACCTCCATCACATCGCGTTCGATAGGTTCCACCTGGTGATCTCCTTATTCTCTCTCATTGCGTTTCTTATAAGTACACGGCCTTGATTTAAAACGGTCGTTTGCTTCTGGTTGGCTTCCATGATAGGCATAATACCTGCCTTAGGTCATCACTACGATGGCCCTGGGCCGTGATGGTGCGCCTAGGCTTGCCCCCATGAGGTTGCCGAGTTAGCGTCAGTGAATAGGAGTGAACGCCCCTAGAGGCGGCATACGAGGTGTGAGGCGGCGCGGGTATCGACGCCGTAACGTGAGGGGCCCATCTGCGGGCTACCCTAGCGGTTAGCGCCTTTTCAAGAGTCCAGTCAAGAGTCTAGCGAGGAAGTTATGAAAGTACTCGTCGCGGTCAAACGCGTCATCGACTATAACGTCAAGATTCGGGTCAAGCCGGATCACTCCGATGTCGACCTCACCAACGTCAAGATGGCGATGAACCCCTTCTGCGAGATTGCCGTGGAAGAGGCCGTACGCCTAAAAGAGAAGGGCGTGGCAAGCGAGGTCGTCGCTGTCACCGTGGGTCCCAAAGCTGCGCAAGAGCAGTTGCGCACGGCACTGGCCCTTGGGGCCGACCGTGCCATCCACGTCGAAACCGACGAGCGCGTGGACTCCCTGGGCGCTGCCAAGGCGCTGGCCAAGCTCGTCGAGAGCGAAGCGCCGGGACTGGTGATTCTGGGTAAGCAAGCGATCGACTCCGACAACAACCAGACCGGCCAGATGCTTGCCGCGCTGGCCAACCTTCCTCAGGGCACTTTCGCCTCCGAAGTGGTGGTCGAGGGCGGTCAGGTCAAGGTCACCCGTGAGATCGACGGCGGCCTGCAGACCGTATCACTGAGTCTTCCGGCGGTGATCACCAGCGACCTGCGCTTGAACGAGCCACGCTATGCCAAGCTTCCCGATATCATGAAGGCGAAGAAGAAGCCACTGGAGGTCAAGACGCCCGATGAGCTCGGCGTAAGCCTCGCCTCCAAGGTGCGCCTGCTCAAGGTCGAGCCACCGGCCGAGCGCCAGGGCGGCGTCAAGGTCGCCTCGGTGGACGAGCTGATCGATAAACTCAAGAACGAAGCCAAGGTGATCGCATGAGCATACTGGTACTCGCTGACCTCGTGGAGAATCAACTGGCGGGCACTACCGCCCATGTCGTGGCGGCTGCTCAGCAGATCGGTGGCGATGTCGATGTGCTGGTCGTTGGTGAAGGCGTACAGGCCGCTGCCGAAGCGGCCGCGCGCCTGGATGGCGTCAAGCGCGTGCGCGTTGCCGATAACGGCGTCTACGCGCATCAGCTCGCCGAGCCGCTGGGCGCGCTTCTGGCCGAACTTGCCGGTGAGTACAGCCACGTGCTGGCAGCGGCCTCCACTACCGGTAAGAACGTACTGCCGCGGTTGGCGGCGCTCAAGGACGTCAATCAGCTCTCCGACATCATCAGCGTCGAGAGTGCCGATACCTTCAAGCGGCCGATCTATGCGGGTAACGCCATCGCAACGGTGCAAAGCGAAGATGCGCTCAAGGTGATCACTGTGCGCCCCAGCGCCTTCGATGCCGTGGTCGAAAGCGGCAGCGCGCCCATCGAGGCGATCGATGTGGTGGTCGATAACGCTCAGTCGCGCTTCGTTGATGAAGTGCTTGCGACCTCTGACCGCCCCGAACTCGGCGGCGCCCGGGTGATCATCTCCGGCGGTCGGGGCATGGGCAACGGCGACAACTTCAAGCTGCTCGATGGCATCGCCGACAAGCTCAACGCCGCCATTGGCGCCTCGCGCGCGGCGGTGGATGCAGGCTTCGTACCCAACGACATGCAGGTCGGTCAGACCGGTAAGATCGTCGCGCCTGATCTCTACATCGCCGTGGGTATCTCTGGTGCGATCCAGCACTTGGCGGGGATGAAGGACTCCAAGGTGATCGTGGCGATCAACAAGGACGAAGAGGCGCCGATCTTCCAGGTCGCGGATTTCGGTCTGGTGGGCGATCTGTTCGAGGTTCTGCCCGAGCTCGAAAGCAAGCTTTGAGCCGGGTTTTCCTGTCTTAAATGCTTGATCCTCAAGCCGACTTCGCCGTAAGTCGGCTTTTTTGTCGGCCTGGGATTAGGTAAACTTCCATTACTTGACTAAAGTACTGGGTGAATGAGGTGGGCCTTCCCGGTCGAGGGAGCGCGCACCGTTAGTGAGCAAGCCCTCTACTGGGTGGGTTGAAGTCGCGCTTTGCTGTCCCCACCTAGAGAGGTACACGCAATGAGAGCCACTCAAGGAGATGATGAAATGGCACATACGCTTCCCGAACTGCCGTACGCTTATGACGCCCTGGAACCCCATGTCGATGCCATGACCATGGAGATCCACCACTCGCGTCACCACAACACCTACGTCACCAACCTCAACGGCGCGCTGGAAGGTACCGGTCTGGAAGACCTCCCGGTCGAAGAGCTGGTGGCCAATCTTGATCGCGTACCCGAAGCCAAACGTCAGGCCGTGATCAACAACGGCGGCGGTCATGCCAACCACTCCATGTTCTGGCAGATGCTTGCGCCCAACGGCGGTGGTAAGCCTCAGGGTGACGTTGCCAAGGCCATTGACGCCGAGCTTGGCGGTTTCGATACCTTCAAAGAAGAGTTCAAGAAAGCCGCCGTTGGCCGTTTCGGTAGCGGCTGGGCATGGCTCTCCCTCACGCCCGAGAAGAAGCTCGTGGTTGAGAACACTCTTAACCAGGACAGCCCCCTGATGCACGGCAACACGCCGCTGCTGGGTCTCGACGTATGGGAGCACGCTTACTACCTGAAGTATCAGAATAAGCGTCCCGACTACATCGAAGCCTTCTTCAACGTGATCAATTGGGAAGACGTCGAGCGTCGCTATCAGGCGGCCATCGCCTAAGGCCCCCATGGCGCTTTAGCGCCTGTATGACGTGATCAGGAACCCGGCCCAGTGCCGGGTTCTTTTATTTTTTCTCCTTTCTCTTTCTTTTTCCCTTTCTCGCTTTTCTCCTTTTATGCGTCCCCCTGCGCTCGATCCCATCGTGTCGTCCTGGCTGCCTTTCCTCGAGGATTACGTTCTAGCATGGGCGAAATATTTCTTACCCTCGGCAGTGGGGTGGATAAGTTTTTGGGCCTCCCCATTCGTGCTTTAAAAAAGGGTTTTATTCGTTCGATTCGGCGGCTTAGATTCGCTTTTTTGATGCCTTTGGAAAGCTCGGCCCCAAGGCTAGGCTGGGTATGGTTTGTCAATAAGCTGTGGATGAAAAAATTACTACATATGCTTGAATTGATTTTGCGATGACCTATATATAGTATTCGTGGGGTCTTTCGAAGGGGGTGAGCACTAGATGTGCTCTAGCCTAAAAATGCCGCTATGAGAAGGAAAAAATAGCCATGGATATCCAGATCTACAGCAAGCCTGCCTGCGTGCAGTGCACCGCCACCTACCGGGCGCTGGATAAGCAGGGTCTCTCTTACACCGTCATCGATATTACCGAGAAAAGCGGTGCCCAGGAGGAGGTAGAAGCATTGGGCTATCGCCAACTGCCTGTCGTGGTCGTCGGCGAAGATCACTGGTCTGGGTTCCGTCCTGATCGCATTCAGGCGCTGGCGTAATCACCATGTGGGCACGACAGGCGCAGACGTCGGCGGTAGGAGGACTAGTCTACTTCTCCACCAAGTCTGGCAATACGCACCGCTTCGTTGAAAGGCTGGGTCTCCCAGCTCAGCGGATCCCGCTGCATCGAGACGCGCCCACGCTCTATATCGAGCAACCATTTATCCTGATCACACCCACCTATGGCGGCGGTAGTGCCAAAGGTGCGGTGCCTTCGCAGGTCATTCGATTTTTGAATGTCGAGGCCAATCGGCGCCACTTGCGGGGAGTCATTGCAGCGGGCAATACCAATTTCGGGGAAGCTTACGGCCTGGCCGGGCGCATCATCGCAACGAAATGCGACGTTCCGCTGCTGTATCGTTTTGAACTGTTTGGCACCGACGACGACGTGGCCAAGGTTCGTAAGGGAGTAGAAGCGTTTTGGAAACGACAAAACTAGCTGAAAAGCGGCCCGCTGGCGGGGCCAAAGAGACTCGGACGCTGGATTACCATGCGCTGAATGCGATGCTGAACCTCTATGGTCCCAATGGCGAGCTCCAGCTCGGCAAGGACCGTGAGGCGGCACGCCAATATTTCCTGCAGCACGTGAACCAGAACACCGTCTTTTTCCACTCGCTGGAAGAGAAGCTCGACTATCTGGTGGAAGAGGGCTACTACGAGAGCGACGTGCTGGATCAGTACAGCTTCGCCTTCGTCAAGTCGCTGTTCGAACAGGCGTACGCTTACAAATTCCGCTTCCCGAGCTTCTTGGGTGCCTTCAAGTACTACACCAGCTATACGCTGAAGACCTTCGACGGCAAGCGCTACCTCGAACGCTACGAAGATCGCGTTTGCATGGTGGCCCTGACCCTCGCGCGCGGTGACGAGCAGCTTGCCAAGGCGCTCGTCGACGAGATCATTAGCGGCCGTTTCCAGCCCGCCACGCCCACCTTCCTCAACTGCGGCAAGCAGCAGCGCGGCGAGTTGGTCTCGTGCTTCTTGCTGCGCATCGAGGACAACATGGAGTCCATCGGGCGGGCGATCAACTCGGCGCTGCAGCTCTCCAAGCGTGGCGGTGGTGTGGCCTTCCTGCTTAGTAACGTGCGTGAGTCTGGGGCACCGATCAAGCGCATCGAGAACCAGTCATCGGGCATTATCCCGATAATGAAGCTGCTCGAAGACGCCTTCTCCTACGCCAACCAGTTGGGCGCGCGTCAGGGTGCCGGTGCGGTCTACCTCAACGCTCACCACCCGGACATCCTGCGTTTTCTCGATACCAAGCGCGAGAACGCCGACGAGAAGATCCGCATCAAGACGCTGTCGCTGGGCGTCACGATCCCCGACATTACCTTCGATCTCGCCAAGCGCAACGAGGACATGTACCTGTTCTCACCTTACGACGTCGAGCGCGTCTATGGGGTGCCCTTCGGCGACATTAGCGTCACCGAGAAGTACCACGAGATGGTCGCCGATGCGCGTATCCGCAAGTCGAAGATCAACGCTCGGGCCTTCTTCCAGACCTTAGCCGAGCTGCAGTTCGAGTCTGGCTATCCTTACGTGATGTTCGAAGACACCGTCAACCGTGCCAACCCGATCGACGGTCGTATCAATATGTCCAACCTCTGCTCGGAGATCCTGCAGGTCAACACGCCTACCGAGTACGATGCCGATCTGGGCTATCGCCATATCGGTCAGGATATCTCCTGCAACCTCGGTTCGATGAACATCGCCAAGGTAATGGACGCCGCCGATCTCGGTACCAGCGTGGATATCGCCATTCGCGGTCTCACCGCCGTCTCCGAGATGAGCAATCTTGAAAGCGTGCCCTCGATCGCCGAAGGTAACGCCAAGTCGCGCGCCATCGGCCTTGGTCAGATGAACCTGCATGGTTACCTCGCACGCGAGCGGATTTTCTACGGCTCCGAAGAGGGCGTGGACTTCACCAATATCTACTTCTACTGCATCGCCTACCATGCGCTGCGCGCCTCCAACCGGTTGGCGAAAGAGAAGGGCGCTACCTTCGACGGCTTTGCGACGTCGCAGTACGCCAGCGGTGAGTTCTTCGACAAGTACACCGAGCAGGCGTGGCAGCCAGCGACCGACAAAGTGCGCGAGATCTTCGAGCGTTCGGCGATTGCCGTGCCGACCCAGGATGACTGGCGCGACTTGAAGGCTGAGGTGATGGCGCACGGCCTGTATAACCGTAACCTGCAGGCCGTACCGCCGACCGGTTCGATCTCCTATATCAACCACTCGACCTCGAGCATCCACCCGGTGGCGGCCAAGATCGAGATTCGTAAGGAAGGCAAGCTGGGGCGCGTCTATTACCCCGCGCCGTTTCTCTGCGACGAGAACTTCGAGTACTTCCAGGACGCCTACGAAATCGGCCCCGAGAAGATCATCGATACCTACGCTGCGGCCACCCAGCACGTCGATCAGGGGCTGTCGCTGACGCTGTTCTTCCCCGATACCGCGACCACGCGCGATATCAACAAAGCGCAGATCTACGCCTGGCGTAAGGGCATCAAGACCCTTTACTACATTCGCCTGCGTCAGAGCGCGTTGGAAGGCACCGAAGTGCAGGGCTGCGTCTCCTGTACGCTGTAAGCCCGGCTTGACACGATACCCCTGAGACAATACTTACGACCACCCACCCCGGCACCTTGCCGGGGTGGGTGTGGATGGATAGCGCAGGAAGAAACCCATGACCCCGATCAAACGCCTGTCGCGCATCGACGCGATCAACTGGAACCGCATTCAGGACGACAAAGACCTCGAAGTGTGGAACCGCCTGACCAGCAACTTTTGGTTGCCGGAAAAGGTGCCGCTCTCCAACGACATTCCCTCCTGGAATACGCTGACCCAGCAGGAGAAGACCCTGACCATTCGTGTCTTCACCGGGCTTACCCTGCTCGACACGATTCAGAGCAGCGTCGGCGCACCAGTACTCATGGAGAACGCGCGTACGCCCCACGAAGAGGCGGTCTATACCAATATCGCCTTCATGGAGTCGGTCCACGCGCGCTCCTATAGCTCGATCTTCTCGACGCTGTGCACCACGCGCGACGTCGACGATGCCTTCCGCTGGAGCGAAGAGAACCCGACGCTGCAGAAAAAGGCCGAACTCGTACTCGAGCGTTACCGCTCCGATGACCCTCTGATGCGCCAAGTCGCCAGCGTCTTTCTGGAGTCGTTTCTGTTCTACTCGGGCTTCTACCTGCCGATGCACTGGTCGAGCCACGCTAAGCTGACCAATACGGCCGATTTGATCCGCTTGATCATTCGCGACGAAGCGGTTCACGGCTACTACATCGGCTACAAGTTCCAGCTGGCGCTCAACGAAGCCACGCCCGAGCGCCGCCAAGCGGTCAAGGATTACGCCTACGAGCTGCTGCTCGAACTCTACGACAACGAAGTCAAGTACACCGAGTCGCTCTACGACGAGGTGGGGCTTACCGAAGACGTCAAGAAATTCCTGCACTACAACGCCAACAAGGCGCTGATGAACCTTGGCTTCGAACCACTGTTCCCGAGCAGCGTCACCGACGTCGACCCGACCATCATGGCGGCTCTGTCGCCAAGCGCCGACGAGAACCACGACTTCTTCTCCGGCTCCGGCTCCTCCTACGTCATCGGCAAGGCGGTAGCCACGGAAGACGACGACTGGGCGTTCTAAGTCGTCGCTAACACCTCGACTCTCAAGATCAAAGCGAGTGCCTACGGGCCTCGCTTTTTTTATTGCCGTCAACAAATGGCCACGTCAGGAATGGGCTAAGAATAGAGCGATAAAATCGAGTAATGCTAATGATAAATATTGTCATTTCTTGTGTAAGTGGTAGGCTATTGGCCGACTAAAGTCGTGGCGGCTGGCGCTAGAAAAACAAGCGCTGGTGGCGCGGCGATTTCCTATGGCTGATAAGCCCCCAGGCGAGGCGAAAACGATGGCCTCCCGCAGTGACGGAGACTCGATGTGTTGAACAGGTCACTTTTAGCCACGCGGCGCTGGTGCTTGGCCGGCGTGCTGGTGAGTGGTTCGCTCATGGCCAGCGAAGAGACGACCGAGCAGGCCACCCAGGGCGTCGATGCGCAGCAGGCCCAGGCAGCGCTACAGACGCAAATCGATGCGGCCGATGAGCAGACGCGCGAAGCGCTGGAAGAGCTGCGCCGGTTGGAGCGTGAAACGCGGCGGCTGGACGCAGCGAGCGCTGCGCTCACCGGGCAGCTTGCCGAAGAAGCCGAGCGCCAACAGCGGCTGGCCACGGCGCTGGATACGCTGGAAGAGACCCGCGCCGACCTGCCGCGCATCGAAGAGGATATGCAGACCCAGCTACGTGCCTGGATCGAGAGCGACCTGCCGTTCTTACAAGGCGAGCGGCTGGGACGCGTACTCACAACCAACGAGACGGCCAGCAGCGCCGAGCGCATCGCCCAGCTGCTGGATGCGTGGCGCCTGGAGCTCGATTACGGCCGCAAGGTCGATACCTGGCGTGGACGCCTGTTCCCGAGCGACGGTGAAGCGCGTGAAGTGAGCTACCTGCGCCTGGGCCGGATCGGTTTCTACTATCTCACCCCCGACGGTCGCGAAGGCGGTGTCTGGGACAAGGCCAGCGCCGAATGGCAGCCGCTCGACGAAGCCGCTCGCCGCCAGGTGCGCGATGGTCTGCGTATGGCCGACGATCAACGCGCGCCGGACCTCTTGACCCTTCCTCTCTCGATTACGGTAAGCGATGCGCAGGAGGTGTCTCCGTGAAGCCGGTAGCCAAGAAATACATGCTGGTGGGCGCGCTGGCGCTGATCACGTCGGGGGCGCTGAGCCAAACGGTGCTAGCCCAAGAGAGTTTGCGCGAGGCGCGCGAAGCCGCCGAGCAGCGCGATCAGGCCCGTTTGCTTGAGCTGGTCAACGACCAGGAAGCGCTGACGGCAGCGCTTGATGAGGCCGAGGCCGATCACGCCCGCGCCGAAGAGACGTTCGCCGCGCTGCAGGAGCAGCAGGCCGAACAAATGGAAGTGGCGAGCGAGCTCTCGTCGCGTCAAAGCGAACAAGATGCTTCTCTTGCCGACCTGCTGGCCGACTTGTCGCGCCACAGCGCCGAGATTCGTAACGCTCTGGGTGAAGATAGCTGGTTGACCCTCGATCCGGAGGCGCTGCCTCCGCGCCTGGAGCAGGCCGAGGTGCTCGAACGTGGTCAGCTCGAAACGGTGGTCGATACCCTGGCGCGGCTAACTGCCCAAACCGGCGAAGCGTTGCGCTTAGAGCGTGACGTAGCCGAAGCCAATGGCGAAATCGAGCGTGAGACACTGGTGCGCCTGGGCGACTTTGCTGCTTTTACCGACTCGGCGCTGCTGACTCGGCGTGACGGCGGCGAACTTGCCGTGCTGCCGCGCACGCCGCGTGAAATCGAGCGCCTGCTGGGTGATTTCGTTAGCGGTGAAAGCCGGGTAATGGCCATCGACCCCACTCAGGGCACCGTTATTGCCGCCTTGGGTCAACGCCCCAGTCTCATCGAGCGCTTCCACCAAGGCGGCTATGTCGGCTATGTAATCGTCGCCCTCGGTGTCATTGGGCTGCTCGTGGCGTTGGCACAGTATCTCTACCTCGTGGGTGTCAGCGGTCGCGTCAAACGCCAAAGCCGCAGCGGTGCCGCCCTGCGTGACAACAACCCCTTGGGCCGCGTGCTGCTGCGCTTTGAGGGTCTCGACAAGCACCAGTCGCCCGAGGCGCTTGAGGCGCGCATGGACGAAGCCGTGCTTGCCGAACTGCCCAAGCTCGAGCGTGGCCAGCCGCTGGTCAAGCTGACCGCCGCCATTGCGCCACTACTGGGTCTTTTGGGCACCGTGACGGGGATGATCGTGACCTTCCAGGCGATCACCGTCTTCGGTACTGGCGACCCGCAGCTGATGGCCGGCGGTATCAGTCAAGCGCTGGTCACCACCGTGCTCGGTCTGATCACGGCGGTGCCGCTGCTGTTTGCGCAAACGGCGCTTGCCAGCCGCAGCCGCTATCTCACTCAGGTCATCGAAGGGCAGGCTAGCGCCACGCTCGCCGACCACCTGGAATCACAATCGGCGCAACTGGCACCCACGGCAGGTTGATATGTTCACCTATCCACTCTGGCTCGAACCGGTAGAGCGCCTGATCGAAGCGGGTGGGGCGGTACTGGTGATGCTGGCGGTCGTTGCCGTGGTGGTGTTTGCCATGGCCTTCGAACGCTGGTGGTACTACCGCCTTATCTGGCGGCGGGGACGGCGCCAATTGATCCAGCGCTGGGCTGCGCGCGACGACCACCGCAGCTGGAGCGCCCGAACGCTGCGCCAGGTTTGGACCGACGAGCTCGTGGGACGGCTGCGTGGTCCTTTGCCCTGGCTCAAATTCTTCGTCGCACTCTGCCCCTTGCTTGGGCTTTTGGGCACGGTGACCGGCATGATCGCGGTCTTCGATAGCCTGACCATGAGCGACACGCACCAAGCCCGCGCGATGGCCGATGGCGTTGCCCGCGCCACCTTGCCGACCCTGGCCGGCATGGCCATCGCCGTCGTGGGACTTCTATTCATTAGCCGCCTCGAGCACGTCATCCGCCGCGAAGATCAGCGGCTGCATGATCGCTTGGCTCGGGCGCTGGAGGAAAACGATGCGTAGACGCCATTCGAGCGACAGCGCTGCCGATAGCAATGAAGTCAACCTGACGCCGATGCTCGACGTCGTCTTCATCATGCTGATCTTCTTCATCGTCACGACCAGCTTCATTAAGGAGAGCGGCGTCGAGATCGACCGGCCCGAATCGAGCGGCGCCTCGCCGCGCCCCGATGCCCAGGTGCTGGTGGCGATCACGCCCGAAGGCGCCGTGTGGGTCGATGGCCGTCCGGTCGACGCTCACCGCGTAGGCGATGAAGTGGCCAGCATGGTTAGCGACGACGGTTCGGTCGTGATCCAGGCTGACCGCGCCTCCACCACGGGTTTGCTGGTCGAAGTCATGGATCGGCTGCGCGAGGCGGGGGTTGACCAAGTCGCAGTGGCGGCGAGTCGAGGCGCCCAGTGATGCGCCATTTCGTCTCCCTACTGGGCGGCTTGGCGCTGGCCATTGGCCTATTTCTGTTTCTCGCCTTGCTGGTGACGCCACCCGAGCGCAACGTCGAAGAGATCGACATGACCATGACGATGACCATGGTCGAAGCGCCCGAGGTGGCCGAGACGCCCGAAGTGGCTGCCCCGGCGCCAACGGAGGCAGCGCCACCGCCGCCGCCTCCCATGGTCATGCCCGAGCCGCCGCCGGTCGCCGACAGCGCAATCACCATCCCCGACGTCGAGGTGCCGGATGTGCCACTCGACCCCGTCGAGATGGAGACCACGCTGCCCGAGTTGACCGAGGCGACGCCACCGCCCGAGCCGCCGCCGGAGCCGCGCCCGGACCCCACGCCGCAGCCGGAGCCCACGCCCCAGCCAACGGCAGAGCCGACGCGGCCAACCACGGCCCCATCGAGCCAGGTCGCCGCGCAGTCGGCCGCGCCGCCAGCGCCGCCTTCCAACGAGCCGGTGAACGTAGGGCAGGCAACGCCGACCAATCGCACCGATCCGGTCTATCCATCGCGGGCGCAGCGACGCGGGCTCGAAGGCTATGTCGAAGTGGCGTTCGTGATTCGGCGTGACGGCAGCGTGGATGGCAGCACCATTCAGGTGACGCGCGCTCAGCCGAGCCGGGTCTTCGAAGATGCCGCCCGTGAGGCGATCGCACGCTGGCAGTTCCCACCTAGCGATCATCTGCGTCGTGCCACCCAGCGTATCGAATTCCAGTTGAGGTAACGCCATGCGCACACTGCATAAACTCGCCTGGACCCTTGGCGTGGCGCTATGGTCGGCAGGTGTCGCGGCCAATCAGCCGCTACCGGGAGGGATCATCAGCGATCTCAATGCGCTCGAGGCGCAGCTCGGCGACGGTGAGCTCGACGCCGTGGCAAGCCGCGCTGGTGCTCAGGCAAGCCGATTGGCAGGCGGCAATGCCGCCGACCGCTGGGCAAGCGCTCTCTATCGCCAGCTCGAAGCCAATGCGCTGGCCCAGCAGGAGGCCTTCATTCCCGCCGCCGAGAGCCTACGTCAGGCACGCCAGATCAGCGGTGTCGACAGTGCCACTGCGCAGCGCTGGCTGCGCGAAGAGGTATCGCTGCGGCGAGCCGGTGGCGAGATGGATACCGCCATTGAGCTTCTGAGCCAGTGGCTCGAAGGGCGCGATAACGAACGCGACTTGTGGCGCTTGACCGGTTGGCTGGCCCACGAGCAGCGCTGGGAAGAGGCCGCCGAGTGGCTCGGGCGCGCCACGGCCGTAACGAGTTCGCTTGATGATCGCCAGCGCAGTTTGGCGCTTGCGATTTACCGCAACGCCGATCTTACCGACGAGGCGCTGGCATGGCTGCTCGATGGTCTGCGCAGCGATAGCGATGCCAACATGTGGCGCCAGGCTGCAGGCTTGGCCCAGCAGGTTGGCCGCCCCGATGTGGCCGCCGGGCTTTGGGAAACCGCCTGGCAGCTGGGCATCTTCGACGCCATGGATGACTTCTGGACACTGGTGCAGCTGCATCTAGCCGGTGGTACGCCCGCCCGCGCCGCCGAACACCTCGAGCGTGCCCTTGCCGAAGGCCGTTTGGTGCGTGAGCCAATGACGCTGCGCAAGTTGGCCGAGGCGTGGCAGCAGGCCAAGGACATCGATCACACCCTGGCTGCCTGGGAGGCGCTGGCCATGCTCACTCAGGCCGCTGACGATTGGCGCGCTTTGGGCCAACTGGCCTATGCCTGGGGACGTGAGAGCGTGGCCGAAAGTGCCTGGGAAAAAGCCAGTGAGCTCGGCGACGTTCAGGCCGACCAGTGGCTGGCCGGCCTGACGAGCGAAGAGTAGCCGAAAGGTCATTAAGAACGTCGTTGAGAACGTCGTTGGACAAGCGGCCGAGAGGGTTGAGTGCGACGCGCTGAATGTTAGAGCTTAACCCCAGGTTCAGGCGTCGCGCAGCACGACGTCGAAGTCACTCCAGGTCGGCGCGTGGTCGGAGGGGCGCTCCATGCCGCGCAGGTCGTAGTCGATGTCGGCGCCGGTGACCCGTTCGCCCAATGCGTTCGATACCAGGATGTAGTCGATACGCAGGCCGCGCTTGGGCTCGCGCTCGAAGGCCTTGGAGCGGTAGTCGAACCAGCTGAAGTGGTCGCTGCGCTCCGGGTGGCAGAGGCGGTAGCTATCGCTCAATCCCCACGCCATGACCTTACCCAGCCACTCGCGTTCGATGGGCTGGAAGCTGGTTTTGCCCTCGCGCAGCCAGCGCTTGCGATTGGCCTCGCCGATGCCGATATCGCGATCTTCCGGAGAAATATTGAAATCACCCATCACCGCCAAGCGCTCGTCGCTTTTGTGCTGGCCCTCCAGTAGCGCCATGAGTTGGGCATAGAAGCGCTTCTTGTGTGGGAACTTAGTGGGGTGGGTGATGTTTTCGCCCTGGGGGAAGTAGCCGTTCCAGACGGTGACGAAGCTGCCGTCTTCGCAGGCGAGCCGCGCGCCGATCATGCGCCGCTGGGCATCGGCTTCGTCATCCGGGTAGCCATAGAAGACCTCGGCGGGGCGCTGGCGGCAGAGTAGGGCCACGCCGTAGTGTCCCTTCTGGCCAAAGTGGTAGACGTGATAGCCTAGGGCCTCGACCTCGGCCAAGGGAAACTCGCTGTCTTGGACCTTGATCTCCTGCAGGCCGATGACATCGGGATCGAGCCGCTCGATGAGCGCTTGGAGCTGATGCAGGCGCGCGCGAATGCCGTTGATGTTGAACGAAACCAGGCGCATCAGCGTTGCTCCTCGTCGCTTTGGGTCAAGTGGCGCTCGGTGGTGGCGGCACTCTGCTGTTGGCGTTCGAGTTTGCGCGCCGCCTGAAGCTTGCGCTGCTGCTGTTTTTTGGCAACGAAACGGCGTGAGGGAGCGACCTCATCGGGGTTCTCGTGGCGCCATTTGCGGTAATCCTTGCGTCGGCCAGTGCGAATGGTCACCTTGTCGGCCAGCGAGCGGGTCTTTTTTCTACGCGTCATGTCGCGCTCCTTCCACTATCGAATGGAGCGCATTGTAGCAGGCTCGCGCCCGGCTTCGACAGCAAGGCGCGCTCTTGGCTGCAACCCCTGGTACAATGCGCCCTTGGTCTTGCCTGAGTAGGGCCACTTTTCCCGATAATGGATGTTCCGTACGACGCTTTCGTCACGGATTTTTTCAGCAACGGATTCTTCAGAAACGGATAGTTACACAGCCTATGAGCGAGTCGGATCAGACCACGGCTGCGGCCGAAAACCGTAAGCCCAAGCGCCGTCGCCGCAAACCGCGTCGTCGCCAATCCAGTTGGGACCCCCGTCAGTTCCAGGTGCCCGCCGTTGCAGGCAAGTGGCGTTTTCACGATTTCGATCTGCCGCTGCCGCTGATGCGGGCTATCCATGCGCTGGGCTTTGAGTATTGCACCCCGATTCAGGCCGAGGCCCTGCGCCAAACCCTGCTCGGCGGCGACATCGTCGGCAAGGCGCAAACCGGCACCGGCAAGACGGCGGCCTTCTTGATATCGATGTTGGCCTACTTCCTCGAAGAGCCTGCGCCCAATGGGCAGAAACCCGGTGCGCCGCGCGCGCTGATCGTTGCGCCCACCCGCGAGCTGGCACTGCAGATCGAAAAAGATGCCAAGGCTCTGGCGCGCTTCACCTCGCTCAAGGTGGCAAGCGTGGTGGGGGGCATGGATTATCAGGTCCAGCGCGAAAACCTCGCTGAGAACCTGGATATTCTCGTTGCCACGCCCGGGCGGTTGTTCGATTTCCAGCAAAAGCGTGATATCGACCTTTCTCAGGTCGAGGTGCTGGTGCTCGACGAGGCCGATCGCATGCTGTCGATGGGCTTCATCCCCGACGTCAAGCGCATCATTCGCTATACGCCGAAGCGAGAGGAGCGCCAGACATTTCTGTTCTCGGCGACCTTCACCGACGACATTCTCAACCTCGCCAGCCAATGGACCCATGCAGCGGCGCACGTCGAAATCGAAGTCACCGTCGACAATCAGGCCGATATCGACCAGCGTGTCTATCTGGTCGCCGATGACGACAAACAGCGCCTGTTGATCAAGCTGCTCGAGCAGGAGAGCTTCGAGCGGGTGATGGTGTTCGGTAATCGCCGCGATTTGGTGCGCAAGCTGGACGGCGTATTGAAGAAGGCGGGTATCAGCGCGGCCATGCTCTCGGGCGACGTGCCTCAGAGCCAGCGCATCAAGACGCTGGAGCGCTTCCGCGAAGGTGAGCTCAACGTGCTGGTAGCCACCGACGTTGCCGGGCGCGGCATCCATATCGACGATGTGAGCCACGTGATCAACTACACCCTGCCCGAAGACCCCGAAGACTACGTTCATCGTATCGGGCGTACCGGTCGTGCAGGCGCCAAGGGCGTGTCGATTAGCTTCGTGGGCGAAGAAGACGCCTTCTCGCTGCCTGAAATCGAGCGTTACATCAACGCCAAGCTGCCCTGCGAGCATCCGCCCGAAGGTCTGCTGTAGCGCCCATGCTCGATGCTGCGTTGAAGGGCGAGATTCAGGGCGCCTACCGGCGCATGGTGGAGGAGCTGTCGCTCACGCCACGCTACGGGCAGCGCCTGATGATCGCCGAAATCGCCCGTACCCTGGGCGATATTACTCAAGACGATGACGGCAAGCGCACCAGCGATACCCACGTCTGCGTGCTCGAAGCGGGCACCGGCACCGGCAAGACCTTGGCCTATCTCACCGCCGCGCTGCCGGTGGCGCAGGCGCGGCGCAAGCGACTGGTGATCTCCACCGCGACGGTAGCGCTGCAGGAGCAGGTGCTCAATCAGGATCTGCCCACGCTTGCCAGCCATAGCGGCTTGGCCTTTCGCTACAGCCTGGCCAAGGGGCGCGGGCGCTACGTTTGCGTTGCCAAGCTAGACCAGGCGCTCGAAGGCGTCGAGCCCAACCCGACCATGTCGATGTTCGAGCAGGAACTGATCGCCACGAGCGGGGATTTCGCAACGCTTGCCACCGAGATGGGCCAAGCCTACGGGCAGGGCGACTGGGAGGGTGATCGCGACAACTGGCCGGTGGCCATCGACGATGCTCACTGGCGGCGGCTCACCGTCGATCATCGCCAGTGCACCGGGCGACGCTGCGGCCACTTCAACGCCTGCGCCTTCTTTCGTTCGCGCCGTGAACTCGAAAATGCCGACGTCATCGTCGCCAACCACGACCTCGTGCTCGCCGATCTAGCGCTGGGCGGCGGTGCCATCCTGCCCGACCCCGCAGACACCATCTTCGTGTTCGACGAGGGGCACCACCTGCCCGACAAGGCGATCTCGCACTTTGCCGAGCGCTTTGCCGTGCATGGGGCACTGCGCTGGCTCAAGACGCTCAAGAGCAATCTCACCGAGCTACATCAAGCGCTTGCGGTGCAGCCGACCGTTGCGCGCCTCTTGGCGGGCCTGCCCGAGACGCTCCAGGCGCTCGAACCGGCGCTGGGCGATGTCTTTACCCTGGGCCACCAGTTGGCCGAACGCGCCAATGGCCTGGGCGACGACGAGCCCCACTGGGTGCACCGCTTCGAAAAGGGGCAGGTGGGGGAAGCGCTGCGTGAGCAGGCCCAACAGCTCGTGGTGATGTTTGCAACGCTTTCGCGCGCGCTCGAGAGCATTGCCGATATCCTGCGCGAAAGCCTCGATCCGGATAAGCAGACGGGGCTCGATCGCGAGCAGGCCGAGACCTGGCTGCCGCTAGTGGCGCTGTTGCACGGCCGAGCGCTCGAGGCGCATGGGCTGTGGCTTGCCATGGGGGCGCAAGACGCCGCCAACGCTCCCCCTACGGCACGCTGGCTGACGCTGAGCCGCCCTGGCGGCGAGGCAGAAATCGAGTTCTCTGCAAGTCCGGTGTCGGCAGCGGCCACGCTTGCCAAGCACCTCTGGGGACGCTGCTTTGGGGCAGTGGTGACGTCGGCGACGCTGACGGCACTTGGCCGCTTCGAGCGGCTTCAGGAGCGCGCGGGGCTGGCCAATCGCTACCGCTACCAGCGCTTGCCGAGCCCCTTCGACTACGCCAATGCCGTACTCAGCGTGCCCTTCGAGGCCACCGATCCGAGTCAGCGCGAAGCTCACGAGCAGGCCATCGTTGCCTTTACCGCGAGCTTGGGAGAGCAGGAGGCTGCGCTGGTGCTCTTCTCCTCCCGCGCGCAGCTGCGAGCGGTAACCAAGGCGCTGCCGCCCAATGTCTTGGCGCGGGTGCTGGCCCAGGAGGCGCTGCCTAAGCGCGAGCTGATCGAGCGTCATCGCGCAGCGGTCGACAAGGGCAGGGGGAGCATCATCTTTGGGTTGGCAAGCTTTGCCGAAGGCATCGATCTGCCGGGCAAGTACCTGACGCACGTGGTAATCACGCGACTGCCCTTTGCGGTGCCGGACGACCCGGTAGGGGCGACGCTTGCCGAGTGGATCGAGAGCCAAGGCGGCAATGCCTTCATGCGTATCAGCGTGCCGGACGCCTCGATCAAGCTGGTTCAGGCTTGCGGGCGGCTGATCCGTAAGGAGAGCGACAGTGGGCGGATCACGCTGCTGGACCGTCGGGTGCTGACGCGGCGATACGGTCAGGCGCTGCTCGATGCCCTGCCGCCATTTCGGCGGGAGATTGCCTGAGGCGGCAGGGCGGAGGCCTTACTAGGTGTTTTGAGTGTTACGGCGACGTTCGGTCAGCGTCTTGGCAAGCTTGGTGTTCATCCGGGTGAAGGCGTCTGCCGTGGTATCCCAGTCGATACAGGCATCGGTGATCGAAACGCCGTAGGTCAGCTCGCTCAAATCGGCCGGAATTTTCTGACTGCCCCAGCCCAGATGCGACTCGACCATGAGGCCGATGATCGAGGTGTTGCCCTCGAGAATCTGGTTGGTGACGTTCTCCAACACCAGCGGCTGCAGGGCCGGGTCCTTATTGGAGTTGGCATGAGAGCAGTCGATCATGATGTTGGCCGAAAGCTTGGCCTTGGTCAGTGCCTGCTCGGCCAGCGCGACGCTGACGCTATCGTAGTTGGGCTTGCCGTTACCGCCGCGCAGGACCACGTGGCCATAAGCGTTGCCACGGGTGCGGATGATCGCCACTTGACCTGCCTGGTTGATGCCCAGGAAGTTATGCGGGTGAGCAACCGACTGTAGCGCGTTGATGGCGACATCGAGGCTGCCGTCGGTGCCATTTTTGAAGCCGACGGGGCCAGAAAGTCCTGACGCCATTTCGCGGTGGGTCTGCGACTCGGTGGTGCGGGCGCCGATGGCCGACCATGAGATGCAGTCCTGCAGATACTGCGGCGAAATCGGGTCGAGCGCTTCGGTCGCCAGCGGCAGGCCGAGCTCGGCCAGTTCGACCAGCAGCTTGCGCGCGATATGTAGCCCCTCTTCGATCTCGAAGGAGTCGTTCAAGTGGGGGTCGTTGATCAGTCCTTTCCAGCCGACCGTGGTACGCGGCTTCTCGAAGTAGACGCGCATGACGATGTAGAGGCTTTCGCTGACGTCATCGGCGAGCTTGCGTAGCCGTTTGGCGTAATCGAGAGCGGCGTCGACGTCATGAATCGAGCAGGGCCCGACCACGACCAAAAGGCGCGGATCGCTTCCGTCGAGAATGTTTTGAATGGTGCGGCGGCCCTCGATGACGGTGCGCTCGGCGCTCGGCGTCAGCGGGATCGCTTCTTTTAAGGCGTCCGGCGTGATCAGGACGTCCTCGGCGAGGACGTTGAGATTGTTGACCTGCTGTTGTGACATGATGCTTCCTGTGCTTGCGCGCTAGTCATTGGCGTGGCGCTACTATCGCCTGCAAGCGCAGTAAAAATCAATTATTGCGGAACTCATCGGCGTTGCCTGGGGTCAGCCAGAGCGTTTGTACGTGGGTGACGGACTTAGGTCACGATTGCCAGGGTAAATGCTTGATGCGTTGCGCGTAACGCGTAACACTTAGGCTTATTGGATTGGGGATCATTGCATTAGCAACGTTTTCGTACCCCATCGTTTTCATTACCCATATCGGGCGCTACGTTAGGCGCCTTTTTCACTAGACGACCATTCAAGGCCCAAGGGACGCTATGCTGCTTGCTGTAACCGCCCATGCAGTTGGGGTTGATAGATACGCCGTTCGACGAAGTGCGAACGGTTGGAAGGAGCGTATTGATGGGCACTCGTGAAACGGATCAGCAGTTGGTGGAGCGTGCCCAGAAAGGCGATACCCGCGCCTTCGATCTTCTGGTCAAGAAGTATCAGCACAAGATCATCGGCTTGATCAGCCGTTACGTACACGATCACGCCGAGGTCCAAGACGTTGCTCAGGAGGCGTTCATCAAGGCCTACCGGGCGCTTGGCAAATTTCGCGCTGAAAGTGCGTTCTACACCTGGATGTATCGCATCGCCATCAATACGGCCAAGAACCATTTGGTCTCGCGCGGGCGGCGTCCACCGGGCAGCGATCTGGATATCGTCGATGCCGAGATCGTCGACCAAAGCGGTCGATTGGCCGATTCAGAATCGCCCGAAGCGGCGATTGCACGCGACCAGCTGGAGGCGGCGGTGTTCGAAGCCATCGATCGCTTACCCGACGATCTGCGTACCGCGATTACCCTGCGCGAGCTAGATGGCTTGGCCTACGAAGACATCGCGCAGGTGATGCAGTGCCCGGTGGGTACGGTGCGCTCGCGTATCTTCCGCGCCCGCGAGGCGGTGGATGAACATATTCGCCCGCTGATCGCCACGGCGCGGAACAGCCGGGAGGATTGACGGTCTATTCGCCAGTGCGCTGCGCCTGACACACAAAAAATTACGCAAAGACGTTATTTTTGAACTGTCGGCGCAAAAGGGCGTCATAGCAGCTGACCGCTCAATGGATAGAATAGGCTGCCACTGAAAGCGCCTATTTTGTCGTAAACGGTCTGCTGATAAAGCGGTTTCCAGGTAATTTTTAGCTGCTTGATGTTGGCAGATAGCAGTTTATAAATTAGCAGTTTGTAAATAGCAGTTTGCTAAAAACGGTCAGGGAGAGCATGCCCACTACTGCATGCCGTTTTATATAACGCTTAGCGATACGCTGTTGGCGTTTGTCCCGGCCACTAAGATTCCGGATCGAGTGCGCAAGCCCCTGTCATGGATCTTTCTCAAATAGTGTGAGGGTGTGACGTATGAGTCAGAACACACGGGAGTCACTTTCAGCCCTGATGGACGGCGAAAGCGATGAGCTTGAGTTGCGTCGGCTTTTGAAGGCGCTTCCCGACGATGACGATGCAGCGCAATCTTGGCGTCGCTATCATTTGGCTCGCAGCATGATGCAGCGTGAGCGCAGCGTCGATACTGGTATCGATCTTTCTGCAAACATCATGGCGCGCCTCGAAGACGAGCCGTTGCCCACTATGGCCGATGGCTCTGCATCAGCCGCACGTCGAGGTAAGACCGGTGGCGTGTCGTTCATGCGCGGTGCAGGTGTGGCGGCTGCCGTATCGCTTATGGTGATCTCCGGCGTCCAGTTCTTGGGTAACGACCAAGGCGCCAATGTGGGTAGCGGCAGTGACATTGCCTTGGCGCCCACCAGCAGTGGCGGCGCTGGCGTTCAGCCCGTAAGCCTTGCGGCATCACAGGGCGTGGCAAGCGCTGGTGCCAGTGCCCAAACGGCTGCCGAGATGCCGATGTTCGAGCCCACGCCGTTTCGGTTGAGCGGGCAAAGCGGCCTGATGAATGTCAGCGATATGGCGAGTTTCGCTCCTGGCCCAATGGCGGCCGCTCAGTCTGGACCTGCGCAGTCGGTGGGCATGGACCCCGAACAGATTCGTCAATTGCAGTCCTATTTAGAGCAACATGCTCAAGGCGCTGCCTACGGCAGTAGCGATAGTTGGATGCCGCTGATGCGCTCCTCTGCTGTGAGTGAGCCGCTGGGTCTACGCTGATCGACGCTGGGCTCACGGTGTTGCGCTAACAGAGGTGTCTATCGCAGCACATAGTGCCTCTACCGCTTTCTTTGATTGATGCTAGCGAGACGTAAGTGACGTATCGAGGGATGACAACCGATTGCGAGCCTGCACGTTCCTGGACATCCAGGCTCATCATGACGGGAGCGTTGATTGCAACCGGTTTGCTCGGTTTTTCCAGCGTTGGGTTGGCGAGTTCAGATCTTGCAAGCCCGGCCCTAGTAAGCTCAGACCAAGCGCAAGCCGCGCCGAGCGAGCAGGATCGCGTCGACTGTAGTAGCGTCGTGGCGCCCGATCCGTCCTCGCCTGACGAGTGGCTCGAACGTAACCTCTGGGCGAGCCACTGTTATGCTTTCCAGGCTCGCGCTGTCATTATCGATGCTATCGGAGTGCGCACCTTGGCGCTTTCCCATCGACTTCAAGACGGCGTGCGCCAGCAGGTGGTACAAAACCTCGACGGCCCTTCGGTCAGCGTCGAGCGCCATGCTCAGGCGGCACGCCCGGCATGGCTTAACACCGATGACATTAGTAGCAATGCTGTCGGTGTCGATGGCGACTCCTCCTATACCGCCGTGTGGGCCGAACATCTGGCGCGCTACTACCGTATCGAATCCGAAGCGGAGTCCCGCGTTGCCGGGCGCGACACGATCGAGCTCGATTTCTACCCCTTAGATAATGACCGCTATACCCATGAGTGGTCGATCGATCGCAGCACGGGGCTTTTGCTCAAGCATGTGCTCAAGAGCGCCACGGGTGAAGTACTAGAGACCTTCCAGGTGACTCAGCTACAGGAGCCTCAACGTTACGACGGCGATATTCGCATCGAGGCCATGGACGCCATTCCTAGCTACGATTGGCAGGCCAATTGGCTCCCCGATGGTTTCGTCGAACAGCCTGCCGTCTCGGCCACTTCGCAGCGGGCGCAGCAGCGTAGCTACAGTGATGGCATGACTACTATTAGCGTGTTTGCCGAGCCTGTCGAAGAGGGCTCGGGACTGGCGCCCGGTGTACGCCAGCTCGGCGTTTCAGGGGTGGCCGTCAAGCGCGTAACCACCGGGGATCAACATTGGCAGCTCTTGGCCATTGGCGAAGTACCGCTGACCACGCTTGAGCGCGTGCTTGATGCCGTACAGCCTACCGATGGTGATGATCCCGTCGCCAACGCGGAGTTGTGATGGTAGGTAAAAAAGCTATTTATCGATATTTGCCGCGCCTGACCCGTTCTAGGCGGGCGAGCATCAAAGGAAGTTGACGCCGACGCTATTGGCTTGCTTTGCAAGCGGGTGTCGGCGTCTTCGTGTGGCGCTTTGGTTCGATGTGGCGGGTGATCCGCCTCTCTGGCCGATGCGCTGATGTATAGGACGCAGTGGGTGCATGGAATGCAATCCGGCCTGCCCAGGCCTTGTCGTCGTGTCGCTATCACTCTCATGCCACGACTTTTTTCGCTGTCATCCTGATTAGGAGCTCTTGCATGAAACGCTTGATACTCCCTTCGACGCTGTGGCTCATGGCGCTCGTTTTCATGTTGTTAGGTCAAAACGTTCAGGCGCAGTCACTGCCTGATTTTACTCAGTTGGTAGAGGATGCCGCGCCAGGCGTCGTCAATATTTCGACCAGCCGTACCGTTCACCGCTCCTCGCCCGCCATTCAAGGCTTCGGTGGGCAGGACATTCCCGAAATTTTCCGTCACTTCTTCGGTGACACCTTCCCCTCGCCGCCCGGGCGTGGCGGGCACGGCCGTAGCGAAGCGCGGCAATCGCTCGGTTCCGGGTTCATCATCAGCGCCGACGGCTACGTGATGACCAATGCCCACGTCGTCGAAGACGCCGACGAGATCCTGGTGCGGCTAAACGACCGCCGTGAACTCGAAGCCGAGCTAATCGGCAGCGATGTCCAGACCGACGTGGCGCTGCTCAAGGTCGATGCCACCGATCTGCCGGTGCTGCAGTTAGGTGACTCCGATGCCCTTAAAGTGGGTGAGTGGGTAGCGGCTATCGGCTCGCCCTTCGGCTTCGATCACTCGGTGACGGCGGGTATCGTCAGTGCCATCAATCGAACACTGCCGAGCGATACCTATGTGCCGTTCATTCAGACCGACGTGGCGATCAACCCTGGTAACTCGGGCGGGCCCCTGTTCAATCTCGACGGTGAAGTCGTGGGTATCAACTCGCAGATATTTACCCGCAGCGGTGGCTTCATGGGGCTTTCGTTCGCCATTCCCATCAACGTGGCGATGAACATCGCCGATCAGCTGCGTGACGATGGGCAGGTCAGTCGCGGTTGGCTCGGGGTGATGATCCAGCCGGTATCGCGTGACCTAGCAGAATCTTTCGGCATGGATGATGCCGTAGGTGCGCTGATTGCCGATCTCGACCCCGAAGGGCCGGCGGCTCAGGGTGGCCTGCGCGCGGGCGACGTGATTCTTTCCGTCGATGGCGAGGCCGTCGAACAGTCCAACGCCTTGCCGCGCCTCATCGGCCGCGTTGCACCGGGCGACGAGGTGGAGCTGAGGCTGATGCGTGACGGCGAAGAGGTGACCGAGCGCGTCGAGCTTGGCAACTGGCCGGATGCGGGGCAGGGTGGTAAAGGGGCGCAGAGCCAGGTGCGTTTAGGCATCGCGGTCTCCGAGCTCGATGACGCCATGCGTGAGCGCCTCGATATTCAGGGTGGCGTGATGGTCAATGAAGTCGAGCCCGGTAGCGTTGCCGCCGCCGCTGGTCTGCGTGCCGGTGACGTACTGGTCAGCGTCGATCATCGCAGCGTCTCTTCGGCCGAAGAGCTTGTCAGTATCGCCGAGAGCCTGCCTTCCGATCGTGCTATTCCGCTGCGTTTGTATCGCGATGGCCGTTCGCTTTTCGTTGCGCTGCGCCTGGAGTAAAGGCGCAAAGCGATGGGGCAATAGAAGGGCAATAAAGGCCGTAACGAGAAGAGGGTGCGGCAGCAGTCCGGGCGTTGGTGCCGGACTGCTGTTCCTGCACCGCGCATATCGCTACAATAGCATCCAACTTTTTGTCGAAATTAGCCTAGCGGCCCGATTTCAGCATGGCGGACATGGGGCGACCCATGTCCGTCGCGCGTCTCTACCACCGCTTGCGTACCACTAAGGCAGAACACTCTCGATGTCTCACGATGCCCCCAGCGATAAGCTCAAGCACATCCGTAACTTCTCCATCATTGCGCATATCGACCACGGCAAGTCGACTCTCTCGGATCGTCTGATTCAGGTTTGCGGCGGCTTGACCGAACGCGAACTCAAGGAGCAGGTGCTTGATTCGATGGATATCGAGCGCGAGCGCGGAATCACCATCAAGGCGCAGTCGGTCACCCTCGACTACACCGCCCAGGATGGCCAAACCTACCAGCTCAACTTCATCGACACCCCCGGGCACGTCGACTTCTCCTATGAAGTGTCGCGCTCGCTCTACGCCTGTGAAGGGGCGCTGTTGGTGGTCGATGCCGCCCAGGGCGTCGAGGCACAGTCGGTGGCTAACTGCTATACCGCCATCGAGCAGGGCCTCGAAGTGCTGCCGGTACTCAACAAGATCGATCTTCCTCAGGCCGATCCCGATCGCGTCGCCCAAGAGGTCGAAGAGATCATCGGCTTGGATGCCACCGATGCCTGTCAGGTGTCGGCCAAAAGCGGTATCGGCATCGATGAGCTGCTCGAGCGCCTGGTGCGCGACATCCCTTCACCCAAGGGTGATCCCGATGCGCCGCTGCAGGCGCTGATCATCGATTCTTGGTTCGACAACTACCTCGGCGTCGTGTCGCTAGTGCGCCTGTTCGATGGCACGCTGCGCAAGGGAGACAAGATTCGCATCAAGTCGACCGGGCGGGACTGGAACGCCACCGAGATCGGTATCTTCACTCCGCTGCGTAAGGAGACCAACGTTCTGCGCGCCGGGGAGGTGGGCTTCGTGGTGGCTGGGATCAAGGAGATCCATGGCGCGCCGGTAGGCGATACCATCACCCATACCAAGACGCCGGACGTCCCTCGTCTACCGGGGTTTCAGAAGGTCAAGCCGCAGGTTTACGCCGGGATGTTCCCGGTCAGCGCCGACGACTACGAGGACTTCCGCGACGCGTTGGAAAAACTCGCGCTCAACGATGCCTCGCTCGAGTACGAACCGGAAAATTCGGACGCCCTCGGTTTTGGCTTCCGCGTGGGTTTCCTCGGCACCCTGCACATGGAGATCATCCAGGAGCGCATAGAGCGTGAGTACGATCTCGATCTTTTGACCACGGCGCCGACGGTGGTCTACGAGTTGGGAATGAAAAATGGCGACGTGAGCTACGTCTCCAACCCCTCGAAGCTGCCGGACATGGCCGACGTCGACGAGATGCGCGAGCCGATCGTACGGGCCAGCATCCTGGTGCCCCAAGAGTACGTGGGTAACGTCATCGCCGAGTGCGAACAGCGCCGCGGTACCCAGCTCGATATGCAGTTCTTGGGTAACCAGATCCAGCTCACCTACGAGCTGCCGATGTCAGAAGTGGTAATGGACTTTTTCGACCGCCTGAAATCCATCTCGCGCGGCTATGCGTCGCTCGAGTACAACTTCGAGCGTTTCGAAGCGGCTAAGCTTGTGCGCTTGGACGTGCTGATCAACGGCGATAAGGTCGATGCCTTGGCGGTGATCATTCACCGCGATCACGCTCATTCGCGTGGGCGTCTGCTGGTCGAGAAGATGAAAGAGCTGATTCCGCGCCAGATGTTCGATGTCGCCATCCAGGCGGCCATCGGCGGCCAAGTGGTAGCGCGCTCGACGGTCAAAGCACTGCGCAAGAACGTGACCGCCAAGTGTTACGGCGGCGACGTCTCGCGTAAGAAGAAGCTACTCGAAAAACAGAAAGCCGGTAAGAAGCGCATGAAGCAAGTGGGGCGCGTCGAAATCCCCCAAGATGCCTTCCTGGCCGTACTCAAGGTCAACGATTAGGAATCACCTGACTCATGGATTTTTCACTTTTGCTGGTTCTGGCGGTGCTGCTGTCGGGCATCGTTTATTTTGTGGATGCCGTCTGGCTGCGTAAACGTCGCCGCCAGCGCGTCGCTGCTGCCGAAAGCGCTACCACCGAAGGGCTCGACGCCAAAACGCGAGAAAAGCTGGAAAAAGAGCCCTGGTTTGTGGACTACGCGCGCTCGTTCTTTCCGGTGTTGTTCGTCGTCTTGATCGTGCGCAGCTTCATCGTCGAGCCGTTTCAGATCCCTTCGGGCTCGATGCGTCCGACGCTGGAAGTCGGCGACTTCATTCTGGTCAATAAGTACGCCTATGGCCTGCGCCTGCCGGTGCTGCACACCGAGGTGGTCGAGGTGGGTAAGCCCGAGCGCGGCGATGTCATGGTGTTTCGTTTCCCCCAGGAGCCCTCGGTCAACTTCATCAAGCGCGTTGTGGGTCTGCCGGGCGACCGTATTCGCTACGAAGGCAAGCAGCTCTACGTCAACGGCGAGCCCGTGGGTAAGCTTTTGATCGAAGAGGGGCCCGAGGCCTCGCCGGACCAGTTGCTGCTGCGCGAGCAGCTCGGCGGCGCCAACCATTTGATCTATAACAACCCGCGCGATCCGGGACCGCAGGTGCGGGAAATCGAAGTGCCCGAAGGCCAGTACTTCATGATGGGCGACAACCGCGACCACTCCAACGACAGCCGTTACTGGGGTATGGTGCCGGAGGCGAATATCGTCGGTCGCGCCTTTGCCGTGTGGATGCACTGGGATGGCGGCCTGCCCAGCTTCTCTAGCGTACGCCGGATCGAGTAAGCTTGACGCTAAAGGGCGCTAAGCATTTTTTGTAAACGTCGATGACGTAGGAGCCTTGTGAGCAACTCTTTAAATGCGTTTTGCCGACGGATCGGCCACACCTTCGGCGACGAGTCGCTGCTGGAACTGGCCATGACGCATCGCAGCTTCGGCGGGCGCAATAACGAACGCCTGGAGTTTCTAGGCGACTCGATCGTCAATTTCGTCATCGCCGAGGCGCTTTTTCAGCGCTTCCCACAGGCGCGTGAAGGACAGCTTTCGCGCCTGCGCGCGCGCTTGGTCAAGGGCCAGACGCTAGCAGAGCTCGCCCGCGAAATGGCCTTTGGCGAGTGCCTGCGCCTGGGCTCGGGGGAGATGAAAAGCGGCGGCCACCGGCGCGAATCGATCCTTGCCGATGCCGTCGAAGCGGTGATTGGGGCAGTCTATCTCGATGCCGGCATGGATAGCGTGCGCGAGCGCGTGCTTGCCTGGTACGCCGAGCGCCTCGAGAACATCTCGCTGCAGGATACGCAGAAAGATCCCAAGACCCGGCTGCAGGAGTTTTTGCAGTCGCGTCAGGCCGCCTTGCCGCGCTACGAGGTGGTGTCGGTCAAGGGCGAAGCGCACGCCCAGACCTTTACCGTGGAGTGCTATATCGATCTGCTTAGCCAGCATACCACCGGTAAGGGGCCTAGCCGACGGCACGCCGAACAGCAGGCCGCCGAAGAGGCGCTGCTGCATCTTGAAAAACGACCGGGAGAGACGCCATGAGCCAAGACGACCAGCGCCAAACCTGTGGCTTTGTCGCCATCGTGGGCCGCCCCAACGTGGGCAAGTCCACCCTCATGAACCGAATTCTCGGCCAGAAAATTTCGATCACCTCGCGGCGCCCGCAGACCACGCGCCACCAGGTAATGGGCATCAAGACCGAGGGTGGGGCGCAGTTCATCTACGTCGATACCCCCGGCATGCACATCATGTCGAAAGACCGCAACAAGGCGATCAACCGCTTCATGAACCAAGCGGCAAGCCAGGCGCTGCGCGATGTCGACTGCGTCGTGTTCATCATCGACCGCACGCGCTGGACCGATGAAGACCAAGCCGTACTCAAACGCCTGGAGCACGTCGAAGCGCCGATCATCCTTGCGGTGAATAAGGTCGATCGCCTCCAAGACAAGGGCGATTTACTGCCCTGGCTTGCCGAAGTGGGGGCGCGGCGCGAGTTCGCTGCCATCGTGCCTATCTCGGCCAAGCACGGCACCCAGGTAGATACCCTGGAAGCCGAGGTCGCCAAGCACCTCCCCGAAGGCATTCACTACTTCCCCGACGACCAGGTCACCGACAAGAGCCTGCGCTTTCTTGCTGCCGAACTGGTACGTGAAAAGGTCATGCGTCAGCTGGGCGACGAACTGCCGTATCAGATGACCGTCGAGATCGAGGAGTTTCGCGAGACCGAGCGCGTGACCCACATCAGTGCGCTGATCCTGGTCGAGCGTCAAGGGCAAAAAGTGATCCTGATCGGCGAGAATGGCGAGCGTATCAAGAGTATCGGTCGCGAAGCGCGCCTCGATATGGAACGCGCCTTCGGCACCAAGGTAATGCTCAATCTCTGGGTCAAGGTCAAGCGCGGCTGGTCGGATGACGAACGCGCGCTGAAGAGTCTGGGATACGATCTCGACTGATCATGCCGACGGCACCCGAACCCGCCTTTCTTCTTCATCGCACGCCCTACCGTGAAAGCAGCGCGCTGGTCGATCTGTTGACGCTGCATCATGGCCGGGTGCGCGCCGTGGCCCACGGTATGCAGCGTCCCGGTTCCAAGGCGCGCCAGCGGCTACAGCCGTTCACTCCGCTATTCGTCAACTGGAAGGGCGAGCGCGAACTCAAGCGCTTGAGCCTTTTGGAGTCGCGCGGCCAAACCGCCTTACTGGCTGGTGAAGGCCTACTCTGCGGGCTCTATGCCAACGAGATCGCCACGCGGTTGCTGCCGATGGAGCTGCCCGCTGCCGATGGGTTCGCCTTTTACGCTGCGCTTCTCGAAGCGCTTCCGGTGCCTCAGGCGCGCGCCCTGGCGCTGCGTCGCTTCGAGTGGAGCCTGCTCGATACTCTAGAAGCCACCCCGCGCTTTGTCGGCGATGACGGCCAGGCGCTCGACCCTCAAAGCAAATACTGCTTCGTCGCCGAGAGCCGCTGCTTTCGCATCGCCGAAAGCGGGCTCGATGGCCGCGCGCTGCGCTATATCGATCAGGGCGATTGGGAGCATCCTGGGCTTGCCGGTACGCTCAAGGCCGTACTGCGCGCAGCCTTGACGCCGCTTCTTGGCGTGAAGCCTTTGCGCTCGCGAGAGCTGATGCAGGATCTGGCCCTGCGGCGTCGCCGCGCCGACGGGGCGCCGAGAGTGGGTGGGGCATCTTGAACTGCCCATTTTCGGTTAGATTTTATTGGCGTTATAGTGACACACCCAGTTTTCTTTGCATTCGGCACTCACGCTTCACCACTCACTCTTTATCACCTACCTTTCACCACTTATCCCTCATCATCCATTAGGAGCCTGCCATGCACCCGCCGCGGATTCTTCTAGGCGTCAATATCGATCACGTAGCAACGCTGCGCCAAGCGCGGGGGACGCGCTACCCTGACCCGGTGCAGGCAGCGTTGCTGGCCGAAGAGGCGGGCGCCGATGGTATCACCGTGCACCTGCGCGAAGATCGCCGCCATATCCAGCCGCGTGACGTGCGCCTGCTGGCCGAAGTGCTCAATACGCGTATGAACCTTGAGATGGCGCTCACCGAAGAGATGCTCGCCCTGGCCGAAGAGGTGCGCCCGGCGCACGTTTGCTTGGTGCCGGAAAAGCGCGAAGAGCTGACCACTGAAGGCGGCCTCGACGTGGTCGGTCAGTTCGATGCCGTTGCTGCAGCGTGTCAGCGGTTAAGCGCGGTGGGATGTGACGTGTCGTTGTTCATCGACCCCGACGAAGCCCAGGTCAAGGCCGCCTTTGCGGCGGGGGCGCCCACCATCGAACTGCATACCGGCGCCTATGCCGAAGCCCCCATGGGCAGCGCCGAGGCCAACGCCGAGTACGTGCGGCTCAGCCAAGCAGCGCAAAAGGCGCTGGCGCTCGACCTCGTGGTCAATGCTGGACACGGGCTCAACTATCACAACGTCGAAGCGATAGCTGCGCTGCCAGGCATCAACGAGCTCAATATCGGTCATGCCATCATCGCCCGCGCTTTGTTCGTCGGGCTCAAAGAGGCGGTTGCCGAAATGAAGCGTCTGACCATCGCGGGGCAAGAGGCTGGTTTGATGGCGGCACTCGATGCCCACGATCATGACCATGACGATGATCACGCGCATGCACACTCCCACGATGATCACGGCCACTGCTGCGGCGGCCACTGAATGATCGTTGGGATTGGCTCGGATATCGCCCGCATCGCACGCTTTAGCCGCGCCATGGAGCGCCACGGGCCGCGCTTTGCCGCGCGCATTTTGGGCGAACAGGAGCAGCGCGTGCTGGCAACGGCGCCGCAGCCTGCGGCGTATCTTGCTAAGCGCTTCGCGGCCAAAGAGGCGTTTTTGAAGGCGTTGGGGCGTGGGCTTCGCGATGGTTTACAGTGGCGCGACGTCCAAGTCGTCAACGATGCCTTGGGTAAGCCGTCACTGCGGCTAAGCGGTGCGGCCGCAGCGCTGGCGCGTGAACAGGGGGTGACCGCCATGCACGTAACCCTTAGCGACGAGGCCGACTATGCCGTGGCCTTCGTCGTGCTTGAGCGCTAAGGTCGCGTCTTTGCCGCAGGATCAGAGACGATCGAGCGTGTGGCGCTGGGCAATGAGCCGCGCCATCGCTTGGTAGAGCTCCTCCAGTAACGCTTCCGCCTGGGCCAGATCGCTGGTGCGCAGGCGCGTTTCCAAGGTTTCCACCGTCAATGCCAGCTCCGGCGCCCCGCAGTAGCGGCTGGCGCCGTTGAGGGCATGCACGTGATCGAGTAGAGCCCCCAGGTTCTGCGCCGCGAAGGCGCGGCGCATCTGGATCTCGCTCTCCTGCAAGGTATCAATCAATCGCTTGAGCTGCTCTTTGGCAAGATCCTGGCGCCCGCCTGCCAGCCGCGTACCCAGCGCAAGGTCGATGACTGGTAGGCGAGCGCTGGGGGGCTGAGCGGGCGGGGCTTTGGCGCCAGGCGGCTCCAGCGCCGATGGCGGGGGTAGCACGGCGCCGAGCCCGAGAAAGCGATGCAGCAGTGCGATCAGCTTGGCTTCGTCGACGGGCTTAACCAGCACGTCGTCGAGCCCGGCCGCCAGCCACTGCTCACGCTCGCCGCTGGGAACGTGAGCGGTTACGGCAACGATGGGGCAGCGTGACCACACCTTGTTCAGCCGTCGCAGCGCTTGCGTGGTCTGTATGCCGTCCATTCCTGGCATGCGAATGTCCATCAGCACCAGATCGAACAGCTGGCGTCGCGCGTACTCCAGCGCCTGGGCGCCGCTCTCGGCCAGGGTCACCTGGACTTCTTGGCTTTCGAGCATGGCCTTGAGCAATTCGCGGTTGGGTGCGTTGTCGTCGACGATCAACAGATCGATACCGCTCTGCGGCGCAGGAAGCGCTGCAGTAGCCACTGATGGCAGGGTAGCGCCATTCTTCTGGCTCAACAGCTGGCTTACCGCATCGGCGAGCTTGGCTCGGGTGAAGGGCTTGTAGATGACCTCGCCACCGTGGGGTAGGGCGATGGCGGGCAGCTCGAAGCTGCTGCAGTTGACCAATACAAGCGCAGGACCTGCGTGGTCATGCAGCGTTTCGCGCCACTGTTCTAGCGACTCGCCGCTTGCTTCGCTCGTATCGATGCCCAGCACGAGTAGATCGGCAGCGTCTTCGCTGCTGGGCGTGAGTAGGGTGGCGCCCCAACGCTGAAGCAGATGCTCCACCACCATGCGCGTGGGCCGGTGCGCTTCGATCACCCGTACGCTGGGATGTGCCAACGCGAGCTCACTAGGGCGCGCATTGGCGTTGTGAGCCAAGAGCGGCAGGGTGAAGGAGAAGGTCGCGCCTTTGCCAAGCTCGCTTTCGACGCTGATCTCGCCGCCCATGCGCTGCACCAGCTGGCGGCTGATGGTCAGTCCCAAGCCGCTACCGCCGAACTGGCGCGAGTGGCTGGGCTCGGCCTGCGTGAAGGCGCTAAAGAGCTTTTGTTGCTGCTCGTCGCTCATACCAATGCCGCTGTCGCTAACGCTGATATCGAGCACCACGTGTTGGCCTTCATAGGCGTCGAGCATGACGCGAATCACCACCTCTCCGCGGTGGGTGAACTTGAGCGCGTTGCTGACCAGGTTGTTGAGCACCTGATGGATGCGTAGCGGGTCGCCACTCAGCGGCGTCGGCACGTCATCGTATACCATGGCGACGAGCTGCAGCTGCTTGCGCTGGGCTTCGGGGGCATGTAGGCCCAGCACTTCGTCGACCAGGGCGACGATGTCGACGTCGGCCTCTTCGAGGGTGAGCCGGTTGGCTTCGAGCTTGGAAAAATCGAGTACGTCGTTGACCAGCATCAGTAGATTGTCGCAAGCCTTGTGCACGTGCTGCAGCCAGTCGCGCTGGCGCTCGTCGAGGGTGGAGCGCCCGAGGAGGCGGCAAAAGCCGATGATGCCATTGAGCGGCGTGCGAATCTCGTGGCTCATGTTAGCCATGAATTCCGACTTCACCGCATTGGCCCGCAGTGCGCTGCGATGCGCCATATCGAGTTTGATGTTCTGCTCTTCGATGGTTTCCATCGACTCCTGCAGGTCGCTGGTGGCCTGTTCGATCTGTAGCTGGAGATCGTGCTGGGCGCGCTGAAAGTCTTCCGCCAGGGCATTGATATGTAGCGTCAACTGGCGCAGCTCGGTGGCCGACGATGGGCTGAGATAGAGATGATAGTCGCCACGCGACAGACGATAGAGCGCCTGATTGGCTTCTTCGATTGGCCGCGTGGCGTGGCGGCTCAGAGCGTAGGCAAATAAAAACAGCAAAAGCCCTAGCAGCATGCCACCAAGGCCCAGGCTTGCAATCAGGCGGTAGCGCTCGAGAGTGAGCGGGCGAAGATCCGCTTCGGCCTCGAGCCAGCCGGTAGTGAAGTCGATTTGCGCACTGGCGGTGCTGGCGTAGAGCGGCATCTGCATCAGTAGGGTGTCATCGCTGGCGTCGAGGGTGGTGGCGCCGGGAATGCGCGAAGGCAGTGGCGTGGCTGAGCCGCGGCCCAGCGCCACTAAGCGGTTGCCCTGCTCATCGAAGATCGCGATGGAGCGCAGCCCCTTACCTTCGAAAAAGTGCTGGGCGAGTGATTCCAGCGTTTCCAGGTCGGTATCGGCAATGGCGGCGCCTAAACTCGGGGCCAGCAAGGTGCCCGCCATCTCAAGACGCTCTTCGAGGCGGTCATGGCTCTTGGCCTCTTCCTGAACCACGAACAGCGCTGCCATGACACCATAGACCAGCAGCGGAATGCCGAGCAGGGCAAGCAGTAAGCGCGTGTTGAGTGACATAACGGTGTAGCTTTCCCCGGTAGTTGCCTGTCCAGCCCAAGAGAGCCTCGATATAATGCAGCATATCGGTTTAATTAAGGAAGGTGCGATGCATTATCCCACTCTGGAAGACGTCGTCGGCAATACGCCGCTGGTGCGGCTCAAGCGTATTACCGCTGGGCGTGGCAACACCCTACTAGCCAAGCTCGAGGGCAATAACCCCGCAGGCTCGGTGAAGGATCGCCCCGCGCTTTCCATGCTCAACGAAGCCGAGGCGCGTGGCGATATCGCCCCCGGCGATACCTTGATCGAAGCCACCTCCGGCAATACCGGTATTGCGCTGGCCATGGCAGCCGCGATCAAAGGCTACCGTATGGTATTGATCATGCCGGAAAGCGCTTCCTCCGAGCGCAAACAAGCCATGGCGGCCTACGGCGCCAAGCTGATTTTGGCAAGCAAGGAGGGCGGCATGGAGGAGGCACGCGATCTCGCCGAGGGCATGATCGCGCGTGGCGAAGGCAAACCGCTCAATCAGTTCGCCAACCACGATAACCCGCTGGCCCACTACCGCACCACTGGCCCTGAAATTTGGCAGCAGACCCAAGGTCAGGTGACCCATTTCGTCAGTTCCATGGGCACCACCGGCACCATCATGGGGGTATCGCGCTTTCTCAAGGAGCAAAACCCCGAGGTTCAGATCGTCGGCCTGCAGCCTGCCGATGGCGCTAGCATTGCCGGTATTCGGCGCTGGCCCGAGGCGTATTTGCCCTCGATTTTCGAGGCCCAGCGGGTCGATGTAACGCTCGATATCGGCCAGCTAGAAGCCGAAGAGCACATGCGCCGCTTGGCGCGCGAAGAGGGCATTCTGGCAGGCGTCTCCTCGGGTGGGAGCCTGGCGGGGGCGCTGCGTATCGCCGAGCAGGTGGAGAACGCGACCATCGTTTTCGTGGTCTGCGACCGCGGCGACCGCTACCTCTCCACCGGCCTCTTCGCCCCGGAGGTATAGATGGCCCTGCTGGGTAAGAAGCGCCCGCCGCGCGCGGCTTCAGGAAAGTCGGGCTTGGCGCGCGGCGCTTCTGTACGGGTAAGCGACCTGCCGCCGGCTGCAGGTGAGGCGCCCGCATCGAACGCGCTGTTGCACATCGAACGTCTCGCCCACGACGGCCGCGGTATCGCCCGCCTGGCGGGTAAGACGCTGTTCGTCGACCGCGCCCTGCCAGGCGAGCGCGTCGAGGTGGCCATTCATCGCACGCGCAAGCGCTTCGATGAAGCGCACGTCAAAAAGCGCCTCATCGATGCGCCCGAGCGGGTCGAACCACCCTGCCACCATTTTGGCCAGTGCGGCGGCTGTGATCTTCAGCATCTCGAGGTTCCCGCTCAGCGTGCGCATAAGCACGCCGTGGTGCATGACTTGCTGTTGCGTCAGGGAGTCGCGTGGTCGGGGCCGGTGGCGGCGCTCAACGGTGAGCAACAAGGCTATCGCCGCCGCGCTCGCCTGGGTGTCAAGGTGGATGGCAGCGGTCAGGTACATCTGGGCTTTCGCGCCGCAGGCAGCCACCATTTAGTGGATATCGCCGCCTGCCCGGTGCTGGTTACGCCGCTTCAACGCCTGTTGGCGCCGCTGCGAGCACTGCTTACCGCGCTCGAGGCGCCGCGCCTGGTGGGGCATATCGAGCTTCTGGCAACCGATGCGGCCTGCGTGGTGCTGGTGCGTCAGCTGAAAGCGCACGCTAACGACCAAGCGCGCTGGGCCGCCTTCGTTGCCGAGCACGACGCACGTTTGGCCATGTGGCAAGGGCGCGAGGCACCCGAGCTGCACTGGTGGGGCGAGCCCGTAGCGCTTTCGGATACGCTCGCACTGCCCGGTTTGCCTCCCATCACCCTTGCCTTCGAGCCGGGCGATTTTCTCCAGGTCAACGCCGAGGTCAACCGCCAGATGGTGGCCCATGTGGTCGCTTGGCTGGCACCCAAGGGGGCGCAGGTAGTGGATCTGTTCGCCGGTATCGGCAACTTCAGCCTGCCTCTGGCCGCCGCCGGTGCCAGCGTACACGCCGTGGAAGGGGCGGCGGCCATGGTCGAGCGTTTGGCGGGTAATGCGCGTGCCAATGGCCTGGCGGTGACCGCGCAGCAGGCCGATCTCTTTCAGGCCGACAAGGTATCGGCGCTGTTCGATGCCTATGGTTCGGCCGATGCCGTAGTGCTCGATCCACCGCGTAGCGGCGCTTTGGAGGTGTGCCGAGCGCTCGCCGCGCGACCTGCGCCCCGTGTGGCCTACGTCTCCTGCGACCCCGCCACGCTTGCTCGCGACGCGGCACTGCTGGTTCAGGCAGGCTACCGCATTCGCCAGGTGGCGGTGGCCGATATGTTCCTGCACACTGCCCATATGGAAACGCTGATGCTGTTTGAGTACGCGCAGTAATCTTGAGTGCATCAAGCCACGGCGGGCGCGCAGTCGCGTTCGCTCTGAAGGGATGAATCGATGTCATGGTGAAAGTGCGTGAAGACCAACCGCTAACCCCCAGCGGCGAGGTGGACATACAACAATGGTTGGCGCGCCTACAGGACGATGTACGCTTGGGTGACCCCGAGCGCCTACGTAGCGCCTGTGAGCTGGCGCGTGAGCTGGCTGCCAGTAACGCCGGCGGGCATCGCAGCGCGGCGGTAATGTCGAGCTTTCGCATGGGGCTTGAGATGGCCGATATTCTCGGCGAACTCAAGCTCGACCAGCCCGCCCTCGAGGCCGCTGTGCTTTATCGTGCGGCGCGCGAGGGGCTCATCTCGGTCGAGGCCATCGGAAAGCGTTTCGGTGATGAGGTTGCCAAGCTGATCGACGGTGTACTGCAGATGGCCGCGATCAGCTATCCGATGACCACCAGCCACGCCATGGGGCAGCACAATCAGCAGGACAACCTGCGCAAGATGCTGATCAACATGGTCGACGATGTGCGCGTGGCGTTGATCAAGATCGCCGAGCGCACCTGCGCGCTGCGTCAGGTCAAGGATGCGCCGCTGGAGAAGTGTTTGCAGGTGGCGCGCGAGGTCGCCGATATCTACGCGCCGCTGGCACACCGGCTGGGCATCGGTCATGTCAAGTGGGAGCTCGAGGATCTCTCGTTTCGCTACCTCCACGAGGAGGAGTACAAGACCATCGCCAAGCTCTTGGCCGAGCGGCGCCTGGACCGGGATCGCTATATCCACGATGTGGTCGAGACGCTCAAAGGCTTGATCGGTGCTCAAGGCATCGACCCCTACGACGTGAGCGGCCGGGCCAAGCACATCTACTCCATTTGGCGCAAAATGAAGCGCAAACGCATCGATTTCTCCCAGGTGCACGATGTGCGCGCCGTGCGTATTCTGGTGCCGAGCGTGGCCGACTGCTACGCCGTGCTGGGCATCGTCCATTCGCGCTGGCATCACGTCTCCGACGAGTTCGACGACTACATCGCCAACCCCAAGAAAAACGGCTACCAATCGCTGCATACGGCGGTGATGGGTCCTGAGAACAAAGTGCTCGAAATTCAGATACGCACCTTCGCCATGCACGATGAAGCGGAGCTCGGGGTCTGCGCCCACTGGCGCTACAAAGGCCACGATGTCAACACCAAGAGCAGCAGCTACGAAGAGAAGATCGCTTGGCTTCGTCAGGTGCTCGAGTGGCAGGAGGAAGTGGGCAGTTTCGGCGATCTGCGTGAAGGGCTCTCCAGCGACGTCGCCCCTGATCGTATCTACGTCTTTACCCCCGATGGGCACGTCATCGATCTGCCGCGCGTAGCCACGCCCATCGACTTCGCCTACCGCGTCCATACCGAGATTGGCCACCGCTGCCGTGGGGCCAAAATCAACGGTCGCATCGTACCGTTGACCTACAAGCTCAAGACCAATCAGCAAGTCGAGATTCTCACCGCGACTAAAGGCGGGCCGAGCCGCGACTGGCTCAATCCGAGCCTTGGATACGTGCGCACCTCGCGCGCGCGCGCCAAGATTCAGGCGTGGTTCAAGCACCAGGCCCGCGAGCAGAACCTCGAAGAGGGACGGGCGCTATTCGAGCGCGAAATGCGCAGGCTCGACGTCGACGGGCTCGATCTGGTCAAACTCGCCCACGCCGTCAACTATCAAAACGCCGACGACATGTACGCCGCGCTCGGCGCGGGGGATCTGCGCATCGGCCAGGTGCTCCATCAGGCTCAGCAACTGTTCGGCGAGAGCGACGATCAAGAGCAGCTCGATCGACTTTTGGCCAAGCCCAAACGCCAGTCGAGCAAAGCGACCAAAAGCGATATCACCGTACTCGGAGTGGGCAACCTCAAGACCAGCATGGCCAACTGCTGCCGCCCGGTGCCAGGCGAGGCGATCGTCGGCTTCATTACTCAGGGGCGCGGGGTGACCGTGCATCGTCAAGACTGCTCCAACCTCCTTCAGCTGCGTCTCGACGAGCCTCAGCGCATCATCGAGGTGGAGTGGGGCGAGCGTGCCCAGACGCGCTATCCCGTTACCATCGAAATCCAGGCCTGGGATCGCTCGGGTCTACTGCGCGACGTGACCGGTCTGCTTGGTAATGAGAAGGTCAACGTGCTGGCGGTCAATACGCTCACCGACACCGAAGAGGGCATTGCGCGCCTGCGCATTACTTTGGAAGTGGACGGGCTTGAGAGCCTCGGACGCCTCTTCTCGCGCATTCAGCAGTTGCCTAACGTCACCGAAGTGCGCCGCCTGCGCAACGCCGACCCCAACAAGGCCGAGTCGGGAAAGAGCCGTAAAGGAGGCCACCATGGCGCTTGATGCCGCCCATCGCTATCGCCTCGAAGATCTACTCACCCTGATGCGTGTCCTGCGCGACCCTGAGCAGGGCTGCCCTTGGGACATCAAGCAGGGGTGGGACTCCATCGTGCCGCACACTCTGGAGGAGGCCTACGAGGTCGCCGATGCCATCGAGCGGCGCGCCTTCGATGAGCTGCCGGGAGAGCTTGGTGACCTGCTCTTTCAGGTGATCTATTACGCCCAGTTCGGCAGCGAGGAGGGCCTCTTCGATTTTGCTACCGTTCTCGATACGCTGATGGAGAAGATGCTCAGGCGTCACCCCCACGTCTTTCCCGACGGCACGCTCGCCTCACGCCGCCCGCCGGGCGTGAGCGCCGAAGCGGTACAGACGCAGACGGTCAATCGCCGTTGGGAAGCGCTCAAAGCCGAAGAGCGCGCCGAGCGCCGTGAAGACATCGACAAAGCACCGCCTTCGGCGCTGGACGATGTGCCACGTACGCTCCCCGCACTCAGTCGCGCCGCCAAGCTCTCCAAGCGGGCGGCGGGTGTGGGCTTCGACTGGGATGATGCCCGCGGCGTGCTGGCCAAGATTCGTGAAGAGCTCGACGAGGTCGAAGAGGCCCTCGATGCCGGTGATGACGCGCACGCCCGCGAGGAGGTCGGCGATGTCCTCTTCGCCGTTACCAATTTGGCGCGTCGGCTCAAGGTGGATCCCGAGCAGTGCCTTCGCGCTACCAACGCCAAGTTCGAACGCCGCTTTCGTTACGTCGAGACCCAGCTAGCGCTTCAAGGTAAGCACTGCCGCGAGACAAGCCTTAAGGAGATGGAGCGGCACTGGCAGACGGCCAAGGTGCAAGAGCGCTCTTAAGCGCGTGGGCGTTACGCTCCGAAGTGATTTACTTTTATATACTTTCGTTTACATTCATCAAGCTAAGAGTAGAAAAAGCAATAACTTATAGAGACACTGTAAACAAATACCCAACGCCCCTTTTGGCGGTCAGACAGGAGACCCGGTATGAGCCATGACCTACACGAATCGCTTCGCGAGAACGTTCGCATTTTAGGGGACAGTCTTGGGCGCACCATCGCCGATGACCTGGGCCAGGGCTTCGTCGACAAGATCGAAACCATCCGGGCGCACGCCAAGCACGGCCGTCAGGGCGAAACGCTGCACCAGCGCGAGCTGATCGAATACCTGCGCCAGCTACCCGAAAGCGATTTATTGCCGGTCACCCGTGCCTTCAACCAGTTTCTCAACCTCGCCAATATCGCCGAGCAGCACTATCGCGCCCGCTTTCGTCGGGTAGAGGATTACAAGCCCGGCATGCAGCCGGCGCTTGGTGAGCTGCTCGCACGCGCCCAGCAGGCCGGTAGCTCGCCGCGCAAACTAGTCGAAACGTTGGCCAATATGCGCGTCGAGCTGGTGCTTACTGCCCATCCCACGGAGGTCATCCGGCGTACCCTGATCCAGAAGTACGATGCCATCGACGAGTGCCTGACCGCCATCGAAAGCTCGGAGGATTACCCCGAGCGCGGCGCTCGCGCCCAAGGGCGGTTGGAGGAGCTGATCAGCCAGGCCTGGCACACCGACGAGATTCGCCACGAGCGCCCGACCCCGGTGGACGAGGCCAAGTGGGGATTTGCGGTGATCGAAAACTCGCTGTGGCAGGCCGTGCCGGACTTCCATCGCGATCTCGATAATCTGCTGCTCGAGACCGCAGGCGAGCGTTTACCCCTCGATGCCGCACCGATTCGCTACGCCTCCTGGATGGGCGGAGACCGCGACGGTAACCCCAACGTCACAGCCAAGGTGACGCGCGAAGTACTGCTGCTCGGGCGCTGGATGGCTGCCGATCTTTATCTGCGTGATCTCGAACAGCTCAAGACCGAGCTTTCGATGTGGAAGGCCAATAGCGCGCTGCGCGCCGAAGTGGGTGAGGCCGCCGAACCCTACCGCGAGCTACTCAAGCGTCTATTGACCAAAGTGGAGGCCACACGCGACTGGGCCAAGGCACGCCTCGACGGGCGTAACGTCGACGACGAGGCCATCATCGAAACCCGTGATCAGCTCTATGCGCCGCTGCTCGCTTGCTATCGCTCGCTGTGCGATGTGGGTCTCGACACCATCGCCAACGGCGCGCTGCTCGATACCCTGCGTCGGGTGGCGGTCTTTGGTGTGACGCTGACCAAGCTCGATCTGCGCCAGGAAGCCGGTCGCCATGCTCAGGTGATGGAGGAGTTGACCGATGCCTTGGGCCTAGGCAACTACCGCGAGTGGGACGAAGAGCAGCGTCAGGCGTTCTTGCTCGACGAGCTTACCTCGCGACGCCCGCTGATTCCACGGCGCTGGGAGTGCTCGGCGGAGTCGCGCGAGGTGATCGATACCTTCAGGGTCATCGCTCAGGAGCACAGCGAGGCGCTGGGTACCTATATCATTTCCATGGCCGGTGAGCCGTCGGACGTGCTCACCGTGGCGCTGCTGATGAAAGAGGTGGGCGGCGCGGTGTCGCTGCCCATTGCGCCGCTGTTCGAGACGCTGGCCGATTTGGACCACGCCGGTGCCGTGGTCGATCGGCTGCTCTCACTGCCGGGTTACCGCTCGCTGATTCGCGACCGCCAGGAAGTGATGATCGGCTACTCCGATTCGGCCAAGGACGCGGGGCAGTTGGCAGCCGCCTGGGCGCAGTACCGCGCGCAAGAGGCGCTGGTCACCATCTGCGATAACCACGGCGTCGATTTGACGCTGTTCCACGGTCGCGGGGGTACCGTTGGCCGTGGTGGTGGCCCGGCCCACGCCGCGATTCTGTCGCAGCCGCCGGGATCGGTCAACGGCAGCCTGCGAGTCACCGAGCAGGGCGAGATGATCCGCTTCAAGTTCGGCCAGCCCGATATTGCTCTGCGCTCGATGGAGATCTACGCCTGTGCGGTGCTCGAAGCCACGCTGCTACCGCCTCCGGCCCCCGAGCCGCGCTGGCGCGAGGAGATGGATCGCTTAGCGGATATTGCCCACGCGGGCTATGTCGGCATCGTACGCGAGAACCCCGATTTCGTCCCTTATTTTCGCGCCGTTACGCCCGAAGGAGCACTTGGGCGTTTGCCGTTGGGCTCGCGGCCGGCCAAACGGCGCCAGGATGGCGGCGTCGAAACCTTGCGGGCGATTCCTTGGATCTTCGCCTGGACGCAAATTCGCCTAATGCTGCCCGCCTGGCTTGGCAGTGGCGAAGCCTTCGCCCGACGTTTGCAAGAGCCGGGTGGTCTCGAGCTGCTGCAAGAGATGCGCGATCGTTGGCCCTTCTTTGGCACCTACCTCGACATGCTCGAAATGCTGCTCGCCAAGGCCGACACCGCGATAGCCGCCTATTATGAGCACCGCTTGGTCGATGAGCCCTCCCTCAAAGCACTGGGTAAGTCGCTGCGCGAGCGGGTCATCCGTCTAGAGAGCGTGCTGCTGGATATTCTCCAGCAGGAGAAGCTGTTGGAAAACACGCCGTTGATTCGTCAGGCGATCGATGTGCGTAACCCCTACATCGACCCTCTCCACGGCCTTCAGGCCGAGCTCTTGCAGCGTAACCGCGACGCCGACGGCGCCATTAGCGCCGATCTATCCCGCGCCTTGATGGTGACCATGGCAGGTATCGCCGCAGGCCTACGCAACACCGGCTAAACCTAGCCTTAGGCGTCGCTGGCTCGCACCGGCGGCGCTTTTTTATTCATCGCTAATGCATAGGAGTGCGATCATGCCCACTGAGGCTCAGGCGGTACTTACCTTTTGGTTCGACGAGCTTACGCCTGCGCAGTGGTTCGCCAAGGACGCCGCGCTCGATGCCTTGATCGCCAAGCGCTTTGGTGAGGTGCATGCGCGGCTGGCTCGCTGCGAGGGGTATAGGTGGCGCGATAGCGCCGAGGGGAGGCTTGCCGAGATCATCGTGCTCGATCAGTTTTCACGTAATCTCTTTCGCCAAGACGCCCGCGCCTTTGCTCAGGACCCGCTGGCCTTGGCGCTGGCGCAGGAAGCCGTAGCCCAAGGGGTGGATAGCAAACTTGCCCCAGCGCAGCGGGGCTTTCTCTATATGCCCTACATGCATAGCGAGTCGGCGCTGATCCACGTGCAGGCGCTGGTGCTTTTCGATCAGCCGGGGCTCGAGCATAACCTCGACTACGAGCAGCGCCATAAGGCCATCATCGACCGGTTTCAGCGCTATCCGCACCGTAATGCGCTGCTTGGACGCGAGACGACCCCTGAAGAGGCAGCGTTTCTCGAGCAGCCCGGCTCCTCGTTCTAGCAGGGCGCGTTTTGACTTCTGTTGTTCTATCGCTACATTTCTCTACTTCTATACCTTCTTGCTCTGTGTTTTCTATCTCTATGTTCCCTACCTCTGTGTTTTCTACCTCTACGGCGTACCATGTCCTTACGTAAATCGACGCGAATCAACAAGTACATCAGTGAGAGCGGACTCTGCTCGCGACGCGAAGCGGATCGCTTCGTCGAACAGGGCAATGTGTGGATCAACGGGCGCCGTGCCACTACCGGTGATCAAGTCGTAGCCGGCGATCTCGTCAAGGTCAACGGCCAGGAGATCGAACCTCAGGAGGAGGAGGACCTGGTCCTCATCGCTCTTAACAAACCCGTCGGCATCGTGTGTACCACCGAAGCGAGCGAAAAGGACAACATCGTCGAGTTCGTCAAACATGGCGCACGCATTTTTCCCATTGGGCGCCTCGATAAGGACTCCCAAGGGCTGATCTTTCTCACCAATAACGGCGACTTGGTCAACAAGATACTGCGTGCCAACAACCAGCACGAGAAGGAGTATCAGGTCACCGTCAATAAGCCGGTGAACGAGGAGTTCATTCAGGGTATGCAGGGCGGCGTGCCTATTCTTGGGCAGGTGACCAAAAAGTGCCAGGTCGAAAAAACCGGCACGTTTAGTTTCAGCATTACCCTGGTACAGGGCTTGAACCGTCAGATTCGCCGCATGTGCGAGTACTTCGGCTTCGAAGTCACCCAACTGGTGCGCACGCGCATCATGAACGTTGCGTTGGGAAATTTGGCGCTAGGAGACTGGCGCGATTTGACCCCTAAAGAGATCGCCACGCTCGAAAAACTAACCGCCCACTCCGATGCCACTCCCACGCCGCCCAAAGGCGGCGCCAAGCCCAAGGGTAAGGCCAGAAGCGCTCGCGGTGGTAAGGCGGCTAAGCCCGGGGCACGCGGCGCGGCCAAGCCAGGATCAACGCGTTCGCCCAAGGCGGAAAAGGCGCGCGCTGGTGCGAAAGCAGGCAAGCCCAACCCCAAGTCTGGCCCCAAAGTCAGCGGTAAGCCTGACGCTAAAGCGCCTGGTAAGCCGGGCGCCAAATCGGCGCGCTCGGGGAACAAATCGGCTACGACAAAGCCGAATGCTCGGTCTGCCAAGCGCGGGCCATCGGGCAGCTCGGGTAAGCCCTCTAGGCAGGGCAAGCCCAAGCGCTAAGCGTTACCGCTGCGCGGTAAAATATTATACCGTTATCTTTTTGTGCTTCCCCTATAAGAGCGTGTCATCTACTGGTTAGGCGGGGCGTGGAGAGCGTGTATGACCCTCTATTTTCTTCAGGCCTTCATCTACTTGCTGGCCGCCGTCATCGCCGTGCCCCTGGCCAAGCGCGCGGGCCTTGGCTCGGTGCTCGGCTACCTGATCGCTGGGGTGCTGATTGGTCCGGTGCTGGGGTTAGTCGGGCAGGAGACCAATACCATCCAACACTTCGCCGAGTTCGGCGTGGTGATGATGCTGTTTCTAGTTGGCCTTGAACTCGAGCCCAAAAGTCTCTGGGCGATGCGCTTTCGCTTGCTGGGGCTGGGTGGATTGCAGGTGGTGCTAACGGCCGCTGCCGGTGCAGGGGTGGCGTGGTGGTTGGGAATCACCTGGCAAACGGCGCTCGCCATTGGGCTTATTTTGGCGCTATCTTCGACCGCGATCGTGCTGCAAACCCTCAATGAGAAGGGGCTGGCGAAAACCGAAGGCGGACGTAACGCTTTCTCGGTGCTGCTTTTTCAGGATATCGCCGTCATTCCCATGCTGGCGCTGATTCCGCTACTGGCGCTGCCCGAACTGATGGGCAGCGGCGGTGGGGAAGCCGAGCACGGTGCCTTGAGCATCGTGGCTCCTCTACCTGGCTGGGCGCATGCGCTGGTGGTCGTAACGGCGATTGGCGCGGTCATTGGCGGCGGTTTCTATCTGATGCCGCCGCTCTTTCGCTATGTCATCAGCGCAGGGCTGCGGGAGGTGTTCACTGCCACCGCCTTGATGATGGTGATCGGCATCGCGGCGCTGATGGGCTTGGTCAACCTCTCTCCAGCGTTAGGTGCTTTTTTGGGCGGCGTGGTCCTGGCCAACAGTGAGTTCAAACACGAGCTCGAAGCCAATATCGAGCCGTTCAAGGGGCTACTGCTGGGGCTCTTTTTCATTACCGTCGGCGCGGGAATCAATTTCGGCGTGCTGGTGAGCGAGTGGCTAACGGTGCTATCGGTGGGGGTGGCGGTCATCCTCATCAAAGGCGTAGTGCTGCTGGCGCTGGCGGTGATATTTCGCATTCGCGGCAGTAATCGCTGGCTCTTTGCTCTGAGTCTGGGGCAGGCGGGTGAGTTTGGCTTCGTGCTGCTGACCTACAGCGTCAACAACCACGTCATCCCAACCGACCTAGCCCAAGTGCTATCGCTGATCGTGGCGTTCACGATGTTTTTGACCCCGCTTCTGTTCATTGCCTACGACCGTTGGGTGCTGCCGCGCTATCAAAGCGCACCTGATGCGCCGCGCGAGGCTGACGCCATCGATGAGTATGCCCCGGTCATCGTTGCGGGGGTGGGCCGTTTTGGTCAGGTCGTTTGCCGTTTGCTGCGCGCTAGCAACGTGCCCATCGTGGCGCTGGATCATGAAATCGAACAGATCGAGCTATCGCGTAAGATCCGTATCAAGAGCTACTTCGGTGACGCAACACGAAGCGATCTGCTCGAAACCGCAGGTATCAACGAAGCGCGTCTGCTGATCGTCGCCATCGACGATCCCGACCGGGCCGTGGCGCTGGTGACTCACGTCAAGCATCACTATCCGCGCGTATGGGTGCTCGCTCGCGCCTTCGACCGCGGCCACGGTTACCGCCTGCGCGAAGCGGGTGCCGACGATGTCATTAGCGAGACCTACCATTCGGCGCTCGAGCTCGGCGGCCACGCCCTGACCGCCATGGGTGTTCACCCCATGCGCGCGCGTCAGATGACCTGGGCCTTCATCGATAACGAGCGCGCGAGCGAAAAAGAGCTCTTTGAGGCGTGGAAAGAGATCGACGGCAGCGCGCGTTTTAGCCCGCATTACGGCGAACTGTTCATGCAGCTGGAAGAAACGCTAAGCCGTGTCATGCAGCAGGAGTGGCACGAGCCCGAACGCGATGACGTGCCGCTCTGGACGCCACCGGAGCGCGAAGCCTGAGGGGAAAATACCTAAAGATAAGGCAGGCAAAACGTTAGAAGGGCAGATGCAGCGATGCGCTAACGTGGTTGAGATGGCTCAGCATGGGGGCGTCGATGCGTTCGTACTCGAAGCGGCTGACCAGGCGTTTGAAGGTGTAGGTGGCGCCAAAGCCTTGTAGCCAAGCGGTGCCGCTATCCTCGACGCCGCTGGCTTGGCTAGTGGCATCGCCGCGCCACTCGGTCAGGCCCGATTTGGCATAGAGGTTCACTGCGCCCAGGCGTACCCCGGCCACCAGCGCGCCGCCTAGGCTTAGCGTATCCATCAAGAGCGGATTGCGGCTCGCGCCGACAGGAACGTCTTCGCTCTCGCGATAGGCAAGCTCAGCGCCGATATCCAGCTGCGGTAGGTTCCAAGGCGAAAAACCGGCGGTAACACGAAAACCGCTGGTGAAGGTGTCGTGGCTGGATAGATCGCTCCCCTCCAGCACCACGCCGTTATCCAGGCGCATCAGCTCACTCTGCGGAGCCGCGTACGCCACGACGATATCGTCGCTGGCGTAGGCGCTAAGCCCAGAGAGTAGCAAGCCGCTGCACAGCAGGGCGGATAGGGTGCGTTTCATAGGCGTTCCTCTTACACCTATCGGGGCGGGGCAATTCATCCAGATTAGCAACCTAATTCCATTTCCACCACTTTGATCGCACCATTTTGCAAATTCGCCACCAAGTTGGCGCCCATATCGGCGAAGCAGGGACCGAATACCAGCGCGGGAGAGAGTTTTTCCACCTTGTTCACAACGCCGGTCCCTTGCGCTGCCTGAGCTTCTTTTTGCACCTGATGACGCCGCCAGGCGAGCGCCTCAGGCGTGAGGTCCGAGCTTCGTTGGAGGGTAAAGCCGCTTGTCGTTAGCAGCTTCTCGAGCGTTTCTTGGGTGAGAAGGTGCGAGCCTTGGCCATCCAACGACCAGGGAACGGGGAAGCGCAGTGTTTCGGGGTGTGGTCCTTCGACGACTTCGTGAAGCACCAGGCGTCCGCCTGGGTGTAGCACGCGGCGACACTCCGTGAGCGCCACCTGGCCATCGGGCACGTTGAGCAGGCTGTGCTGAAAGACAGCGGCGTCGAAGGTATTCGCGGCAAAGGGCAGGGCGAGGGCGCTACCCGTGACGGCCTGTGGCGGCGTAAAGGCCGCGCTGGGCGCTACCATGAGGGCATTGAGCCGAGCGCTCAAGCACGAAAATGACGCCGTGATATCGAGCGCGACGACGGCGAACCCGGCAAGGCTTGCCACCCGCGCAAGCCCGCCCAGGCCGCTACCGATATCGAGAAGCCGTGGGTGCGTTGTCGGGTCCAGCCGGGCAATCAGCCGCTGCGAGGCCCCAAGGCCGCCAATATGCAGCTGATCCAGCGGCGCCAAGTCGAACAGGCTAGCGCCGCCTGGGTGGCGCTTGGCGATACGCTGGCACAGCGGCTCGACGTCGGCCAGGCCAAAATAGCGATGATAAGACGCGCTTGCCATGGCATCACTCCCGCGTAAGGCCCAACTCCTCGATGGAGATCTCGCGCATCTTGAACTTCTGAATCTTGCCGGTGACGGTCATGGGAAATTCATCGACGAATTTGAAGTAGCGCGGAATCTTGAAATGGGTGATCTTGCCCCGACAAAACTCACGCAGCGCTTCGGCATCGACCTCTTCGGCGCGAGCGCTGAGCTTCACCCAGGCGATTAGCTCCTCGCCGTACTTCTTATCGGGAACGCCGGTCACTTGAACGTCGACTATCGCCGGGTGGGTGTAGAGGAACTCCTCGATCTCCTTGGGATAGACGTTTTCGCCACCGCGAATCACCATGTCCTTTATTCTCCCGACGATCTGTACGTAGCCAGCCTCATCCATCACCGCGAGATCACCGGTGTGCATCCAGCCGTTGGCATCGATCGCCTCAGCCGTGGCCTTGTCGTTACGCCAGTAGCCAAGCATGACGCTATATCCTCGGGTGCACAGCTCGCCGATCTCGCCGCGCGGCAGCAAGCGACCGCTGCCGGGGTCGATCACCTTGCTTTCGAGGTGCGGCTGCGTACGTCCGACGGTAGCAACGCGCTTGTCGATCGGGTCCTGCGCGCCGGTCTGGGTCGATACCGGGCTGGTCTCGGTCATTCCGTAAGCGATCTGTACGCCCTTCATGTTCATTTTGCCGATCACTTGGCGCATCACTTCGCTTGGGCAAATCGATCCCGCCATGATGCCGGTGCGCAGGCTCGAAAGGTCGTAAGTGGCGAAGTCGGGGTGTTCGAGCTCGGCGATGAACATGGTCGGTACGCCGTAGAGCGCTGTTGCGCCAAACTTGTGGACCGCATCGAGCACCGCGCCGGGCTCGAATCCCTCGCTTGGATAGATCATGGTGGCGCCGTGGGTAAGGCAGCCGAGATTGCCCATCACCATGCCGAAACAGTGATAGAGCGGCACCGGGATCACCAGACGATCCCGGTGGGTGAAGCCCATGCTGTCGGCAACGAAGTAGCCGTTGTTGAGAATGTTATGGTGCGACAGCGTAGCGCCTTTGGGGTAGCCCGTGGTGCCGGAGGTGTACTGGATATTGATGGGGTCGTCGAACTGCAGCGTGGCTTGCAGATCATCGACGTCGGTTTGGCTGACGCGCCTGGCTTCGCCCAGCATCTCCTCCCAGCGCCACATTCCCGGCTGCTCCTCGCGGCTTAGCGTGATCACACACTCGAGCGACGGCAGCTGCGCAGACGCCAGCGCGCCCTTGGGGCAGTGGGCAAGCTCAGGGGCGAGTTCCCGCAGCATGGCGTGGTAGTCGGAGCTTTTGAATGCCGCCGCCGTGACCAGAAAGCGCGCGCCGGACTGGTTCAGAGCGTACTCCAGCTCGTGCGTGCGGTAGGCGGGGTTGATGTTGACCAGAATGGCGCCGATCTTGGCGGTGGCAATTTGTACCAGGGTCCATTCACTGCCGTTGGGCGCCCAGATGCCGACCCGGTCGCCGGGTTTGACGTCGAGCGCCAGCAGCGCTCGGGCGCAGCGGTCGACCTCCTCCTTGAGCTGGCGGTAGCTCCAATGAACGTTTTGGTGCACCACGATAAGGGCGTCGTTATCGGCGTGCTCGGCGGCGATCTGGTCGAACTTCTCACCGATGGTCATCCCCAGCAGCGGCTTGTCGGCAATGCCGCTGGCATAGCTTGGTAAGGCGGGCGTATTGGGGGGTGCGTCGGGGTGGGCGGCAGGGTCGCGAGGTGGCGGGGCTTGTAGGGTCATGAGGTATCTCCAGCGCGGTTGAGTAATCTTGTTGTTGGCTTCGTTGCGTGGCCTGATGCGATATAGCGGTGTAACGCGCTAACGTCTGAATAATATTCGGGCGCTAAACGTATGTTGGTTTAGATGTCACTGCGTTGCGTTTAATTTGCCAGCCCCCTTGGCCTTGGCCACCTTCGAGTTCGGCGTGCGCCCGAGCGCCTGGGTGATCCAAAAGGCGGTATCGACCACCTCGTCGAGATCGATCCCGGTATGAATACCGAGCCCCTCTAGCAGATAAAGCACGTCTTCGGTGGCGACGTTGCCCGCTGCTCCCTTAGCATAGGGGCAGCCACCGAGCCCGCCGACTGCAGCATCGATAACGCTCAAGCCCTCCTCCAGCACGGCGTAGAGATTGGCAATGGCTTGACCATAGGTGTCGTGAAAATGGGCAGCGAGATGCTTCATGGGCACCGCCCTGCTGACCGCTTCGAGCATGTGCTTGGCCGCCAGCGGCGTTCCCACGCCCACGGTATCGCCAAGCGAGACCTCGTAGCAGCCCATTTGAGACAGCGCCTTGGCGACGCTTGCCACCTGATGAGGCGCAATCTCGCCCTCATAGGGGCAGCCGAGCACGCAGGAGACGTAACCGCGTACCCGAATGCCCGACGCCTGGGCACGTTCGAGCACCGGCTCGAAACGCGTAAGCGACTCGGCGATCGAGCAGTTGATGTTCTTTTGCGAGAAGCGCTCGGAAGCCGCTGCGAAAACGGCGACCTCCTCGACGCCTGTGGCAAGTGCGCCTTCCAGCCCTCGCAGGTTGGGGGTGAGCGCCGAGTAGACCACCCCGGGTGCGCGCGTGATGCCGCGCATCACCGCATCGGCATCGCCCATCTGTGGCACCCACTTGGGTGAAACGAAGCTCGCCGCCTCGATGTGACGGATACCGCAGCGTGCCAAGCGCTCGATCAGCTCGATCTTGATGGCGGTGGGCACGATGGGACCCGGCTCGTTTTGCAGGCCGTCGCGCGGGGCCATCTCGAACAGGCGTACCTCGGTCGGTAAGGGCATTTACGCCTCCGTCTCAGTGAGCACGAAATCGAGCAGCACGTCTCCCTGGCCGACGGTATCGCCCGCTGCGTAGCGAAACTGCTCTACGCTGCCATCGCCAGGAGCGTTTAGGGTGTGCTCCATCTTCATCGCCTCCATCACCATCAACGGCATGCCTTTTTCCACCTGCTCGCCCGGGGCGACCAGTAGTGCGACTACCGTGCCGTGCATGGGGGCGGTGAGACTCGACTCTGCCTCCTGGGAGGTGTGATGTTGGCTATCGAGGCGCTGCCAGTGAAGACGCGTCTCACCCGTTTCTGCGGTCAAGGTCAGGATGTCGCCTTCGCGGCTGACGTGGCGCCTGCGGCGCACGCCATCGAGGGTCAGCGCCACGGCGTTGCCGGTCAGGGCGTTCAATTCGCCTTCGAAGCGGCGCTCGCCGAGGGCCAACTGCCACGAGGCGGTAGGGTGCGTGCGCGTTGCCGTCACGGTGTGCATGCAAGCACCTGAGCCAGGGCTTGAGTCAGCATTTACGCCGGTATCGGTGGCGTCTGGCAGCGCGAGGGCAATGCGTACGCACGCAGGAGCGTTGAGGCGAAAGCCGTCGCGGCGTGCCCAAGGTGAACTGCCTGGGTTTTGTTCCAGCAGATGCAGAGCGAAGAGTGCGCCCTCGGCGATGTCTTCGTCGCTGGGTGCTGGCGGAGCGAACAGGGTGGTTTCGTAGCGTTCGATAAAGCGGGTATCGAGCTCGGCGCGCTTGAACGCCGGGTGGCTGGCAAGCTTTTGCAAAAAGCCCCGGTTGGTGACCACACCCGCCACGTCGAGGGCGGCAAGTGCACGGTTGAGCGTGGCCAGGGCCGCGCTTCGATCGACGCCATGGACGATCAGTTTGGCGAGCATGGGATCGTAGTGCATCGAAACGCGGTCGCCTTGTTCGACGCCGCTATCCAGCCGCACCTGATCGAGCGTAAGTCCACTGCCGTCGAGGTCGAGATGAAAGCGCTCTAAGGTGCCGGTGGCGGGTAGAAAATCCTGGGCCGGGTCTTCAGCGTAGAGGCGCGCTTCGAAGCTGTGGCCCTGAATGGCGAGCTCGTCCTGGGTGCACGGCAGCGCTTCGCCCATGGCGACCCTGAGTTGCCACTCGACCAGATCCTGTCCGGTGATCATTTCGGTGACCGGGTGCTCGACCTGTAGGCGCGTGTTCATCTCCATGAAATAGAAGGCGTCATCGCGCTCGCCGGAGGCATCGAGAAGAAATTCTACCGTGCCCGCGCCCACGTAGCCGATGGCGAGTGCCGCGCGCACGGCGGCGTCGCCCATGGCGTGGCGCAGCGCCGGCGTCATGCCAGGGGCGGGGGCTTCTTCGATGACCTTTTGATGGCGACGCTGAACGCTGCAGTCGCGCTCGAAGAAGTAAACGGCGTTGCCGTAGCGGTCGCAGAAGACCTGGACTTCGACGTGGCGCGGCTGGACCAGATACTTTTCGATGAGCATACGGTCATCGCCGAAGGCGGCCTGAGATTCGCGGCGACAGCTCTCCAGTGCGGCCTGGAAGGCAGCGGCGTTTTCGACCACGCGCATCCCTTTGCCACCGCCCCCGGCGCTGGCCTTGAGCATCACCGGGTAGCCGATTTTCTCGGCCTCTTCGGCCAGCCGCGCAGGCGACTGGTCATCGCCGTGGTAGCCCGGCACCAGCGGTACCCCGGCATCGGCCATGCGCCCCTTGGCCGCAGACTTATCGCCCATGGCGGCGATGGCGCTGGCGGGCGGGCCAACGAAGCAGATGCCCGCCTGCTCAAGCGCAGTAACGAAATGGCGGTTTTCGGAAAGAAAGCCGTAGCCTGGGTGAATCGCCTCGGCCCCGGTTCGCTTGGCCGCCTCGATGATGCGCTCGATGGCGAGGTAGCTTTCCCGCGCGGGTGCCGGACCCAAACGCACGGCCTGATCGGCTTGGCGCACGTGCAGCGCCTGGGCATCGGCATCGGAGTAGACGGCGACCGTCTTAAGGCCCAAACGCCTAGCCGTGCGAATGACGCGACAGGCGATTTCACCGCGATTGGCGATCAGCAGCGTGTCGAAGGGCGTGCGCTCAAGCGTCATGAACGAGACTCCTGCGTGGCCTGCGTAGAAGATGACGACGCCCAGCGCGGGCGGCGTTTTTCCAGGAAACTTGCCAACCCCTCTTGCCCTTCGGGGCTGACGCGAAGCGTGGCGATCACCTCGCAGGTGCGCTCGCGCAGTGCGTCGGCATCGCTTGGCTGGCTTACCTCGGCGAGCAGCGCCTTGGTGGCGCGTTGGGCCTGGGGTGAGGCGGCAAGCAGAGTGGCGATGGCATCGTCGACGGCGCTGTCGAGCGCTTCACGCGCAGTGCAGCGATGCACGAGCCCAAGCGTTTCTGCCGTGTGGGCGGTCATGGTTTCCCCGCTTAGCGCGTAGCGGCGCATCTGCCGCGCGCCAATGGCGCGCTGTACGTAGGGGCTGATGACCGCAGGCGAAAGGCCGATCTTGACTTCCGAAAGACAAAAAATGGCGCTCTCAGCGGCGATGACGATATCGCAGCAGGCGGCTAGGCCCACGGCACCGCCAAAGGCGGCGCCGTGGACGCGGCAGAGCGTTGGGCAGGGCAGGGTATCGAGGGCGTGCATCATCTGCGCCAGGGCGCGGGAGTCGGCGAGGTTGTCGGCGAGATCGTAGTCGACCATGCGCTGCATCCAGCGCAGGTCGGCCCCGGCCGAGAAGCTTTTGCCGGTGGAGCCCAGCAGCACCAAGCGTACCTCGCCCGTAGCTGCCAAGCGGTGAAGCCTTTCCAAATGCGCGTTGATGGTTGAGATCAGCGCATCGTCGAAGGCGTTGTGGCGCTCGGGGCGGTCAAGGGTGAGGCGAGCCACGCCCTGGGCATCGATATCGAGCGTGACGGAAGAATCAAGTGAGTGAGCCATGGCGTCTCCTTACATGCCTATTACAGGCTTACATGCGGAACACGCCAAAGCGCGTCTCTTCGATCTCGGCGTTGAGCGCGGCAGCCAGTGCCAGGCCCAGCACGTCGCGCGTCTGCTTGGGGTCGATGACGCCGTCGTCCCACAGTCGGGCACTGGCATAGTAGGGATGGCCCTGGTGCTCGTACTGCGCGCGTACCGGCTGCTTGAACGCCTCCTCCTCGGCGGCCGACCAGGGCGTTTCTTCGCGCTCGAACTGCTCGCGTTTCACCTGCGCAAGTACGCCCGCAGCCTGCTCGCCGCCCATCACCGAAATGCGCGCATTGGGCCACATGAACAGCAGGTGTGGGTCGAAGGCGCGGCCGCACATGCCGTAGTTGCCCGCCCCGAAGCTGCCGCCGATCAGTACGGTGAACTTGGGTACGCGAGCGCAGGCCACGGCGGTCACGAGCTTGGCGCCGTGCTTGGCGATCCCTTCGTGCTCGTACTTGGAGCCGACCATGAAGCCGGTGATGTTTTGCAGAAACACCAGGGGGATTTTTCGCTGTGCGCAAAGCTCGATGAAGTGCGCTCCTTTCAGCGCGCTTTCCGAGAACAACACGCCGTTGTTGGCGACGATGCCGATGGGATGACCGTGCAGATGGGCAAAGCCGGTCACCAGGGTGTCGCCGTAGTGGCGTTTGAACTCGTCGAAGGCGGAGTCGTCGACGAGGCGTCCGATCACTTCGCGCACATCAAAAGGCTTTTTCAAATCGACGCCGACGATGCCGTAGAGCTCATCGGGATCGAGCCGTGGCGGCTTGGGCGCCTGAACGGCGAGGGCGCCGCGCTTTTGCCAGTTGAGCCGCGCCACGCAGGCGCGAGCAAGCTGGAGCGCATGGGCGTCGTTTTCGGCGAAGTGATCGGCCACGCCGCTGATACGGGTATGTACCTCGGCGCCGCCCAGCGCTTCGGCGCTGATGCTCTCGCCCGTGGCTGCTTTCACCAGCGGCGGGCCGCCAAGAAAGATGGTGCCCTGTTCGCGCACGATGATCGATTCGTCCGCCATGGCGGGGACGTAAGCGCCCCCAGCGGTGCAGGAACCCATGACCACGGCGATCTGAGGGATGCCTTCGGCAGACAGCGTCGCTTGGTTGTAGAAGATGCGCCCAAAGTGGTCGCGATCGGGAAAGACATCGTCCTGGCGAGGTAAAAAGGCGCCGCCGGAATCGACCAAGTAAATACAAGGCAGTCGATGCTTGCGGGCGACTTCCTGGGCGCGCAGGTGCTTTTTCACCGTAAGGGGGAAATAGGTGCCGCCCTTGACCGTGGCGTCGTTGGCGACGATGACGCACTCCACCCCCGATACCTGGCCGATGCCGGTGACGATGCCCGCCGCAGGCACGTCGCTGTCATAGACGCCATGGGCGGCCAGCGCCGAGAGTTCGAGAAAGGGCGCGCCTTCGTCCACAAGGTGGTCGATGCGGTCGCGCACGAAGAGTTTATCGCGCGCTTCGTGGCGCTGGCGCGCCTTGTCGCCGCCGCCTTTGGCGATGGTGGCGGTCAAGGCGTAGAGCTTGTCGACTTCGGCGCGCATGGCGGCGTCGTTGGCCTTGAAGGTATCGCTGCGCGGATTGATCTGGCTCGTTAGCTGGCTCATAGGCGTTCTCAGCGGCTCTCGTTGAAGAGTTCACGACCGATTAGCATGCGGCGAATCTCGCTGGTGCCCGCGCCGATCTCATAGAGCTTGGCATCGCGCAGCAGTCGCCCGGTGGGGTATTCGTTGATGTAGCCGTTACCGCCCAGGAGCTGTATGGCATCGAGCGCTACCTGAGTGGCTTTTTCGGCGCAGTAGAGAATCACCCCGGCGGCATCCTTGCGCGAGGTTTGACCGCGATCACAGGCGCCTGCGACGGCATACAGATAGGCGCGGCAGGCGTTCAGAGTGGTGTACATATCGGCGATTTTGCCCTGCACCAGCTGGAACTCGCCGATCGGCTGATCGAACTGCTTGCGCTCGTGAAGGTAGGGCACCACTACGTCCATCGCGGCCTGCATGATGCCGATGGGACCTGCGGCCAAAACGGTGCGTTCGAAATCCAGTCCGCTCATCAGCACGCGCACGCCTTTGTTGACCTCACCCAACACGTTGGCCTCGGGTACCTCGCACTTCTGGAACACCAGCTCGCAGGTGTTGGAGCCGCGCATGCCGAGCTTGTCGAGCTTTTGCGCGGTGTTAAAACCCGGCATGCCTTTCTCGATGATGAACGCGGTGATGCCCTTGGAACCCGCCGCCGGGTCGGTTTTGGCGTAGACCACCAGAACGTCGGCATCGGGCCCGTTGGTGATCCACATTTTGTTGCCGGTCAGCACGTAGCCGCCGTCGCGCTTTTCGGCGCGCAGCTTCATCGATACCACGTCCGACCCTGCGCCCGGCTCCGACATGGCCAGCGCCCCGACGTGCTCGCCGCTTAGCAGGCGTGGCAGATACTTGGCTTTCTGCTCGGGGGTGGCGTTGAGCTTTATTTGGTTGACGCAGAGGTTGGAGTGGGCGCCGTAGGAGAGCGCGACCGAGGCGCTGGCCCGCGAGATCTCCTCCATGGCGATGCAGTGGGCGAGATAGCCCATGCCGCTGCCGCCATCCTCCTCAGGCACGGTCACGCCAAGCAAGCCCAAGTCACCGAACTTACGCCACAAATCGCTGGGAAACGCGTTGCTGGCGTCGATCTCGGCGGCGCGGGGGGCGATCTCTTCGGCGGCAAAGGCGTTGACCTGCTCACGTAGCATGTTGAGCTCGTCGTCCAGGCCAAAATTGAGTTCCGTGTAGGGCGTGATCATGGTCGGCTACCTTAGGTCATTGTTCGTTGTTGGCATGGTTCGTTGTTACATCCCGCGTGGTGGAGAAACCCACGTCGGCGCTCAGTGGCTAGGGCGCTTCCTCCTCCTGTTTCTGGTGCAGCTCTTCGAGCGCTTGACGACAGCGTATCTCCGCGCTTTCGAGCTCTAGCTGCACCATGGTGATGTCTTTCATCTGCTGTTCCAGAGCAGCACGGCGCTCCTGAATCTTGCTCAACATGAGATGCAGCTGCTTTTCGCTACCGCTGCGTGTCTCGTCCCATAACGAAAACAGCTCGCGTATCTCGGCAAGGGAAAGCCCTAAGCGTTTGCCGCGCAGCGTAAGCTTGAGGCGAACGCGATCCTTACTGCTGTAAATGCGCGTTTGGCCGCGTCGCGCCGGGCGTAGCAGTTCCTGATCCTCGTAGAAACGAATGCTGCGCGTGGTGACATCGAACTCGTTGGCCAGCTCGCTGATGGAGTACGTCTTGCTCATGCGTGGACTCTTGATAGCAAAAGCCTCATGGAACACTCTGAATGAGGCTAAAACAAGTTTACGTTAACGTAAAGATGAAGGATCTCTATGCTGATTTTTCTTGTTTCGTGATAAATAATTGAAATTTAATGTATTTTATTTTGATAGCGATTGAGGGCGAGTGCGCTGTGACCAAAGTTGTAGTTGTCACGGCGCCGCGTTGATTGCTAGCTTTCACTGGCAGCTTACGTATAGGTCAACGAAGCCGTATTGAAAAAAGCAGCGCTTAATAACAACAACGAAGAGGCTGGCCCATGCAAGTAGATACGCCCGTTCTCGAGACCCGCGGGTTGACCAAGAGCTTTCGTGGCTTCACCGCCGTCGATAGCGTCGATCTTTGCGTGCAAGAGGGCCACGTGCACGCCCTGATAGGCCCCAATGGGGCGGGCAAGACCACGGTGTTCAACCTACTCACCAAGTTTTTACCCCCCACGCGCGGCGAGATTCTCTATCGCGGTGAGGCCATCACTACCCTCAAACCCAACGAAATCGCACGGCGCGGCATCGTGCGCTCTTTTCAGATCTCAGCGGTCTTTGCCCATATGACCGCGCTTGAAAACGTGCGCGTCGCGCTGCAGCGCCGCTTGGGGACGTCGTTTCATTTCTGGAAATCTGCTCGCACGCTGAACGTGCTCGATGAGCGTGCACTGGCGCTGCTCGATGAAGTGGGGCTGGCGGCCTATGCCCATACGCTTACTACCGAAATGCCCTACGGGCGCAAGCGCGCGCTTGAAGTGGCGACGACCCTTGCTCTCGACCCCAGCGTCATGCTGCTCGACGAGCCGACTCAAGGCATGGGGGCCGAGGATGTCGACCGTATCGTCGCGCTAATCAAACGGGTGTCCGTGGGGAGGACCGTACTAATGGTCGAGCATAATTTGAGCGTAGTGAGCCGCCTGTGCGATCGCATTACCGTGCTTGCGCGCGGGGCGATTCTGGCCGAAGGCGACTACGCCATGGTGTCAAGCGACCCTCGCGTGCGCGAAGCTTACATGGGCCGCGAAGCCCCAGAGCCGGATGCGCTGGAGGTGCGCGCATGACGTCTAGCGGCGCTGCACTGCGTGTTCAAAATCTCCACGCCTTCTATGGTGAGTCACACATCCTCCACGGGGTCGATTTCGAGGTGAAGCGCGGCGAGCTAGTGACGCTGCTTGGCCGTAACGGCGCCGGGCGCAGTACCACGCTCAAGGCGATCATGAACATGGTAGGGCGCCGCACCGGTTCGGTGGTCATCGACGGGCGCGAAACACTAAGGCTCAAACCCCACCATATCCCCCGCCTGGGAGTGGGCTACTGCCCCGAAGAGCGCGGCATCTTCTCCAGCCTCGACGTGCACGAAAACCTTCTACTGCCGCCCACCGTGCGCTCGGGTGGCATGAGTCTCGATGATATCTACGCCATGTTTCCCAACCTGCACGAACGGCGCAAGAGCCAGGGCACGCGCCTATCCGGCGGCGAGCAGCAAATGCTGGCCATGGCACGTATCCTGCGCACCGGCGCGCAGCTACTGCTGCTCGATGAGATCACCGAGGGGCTTGCGCCGGTCATCGTGCAGAAACTCGGCGAGGTCCTTGCCGCCCTCAAGGCGCGTGGCATGACCGTCATTCTGGTCGAGCAGAACTTCCGCTTCGCCGCGCCGCTGGCGGATCGGCATTTGGTCATGGAGCACGGCACCATCGTCGATGAGATCACCCCCGGCGAGCTCGACGCCAAGCGCGAGCGCCTCAACGCGCTGCTGGGCGTATAAACGTCGTCATGTAAGAAAGCAACCAACGTAATAACAACAACTCAACATCGAGGCCGCAAGGCCGGGAGACGCACATGAACCTACATAAAAAACCGCTAACCGTGGCTGTCGCCTTGGTCTCGCTTGCCGTCATGGCCAGCGCTCAGGCCGAGATCAGCGATGGCGAAGTTCGCATTGGCTATCTTGCCGATATGTCCGGTACCTACCGCGATCTGGGCGGCCCAGGTGGGCTTGCAGCACTTGAGATGGCCGTGGCCGATTTCGGCGGTAGCGTCAACGGCGCACCCATCGTGGTGTTCAGCGCTGATGATCGCAACAGCGCTGATGTAGGTGCCAATACGGTGCGCGAGTGGATCGATCAGCGCAACGTCGATCTGGTCGCGGGGCTGGTGGCCTCTTCGGTGGTCATCGCCGCAACAAGGGTGTTGGAGGAGAACGGTGGGCTTGGGATCGTGTCTGGCGCGGCGGCATCGAGCATCACCAACGAGCACTGCACGCCCAATCACATTCATTGGGTCTACGATACCTATCCTCTGGCCAACGGCACGGCCAAGGCCATCGTCGAGCAGGGCGGTGATAGCTGGTTCCTGCTTACCGCCGACTACGCCTTCGGCCACGCTCTCGAAGCCGATGTCACCAAGGTGGTAGAGGAGAACGGTGGCGAGATCGTCGGTAGTGTGCGCCACCCGTTCCCTACCAGCGATTTTTCTTCGTACATTCTGCAAGCCCAAGGATCGGGGGCGAGTATCGTCGGCTTGGCCAACGCCGGGGCCGATACGGTCAACGCCATCACGGCGGCGAGCCAGTTCGGCCTCACCCAGAGCGGGCAGCAGCTCGCCGGGCTCTTGGTCTTCCTCAACGACGTTCACGCCATGGGTCTCGACGATACCCAGGGGCTGCTGCTCACCACCGGCTGGTACTGGGACATGGATGAGGCCTCGCGCGAATGGGCCCAGCGCTATTTCGATGAGGTGGGACGTATGCCGACCATGGTTCAGGCGGGCATCTACTCGAGCACCATGCACTATCTTCAGGCAGTAGAGGCAGCCGACACCGACGACCCCGCGACCGTGCGCGCTACGATGGCCGAGGCGCCCATCGAGGACTTCTTCGCGCGTAACGGGCGCATTCGTGAAGATGGTCGTATGGTGCACGACATGTATCTGGCCCAGGTCAAAACGCCCGAAGCCTCTACCGGCGAGTGGGATCTCTACGAGATTCTCAGCACCATTCCCGCCGAAGAGGCTTACCGCCCCCTTACCGAGAGCCAGTGCAAGCTGGTCAATCGCTGATTTTCTGTTGGGGGCGGTATGACAACACTACTGGGTGTGCCCATCGCCGTGTTCATGGGCCAGCTGACGCTGGGGCTGGTCAATGGGGCTTTCTACGCCTTGTTGAGTCTGGGCCTCGCGGTGATATTTGGCCTGCTCAAGATCGTCAACTTTGCCCATGGCGCCCAGTACATGCTGGGCGCTTTCGCGGCCCTTTTGAGCATGCGCTATTTCGGCACCAACTACTGGGCGGCTTTGGTCTTGGTGCCGCTGGTGATCGGTGGGCTAGGGATGCTGCTCGAGCGCTTCTTGCTGCGCCGTATCGCCCATCTCGATCATCTTTATGGGCTGCTGTTGACCTTCGGTTTGGCGCTGATCTTCGAGGGCACCTTGGTCAACTTCTTTGGCGTATCGGGCGCGCGCTATGCCACGCCCGAGGCGTTGCAAGGTGGGCTCAATCTGGGCTTCATGTTCCTGCCAACTTATCGCGCCTGGGTGCTCGTGGCAGCGCTTGGGATGTGCCTATTCACCTGGTTCATGATCGAGCGCACGCGCTTGGGGGCCTACCTGCGCGCGGGTACCGAAAACGCCGCGCTGATGCAGGCTTTCGGCGTCAACGTGCCGCTGCTGGTCACCCTGACCTACGGTTTTGGCGTGGGGCTTGCGGCCTTTGCTGGGGTATTGGCCGCGCCGCTCTATCCCGTTTCGCCGACCATGGGGTCGAGCCTTTTGATCGTGGTCTTCGCCGTGGTGGTAATCGGCGGCATGGGCTCGATTTTGGGAGCGATCGTCACTGGTCTCGCGATGGGCGTGATCGAAGGGCTAACCAAGGTGTACTACCCCGAGGCCGCCAATACGGTGATCTTCTTGGTGATGATTCTCGTACTCCTGCTGCGCCCGGCAGGACTCTTTGGTAAGGAGGCCTAGCCATGAGCCAGCCCATCGACACCGCCGCTGGCGCGCTACCCTCGGCGGTGGCGGCCCGCAGGCGCCGCGAACGCCTGCGCCACGGCGCTTTCTACCTGGCGCTCTTGGCGCTGGGGCTCGTTGCGCCGCTGTTCGTCTATCCGGTCTTTTTAATGAAGATTCTCTGCTTTGCGCTCTTCGCCTGCGCCTTCAACCTCCTGCTGGGCTACGTAGGGCTGCTCTCGTTCGGCCATGCGGCCTTTCTCGCCACCGGCGGCTATGTCACCGGCTACTTGCTGGCGAGCCACCCGGGGCTTACCCCGGAGCTCGGCATATTGGCAGGCACGCTTGCTGCGACGGTGCTGGGCGCCCTTTTTGGCGTGCTGTCTATTCGCCGCCAGGGCATTTACTTTGCCATGGTGACGCTAGCGCTGGCCCAATTGGTGTTCTTTGGGTATCTCCAGGCGCCGTTCACCGGCGGCGAGGATGGCTTGCATGGGGTGGCGCGTGGTGAGCTCTTTGGCGTGATCAGCCTGCGCGGCAATTTGAGCATGTACTACTTCGTTTTCGGCGTCTTCCTGCTCGGTTTTCTACTCATCTGGCGCACCGTGCACTCACCCTTTGGCCAGGTGCTAAAAGCCATTCGCGAAAACGAACCCCGCGCCGTATCGCTAGGCTACAACGCCGACGCCTACAAGCTCGTGGCCTTCGTGATCTCGGCCGCGCTGGCAGGGCTTGCCGGTGCTACTAAAACGCTGGTATTCCAGCTTGCCTCGCTCACCGATGCCCACTGGCACATGTCCGGTGAGGTGATTCTGATGACCCTACTTGGCGGTGTCGGCACGCTTTTTGGCCCGCTGGTCGGGGCGAGCCTGGTCGTGAGCCTACAGCACATGCTGGCCCAATCGCCTTTGGGCAACTGGGTGGACGTGGTGCTAGGCGCCATTTTCGTGCTCTGCGTTCTAAGCTTTCGCAGCGGCATCGTCGGCGAAGCGGTCAAACTCTACCGCAAGAATTTCAAATAGGGCGTGTCAGCGCTCTGTGAGTCTACGGCCAAAGTCGAGCCTGGCGTGGTTGCGCCTTCTCTAGCAGCGTAATAAGTTAACGTTAACGTCAACGTGCGTCATGGTGGCAGTCAAACGCTGGATTTTGTTCATGGCCGAACACCGACGATTAGCACTCAACCAATAACAACGAAGCGCTCGGCAGGCGGTACATCGCCCGGGCGCGGCGGAGAAGAGCCGTATGAACTTCGAGTTGAACGACGACCAGGTCGCCTTTGCCGATATGGCGCGCGATTTTGCCAACCGCGAGCTTGCACCCCACGCGGCAGAGTGGGACCGCGAGGCGCACTTTCCCGTCGAGGTGATCAAGCGCGCCGGTGAGCTTGGGTTCTGCTCGCTCTATGCCCCCGAGCGAGTGAGCGGGCTTGGCCTTTCGCGTCTGGACGCCAGCATCATCTTCGAGCAGCTCGCCATGGGCTGCACCTCCACTACCGCCTATCTCACCATTCACAACATGGTGACCTGGATGGTCGCACGCTTTGGCCGCGATGAGGTGGTCGACGATCTGGGCGTGCGCCTGGCGACCGGCGAGCTTTTGGGTTCGTACTGCCTGACCGAGCCAGGGGCGGGGTCGGATGCCGCCGCGCTCAAGAGCAGCGCAACACGCGACGGTGACGCCTACGTTCTCAACGGCAGCAAGATCTTCATTTCTGGCGCCGGGAGCACCGATGTGCTCGTAGTGATGGCGCGCAGCGGCGGCGAGGGGGCGGGCGGCGTCAGCGCCTTTATCGTCGATGCTCATAGCGCCGGCATCAGCTACGGGCGTAAAGAGGAGAAGATGGGCTGGAACAGCCAACCTACGCGTATGGTGAACTTCGATAACGTCCGCGTGCCGCTTGGTCACCTTCTGGGCGAGGAGGGCGAAGGCTTCAAGATTGCCATGAAAGGGCTCGACGGCGGGCGCATCAATATCGCTACCTGCTCGCTCGGTACCGCTCAGCAGGCGCTCAACGCCGCGCGTGACTATCTGCGCGAGCGCCACCAGTTTGGCAAACGCCTGGCCGAGTTTCAGGGGCTACAGTTTCGCTTGGCCGACATGGTCACCGAGCTTGTCGCCGCGCGCCAGCTGGTGCGGATGGCGGCGTGCAAGCTCGACGACGGCCACCCCGAGGCCAGTGCCTACTGCGCCATGGCCAAGCGCTTTGCCACCGACGTAGGCTTCAAGGTGTGCGACGAAGCGCTCCAGCTTCACGGTGGCAACGGTTACATTCGCGAATACCCCTTGGAGCGCCACGTGCGCGATACCCGCGTGCATCGCATACTCGAAGGCACCAACGAGATCATGCGCCTGATCGTGGCCCGCCGCGTACTGACCGAAGGCGCTGCCGAATTCTAACGGAGAGGGTAAACGTGAACATGGAGTATGTGACATTCATCGAACATGCCACCGCCGATGGCCACCGCATTGGCGAAATCAGGCTCAACGCCGAGCGCTCGCTCAATGCGCTGACGCTCGACATGATCGATCTCATTCTGCCTCAGCTCGAACGCTGGGCCAGCGACGAGCGGCTGCAAGCGGTGCTGTTGGATAGCGAAGGCGACAAGGCATTTTGCGCCGGGGGCGATGTGGTCAATCTTTACCGTGCGATCGTGGGTGAGGGCGAGCCGGACTTTCCAGAGCGCTTTTTCGAGCGTGAATATCGCCTCGACTACTACATGCATACCTACCCCAAACCGATCATCTGTTGGGGAAACGGCATCGTCATGGGCGGCGGTATGGGGCTACTCAGCGCCAGCAGCCACCGGGTGGTGACCGAAACCTCGCGCCTGGCAATGCCCGAAGTCACTATCGGGCTTTACCCGGATGTCGGCGCCAGCTGGTTTCTCAACCGCCTGCCTCACGCCATCGGGCGTTTTTTAGCGCTGACGGGAAGCCCGGTCAACGCCCGCGATGCGCTCTGGCTTGGGCTTGCCGACCGTGGCATCGAGAGTAGCCAGCGTGAGGCGCTAATCGATCAGCTCAAGCGCGCGGCCTGGGGTGAGGGAGAGCACACCGATGCCCACGGCGTCGTCAACGCCACCCTGCGCGAGCTCGAAGAGGCCTCGCGGCCTGCGTTCCAAACGCTTTCTTCCCCCATCAAAGAGGCCGACGAACACCTTCGCGCGATGATGGATCACGACACCACCGAGCAGACGGTAGCGGCGATTCTACGCGCCGAAAGCGAAGCGCCCTGGCTGCAAAAGGCCCAGGCGACGCTGGCCCACGGAAGTCCCGTCTCGATTCGCTTGATCGATGCCCAGTTAAAGCGCGCGCGGCATATGTCGCTGGCCGAGGTGTTTCGCGCCGAGCTTGCGCTATCGGTGCAGTGCTGCCGCCACCGCGAGTTTCCCGAAGGGGTGCGGGCGCTGCTGGTCGACAAGGATCGTCAACCGGCGTGGACCTATACCGAGGTAAGCGATGTGGAAGACGCCTATATCGAAGAGCTAATGCGCGAACCCTGGGAGCGTAACCCCCTTCACGACCTCGGCCGCTAGGCCGGGGCAAGCTCACCCCACAACGTCAGGCGATGCGGACAACAACAAGGAGCGCGTTATGAGCAAGGTGGCATTTATAGGGCTAGGCAACATGGGTGGGCCAATGGCGGCCAACCTGGCCAAGGCGGGGCACGCGGTATGCGCCTTCGATCTAGCAGCACCTGCCCTGGAAGAAGCGCGGCGCGCAGGCTGTGAGGTGGCGCGCTCGGCAGTTGATGCAAGCGAAGGCGCTGAGGTGGTCATCTCCATGCTGCCAGCGGGCCAGCATGTGCGGAGTCTCTACGTCGAGCAGGAAGAGGCGCTATTCGACGTGCTCGACGAAGGCACGCTGGTGATCGACTGCTCGACCATCGATGCCCAAACCGCACGTTTCGTGGCCCGCGAAGGGCAGAAGCGCGGCATTGGCTTCATCGATGCCCCGGTATCCGGCGGCGTGGGCGGCGCCCAGGCGGGCGCGCTGACCTTCATCGTCGGTGGCAATGCGGCTCAGTTCGAGCGCGCCCAGCCGCTGCTGGCGGCCATGGGCAAGAATATCTTCCACGCCGGTGATCACGGCGCGGGGCAAATCGCCAAGGCGTGTAACAACATGCTATTGGCGGTGCTAATGGCGGGCACCTGCGAGGCGATCAACATGGGAGTAAAAAACGGCCTCGACCCCGCCGTACTTTCCGAGATCATGAAGCAGAGCTCCGGCGGCAACTGGGCGCTCAACGTCTACAATCCCTATCCCGGCGTCATGGCGAACGCTCCGGCGTCGAAGGGTTACCAGGGGGGCTTCCAGGTCGATTTGATGATCAAGGATTTGGGCCTTGCCACCGATATCAGTCAGCAAAGCGCCGCCGCCATCCCCATGGGCTCCGCCGCCCGTGCGCTGTTCACTCTGCACAAGGCAGGGGGCCATGGTAAACGCGACTTTTCGAGCTTGATGACGTTTTATCAGGGGGCGGATGAGGCATGAAGGGTGCTTGTCAGTCTCTGGGAGGCGAGGCACACTCGTAGCCTTTACAACGTCATGATAAAACAAGGATTGCCATGATCACGCTGTGGGGCCGTAAGAACTCGACCAACGTCAAGAAAGTCATGTGGGTGCTGCACGAGCTCGATCTCGCCTTCGAGCAGATTCAGGCAGGCGGGCAGTTCGGCATCAACGATACCGCCGACTTCAAGAAGATGAACCCCAATGGCTTGGTGCCGCTACTGCGTGACGATGCCACCGATGCGCTGCTATGGGAGTCCAACACCATCGTGCGCTACCTTGCGGCGCAGTATGCCCCCAATGCGCTTTGGATCGACGACCCGGTGGCGCGGGCGAGTGCCGAGAAGTGGATGGATTGGTCCAGCGCCACGCTCTCGCCTGCCCACCGTGTGGTATTGCTGGCGCACATTCGTACCCCCGCCGAGCAGCGCGACAGCGCCCAGATTCAGGCCGGTCAGCAGGCGTTGGAGGCTCACTTCGCGCTGCTCGACGATGCCCTGGCTAAGCACGCTTGGCTTGGCGGTGAGGCGTTTGGCCTTGCCGATATCAGCGTTGCCCCCTTCGTGTATAACCTATGGAACTGTGGCCTTGAGTGGCAGCCGCGCCCGAACCTGCAGCGCTGGTACGATGCCCTCACCAAGCGCTCTGGGTTTCAAAAGGTCGTGATGATTCCGGTAACCTGATGGTCGGCCATGGCGCCTAGGTTTTTGCGTTACTCAAGGCTCGATCTTGGCCAGGGCGTCATCTAGCGACGTTAAAACGCGGCACGGAAGTGCGTGCCGTCTGCCTGCTGCGATCAATGGCGCCAATATCGCTTCGCGCTCGGTCACACGACCCGCCTCTACATCCTGCAGCATGGAGGCTTTGTTGTTCGCCGTGCGCGCGATTACACCCCACACCAACGCACGCCAAGCGGCCAGGTGCTCTTCGCTGTTCGGCGATGCAATGCCTTCGGCCTGCATTATCGCGGCAACCTCCGCAATGACCGCCTCGACCCGCGCCGCATAGGGTGCGGCGCGTAGCTCGCCGTTACGTATGCCGTGCAGCGCCACCAGCGGGTTGATTGCGGCATTCACGGCCAATTTCTGCCATAGGCGATCGCGAATATCGTCCACCGCCGTAGCCGCCATATTGGCACCGCTTAAGCATGACGCCAGCGCTTGTGCCAGTGCCGCGTAACGACGATGCAAGTCTCCTACAAACGTATGCCCACGGCCGGCATGCACGATGTGCGCCTCACTCACTACATAAGCACCTTCGGTCGTGGTAGCGCAGAGTACCGGGCCTGCCCATCTTTGGGTCAGCCTTGGCTGGGCTAAAAAGCCGTTTTGCCAAAGCACTAGCGGGGTTGAAGGCGGCAGAAGGGAAGCGATGGCATCGAGCGTCGCCTCGGCGGCCATGGCTTTGGTCGCGATATGAACGTAGTGGGGTGGCGCAGGCGCCTCGAGGGAGAGCTCGGCAGCGGTCAGCACGCGTAGCGACTGCGTGCATGATTCGCCATTGGGCGAGGTCAAAACCTGCCGGGCGGGTAGCGCGCGGCGGCCTATTAGCAAGGTCGTTGTCGTGGGCGAGAGCGAGTGTGCCAAAAGCCGCCCAATGGCGCCAGCGCCGAGAATCCAGTGCATCGTCATCGTCGTATCAATTGGGTGAAAAGAGGTAGGCCCGATTTGCCGTTATCATGGCGCTCTGCGCTGCCTCTTACAACGACTCTTACTTCGACTCTTAAAACCTCTTACAACATGAGCATGGCGCAAGAGGGGCTCGTCGTGGCATTCGATCCGCTAGACTGGGGGCGAACCTACCTGCAGCAGACACAAGGATGAACGCTATGCCCCACGACTGGCTCGCCTTTGCCAAATCCCTTCGCGCCATTGCGCAAACCGGGCAGACTTATACCGATAACAAGTACGAGCTGGAGCGTTACCGGCAGTTGGAGGCGTTGACTAACCAGATGTTTGCCGTACTGGGGGATGTGCCCATCGAGAAGATCGAGCAGCTGATCATTCCCGACAAGGGCTACGCAACGCCAAAGGTGGACGTGCGCGGTGCCGTCTTCGATGAGGCTGGCCGGGTTCTCTTGGTGCGCGAGATCAAGGATGGCCGCTGGACGCTGCCCGGCGGCTGGGCAGACGTCAACGAAAGCCCGAGCGAAGGCGTGTTGAAGGAGATCTTCGAAGAGTCCGGCCATCGGGCGAGCAGTCCAAGGCTTGCCATGCTCAAAGACCGCAGCCTGCACCCCTACGCTTACTACTCACCGGATCACATTTATAAGCTGTTCTACGTCTGTACCCACGAGGGTGGCGCGTTCGTGCCCAACAACGAAACCGATGCCGCCGATTTCTTCGCCCGCGACGCGCTACCCCCGCTCTCGGAAGGGCGCACTTTGACGGTAGATATTCACGAGTGCTGGGCGTTTGCCGCGTCGAATGCGCCGGGTATCTACAGCGATTGAGCGCTTGCTACTCGCGTGCTCACCAGCGCGGCGTTAGTGCGAGCGAGCAAGCGTGGGTAAGTTAGAGATACTCCAACACATCGAAGTGATCCCGTTCTGGGATAAAGAGCCGCTCGACCGGAACGTACGCCTGGGCGAGCGCTTTTACCAAGTGGTCTGCCTGTTGGTGAAAGGTGGGCGGATCGTTTTCGGCGATGACCACACGCGAGGGCGGCACGGCGGCAAGCGGCCCATACAGCGGGCTCAGCTCACGCGCTTGAGCGAGGCTCAACCCCAGCGCGTCGTTGACGTAGGTATCCACCAGCGGCGTGAGATCATAGACCCCGCTGACCAGCAAAAGCTCGTGAAGTTTGGCACGAATGCGCGGTGCGCTTTCGATAGCCGTCCAGAAGGCCAGCTGCGCGCCCGCGCTATGGCCGCCCAGCAGGATACGCTCGGCGCCGCCGCGTGCATCCAACGCCTCGGTGGCGGCGCTAAGCCCCGCAACGCACTGCGCGACCATCGTCTTGATCGACGTGTTCGGTGCCAAGCCATAGCCCAGGGAGGCGAAGGCCATTCCCTTGGCGAGATAACGCTGGGCGAGAAAATCGGTCGCGGTGTGGTCGAGCTGCTGCCAGTAGCCGCCGTGGATGAACACCATCAGGGGCCAAGGACCGGCGCCCTCGGGAACGAATAGGTGAAAGCCCGTTGCTGGATCGCTGCCCGCCTGATGAAAGGCGGGCTGGCATTGACGAACCAGCGCCTGCCCAGCGCTTGCCTGGCGGTCGAGGGTGGCCTCGAACGCGTGAGCGAAGTGGCTAGGCGAATAGGCTAGGTCTTTTTCGCTGGGCATCGCATGGTTCCTTAGGTGACGGCGCCGCGAACGTGAAAGCGTGCTTCGCGGTATTCGCCGCTCTCGATCACCTCGCGAAAGTGCTGCGCCGCCTGCCAAACGTCGGCATAGCTCAAGTAGAGCGGGGTGAAACCAAAGCGCATGAGCCCCGGTTCGCGGTAGTCGCCAATCACCCCACGCGCGATCAGTGCCTGAACGATGGCGTAGCCGTTTTGCGTATCCACCAGCGAGACTTGGCTGCCGCGCTGGGCGGCCTCTGGAGTGATGTCCTCGATGCCGTGGGCGGCGAAGAGATCCTTCAAGCTATCGCGAAACAGTTCGCCAAGGGCCAGGCTCTTGGCCCGCAGCGCCTGCATGTCGACCTCTGCCCACATAGTGAGCGAGGCTTCCAGCGCCGTGTAGATCAGCGCAGAGTGGGTGCCGGTACGAAAGCGAGAGATGTCGCTGGCCGGGGCGTAGTCGGCCTCGAAGGCGAAGGGCGCGGCGTGGCCGTGCCAGCCAGAGAGCGGCTGCCAGCCTTGGTTGAGGCAGTCGCGGTCGACGTACAAAAACGCCGGGGCACCGGGACCGCCGTTGAGATACTTATAGGTGCAGCCCACGGCGTAGCGCGCGCCAGAGCCTTTGAGATCGACCGGCAGTGCGCCGGCCGAGTGGGCCAGATCCCAAATTACCTCGGCGCCGTGGGCGTGCACCAACCGCGTGGTTTCGGCCATGTCGCGTAGCCGCCCGGTGCGGTAATTCACTTGGCTGAGTACCACCACGGCAACGCCGTCTAGGTGCGCGGCAAGCGCTTCGCCTTCGGGCAAAAAACGGTGCTCATAACCGCTCACCTGGCAGTAGCCCTGGGCAATATAGCCATCGGTAGGGAAGTTGCCGCCTTCGCTTAAAACGACACGGCGCTCGTCCTGACGCTGGCCCATGAGGTAGCCCAGCAGCTTGAAGATGTTCAGCGTAATGTTGTCGCTCACCAACACTTCGCCGGGGCCTGCACCGATGATCGGTGCCATGAGATTTCCCAGGCGCTCTGGGGCATCGAACCAGCCCTGGTTCCAGCCTTTGATCAATTCAGTGCGCCACTGTGCAAGGGTGGCGCTGACGGCGTCGGCGGTGGCTTTGGGCTGGGCGCCCAGCGAGTTGCCGTCGAGATAGAGCGTATCGGCGGGCAGATCGAAGCGCTCCTTGAAGCGGGCCAAGGGGTCGTTGAGATCGAGATCGCGAATGTGGTCGGGGCAGGGACGCATGGCGGCTGACTCCTTTGGGAAAAGGTAACGGAACACGGCGTAAGCAGGAGGAGCATGCACCTCATACCGAGGTGCGTACGCTCCAAAGCTCGGGGAAGAACTGCAGGTCGAGCGCTTTGACCAGATAGTTCACCCCGGAGCTTCCGCCGGTGCCGCGGCGGTAGCCGATGATGCGCTCTACCGTCTTCATGTGGCTGAAGCGCCAGCGCTGGAAATTGAACTCGATATCCACGAGCTTCTCGGCAAGCTCGTAAAGATCCCAATAGGTGTCGCTTTCGCGATAGATGCGCATCCAGACCGCTTCGACGTCACTGCTGGGCGCGTAGGGCAGGCTAAAATCGCGCTCGATCTTGTCGGCGGGAATGGCGAAACCGCGCTGGGCCAAAAGCTTCAATACGATGTCGTAAAGGCTTGGGGCGTGCAGCGCCTCGGTGAGCTTTTGATAGTGCTTGGGCTTGGCGCGATGGGCCTCGATCAGCTTGGCGTTCTTGTTACCCAGCAGGAACTCGATTTCGCGGTACTGATAGGACTGAAAGCCCGAGCTCTGCCCGAGACTATCGCGAAAGCTGGCGTAGTCCGCGGGCGTCATGGTCACCAGCACTTCCCAGGCCTTGATCAGCTGCTCCTGCACCCGCGAAACGCGCGTAAGCATCTTGAACGCAGGGCTTAGATTATCGGCGGCGACATGGCGCGCGGCGGCGTGAGCTTCGTGCAGAGCGAGCTTGATCCACAGCTCAGAGACCTGGTGGATGACGATGAAGAGGAGCTCATCGTGCTCCTTCGAGGCCGGGTTTTGGCAGGCCAGCAGCGGCTCCAGATCCAAATACTGGCCGTAGCTGATGTCCTGATCCCAGTGGATCGATTCGTTATCGACGCTGTTCTGGGTAGTGGGCTGGCTGGTTGTAGACGTTGTCATGACATCATTCCGCCGTGAGTGAGGCGCTGGTGGTAGAAACATCGGCCAACGCCGTGGCCGCGGGCTCGCCTAGGTCCCAAAAAAGTCCCGTGGCGATTCTCAAGCCTTCTTCGATGATCGGCTCCAGTACGTGCTCGTCCGGCGCGTGCTGGTTGCACGAGGGGTAGGAGTGGGGCAGCCATACGGTTGGCAGGCCAAGCACGTCGGAGAAGCAGTGGTTGGGAATGGTGCCACCGAGATTGGGCAGCACGTTGGGCGCTTTGCCCAGGGTGCGCGTGGCCGAATCGACGACGAAATGCACCCAGGGGTGCTCGGGCGAAAGACGCGTGGCGGCGTAGCCACCGAGCAGCGTCGAGGTCACCGCTGCGAAGCCGTGTGCATCGAGATGGGCGCGCAGGCGCGACTCGACCGCTTGCCAGTCGGTGCCTTTGACGAAGCGCAGCTGCAAGATCGCCTCGGCGCTGGCGGGAATCGCGCCCACTGGCTTGTCGGTACGCCCGGCGCTAAGCCCGACGATCTCGAAGGTATTGGTGCCGTAAAGGCGCTCGCCATCGCTCAAACCTTGCTCGCCCCAAGCGGGGTTGAGCGTCGGGTCGGTGGGCTCGCCGCCTACCGGCAGCGGTCGAATCAGGTCGGCAACTGCGTCGGGAATCGGCGGCGCCTTCAAGAAATCGACCAGAATCTTGCCGTCAGCAGAGACGAGGGTGGCCAAGGCGTTGGCGAGTACCGCCGCCGAATTCGTAATGACGCCGCCCCAGTTACCCGCATGGCGCCCGCCGTTGCCGGTGTTAAGGGCAAGCTTGAACTGCAAGACGCCGCGCGAGCCGAGAAAGAGCGTGGGCATGTCGTGACGAATGCGCGGTCCGTCTGAGCCCAAGAAGACATCGGCGGCGAGCGCATCGCGGTATTGATCACACGCTTCTTCGAGCCCTGGCGAGCCGACTTCTTCGCTCATTTCGAAGAGCATCTTGACGTTATAGCCAAGCTTGCCCTGGCGCGCTGCAATCACTGCCGCTAGCGCTGCGAGATTGACGCTGTGCTGGGCCTTGTTGTCGGCGATGCCACGGCCATACACACGACCTTCATGGAAGCTCATGCGCCACGGGTCGATGCCCTGTGTCCAGGCCTCTTCCTGACCTTCGGTAACGTCGCCATGGCCGTAGAGCAACACGGTAGGCAGGTTGGCATCTTCGATACGCTCGCCGATTAGCAGCGGCGGAAAACCCGCCTTGGGGTTTTCGATGATCTTGCTGGTGAACGCCATCGCTTCGAGCGCCGGGGCGATCTCTTCATCGAGATAGGCGTAGAGCGCTTCACGGCAGCTGGCGTCCTGGCTCACCGTACGGCGTGCCACGCGACGTTCGAGGGTGGCGTAGAAGTCGCCGCTGGTGAGCGTCTGGTCGACGAGCTCAAGCGCTAGCGTACGGCTTGAAGAGGCATCTAACGACATGGAGTCTCCACTCATTGTTGTGGTGTGTTCGTGTGTAGCGCCAGGCCATGCGGCCTAGTTGCCACGTTAGCCGAGCGTAAGGCTTGCCCGGCTTTGCCACCATCATTAATATTTCAAGATCGCTTTCTAATTTCTATAACGTTTGCCGCGAGGGGTCACGATGCAGGAACTTCACTTGCGCTATTTCCATAGCGTGGCCAAAACCGGCTCGCTCTCGGCTGCTGCCGAAGAGTTACACGTGGCGGTATCGGCGGTGAGCCGCCAAGTGACCAACCTGGAACGCAGCTTGGGTATTCCGCTTTTCATACGCCGTCCGCGAGGAATGGAGCTGACCGAAGCGGGCAAGCTGCTTGCCGCCTATGCGCTGCGTAACCAACTCGAGGTCGAGGGCGTGATTAGCGATATGCAGGACGTTATGCAGCGCCAAGAGCAGAAAATTACCCTGGCGTGCCCGGACGGCATGGCGTGGCACTTTTTGCCCCGCGTGATCGCCTGCTTTGCCGCCCAGCATCCTTCGACGCGCGTCGAGCTTCAGGTGGTGGAATCAAGCCGCGCATCGGCGCTGGTCAAGGCGGGGGAGGTGGATATCGCCCTGACGTTCAGTCTGGCGCCCGATATCGGCGTCAAGGTGCTGTCGAGCCACAACGCGGCAATTCGCGCGCTCATGTCGGAGGATCACCCCCTAGCGGCATCAGCGGTGCTCGATATGGCGTCACTCCAGGGCTATCCGCTGGCCATGTCGCTGGGCGGCTCGACCATGCGCTACCTGTTCGATGTGGCCTGTAGCCTTGCGGGGGTGAAGATCGCGCCGAGCTTCTCCTGTGATTCGCTTGGGGCGATCTACACCATGGTCAGCGAAACTCCGAACATGATCGCGCTATGCAGCGCGATATCGGTCAGCGGCAAGGTCGAGCGCGAGGGGCTCGTGCTAAAACCCATCGACGAGCCGCAGCTTGCGCTACGCAGCCTGCAAGTACAGGTAATGGCCGAGCGCCGCCTGCCGCCACCGGTGGAAGCCTTTCTCGACCTCCTCCAGCGTCAGCTGGAGGAGGTGCGCCACTGACTCAGGGCTTAGATACTCGCCTTAGAACGGTCCGTAATTGATGCCCACGGCAATCGCCACCAGGGCCGCCCCAAGCAAAATCCAGATCGCCACCAGTGGCAAGACGAACTTGAACCACTCGACGTAAGAGACCTTGGAGAGCGCCAGACACGCCATCAACGTGCCCGAAAAGGGGGTGACGATGTTGGTAACGGCATCGCCAAGCTTGAAGGTGATGAAGGTGGCCTGGCGGGTGACCTCGAGCATGTCACCGATCGGCACCATCAGCGGCATGACGATGGCGGCTTGACCGGTGCCCGAGGTGATGATGCCGTTGAACGCCAGGTTGAAAACGTACAGCAGCTCCATGGCCATGATCTTGCCGTAGCCGCCAAGCGAGGTGGTCACCGCGTGAACGATGGTGTCGATCAGCATGGCCTGCTTGAGCAGCACGATGATGGCCGCCGCCACGCCCACGACCAGCGCGCCATACATGACCTCGGCGGCGCCGCTCATCAAGCGCTTAATGAACTCGTTGGGCGAAATGCGGCACAGCGCCGCGGTTGCGATGCCCAGCATCAAGAAGGTCGCGGTGAGCTCGGTGATGCCCCAGCCGTAGTTGAACCCGCCATACAGGAAAAAGGCGAAGGCCACCACGAAGAGCAGTAACACCAGCTTGTGCACGAGCAGAAAAGGCGGCACGTCACTTGCCTGCTGCGCGTTGGCACCGGTGTCGAAGGCGTCGGCGCCCATGACGCTACGGCTGGGATCGGCGGTGATACGCTTGGCATAGCGGCTGATATAGAGCGCGGTCACGACAAGGAAGGTGACGAAGATCACCAGACGAAAGGCAACGCCCGAGAACAGCGGCAGCTGCGCGATGCTTTGCCCCGTAGCGGTCACCGTCGGATCGAACACCCCAGCGGCAAAGCCGGCGTAAGAACCCAAAAAGATGATGGCGACGCCCACGACCGGGTCGAGCTTCATCGAGCGGGCGAGATACAGGCCGATGGGAATGAAGGCGATGGCAAGGTTGGCGCCAACGCCGACCGAAGCCAGGGTGGCAAAGGTGGCACAAAAGATCATCACCAGCGCCGTCTGGCTGCCTTTGGCAAGTCCAATCAGGCGGTGGATGCCTGCGCTCATGGCGCTAGTGGATTCGACCACTTTGAGCACGCCACCTACGATGAGAATCAGGAAGATCAGACCCGAGGCGGCCACGAGCCCCTTATGGAAAGCGGTGAACAGATCCATCACGTTGAGCGGTACGGCATCGATGAAGTGAAAGCTTGCGGCATCGACTTGCGTAAGCCCATTGCTGGTGGTGCGTTCGTAAGTACCGGCAGGGATAACGTAGGACGCCAGGATCACGAGCAGCATAAAACCGAACAGAATGATGAAGACGTCCGGCATCGGCCGTTTTTTCTTAATAGGGGTGGTCATGTTGTCTCCGCCTAGAGGCGATTGTCGTTTTATTTACCCACGCACTGATGACGTCTCTAAACGTCGCCGCACAGAGCCTGACCGTAAAGGGAGGTTGAGCCGCTCACACCGTTACGAAACGCATAGACATGGGGTGTTAAAAGGAAGCGTCCAGATATTGAGGCCTTGAGGGTGAAAGCCTTATGCACGCTACCAACTCCGCACGGCGGTAACAATTGTGTATTTTGGAAGGCATCTTTCTTGTTTGTGCAACGCAGGTTCCGGCTGCTATTGCCATGTGTAATGCAATGTATGGATGGCCGTGCTCGGGTTGTGCCGCGCGACTTAGATAAGGAATAATTGATATTTGCATTGTGACGAGGAAAGACAATGGCGAGCGGCACTAAAATAGTGGCAGTAACGGCGGTGGGCGTCATCGTGGTCGTGGGTGGCTATATCGGCGCCCAGTTCGTGGTCGGGTCGCAGGTGGAGAAGGCGTTGACGGAAAGCTTCGCTGAGCTTGACCGTTCGCCATCGGTCGACGTGACCGAGGTCGCCATCGATAAAGGGCTGTTCAATACCACGGCAAGCGCGACCGTTACCCTGCGCGGCGTGCCCAACGCCTTTTTCGATGTCGACATGCTGGTGGACCACGGCATCCTGGGCGCGGATATTACCGGCACCATCGTACCCAACGACGACCTCATCCAGGGCGTGATCGATATCGATCTGACCGCCACCCGCGATACGCTTAAAGGCCAGCTAACCGCTAGCGCCTTGCAGGCCGTCGAGGCTGACGCCACGCTCAACGACCTGGTGGTGGATCTTCACCGCGACGGCAGCAATACCTGGCGCATCGACGGCGTGGCGCACGATATCGTGATCAACGACGACGATGCCCGCGTTCACATCCATACCCCAAGCGTTGGCTATACCACCGAAGGCGAGGAGACTTACGTTACCCAGCAGCGTCTGGCTATTCCGCGCATCGAGATTCTCGCCCAGGGCATGAATCTCTATATCGACGGCATCGAGTCGGCGGCGGAGTCCACCGGCGATGCGCCGCTGCTGGATCAAACCGGCTACTTTCGTATTGCCGATATCGGCGCCGATGACACCTCTTTCGGTAACCTCTCTTTCGATCTCGCCGCCACTAACTGGGATATGCAGGCGCTGCAGAGCTTCCAAGAAGCCTATACGCCGCTCGAACAGATGCGCGTGGCGGAAGAACTGCCCGAAGAGGAGCGCGGTGAGTCGGTCGACGAGGCAACCAAGCGTGAGCTTATGGTTCAAGCCATCGAAAGCGGCTACGACTTCCTTACCGCAAACCCAACCGTAGCGCTCGATCCGCTGGAAGCGCGCGTGACCGCTCCCATGTTCGGCCTCGATTTCGCACCGCGCCTAACGGCCGATGTGCGCTTCGATGGCGAAGATCTTTCACGCGTTGCGCTTTATAGCGCCACTTGGGATCGGTCGTTGGCGCTACCGGAAGCGCTGGAAGGCGAAACCATAACCCAAGACGAGGCGCGTGAAGACGTGCTGGGCCGCCTCTACGTCGACGTCAGCATGACCACTCCGCCGGATTTGCTGATTGGCCTGATCCCCATGCCGTTCGCCGCCCTGATCGACCCCGAGCAGGAAGAGCAGCATCTGGTTTGGGAAGCGGGCAGCCTTAGGTTCAACGGCGAGCCGCTGATGTAGCCATCTCCCGTGTGCCACGCCAAAGGGCGTGGCACACACTGGCGTGTTCTGCAACAGAGCGTTCTAATTAGACATTTATTAATAAGAGTGACTAGGTTAAGAATGAGGTGGTTTAAGCTGACTTAATTAAAAATACGTAGTTAAGGATGACATATGCGTGCGATTGCATTGATCAAATACATAGCATTGGTTGTCGGCATTGCCTTGTTGGCGGGCAGCCTCTATTTCTACTTCCAGACAAATGCCTTCCTCGAAAGCGCTGAGCGTACACAAGGTACGGTCGTGCGGTTGGCCGAGTCGCGTTCGGAGGACTCGACAACCTATCGTCCCGTGATTAGCTTCGCCGCGCCCAACGGTGACGCCATCGAGTTCATCTCCTCGACCGGCAGCAACCCGCCTAGCTACTCCCCGGGTGAGCCCGTTAGCGTACTGTTCGATACGGATAACCCCTACAGCGCCCGGCTCGAAAGCTTCTTCTCGCTTTGGGGTGGCGCATTTATCTTAGGTGGCTTGGGTGCAGTGTTCACGCTATTCGGCGTGGCCGCTTTCTTTATCCCCGTGCTTTCGGGCGGGCTCTCCAAGCGCAACAAAGCAGCGCTCAAACGCAGTGGTTTACGCCTTGAAACCGAGCTGCAGGGCGTTGAACGTAATACCGGCTTTTCGGTCAACGGCCGCTATCCCTTTCGTATCGTATCCCAGTGGCATGACACCACTAGCGGCCAAGTATATGTGTTCTATAGCGAAAACATTTGGTTCGATCCAAGCGCTTATCTCGAGGGCGACAGCGTGATTGTCTTCGTCGAGCCGGGAAATCCCAAGCGCTACTACGTCGATACCGAGTTTCTGCCTAAACTGGCTAGCTGACCCCTGCGTTATCGCGGCCGCGCGGGCTGCCGCGTTCAGTCTCGCGCTTACTCTTACACTTGCCTGGAGCCCTCATGACTCTCACGCTCATTATTCTCGCTGTCGCCGCCGTCATCGTTATCTATGGCATAACCGTATATAACAAGCTGGTGGCGCTCAGAAATCGCTTTCAGAACGGCTTTTCTCAGATCGAGGTACAGCTAAAACGCCGCCATGACTTGATTCCCAACTTGGTCGAGACCGCCAAGGGCTACTTGAGTCACGAGCGGGAGACGCTTGAGGCCGTGATTGCCGCGCGCAATACCGCCGCCGCCGGGCTCAAGGCTGCCGCTGAGAATCCCGGCAGCGCCCGCGCCATGGCCGAGCTCGGCAGTGCCGAAGGCGCGCTGACCCAAGCCATGGGGCGCTTCAACGTGGTGATGGAGGCCTACCCCGATCTCAAGGCGTCGCAGAACATGCTCAACCTCTCCGAAGAGCTGACTAGCACCGAGAACAAAGTCGCCTTCGCCCGCCAGAGCTATAACGACGCTGTCATGCGCTACAACAGCTACCGCCAGAGCTTTCCCCCGGTGGCCGTCGCTGGGCTCGTAGGTCACGGCGAAGATGCCGCCTTTCTGGAGTTCGAGGATAGCGCTGCGATTCAAACGGCGCCCAAGGTGTCGTTTTAAACGCGTCGTTTTACGTACCGATATTTTGCTTTTAAGACAGGGATAGCCGCCCATGGCCATGGATTTCTTCGCCGCCCAGGATAGCGCCCGTCGGCGGACGGGTGTGCTGCTCGTACTGCTTTGTTGTGCCGTGCTAGCACTCATTGCAACCACCACGCTCGCCATCCTCATCGCCCTTCAGCTCATGCGAGACGACCCGCAGCCTTGGAGCGAGGTGTTCTCACAGACCTCGGGTGAACTCATTGGCTGCGTGGCTGCCGCGATATTGGCGCTGGTCACGGTGGGGGGGCTTATGAAGTGGGCCAAACTGCGTCGCGGCGGCCGGGTGGTCGCCGAAGCGCTTGGTGGGCGCGAGCTTCACCATGACACCCAGGACGCCAACGAGCGGCGTATTCTCAACGTGGTGGAGGAGATGGCGATTGCCGCAGGCCTACCGGTGCCGCCGGTCTATGTGCTGGAGGAGGCGGGTATCAACGCCTTTGCCGCCGGTCGGCGCCCGGCCGATGCGGTCATCGGTATCACCCGAGGGGCCATCGAGTATTTAAACCGCGACGAGCTGCAGGGCGTAGTGGCCCACGAGTTCAGTCATATTCTGCACGGCGACATGCGCCTGAACCTGCGCTTGGTCGGTGTACTTCACGGCGTGCTGCTGATCGGTTTATTGGGCCATATCCTGATGCGGGCCGCACCCGCGCGCCGGTCGAGCGGCAATCGTAAAGGCAAGGACTCCGGTGCCGTGGTCGTTTTTCTGGGGTTGGCGCTGGTGGTCATCGGCGCCGTCGGCACCTTTTTTGGTAACTGGATAAAAGCAGCAGTGAGCCGCCAGCGCGAGTATTTGGCCGATGCGTCGGCGGTGCAGTTCACGCGCCGCCCTGAAGGCATCGGTCAGGCGCTGATCAAGATCGGCTCGCACATGGAGGGCTCGCGCCTAAACGCCAAACAGGCCCATGAGTTTAGCCATCTCTACTTCGGCGAAGGCACGCGCGTGAGTTTCCAGCGGCTGCTGGCCACCCATCCGCCGCTGCGCGAGCGTATTCGTCGCGTTCTGCCGCAGTGGGAAGGCCGCTTCGATCCTACACTTTTGCAAACGCCGACTGACGCGAAGGACGAAGTGGCTGAGGACTCGCACGCTAAACCCCAGGACGCGCGCCCTCACACCGATACGCTCGCCGAGCGCCACGCTGCCCCACTTCATAGCGTAACAGCCGGGGCGGGTGCGGCGACGCTCGCGATTGCCGCCATGGGGCAGCCGGATACGCGCCATCTAAGCGCGGCAAAGGGCGTCATCGCCGCCATGCCCCCCGCGTTCAAAGCCGCTGCGCGCAGCTCCGTTTCGGCACGGGCGTTGATGTACGGGCTTTTGCTTAGCGCTGACGATGAGGTGCGCGCCATTCAGCTCGAAACGCTGGATCATGCGGCGCGAGCCGAGGTCAACGAAGCACTCGCCATGCACGCCGAGGGCATCGAGACCTTGGACGAACGGCTACGCTTGCCGCTGGTCGAGCTGGCGCTTCCGGCTCTCAAACACCTCTCCCGTGAGGAGGCACTCCAGTTCAAAGGGTGTATTTCACTGCTGATCGAAGCTGACGGCCGCGTGGGGCTGTTCGAGTGGGCGCTGCGCCGGATTCTGCTTCAGCACCTGGGGCTGGATGAACGCCGACGCATGCGCCCCAAACGCCAGCTCAGCGAGCTCAAGGCGGAGTGCGCCGTACTGCTTACGCACTTGGCCGCTGCCGGGCAGCAAGAGCACGACCAGATCATCGCAGCGCTTGGGGCCGCAGAAGCAGGGCTGCCATTTGCCCTCGATATCGATGGCTCGAGCATGGACACCGCAGCACTCGACGCGGCCGTGATGCGGCTGCGCCACGTGCGTCCACAGCAAAAAGCCCTGCTGCTGGCGGCTATGGCACGCTGCGTCGAACACAGCGGTCAGGTGCTTCCCAGAGAGGCCGAACTCTTCCGCGCCGTCGCCGACACCTTGGAGTGCCCGGTGCCGCCGTTGCTTGGAGAGAAAGAGTGATTCCCAGGTTCGGCTACGGCTACGGCGGTGAGCGTTTATTAGCGCACGATGAACCCAACGCAGGCCGCCGTGGCTAGCCCCATCGTCACATTGAAGGCTCGCCATGCCCGAGGTGTGGTCAAAAGTCGGCCGATGGCCATGCCAAAGCCGGCCCAAAGCGAAATACAGAAAAACGCCACGCCCTCCATCAAGAGCGCCAGCACGGCGGCGTTGACGATAAGCGGCCCGTCGTGCGGCAAAAAGCCCGCCACCAGCGCAATGCCCATTACCCACGCCTTGGGGTTGACGAACTGGAACGCCGCCGCCTGCCAGGCCGTTAGTGGTCGTGCGCCTTCTCGCGCGGCGAAATCCGGCGGCGGGGCACTGGCGATCTTCCACGCCAGATAGAGCAGATAAGCCGCTCCCACCACCTTGAGCCCCTGCTGAATCAGCGGATAGCGCTCGAACAGCGCGCCAAGGCCAAGCGCAATGCTCAAAAAGAGCACAAAGCAGCCGAGCATGATGCCAAAAATATGCGGCAGCGTACGCCGGTAGCCGTAGAGCGCGCCAGAGGCGGTGAGCATGACGTTATTGGGCCCGGGCGTACCGCTCATCGAGATCGAAAAAAGCGCCACCGATAGCCACCAACCGAGTGAGGTCATGGGTGCCCCTTTGGCATGCTGTGCGTGACTTGCGCATATCTGGCTAACATCGACTCTTCTCCCTAACGACATCGATAACAGGACGGGTGATAGTAGGGTCTATTGTATCGGATTCGTTTCAGTTAGGCGTCTTGCGCCCACTCTTGGCTCGGCCATTGCTTTTGCGGCGTGCGCCGCTTTTGGCATTGGCGCCACTTTTACGCTTGCGCACGCTGCGTTTGGCAGGTGCGCCTTCTTCACCTTGGGCACTCTGTAGGCTCTGCTTGAGTTTTCCTGCATCGCTTTGGCGCAGAAGGGCATTGAGGTCTTCGACCAGGGCCTGCTGAAAGGCCTGGGCGTCATCACGGTTGTCGGCGATGGCACCCAGGCGCTGCTCCCATAGCGCGGTGCGCTCGGGCGTGCTGACGGCGCGGGGCAGGGCCGCGATCAATGCCGTACCTAATCGCGTGGCGCGCAAGGCTTTTTGCTGGCGCACGAGGTAGCCGCGTTGCACCAGCGTTTCGATGATACCCGCACGTGTCGCTTCGGTGCCGAGGCCGTCGGTGTCGCGTAGCGTACGGCGTACCTCCGGGTCATCGACATAGCGGGCGATATTCATCATCGCCTTGATCAGGCTTGCATCGGTGAAGGGTTCGGGCGGGCGCGTTTCGCGGGTCTCCACGCCGGTATCGATGACGTGGCAGGGCGCATTTAGGGTCAAAGGCGGCAGCGGCGGCGCCTCTTCGCGGGTGGTGAAAAGCGGCTTCCAACCCGGGTCGAGAACGCTTTGCCCGCGGGCGCGAAAGGCCTCACCCAGTATCGAGAACTCCGCTTTGACTTCGAAGGTGCGTAAGGGCGGGTAGAACTGCGCTAAAACGTTACGCGCGATCAAGCGAAAGACATGACCTTCGGTGGCCGAGAGACGAGTGAAATCCGCAGGCTTTCCGGTTGGCGCGAGCGCGTGGTGGGCGCCGACCTGCTTGTCGTTCCACGCCTTGGAGCGTCGCGAGAAGTCGGCGCTGCGACACCACTGGCGCAGGGTGTCGTCGTTGGCACACGCCTGGGTTAGCGTGTTCTGCATGCCCGAGAAGTGCCCTTCGGGGAGGTAGCGGCAGTCCGAACGCGGGTAGGTGATCAGCGTGTGCTGCTCGTAGAGGCGCTGACAAATATCCAGCACCTGCTGCGCCGAGAGGCCGTGGCGACGCGCGGCGTCTACCTGTAACGCGGAGAGTGAGTAGGGCAACGGCGCGTTCTGGCGCTTCTCTTGCTGATCGAGTTTGGCGAGTGTGCCCCTGGCGCCGGGTAGCCGGACGGCCAGCGCATCGGCCGGAGCGCGGTCGATCAAGCGGCCTTGATCATCTAGCGGTTGGGCGGCGTTAGGCGCCCACCAGGCGCGCAGCGTTCCGTGCTCGACGCCAATATCTACCCAGAGCGGGTAGAAAGGGTAGGGGGTGAAATCGCGAATGGCGTTGTCACGGCGCACGATCAGCCCCAGCACCGGGGTTTGCACCCGTCCTACGGAAAGCACGCCATCGAAGCCCGCCTGACGCCCGGTCAGCGTCCAGGCGCGGGTGAGGTTGATGCCGTACAGCCAGTCGGCCCGGGCGCGCGCTTCGGCGGCGCGGTAGAGCGGCTGAAACGCTTGGTTGCTCTGTAGCTGGCTCAAGGCGCGCACCACCGCCGGGCGGTTCAAGTCGCTCACCAACAGCCGTTCGACCGGGCCGCGATACTTGAGGTACTCGATCACCTCCTGCACCAGGAGCTGGCCTTCGCGGTCGGGGTCCCCGGCGTGGACGACGTGACTTGCCTGCTTGAGCAGCCGTCGAATGACGCTCAACTGGCCGCGCGCCTTGGGCTTAGGCGTAAGCTGCCAAGCGATGGGTACGATGGGCAGACGATCCAGGCGCCACTGTTTATCGGTAGGGTCGTAGGCTTCGGGCGGCGCCTGTTCGAGCAGGTGGCCCAGGCACCAGGTCACGGTGGTCTCGCCGCACTGAATGAGCCCCTCCTGGCGCCGGGCGCTACCTGGCAGGGCGTCGGCAATGGCGCGGGCGAGGCTGGGTTTTTCGGCGATGATGACGCGCATACGCAGAGGGCTCGATAATCACGGGGCTGTAGATAAAACCAGCTATAAGGCTGAATGACAATCCCTTTAAAGCGGCTAGATGCGCCGATGCCGCTTTGTCGGCTCCCCCAAGCTCGATTACGCTGAAGGCAACGAGACGAGCCAAGAGGTAGCACAATGCGCGAACGCGGACGAACACGGCGGCTGATGGGCATGGGGGCACGCACCGGCGGGGCGCTGCTTAAGACGCGTTTGGGCGGTGAGGCGGATTGGCGGGCTCTGGGCGAGGCGCTCTTCGCGGGGCTCTCCGAACTCAAAGGCCCGGCGATGAAGCTGGCGCAAATAATGTCGCAGTGGGACGACGTGCTGCCACCCGAGCTTTCCGAGGAGCTTGCCCGGCTGCAGCGTCAGGCCGAGCCCATGCCTTGGCCGAGGATTCGCGACGCGCTGGTGCTGCAATACGGCGATATCGCCGCGCATTTTAGCACGATCGATGAGCAGCCCTTTGCCAGTGCCTCCATGGGCCAAGTCCACAAGGCTGTCACCCTCGCTGGCGAAACCGTCGTGCTCAAGGTGCAGTACCCAGGACTTGCCGAGGTGCTTGAGAGCGACCTCAAGCAGGTCAAGCGCATCATGTGGCTGGGGCGCTGGCTCAAGATTTCCCAAGCGCGCCTGGAAAGCCTGTTCGACGAGCTCGCCGATGGCCTGCGCGCGGAACTCGACTACAGCGCCGAAGCCGAGGCGCTTTTACGCTACCGCGCCCGTTACGCCGACGATGCGCGGCTGGTGTTTCCCGAACCCGTGCTCGAACTTAGCGGTGAGCACGTGCTGGCGATGCGCTACATCGGCGGTACGCCGCTGCGCGCGCTGGAGAGCGCCGATGACGCCACCCGCCAGGCTATCGCGCAGGCGCTCGCCGACTGGATCACCCAAGAGCTATTCACCTTTGGCGAGCTTCACGCCGACCCCCACGCGGGCAACTTCGCCGCCGATGCCGAAGGGCGGCTAGTGGTTTACGATCTGGGTGCGGTGATCCCGGTACCCCAGGCGCGCCTTGATGCCCTGCTGCACCTGCTCGATGCCACGCTTGCCAAAGACCCGCTGGCGATGGATGAGGCAATGCTCGAACTCGGTGGCCGCCAGGGCCAGGGCGCGCCGCTTGCGCTCTATCGCGAAGCCGCCGAGTACATAGCACCGCTATTCGCACCCGGCGAGCAGGACTTTGGCGACGTGCGCGTACACCGCCAGCTGCGTGCGCTTTCGCCCAAGGTGTGGGCCGCCATGGATCGGCTGCAGCCGCCAGCGGATACGCTGCTGCTGTCGCGTGCGCTCAACGGCCACTACTGGAATTTGGTGCGGCTAAAAGCGCGTTTGGATATGCATAAGCGCACGGCACCGTTGCTCGCGCAAGGGCGGCACTCGGCGTGCTAGAATAGCGCCCTTTTGCGATGGCAGTGGAGATGGCGATGCTGGCGGTATGGGTCGAGCAACTGCTGGGATTTGCCTCTGGGGCACTCTCGGCAATCAGGCAGCAGGAGCGCTACCCCGATTTCATGACGTGGGTACGCAGCGAAGGCGCGCGCCACTTCAATGGCGATGTCGCCATGGCGCAAGCTTTGGCGCCGATTCTGTGGTCGCAGGCACCGCTCGAACGGCTCGATTTCAAGGCCGAGCCGCTGGCTACCCCCAGCCGCAACGAGCCCTGCTGGTGCGACTCAGGACGCAAATACAAGCAGTGCTGCTACCGCGTCGATTTTCCCACCGAGATTCCAGCGCAGATGATGTGGATGCTGTCGCTGCGCGAGTGGAAGGGCGCGACCCTAAAAGCAGCGCTGGATAGCCATGAAGCACCGCCTCAAGCGCTGCTCGAAGCAGGGCTGATTGCCGCCGAGAGCGGCCAAACCGGGCGTTCCATGCAGATTCTCGAATCGCTCTTCGATGGTCGCGACTGGTCGCGCATGCCTGAGCAGGCCGAGCCCGCCTTCGAAATTTTGCTGGATATATACCAAGAGCGTGGCTTTACCCGCAAGCGCGCCGACTTGCTCGATGAAGTGCTCGACCGTGGCCCGCTGTTTTTGCGCGGCGTAGCGCTCGAGCGGCTCTGTTTGATGCATCTGGATAGCGACGACCTCGATAGCGCCCGGGCGGCCTTCGTCAAGGCGCAGCAGGCGCTGCCCGATTCGCCGACCCTGGCCTACGTCGAAGCCATGCTGCTGCTTCACGAAGGTCACGAAGAGGAGGCCAAGGCGCGGGCTAACTTCTGGTATCGCCGCTTGGTGCGCCAGGGTGGGCTCGATCAGGACCAGCTCGACTTTCTCGCCGCCCTGGCGGAAAACCCCGGCGCCACCCTGGCCGATCAGCTACTTAGCGCCGAGGAGGACCTGGCGACGCCGCTGGTCAACCTGCAGGCACTGCTCGAAGCCTTGCCTACGGCGCCCAAGATCGATGTTAGCGCCGATGCCGAAACCGAGCGGCTGCACTATCGCACCAGCGCCCGCGAGCAGACGCTCTTCGCCAGCTGGCACGAGCACTTCCAGGTGCTGGTCGATCAAGAGGTCGCGCTGGGCTTTCGCGGTGACCCCTGGGCGTACGCCACCGAGTGGATGCCCGCGCTCTGTGCCCATCCCGAATGGCTGGACGCGCCCGAGGTGATGCAGGATGTGTCGCTGGCGTTGACCACGCGCTTTGGCAACTTGCCGTGGATGGCGCCGAGTTTGCTGATTCCTATGGCCGATCGGGTGTCGCGCTGGCTAGCTCAGGCTCGCGCCGAGGGCGAAGGCAGCCTGTGCTGGGACGATAGCGATAACGTCATGCTGCTACGCACGGGGCTTGCCCTGGTGGTGGGCATGGAGCGCGGCGCTCGTGAACGCTCCCGGGCGTTGGCCGAAGAGCTGCTCGCCATTGACCGCGAAGATAGCTTGGGACTTAGCGAGCTGGTGCTCGATCAGCTATTGCGCGATCACCGCAACGAAGCGGCCGTCGAGATGGTGCGCCAGCAGCGCGACGACGGCTCACTGGTGCTTGGCCTGCTGATGGGCAGAACGCTTGCGCTCTACCGCTTGGCCCGCGAGGAGGCCGCCGAAACGTCGCTCGCCGAGGCGATGGCGCACAACCGCTACGCCATCGAAATGATCTGCGCCGAGAACCCGCGTCCGGTCCAGCCCCAGCGCTCGGGCGACATTCCTCCCGGCTCGCGCGCCGAAGCGTGGCAGTACCGCACCCTCATGCGCGACCAGTGGCGCACCACCCCCGGCGCGCTCGACTGGCTCGCCGCCCACGGTTGAGCGATCTCAGCCCACTACTGACGCCGCCGGGCGCGGCGTCAGCTGGCGATCACGGTTGATCCACACGGCGAGCAAAATGGCCGGTAACCCCAACAGCGTGGCAATGAGGAAAAACAGCGCATAGTGCTGCTCGTCGCCCACCACCAGTCCGCCGAAGCCACTCAAAAACTTACCCGGTAACGTCATTAGCGACGAAAACAGCGCGTACTGGGTCGCGGTGTAGGCGCGCGATGTCAAACTCGACAAAAAGGCGAGAAAAACGGCGCTGGCGAGTCCATTGGCGAGGTTGTCGCCGACGATGGTGAGCACCAGCATGGGCAGCACTTCGCCTGCCAGCGCCAGCGCCGAAAACAGCAGGTTGGTCAGGGTCGCGGCAAGCGCGCCGATCACCAGCATTGGCCCGATACCATAGCGTGCCACCAAAAGCCCGCCGAGAAGCCCGCCGGTAATGCTCATGGCGATGCCAAAGATATTGGTGACGCTGGCGATGGTGCCGAGCGAGAAGCCAAGATCGATATACAGTGGGTTGGCCATCGACGCCATGGCCAAGTCGCTGATGCGAAACACCGCGATGAAGAGCAAAATCCACAGCGCTTTGGTGCCAAAACGGGTGAAAAAGTCGGTAAAGGGGCAGACAATGGCGCCGATGCTCCAGGCGCCAATGCGCCGAAGCCAGGCGGGGCGGCCGCGGCTAAGACGCAGAAAGGCGCGCACGCGTGGCTCTTGGATCAGCTGGGTCGAAAGCGTGCGCCGCTTGGGTTCGGGACGCACCAGTACGGTAATGAGGCCGACGCTGACCAGCGCCGCCATCGTGAGGTAAGCCACCGACCACGAGGCGCTAGCGGCAATGTAGAGCGCACCCGCGCCCGCCGCTAGCAGCCCGCCGCGATAGCCCACGATATACATCGACGCCATGGCCGCTTGCAGGTCGTCGTCGGCGGACTCGATACGGTAGGCGTCGATGGCGATGTCTTGCGTTGCCGAGCCAAAGGCAACCAGCAGCGCCATGGCAGCAACGAAGCCGAGATTGCCGATGGGGTCGATACCGGCAAGCCCGATGAGCCCAAGCGCAATGGTAAGCTGGGCGATGATCATCCAGCCGCGCCGCTGGCCAAGACGCCGGGTGAGGATGGGCAGCGGGAGGCGGTCGACCACTGGCGCCCAGAAAATCTTGATCGAGTAGAGAATGCCTATCCAAGAGAAAAAGCCGATGGCTGCGACCTCGACGCCGTCGCTGCGTAGCCACGCGGAAAGCGTCGAGAAAACCAATAAAAAAGGAAGACCGGCAGAGAAGCCCAGAAACAAGATAGTGATGACCGGCGCGCGGAAGTAGATGGCAAGAGATGCCAGCCAGCTGCGCTGCGGTGACAGGGTGGGCATTCGCGATGGCTCCAGACGATGACCGCTACAGCTGTTAAACTCGACGGTCGATTTCAATGACCGAGCAGCTTAACGGAGAAGCGATTTCCATGTCGATCACAGCGCATCAGGTGGTGGCCCTGCATTACGTCCTGCGCGACGACGCGGGCCAAGTCCTTGACGATTCGGCCGCGCGCGGTAAGCCGCTTGAGTACCTGCACGGCCACGCCAACCTCATCGCCGGGCTCGAGCGGGCCTTGGCAGAGCAGGTCGTGGGCGCCGAGCTCGAAATCACCCTGGCGCCTGAAGACGCCTATGGCGCGCGCAACGAGGCCCTGGTGCAGCGCGTTGGACGGGGCGCCTTTGGCAGCGCCGATCTCTCACCTGGCAGCCGGTTTCAGACCGAAGGCGAAGCTGGGCCGCAGATCGTCACCGTACTGGCGCTCGAGGGCGACCAAGTCATCATCGATACCAACCATCCGCTGGCGGGTAAGACGCTACGCTATAGCATCAAGATACTCGCCCAGCGCGACGCCACCCGCGCGGAACTCGCCAAGGGGCATCCGCTGCCGCCTGGCACCGAGCACAAGAGCGTCGAAGATAAAAAGGTGCTCTGAGATTCGCTATAGCGCCTTCTCGATCTTTGGCTCGCTTCTTGACCCAGGTCAGTTCATGCGCCCCAGACAACGGCTAAGATGCCTACATACGAAACGAGAGAGGCACGATCAAACATTGAGCGCCACTCTCGCCTTCTCACCGCATCATCGTCGGCTGCCGCAAAGCGCCTTAGACAGCCGATGAGACTCGTCGTCAGGGGAGGGGGTTTATCAAGGTAGACCCTCGGTTGCCGACCCATTTGGGTCGGCATTTTTTTGCCCGCTCGTTGGCCGTGCTCACGTATATAATCGTGATGAATCATACTGTGTCACGCAGTATCAACGGTTTTTTCGAAAGTTCGATTCTGCTTTTTTCAGCGGTTTACCCCTCGGCCAGCCGGTATGATCCAGCCCATAGGTGGCTAACGCAGCCACATGATCGATAACCAAGGATGTGGGCATGTGGCGCAATACGCGTAGCGGGTGGGGAATCGTCAGTATTGGCTTTCATTGGCTTAGTGCCATCGCCATCGTTGGAATGTTCGTGCTCGGCTGGTGGATGACCGGGCTTGGATATTTTGACCCCTGGTACAACCAAGGCCCGTGGGTGCATCGCTCGATTGGCGTGCTATTACTACTCGTTACGCTGGCGCGGCTCGTTTGGCGCTTCGTGCAGCCAACGCCGCACGGTGAGGGCAGCCGCTGGGAGATCGCCGCTGCGCACCTTGGCCATCTCGCCCTCTACATTTTACTGCTGCTCGTCTTGGTCAGCGGCTACCTAATATCCACGGCTAACGGTCGCGGTATCAGCGTCTTCGACTGGTTCGAGGTGCCGGCGCTGGTGTCGCGCTTACCCAATCAGGCAAGTATCGCCGGTGACATACACTGGTACAGCGCCGTCACCTTGATGGTGCTGGCTGCAGGCCATGCCCTGGCGGCGTTCAAGCACCACTGGTGGGACAAGCACGATACCCTACGCCGAATGCTGCGCCCGATGTAAATGCTATAGGCACGGTGTGAATACTTATAGATAAGCAAGACGTTTCTCTGGCACTGCAGCGCAGTGTCCCTTAAGGAAGATCGGTAAAGGAGCATGACGATGTTGAAAAAGAGTGCACTGTTCACGGCGATTGCCGCTGCGTCGCTGATTCCGCTGAGCCAAGCGCAGGCGGCCGACTACACCATCGATACCGAAGGCCAGCACGCTTTCGTTCAGTTCAAGATCAGCCATCTCGGCTTCTCCTACATTCTCGGCAGCTTCGAAGAGTTCAGCGGCAGCCTGAGCTACGATGAAGACGACGTCGATGCCTCTACGGTCAACGTCGAAGTGCAGGTCAATAGCCTTAACTCCAACCACGCCGAGCGCGATCGCCACATTCTGAGCGAAGACTTCCTCAACGCCAGCGAATACCCTACCGCTACCTTCGAATCTACCGGCTTTGAATCCACCGGTGACAACGAAGGTACGCTGACCGGTAACCTGACGCTGCACGGCGAGACGCACGAGATCGAAATGCCGGTCACGCTGCTGGGTCAAGGGGAAGATCCTTGGGGTAACTACCGCGTCGGCTTCGAGGGCAGCACCATGCTGACCCTAAGCGACTACGGTATCGATCTAAGCGATTTCCCCGAGCCGATGCACGAACTCGAACTCTACGTGACCTTCGAAGGCATTCGCCAGTAAGATAGTCGCGTACCGCAAGCGCCACTGCTCGATTGGGCAGTGGCGCTTTTTACGTTTTATGGCGGCGATAATCTACGCGGTGATCACGCGGCCTACGAGGAGAGAAGTAACGTGATGGGTGACAAACCATCGATGAAGCTCCAGCTGTGGCGCCAGACCTGGCCCATGGCGATGGGCGTGTTGGCGCTGTTGGGCTTTCAACTGGTCGACAGCGCCTTCATTGCCCGCCTGGGTACGCTGCCGCTGGCGGCGCAGTCGTTCACCTTTCCCCTGACGTTTTTGATGATCGGCGTACAGGTGGGGATGGGCATCGCCATTGCTGCACTGATTTCGCGCGCTTATGGCCAGGGCGAACACCAGCGTGCCGAACGACTCGGCGCCTTGGTGGTGCTTCTGGGCGGCGGGGTGATGGCGCTCTTGTCACTCGCTTTGTGGGTATTTCATGTGCCCATCTTTCGGGCTTTGGGCGCGGATACGGTCGCGCTGAGCTATATCTACGCCTACTGGTGGCCGCAGCTCATCGCCTCGTGGCTTGGCGCAGTGCTCTATTTCATTTACAGCATCTTTCGCGCCCACGGCGACACCCGCCTGCCGGGCAAGATGATGGTGGTGAGTAGCTTGCTCAACGCCGTGCTCGATCCGCTGTTCATCTTCGGTGTGGGTGATTTCGACGGTTGGGGGCTGCCCGGTGCGGCCTGGGCGACCTGTGTTGCCTTCACGTTGGGGTTATTGATTACCGCGCGGCGACTCTATCAGCGGCGGTGGCTCAGTTGGCAGGGCATCGGTGCTGAAGCAGCTACCTCTTGGCGCCCGTTCATGGGCATTGCCGGGCCTGCGATGATCAGTCAATTGATGCCACCTCTTGCGGCAGTATTGGCCATTTCGGTAGTAGCGGGTCTCGGGGAAACCCAGGTGGCTGCCTGGGGGCTTGCCAGCCGTTTGGAGACGCTCTCGTTGATGGTGATCTTGGCGCTGACCATGTCGCTGCCGCCCTGGCTTGGACGCTGCTATGGCGCCAACGACTGGACGCAGATACACGCCCTGATGCGCCTGGCGCTGCGCGTGGCGATCTTTTGGCAGCTGGGGCTTGGCGTGGTCATGGCGCTGGCATCTCCCCTGGTGGCAGCGCTGCTGGCCGGTACCCAGGACGTGCGCGAAGAGCTTGGGCTATTGATTCGCTTTCTACTCCCCAGCTACGCCGGGCTTGGGGTATGCATGCTGGTGGTGTCGGCGGGCAACGCCTTGGGCTGGCCGCTGCGGGCCATGCTGCTCTCTGGAGCGCGGCTGTTCGTCTTCTATTTACCCTGTTTGTGGCTGGGTACCGAGCTTTTTGGTTGGACGGGGCTCGCGGCTGGGGCGGCCCTGGGCAATCTGCTGGCGGGTGCCTTTGCCGCCTACTGGCTAAAGCGGATTCTATCCCGCCCGCAGCGGCGGGCGGGATGATCGGCGAGCCTTAGCTTAGCGTTTCGACGCCTCGCCCTGCTGGAAGGCAAAGTAAACGAAGAGTAGCGCCATGGCGCCGTAGCCCAGGGTGAAATCGGGCGCGGCGTTGAAACCGAGCACCGATGCGTGCATCAAGCCAATGAAGGAGAAACCGGCGGCAATCACCGCAAAGGCCGCCGCGCGACGGAACTGATGGTCGATCACCGATACGGTCATGGCGCCAAGCAGTATCGCGGTGAACATCGCTCCCTGGCCGAGCACCACGATGGCGCTGGAGATGTCGCTCACCACTTCGCCCGCCCCGCGATTGAAGCGAGTCATCACGTAGTTGGCAAAGTAGGGCAGCATGGCAAGCGCGATGGCCGGATAGTAGCGGGTATCGTTGGCTTGGAAGGCGGTCGCGATCATCGACATACCCACGAAGACCAACAGCGGCGCCACGACGGAGACCGGAATCAGCGCCGCCAGCACGGCGATGAGACCAAACATCGTCGCCAGCGCGTAGACCGCACCGTTGAGCAGGCTGTAGCCGCGCCCGGCGCCCATCCACTTGGCGCCAACGGTTGCAATGTACACGGTGGTGGGGAAGACGCCGCCAAAGAGCGCGCCGATCATGGTGCCCACGCCGTCGACGGCCTGGCATTCGCGCACGTCGTACTTGTCGCCTGCGGCTTCCATCGCCTCGACGTTGTTCATGGTCTCGATGGCGTTGTAGAGCGTGATCGGTAGCACCACGGTGAGCACGGCCAGCATGCTGGTGAACAGAAGCCCCAGGCCCTCGAACCACGCGAGGTTGGGCAGCAGCGGATAGAAGCCAAAGTGCGTGAAGGCGTCGCTGAAGCGCTCGCCACCGGCATCGCCGATCAGGTAGGCCATGACGGTACCGACGATGATGGCAAATAGCGATGTCGGCAGTTTGAACGGCATGCTCACCCGTGCCACCAAACCAATGATGATGATGGCGAGCACTACAAGGCCGACGATCGGCATCTCCATGGTTTTGAACAGCATCTCACCGGCGATGAAGGTCAGCGCCACACCGGCCACGGCGCCCAGCATCGCCGCGCGAGGCAGATGATGCTGCACCCAGCGGCCAATCAGGCTAATCACCGCTTCGATGGCGCCGCTAATGAAGCAGGCCGCCACGGCCACCTTCCAGGCAAGCTCGGCATCGCCAGTGAGCTGCTTGGCGGGAAGCAATACGCCGAAGAGAAAGACGAACATGACCGGCGTGGAGATGCCGTAGGAGAGTGCCGTGACGTCATTGCGCTGCTCTTTGCGGGCCAAGCGCGCCGCGCTCCAGGCGTAGTAGAAGTTACCCACCATGACCGCGACGGCAGCCCCTGGGAGCACCTGCCCATAAACGATGGAGGCGGGAAACCCCAACTCGATCATGGTGATGGCGATGATGATGAAGTTGGCGATGTTGTTTTGGAACAGTGCGAAGAAGGCGTCGGTGTCTTCTTTCTTGTACCAAGGGTAGGAGGTGAGGGCAGCCGCCATTGAGAGCCTCGTCGTGTGGTGATAGGCAAGCGCAGAAAAGATCGTCACGTCGAGGGTGAGTTGACTGATCGGTCAGCTTCTGCGCTGTAAGGAGCGCCGCGCAGGCGCCCCAGGCATCTGGCGGCGGCGCCATTGTACACATCTCGTCTTGCGAGCTGAACGAAAAAACGCCCGGTCAAAAACCGGGCGTTGGCGTAAGACAGCAGCAGCGCTTGCTAGCGCGTCTGTTTACTCGTTGACGGCGGCGATGGCCTTGGCCAGGTAGGGCAGGTTGGCATCGGAGAAACCCGCCACGTTGGCACGGCCTGAACGCACCATGTAGATGCCGAACTCGTCGCGCAGACGATCGACCTGTTCGGGCGTCAAACCGGTGTAGGAGAACATGCCGCGCTGCTCGGCAACGCAGGCGTATTTCTCGGCCAGCCCGTAGGGGCGCAGAGCCTCGACGAAGTCACGACGCAGCGTATTGATACGATCGCGCATCTCGGTGAGCTCTTCACGCCAGAGCGCAGTGAGCTCGGCATCGTGCAGGATTTCGCTGACGATGGCGCCACCGTGGGCCGGTGGGTTGGAGTAGTTCTCGCGTGCGACGATGGCGACCTGCGAGCGCACGTTCTCCATCTGCTCAGCGTTCTTGGCGACCAAAATCAAGCAGCCGGTGCGCTCGCAGTAGATGCCGAAGTTTTTCGAGCAGGAGCTGGTGATGATCGCTTCGTCGAGGTTTTCGGCCAGCAGGCGCACGCCAAAGGCGTCCTCTTCCAGACCTTCGCCAAAGCCCTGGTAGGCGAAATCGATCAGCGGCAGCAGCTTGCGCTCGCGCAGTACGTCTAGCACTTCCTGCCACTGGGACTGGGAAAGATCGAACCCGGTGGGGTTATGGCAGCAGGCGTGCAGGAGCACGACGTCGCCTTCGGGAATCTTCTTCAGCGCGGCGAGCATGCCGTCGAAGTCGAGGCGGTTATCGGCATCGACGTAGGGGTATTTGTGCAGCTCGATACCCGCCGAGGTGAAGATGCCGTGGTGGTTCGGCCAGGTCGGGTCGCTGACCCAAATGCCTTTGCCCGGCAGTTGAGTGGCGATGAAATCGGCCGCCAGACGCAGTGCACCGGTACCGCCGGGCGACTGGGTAGCGCTGGCCCGCTTGGCGTTGAGCACCGGCGAGTCCGCGCCCAGCACCATGGGCAGTACGACGTCGCCGTAGGCCGGGGCGCCGTGAGAGCCGATGTAGGTTTTGGTCGTCTCGTTGTTGAGCAAGCGGTCTTCGGCTTTCTTGACGGCGCGCATTACCGGCGTATTGCCTTCGGCATCGCGGTAAACGCCGACGCCCAAGTCCACCTTCTGCGGGTTGGTATCTTTTTTGAAAGCTTCGATGAGTCCGAGAATGGCGTCTCCTGGGACGCGCTCAATTTGCTCAAACATGTATTCGACTACCTCGTCGGTTCTGGCGGCGTGAATGAGAACGTAAATGACCGGCCAATCGATGGCGCCAGCGCAGTGGCGCGAGCCGGGCACGTTTCAATGATGCCACCGTGTCGGGTAATCTGCCACCGCTCTAGTGGTCATCGGCGTATAAACCGGTCGCCATGGCGTAAACCTTGCAAGTGGCTGCCATGCTTGGCGCTAGGGCGTCGTGGAAACACGGTCGCGCCCGGTGCCCTTGGCGCCGTAAAGCGCTTGGTCGGCGCGATCGATAAAGCGCTCGAGTGTCTCGCCCGCACGATACTCGGCCAAGCCAATGCTCAGCGTTACCTCTCCTTGGCCGGTGCCGAAGTCGCAGGAGGCGACGCTATGGCGCAGGCGGTCGGCGAGCGCCACGCTCTGATCGAGTGTGGTGAGCGGCAGGACCACGACGAACTCCTCGCCGCCCAGGCGGGCGACCATGTCCTCGCAGCGAAAGCTTCGCTGGGTATGCTTTGCCAACCGGCGCAGCACCTGATCGCCCTGGAGGTGACCCCAACGGTCGTTGAACTGCTTGAAGTGGTCGATATCGAGCATCATGATGGCAAGCGGTGTTGCATGGCGTGCGCTTAGCGACGCCTGATGGGTCAAGTACATCATTAGCTTGCGCCGGTTGGGTAGCCCGGTGAGCGGGTCGGTGTCGCAGAGCTTACGCAGGCGCTGCTCTTCGGCCACCTGGTCGCTGATATCCACCATCATGCCGCGCCACAGGCAGCCTCCGTCGGTGAGCGTGGGCTTGGCGCTGATGGCGATCCAGTAGGGGCTTGCGTCCGGAAAGGTGAGGCGAAAGCGGGTCGCCAGAGGAATCTGCCAGCGCTCCGAGCGCTCAAGCGCCGCCATGATGCTGGGGTAGTGCTCGCCGGTGAGCTGCTCCAGTAACCCACCTGCATCAATGGCCAGTTGGCGGCGATCGAGCGTTGCCAGTGCCCGCCCGCCCCCTTCCAAGTAGGAGAAGTGCATGTGGCCGTCTTGGCGGCGATGAAATTGAAAAATGACGCCGGGAAGATCCAGCACCAGGTCGTTCGCAGATGTCGTCATGGCATCCTTGTCCGCTGACATGCGAAGGCTCCTGTAAAGTGAATGACGGGGCGAAAGGCGTAGAGCAGCGTAGCGCTAAAAGCCTAATGAATATGTAAGCCAAAGCTGACAAAATCGGCGCTCTTAATATTTATTAGGAATATTGATATTTGTTTTTTGAGCGTGTTATTTGCATCCTTCTTTCCATGTGAGACTCGTATGTCGACGTCAGCTGCAACGTTAGGTTCACCTCTTAAGAAGAACAAAGCCCAGGTTAGCTTAGTAGGCGCAGGGCCTGGAGACCCAGAGCTTTTGACGCGTAAAGCGCACCGCCTGCTTCAGGAAGCCGATGTCGTGCTGCACGATCGGTTGGTGGGCGAGGGTGTACTGGCACTGATACCTGTGCACGTCGAGCGCTTCTATGTGGGTAAACGGCGCGCGCAGCACAGCGTGCCGCAAGAGGAGATCAACGCAGCACTCATTAGCTGGGCGCATCAGGGAAAACGAGTAGTACGCCTTAAGGGTGGCGATCCGTTTCTGTTCGGTCGCGGCGGCGAGGAGATGGAGAGCCTCATTGCCGCAGGCGTGAGCGTCGACGTCGTGCCGGGGGTAACGGCGGCCTCAGGCTGCGCCGCTTACGCGGGTATTCCGCTTACTCACCGTGATTATGCCGACGGCGTGACGCTCTTGACCGGGCACCTCCCGGCTAGCGAGTATGACTGGCCTGCCTTGATTCGCGCGCGGCATACGCTCGTCTTCTATATGGGCGTCACCAACCTTGCTGTACTCACGGCGGCACTGCTCGAGCACGGCATGCGCGCCGATATGCCGCTTGCGATCATCGAGCACGGCACCTTGCCGACTCAGCGCACCCAGGTGGCGACATTGAGCAGTTGGCGCGCCGTCATCGATAGCGAATCGCTTGATTCGCCCGCTTTGGTGATCATCGGTGAAGTAACGGCGTGCGATCGAGTGGTCAGATTTCCCTGAGCTTGTATGCTGTAGAGAGCAACGCCTCGACGTTTGATGCTGCCTAGGTTCACGACTAACGTGATTGTTATCCTGGTTATTCTCGATAACCCAGACACGCCAATGCAAAGCAGGGAGAGAGACGCATGTCGGATACACCCAATACGGACAACCAGCACCCCGAAAACGAGCCGTCCCGCGACCATAAACCCCCTCTCGGGAACACATCGTCGCCCGGAACCAATCCGCCGCCCGATAACGACCAGCGGCTCTTCCACGATAACCGCGTCAAGGCGATCGCCGGGATTGCCGCCATCGCGGTCGTGTGGGCGGTAATGGCGCAGTCGAACGCCTCTACGCGCAAGGATCGCATCGAAGAGATGCAGGCGCAGATGGCGACGATGGAACAGGAAAACAGCCAACTCAGCCGCAGCGTGGCTGAGTATGAGCAGGCCGAGAGCGATCTCACTGCGCTGCGCGAAGAGATCACCCAGTTGGAGAGCCAACGCGACGAAGCGCGCGAAGAGCTCGAAAATGCCCAGGGCGAGACCACCACGGTACAGTCGCGCTTGGAGGAGCTGACCGGCGAGCAAAACGATCTCATGCAGCGTATCGAAGCGCTTGAAGAGCAGCGCGATAGTCTCGAGCAAGAGCTTAGCGGCATGCGCGAGGAGGGCGAGCGCCTCGAAGAGATGATCAATGATGCCGAAAGCCTTCGCCAGCAGGCCGAAGAGGCCGAGCAGGCGCGAGCGGACGCCGAAGAGCAGCGCCAAGCGGCCATTGATGAACTCGAGACTGTGCAGAACCGCTTGAGTGAGGTGGAGGAGGAGATCGAACAGTCCACCAGCCGCCTGGAAGAGCTACAGCAGCAGGTGAGCAGCGCCGAAGAGCAGATGCAAACGCTCGAAGAGGAGCGCGATACGCTGACCAGCGAGCGCGATGCGGCCGAGCAGGCCATCGCGGGGCTTGAAGAGCAGCGCAGCGAGCAGGAGCAGAGCCTGACCCAGGTGCAGGGTGAAGTCGATGACCTGATGGCCTCGCTCGACGCCGGGCGTGACGAGCTTTCGGGCCTGGAAGGCGCCATCGAGACTCGCGAAGAGCAGCTGCAAAACTTAGAGTCGCAGCTGCGCACCTGGCGCGACGAACTGGCGAATTTGGACGCGCACGTGAGCACCGACGAAGGCCAAGGTGGCCAGCAAGAGGGCCAATCCAACCAGAGCGGCCAATCTCAGGCGCGTCAGGGCCAGAGTAGCGAAGGCGGTCAGGAGCAAGAGGGAAGCCAAAGCGGTGGCAGCCAAGGCGCTCAGCAAGGTGGCCAAAATGGCCAGAGTGCCAGCAATCGTCAGCGCGAGGCCGCGACGGCAGAGTAATGCCTCTAGCGCATAATCGCTGACGGCAACACCGCGTGCGCCATCGGGCGGATATCGCTAACACGGTATCCGCCTTTTCTTGCCCCAAAGGATAGGCGCCATTTTAAGCGGGCATAAGCGTTTATCCACGGTGCTGGTTTATGGATGGCGCTAGCACGGGTATCATGCTCTACCCGCAGAGTGCATCTTCGATGGCGAGGAGACCAACGAATGGAAGGCGTGAAGCATATCGTGGCCGTGGCTTCCGGCAAGGGCGGCGTCGGCAAATCGACCGTTACCGTCAATTTGGCGCTGGCGTTGGCACGTGAAGGGTACCGCGTGGGCATTCTCGATGCCGACATTCATGGCCCGAGCCAAGCGCAGATGCTCGGCGTCGATGAGGGCGTACGCCCGAAGGCAGCTCCTGGCGACAACAAGTTTTTGCCCATCGAAGCGCACGGCATCCAGGCGATGTCCATGGCCTTTCTGGTCAATACCAAAGAGCCCATGGTATGGCGTGGGCCGATGGTAGCGGGTGCTTTCCAGCAGATGTTGAACCAGACCGTGTGGGACGACCTGGATTTTCTCCTCATCGACATGCCGCCGGGAACCGGCGACGTGCAGTTGACGCTGGCACAGAAGGTGCCCGCCTCGGGTGCTGTGATCGTTACCACGCCGCAGGACATCGCCCTGCTCGATGCGCGTAAGGGCATCGAGATGTTTCGCAAGGTGAAGGTGCCGGTAGTGGGCGTGGTCGAGAACATGAGCGTCTATCACTGCGAGCAGTGTGGCCATGAGGCGGCAATTTTTGGAACCGGCGGCGGCGAGCGTATTGCCGAGGAGTATGCCACGCGCGTGCTAGGGCGATTGCCGCTGGCGCTCTCCATTCGTGAGCTGGCCGATTCCGGCAAACCCAGCGTCGTCTCCGAGCCCGATAGCGCGGTCAGCCAGACCTTTGCCTCGATTGCCCGTCAGGTCGCCGAGGCGGTAAACGGCCAGTCGCACCAGGGGCCGACGATTTCCTTTAGTGAGTGAAACACAACCCATGAGCATCAAGTCAGACAAGTGGATTCGCCGGATGGCGGAAGGCGAGGCGATGATCGAGCCCTTCGAAGCCGGTCAGGTTCGCTACGTGAACGAGCAGCGCGTCATCTCCTACGGCACTTCGAGCTACGGTTACGACGTGCGCTGCGCCGACGAATTCAAGGTGTTCACCAATATTCATTCGGCCATCGTCGATCCTAAGGCGTTCGATGAAAAGAGCTTCGTCGACGTCAAAGGCGACGTCTGCATCATTCCGCCCAACTCCTTCGCCCTGGCGCGTACCGTTGAGTACTTCCGCATTCCGCGTAGCGTGCTGACCATTTGTCTAGGCAAGTCGACCTACGCGCGCTGCGGCATCATCGTCAACGTCACGCCGCTGGAGCCTGAGTGGGAAGGGCACGTGACCCTGGAGTTCTCCAACACCACCAACCTTCCGGCCAAGATCTACGCCAACGAAGGCGTGGCCCAGATGCTGTTCTTGGAGTCGAACGAGGTGTGCGAGACTTCCTACAAGGACCGCGGCGGTAAGTACATGGGTCAACGTGGCGTTACCCTGCCGCGCACCTAGTCATTGCGCGGTGTTCACGTTTGAAAGCAAAACGCCTTGTCGATGTCGGTCGGCAAGGCGTTTGCGTTTTAGGCGAGGTCGTCGTGTTCGTCAGCGTTCTCGTCGAGCTCTTCGGCGGCATCGGCGTGCGTCAACCGCATGCCGCTTGCTGGCAGTAGATGGCCATCCATGCGCGCGCCTTCGCCGCTGAACTGGAGGCGGCCTTCGAGGAACCAGCGCACGGCGATGGGCAGAATCAAATGCTCGCGCGCGTGCACCTTCTCCTTGAGCGTCTCGACGCTGTCCTCGGGGCTAACGTCGAGCTCCGCCTGGAGCACCACCGGGCCGCCGTCGAGCTCTTCGGTGACGAAGTGCACGCTGCAGCCGTGCAGCTTGCCTTGATCGGCCAGTACGCGGGCATGGGTGTCGAGGCCCTGGTAGGCCGGGAGCAGCGACGGGTGAATGTTGACCATGCGACCCAAAAAGCGCTGAACGAAGCGCTCGGAGAGAATGCGCATGAACCCGGCCAGCACGATCAGATCCGGCTCGTGACGCTCGATGACCTTGATCAAGGCGCCATCGAAGGCGTCGCGACTTTCGTATTCGCGGTGGGGCAGTACCACGGCATCGATCCCCGCCTCGCGCGCCCGGGTAAGACCGTAGGCGTCGGGCACGTTGGAAATCACCGCGACGATTTCGCCGCCCAGGCGATCGTGCTCCTGGGCGTCGATCAGCGCTTGAAGGTTGCTGCCGCTACCCGAAATCAGCACCACCACCCGGCGAGCGCCGAGCGGTTCGGGGGTGATGTCGTTGAGCGTATCGCTTTGGTAGTCGGTCCCGCTCATGCCTTGAGGTTCTCCAGAACGACGGCGTCACCTGCGCGCTTGGCGATATGGCCGATGCGGTGCACGCGCTCGCCCTGGGCTTCGAGGTGCGCCTGAGCCTGGTCGGCGGTTTCTGTGGGGACCACCACGACCATGCCGATGCCGCAGTTGAGCACGCGGTGCATCTCGGTTTCGTCGACGTTGCCTGCCTGTTTCAGCCAGTCGAACACGGCTGGGCGCTGCCAGCTATCGATATCGATGACGGCAGCGAGATCGTCGGGCAGCACGCGCGGAATGTTCTCCAAAAGACCGCCCCCGGTGATGTGCGACAGCGCATGCACGGGGAAGTCGGTGTCGCGTAGCAGCGACAGCAGCGATTTGACGTAGATGCGCGTCGGCGCCATCAGCGCCTGGGCCAGCGGCGTGCCGTCGATGTCGGTATCCAGTGCGGCATCGCTGACCTCGAGGATCTTGCGAATCAGCGAGTAGCCGTTGGAGTGGGGTCCAGAGGCGCTTAGGCCCAGCAGTACGTCGCCTTCGCCCACGCGCTTGCCGTCGAGAATCTCGTCTTTTTCCACCACGCCGACGCAGAACCCGGCGAGATCGTAGTCGCTGCCTTCGTACATGCCGGGCATCTCGGCGGTTTCACCGCCAACTAGCGCGCAGCCCGCCTGCTCACAGCCCGCACCGATACCGGTCACCACGCTCGCGGCGATATCGACATCGAGCTTGCCGGTAGCGTAGTAATCGAGAAACAGCAGCGGCTCGGCACCAGCAACGACCAGATCGTTGACGCACATGGCCACGAGGTCGATACCGATGGTGTCGTGCTGGCCCAGGTCCATCGCCAAGCGCAGCTTGGTGCCCACGCCGTCGGTGCCCGAGACCAGTACCGGTTGACGATAGCCGGCCGGCAGTTCGCATAGTGCGCCAAAGCCACCCAGGCCGCCCATTACCTCGGGGCGAGCGGTACGCTTGGCGACGTGCTTGATACGGTCGACCAGGGCGTTACCGGCGTCGATGTCGACACCGGCATCCTTGTAGCTGAGGGAGGGTTTAGCCGAAGAAGAGGAGGTCTCGGTCATGACAGATCCTGTGATGCCTTGAAGCGATGCTGGAAGTGCTGGCGCGCCAGTACCCGGAAAGTGGGCGGATTGTAACACCGCTCAGCGTGCATCGCACCGCCGTGTTGCCCAGGCATAGCCTGCAAGACCAAGGATCGGGCCTGGGGCCAAAAGCCAAGTCGCCGCCAGGCCCAGATGTTCGAGCAGGGCCGTTGACGGTAGAGGCCGCGTTATTTTTGGCACCTGGCCTTCTTGGCGTGCCTGCCCAGCAAATGAGTGGCAGGTAATGTATGACGAGTCGTATTTGATAAGCCGTATTTGGCAAGCAGTGTGCGGCAAGCAAAGCGGCGCTGTATCATCGGCGCTCAGTAAGTCGCCCCGTTTGGCGCGTTATCTGCTAGGTCCTAGGGTCGGGTCACGCGGTAATAGCGAGCTGTAGAAAGAGACGCAGTGAAGAGAAATGCACCGAAGAAAGACGCACTTAAGAAAGACGTACTCAAGAAAGACAGTAAGAGAGACGACATGAAGGTCAATACCAGAATATACAAAGCGGTCTACTCCTTGGCCGAAAAGCTGATGAAGGCGGCCGAGAAAGAGGATAGCGAAACCTTCGCTACCCTCTATCGCCAGTTGGAAGAGATCTGCCAGCAACATGAGGGGACGGAGAAGGACCACCCCGAGCAGTGGGAGACGCTTGCGGACTTCACTGAAGAGTACCCTCGCGCACTGGCGATGTATCAAAAGGCGCTGACCAAAGCCTCTGCGATCAAGGCGCATGATCATATGGCGTCCATCGGACTTTCCATGGCAACGCTCTATGTAGAGCTTGATCGCCCTAGCGATGCCACCGAGAGCCTACGTCAGGCAGCGCTCAGCGCTGAAAATGTCGATGACCCTGATCTCAAAGCCGAGATCGCCGCACTCAACGAAAAGATAGAGGCAGGCTTAGATGCTAAGTAACAACGATGTGCTACGCCGAATCCGCTATATCTTCGATTTGAAAGATACCCTGGTGGTAAAGATATTCGCCTTGGCCGAAAGCGAGGTTAGCTTGGCTCAGGTAGCGGGGTGGCTCAAAAAAGACGAGGACGAAGAGGTCGTCAAGCTCAAGGATCGCGAGCTTGCTGCCTTTCTCAATGGCTTCATCAGCTTCAAACGCGGCAAGCGCGACGGCCCTCAGCCCGTGCCGGAGAAGAGCCTGAACAACAATCTGATCTTGCAGAAGCTCAAGATCGCGCTGAATTTGAAGACCGAAGAGCTTCTGGCCGTATTCGAGGCCGCCGACTTCACGTTGAGCCAGCACGAACTCAGCGCTTTCTTCCGTAAGCCCGAGCACAAGAACTATCGCGAGTGCAAAGATCAGGTGCTGCGTAACTTCCTGATGGGGCTACAGCGCCAGCATAGGCCAACGCCCTAGGGGGCCGAAGAAGCGCAGGCGATGGTCGAGTGCTTCGGCGGTGGGCTGGGTGGTCTGATGGGCCAAAGATTACTGCGCCATTCGTCGCGGTGTTTGTTACTATCGAACACTACTCGCCGCTGGTGTTGGCGCGCGAGATGGACGCGAAGGGATGGGCTCTTGGGTCGTTACACCTAGGGGAAGCTTAGGAGAGCATGAATGCGGCAGGCATGGTGGTGGTTGGGGCTATTTGTTCTGATATGCGTGTTGATCTATCTGTTGGATTCAATGCTCATGCCGTTCGTTGCGGGCACCATTTTGGCCTATCTGGTGAATCCGCTGGCCAACCGCTTTCAGCAGTGGGGGCTCAATCGCCCGCTCGCCGTTTGCGCTGTCTTTTTGGTGCTGATTCTCGGCATTGCCGCTGCCTTTCTCATGCTGCTACCGCCAGTGATCGGCCAGGCCAAGCAGCTTGGCGCCTTGATCCCCAGCGTTTTCGATTGGTTCGAGAACGTGCTGGCCCCTCAGGTACAGAGCTGGACTGGCTATGACCCTGCAAGCGAGCTCGACAACATTCAAGCCGTACTGCTCGAAAACTGGCGCGACGCAGGCGGCTACGCGGCTCAGGCGCTGGGTCAGATCGGCCGTTCCGGTATGGCCTTCGTTACCTGGATCACCTATGTGGGCCTGATCCCGGTGATCATCTTCTACCTGTTGCTCGACTGGAACCGCTTGGTGATCAACCTTTCGAGCCTGGTGCCGCGTCACTGGCGCGATGACGTTTTTCGCATCACCCAGCGCTGCGACGAGGTGTTGGCCTCGTTCATTCGCGGCCAGCTTTTGGTGATGGTCGCGCTCGGTGCCATCTACGCCCTGGGGCTGACGCTGATGGGGCTCAACTTTGGCCTACTGATCGGCTTCATCGCCGGGCTTGCCAGTATCGTGCCGTTCTTGGGCTTTATCGTCGGCATCTGCGTGGCGCTGGTGGTGGCGCTGTTTCAGTACGGTAGTTGGCTTGCCATCCTCGGCGTGGTGGTGGTCTTCGCCATTGGCCAAACGGTGGAGAGCGTCGTGCTCCAGCCCAAGCTGTTGGGTGACAAGATTGGCCTGCACCCGGTAGCGGTGATTTTTGCCGTGCTTGCCGGTGGACAGCTCTTTGGTTTCGTAGGCGTGCTCTTGGCGCTGCCTGCCGCTGCCGTGCTCATGGTACTCTTGCGGGAGTTGAACGAGCGCTACAAGCATAGCGCCCTGTTCGATGCCGATTACGCGGCGCCGCAAGAGCGCCCTCTGGACACATCGGTGCCGGCCGCGCCTCACGCCAACGCAGTTCAAGACGCTGCCCGCAACGACCAGGTTCGTCACCAAAGAAGAGAGTCGCCATGAGCCAAGTGCCGGCACAGCTACCGTTGGGGGTCGGGTTGCGCGATGACGCGACCTTCGATAGCTACTATGCCAGCGCGGCCAACGCGCCTCTCGTCGAATCCTTGATGCACCAGGGCGAGCCTGATGGCGAGCCGTTTCTCTTCGTTTGGGGCGGGGCGGGCACGGGTAAGAGCCATCTGCTCCAGGCGGCCTGCCACGCCGCCTCCGACGCTGACCGTCGCTCGCTCTATCTTCCCCTGGCCGATCTTGGCCACTTTCCACCGCTGATGCTCGAAGACATCGAGCGCCTCGATCTCGTCGCCATCGACGATCTCGACCAGGTGCTAGGCCGCAAGCGCTGGGAGGAGGGGCTCTTTCACGCCTTCAACCGCCTGCGCGATGCGGGCAAGCGCTTGGTGATTTCGGCCCGCGCCGCGCCGCGTCAGCTTCCGGTCGCGCTGCCCGATCTTTCCTCGCGTCTCTCCTGGGGCGTCACCTTTCATCTTCATCCGCTGGACGATGCCGATCGGCTCGGCGCGCTCAAAAGACGTGCGGCGATACGCGGGATGCAGCTGCCCGACGATGTTGGCCGCTATATTCTCCATCGCGGCCCGCGCGAGCTGAGTGATTTGTGTCGCGCGCTGGAAACGCTCGATAAAGCCTCGCTATCGGCCCAGCGCAAGCTGACCATTCCTTTCGTCAAGACGGCGCTGAACTGGTAGTTTATCGAGCGGTTATAAAACGCCTCGTTGGGCTTCTCGTCGCCACTGTCTACACTTTGCAGAGCCATGATCGCATTGCGCGAAGGCAGCGCCGATATCCATGCGGTATCGGCATCGTCGTGCTTGGGTTTTTAGCGCCCAAGCGGTAGGCTATGTCGTTGCGAATGAGAACTTTTAATGATCATTGGCAGTGCGTTAGCGGCGCTACAAAGGCGCCCCGTTATGGCGACCCAAGAGGAGTGAGTGAATGAACACACGTACCGAACGCGACAGCATGGGAGAGCTCAGCGTTCCTGCCGATGCGCTCTACGGCGCCCAGACCCAGCGTGCCGTGAACAACTTTCCGGTTTCGCATACCCCGCTGCCGAGCGCCTTCGTGCATGCTGTTGCACGGATCAAGCTCGCCGCCGCCGAGACCAACCGCGAACTAGGCTTGCTCGATGAGGCGCGAGCGAATGCCATCGTGCGCGCCGCCCAGGCGGTAATCGAAGGTGAACATGACGACCAGTTCCCCGTCGACGTGTTCCAAACGGGATCGGGCACCTCGACCAACATGAACGTCAACGAAGTGTTGGCGACGCTCGCCAGCCGTGACGGCGAAAGTGTAGGCCCCAACGATCACGTCAACATGGGGCAGTCGAGCAACGACGTGATTCCTACGGCCATTCACGTGTCGGCGGCGGTGGCCGTGCACGAGCGCCTGCGCCCGGCGCTGGTACACCTGCGCGACACCATCGACAAGCGTGCCGCTGAACTTTCTCATGTGGTCAAGACCGGGCGTACGCACCTGATGGATGCCATGCCGCTGCGCATGGACCAAGAGCTTGGCGGCTGGTCGAGCCAAGTGGGGCAGGCAATCGAGCGCCTCGACAGCGCCATGCAGCGCCTGTGCCGATTGGCCTTGGGCGGTACGGCGGTCGGTACTGGTATCAACGCGCCGGAGGGCTTTGCCGAGAAGGTAGCCAAGGCGCTTGGCAAGCAGACGGGGCTCGATTTCGCACCCAACGACAGCTTCTTCGCTTCGCTCTCCTCACAGGATGCCGCGGTCGAACTCTCTGGTCAGCTCAAGGGGCTTGCGTGTGTGATCATGAAGATCGCCAACGACCTACGCTGGATGAACTCAGGCCCGCTGGCGGGGCTAGGGGAGATCGAACTCGAAGCGCTGCAGCCGGGTAGCTCGATCATGCCGGGTAAGGTCAACCCGGTGATTCCCGAATCCGCTGCCCAGGCGGCGGCCCAGGTCATTGGTCTGGATGCGGCGATCACGGTGGCAGGCCAGAGCGGCAACTTCCAGCTCAACGTCATGCTGCCGCTCGTGGCCAACAACCTCTTGACCGCGATCACGCTGATGACCAACACCTCGCGTCTGCTGGCCGACCGTGCCATTGCTACCTTCAAGGTGCGCGAAGCGCATCTGCAGGAGCCGCTGGCGCGCAACCCCATCCTGGTCACCGCGCTCAATAGCGTGATTGGCTACAACGCTGCCGCAGCCGTGGCCAAGAAGGCCTACCAGGCGGGCCGCCCGATCATCGAGGTGGCCGAAGAGGAGACCGACCTGGACCGCGCGACGCTTGAACGCCTACTCGATCCTGCCGTGTTGACTCAGGGCGGTATTCCCGAGTAATAGGTGAGGAGTAGAGGCGAGGGCAGGAGATGGCTCTTGGGCTAGGTCTCCTGCTCTTCGCGCTTGCCTTCGGCGATGGTTTCGCTGGCCTCACGCTGCTCTTCGGCGGTCGCGCTAGGTGTTTCGACCGCGTTCTGCTCGGCGGGGCAGTACTGCAGCCGAGCAAGAATCGGGAAGTGGTCGGAGCCGAACGCTTCCAAGCGGCGCATATCGCCCAGGGTAAAATGCTCGCTGACGAAGATGTGGTCCAGCGGCCAGCGTGCTAGGTGATATTCGGCGTGAAAGGTACTGAACATCCCGCGACCGCGACGCGGGTCGAGCATGCCGCTGGTACGTGCGAAAAGGCGCGTAGTCCTCGACCAAGCGACATCGTTGAGGTCACCCGCCACTAGCGTCGGCCCCCCTTTTTCATCGATCTCCTTGGCCACCAGCAGTAGCTCGGCGTCGCGCCAGAGCGATTTCTCGCTCTCGCCGGGGGCTGGCGGGCGCGGGTGGAGGGCGTAAAAGGTAATCCACTCTTCGCTGGGCAACTGTACGCGCGCGTGAACCGACGGAATGTCGTCTTGAATTAGCCACTTCACTTCGCAATCGGCAAGCGGATAGCGCGAATAGAGGTGCATGCCGTAGAGGTTGTCCAGCGGCACCTTGGCGCTATGGGGCCACTTCTCGTCCAGCACTTCGTCTAGCTCTTTTTCCCACCATGCATCGGATTCGAGCGTGAGCACGATATCCGGGTCTTCGCGCTCGATCATGCACTTGAGACCGTCGGCTTGGCGATTATCCATCAGCACGTTGGCAACCAGCAGGGTGAGCTCGCGCTCGGCGACGCGCTCCTGGCTATCGCGAACCTGGCGTTTGCCTAGCCGCGTCCAGGGAAGAATGTAGCGGCTTTGGAGCGCAAGCGTCGCAAGGCTCAGCACGATGCTGGCGGTACGCCAGTGACCTGGCGGTGAGAGCAGGAGTGCGAGCACGCCGAACAGTAGTGCAACGGACGCAATTTGTAAGCGGGGGAATTCGAGGCAGCGAATCCACCACCATTTCGACGGCAGACGTGCCATCAAGGTGCCGAGCAGAAGCAGGGCAGAGATGCCGCAGAGAAGGGGAGCGAGCACGCGATTCTCCTTTTATGAACGCGCAGTCAAAGGATGCTTGGCGCGCGGGCCAAGCTTTGGAAGAGTAGCGCGGCCGGTGGCGCCGTGTCGATGCAAAGCGCTATGGGTAGGCGTCGAGAAAAAGCTTGCAATTCAGGATGAAAGCCGTAGAATACGCATCCGTTGCCAAGCAGCAGGACCATAGCTCAGTTGGTTAGAGCGCCACGTTGACATCGTGGAGGTCGGCGGTTCAAATCCGCCTGGTCCTACCAGGCTCGCTTTCAAAAGCTAGAGCGCTGATATGGCACGACGATTTGCAGGACCATAGCTCAGTTGGTTAGAGCGCCACGTTGACATCGTGGAGGTCGGCGGTTCAAATCCGCCTGGTCCTACCAATGAAACCCCATGCTTCGGCATGGGGTTTTTTCGTTGTGTCGGGGTGGTCAGGCGCCTTGCCAGAAGGCGGGGAGGTCGGTTTGGCGCTGGAAAATGGCGACCAGTGCTTCGATACCGGCTTGGTCGGCCTCGCTAAAGCGTTCGGCGCGCGGGCTGTCCAGGTCGAGCACGCCCCAAATGTTTCCCTCGATCAGCAGGGGAATCACCAGCTCCGAGCGCGAGGCGGAGTCGCAGGCGATGTGGTCGGCTACGGCGTGCACGTCGGCGATGCGCTGAGTCGTTTGGCTGCGCGCGGCAGCACCGCAAACGCCCTTGCTAAAAAGTATCGGGTTGCAGGCCGGTTTGCCCTGGAAGGGACCGAGCGTCAGCACGTCTTTGCTGCGCTGAAGATAGAACCCCGCCCAGTTGAGCTCGGGCACGTACTGATGAATGAATGCGCACATTTGTGCGCTATTGGTCAGCCAGTCGCGGGTGTCGAGCAGTGCTTCGAGCTGGCGGCCCAGCAAGGCGTAGTCGACAGCGTTGTCATCGATAGAAGCGGTCATTGAGCGTCTCAAAATGGATCAGGCCGACATGTGTCGGCCTGATGAGTAGAAGCAAATAGTGTCAGCCAAATAGGGTAAATTATTCGGCGTCTTCGGCGTCGACCCAGCCGGGTACGGCGCCGCCCTGGAAGAGCTCTTCGGCTTTTTCGATCACTTCGTCACGCTGATAGGCATCGACGAACTGCTGGATCTCTTCGCGCTCCTCGTCGCCACCGCGCACGGCGATGATGTTGACGTAGGGCGACTCGGGGCCTTCCTTGATCAGCGCGTCGTCAAGGCTCAGGCCAGCAGGCTGGGCGAAGGTGTTGTTGATGAAGGCCATGTCGACGTCGGGCAGCACGCGCGGCAGCTGGGCGGCTTCGATCTCGCGGAAGCGGAAGTTGCGCGGGTTTTCGGCGATGTCGATCGGCGTCGCTTCCAGGTTGGTCGGATCGTTCAGCGTGATCAGACCCTGGTTATGCATCAAAATCAGCGAGCGCCCTTCGTTGGTCGGATCGTTGGGCAGGGCGATCTCGGCGCGCTCGGGCAGATCGTCGACGCTATCGAAGCGCTCGGAGTAAGCGCCGATGGGGTAAACGAAGGTGTGGGCGACGGCGACCAGATCATAGCCGCGGTCGTTGACCATCACATCCAGATACGGCTGGTGCTGGAAGGCGTTGGCATCCAGGCTGCCATCTTCGAGTGCGGCGTTGGGCGTCACATAGTCGGTGAACTCGATGATCTCGATATCGAGGTCATACTCTTCTTTGGCGATGCGTTTGGCCACTTCCATCACATCGGACTCGGGGCCCGCAACGGTGCCGACCTTGATCGAACGGGTTTCTGCATTGGCGACGTTGATGGCTAGCGCCAGCGCTGTCAGGCTACCGATAATCAGCTTTTGCATCGTGTTCTCCCGGTTAGGATGCGTTTTCCGCATCGATTTTGAGGCAATAAAAAACAGAAGTCTAATGCCTTTTGGTTATACTTAACGCTGCGCGGTTGAGTAGGGCAAGCTTACCAATAACCCCTTCATTTACGGTCGCTTTTACGCACCAAATAATCCCCCAGGCTTTGGAAAGCCTGCACCATGACGATCAAGATGATCACCGTGTAGAGCATGACGGTGGGGTTGAAGCGGTTATAGCCATAGCGAATGCCCAAATCCCCTAGGCCGCCGCCGCCTACCGCGCCCGCCATGGCCGAATAGCTGACCAGCGTTACCAGCGTGATGGTAAGGCCGGTGATGATACCGCCACGCGCCTCGGGGATGAGTACTTTATAGATGATTTGCCACGGGCTCGCGCCCATTGCCTGCGCTGCTTCCACGAGCCCCGGTGAGAGTTCGTTCAGCGCGCCTTCGATAAGGCGGGCAACGAAGGGGATAGCCGCAATCGTGAGCGGTACTATCGCGGCGTTGGTGCCGATGGACGTGCCGACCAGCATGCGGGTGAACGGAATGATCGCGACCATCAAGATGATGAAAGGCACCGAGCGCCCGATGTTGGTGATGATGCTTAGACCCTGATTGAGCAGCGGGCGGGAGAGAATCTGGCGCGGGCGGGTAACGTAGAGCAAGACCCCGAGCGGAAGGCCCAGCAGCGTCGAAATCAGCCCCGAAACCGCCACCATGTAGAGCGTATCCAGGGTCGCCTGAAGGATGAGATCAAGCATTGCGCTGGACATGGCCAAGCACCTCTACGTCGAGTTGATGTGAAGCCAAGTAGTCCATGGCTTTCTGGGTTTCGTCTGCGCCGCCCATGAGTTCGGCGATCATCAGCCCCAGGGTGCGCTCCTGAATGGACTCCACCTTGGCTTGCAGAATGCTGACGTCGACGCCGCACTCACGCGCTAGGCGAGAAATGAGCGGCGTCGAGACCGTATCACCCGAGAACGTGAGGCGCACCACCGGGTGAGTCGTCTCGCTAGGCGCGTCGAGCAGGCGCGCCAGTAGCTCCTTGGGTGGCGCCAACTGAAGAAAGTCGTTGAGGAAGTCGCGCCCAAGCTGGGTTTGCGGTGCGGTGAAGAAATCGCCCACTTCGGTGTCTTCGACCAGCTCACCGTTGGAGATTAGGCTCACGCGGTGGCAGATCGACTTCACGACCTCCATCTCGTGGGTGATCAGCAAAATGGTAATGCCGAGCTGCTGGTTTATATCGCGCAAAAGCTCCAGAATCGAGCTGGTGGTTTGGGGGTCCAGGGCGGAGGTGGCTTCGTCGCAGAGCAGTACGCTGGGTTTGCTGGCCAGGGCGCGAGCGATGGCAACTCGCTGCTTCTGGCCGCCCGAAAGCTGCGACGGGTACTGCTTGGCTTTGTCGCCCAGGCCTACCATGTCAAGCAGTGGCAACACGCGAGCTTTGATCGCCTGACGCTTGATGCCCATCAGTTCGAGCGGCAGGGCAACGTTGGCGTAGACCGTGCGCGTGGTGAGCAGGTTGAAGTGCTGAAAGATCATGCCAATGCGGTGGCGCGCGCGGTTCAGCGCCTGGGTATCGAGGCGCGTCATCTCTTGGCCGTCGACGATCACGCTGCCGCTCGAGGGGCGCTCGAGAAGATTCACGCAGCGAATGAGCGTCGATTTACCCGCCCCTGAAAGGCCGATCACGCCGTGAATGGTGCCCTTGGCGACCTTGAGGTCGACCGATCTCAGGGCGTGCACGGCGCTCTGGCCGCTGTCGTAGATCTTGCTGACGTTACTGAGTTCTATCATGACTGGGTTCTATCATGGCTGTTCGTGCAGGGTTGAGTTCAGGCATGGCGACGTGTGTACGCGGCCTGTGCTCTGGAAAAGAGGCCAGAGGCGGGTGAGTGCAAGCGCTTAAGAATGGCATAAAAAAAGGCCACCCTGGCGGGTGGCCATCAACGCTGGACACACCCTTTTAGCTGCACTTCACCGCGCCAATGGCTCGGTGGACGCCCGCAATCTGGGTACAAATCGGCGTCATCTCAATTTGGTCGAAAGTCTAAAGTCGAGGTGGCAAGCTGTCAATCGAAAAAGGCATATCTAAGGTTTTGATGACCAAGAACAGATTGATGTTCTGAATTGCAGTATAAATATGGATGTTATTACTGAGAAGACTTGCTGCAAGGACGCTAAGTAAGGCGAAATTCTCGTTTTTCTTCGCCTCCCAGCGGCGCTATCATGCCTGCACTGCTTATTAGTTGAGTATGAAGGGCCAGGTTGCCAAGGGGAGAGCCATGTTTACCGGTATCGTTCAAGGAACGGCGGAGGTCGTCGATATTCATGAAGCCGAAGGGTTTCGTACCCACATCGTGGCCCTGCCGGGCGATTTGCGTTTGGGACTCGAAATCGGCGCTTCGGTGGCGCATAACGGCGTGTGCTTGACCGTAACGAAGATCGACGGCGATCACGTAAGCTTCGATTTGATGCGCGAAACCCTGCGCTTGACCAATCTTGGTGCGCTCGAAATCGGCCAGCGCGTCAATATAGAGCGCGCGGCGCGCTTTGGCGATGAGATCGGTGGTCATGCGATGTCTGGGCACGTTATCTGTATGGCGGAACTGACGACCATCGAAGAGGCGCCGAACAATCGTCGCTTGTGGTTTGCACTGCCACCCACCTACGCCCGGTTCGTGTTCGAGAAGGGCTATATCGGCGTCGATGGGATTAGCCTAACGGTAGGCGAGGTGCGTAGCGGCCCGCGTGGCGTCGAGTTTTGCGTCAACCTCATTCCCGAGACGCTGGCGCGCACCACCCTTGGCGAGCGAGCGCCCAACGACTACGTCAATATCGAGATCGACCCTCAGACCCAGGTTATCGTCGAAACGGTCGAGCGCGTATTGGCGCAGCAGCGCGGTAGCTAGTGGCGGGTAGGTGATCTGACCGATCGGTTAAACGCTGGCCCGAAGTTTGCTAAGCACTGAGGCAAGGGCTGACGTCGATACTCACGGCAGCACCAACGATAGCTAGGCCGAGATGGGCTCGGCCATGGCCGTACAATGGGCGCTCGCATAGCCAAGCGCCTTTAGGTAGTATGTGCGGCTTTTCTCGCAACTGGGGTGCCACGGCGCTGGCGTGAAGGACGAAAACCTCCATGAAATTTCTCGATAAGCAGTTCAAGCTGAGCGAACACAATACCAACGTCAAGACGGAGGTGATCGCAGGCGTCACCACCTTCTTGACCATGGCGTACATCATCTTCGTCAACCCTAGCATTCTCTCCGAGGCGGGAATGGATTACGGCGCCGTCTTCGTGGCTACTTGCTTGGCGGCGGCGGTGGGCTGTTTGGTCATGGGCATTTGGGCCAACTACCCTATCGCGCAGGCGCCGGGTATGGGCTTGAACGCTTTCTTCACCTATGGCGTCGTGCTGGGCATGGGCTACAGCTGGGAGGCGGCGCTAGGGGCGGTATTCTTCTCCGGCTTGACCTTCTTCGTTCTCAGCATCTTCAGAATCCGCGAGTGGATCATCAACTCGATTCCGCTCTCGCTGCGTTTAGGGATTGCGGCAGGTATCGGCCTCTTTTTGGGGATGATCGCGCTGAAGAATGCGGGCATCGTGGTCGCCAATCCGGCCACCTTCGTTGCCATGGGCGATCTGTCCGAGCCCGCCGCGCTCTACGCGCTGCTAGGCTTTTTCGTCATCACCGCCTTGGCCTATCTACAGGTCACCGGGGCGGTGATGATCGGTATTCTCGGCATCACCGTGCTCTCCATGGTGCTGGGCCATAATCAGTACGGTGGCATCATGTCGATGCCGCCCTCCATCGCGCCTACCTTCATGGCGATGGATCTTGCGGGAGCGCTGGACGTCGCCATGCTGAGCGTCATCTTCGCGTTTCTCTTCGTCGATCTATTCGATACCTCGGGCACGCTGGTGGGCGTGGCGCACCGCGGCAAGCTGCTCGATAAAGACGGCAAACTGCCGCGTATCGGCCGCGCGATGATGGCCGACAGCACCGCGACCATGGCCGGGGCGGCGCTGGGCACCTCGACGACCACAAGCTATGTCGAGTCGACGGCGGGCATTGCCTCGGGTGGCCGTACCGGTCTTACCGCCGTGGTCGTGGGCGTGCTGTTTTTGATCAGCCTGATGTTCTCGCCGCTGGCGGGCTCGATTCCAGCCTACGCTACCGCAGGTGCGCTGTTGTACGTCGCCGTGCTGATGGCGGGAAGCTTGGCACACGCCAACTGGGAAGACCCGACCGACGCCGCTCCGGTACTGATCGCCGCGCTGGCCATGCCGTTGACCTTCTCGATTGCCGAAGGCATCGCCCTCGGCTTCATTAGCTTCGTGGCCATCAAGACGCTATCCGGCCGCTTCAAGGATTTGAACCCGGCCGTGGTCATCTTGGCGCTGCTGTTTGCCGCCAAATTCCTGTTCCTGGATTGATCTATCCTTAACGTTTTAACGCAACGAGAGACGCGATGAGTATTTACGGCGATTACATCAAGTCCGTTATTCGCACGGTTCCCGACTGGCCCGAGCAGGGCGTGAATTTTCGTGACATCACGCCGCTGTTACAGAACAGCGCGGCGTTTCGCAAGCTGATCGACAGCTTCGTACACCGCTACCAGGAGATGAACCTGGACGCCATCGCGGCGATCGACGCGCGCGGCTTTATCATTGGCGCGCCGCTGGCCTACGAACTTGGTTGCAGCTTCGTGCCGGTGCGCAAGAAGGGTAAGCTGCCGTTCAAGACCATCAGCGAGACCTACACCCTGGAGTACGGTCACTCCGAGGTCGAGCTTCACGCCGACGCCTTCCACGAAGGTGATCGCATCCTGCTGATGGATGATCTCATCGCCACCGGCGGCACCATGCTTGCCGCCGCCAACCTGATCCAGCGCTGCGGCGGTCAGGTGGTCGAAACGGCTACCATCATCGATCTGCCGGAACTCGGCGGATCGCAAAAGATTCGCGACGCTGGTTTCAGTGTGTTCGCGGTCTGTTCCTTCACCGAAGACGAGTAACGCCTCCCATGAGTAGCGAGCGCTATCACCAACACTTCACCGTCTCCTGGGATCAGTTGCACCGCGACGTTCGCCAGCTTTGCCACCAGCTCATCGAGCGTGATTTCAAAGGCATCATCGCGATCACTCGCGGCGGCTTGATCCCGGCAGCGCTGGTGGCCCGTGAGCTCAACATTCGCCTGATCGATACGGTCTGCATCAAGAGCTACGACCATATGGATCAGAGCCGTTTGGACGTGATGAAAGGCGTGGATCACGACGGTGACGGCTGGCTTCTGGTCGATGACTTGGTGGATACCGGCAAAACCGCCCGCGCGGTACGCGAGATGTTGCCCAAGGCGCATTTCGTCACCATCTACGCCAAGCCGCAGGGGCGTCCGCTGGTTGACCAATACCTGACCGAAGTTGCTCAGCACTGTTGGATTCAGTTCCCCTGGGACATGGGCGTGGCCTACGTCGAACCGCTCGCCGATCAGTTCAAGAGGTAAGTATGAAAGCGCCGCTTCCCGATGATTGGGCTCACTGGCTGGGCGCGGAGTTCGAGGCCGACTACATGGCGTCGCTCAAGCGCTTTTTGGCCGATGAAAAAGCCCAGCGGAAGGAGATCTACCCGCACTCGTCGAACTGGTTTCGAGCGTTCGAGCTCACGCCACTCTCCGATGTCAAGGTGGTAATCTTGGGGCAGGACCCGTACCACGGGCCGCACCAGGCGCACGGCTTGAGCTTTTCGGTCCAGCCCGGCATTCCTGTGCCGCCTTCACTTGGCAACATCTACAAAGAGCTTGCCAGCGACCTCGGCGTTAGGCCCGTCGGGCACGGTCATCTTGAGGCCTGGGCGCGCCAAGGGGTTTTGTTGCTAAATACCGCGCTCACCGTCGAGCGCGGTAACGCCGGTTCCCACCGCGGGAAGGGGTGGGAGCCGTTTACCGATCGTGCCGTAGAGATCGTCAGTGCCCACGCCAAGCCCTGCGTGTTTATTTTGTGGGGCAGCCACGCGCGGCAGAAAAAGGCACTCATCGACCGCCAGCGTCACTGCATCATTGAATCGCCGCACCCATCGCCACTCTCGGCGCACCGCGGCTTTTTCGGTACTCGGCCGTTCTCCCAGGCCAACGCTTTCCTGCAGGCGCAGGGAAGGGCGCCCATCGAGTGGCAATTACCCCAAACCCCTTAACCTGGCCTACGCTTGCGAGTAGAATGTCGCGCGATTTCTGGTCAGGTGTTCTGGCCGCTGGCCGTCATCCTGTACCCCTGTCCCTGTTGTGAGGAAGCCCCATGAGTGTTTACGCCATTAACCACCCGCTCGTTCAGCATAAGCTGGGACTGATGCGCGAAGTCGACCTCAGCACCAAGAGCTTCCGTGAATTGGCTGGGGAAGTGGCCAAACTGCTTACCTACGAAGCGACCAAAGACCTCGACCTCGAAGATCACGAGATTCAGGGCTGGAACGGCGAACCCATCGCCACGCGCCGACTCAAGGGCAAGAAAGTCACCGTCGTGCCGATTCTGCGCGCAGGTCTAGGCATGCTCGAAGGGGTGACCGATCTGATCCCTAGCGCCCGCGTTAGCGTCGTCGGCCTCTATCGTGACGAAGAGACGCTACAGCCGGTGCCCTATTTCGCCAAGTTCGCCAATGACATCGAAGAGCGTATGGCGATCGTCATCGACCCGATGCTGGCGACCGGTGGCTCTATGGTCGCCACTCTCGATATGCTGCGCGAACGCGGCTGCACTCAGATGAAAGTGATCGTACTGGTCGCTGCGCCCGAAGGCATCGCGCGAGTGCAAGAGGCCCATCCCGACGTTGAGATCTACACCGCTTCAGTCGACGATCGCCTGGATGAAAACGGTTATATCGTGCCCGGCTTAGGCGATGCCGGCGACAAGATATTCGGAACGCGCTGAGCGTCCCGATCACTCTGCCCCTTGCGCTTCGCGTCGGGGGCATTTTTTTGCGGGTAAGCATGAGAGGACAACAATGAACGACACCCCTACGCGTCAGGCCGAGCCGTGGCCCAAGCTGTTGCTCACCGGCGCTCAGATGCTCTTCGTCGCCTTCGGCGCTTTGGTGCTGGTGCCGCTATTGACCGGGCTCGACCCAAGTGTTGCGCTGTTCACCGCCGGTATCGGCACGCTGATCTTCCACGGTGTCACGCGCAAGAGCGTGCCGGTCTTTCTGGCCTCGTCGTTTGCCTTTATCGCCCCGATTCAGGGCTCGATCGCAAGCTTTGGGGTCTCGGCCACCATGGGTGGGTTGATGGTGGCAGGGCTCGTCTATGTGGCCATTTCCCAAGCGGTACGGATAAAGGGCGTGGGCTGGCTCAATCGCCTGCTGCCGCCCATCGTCGTAGGTCCTGTCATCATGGTGATCGGCTTGGCGCTGGCGCCGGTCGCGGTAAGCATGGCCACCGGAGAGACCAGCGACAACATCGGCTACGGCGCAGCGATTTTCCTGTCGATGTCGAGCCTGCTGGTGACGCTCGTTCTGGCGGTATTCGGGCGCGGCCTACTGCGTTTGGTGCCCATTATGGGCGGTATCGTCGTGGGCTATTCGCTATCGCTAGTGATGGGCGTGGTCGACTTCACCACGGTGCACGAAGCGGCTTGGCTTGCACTGCCTAACTTCACCGCGCCCAGCTTTCACTGGGCGGCCATTCTGTTCATGATTCCCGTCGCCATCGCGCCTGCCGTCGAGCACATCGGCGACATGGTCGCCATTGGCTCGGTGACGCGCAAGAACTACCTGGAAAAGCCCGGCCTGCACCGCACGCTCTTGGGCGATGGGTTGGCGACCAGTGTGGCTGCGCTTTTCGGCGGCCCGCCCAATACGACTTACTCGGAGGTCACCGGGGCGGTGACGCTGACCCGCGCCTTCAACCCGATGTTCATGATCGTGGCTGCGGTGTTTGCCATCGTACTGGCGTTCATGGGCAAGCTCGGAGCGCTGCTGCAAACCATCCCTGGCCCAGTCATGGGTGGTATCATGACGCTGCTGTTCGGCTCCATCGCCGTGGTGGGCATGAATACCTTGGTTCGCGCCGGACGCTCGCTGACGGCGCCGCGCAATCTGGTGATTATCTCGTTGATTCTGGTCTTTGGTATCGGCGGCATGCAGTTCGGCGGCGGTCAGTTCACCCTGCAGGGAGTCAGCCTCGCCGCGCTCGTGGGTATTGCCCTCAACTGGATACTACCGCGCGAAGAGGAAGCTGCCTGAGGGGTTCATCACGCAATGCAATCGGACAGAGGCGCTATGCCCGCTATCGACGAACACGTTACCCCTACGCTGGGTATCGCCGCCTGGAGCGGCACCGGGAAGACGACGCTGCTGACGGCGCTGCTGCCGCGCTTGCGTGAGCTTGGGCTGCGTGTGGCAGTGATCAAGCATGCGCACCACAGCTTCGATGTCGATGTGCCGGGTAAGGATAGTTATCGGCTGCGCGAAGCGGGCGCGGCGCCGGTGCTGGTGGCCTCGCGCGAGCGCTTTGCGCTGATGCAGGAGACGCCGGGGCAGGCCGAGCCCGACTTGAACCAGCTGGTGGCGATGCTTAGGCCCCAGGCGCCGGATTTGATTCTGGTCGAGGGCTTTAAAGCCTGGCCGCTGCCCAAGCTTGCGCTCTATCGCGAGGAGGTGGGCGAGGCGACACTGCTCGATGATCCGTATATCGAGGCGGTGGCGCTCCCTGCGGCGTCAACGCTTGCGCTTGCGGGCTCGGTTGAGCGCCTCGATCTTGATAATATCGAGGAAATCGCGCAGTGGGTCTTGGCGTGGCAGAAGGCGTGGTCGATGCGCGCGTAATGCCAAGGCACTCTGGGCGCCGCTGCATTATCTGCTACAGGAGCGATATCTATGCCTTTGACGCATCTCAACGCCCGCGGTGAAGCCGCGATGGTGGACGTTGGCGATAAGCCGACCACGCAGCGTGAGGCCGTCGCCTCCGGGCGCATAGTGATGCAGCCAGCCACGCTTGCGCTACTCAGCGACGGCAAGCTACCCAAAGGTGACGTGCTGGCTACCGCACGCATTGCCGGTATTCAGGCGGCCAAGCGTACCCACGAGCTGATTCCGCTGTGCCATGCCTTGGCGCTGACCAAGGTAACGGTCGATTTCGATCTTAACTGGCAGGAGAGCTGCGTCGAAGTGTCGGCGCTGTGCCGCTTGAGCGGCCAAACCGGCGTCGAGATGGAGGCGCTCACGGCGGTATCGGTGGCCTGTCTCACCCTCTATGACATGTGTAAAGCGGTCGATAAGGGCATGTGCATCGAGACGATTCAGCTCGACAGCAAACGCGGTGGCCAGCGCGGCGACTACCGGCGCGAGCACGCCCCAGCGGTGAGCGCTGAGAACGAACAGAGTGTTCAAGGCGCCGAGGTCCCGAGCGTGCACGTCAAATTCCTTGCCGAGCTGCGCGAGCGCGTGGGCGATAGCGAATTCATGGTGCCGCTAAAGCAGCTCGAACAGGGCGATATTGCCGGGGTAAAGCGGGCGCTGCAGGCTCAGGATGCGCGCTTTAGCGTGCTCAACGAAAAGCGCACGCTCTGCGCCATCAATCAGGTGATGGCCAACGATGCCGCACCGGTGACCGACGGCGATGAAGTGGCGTTCTTTCCACCGGTAACAGGGGGCTGAGCATGGAGCTACGTGTCTCGATTCAAACGGCGCCGTTCGATATGGCCCACGGCTACGCCTCGGTGCTTGACGAGCGCACCGATATCGGCGCGGTCGTCAGTTTTACCGGTCTAGTGCGCGATTTCAACGAAACGCCCGATGTCATCGGCCTTACGCTCGAGCACTACCCCGGCATGACCGAGCGTACGCTCGAGGCCATTGGCCGCGAGGCAGGCGAGCGTTGGGCGCTCAACGCCGTGACGATCGTTCACCGGGTAGGCGAGCTTGCCCCTGGGGATCCCATCGTGCGTGTGCTGGTTGCCAGCGCTCATCGTCGCGACGCCTTTCTGGCCTGCGACTTCATCATGGATTATCTCAAGACCCAAGCGCCGTTTTGGAAAAAAGAGCGCAGCGCCCAGGGCGACTATTGGGTCAAGGAGCGGGATAGCGACCAGCAGGATGCCGGTCGCTGGTCGTGAGATCGGTGATTAAGGCTCGTCGTCGAGCAGCAGCGACGAGGGCGTTTCGGCGGCCATGATCTGCAGGTGAATGGCGGGCATGTGCTGCATGTGCTCGGTTAACCAGGCGATGATACGTGGCTGCAGCGCCAGGCGAAGATCCGCCAGGGTGTCGGCGGCGATGTCGTCGAGCTGATCGTCGAGCCAGTCGCTGAAACTCTCTTCATCCATGGGGCTGGTGGCATCGGCGTCGAGCAGTAGCCGTCCGATGCGTACCCAGCCGGTCTCACTGGCGGTAACCGGTAGAGCGAGAAATAGGCTGCCGCGACGGTGGGGGTGCTGTGGGCTTTCGAGCCCCGGGTGCGGCGCGGGCGAGTTCTGGGTAACGATACAGGGCGGCTGAGGGTAGTGCGTTTCTACGCGAAGCCCTTCGTTATCGAAGGCGATAATGTCGCCGTTGACGGGCGCCAGTGGCGCGCAGATACCCAGCTCTTCTGCCAGCGCCTGATGGGCCTGCTGATGGCGCGCCTCACCGTGAACTGGCAGCAGATGGCGCGGCGACACCCAGCCATAGAGCGTTTTCATCTCCTCTTGCGCCGGGTGACCGGTCGCGTGCAGCTCTGGGTGATTGTTTTCGTCGAACAGGGCGACGTTGAGCTGACTAAAGCGACGCTTTAACTGCTCGATGGGACGCTCGTTGCCGGGAATGGCCTTGGCCGAGAAGATGACCGTATCGCCCGCTTCGAGATCCACGTGCGGATGCCTGCCGGAGGCAAGACGTTGAAGCGCTGCCCGGGGCTCGCCTTGGCTGCCGGTGGCAATGATCACGACTTCCGACGGCGGCAGATAGCCCAGGTCATGGGTGGGGACGGTGGCGGGCAAATCATCGAGATAGCCAAGCCCGCGCGCCACGCTCACCATGCGCTCCATCGAGCGCCCCATGAGGCTGATGCGCCGTCCGCACTGCTGGGCGGCGCGGCCAACGGCGAGCACGCGGGCAAGATTGCTGGCAAAGCAAGAGACCACCACGCGGCCCGTGCACTGTTCGATAGCGCGCGTCAGGGCTTTGGCCACGTCGCCTTCGCTGGCCGCGCGCCCAGGGATAGGCGCGTTGGTAGAGTCGCCCACCAGCAAATCGACCGGCGCCAGGGCGCGAAAGGTGGCGGCATCGACGCTAGGGCCGATCAACGGCGCAGGGTCGAGCTTCCAGTCGCCGGTATGCAGTACCTTGTAGTCGCCGACTAGCATCATCAGCGCGCAGCTTTCGGGAATCGAATGGGTGACGGGGAGAAAGCGCAGGGCGAAAGGCCCGCTCTCTACCGCCTCACCGGGGTCGATAACACGAATGGCATCGCTTGCAAGCTGATGCTCGGCGAACTTCAAACGCAGCAAACCCGCTGCCAGCGGCGTGGCATAGATAGGACAGCTCCAGCGCGGCCAGAGCCAAGCAACGGCACCGATATGATCTTCGTGGCCGTGGGTGATGAAGAGCGCTTTAGGAGCGATCTCGAGTGCCCTGGGGGTATCGAGGTTAGGCACCTGCAGCGGCGAGTGGGGAAGATCTTGGCGAATCATCATGCCGCAGTCGATGACGATCCAGTGATCGTCATATCCATACAGCGTGAGATTCATACCGATTTCACCGCAACCGCCCAACGGCAACAGGCGTAAGGGAGGGCGGCGACGGGGTCGAATGTGAACGCGTGGTGGATGCATGTAAACGCAACGCCTTAAAAATAGTGGTTTAACTATACGGTAAGGCAGGGGCGCGTCACAATGATGGCCCGCCGACGCCGCCGTGATTCGGCTGGCCGTATCCGCTACACTAAGCGGCCATTTTCAGCCGTCGCCTCCGGGCCTTCGTGGCTGGGTTTACGTCAAGAGTAGTCAAGATGTCACACTATTACCGTTTGATGGTCTCCTGCCCGGATCAGGTGGGAATCGTTGCCCGCGTTTCCAGTTTCATCGCCGAGCAGGGCGGCTCGATCACCGAGGCGAGCCAGCACTCCGATCTGCAGACCGGGCGCTTTTTCATGCGCTACGAAATTCTTGCCGACTCCATCGGCATGTCGGCGGAAGCATTTCGCGCCGCCTTCGAGCCGGTGGCAAACGGCTTTGATATGCAGTGGGCGCTGATCGATACCCAGCAGCGCCGCCGCGTGGTGCTGATGGTTTCGCGCGAGTCCCACTGCCTGGTAGACCTGCTCTACCGCTGGCAGGCGGGTGAACTCGACTGTGATATCGTCGGGGTCATCTCCAATCACGACGATATGCGTTCGCTCAGTGAGTGGTATGGCATTCCTTACCACCACGTACCGGTCGATCCTGCCGATAAGGCGGCCTCGTTCGAGCGCGTTCAGGCGCTGATCGATGAATCCCGCGCCGACTGCGTGGTGCTTGCCCGCTACATGCAGATCCTGCCGCCCTCCCTGTGCGCACGCTACGCGGGCCGGGTGATCAACATCCATCACAGCTTCTTGCCCTCGTTTGCTGGCGCGCGGCCCTACCATCAGGCCTACGAGCGTGGCGTCAAGCTGATCGGCGCGACCTGCCACTACGTCACCGAGGAGCTCGATGCCGGCCCCATCATCGAGCAGGACATCCACCGTGTGAGCCACTGCCATACCCCGGCGGATCTGGTGCGCTTTGGCCGCGACGTAGAGAAGTCGGTTCTTGCGCGCGGGCTGCGTTGGCATCTGGAAGACCGCGTGCTGATCCACGGCAACAAGACCGTGGTCTTTAGCTAGGCGAGCAGGCCATAACCGATAACGCACAGGGCACGCCAAATGGCGTGCCCTGTGCGTTCAAGCGGGAGGATAACGGGTCGATAACCCGGGCAGATGGCGCTCAGCCAAGCGCTTGACCATTGCCGCCGCGAATCACCCCAACGCCGACGCCCTCGATCTCCAGCGCCTGGTGGCGCAAATCGATATCGATGGGGGCAAAGTCGGCGTTTTCGGCTATTAGCTGCACCTGGTGGCCCTGGCGCTTGAAGCGCTTGACGGTGACTTCGTCTTCCAGGCGGGCGACGACGATCTGGCCATCGCGCACGCGGTCGGTGCGGTGTACCGCCAGCAAATCGCCTTCGAGGATACCGGCGTCTTTCATCGAAAGACCGCGTACGCGTAAAAGATAGTCGGCGCGCGGGGTGAAGTACTCTGCGGGCAGCGGGCAGTAGCGGTCGATGTGCTCGGCGGCGAGAATCGGGTGGCCCGCGGCCACTTCACCGATGATCGGCAAGCCCTGCTCGCTGGCAAAGTTGGTCTCGCTCTCGGCGGGTTCGGGTGTGTCCTGATGGGGCAGGCGAATACCGCGGGACGTATTACGAATGATGCGAATCACACCCTTGCGCTCAAGTGCACGCAGATGCTCTTCGGCGGCGTTGGGTGAACGAAAGCCCAGAGCTTTGGCGATCTCGGCGCGAGTGGGTGGGTAACCCAGCTCCCCCATGGTCTTGACGATAAAATCGAAAACATGCTGCTGGCGTGCCGTGAGCGGACGTGACATGAGGTGACTCCAACAATAAATAAAAACGCGAAAACGGTAACGGTAAACAATGTGGTTAAGTATACAGTATGGCCCTTCATCCAGTATATGCAAAATCGGTCATTTGCGCGGTAGTTGATGCAAGTTCATGCCGTGTTCGTTTCAAACGCAGCTATGTTGGTACTGAAAGTGCCCGTCTGTCATTTTTCACTGACCCAGCGCAGATAGCAGTAGCAAGGCTTGCGTTGCCCCAATGGTTCGTTTAAAACGACTTGCCTAATAGTTACTGTTTAAAACAACCGTTCGCTACTAAGACCGTGAGACTGGAGGGGCCATGGCTCAGTCCGATACCGTGACGCGCATTCTCGATACTGCCGAAGTGCTGTTCGCCGAGCGTGGCTTCGCCGAAACATCGCTGCGCAACATTACCAGCAAGGCGCGGGTCAATCTGGCCGCCGTCAACTACCATTTCGGCTCCAAGAAAGCGTTGATTCAAGCGGTCTTCGCCCGTTACCTCGAACCTTTCTCGCAGCGCTTTCACACGGCCTTGGATAGCCTCGAAGCCGAGCACGAGAGTAGCGTCATCCCCCTTGAGACGCTGCTTGAAACCATGGCGACCACCGTGCTGTCGGTGCCGGCCGAGCGCCATAGCCTCAAGGTCTTCATGCGCCTTTTGGGGCTTGCTTATAGCCAGGCCCAGGGGCACTTGCGGGGCTACATTCAGCAGGAGTACGGTGACGTCTTCGCGCGCTTTACCGATCTTGTGCGCCGCGCGACCCCCGAGCTTCCCGACGCCGAGCGTTTCTGGCGCCTGCACTTCATGCTCGGCACGGTCATTTTTACGCTGTCGGGGCTGGATGCGCTGCGCGATATAGCCGAGAAGGATTACCACGAGCACGTCAGCGTGCGTGATCTGGTTCGGCGCCTGCGTCCCGTCGTGGTTGCCGCCATGAACGCGCCGCTGCCACCGGCCCTGGAGGAGGCCCGCCATGCCGACCCCTCGCCTTGCTGAATTACCGCCCGCCAACGCGCTTTGGATAGAGATCGATACCCGTGCCCAGCAGCTCCACGCCTGGCAGGGTAAGATGCTAACGCGCTCCTGTGCGGTATCGACGGGCGTGGCCGGTACCGGGGAGGAGGAGGGGAGCGGCCAGACGCCGTTAGGCTGGCACTACGTGCGCGCCGCCATCGGCGATGGGCTACCCGAGAACGCGGTATTTCGCGGTCGGCGTTTCACTGGGGAGGTGTTTACCCCGGCGCTGAGCGCAGCGCACCCCGAGCGCGATTGGATTCTGACGCGCATTCTCTGGCTCTGTGGGCTGGAACCTGGGGTCAATCGCGGCGGCTCGCGCGACTCACAGCGCCGCTACATCTACCTCCACGGTACGCCCGCCGATGAGCCCATGGGCACGCCGGCTTCGCACGGCTGCATTCGTTTGCGTAACGTCGATCTTCTCTGGCTCTTTACCCACGCAGCGCCCGGCACGCCCGTTTGGCTGCACGACTGAGTGCCAAGGCCACGGCGATAAACGTCCGCTGCAGATACGTTATGCCCTTGGCGCGGCGTTTGGCCTCGGCCAATCGATGGTCTAAGATGTTTTCCCTTTTTGTTGGACCCACACCATGACGCAACCGCTTGGCTCGATCATGCTCGACCTCGAAGGTCAGCAGATTACCCCAGAAGAACGCCGCCTTCTTGCCCACCCCGCCGTGGGAGGCGTCATTCTCTTTGCGCGTAACGTCGACGATGCTGCCCAGGTGAGTACGCTGTGTCAGTCGCTACGCAAGCTGCGCCCTGACCTTCTGCTCGCGATCGATCAAGAGGGCGGGCGCGTACAGCGTATCCGTAAGGACCTGACCCGGCTGCCCGCCATGGCCCGCCTAGGCGAGCGCTACGCCGACAGCCCCGAGGAAGGGCTGAGCCTTACGCGCGATGCCGGTTGGCTCTTGGGTATGGAGATGGCTGCCTGTGGGCTCGATTTGAGCTTCGCGCCGGTGCTGGATATCGATAGCGGTATCTCAAGCGTGATCGGTGATCGCAGCTTCGGCGGTACGCCCGAGCTTGTCGCAACATTGGGGCAGGCGTTTATACAGGGGCTACACGAGGCGGGGATGGCGGCCGTGGGCAAGCACTTCCCCGGCCACGGTGGCGTGGCGGCGGATTCCCACCTTGCGCTACCCGTCGACGACCGCCCGCTTGAGGATATCCGCGCTCACGATCTGGTGCCGTTTACTCGCCTGGCGGCAGAACTCGATGGGGTGATGCCTGCGCACGTGGTCTATAGCGCCTTCGATGCCCGCCCCGCCGGTTTCTCACCCAGCTGGCTGGGTATGCTGCGCGAATCCTTAGGCTTCAAGGGCTCTATCTTTTCCGATGATTTGAGCATGAAAGGCGCCCACGAGGCAGGCGGCCCTGTGGAGCGCGCCAAGGCCGCGCTCGATGCCGGATGTGACATGCTGCTCGTTTGCAACGACCGCGCCGCGGCCTTTGAGGTCCTCGACGCCTATCCAGATATTGCCAGCAAGCGTCCGGCGCGACTGCGCTATGCCCGGGCACGCCCCGATTTGGCAGCGCTTTCGGCACTGGGTCGTTGGAGGCGCACCCATGCCCAGCTTGAAGCTCTCGCCGCCGAGTAGCGCGCTTGCCGTTTAGTATCGCTGCTCTTTTATTTTGAGCGGCGCCGTTTTGCATTTTCTTATTCGATACTTAGTTAACCACGTGGAGTTCATTCGTGAGCAAGCTCAATCAGGAAGCCCTCGAGTCGTTGGATAGCATGCGCGAGGTCATGGCCGATGCCGATTGTTTGATTTCGCAGGCCGAGGTGGAAAGCGCGCTGGATCGTATGGCGCAGGCGATTACGGATGATCTTGGCGACAAGCTGCCGGTGTTTTACTGCGTCATGAACGGCGGGCTGATTACCACCGGTCACCTGCTTACTCGGTTGGGCTTCCCCTTGGAAGTGGACTACCTGCACGCAACGCGCTATCGCAACGAGCTGCGCGGCGGGGAGCTTTTCTGGCGGGTCTCACCGGAGATTCCCATGGCGGGACGCCATGTGGTCATCGTCGATGACATTCTCGATGAGGGTGCCACGCTAAGCGCCATTCTCGAGTACTGCAAAGAGGCCCAGGCGGCGAGCATTCGTACCGCCGTGCTGGTCGATAAATGCCACGACCGCAAGGCGGTGCCGGGGCTCAAAGCCGACTACTGTAGCCTCGAAGTTGCCGACCGCTACGTCTTCGGCTTCGGTATGGATTACAAGGGGTACTGGCGCAACGCCCCGGGCATCTTTGCCCCCAAGGGGCTTTAACCAAGCCTTCCGCCAAGCCGTCACCAAGGCCTTAAAACAATTATATAAAAACTAAGCACTACACCCCTGGATTAGCGCGGCGAAAAGCGTCGCGCTAATCCTGTCTCGGCGATCATCCGCGTCGAGATCTCCTCGACCGAGAAGCGCGTGGTATCGATGTGCGGAATGTGCATCTTGCGATAGAGCGCCTCGGCCTGTTCGACCTCTTGTAAACACTGATCGATGGAGCTGTAACGGCTATTGGGCCGCCGCTCGTTGCGAATGGCCGACAGGCGCCGGGCGTCGATGGTGAGCCCAAAGAGCTTATGGCGGTGGGGCGCAAGCACTTTGGGCAGCTTCAAGGTGCCGTCTTCGTCCAGGTCGTCTTCGGTCAGCGGGTAGTTGGCCGCGCGAATACCAAATTGCAGCGCCAGATAGAGCGAGGTAGGCGTCTTGCCGCAGCGTGAAACGCCCACCAGGATGATGTCCGCCTTATCGTATTGGTGCGTGCGTGCGCCGTCGTCGTTATCCAGAGCAAAGTGCACCGAGTGAATGCGGTCCATGTAGACGGCGTCACTGCCGATCGAGTGCGTGCGTCCTACGCTGTAGGAGGAGCGGGCTCCGAGCACCTGTTCGAGCGGCTCTAAAAAGGTCGAGAAGATGTCCACCTTAAAGCCCGAGGATTGGCGAATGACGTCGCGAATCTGCTGGTCGACGATGGTGTCGATGATGATCGGCTGTTCGCCATCGCGTACGGCGGTCGCATCGATGATCGCGGTCAGCGCCTGGGCCTTGTCGAGAGTGTCGATATAGGGTTTGGTGACCATGCTGATGTCGATGTCACCGAACTGCGCCAAGAGACTGCGCCCGAGACTCTCGGCGGTGATGCCGGTGCCGTCGGAGATAAAGAAGGCGGTGCGGGTCATGGAAATGGCCTTTTGAGACGCGGGTGGATAGGGGCGTTGTCGAACGATTATACCCATGACGGGGAAGCGATGAGCAGTCGTGAAAGCCTGTGTCGACAAGCCACGACTACAGGAGCAAGCGATATTAGACGTTTGTTGTAAAAATCCTTCACTGACTACGCTATTAGACCAATGGCGAATAGGGGGCGCCGATGATATGTTGTCAACGCTAGCACGGTAACGGTTAGACGGCCGTACAACGAGATAAGCAGGGGGTTGCGTGGAACAGTACATTCTATGGTTCGATGAGTTGGGTATGGCGGACGTTGAGCGCGTGGGCGGCAAGAACGCCTCGCTCGGCGAGATGATTTCCAACCTTTCCGGCGCTGGTGTCACGGTGCCCGGTGGGTTCGCCACCACGGCCCATGCCTACCGCGAATTCCTTTCCCACGAAGGCCTCAACGAGCGCATCAACGCAACGCTTGCCCGCCTCGACGTCGACGATGTCAAAGCGCTGGCCGAGGCTGGTCGTAACATCCGCCAGTGGATCATCGACACACCCTTGCCCCCGGCCTTCGAAAAGGCGCTGGGACAAGCCTATGACGCGCTGCTGGCGAAACACCCGAACTTGAAGGTGGCGGTGCGAAGCTCGGCCACCGCCGAAGATCTGCCCGATGCTTCCTTTGCCGGGCAGCAGGAGACCTTCCTCAACATCGAAGGCTTCGACAACATCAAGCACGCTGTGCACGAGGTCTTTGCCTCCTTGTTCAATGATCGCGCGATCTCCTACCGCGTACATCGCGGCTATGCCCACGAGAATGTGGCGCTCTCTGCCGGGGTGCAGAAAATGGTGCGTTCGGAAACTGGCGCCTCGGGTGTGATGTTTACTCTCGACACCGAATCAGGCTACCGCGACGCCGTTTTCGTTACCGCCTCCTGGGGCTTGGGCGAGACCGTCGTACAGGGGGCGGTCAACCCCGATGAATTTTACGTTCACAAACCCACTCTCGCGGCAGGGCGCCCGGCGGTGCTGCGGCGCAACCTTGGCTCCAAGTTGATCAAGATGATCTACGGTCAGGACGCCAGCGCCGGTAAGTCCGTCGACACCGTCGATGTGCCGCTGGCCGATCGCGGCCGCTTCTGCGTCGACGACGCGCAGGTGATGGACTTGGCGCGTCAGGCAGTGATCATCGAGCAGCACTACCAGCGCCCAATGGATATAGAGTGGGCGCTCGATGGCGATGACGGCAAGCTCTATATCGTTCAGGCGCGCCCAGAAACCGTCGTGTCCCAGCAGGAGGGCGGCAAGCTCGAGCGTTTCCACTTGCGCGAAAAGGGGCGCACGCTTATCACCGGGCGGGCCATTGGCCAGCGTATCGGCAGCGGCGCGGTCAAGATCGTCATGAGCCCCGACGAGATGGAGAAGGTGCACGAGGGCGATATTCTGGTCACCGACATGACCGATCCCGACTGGGAGCCGATCATGAAGCGCGCTTCGGCGATCGTCACCAATCGTGGTGGACGTACCTGCCATGCGGCGATTATCGCCCGTGAGCTGGGCATTCCCGCAGTAGTGGGCTGTGGCGATGCCACTACCCAGCTGGCTGAGGGCGCCAAGGTCACGGTTTCCTGCGCCGAGGGCGACACCGGCCACGTGTATGAAGGCCTGCTCGACTTCGATTGCAGCGTTTCAAGCGTCGATGCCATGCCCGAGATTCCGTTCAAGATCATGATGAACGTGGGCAACCCTGATCGTGCCTTCGGCTTTGCTGGCTTGCCCAACGCAGGTGTGGGGCTGGCGCGGCTCGAGTTCATCATCAACCGCATGATCGGTGTGCACCCCAAGGCCCTGCTCGACTACGCCACGCTGCCTACCGATCTCAAGCAGATCATCGACGTGCGCACGGCGGGCTACGCCGATCCAGTCAGCTTCTACGTCGACAAGCTGGTGGAGGGTATCTCCACGCTTGCGGCTGCTTTCTACCCTCAGCGGGTGATCGTGCGCCTCTCCGACTTCAAGTCCAACGAGTACGAGAACCTCATCGGCGGTAAGCTCTACGAGCCGGGCGAAGAGAACCCCATGCTGGGCTTCCGCGGGGCGTCACGCTACATCTCCGAGGCCTTCCGCCCCTGTTTCGAGCTCGAATGCCAAGCGCTCAAGCGCGTGCGCGACGAAATGGGCCTAGATAACGTCGAGATCATGGTGCCGTTCGTGCGCACCACCGAAGAGGCGCGCCAAGTAGTCGAGCTGCTCGCCGCCAATGGCTTGAAGCGCGGTGACAACGGCCTCAAGGTAATCATGATGTGCGAGCTGCCCGCCAACGCACTGCTGGCCGATGCTTTCCTCGAGCACTTCGATGGCTTCTCCATCGGCTCCAACGACCTGACCCAGCTCACCCTGGGGCTCGATCGCGACTCGGGTATCGTCGCTCACCTGTTTGACGAGCGTAACGAGGCAGTGAAAAAACTGCTCTCCATGGCGATCCAGGCGTGCAAGGCGCAGGGCAAGTACGTCGGTATCTGTGGCCAGGGGCCGTCGGATCATCCCGATTTGGCCAAGTGGCTGATGGAGCAGGGGATCGACTCGGTGTCGCTCAACCCGGATGCGGTACTCGAAACTTGGTTCATGCTCGCGGGCGAAACCCTCGCCTGATCGTGCCTGCAACTGCGTCGCTGCGCCCAGCCATTGTGCTGGGCGCGGTCGTTTTATAGGCTAGCCACTGGTCTAGCCAATCCGGCTGTCTTCACAGGAGGTGGGGGAATGTCATCCAACTTGTTCAGGCTGGCGCTATCGAGCGCGTTCGTCTTACCGCTTAGCGCCTGGGGATTTAGCTACGAAGCGCCAGCGGTCACGCCCGAAGTGGGATCGGGATTCGAGGAGAAACCCGGCTGGGAGAACGAGCATTTCGCCGTGGCGGCGGCCAATCCGCTGGCCACCGACGCGGGCTTCCAGGTGCTCAAGGCGGGCGGTAACGCCATTGACGCCGCCATTGCCGTGCAGATGGTATTGACGTTAGTCGAGCCGCAGTCTAGCGGTATCGGCGGCGGCGCTTTCTTGATGCACTACGATGGCGCTCAGGTGCAGGCCTATGACGGCCGAGAAACCGCGCCTGCCGGTGCCGATGGCAACCTCTTCCTCGAAAATGGCGAACCGCTACCGTTCATGGATGCCGTGGCCAGCGGCCTTTCGGTCGGCGTGCCGGGCGTGTTGCGTATGCTCGAAGCCGCGCATGCCGAACACGGCGCCTTGCCGTGGGCGGAGCTCTTCGTGCCGGCCATTACGCTGGCCGAAGAGGGCTTCCCGGTCAGCCAGCGCTTGCACACGAGCCTGGCCAACGATGAGGCCCTGCGCCAGGACCCCATGGCGCAGCATTTTTACTATGACGAAGAGGGCGAGCCGCTCGCCGTGGGCGAAATGCTGCGCAATCCAGCGCTCGCTGCCGTGCTGCGCCAAATCGCCGAGCAGGGCAGCGATGCGTTCTATACAGGGGCGGTGGCTAACGATATCGCCATGCGGGTACAACACCACCCCGTACGCCCTGGCAGTATGACGACGGAAGATATTAGCAGCTACACGGCCGTCGAGCGTGAGCCGCTGTGCACGCCTTGGGATCAGTGGGAAGTGTGCGGCTTTCCGCCGCCTTCCTCGGGCCATCTGACGGTGATGCAGATTCTCGGCATGCAGGAGCGCCAACCCCTGCGCGAGGCGCCGCTTGATAGCGGGGTGCCTAGCGCAAGCTGGCTGCACCAGTTTTTGGAAGCCTCGCGTTTGGCCTTTGCCGATCGCGGCCGCTACATCGCCGATCCCGACTTCGTGGCCGCCCCCGGCGGCGACTGGGCATCGATGCTAGCACCCGACTATCTCGATCAGCGCGCTCAGCTGATCGGTGAGCAGAGCATGGGGAGCAGCGCCGAACCCGGTAACCCCGGCGAGCTCGGTACTGCCTGGGCGCAGCATCCCGACCAGCCCGAATACGGTACCAGTCATATCAGCATCATTGATGAAGACGGTAACGCCGTGGCCATGACCACCTCCATCGAGCAGGCGTTCGGCTCGCGTATCCTCGCCGATGGCGGCACTAATTTGGCTGGCGGCTTCCTTCTCAATAACGAACTCACCGATTTCTCTTTCGAGCCCGAAATCGATGGTGAGCCGGTGGCCAACCGCGTGGAGCCGGGCAAGCGGCCGCGTTCGAGCATGAGCCCAACGCTGGTATTCGACCGCGATAGCGGCGAGCTGGTGGCAAGCCTAGGCTCACCCGGCGGTGCGGCTATCATTCACTACACCGCCAGCACGCTCGAAGCGCTGCGCGACTGGGGGCTCAATGCCCAGGAGGCGCTCAATCTACCCCATGCGGTGACGCTGGGCGGCGACGTTACCCTCGAAGAGGGGCGCTTTAGCGAAGCCACTATCGCGGCGCTACGCGAGCGCGGCCACACGGTGAAAGAGGGCGAGCTCACCAGTGGCCTGCAAGCCATCGTGCGCCAATCCGATGGCACGCTCTTTGGCGGTGCCGACCCACGCCGCGAAGGCGTGGTGATGGGCGAATGATTAAGACGTGATGTAGCCACTACTGCCTGAGCCAGTTGTGCAGTTTGATCAGCAGTAGCGCGCCATCGCTTCGCTCGCGACGCTCTTCCATGAGCGTCGCGAGTCGATCGGGGTAGTCGGTGATGATCGCATCGACCCCCATATCCACCAGTGCTGACATTCGCGAGGCACTATTTACCGTCCAAGCATGAACTTCATAGCCGTAACGCGCTGCCAAGCGGATCTCGGCATCGCTTACGCGGTTGTGCCGCAGCCCCAAGGCATCAAACGCGCGCCGGTCGAGCATGCCCGGCAAGATCAGCTGCGCGAGCAACGTCACTTTCAGCGTCGGGGCCTGTTCCTTCAAGTAGGGCACGAGGCTTGGCAGCGTGGTGGCCAGTCGGGTCTCCAGCAGCGCATCGGGAAAGCCGCATTCGGCCAGAGCCAATACGGGCACTGCATGTTCGGCCCAGCAGGCAAAGCGTTCGTCGCTTTCGCGGTAGAGCGTAATGATGACCGTGTCGGCGAGGCGGCGTTCGTTGCCGGGGGCGGCTTTCATGTCGATCATCAAGCCTGCTCGGCCTCGAACGATGCGCAGCGCGTCGTCGAGCCCGGCGATGCGCTCATCGGCGAAGGCGTCGCCAAACCAACTGCCGATGTCGAACTGACTCAAGGTTTCTCGGGTGAGGTCGTCGAAGTTGCGTGGGTCACCGGTCAAGCGCGCCAAGCTGCGGTCGTGGTAGAGCATGACGGCGCCGTCGGCGGTGAGGCGAACATCGAGCTCGACGGCGTCGGCACCGTCGTCGAGTGCCTGGCGTATGGCGGCTAGGGTGTTTTCCGGTGCCACCATGGAGCTACCCCGGTGCGCGATGATGGTGACGTCGTCGCGCAGTTCGAAGCTGTTGAGAATCCAAAAGGCTTGTAGCCCGGCAACTGCCAGTACACCAAGTTCCAGCGCCCAGGCAAAGCGTCGAGGCGCGGTGCCCGCCTGGGGCGGCAAGGGACGCTCGCCTCGATTGGCCAACTGCAGGTAGAGGCACGCTGAGAGCAGGGCGTTGGCAGCAATGCCCACGAACGTGATCGCAAGCGTTAGCAGTACGTAACCGGTGAGATAGACAAGCATCATAGGGATCAGCACCGAATAACGCTCCGGCAGCCACCAGAGAAGTGGCGTCGCGACGGTATCAAAAAGCCATGTCGCGAGGAGCGGCAGCGCGATGATCACCACCAATAGCGAAAGGACGGCCACGGCGATGGGCCAGTGCCAGCCGCGAGTGAGCGTGCGGCTAGCGCCGAGTGCCCGCCAGGGCGCAAGGCCTTCGAGCGCCACCAACGGCAGGGCCAATACCCAGCGCACGTAGAGGTTTGCGGCTAGCGCCATCCATATCAGTACTACCGGCAGCGCGCAGGCAACGAAGTACCAGAGTACCGGCGGCATCACTTGCTGCAGGTAGTAGGTATCGAGCCCGCCAAGCCAAAACTCATAGAGCCAGGCCAGCGCCAGCATAAAGGGGGCCATGAGCAGCAGGTGGGCGCCAACCTGTAGCACGACGAGCCCAGCTAAGCGCGGCAGCTTCTTGGCGCTTTGCCAGAGCGCATCGGCCGCCAAACGGTACTGGTGGCGGCTCGACCCCGCCGCCACTAGCAGCATCCCCGCCTGCTGCCAGTAGAGCAGTAGAAAGGAGAGCCCAAGCCCGACCATCAGGGTCGCGAGCCCAAGCGGACTAAAGAGCAGCCCAATGAGCGCTTCGGTAGTGACGATGGCGCGCTCGAACTGCGCCATCCAGGCGCGTATCAGCCACGCCGAAAGCGGTAATAGCAGCGCCGAGGCGAGCAGAGTGAAGAGCAGGTGAAACGCGATCAGCGGGCGCAGGTGATCGCGTAGCGTAGCGATGAGGGCCAGGGTGAGAGCGCGAAGTGAGGGCATGGACATCCGTGTCGGCTGGTGAATGGCTAGGCGAGTTCGCGATCGGCAAGGACGATCCCGTTATTGTCGGCGTAGAGCCACTGTCCTGGGTTGAAGGTCACTCCCGCGAAGGTGACCGGAATGTCGCGCTGGCCTTCGCCGTGCTTCTCGCTTCGGCGAGGGTGGCTGCCAAGCGCCTGGATACCCAGATCGAGGGTGGCGAGGATGTCGACGTCGCGAACGCAGCCATACATCACCACACCGGCCCAGCCGTTGGCGACGGCTTGTTCGGCGAGCATGTCGCCCAGCATGGCGCAGCGGCTCGAGCCACCGGCGTCGACTACCAGCACGGCGCCGTCGCCCTGTTCGGCCACGGCCTGCTTGACTAGGGAGTTATCCTCGAAGCATTTGATGGTACGCACCGGGCCATAAAAGGCGTCTAGCCCACCGAAGTTGGCAAAGATGGGATCGACGACGGCCACTTCAGGGTGGGCATCGCAGATATCGGGTGTGAGGATGGTCGGCATGCTAACTCTCCATAAAGCGCGGGGGATAAAAAACGCCCCGCCCTGTGAAACAGAGGCGGGGCGTTCGGTCATCGACTCAGCGAATTAACTCAATTCGACTGCGATGTTGCGAGCATCGGCGACGAGTCGGTAGCGCTCGGTTGGCTCGAAAAAACGCTAAATACGCTTTTTAGATCAAGCCTCTTGAGCGACCGGGATCACGTTTGAGGCTATCTTCTGATACTCCTCAATTTCGTGGAAGTTCATGTAACGATAGATTTCTCCCGCCATGGCGTCAAATTCGCCCATGTAGCGCTGATACTCTTCGACGGTCGGTAGGCGACCCTCGACGGCCGCAACGGCGGCGAGTTCAGCCGAGGCGAGGTAGACGTTGGCGCCGTCACCTAGACGGTTGGGGAAGTTACGCGTGGAAGTGGAGACCACGGTGCTCTTAGCCGCCACCCGGGCTTGGTTACCCATGCACAGCGAGCAGCCGGGCATTTCCATGCGTGCTCCCGCGCGACCGTAGATGCCGTAGTAGCCCTCTTCGGTCAGCTGGTGCTGGTCCATCTTGGTTGGCGGCGCCAGCCACAGGCGCGTTTTAAGGCTACCGGCCGGCTGCTTCTCGAGCAGCTTGCCCGCGGCGCGGAAGTGGCCGATGTTGGTCATGCACGAGCCAATGAAGACTTCGTCGATCTTCTCACCGGCAACGTCGGAGAGCAGACGGGCGTCATCGGGATCGTTCGGCGCGCAGAGAACCGGCTCTTTGATCTCTTCGAGATCGATCTCGATCACCTCGGTGTACTCAGCGTCGGCATCGGCGCGCATTAGCTGCGGGTTGGCCAGCCACGCCTGCATGCCTTCGATACGGCGGCTGATGGTGCGCTCGTCACCGTAGCCATTGGCCAGCATCCACTTGAGCAGGGTGATGTTGGAGTTCAGGTACTCGCTCACGCTCTCTTCGGAGAGGGTGATGGTACAGCCCGCCGCCGAACGCTCGGCAGAGGCGTCGGAGAGCTCGAATGCCTGCTCGACGGTAAGATCTTCGAGACCTTCGATTTCGAGAATGCGGCCAGAGAAGGCGTTCTTCTTGCCCGATTTCTCGACCGTGAGCAACCCTTTCTTGATCGCGTAGAGTGGAATGGCGTGAACCAGATCACGCAGTGTCACGCCCGGCTGGCGCTTGCCTTTGAAGCGCACCAGGATCGATTCCGGCATGTCCAGCGGCATGACGCCGGTAGCCGCAGCGAAGGCGACCAGGCCCGAACCGGCGGGGAAAGAGATGCCCAGCGGGAAGCGGGTATGCGAATCGCCACCGGTACCGACGGTGTCGGGCAGCAGCATACGGTTCAGCCAGGAGTGGATGATGCCGTCGCCAGGGCGCAGGGAAACGCCACCGCGGTTCATGATGAAGTCGGGCAGCGTATGGTGGGTGTCGACGTCCACCGGCTTGGGATAGGCGGCGGTGTGACAGAACGACTGCATGACCAGATCGGCCTGGAAACCAAGGCAGGCCAGGTCTTTGAGCTCGTCGCGAGTCATCGGTCCAGTGGTGTCCTGAGAGCCCACGGTGGTCATCTTCGGCTCGCAGTACATGCCCGGGCGTACGCCCTCCATGCTGCAGGCCTTGCCGACCATCTTCTGTGCCAGGGTGAAGCCTTTGCCGGTATCGGCGGGCTGGTCGGGCAGACGGAAGACGTCCGAGGGCGCAAGGCCCAGCGACTCGCGCGCCTTACCGGTCAAGCCGCGGCCGATGATCAGCGGAATACGGCCACCAGCGCGCACTTCGTCGAGAATCAGCTGGGTCTTGAGCTCGAACGTGGTCAGCACCTCGTCGGTGCCGTGCTTGCACACCTTGCCCTCGTAGGGGTAGATGTCGATAACGTCGCCCATGGCGAGTTTGGACACGTCCATCTCGACCGGCAGTGCACCGGAATCTTCCATGGTGTTGAAGAAGATGGGCGCGATCTTGCCACCAAAGCAGAAGCCGCCTGCGCGCTTATTGGGGACGTAGGGAATGTCGTCACCAAAGAACCAGAGCACCGAGTTGGTCGCTGACTTGCGCGACGAACCGGTGCCAACCACGTCGCCCACGTAGGCAACCGGGAAGCCTTTGGCCTTGACCTCTTCGATCTGATTCAGCGGACCAACCGAGCCGGGTGTGACCGGCTCGATGCCTTCACGTTCGTTCTTGAGCATGGCGTTGGCGTGCAGCGGAATGTCCGGGCGTGACCAGGCATCGGGAGCGGGTGAGAGGTCGTCGGTGTTGGTTTCGCCGGGTACCTTGAAGACGGTGAGGGTAATTTTCTCGGCAAGCGCGGGCTTGGAGAGGAACCACTCGGCCTCGGCCCAGGAGTTGAGAACGCCTTTGGCGACTTCGTTGCCCTTCTTGGCGCGCTCTTCGACGTCGTGGAAAGCGTCGAACATGAGCAGGGTGTGCTTGAGCTGCTCACCGGCTTCTTTGGCCAGGTCGGCATCGTCCAGCAGCTCGACCAGCGAGGCGATGTTGTAGCCGCCCTGCATGGTGCCCAGAAGTTTGACCGCGTGCACGCGATCGATCAGCGGTGAGCTGGCTTCGCCTTTGGCGATGGCGGTCAAAAAACCGGCCTTGACGTAGGCGGCCTCGTCGACACCGGGCGGAATCCGGTTGGTGATGAGGTCGAGAACAAACTCTTCTTCACCCGCAGGCGGCGCCTTTAGCAGCTCGATGAGCGCCGCGGCCTGCTCGGCGTTCAGGGGCTTGGGTGGCACGCCATCGGCGGCGCGTTCCTCGACATGTTGGCGGTAAGCTTCAAGCACGTTAGGCCCTCTCTTTTACTTGACGGTCATGACCCAGACCAGGACAACACGGCGATACGGTGCAGCGAGGCACGTGGTAGTCGCGTTTCGGTCAGCCTCGGATGGATGGCGCGATTCTACGCCAAACTGTCGACAATGTTAAGCAAGGGTATGGGCAACGCCGTTGTACTTTGTATTGACGTGCCCGGCTAGCCCTCAGTGACCAATCCAGGCCGATGGTCTATGTAATTAACGACTTAAGAATACCTACCGTGAACATCGAGGCGTTAGGTTGGGCATGACTAGGTAAAAAGCGGCGTTTCAGCGGCAATAACCTTTTGTTACGTTGATGAGCGTCTCGTGGGGATAAGTATTAGGAAGGTAATTAGCGATATAACAATGAATGGGTCTAAAACGATGGTTTCAATCGAGAGTTTCAGTAGGCGGTGTCAATAACTAGTTTCAACAACGCCATATATTGTACAATTTTGACATAATGGTTCGGCGGTGTTGCTATGTCTTTGTCAGTTACTCTTCCTGCGGTGCGCGATCATGGCCTGGGCGCCGACGATCTGCTGCCGCAGTCGTTGCATGAATTTCTTGGCTGTCCGACGCCCGATGCCTGGATTGCCTGGGCATTGGATAACCACGAAATTTTGCTGATCGATCATGCCCAGTGCGAAAAGAAAGCCGCCTCGACGGCCATGAGCCTTCTTTATCGTTATGTCGATCAGCCTTTGCTGTTAAGTAAGATGTCGCAGCTTGCCCGCGAAGAGCTTCTGCACTTCGAGCAGGTAGTCAACTTGATGGAGCGGCGCGGCGTTGCTTATCGCCACCTAACGGCCTCGCGCTATGCCGAAGGGCTGCGACGCCACCTGCGTGCCAACGACCCCGAACGTTTGATCGATGTGCTGATCATCGGAGCGCTCATCGAAGCGCGCAGCTGTGAGCGTTTTGCTCGCTTGATTCCCTATTTGGATGAGGAGCTGGCACGCTTCTACCGTACGTTGGTCAAGTCCGAAGGGCGGCACTACGAGGACTATCTGCTTCTGGCGCGCCAGCAAACCTCGGTCTCCATCGACGAGCGAATTGCCGTTTTCGTGGCCAAGGAAGCGGCGTTGATGACGACGCCCGATACGGATTTTCGTTTTCATAGCGGTATTCCAGCGTCATAACCGGTATAACGTCCGGTTCAATATGCCGCGCCGCTTGTCCAGGCAGGATGTCTACCATGCGAGATGCCAGTGAGTCCGAGCAACTGACCCTCTTGAGCCATTTTTCCCTGACGCGGAAAAAGGGCGACCTTCTCACTCATTTCAGTTATGACAAGGTCAAGGCGCTGCTGGTCTATCTGCTGCTCCATCGTCAACCGGTTAACCGGGCGGCACTTGCGGAACTCTTATGGCCAGACCAGGGGCTGTCGTCCGGTCGGACCAACTTGCGCCACGCGTTGCACTGCCTGCGTCAGTCGCTAGGCGACGATGCCGACGAAGCGCTTAGCGTCTCGCGCCAAACCATCGCCTTTCATATTCCTGCTGCCTGGCAGGTCGATCTTCATCAACTTCAGCACCTGCTCGACGAACCCGATGAGTTGGATACCCTGAGTGCCATCTTGGCGTGTTACCAAGGCGATCTGGTCGAAGAGCTTCAACTTGCCAACTGCAGCGAATTTCAGCGCTGGCTCGTGCGCGTGCGCAACGAGTGGCGCCAGCGGGTAATTCGCTTCGCCGAGCAGGTGATCGCGCGTCACGACGATGTACCAACTGAGATGTTGGAGACGCTCGTTAGCCGCTTCTCAGGCTATGGGCCTTTTCACGAGCGCCTAGTCAAGCAGCTGGCCGAGCATAACCAGATGGCTGCCGCCCACGAGCAGTACAATGCCTATCTGCAGCTCTTGGCGCTTTCGGGTCAGCAGCCCGAGCCAAGCTTTTTACAGCTAGCGAGCTACTGGTCCGATGGCCAACCCGATCCGCGCATGGTAAGCCCGCAGGGCGCCTTCTCCCGGGCGCTGGCCAACGACAGCAAGCCGCTACGCGAAGAGGAGATCGAGCTGCGTCAGCTCTCGGTCATGGCGATTCGTTTACAGCTCAAGGGCGATTGCCAAGACCGCGCGGCAACGCGTGACTGCCTGGAGCTCCAGATCGAGCTCTTGCGTTGGCTAGAGCAGCAGTGCCGCCATCTTGGCGGGTTTTGGCTACCCGGCGCTACGGGAGGGTTGGGGCTTGCCTGTTTCGGCACCCACGGCCCGGCGCATCAGTTGGCCGAGCTCGTGGCGCTGTTCGAACACTGCCGCCAAGCGCTGAGCCAAGAGGCGCGCCGCCATTGGAGCGGCGATGGCGAACCGCCGGTATTCGAGTTGGCAGCCGGGCTGCATAGCGGTCGCGTCGTCTATCTACCCGAGCGTCAGCTAGCCGATCCCTTGGGTCAGGTGACCCAACTCGCTCTCGAGATGATGGGCGCAGCGGAAGGTAGCGAACTGGTGATCTCCCACGAGGCGAGCCAGCACATGCCACCAGCGCTCGATCTGCAGCCGCGTTTGGCCTCACGCGTTATCGCCAGCGACGGCCGGGTCCGTTTGCGTGCCTTGGTGCTGGGTCAAAGCGAAAGCGGCCGCAACGCTTTGCCGCCGAGTCTGGTCGGGCGCGAGACGTCGCTGCGCACGCTACGCGATGCGCTAGCCCGCGCCGGTATTGGCCTGCGCCAGAGTGTGCTGGTGCGCGGGCCTTCGGGCATGGGTAAATCGGCGCTACTGGTGGCGTTTCGCCAATTAGAGCTGAGCCGTGAGGCAAGCATCTGCTGGCAACCGGCTACTCGGCTATCGATTCTCGAACCCTACGGCGTCGCGCGCCAGCTGCTCGCTTGGCATTTGGATACCGCACCGACACAAGCACTGTTGGCGCGGCTACAGCAGACGCTCGCTATGGAGACGCTGAGTGACGAACGCCAGCAGCTCTTGGAAGAGGCGCTGGGGGTGCGCGACGTTCACGAGATTGCCCGGCTGACCCAAAGTGGCGAAGCAGTGGAGCTCGTCGTCTCGCTGCTGCACCGCCTGGTGATCCATATTGCCCAGTACCGCACCTTGGTGTTGATGCAGGACGATTTACAGTGGTTGGACGAACCCTCCTATAAAGTTCTTGCCGGGCTACAGGCGCGCCTACCCATCAATACCGCTTTCTTGCTGGTAGCGAGCCATCATGGTCGCGAACCGCTGCCGGTCAAGCTGCACTGGGATCAGCAGATCGTGCTTGGGCCTCTGGATGCCTTGCAGTCTTCACGGCTGCTCTCCCAGCTATCGCGGCGTTACCGTATTCACTTAAGCCCGCGCTTGCGCAACCAGATCATCGAGCGCTGCGAGGGCGTACCGCTTTATCTCCAAGAGATTTGCCGTCGCCTCGATATGGACCGTCGCGAAGGGCGCACGATCCAGTTCGACGAGTTGCCCAAGGGCCTCTTGGGTCTTCTCGCTAGTCGCATCGATCAGTTGGATAATCACCGCGAAATTGCTCACGTGGCGGCGGTGCTAGGTAAGCGCTTTCGGCTTGATTTTCTGGAAGAGTGCAGCGGCTGGGAGCGGCGGCGGCTTTTGCAGGCGCTCGATCATATGCGCCAGCTCGAAATCGTCGAGCCGGTGGAGCGCGAAAGCGATGCGTTGGAGTATCAGTTCAGCCATCCGCTGTTGCACGAAGCAGCTTACCTGTCGTGCCCACGTGATGTACGTATCGATCTACACCAGCAGTTCGTGCGCCTGATCGAGGAGCGTTTTCCCATGTGGATTAGCCGCCACCCGGGCGACTTCGCCACCCATCTACGCCGCAGCGGCCACTACGCCCGTGGTGCACGCTACTTCGAGCTTGCTGCGCGCGAAGCGTTGAAGGTGAGCGCCAATCGTACGGCACTGCGCATGGCAGACTTTGGCTTGGCGAGCCTGCGCCACGTGGGCGAGCATGAACTCGAGCGTGAAGTGAGCCTGCTCACCGTGCGCGGGCAGGCGGCTTTTGCGCTGGAAGGGCACGGCTCGCCGATGGCCCATGAAAGCTTTGCGCGCGCCAAGGCACTGCTCGAACCGCTGGAGTCGCTGGGGTTGGACGACCCTGCCGATCTCGAACAGGTGTTTTTGGTCAAGTGGGGGCTCTGGGTGGGCTGCAGCCAGCGCTATGCCCATAGCGACGCCTTTGCCCTTGCCGCCAAGCTCGATGAACTCGCCGGACGTTTGGCCGATCCGCGCTATCAGCGCTTGGCCGACTATGCCCGCGCGCACTGCGAGTATTGGGCGGGGCATATTCAGCAGGCGCACGATCGCTTCGATGCCCTCGATCCGCTCAATGCGCCGATGACCATCGAGTGGCTGCCGTTCTCCGAGCACCCGCAAGTGATGGCGGCCTGCTTCCAAGGCTGGGCGCTGTGCTTGAGCGGCGACTATCAGCGTGCCGAGCGTCACGTGGCTGCTGCCATTCGCCTGGCCGAGCGCGTAGCGCACCCGGGAACGTTGGCCATGGTACTGATCGTGGCCGCAGCGCTCTACCGCCAGCTAGGGCATATTCATTTGGCCGCCCGCCACGCCGAACGAGCGGCGCTGATCACCATCACGCCCGACCTACAGTTATGGCAGATTTCGGCGCAAGGCGTGCTTGGCTGGCAGCGCGCTCTGAATGGCGATCCGGCGGGGCTTGCTCAGCTCAGCGAAAGCTTAGATCAGATGGAAGAACTCAAAGGCCGCGATCGCTACCAGCGTCCGGTATTGATGTTCGTCGATGCCGCCATCGCCTTGGGAGAGTACGCCAAGGCCGAGGCGTATCTCGAGCGCTGCTATGGCGTTGCGCGTGAACGCAATTCGCTCTACTTTGCCGAAATCGCCACCCAGCTTGCCTATGTACGCCACCTGCTTGGCCACGCCGAAGAGGAAGTCAAGCCCCTGCTGGTGCACGCCGTAGATCAAGCCCGCGAGCAGGGCAATCGTCATCAGGAGCTCGGCGCTTTGGCGGTATGGCTGGGCCACGTCGCACCTGACGATAGCGTACGCCGCGAGCGTTTCCATCGCTTGCTCAACGATGTCAGCCACAGCGATGCGCCCGTACTGGCCCGCTGGGGAAGCCTGCTCAATCGCCGTCTATTAGCATCGGAAAAGGCCGAGGGATAGGGCTAAGAAATAGGGCTAAGAAATAGGACTAAGAGATAGGGTGAAGGGATAGCGCTAGGCGTTATCGGTCAGGCGCTGGAGCGATGCGATGTTTTCCAGTGCCTGATCTCGGCTCTCGCCGCAGAGCCAGGTCTCGAAGCTGAACTGAGCGCATACCGCTGGGCGCCGCGGGTCGTCAAAGAGCTTGCAGAGGTTCGTGGCATCGAGCTGAATGCAGCGCACCCCGGCCGGTTTGCCTTCGGGCATGCCGGGTATGGCTGAGGTGATAGACGGTGCGATGCAGCACGCTCCGCAGCCCGCCCGGCACTCGTCTTTGGCGGCGCCTACCGTTGCAATCAGCCTCTGCGTCACGGCAACGCCCGGGCAGTTGCGCCCTTGTCGATGCCCTCGAAAGCAACGACGTGGGTAGGCTTGGCGCTTTTTTCGGCAATGCGTTTGGCCAAGTGCCGCGCAATGTTCTCGACGGTGGTCGGCCAGGGCATTATCACGCAGCGCTCCTTGGGCAGGGTAAGCGAAAACTCGCCTTGGCTCGACGTATAGCGACAGGTCAGTTCACTCGAGGGCGTGGTGTCACTTTCGTCAGCCACGATATCGCTGGCATCGATGAAGTAGCGATTGTCGAGCCAACTGATCCACTCGCTCTCAAGCCCCGGTTGGCGGCGGTTCTCCTGCCAAATTTCCAAGCGTGAACGGTGCCCATGGGCAATACGCTGACAGTTACCCGCATGAAACTTGAGCCCGTGGCTATAGCCGTAGGCGGCGTCGGTGCGCTCCGCGTGAAGCGCCAAGCGGATGCCTTCGACGTTGACTGGGCGCTGGGTATGAAGCTCATCGCTAAGATGGCGCGAGAGTGCTTCGGCGTCGATACGCGCCCAGGGCAGCAGGCTGAAGGCTTGGCGCGGGCCGCTAACGCGAAGCGGGTAGGGTGTTTCGAAGCTGACGCTGAGCGTATCGCCCTGCGTTTCGACACGTACGCCGGGTGCGTCGATGGGCACCAGCAGGGTGTGGTCGACGCCGCCATCCAACTGGCGCTTGATCCAGGGTTTGACCTCACCAAAATCGAACAGCATTCCATCGCTGCCAAGGGTGCCATCGAGTACGACGTCGACCTGCCAGCTACAGCCAACAAGGCCGCGTTCGGGACACCAGATCGACACGTCGAGGTGGGTGAGGCGGTTGACGAATAGGGCCATCAGTCGAATCCTGCTATCTTGTGCGTTTGCAGCGACAGCTGCCACTGCGGGTGGGCGAGGCAATAATCGGTCGCGTGGCGTACTTGGGAGGAGACATCTCCCAGAACCGTTCTATCCATGGGCTGCAAATAGAAGTGGCTAAAGCCGAGGTCGGTAAAACGCTCGGGCGGCGCATCCGCCTGGGGGTAGACCAGTTTCAGCTCGTCGCCTTCGGTCAGCACCAGGGCATTGGCGCCCTTGGGGCTGACGCAGATCCAGTCGATTCCGGGCGGTGGCGCTAGCGTGCCGTTGGTCTCGACGGCGATCTCGAAGCCGCGGGCGTGGAGGGCGGTGATCAGCGCCGTATCGAGCTGTAGTAACGGCTCGCCCCCGGTAAAGACCACATAGGGCCGAGCGTGCTGGGCGTCAGTGGGCCAGCGGCTTGCGATATGCTCGGCGAGCTGCTCGGCGGTGGCGAACTTGCCACCCCCCTGGCCATCGGTGCCGATGAAATCGGTATCGCAGAAGGTGCAGCGCGCCTTGGCGCGGTCGATTTCACGTCCCGACCACAGGTTGCAGCCGCTAAAACGGCAGAACACGCTGGCACGCCCCGCTCGCGCACCCTCGCCCTGGAGCGTGTAGAACGTCTCTTTGACTTGATACATCGAATTTTCCTAGGACGTAGGCAGAGCGTAGGGCAGAGGGTCGCTGACCCCGTTGATGGCAAACGCCTCGAGCCGCTCACGACAGCTGCCACAGCGCCCGCAGGCGAGCGCCTGACCTTCGTAGCAGGTCCAGGTTTGGCCGTAGTCGAGGCCCATGGCCAAGCCTTCGCAGAGTATCTCGGCTTTACTCGCGTGAAGAAACGGCGCGTGTACCGCGATGGGAGTGAAGTGGGAAAGGCCCGCGGCGTGATTCATCGCCTTGACGAATTCGGGGCGGCAATCAGGGTAGAGCACGTGATCGCCGCCGTGGGCGCCGTAGTCGACTCGGTCGGCGCCAATATTGATGGCCTTGGCAATCGCAAGTGAAAGCAGAATCATGTTGCGATTGGGCACCACGGTAGCGGTAAGGTTTTCTTCACCGTAGTCGCCGTGGGGCATGGCTTGGCTGGCATCGGTGAGCGCTGAGCTGTCGATAAGGCCATGAATGGCGCGAATGTCGACGACCTGATGCGCGATACCCAGCGACGCACAGACCGTACGAGCGGTATCCAGCTCGCGCGCGTGGCGTTGGCCATAGTCGAATGAAAGAGCGGTAACGTCGAGCCCTTCACGCAGCGCGCGGTGAAGCACGGTAAAGGAGTCCATGCCGCCGGAGTAGATAACCACGGTGGCCTTGGCGTGCGAAGAGGGGGATGTTGCCAAAGGAGAAGGTGAAGCCTGTGTCGAAACCATTTGTCTTGCTCGTGATCGGAGAATTTATACCCTGAGGGGGGCTCAGAGCGCCCGGGATCCGGTCCGGAACGCCGCGCAGTGTACGCAATCCAGACGCCGATGACTAGCGTTCGAGTACGTACTCAAAGGAAGTAACTAAGGAACGCAGAACGGAAAATGCTAGGCTAAGCCTTTGAGACGGGCCTTAAGACAGGTCTTTAAAAGCGTGTTTCAAGCAAGGCCTTTACGCAAGCAGGATGGAACCATGGCAACCATAGAGCACAGTGAAATCGTCCACGCTGCCCCCGAGCGGGTGTTCGAGCTTCTTCGACGCATCGAGGACTTCGAAACCTATTCGGATTTGATCACCGCCATCGAACCCTTGGGCGACGAGCACTACCGCTGGCACGTGCGTGCGGTCGGCATGGAGTGGGCGTTCGAGGTAGCGGTCACCGAGATCGATCCGCCCCACGTGCTTGCCTGGGAGTCGGTCGATGGGGTGAAGAATCAGGGCCGTTATCAGCTGCGTGCAGTGGAGGGTGGCACCGAAGTGTCACTGACGCTGAGCTACGAGATTCGTAATCGGCTGATGGAAAAAGCCGTCAATAAAGCGGCCAAGCCGCTTGTCGGGCGCGTTAGCCGCCAGATTCTCGAGCGCGTCGAGGCGCGGCTGAATGATTAAGTGGCGGCCTCGCCACCCCTGGCGTTGGAGTCTGCTCTTCGCCTTGGCAATGATGCTCGCTTACATATGGATCTGGCACTCTCCCGACCTTATCGAGGTGAAGCGCTGGGTGTCGGAGGCCTCGCACCACCCTGGGGTGGTTATCGGAGTAATCCTCTTCATGGTGGTGACCATGATGCTGGGCCTACCGGGTACGCTCGGGCTTTGGTTGATCGCGCCATTCTATCCGCCAGTCGTCGCCACGCTGATGCTTACCGTGGGGAGTACGCTTGGCGCCTATGGCGCCTATCAGGTCGCTGCCAAGGCGGGCGCACGTTGGCAGCCGGGCGGCCTAACGCTTCGCGTAATGACGTCATTGGAGCAGCGCAGCGACCTTTTTAGCCAGTGCGCCCTGCGCATCATGCCGGGCTTCCCCCATTCGGTGATCAACTTCGCCGCAGGTTTGCGGCGTATTCCCCTGCGGCCCTTTATCGCAGCCACGGTGCTGGGGCTCGCCGTGAAGTGGGCGATCTATAGCAGCGCCATCCATAACGCCTTAGAAGCCATCGAGGAGGAGGATCCGCTTCAGTGGGAGGTGCTTTGGCCGCTGGCAGCGCTAACGCTACTGCTGCTTGGCGGCGGATGGTGCAAGCGCCGCTGGGAAGCGGCGCGAGAGCGGGGGTGAACTAGGTGCGTGGATCGTTGCGCATGGTAGCGTCCAAATGGCCGACGATTTCGGCCCAATCGGCATCGCGCTCGATGGCCTGACGCAAAAAATCGGCTTGGCTTTCGTTCCAGCATTCGGCATCGGCCAGTCGCGTTCCCTCTGGAATGGGTGAATGCTGGCGGATGAACGCCTCGATCGACTCCCCGTCCGAGGGGAGACCCAACTGGGCAAAAAGATCGCTGAAGTGGTGAATCGGCTGTTCCATGTCGACTCCTAATAGTTAATGAATATGCCCTTACACCATAGCGTTCCTGAACGATTCTGTCAGCGCTACCCGCACTATTCAGCGCTCGCCCACCAGAGCGGTGAGAAACTGCTCGCGGCGATCGGCAGGCGCCAGCGGCTGAGCGAGCAGATGCACAAGCTTGGTGTAGGCGGCCTCTACCGTCATGTCGCCTCCGGACAGCGCGCCTGCGTCGTTGAGCCCTTGGCCTGCGGCGTAGGCGCCCAAGTGAACGCTTCCTTGACGACACTGGCTAACGGCGGCAAGCAGCTTGCCTTCGCCGTTGGCTTTGGCGAGTACGGCGAGCAGCGCCGGGTCATCGGGCACATTGCCCGCCCCCCACACTTCCAGCAGTGCCCCTTTGACCCGGTCATCCTCGAGCCACGCTTGAAGCTGCCAAGCGCTAATCCCCGGCCAGAGTGCCACGCGCACCACGCCGCCAGCGGCGAGAGGAGCGTAGTCGACGAGTTCGAAGCGTGGCGCGCCGCGCTGCTGACAGATAAGGCCGCGCTGGGGGTAGAGTACGAAATCATCGCCCACGCGCTCGCCTAGTGGCGGGTAGGAGGGACTAGCGAAGGCCTCGGGATCGTTGCAGTGGTGTTTGAGGCTTCGCACGCCGCGCAGTAGACGATTGGCAAAGTAGAGCGCGACTTCCTGTAACTCGGCCTTGGCGGCAAAATGCAGCGCGCCTTCGAGATTGGCCAGGCCGTCGCTGCAAGGGGCTTCCAAAGGCTGCATGGCGCCGGTGACGATGACTGGGCGATCCACCCCTTGCAGCTGATAGGCCAGACTCGATGCCGTGAAACTCAGCGTATCGGTGCCGTGTACGATAACGACGCCACAGTAGGCGCGCAGGCGGGCAGCAACATCTTCACCAAGGCGTTGCCACATGAGAGGCGTGGCAGCGCTGGAGTCGATCAACTGGGCATAGCTTACGACCTCGAAGGGCGGCAAGCGCATCTGACGCGAGGGCGGCAGGGTCGCGAAGGCTCGGGCTAGGCGCGCGGCGAAGTCGCCTCCTGGCGTGAGACCTTGGGCCGCGTGCGTCATGCCGATGGTGCCACCGGTATAGAGGATCAGCACCTTGTCTTCGCTGGTAAGCGCTGGGTTATCTGCAAGATAGGAGGAGAGCGTCATGGGAAAATCCGATCAATAGCGTTCAACGTAAAGCGTATCGCCGCGCTCGACCAAGCGACGATTGCGCCCGGCCAGCAGCGCGAACAGGCAGCAGACTCCCATCAGGGCCAGTAGCAGCCATGCAATGTGCTCGATGGTGGCGTTGGCCTGGAGCATCAACCCGACGACGAAGGGGCCAAGGGCTGCGAGGGTGTAGCCACCGCCCTGTGCGAAACCCGAAAGCTGGCCTGCCAAGCGTGCGCTATCGGTTCGCAATACCAAGAGCGTCAGTGCCAGGCTGAAACTTCCCCCTTGCCCGAGCCCTAAGAGCACCGCGCCGGGCCAGCGCCAACCAAGGGGCGCAATCAGCAGTAGAGCGAGTCCCGATGCGGTACATAGCTGCACGGCAATGAGCATCAGACGCTGGTCGCAGCTAAAACGCGCCATCCAAGGGGCGGCGAGGGCCGAGGCGAGTTGGGTCAAGATCGAGACCGCCATGGTCCAGCCCGCAACGGTTTCGTCATAGCCCCGCGCGATCAGCAGCGTAGGTAGCCAGCCAAAGACGATATACGCCATCGATGATTGAATTCCCATGAACAGCATCACCTGCCAGCTCAGCGCGTGACGAAGCAGCCGCGATAGCGGTAGTGACGGCGTATTGGCGCCTGTGCGCTGCGCCGAACGCTGGGGCATGCCCAGGTGCCACAGCACCAGGGCGATCAGCGCCAGCAGCGTCCAACTCACCAAACTCAGCTGCCAGCTACCCAGCCAGTCGGCCAGAGGAACGCTTAGCCCGGCGCCAAGCGCGCCGCCAAAGCATAGCGCCATGGTGTAGAGCCCGGTGAGCAGGTCGGCACTTTCGGGCAGCTCGCGCTTGACCAGCCCCGGCAGTAAGGTGCCGCCGATGCCAATGGCGGCTCCGGCAAGCAGCGTGCCCGCAAAGAGCACTCCGGGTAGCGGCAAGACACGCAGCACGAGGCCAGAGGCGAGAATGATCAGCGCCAGGCTCAGCGCCCGTTCGCTACCCAAGCGCTCGGCCAAGCGCGGTGCCAGCGGCGCTGCCAGCCCTAGAAAGAGCACGGGGAGGGTGGTTAGAAGGCCCGCCTGCGTGGAGGAGAGACCAGCGCTCTCCTGCAGGCGAGTGAGAAGGGGCGCTACCGAAGAGAGCGCCGGACGCAGGTTGAGCCCCACGACCACCATCAGAAAAACGAAGGCCAGTGCGCGGCGTGTGACCATGACGATGTCTCTTGACTGTAGGAAAACGCGAGTAGGGTTCGCACCCGCGACGGCGGGCGCGAGGATGGGTCAGTCGAGATGACGGCGTAGGTCGCCGCGAGCGGCATCCAGCAGGGTGATGAAGTGGAAGTCGCCACCCGTTTCGATCGTATCGACGCGCACCTGAGTACGCATGCCCTTGTCCAGCTGAACGCGATCGAAGATCTCGAGCGTTAGCTTACGCGCCGGTTTATCGCCGGGTTCGAGAATGCCATCTGCCAGATTGAAGGTTTCGAGCAGCGTGGCCTTCACCTTGGTGCCGTTCTCTTCGTTGATCAGCCGACGCACGAACAGCCAGCCCTCGCAGGGCAGCGCCGTCTCGACGTATTCGCGCAAGAACAGGGTGCGATAGAAAGCGCCTTCGGTGGCGGCCTTTTCGGCCATGCTGCGGTAGGCCTGGATGACCTGATTAGCCGTGGCGCGGGCGTCGTCGAGACGTTGGCTTACCCCCTGGTGCTCGCGGGTCAACTGCTCCTGACGTTGAAAGGCCAGCCAGCGGCGGTACTCTGCAATCAGTTCGGTGGACGCCATGTGTTCTCCCTGGCAAGTCGAATAAAGAGGGGGTTCAGCGGGAATATGCGGGCTTTACCTTCGCACATTCCCGCTGCATGGGCTAGCGACGCGAGCGGCGACGCTCGCCCTGGCCACCCTCACGGTTGCCGTTGCGACGCGGCGGACGGCGATCGCTGCGGCGACCGTTTTCGATAGGCTGCGGTTTGGCCGTCGGATCGGGTTCGAAACCCGGCTCGACGTGGCTTGGCAGCGAGCTCTTGATCAGTCGCTCGATGTTGCGCAGCAGCTGGTGTTCGTCGACGCAGACGAGCGAAACGGCTTCGCCTGCGCTACCCGCGCGGCCGGTACGCCCGATGCGGTGAACGTAGTCTTCGGCGACGTTGGGCAGATCGAAGTTGACCACGTAGGGCAGCTCATTGATATCGAGCCCGCGCGCGGCGATGTCGGTGGCGACCAGCACTTGCAGCTCAGCGCTTTTGAACGCGCTCAAGGCCCGGGTGCGTGCTCCCTGGCTTTTGTTGCCGTGGATCGCCATGGCTGAAATGTCCTGCTTGTTGAGCTGTTCGGCCAGACGGTTGGCGCCGTGTTTGGTGCGGGTGAAGACCAGCACCTGGAACCAGCCGTGGGTCTGGATCAAGTGGGCCAGAAGCTCACGCTTCTTATCCCGATCAACGCGGTAGACGGCTTGATCGACGCGTTCGGCGGTGGTGTTGCGCGGTGCGACTTCGACCATCGCCGGATCGTCGAGTAGCTGCTTGGCAAGCACCTGAATGTCATCGCTGAAGGTCGCCGAAAAGAGCAGGTTCTGACGCTTGGCAGGCAGCAGCTTGAGCACGCGCTTGATGTCATGGATGAAGCCCATATCGAGCATGCGGTCGGCTTCGTCGAGCACCAGCGTTTCGACGCGGGAGAGATCGAGATGACCCTGCTGCTGCAAATCGAGCAGACGCCCGGGCGTGGCGACCAGAATATCGAGGCCGGGCTTAATGGCGTCGATTTGCGGCTGCTGGCCAACGCCACCGAAGATGACGTGGGAGCGCAGCGGCAGAAACTGAGCGTAAGCGGCGATGTTATCGCCGACCTGAGCGGCGAGCTCGCGTGTGGGCGTCAACACTAGCGCACTTACTTGACGCTTGCCTGGGCGTTTTTGGCCAGCCAGTCGATGCAGCACGGGAAGAGTGAAACTCGCGGTCTTGCCGGTTCCCGTCTGGGCGCTGGCGAGTAAATCGCGCCCTGCCAATACCAGGGGAATGGCCTTTTGCTGAATAGGGGTCGGCTGGGTATAACCTTGCGTAGCGATGGCGCGCAGCAGTTCGGGAAGTAAACCTAAATCGGAAAAGCTCATGCAGTCTCCATCGCCGTTGCCCAGGCGGCTGGCCTGGGTAACGGTGAGTTCATAAAGCGAGGATGGTATTACTCGCGGGCTGCGCAGTGTGCCAGATAATTGGCGCGCCCGCGATGCTGTCGGCGCGACAGGCCTTTGCTTGCGCTGTTACGGCGTCCGTTGGCGGCGAAGGCGGGCGGCGATCTCGTCGGCCACGCTATCGACGCTTTTACCGAGCGCGCGCACCAGCGCAGGATAGCCGTCGTCTTCGAGTTCGGTTTCGGCGTGAAAGCCTTGCATGTCGAGCAGGCGCCCCTGGGCGTCCAGAAGCTGCCACTGGCCGCTAGCCACGGCGCGGCCATCGTAGCGGCCCTGGAACTGATCGATCTCGACGCGCAGCACCTGCGCTTCGCTGGTGTTGCCTTCGTCCCGTACGACGCGGTAGTCGGGCAGCGCGCGGGAAAGGCGTGCGCGAAGGCCGCGTTCGAGCTGCCGCCCCAAGCTCTCGGCCCACTGGTGCTCGCGCGCCTCGAACAGGGCGATGTCATCAAGCTGCATGACGATACCCTCGACGTCGAGATAGTTGGCCAGACGCGGCGCACGTACCCCTAGGGTAGTGCGTGCCGATGCAGCGTTCGGGGCTAGGGGGTTATCCGCCAACTGGCTATCGGGCAGCATGTAGCGCGCCGGGGGGGTGACGGTGCTCGCGCAGCCGCTGAGCAGCCCGCCCAGTAGCAACAGTGCAACGCCATGACGTAAGCCTTTGAGCATGTGAATTCTCCTTGATCAATTACCGATGTTACGCGGCGCGCGTGGAACGGGGTCCTGGGTGTCGAGGTTATCGAACAGCAGGGCACGCGGGTTCTCGTTGAGCGTACGCGTGAGCGGCTGCACGTCGCGCATCAACCGATCAAGGCGCTCGATGGCCGAGGTCAGCTCTTGATAGGCTGGCGAAGAGGGGGAAAGCCCCTGCAGCGTCGTGCGTAGCTCATCGAGCGTTGCATTGAGGTTGCCCCCTACCGCTTGAGTCTCGGGATCGCTTAGCAGCGTATTGAGCGAAACGCTGATCTCGCGCACTTCGTTGAGCACCGCTTCCGAGGCCTGGAGGTTGCGGTCGAGCCCGCTGAGCAGAGGTTCGATCTCGAGCTCGTTGAGCTTGGTCAGAAGATCGGTGACCTGCGCCTGAATCTGGGCGAAGCCGCCGGCCATGGTGGGGAAGACCGTACGTCCAACGAATTCTTCGTGGGCATAGGGCTCGGCGCCGTCGCGCTGGAAGTTGAGGTCGACGAACATGGCTCCCGTGAGCAAGTTGCCGCTTTTTAGTGAGGCGCGCAGGCCGAGGTTGAACATACGCTCGAAGCGCTCCTCCCACTCCTCGACGTCGACATCGGCGCTCTCGATGCCGAGGCGCTGCGGCTCGATGCGAATCAGCACGGGAATGGCAAAGCGCGCTCGCGAATCGGGCTGGGGAGCGGTGAAATTCCACGGCACCGCCGCGACCGTGCCCATGCGAACGCCGCGAAATTCCACTGGAGCACCGCGGGAAAGGCCGCGCACGGTATCGTCGACCAGCAAGACGTACTCAAGGTAGCGATTGAAGGTACCCTCACGCGCGCTGTCTTCATCTGCGTAGAGGGTAAAGCGGGCACCGGGCTCGACGGGTTTGCCCATCGGCAGCTCTTCCGGCACGCCAAAGGTGACACCGCCGCCGAGCAGCGCTTCTAATGACTCGACGTTGACGCGGACGCCGTTGGCATCCAAACGCAGATCGAAGCCGCTGGTCGACCAAAAGCGCGTGCTGCTGGTGACGAGCTGTTTATACGGCTCTTCGATGAAGATTTGATGCTGCATGGTGCGGGTTTCGGCATCGAAGGTCGCTTCCTCCACGCGACCTACCGTATAGCCCTGATAGGAGACGGGGTCGCCCACCCGCAGCGAGTTGCCCAACTGGCTGACCAAGCTTACGTTGAGACCTGCCATGCCGGCCGTCGCTACCGGCGGCACATCGCTGACCGGGAACTCGCGACGCTGCTCCTCAGCGCTGCCGGGTTCGAGCTGAATGTAGGCGCCCGAGAGTACGGTGCCCAGGCCGCTAATGCCCTCACGGCCGATGCGCGGCTTGACCACCCAGAAGCGGCTGTCGCTACGCAACATCCCTTCGGCCTGGGGCTGGATGCGTGCGGTGATCACGGCGTGGCTTAAGTCGTCCGAAAGACGTACGCCCTGCACCATGCCGATCTCGACGTTGCGGCTGCGAATCAGGGTGCTGCCCGCTTCGATGCCCTCGGCGTTGTTCATGGTCAGCGTTACCAGCGTGCCGCGACGGCTGTAGTTGTCGTAGACCAGCCAAAGGCCGATGATGATGGCGACGATAGGCACGATCCAGATCGGCGACAGGCGCGTTTGGGCCGCTACCTTGGCGCGGCTGGGTTCGCTGTCCTGGGGGCTGCTGTTGGGCGTTTCGTTAGCCATCGATGGCTCCCTGTGGTGCGTTTTGCGAACGCTGATCGGGAGACGGTGCATCCCAGATCAGGCGTGGGTCGAAGGTCATGGCGGCGAGCATGGTGAGGACCACCACGGCGCCGAAGGCTAGAGCCGCAGGCCCCGGAGTGATCGACATCAGCGACCCTGCGCGAATCAGCGCGACGAGGATGGCGACCACGAAGATATCCACCATCGACCAGCGGCCGATGAACTCGGTGATGCGATATAGCCGCGTGCGACTAATAGCGTTGAGCCGATGGCGTTGGCGTACCACCAGGCAAAGCCAAGCCAGGGCAATGAGCTTGCCCACGGGCACGATGACGCTGGCAATGAAGATCACCGTTGCCACCGGCCAGGAGCCCATCTGGATCAGCTCGACGACCCCGCCGATGATGGTCGAGGCGGAGCTAGATCCCAGACTCGTCGTGGTCATGATCGGGTAGACGTTGGCCGGGATATACATGATGGCAGCCGCTGCCAGCAGTGCCCAGGTGCGCTGCAGACTATGCGGTAGGCGGTGGTGGAGCTTTTCGTGGCAGCGCACGCAGTGGCCCTTTGCATTGGGCGCCAGCGCATTGATCAAACCGCAGGTGGGGCACCCCACCAAGCCTTGACTGATCGCGGTGGTACCCGTTCGCGTGCCCTCAGGGGCAAGCGGCTCGCCTTCGAGGGCGAACCACATCCAGTCGGCATCGATCGACTGAGTGGTCATCAATAGAAGTACGGCGTAGCTACAAAACGCCCAAAAGGAAAGACCGAGCTCGATCTGCGCAAGCCCGGCGATCTTGATCAGGCTGACCAGGGCGCCAATGATGAACACATCGGCCATCATCCAGGGCGTGAGATGCGAAAGGCTGCGGGCGATATCGCGGCTAAAAAGTAGCGGCCGCTCTCTGAGTAGCCCCAATTGAAGCCAGATGACACCGACCAGATAGAGCGCGGGCAAGACCACGATGGTCATGATCACGACCATGGCGACGATGGGCTGATGAAAACCAATGAGCGTCGTCGCCGTTTGGGTCAGCTCTATTCGGTTGCTCACTCCTGAGACGTTGAAGCTAACAAAGGGGAACGAGACGGCCAACGCCAGGGCCACGAGGGCGGCCATGGCGAGCGCCATGCTACGCTGAGCGGGCAGGCGATTGCGCTTGACCAGAGTATGGCCGCAGCGCGGGCAGTTGGCTTTCTCCCCTGAGTTGAGCGGCGGCAGTGCGCAGACCCAGTCGCACTCATGGCAGGCGCGCAAACGCCGACGCTGGGTCCGGGCTTCGGGCGGAAGCTGGTCGACCAGGGGCGTATTGACATTGAAAGTGCGCGGGTGAGCAGTACGCAGGCGAGTAAAACGGTAGTGAGGCAAAAGCAACCTCGTACGGCAAGAGGGTCTAGGCTTAGGGATACGTCTTCGGGCAATGCCGTGTCAATGCGTGCCCCACAAACTTCACTTGACGCTAGCGTTGCGCTATACAACGATGCGCCGCGCATCCTCCCATTATGGCACTGAAGGAAACAAAATGTTACTTCCCCTGATCGCGGTCATCGGTGGTTTGGTCTTGCTCATCTGGAGTGCCGAGAAATTTATCGATGGCGCCGCCTCGACCTCGAAATGGCTCGGGCTTTCGCCGCTGCTGATCGGGATGCTGGTCATCGGCTTCGGTACCTCTGCGCCTGAGATGATGGTCTCTGTGTTGGCTGCCTGGCAGGGCAACCCCGGTCTTGCGGTAGGCAATGCTTATGGCTCCAACATCGCCAACATCGGCTTGGTGCTGGGCTTTATCGCGCTGCTGGCGCCTTTGGCCGTTCACTCAAGCGTCGTGCGCAAGGAGATGCCGATACTGCTGGCGGTAATGCTGGCGACGGGCGTGGTGCTCTCGGATGGCGTCATCAGCCGGTTCGAGGCGGGCTTGATGCTGATGGCGCTGCTGATTTTTGTCACCGTGAGCGTGCTGCAATCGCGCAAGCAGGAGGGCGACAGCTTGGCAGATGAGGTTGACGAAACCCTCAATCAGAAGTCGATGGGGCGGGGCAAGGCCATCTTTTGGACCCTTACGGGGCTCGTGCTGTTGGTCGTCAGCTCGCGCTTGCTCGTTTGGGGCGCGGTCGAGATCGCTCAGGCCTTTGGTGTCAGCGATTTGATCATTGGGCTTACTGTCGTTGCCATTGGTACGTCGCTGCCCGAATTCGCGTCCTCTATTAGCGCGCTGCGGCGTAAGGAGCACGATATGGTCGTAGGTAACGTGGTCGGCTCGAACCTCTTTAATAGTCTCGCCGTGGTGGGCCTTGCTGGCGTGATCATGCCGATCGAGGCTGGGCGTGAGGTGCTTGTGCGCGACTGGAGCCTGATGACCGGGATGACGGTGCTGATGATGCTATTTGCTTTCTCCTGGCGTGGGCGCCCACGGCGGATCAATCGCTTTGAAGGGGGCGCGCTCTTTGCGCTAATGGTCGGCTACACTGGCTATATGGCGAGTCTGGTGCTTGCTTAACCATAAGATGCGGCGATCCGCCACAGGGGATTAGACGCCTGGAGAGCCCTCAGGTAAGGCAAGAACCGGTAAACTTAGCATGTTGATCGACGGGCGAGCTTAGCACGATACCTATAATGCGCAGCAACGCCCTTGACTAAGCTTAAGCCAGGCTCGTCGATGGCATACCGTTTCTAGTCTCAGGAGAGCCTAATGGAACTCGATCCGCTGTTGTTATCGCGACTACAGTTCGCGTTCGTTGTCTGTTTTCATACCATCTTCCCCGTCTTCACCATCGGTCTGGCTTCGTACATCGCACTGCTTCAAGGGCTCTTCTTCAAGACCCAGAATCCTGCGTGGGATCGTCTGGCGCTGTTTTGGACCAAGGTCTTTGCCGTCGTTTTTGGCATGGGCGTGGTCTCGGGTATCGTAATGTCGTTTCAGTTCGGTACCAACTGGAGCAACTTCTCTTTCGCCGCCTCTAACTTCCTCGGACCGCTGTTGAGCTACGAGGTCGTCACGGCTTTCTTCCTTGAAGCCGCCTTCCTGGGTGTGCTGCTCTTTGGCCGCGGTAAGGTGCCCCAAGGGTTGCATCTGCTGGCAGCTATCATGGTCGCGACGGGAACGTTCATCTCGGCGTTCTGGATCCTCTCCGCCAATAGCTGGATGCACACGCCGCAAGGGGTCGAGCTGATCGACAACCGTTTCCACGTGCTGTCTTGGAGCGAAGCGATCTTCAATCCGTCGTTCCCGTACCGTTTTGCCCACATGGCGATCGCCTCGTTCTTGACCGGCGGCTTCGTCGTAGCTGGGGTGAGTGCTTGGTTCTTGCTGCGCGGTCGCGATCTCGCGGCCAATCGCCGGGCACTTTCCATGTGTATGTGGCTGCTTTTGGTGCTGGCGCCGGTACAGGCCATGGTCGGTGATGCCCACGGCCTCAATACCCTCGAACATCAGCCAACCAAAGTAGCGGCGATGGAAGGACACTGGGAAACCTCGGGTAACGTGCCGCTACTGCTGTTTGCCTGGCCCGATCAAGAGGCCCAGGAGAATCGCTTCGAAATCGGTATACCCAATATGGCAAGCCTGATTCTGACCCATACGCTGGATGGCGAAATCCAGGGCCTGAACGAAGTTTCGCCGGAGCAGCAGCCGCCGGTCGCACTGGTGTTCTGGAGCTTTCGCGTCATGGTGGGCATCGGTTTGTTGATGATTGCCGCCGCGTTTGCGGGTTTGTTACTGCGTCGTAAAGGGCGCTTGTATGAAAACCGTCTGTTCTTGAAAAGCCTTGTGGGCATGATCAGCCTACCTTTCTTGGCCGTGCTGGCGGGTTGGATCGTGACCGAGTCGGGCCGGGCGCCGTGGCTCGTTTACGGCATCATGACCCATGCCGAAGGTGTTACGCCGTCGCTGACGGGCGCTATGGCACTCTTCACTCTGATCGGCTACGTCGCGGTATATGCCGTCGTGTTCTACGCCGGGCTTTACTACCTCACCCGCGTGGTGAGAAACGGCATGCTGCCTGAAAGCGAACGTGAAGAAGTCGATGGTGAGGTGCATCGTCCCAAACGGCCGCTCTCCGCTGCCCATACCCCCTTCGATGACGATGCCGAATCGGTTAGGAGCTAATCATGGAAATGTTCGATCTATCGATTATCTGGGCCGGTATCATTGGCTTTGGCATCATCATGTATGTGCTGATGGACGGCTTCGATCTAGGCTTGGGGATTCTTTACCCCTTTGCCCCAGATGAGCAGGCGCGCGATGTAATGATGAACTCCGTCGCCCCGGTATGGGACGGTAACGAGACCTGGTTGGTGCTGGGTGGCGCTGGGCTGCTGGCGGCGTTCCCCCTGGTCTACTCGGTGTTTCTCCCCGCGCTCTATATCGGGGTGTTTTTGATGTTGGCGGGATTGATCTTTCGCGGCGTGGCCTTCGAGTTTCGCTTCAAGTCTCAGCGTAACCGTCGCTGGTGGAACCGCGCCTTCTGTTGGGGGTCGGCGGTGGCTACCTTCGCTCAGGGCGCCGTGGTGGGTGCCTATATTCAAGGTTTTCAAGTCGAGGACTTCGTCTACACCGGTGGCGCTTTCGATTGGTTGACGCCCTTCACCGTGCTCACCGGGCTCGGGCTAATGGCAGGGTACGCGCTACTCGGTTCCACTTGGCTGATCTTGAAATCCGAAGGTCACGTGCGTGATTGGGCCTACCGCATCACACCGATGCTGCTTGCCGTGGTGCTGTTCGTCTTCGCCGTCATCAGCATCTGGACGCCCTTTGTCGATCCGCTGGTTTGGGAGCGGTGGTTCGGTCACATCCACCTGATCTGGATCTTCCCGGCGCTGGCGCTGCTGTGCGCGCTGCTGGTTTATCGCGGTGTGCGTCAGCGCCGCGACGGCTATCCGTTCGTGGCGACCATCGGCATCTACGTGTTTACCTACCTTGGCTTGATCGTGAGCAAATGGCCGATGATCGTGCCGCCCAGCTATACGCTGTGGGACGCGGCTTCAGCGCCCGAGTCCCAGCTCTTCCTACTCATTGGCGTGCTGTTCGTCATTCCTGTGGTGCTTGGCTATACCGCCTGGACCTACTGGGTCTTTCGCGGCAAGGTGCGTGTAGGTGAGGGCTACCACTGAGGGCGCCACGCATATCGTTAGATATACCTGCGTGAGTCTAGAGGCAACGACGTAAGTTAGGGGAATAGCGATGGAGCAGCGGTCCTTGACCGCGCGCTCCTGGCTCAAGACACTGGCAGAGGAGGAGCGGCGCAGATTGCATCTCGCCGCTCTTCTTGGTGTTTTGGCAGGAGCGCAGACGGTGGTCATCGTGGTGAGTCTGGCATGGTGGATCGATCGAACAGTGGTTCATCACCAAACGCTCACTCAAACCGGGTTTATTCTTGCGCTGCTGGCGACCTGTATTCTGGGACGTGGCGCGTGCCAGTGGGGGCAAGAAGTGGTGGCGTTGAAGGCAAGCTTGAGGATTCGCCAGCGTGCCCGCCGCCAGGTGCTGGACAAGCTTTGGGCATTGGGCCCCGCGTGGATGGCGTATCGGCAAAGCGGCGCCATTGCCACCCAGGTCGCCGAGAACGTCGAGGCACTGGATGGTTACTTCGCCCGCTTTTTGCCGCAGATGCGTATCGTCGTACTGCTGCCATTATTGATTCTTGCGGTAGTGACCTACTTCGATTTTCTAGCGGGCATTTTCTTACTTCTCTCTGCCCCATTGATTCCGCTGTTCATGGCCTTAGTGGGAATGGGGGCCGAGCGAATGAACCGGGAGCAGTTCGCCGCCGTGGCGCGGCTATCGGCCCACTTCATCGACCGCGTGCGCGGCGTGGGCACTCTCCAACTGTTTGGTCGCACGCAAAGTGCCCGGCGGGATGTTTGGTGGGCCACCGATAACTATCGGCGCCTTAGCATGCGCACGCTGCGCTTGGCGTTTCTCTCCTCTGCCGTGCTTGAGTTCTTTGCCTCTGTCGCCATTGCGGTCGTCGCCATGTACGTAGGCTTTGGCCTGCTTGGCTATATCGACTATGGACCGGCATCGGCATTGACGCTGTTTACTGGTCTGGGCGTACTCCTGCTGGCGCCAGAGTTCTTTCAGCCATTGCGCACCCTGTCTCAGCACTACCACGACCGCGCCACGGCGTTGGGCGCGGCCGAAAGTCTGGTCGAGCTGCTCAACGAACCAACGCAGGAAGCCACTACGCACGAGTCGCCCATTGAATCAAACGCAGTTGCCACGTTAGAGGCCGTCGAGGTTGAGTATCTGGGGCGCGGCGTGGTGTTGGGGCCTCTCGATTTGACGCTCAACCCGGGCGATGTCGTGGCGTTGACCGGTGCATCGGGAAGCGGGAAGTCCACGCTATTGGCGCTACTTGCGGGGTTTCTTGCGCCCAGCCGTGGGGCGCTACGTAAGCACACTCTGCCGATGGCCTGGCTGGACCAGCAGCCCTGCCTTTTGCATGGCACACTGGCGGAAAATTTGCGCCTAGCTGACCCCGAAGCCCAGTCGGAGGCGATGCAGCACGCCTTGGAAAAGGCCGGGCTTTTGCCGCTACTCGAGCGTTTGCCCGATGGCTTGGAGACCCTCATCGGCGAGCGCGGCGTAGGGCTCTCTGGCGGTCAGGCTCAGCGCCTGGCGCTGGCGCGGGTCTACTTGAGCGGTGCGCAGCTAGTCCTGCTCGACGAACCCACGGCGAGTCTCGACCGCGATACCGAGCAGGCCGTCATGGCGGCGCTGATCGAGTGGGTGGGCGAAGGGCGAACGCTGGTGATGGCAACCCATCATCCGGCAATCGTGGCCATGGCGAATCGCACGCTAAAGATCGAAAGCGGCCACGTTGAGGAGGTGAGCTCATGAAGCCTGCGTCTTTCAAGGCGCAGCTAGCTGCGCTTTTACCTTGGGTTGCCTTGCTACTCAAACGCCGTCAGCGCTTTTACCTCGGGACGCTGCTGCTTCTGCTGACCTGGCTTGCGGGGTTGGCACTCTTGGGGCTTTCGGGCTGGTTCATCACCGCTTGTGCGCTTGCGGGGCTGGCGCTGGCGGCGGGGGCGCCCGTGAGGCTCGATGTTTACGTACCAGGGGGTGGCATTCGCTTTTTTGCCCTGCTGCGCACCGTGGCGCGCTACGGCGAGCGTTTGTATAACCACGATACCGTGCTGCGCCTGTTGGCGGATCTGCGCTATCGCGTTTTTGGTCATTTGGTGCAACTCGATCAGGCGGCGCTTCATCGCCACCGTGCGAGCGACTGGCTAGGGCGCCTCACTGCGGACATCGATGCGCTTGATACGCTCTACCTGCGCCTACTGATACCGCCTCTGGGCAGCTTTGTCGTAGCGGTGGCGCTGATGACGCTCGTGGCCTTTGTGCTCCCCCAGGCGGCACTGCCGGTGGCGCTTGTGCTGGCGCTGCTATGGCTATTCTGTACTTTTGCCATGGCGCGCTGGGGGTTCGCCGGTAGTCATCGCCAGGTAGCCGATCAAGAGACACTACGCCGTCAGGTGGTCGATCAGCTTCAGGCGTCGACGGAGCTTCTGGCCTACGCCAGCGCCGACTGGCACCGTGCCGAAGTCGAGGCGCAAGAGCGACGGGCCTTGGATAACCAGTTGGGTCTGGGTCGACGTATTGCCAGCGGTAATGCCGTAGTTAGCGTGCTTGGCGGCGGGCTTGTGCTGCTCTTGGTGGCGTTTGGGGGAACGGCCGTGGAGGGCGGGGAGCTTTCCGGGCCACTGCTCGTTATGCTGCTATTGGTTTTTTTAGGCGCCAACGAGGTGTTTGCGCTGCTTCCCGGCGCCTTTGGGCGCCTGGGTAGCAGCGTGGCCGCCGCCGAGCGGCTCAATGCGCTTAGCTCTGAAGCGCCGAAGCCCTCTATGGATACGCTACCCAGCGGTGCGCTCGAGGTAGTGCTGGATGGGGCCGGGTACGCCTATCCTAATGCGTCCCTTTCTGCACTCGCCCCGGTATCGCTGCGGCTTGCGCCCGGTGAAGGCATGCTGGTGACGGGGCGATCGGGTGCCGGTAAGAGTACGTTGGCCGCGCTTCTCGTGGGGCGTTTGGTGCCGACCGAAGGGCGTGTCGAAGTAGGAGGCTGCGCGCCTTCGCGATTGGCCGAAGAGGCGCGCGCGCAGCGTATCGCTTGGCTGACCCAACAGGTCGATCTGTTCGATGCCTCCCTGGGGGACAATTTGCGCCTGGGTAATGCCGATGCTTCCGATGCCAGGCTGTGGCAGGCGCTTAAGCAAGTGGCGCTCGACGAATGGGTGGCAGCACTTCCCCAGGGGCTCGATACCCCCGTCGGCGAGCGTGGGCAACAGCTCTCTGGCGGTCAGGCGCGTCGCGTTGCCTTGGCGCGGCTGCTGCTAATGGATCCTTCGCTTGTGCTGCTCGACGAACCCTTTGCCGGTATCGACGCCGAGACAGCGGCACGCGTGGCTGCTGGTGTGGTCGAATGGCTCGAAGGTCGCACCGTCGTGGTCTTCATGCACCACGATACCGATAATCTCCTCGCTCAGCGTCTGGAGCACCGCTGGCATCTCGATGCTGGGGCGCTCTATGCTTACGAAGGGCTTGCGTAATTCATCTTTTATAACCTCTCTTTCACAATCCTCTGGCATTTATCGACCATCTGTAAGGAGTAACGATATGGAGCCTTTCTTGCGCGCGCTTCCAAAAGTGGAGCTACACCTGCATATCGAAGGCTCTCTGGAGCCAGAGCTGATGTTCGCTCTGGCCGAGCGTAACGGCGTGGCGCTGCCCTACGCCTCTGTGAAGGAGGCCAAAGCAGCCTACGACTTCGATGACCTGCAAGGCTTTCTCGATCTCTATTATCAAGGCATGAGTGTACTGCTACACGAGCGCGACTTTTTCGATTTGGCGATGGACTATTTTCGCCGTGCCAGCGCCGAAGGCGTCGTGCATATCGACATGCACTTCGACCCTCAGGCGCATTTGCAGCGCGGCGTGGCGCTCGATATCGTTATGCGCGGGCTTTTGGCGGCAAAAGAGGAGGCCGAGCGCAGTCTCGATCTTAGTGTGGGTATGATCATGGCGTTTCTGCGTGATCGCCCCGCCGAGGAAGCGCTTGAGGTGTTAGAGCTGGCCAAGCCTTATTGGCAGCGGCTCGATGCCATCGGCCTGGATAGCGCTGAACGTGATCATCCACCGACCAAATTCGTTGCGCTCTTTGCCCGCGCCAAGGAGATTGGTTTGGCGCGCGTAGCGCATGCAGGCGAGGAGGGGCCTGCTGCCTATATCAGTCAAGCGCTCGATGATCTTGATGTGTGCCGTATCGATCACGGCGTTCGCTGCCTCGAAGATGAGGCGTTGATAGCGCGCTTGCGCGAGCAGCAAACGGTGCTTACCGTCTGCCCGCTCTCCAACGTGGCGCTCAAGGTCGTGGATGATCTGCGCCAGCATCCGCTACCGCGCCTGCTCGACGAAGGGCTCAATATCACCATTAGCTCAGATGACCCTGCCTATTTCGGAGGCGGTCTTTTGACCAACCACTTGGCCTGCGCAGAGGCGTTCGGCTGGGACGAGAAAGTATTCGAACAGCTCAACCGCAATGCACTGGCTGAAGCTTTCATGGATGACGCGCGTCGTGCGATCTTGCTCCAACGTATCGATAAGGTTTAAGTCGGTACAGAAAACTAAGTCGATGAATAAAAACGGTTGACGGCGCCGATTTAATGCGTAGAATACGCCCCACATCGAACGGCGACGCCCTTCGGTAGCTCTTTAAAAATTGATCAGGTAATTCATGTGGGCGCTTGCCGATGAGGGTGATCCATCACCCATTATCAAGGCAAGCGACCGAAAGAGTAGCATCTTTTGAGATGTCTCTTTCAAAGTTC
>NZ_JAJISC010000006.1 GCF_024790395.1 Halomonas dongshanensis
CTCAGTAGTGAAACCGCTCAGCGCCGATGGTAGTGTGGGGCCTCCCCATGCGAGAGTAGGTCATCGTCAGGCACTTATTAGAAAACCCCGAGTACTCTGTGCTCGGGGTTTTTGCTGTGGGCGGAATAAAAGCACGAAGAGAAATACGCGAAGCAAACAGGATATGAAAAAACCGGCCGAGGCCGGTTTTTTGGGTGATGCAGTAGAAGCATCTAGGCGGATGTATTCAAACGCCCCGATTGCGCGCTGTTGCGGCCATCTGGCTTGTAGAGGGTCTTCTCGGCGATCTGGCGGATGTAGTCGAGCATGTTCTGATTGTGCGTCATGCGCAGCGTTAGCATCTCGCCGGTAAGTGCATTCAGGCGCGCCGTCTGCTCACTTTTGCTTAGCAGCGCTGTCCAGCTGGAGGCACAGCCGGCGTCGTCTGCGGCTTGGCGTGCGCCCTCTAAGCCATCGACGTAGCCCAGGCGCTTTTGCACGTCGCGCCGCAATCGTTCGGCGCGTTCGATATCGTCGAGCAGTGCCTGTTTCTGCTGGGCGAGCTGTGTGAGGGCCTCGCCATCCACGCTGCCCTGGGTCAGCTGCTGCTGCTCCTGTTCGAGCAACTGAGTCAGCGCGGTCAGGCGTTCGACCTGGGCGTGCAGTAGGCGATCAAGACTCATATCAGCGATATCACTCTTTCAGGCTTTTGATCAGGCCATCGGCAATACGCTCGACGCGAATTTCCAGGCGCCCTTCGCGAATGGCATCGCGAATCTCCTGCACGCGAGCAGTGTCGATGTCTTGGGAGTCGTCGCTGGATAGCTGACTTAGGCGAGTTGTCGATGCTGTCGACGACTCGACTTCAGACGGCTTGCCTGCTTTGGGTGCCTCGTCGCGCGACGAGGTCGGCGTCGAGCGCAGGAATGGATTGACGTTATCGATCTTCACGTAGGTGCCTCATGGTCAGCGTCAATGCGACGGCTCGGCGATGTTGTCGACTATGTTGAGAACTATCGACCGCACTGACAGAAACTTTAGCCAAGTGTTTAAAAATCCACCACCAGAGTGGCGGATTCGACGACACGCGCGGTCACGATCTCACGTTGACCAAAACGAACCCGTACCTGTTCCCCTAACGCGCCGCTATCGAGCGCCTCGCCTTCACGCGATACGCGAAACGCCGGGCCTTCGGCCAGCACGGTGACGCGCTGGCCGCGCGCAACCAGTGCCGGTGACTGCACGGCGTAATCGAGAAAGGGCGCACCGCTGCGCAGACTGCGCTGGGCCACCTTGCCAATCACGTCTTCAGCGTGAACCAGCGTCTGGCTCGAGAGTGCGCTGAGGTTGCCCTGCTGCTCGATGAGCATGTCGCGGGTGATCAAGGTGCCGCGCTCGATATCGCGACTGGCCACGACATAGCGGCCAACTACCTCGACGTGCGCCTGAAGATAGCGAATCTGACGCTGATCGGCACCGCAGCGCACGCCAACGGATACGCGCCCAAGTGGCGGCTGATTGGCATTGGGAAAGAAAGGTGTCGGGTCGATACAGGCCGGTAGATGCGGTGAGGGCGGGCGTACGTTGATCGCCACCTCTTCGCCAAGCGCCTGGGTGGCGTCGAAGAGAAATTGATGCACTCGGCTCATCAACACGTCGTCGGCGATGCTGGGTACCGCGATACCCCAGCAGGTAAACGCCAGAAGGCAGCGCTGTGCGCGCCGAGAGGCAAAGAGAAACGGCATGACAAGCCTCGCCGATTAGAAAAAAGTGCGAGCACGCAGTGTAGCGAAAGGCGCTGGCCCATAACAGGCGAATTGCTGCCGGAAACGCAGGCTGTTCCTGGCTTTGGGCTGACACTCCCGAACGTATTCTTCACCATCGATAAATACCACTTTTGACGCCTTTCGTCGGGCAAGGGTGCGGGATGATTGATCAGCTAGGATCGGCCTTCGACTACCACCAGCAGGCGCTGAGCCTGCGTCAGGCGCGCCACGAGGTGCTGGCCGCTAATATCGCCAATGCCGATACACCCAACTACAAGGCGCGCGACATCGACTTCGCCAGTGAGCTCAAACGTGCCACTGCTAGTGGTGCCCAGCACGCAGCTCATCAGGGTGGACTCGATTTGGCGCGCACCTCAAGCCGCCACATTGCCGGTGAAGGCCCTGCGTGGCGTGGCGGCTCGGCCCAGCTACTCTACCGTATCCCCGACCAGCCGAGCCTAGACGGTAACACCGTAGACATGGATCGCGAGCGCACGCAGTTCGCCGATAATGCCGTGCGTTACCAAGCCGCGCTGACCATTCTGAATCGTCGTATTCAGGGCTTGAAGAACGCCATGCAACCGGAGTGATCCGGCGTTAACCCGTAGAGGAGCAAAGATATGTCGATGTTTTCCGCTTTCGATATCGCCGGTTCAGCCATGAGCGCACAGTCCCAGCGTATGAACGTCACCGCCAGCAACCTGGCCAATGCCGACAGCATTGCCGGGCCCGATGGTGAAACGTACCGTGCCAAGCAAGTGATGTTCGAAGCTCAGCTGCAGAACAACCGCTACGGCATAGGCGGCGTGCGTGTCACCGAAGTAGTGGAAGATGAATCTCCCCTACGCCTTGAGTACCGTCCTGGACATCCAGCCGCCGACGAGAACGGCTATGTGGCCAAGCCCAACGTCGAGCCAGTACACGAGATGGTCAATATGATCTCGGCCTCGCGCTCTTATCAGGCCAACGTGGAAATCTTCAATACCACCAAGCAGATGATGATCCAGACACTCTCTCTGGGCGAGGGGTAAGCGATGAACATTGATAACAGCGTGATCAACAGTATCAACGGTGGCGGAAAAACGCCCAACCTGTCGCCAAGCCAGTCGCAAGAGATGCGCGACAGCTTCATGACCCTGCTGATTACCCAGCTACAGAATCAGGACCCGCTCAATCCTATGGAGAATGCGGAGATGACATCCCAGTTGGCACAGATAAATACCGTTAGTGGCATCGAGCAACTCAACGATACGCTCAATGGTATTACCCAACAGATGGACGCCGCTCAGGCGCTACAAGCCGCTGGCCTAATTGATAAAGCTGTTCTGGTACCAGGAAGTAACGTGATGGTGAGCGTTGACGATGAAAATAACGCTTACGCGACGCCTTTTGGGATCGAATTGGCCTCACCGGCCAGCCAGGTCGAAATCTCGGTGCTCAGCAAGTCCGGTGAAGTGGTTTACACCAACAGAGTAGGTGCGGTCGCGGCCGGAGTGGAGTCTTTTAGCTGGGATGGCTTGACGAATGAGGGAGCCGTAGCGCCAGAAGGTGCTTATACGGTGCGCTTCAGCGCGATGAATAGTGCAGGTGAGCCAATTGAGGCTCAGACGCTTAACTATGCCTTGGTTCAAGGTGTTTCGCCCGGCAACGGCAATAATGACGTTCGCTTGGACCTTGGTGCCATTTATGGCCAGGTCACTCTTGACCAAGTAAAACAAATTCTTTGAGATCACTTAGAGGTCATCATGTCATTTACAACGGCTATTTCAGGCATCAATGCGCAGTCGGAAAAATTGAATGCTGCAGGCAATAACATCGCTAACTCTCAAACGGTGGGGTACAAGAGTTCTAGCGTACGCTTCGCTGATGTATTTGCCGCTTCGCGCGGCATTGGAGTTAGTGTTTCCGATACACGCCAGGATTTTTCTCAAGGCAGTATTGAGAGAACTAACCGCAACCTAGACTTGGCAATTGCCGGCGGTGGGTTCTATCGCTTGGAGCAGGCATCAGGAGAAGTGGGTTACTCCCGTAGTGGTGAATTTAGTTTAACTTCAGATGGTTATATAGTTAACGCTCAGGGCGATCGGTTGACGGGGTATGGGCTAGATACCAATGTTGATCAAAATGAAGTGCGTGAAGGCCGAGCGCTTCCATTCCCTTTCACCGATGTTCTCGTGGGTGGTGCTCCCCAAGCCCTTAGAGTCCCATCCGATGACCTGCCTGCCAAGCAAACGTCCGAGGTTGCTGGCGTTTATAACTTTAATTCTGAAGCGGTGCCGGGCGAAGGCTTAGTGACTAATCGGTTTCGTGTCGGTGCAGCAGGTGGTAGTCAAGCCGATTTAAACCTTAACTATCATTTTAGCAACAACTATACGACCTACGATTCGTTAGGCAACGCGCGTGAAGTCACTACCTATTTTGAAAAAGTAGCGGATAATACTTGGCTTGCTACAGTAGCTGTTGATGGTCAGTTGCAAGGTTCAGGCGGTGGGGCATTTGATCCTACTGGGGACGATACGCCTCAAGTATTTTTGCTTAACTTTAATCAAAATGGTCAGCTTTTAACTAAGGCAGATGTTATTGCTGCAGGTGTAGCAGCTGAGCCTAATACTTCGTTTGATGCGCTGGCAAACTCTGCAGTTTTAGGTGTTACTCAGGTTTCAGACGCTTTTACTTATACTAGACCTAATGCGGCTAGCCCTTTTGTGCGTAATTCTAATATATTTGATGTCGACTCAGGAGGTCGTGTAACAGCCACTACAGCTCGAATTAATGAATATGTTACGAATGGATCTGACGTTTTTAGTGGTAGCGAAATAAATATTACCATTCCTGGTGTTCAGGGTGCTAATAACCCATTCACTTATGCATTTGATTTTGCGGGAAGCTCGCAGTTTGCTAACGCTTCTCAGCAAAATGAGCTAACCCAGAACGGTTATACCTCAGGGGCGCTGGCTGGCATTTCCGTTACCAATGAAGGCGTGGTGATGCGTAACTTCACTAACGACCAGTCTCGACCAGCTGGTCAGATCTCGCTGGCTAGCTTCCGAAATGAAGAGGGTCTTGAGCCCCTGGGTAACAACCTTTGGGCGGCTACTAGCACTTCCGGCCTGGCGAATCTAGGCGTTGCAGGAACTGGCCAGTACGGTCAAATTCAAGCCGGTGCCGTCGAAGCCTCCAATGTGGATTTGGCTAAAGAGCTTGTAGATATGATCGTGGCGCAACGGGCCTATCAGGCCAACTCCAATACCATCAGCACTCAGGACGAACTCCTGCAGACGATCATCAATCTGTAGGGAGTAGCCGATGGATCGCATGCTCTATACCGCCATGAGCGGCGCCAAGCACACCATGGATCAGCAGTCCGTGGTGAGCAACAACCTCGCCAACGTCTCGACCGCGGGCTTTCGCGCCCAGCTGCAGGCGGCGCGCGCCGTGCCCGTGCAAGGCGAGGCGCTGCTGGCCACCCGGATGTCGGCGGTCACGACCACTCCGGGCTCGGATTTCACCCAGGGGCCCATCGAGCGCACCGGACGCACACTGGACGTGGCCATGCAGGGCGATGCTTGGATGGCGGTCTTGGGTGACGACGGCAGCGAGGCCTATACCCGCCGCGGTGATCTCGAGCTCGACAGCGACGGCGTCTTGATGAGCCTGGGTCGCCCGGTCATGGGCGACGGTGGCCCCATCGCCATTCCCCAGGGCGCCGAACTCTTCATTGGCGCCGACGGTACCCTGAGTGCGATCCCCGAAGGCGTAGGTCCCGAAGCGCTGGTCGATGTCGGGCGCATCAAGCTGGTGACGCCCGCGCTAGGCGAGCTAGTGCGCGGCGATGACGGCCTGTTTCGTGCGCCACCCAATGCCGATGGCGAGCCGGGCATGCTCGAGGGTGACGAAAATGCGCGGTTGGTGAGCGGCGCGCTCGAGGGCAGCAACGTCAGCGCCGTCGAGACGATGGTCGGAATGATCGACATCGCCCGACGCTACGACATGCAGATGAAGCTGCTCTCAAGCGCAGACGAAAACGCCCAGCGGGCCAACAACATCTTATCCGTTCAGGGCTGATTACCGCCCCAAGGCAAGGGAACATCCTCATGATTACATCGCTATGGACCGCCAAAACGGGTCTCGAAGCGCAGCAGACCAAGCTGGACGTCATCTCCAACAACTTGGCGAACGTCAGTACCAATGGCTTCAAGCGCTCGCGCCCGGTCTTCGAAGACCTGCTGTATCAAAACATGCGCCAGCCCGGTGCTCAGAACAACATTCAGGATCGCCTGCCGTCGGGCATGCAGGTGGGTACCGGTGTACGCGCCGTGGCCACCGAGCGACTGCATACTCAGGGTGGCCTGGAGCAGACCGAAAACTCCCGCGATCTGGCGATCAACGGCGAGGGTTTTTTTCAGGTGCTACTGCCCGATGGTACGACCGGATATACCCGTGACGGCAGTTTCCAGCTCAATGAAAACGGCCAGATGGTCACGGCCAACGGTTATCCGCTCGAGCCCGCGATCTTTTTGCCGCCCAATGCGCTATCGGTCACCGTGGGTGAAGACGGTACCGTCAGCGTGCGTCAGCCTGGCGTTGCCATCGACAACGAAGTCGGTCAGATATCGGTGAGCACGTTCATCAATCCGGCTGGCTTAGAGAGCGTTGGTGGCAACCTCTATCTCGAAACCGCCTCTTCTGGCGCGCCTAACCTCAACATGCCGGGCATGAACGGCGCTGGTCGGTTGTTCCAGGGCTACGTCGAGACCTCCAACGTCAACGTGGTCGAGGAGATGGTCAGCATGATCCAGACCCAGCGGGCCTACGAGATCAATAGTCGGGCGGTCTCCACCAGCGACGAGATGCTGGCGCGGTTGAGCCAGCTATAAGCGAGCAGGAGAGCGAGTGAGCATGCGGGATTTGTATTGCCTTGGGCGTCGGCTCGGCGTCATTGCGCTGTTGCTGGTCATGCTGGTGGCGGCAGGCTGTGCCCAGATACCCCGCGCCTCGGTGGTCGGCGAGCAGGAGCAGATCAGCATCGTCGATCGCCCGCCGCCGGTGCCCAACGGCGCCATCTATCAAACGCGTCGCGGCTATCAGCCGCTGTTCGAGGATCGTCGACCACGGGCCATTGGCGACATTCTGACCATCGTGCTGAACGAGCAGGTCAGCGCGAGCAAGAACGCGCAATCCAATGCCAACCGCAACGGCTCCTCGAGTCTCGATATCGCCCAGATTCCAGACGTCATCGACTTTCTGGTGGATTACGGCTTCGACGTCAGCGCCGAGAACGTCTTTGCCGGTGGCGGCGGGGCCCAGGCCAATAACTCCTTTACTGGCACCATTACGGTCTCGGTACTGGAGGTGATGAACAACGGCAGTCTGCGCGTGCGTGGCGAAAAGCAGATCGCGATTAACCAGGGGACCGAGTTCATCCGCTTTTCCGGGGTGGTCAACCCGCGCACCATCACCGCTCAGAACACCGTACCCTCTACTCAGGTGGCGGATGCTCGCATCGAGTACGTCGGTGATGGCTATATCAACGAAGCGCAGCACATGGGCTGGCTACAGCGTTTCTTCTTGAACGTCTCTCCCTTCTAGACGCCCCTTAAGACGCGAGGCAAGAGTGAACAGAGTAATGCGTATCGTCAGGCGGTGTCGGCCGTCGACGGCTGGACTGGCAAGACTCGCTGCGGTCGCGCTCGTCGTCATCGCCCTCCCGGCCCAGGCCGAGCGAATTCGCGAGATCGCTAGCTTCGCTGGCGTACGCGACAACCAGCTGGTGGGCTACGGCTTGGTCGTCGGCCTCGACAACACCGGCGACCAAACGACTCAGGCACCGTTCACCAGCCAAAGTCTGACCAACATGCTCTCGCAGCTTGGTGTCAACATTCCGGCGGGCACCAACTTGCAGCTGCGTAACGTGGCCGCGGTCATGGTCACCGCCGATCTTCCGCCGTTCTCCCGCCCTGGCCAGCGCCTGGATATCGTCGTGTCGTCGATTGGTAACGCCCGCAGTCTGCGCGGAGGTACGCTATTGATGACCCCGCTCAAGGGCGCCGATGGGGATACCTACGCGCTTGCCCAAGGCAATATGCTGGTGGGTGGCGCAGGCGCGCAGGCGGGCGGCAGCAGCGTACAGATCAATCAGCAGGCGGCCGGGCGTATTCCCGGCGGCGCCTTGGTCGAGCGTGAAGTGCCGCTCAACTTGGGCGCCAATGGCGGAATGCTCGAGCTTCAACTCAACGAAGCCGATTTCGGTACCGCTCAGCGCATGGTCACGGCGATCAACGGCGAGTTCGGCCGCAGCGTGGCCTATGCGCGCAACGGCGGCGTCATTGCCCTGGACGGGCCGCTCGATGATAACGCGCGCGTAAGCTTCATGGCGCGGGTCGAGAACGTTCAAATCACCCCCATGGAGGCGCCAGCGCGGGTGGTGTTCAACTCGCGCACGGGGTCGGTGGTGATGAATAGCGCCGTAACGCTGCGTCAGGCGGCGGTGGCACACGGCAATCTATCGATCATGATCGATTCGCGCTTCGGCGTCAGCCAGCCCGCCCCTTTCGGGCAGGGGCAGACGGTCGTGGTGCCCGATGCCGACATCAATATCGAGCAGCAGGAAGCGTATCTGCAAATCGTCGAAGGTGCGCAGCTCACCGACGTGGTCAACGCGCTCAATGCCCTTGGCGCGACGCCCCAGGATCTGATGTCGATCCTCGAAGCGCTCAAGGCCGCAGGCTCGCTACGCGCCGAGCTCGAGGTGATCTGATGAGCATCGGTAACGACATGAGTGGGCAGTTCGCGCTCGACATGCAGGGCTTCCAACGGCTACAGCACACCGCTCGCGTCGATCCCGAAGCGGGCGTGCAAAGCGCCGCTCAGCAGTTCGAGGCGCTATTCATCCAGATGATGGTCAAGAGCATGCGCGAGGCCGTGCCGACCTCAGGGCTATTGCAGAGCCGGGATACCGACTTCTATCAGTCGATGCTCGATCAGCAGTGGTCTCAGGTAATGGCAGCCAAAGGCATCGGCCTGGCCGATGCCCTGGTCGAGCAGCTCAAGCGCCAGGGCGCCATAGGGAGCGCCAGTGGCGTTGCCGATCCTGACTTGCAGCAGCTCATCGCTGGCATTCCACGCGGCGTGCCGCGCGTGCTCGATAGTCCCTTGGCGGGCGGCGCGCCGGGTAATGAGGAGCCGCACGGCCGCTTTATCGACGAGCTCGATGCCGTACGTGCACGCACGGCCCAAGCGCCTACGGCGCAGGAAACCGTGCCTGCCGGGTGGGAGAACGCGCCCGATCATGTACGTCAGTTCCTCACCGCGCTGGCCGAACCGGCCCGGGCGGCTAGCCAGGCCACCGGTGTGCCGGCCGAGCTGATTCTTGCCCAGGCGGCGCTCGAAACCGGCTGGGGGCGTCACGAAATCGCCCGTCAAGACGGCGCCAATAGCTACAACCTCTTCGGTATCAAGGCGGGTAGCCAGTGGCGCGGAGCGACGACTGACGTCGTCACCCACGAATACGTCAATGGACGGCGCACCCAGATGGTGGATACCTTCCGCGCCTACGACTCCTATGCCCATGCCTTTACCGACTACGCCGGGCTGATCGGTAACAATCCGCGCTACGCCAAGGTCGTCACTGCGTCTAGCGCGGCGCAAGCGGCGCACGCCTTGCAGCAGGCGGGCTACGCCACCGACCCGCGCTACGCCGAAAAGCTCGTGGCAGTGATGCAGACGATGGGGATCGACTCGCCCACCTGGCTTGCTAGCGCGCACTGAGTGAACCTCAAGTTTTTTCGCCCACGGCCGATAGCACAGGTATCGGCTTGAGGAAGTGAACCATGAGCATGTTTTCGATTGGCCTGAGTGGGCTGAATGCGGCGCAGAACGCGCTCAACACCACCAGTAACAACATTAGCAATCTCTATACGCCGGGCTATAACCGCGAGCTCACGCAGCTGGGCGAAGGCAGCTTCGGCAGCAAGGGCGTTCAGGTCAACGCCATCGAGCGGCAGTTCAACGAGTACGTCGCTCGCCAGCTCAACAGCGCCAAAACGCAGTCCAGCGCGCTGGAGACCTACGCCGGGCAAGTCGGCCAGATCGACAACCTGCTCGCTGATCGCGAAGCGGGGCTAGCGCCTCTCATTCAGGGCTTCTTCTCGTCGCTCGAAGATCTGGCCAGCGCCCCTGCCGATCCGGCAGCGCGTCAGGGCGTTTTGGGAGCGGCCGATACGCTCACCGCGCAGTTTCGCTCCTTCGATGGCTACTTGCAGGACATGCAGGACAACCTCAATAGCCAGCTCAAGGACGAAGTCACCCAGATCAACAACACGCTGGAGCAGATTGCCGGGCTGAACAAAGAGATCTCGCTGGCGCGCGCGCGCACCGGTGACGCGCCCAACAGCATGCTCAACCAGCGCGATCAGTTGGTGTCCGAGCTCAACGAGCGCATGGACATGCGCCTGAACATCCAGGATGGCAAGACCTATAACCTGAGCTTGCCCAACGGCCAGCCCCTGGTCACCGGCACCAACGCCTTCTCGCTCGAAGCCGTTCAGGCCGACTACGACCCCCAGCGCACGGTGATTGGCTACCGTGACGGTGGAGGCAATCTGGTTCAGCTCGACGAAGACGTGATCCGCGGTGGGTCGCTAGGCGGGCTGATGGCCTTTCGCTCAGAAACTCTGGACAAGACCCAGAACCAGATTGGTCAGTTGGCGGTCTCGTTCGCCGTGGCCTTCAATGCACAGCATCGCCAAGGTGTCGATCTCGATGGAGAAGCGGGTGAAGATTTCTTCACTCTGCGTGCGCCCCAGGTCTATAGCGGTGCAAGCAACACAGCGAACGTCACCGAGATCGATTTCGATACCGACCGTATCGACGAGCTGCGCGCCACCGACTACACCGTCTCTTTCGAGAGCGGTGAGCCGAGCGTCGTGCGTAAGGACTCCGGGCAACGCGTCGATGCGGACTGGAGTGACGGCACCCTCAGCTTTGGGGGAATCAACATGCGCTTTAGCCAAACGCCCGTAGAGGGCGACAGCTTCGACGTGCAGCCAGTGCGCCGCGCGGCAAATGGCATGGACACCGCTTTCCGCGATCTGGACAAAATGGCGGCTGGCACCGAAGGCGCTTCGGGCGATAACCGTAATGCCCTGGCGCTGCAGAAGTTGCAAACCCAACCCCTGGTCGGCGGTAGTGCCTCGTTCAGCGGTGCTTATGCGTCGATGGTCAGTGATGTAGGTAATCGTACCAATATCACTCAGGTCAACTTAGAAGCGCGCCAAGGCCTTACCGACCAGCTGCGCGCGGTACAGCAGTCGGAGTCGGGGGTGAGTCTCGACGAGGAGGCGGCCAACCTGATTCGCTACCAGCAGTACTATCAGGCCAACGCCCGCGTCATCGATACGGCGGGCTCGCTGCTCGACGTCATCCTGAACCTGCGCAGCTAAGGAGTTTACGCAATGCGTATTAGCACGATCACCATGTTCGAGCAGGGCACGGCGTCGATGAACCGCCAGCAGAGCGAATTTCTCAAGGTCAGCCAGCAGTTGGCGAGCGGGCGCCGGGTGGTCAACCCGTCGGACGACCCCCAGGCCGCCGCCCGTGCCGTGCGAGTCGATCAGTCCAAGGCGATGGTCGAGCAGTACCAGGATTCGCGCATCTCGGCGCGCAACGCCCTCTCGCAAAGCGAGAGCATTCTCAATAGCGTGAGCGACGCCATCACCAAGGCCAAAACGCTGACGATCCAAGCCGCCAGCGATACGCTGAGCGATGCCGACCGTCAGTCCATTGGCAGCGAGCTGCGCGGGGTGTACGAAACCCTGCTGGGCCAAGCCAACGCCACCGACGGCAACGGCCGCTACCTCTTTGGCGGCTATAAGGACGATGCGCCGCCCTTCGAAGTGAATGGCGACAAAGCCATCTACGTCGGCAGCAGCGAAAGCCGCGAGCAGCGCGTCGATGCCGAGCGCTTGATGCCAGTCACCTTCACCGGCCAAGACGTCTTTCGCCAGATGCCGGGGAATACGGAAGGGGACGACGATCTCTTCGCCACGATCGAAGAAGCGCTGCGCGTGCTGGATACGCCTGCGACCAGCGATGCCGAGAAAGCCGATTTACGCGATACCCTCAACGCCTCCATGCGCAAATTCGACAGCGTTTTGGACAACGTTTTGACGGTACGGGCAAGCGCCGGGGCGCGCTTGAACGAGTTGGACGTGATCGATGCGGTAGGCGATAACCGCATGCTCAACTACGAGCAGACGCTATCGGATCTGGTCGACCTGGATTACGCCGAGGCGATCTCCGAATATATGCAGCGCCAGATGGGGTTTCAGGCCTCGCAGCAGACCTTTGCCAACGTTAACCGTATGTCGCTGTTCGAATATCTCTAAGTAAATCCACGAGCCGCTCTCAACGCCGCCCGCCGCCAATGGTCCTTCATTGCGGCGGGCGGCGTCGTTTTACCTACCGGGTTATCCTCCTAGTGGCGCCATCAGCTCGATCAGTCCCTGCATGAAGTTCACGCCCTGGCTGAACAGGCTTTGCAGAAAGCGTCCCAGGTCGGTCATTAGCACCATCATCAGCACCAAGCCCACGGTGAGCGAGGTCGGGAAGCCGATGTTGAAGACCGTCAGCTGCGGCGCCGAGCGGTTGAGGATACCGAGTCCCAGGTTGATGATCAGCAGCGCCCCCACCACCGGCAGTGCCAGCAGCATCCCCGAGGCGAAGACGGTGCCAGCGTAGCGGGCGATCATCTCGAAGGCGTTGGGGTTGAAGCCGCCAAGGCCAATGGGCAGCGTTTGAAAGCTCATCACCAGCACCTCCAGCACCATCAGATGGCCGTTGAAGGCAAGAAACATCAACAGCGTGATCATATAGAGGATGCGCGACAGCACCATGATGTTGGTGCCACTGGCGGCGTCGAAGAAGCTAGCAAAGCCGAGCCCCATCTGCAGGCCGATGAACTCGCCCGCGGCCTGCACCGCAGCGTAGACCAGGTGCATAACGAAACCGATGGCAAGGCCAACGACGATCTGCTCGACGAGGATGCCGATGCCTGCCCAGGAGACCACCGGTACGTCCGGTAGCGGCGGCAAAAGCGGCGCCACCACCAGGGTCACAAGCGCGGCCAGGCCTACTTTGGCTTGATTGGGAACGCTCGAGTGGCCCCATAGCGGTGAGACCGCCATGAAGGCGGTAATGCGGGCAAAGGGCCAGAGAAAGGCGACGATCCACCCTTGAAGCTGGTCGAAGCTGACCTCAACCACGAGCTACATCACCATGGCAGGGATGTTACTGAAAAGCCGCTCGGTGAAGTCGACGATCAGGCCGATCAGCCAGGGCCCGGCGAGTACCAGCACGGCAAAGACGGCAAGGATCTTGGGAATGAAGGTCAGCGTCATCTCATTGATCTGGGTCGCTGCTTGAAACAGGCTCACCAGCAGGCCGGTGAACAGGGCAACGAGCAGGATCGGCGCGGCGAGAAACAGCGTGACCCGCATTCCCTGATAGGCCATGTCCATCACGATTTCCGGGGTCATGTCCGCTCCTCGGATCAAATAAACGTCAAGTCAAATAGAAGCTTTGCGCCAACGAGCCGACGATCAACTGCCAGCCGTCGACCAGCACGAAGAGCATCAGCTTGAAAGGCAGGGATATGGTGACCGGCGGTACCATCATCATGCCCAGCGACATCAGCGTGCTGGCCACTACCAGATCGATGATCAGAAACGGAATGAAGATGGTGAAACCGATCTGAAAGGCAGTCTTCAACTCGCTGGTCACGAAGGCGGGAAGCAGTACGCGCATGGGTAGCTCCTCCGGCCCCTGGAGAGGGCCAACATCGGCTAGCCGTACGAACAGGGCAAGGTCCGGCTCGCGAGTCTGGGCCAGCATGAACTCGCGAAAGGGTTCCTGGGCCAGGGTCAAAAATTGCTCGAAGTCGATACTTTCGTTGCTCAGCGGCACCCAGGCGGTGTCGTAGACCTGGTTGAGCACCGGCGACATGATGAAAAACGTCAGAAACAGCGCCACGCCGAGCAGCACCTGATTCGGCGGTGTTGCCTGAGTGCCCATGGCCGTACGCAGTAGGCTGAGCACGATGATGATGCGCGTGAAGCTGGTCATCATCAAAAGCATCGCAGGCAAGAAGGCCAGCGAGCTGAGAAAGAGGAGGGTCTGTAGCGATAGTGACCACTGCTGACCACCGCCTTCGAGGGGTTGGGAAACCACACCGGGCAGCTGTTGGGCATAGGCCGGGACGGCGAGAAGCGCCAGCGCTAGGCCAGCGGCGAGAATAACCGCGAGTAAAGGGCGTCTCTTCGGGCAGGACATGCCGCCTCTCATGGGGTTGGGTCGTCGTCGACGGCGTTATCGGAAGAAGGCGCGGCGCGTTTACCGCGCTGGCGCCGAAGGGCGTGTGCCATACGCTGGGCAAAGGGCGAGGCGGGCGTAGATACAGGCTCCACGCTTGCTGCAGGCAGCTCGTGCAGCTTAGTCACCGTGCCGCCGCCCACGCCGAGCACCAGCCAGGTCGCGTCCACCTCGACGATCACCACCCGCTCGCGGCTGCCCACGGCGGTGGTGGCCACTACCTTGAGCGGCATGCCGTGAGGATGGCGCTGAGTCTGCCAGCGTTTGAGTAGCGCCGTGGCGAGCAATATCAGCACGATGACGACGATTAAAGCTGCCGCCGTCTTGCCGAACAGTGCCAGCCCCGCCATGGCATCGACGCCGCCGTCGAGCGCCGAGGAAGTCGTCGCCTGCGTGCTCATCGGTTGAGCTTGTGGATGCGCTCAGAGGGAGTGATGATCTCGGTCACGCGGATGCCGTACTTGTCTTCGATCACCACCACCTCGCCTTGAGCGATCAGGTAGCCGTTGATCAGAATGTCCATCGGCTCCCCGGCCAAGCCCTCGAGTTCGATGACCGACCCCTGGGCCAGTTCGAGCAGCTGCTTGATGGTCAGCCGGGTGCGTCCAAGCTCGACGGTGAGCTTGACCGGGATGTCCATGATCATCTCGAGATCGCGCGTTTGACCTGCGTCCACGCTGGCACTCAGCGGACGGAAAACGTCGTCACTGGCCGGGCGTGGAGTGGGTGCTTGCGCGCTCGCGGCGGGCTCGTCCGATGCGCTCTCTTCGGCGGCCTCCTGTTCGGCCATGGCGGCAGCCCACGGATCTTCGTCGGCCGCGCTCTCGGCTGCCGTACTCTCTGCTCCCGTACTCCCTGCAAGCGTATCCTGCTCCGACATGGCCGCTGCCCAATCGTCTTCTGAGATGCCCTGATCAGGCTTTTTCGGGTCCGTCATGGGTTGGATTCCTTGGCTTTCTGGCGCGTGGACGCTTTGATGAAGTCGTTCGTCGTGACATTGTTCATGGCGGCGTGGTCGAGCATGCGCAGTACGCGCAGCGCGCGTTGCTGACGCTGGCTACCGTATTCGCACTCCATGACCGGGACGCCGTCGACGCTGGCGGTCAGCGTGTCGGGGATCTCGAGCGGCAGTACGTCGCCCTGCTTGAGCCCCATGACCTGCGCGATGCGGCTGGGAATCTGGGCGAACTCGGCCACCAGCTCCACCTCCGACTGGCGCAGCTCCGAGGCCATGCGCCGCGACCAGCTGCCGTCCTGATCGTGGTGGCTGTCGTTGATCGGGTTGGTCAGCAGATCGCGCAGCGGCTCGATCATTGCGTAGGGCATGCAGATCTGGAAGTGGCTCATCAGGTTGCCGACTTCGAGATTGAACTTGGTGTTGACCACGATCTCGTTGGGCGAGTTGGTGATGTTGGCGAACTTCGACTGCACCTCCGAGCGTAGAAAACTGATCTCCAAGGGGTGCACGACTTTCCAGGCTTCCTGATAGGCGTCGATTGCCAAATTCAGCACGCGCTGGATGATGCGCTGCTCGGTATTGGTGAACTCGCGACCGTCCGATTTGGTGAGAAAGCGGCCGTCGCCGCCGAACAGGTTGTCCACCACCATGAACACCAAATTAGGTGGAAAGACCACCAGGGCCGAGCCGCGCAGTGGTTTCATCGCCACCAGATTGAGGTTGGTAGGCACCGGCACGTTGCGCGAGAAGTCGCTGAAGCTCTGGTAACGTACCGACTCCACGGTGATATCCGCGCTGCGCCGGATCAGGTTGAACAGGCCGTTGCGGAAATAGCGCGCAAAGCGCTCGTTGATGAAGTCCAGCGCGTGCAAACGCTCGCGAATGACACGATGCTGGGTCGAGGGATCGTAGGGCTTGATGCGCCCCTCGTCGGTCGACGCCGACGGCGTGCTGCTCGGCTCGTCGTCGCCGCTGACGCCCTTGAGCAGCGCATCGATCTCTTCCTGGGAGAGTAGATCGTCCTGTGACATGAACGGCTCCGTCCCGCGGTTATTGCACGATGAATTCGGTGAACAGCACTTCGCGCAGATCGAGCGGGGGCTGGTTCTCGGTCAAGGGTACCGACAAGCGGTCGATGATGTCGCGCCCAAGCTGCTCTTTGCCCTCGACCGTGGTCAAGTCGCTAGCCTGCTTGCTGGAGAGCAAAATGAGCAGGCGACTGCGCACCTGAGGCATGTGCTCGGTGAGGATCTGAGTGGTTTCGTCGTTGCCCACACGCAGGGTCATTCCCGTGTAGAGCAGGCGCGAACCCAAGCGATCATCGGCCAGATTGACGGTGAAAGGGTCGATGCGCAAGAACAGCGGCGTTTCGCGCTGCGCCACGGGTTCGCTCTTGCTCTCGTCGCCTCCACGCTGGTCGAGCACCATATAGATGGCCGCTGCCGCTCCAATCGATGAGAGCAGCACCAGTATGATCATTACCCATAGCAGTTTCTTGGAACCGCCGCTTGATTCAGCCATGTAAGCTTCCCGTTATCCCATGTGCGCGTCGCGCCCGCCCATTATGCCCAACGCCGCCCTTGGCGGTGAAAGGAACAGGCTCGCTTGGCGCGGCTATCTTTTGGTTTAAGCCCTAAGTCTTCAGTCCTAGGGTCAAGGCCTAGGCGTAAAGGTCGATGCGCCCATCCAGCGTCATACTGCGTGGACGCTGCGCCGCGGTACCCTCGTCAAGCGTCATCGGCTCGTCGCCGCTGCCACCGGCCATCCCGCGACGAGCACTGCTCTGGGCGAAGGCCTCTTGTTGGTCGCGCCTCTGGTCACCCACCGAGGTGTCGCTCAGGGTGATGCCTTGCTCGGCGAGGGCTTCGCGTAGCTGCGGCAGGGCGTGTTCGAGCACTTGGCGCACCTGGGCGTGGGCCGAGACGAAGTGAGCCTGGGTGCCCTGTTCGCCCACGGTTAGCGCAATCGATAGCGGGCCAAGCTCGGCCGGATGAAGCTGCATCTGAACGTGCTGCTCGCCGCCGCGCTGGATGAACTGAACCAGCTGTTGGCCCACCTGTTGCGGCCAGGCCGGGCTCTGCACCGGCGTCGCCACGCTCGTTTGAACGGTAGATGCGGGGCTCATTGGCAGGCGCGGCGACGCAGCGTCTGCTGCGCCCACCAGCGGTGCCATGCTGGTCGACGGCTCCTCGAAGCGGGTCGTCAAGGGGGCGGTAAGTGGCGCCATGGACGGCCATGCAGGTGTGGCGGGTTCGGCGCGTAGCATAGCCGCGGCGTCAAGCTGGGAGGCAGCGGGCTGCCACGTTGTGGTCTGAGCTTGCGTTGCTAACGGTGCAGATGCTAGCGAGAATGGCGCCGTGCGAGATGCGGAATCGACCGCCGGGCGAGCATCGCGCTGCCCCTGGAACGCGGCGATAAGGGTGGCAGCATCGCCCTCGCTGATCGCGAGCAGCTCGGCGATCTGTTTCACACCCTGAGGCGATGCGCTAGGCGCGCTCGACGGTGCAGGCGCGGCGAAGGCCGCCATTAGTGCCAAGCGCTGGGCGATCTGATCGAGGCCACTGGTCTCGCCACCGCTGCCATCGACCATCCCGCGACGAGCGCCGCTTTGGGCGAAGGCCTCTTGTTGATCGCGCTTCAGTTCGCCCACCGAGGTGCCGCTTAGGGTAATGCCTTGCTCGGCGAGGGCTTCGCGTAGCTGCGGTAGGGCATGTTCGAGCACTTGGCGCACCTGGGCATGGGCTGAGACGAAGTGAGCCTGGGTGCCCTGTTCGCCCACGGTCAGCGCAACCGATAGCGGGCCAAGCTCGGCCGGATGAAGCTGCATCTGAACGTGCTGCTCGCCGCCGCGCTGAATGAACTGAACCAGCTGTTGGCCCACCTGGTGTGGCCAAGCCGGGCTCTGCACCGGCGTCGCCACGCTCGCTTGAGCGGTGGGTACGGGGCTCATTGGAAGACGAGGCGCCGCAGCGTCTGCTGCGCCCACAAGCGGTGCCATGCTGGTTGACGGCTCCTCTGCGGAGGTCGTTAAGGGGGCGGCAAGTGTCGCCATGGACGACCAGGCAGGTGTGGTGGGTTCGGTGCGTAGCGTAGCCGCGGCGTCAAGGGGAGTGGCGGGCTGCCACGTCGTGGCCTGAGCCTGTGTCGCTAACGGTGCCGATGCCAATGCAAATGGCGCCGCGCGAGATGCGGAATCGGCAGCCGGGCGAGCATCGCGCTGCCCCTGGAGCGCGGCGATAAGGGAGGCAGCATCGCCCTCGCTGATCGCGAGCAGCTCGGCTATCTGTTTCACGCCCTGAGGCGAAGCGCTAGGCGCGCTCGATGGTGCAGGCTCGGCGAAGGCCTCTTGTTGGTCGCGCCTCTGGTCACCCACCGAGGTGTCGCTTAGGGTAATGCCTTGCTCGGCGAGGGCTTCGCGTAGCTGCGGTAGGACGTGTTCGAGCACTTGGCGCACCTGGGCGTGGGCCGAGACGAAGTGGGCCTGGGTGCCCTGTTCGCCCACGGTCAGCGCAATCGATAGCGGACCGAGCTCGGCCGGATGAAGCTGCATCTGAACGTGCTGCTCGCCGCCGCGCTGAATGAACTGAACCACTTGGTGTGGCCAGGCCGGGCTCTGCACCGGTGCCGCCACGCTCGTTTGAGCGGTGGGTACGGGGCTCATTGGAAGACGAGGCGCCGCAGCGTCTGCTGCGCCCACAAGCGGTGCCATGCTGGTTGACGGCTCCTCGGCGCGGGTCGTCAAGGGGGCGGCAAGTATCGCCATGGACGACCAGACAGGCGTGGCGGGTTCGGCACGTAGCGTAGGTGCGGCGTCAAGCAGGGGAGCGGCGGGCTGCCACATCGTGGGCTGAGGTTGCGTCACTAACGGTGCCGATGCCAGTGCAAAGGGTGCCGCGCGAGATGCGAAATCGACCGCTGGGTAAGACTTGGAATTGGCAGCCGGGCGGGGCATGGAATCGACTGCGGGGCGAGCATCGCGCTGCCCCTGGAGTGCAGAGATAAGGGTGGCAGCATCGCCCTCGCTAATCACGAGCAGCTCGGCGATCTGTTTCACACCCTGAGGCGATGCGCTAGGCGCGCTCGATGGTGCAGGCTCGGCGAAGGCCGCCATTAGTGCCAAGCGCTGGGCAATATGATCGAGGCCGCTGGTCTCGTCGGTTGTGCCATCGTCGGCTGCTATCCCTGCCGCATCGAGCGTCGTCCCGGGCAGCGTCGCTTCGGTTTGTATACCAAGGTCTGCCAGCAGCTCAGCCAGTGCTCCGGCGTCCAGTTCGATGTCTAGACCATCGAGCAGCGCGGCAAGCGCTTGCTCGCCCTCGGCGTCCGTGGCGAGCGCGTTGTCGTCGCCCAGAGTGAACCGGTCGGACAGCGCCGAAGCGGCGGCGCCCAGCGCGCGTTGAAACCCGGCGCTAGAAGTTGCCGTCGTTTCTGGCGTGGCGTTGGATGCGCCTGCGCTTTGAAAGGTGGTGAGTAGCTGTTGGATGTTCATGCGTCGATTCCTCGCATCCGCTAGGCGCGGCGTCAGTGGGCGCCGTCGTGGCGCTGGCGGGCGATGCGGCCGTTGACCAGTTCGTCGTTGCTTTTCTGTTCGTGACGAGTCAGACGCTGATGCTCCTCCCGCTGTCGACGCGTGGCCAGTGTATCGTAAGAGGAGAGGCGCCGCTGCTCCTGCTGCCAGGTTTGCTGGCGCTGCTGTACGCGCTGCTGCTGCTCCAGCAGCGCCTGGCGCGCCCGGCTCAGGGCGGCGTCGAGCGAGGCCAGAAACTGCTGGTAGTTGTACATGGTGGCCGGGTCGATGCCTTCGCACATGGCCGTTTGCAGGCGCTCGGCGTACTCGGCGCGGTACTGGGTCAGCGCTGCAAGCTGGGAGGAGGCCTGCTGCTCGGTCTGGCGCTCCTTGGCGAGCGACTGTCCGGCTTGATCGCGTGCTTCCTGGGCCAAGCGGGTCAGCATGTCGAGTTGTGATTTCATCGAGCCTCTCCTATCACAGCCGTGAACCTATCAGGGCCTCAAGCGCGGCGCGCGAGGCGTCGAGGGGAGCGCATTCGTTGATGCCCTGCTGCAAGAAGCGCTCCAGCGCGGGAAATTGATTGACCGCCTCGTCCAGGCGCGGGTCGTGGCCCGGGGTGTAGGCGCCCACGCTGATCAGGTCGCGGTTGCGCTGATAGCGCGAGAACATCTGTTTGAACGCCCGCGCCTGACGCTGCTGTACGTCGTCGGTGATGGCCGTCATCGCTCGGCTGATCGAGGCTTCGATGTCGATGGCGGGGTAGTGCCCCGCCTCGGCCAGCGTGCGTGAAAGCACGATATGGCCATCGAGGATGGCGCGCGCCGAGTCGGCGATGGGGTCCTGCTGATCGTCGCCTTCGGTCAGCACAGTATAGAACGCGGTGATCGAGCCGCCGCCGCGTTCGGCATTACCGGCACGCTCCACCAACCCGGGTAGCTTGGCGAAGACGGAAGGTGGATACCCCTTGGTCGCTGGCGGCTCGCCGATGGCTAGCGCAATCTCGCGCTGGGCCATGGCGTAGCGGGTCAGCGAGTCCATGATCAATAACACGTTGCGCCCTTGGTCACGGAAGCCCTCGGCGAGCCGGGTAGCGTAGGCTGCTCCCTGCAAACGCTGCAGCGGCGAGGTATCGGCGGGGGCAGCGACCACCACGGCGCGCCGCCGCCCTTCGGGGCCGAGAATATGGTCGATGAAGTCCTTCACCTCGCGTCCGCGCTCACCGATGAGTCCGACCACGATCACGTCGGCCTCGGTATAGCGCGCCATCATGCCCAAGAGCACCGACTTGCCCACCCCGGAGCCCGCGAACAGCCCCATGCGCTGGCCACGCCCGACGCTCAGCAGCGCATTGATCGCGCGGATGCCGACATCGATTTGGGTGTCGATGGGGGCGCGTGCCATGGGGTTGAGCGGCGGCTTGGAGAGCGTGACCTGAGGCGCTTCGTCGATACTTTCGCGATCGTCCAGCGGTTTGCCGCTGCCGTCCACGACGCGCCCCAAGAGTTCGTCGCCGATGGGAAAGCGCCGCGCGCTCTGGCCACTGCCATTGCCAAAGGGCGTCACGCGCGCGCCGGGCATCAGCCCGGAGATCTCCTCCAGCGGCATGAGAAAGAGTTTGTCACCGGCAAAACCCACCACTTCGGCTTCAGCGACGTGGTGACTGTCGCGCGATAGGCCATCGCTGCTGGGAAGCTCGATGCAGCAAGCGCTGCCCACGGCCACGCGCAGGCCAACGACCTCGATGACCATGCCCGTAGCGCGCACGACACGGCCGCTGGTCGTCACGCGCGGCTGCTGGAGAACGCGTTGACGCGTGCGGCGTACGACCGTTTGCCAGCGGTGTTGGTGAGGGCAGCGCGGGGCGTTCATGGCATCGACCTCCTACTCCGCAGCATCAGGCGTGGCGCTATCGGCAGGGGCGGGCAGCTGGGCGCGAACGGCCTGCCAACGGCTTTCGAAGGTGGCATCGAGCTCGCCTTGCGCACTGGTCACGCGGCAGCCGCCGCGGGCAAGTTGAGCATCCGGCTGTAGCTTCCACCCGGCCGCCTTGAGCTCATCGCCAAGGTGTTGCGTTACCAAGGCGTGATCTTCTGGGTTGAGCCACAGACGCTGCTGGCCCACCAGCGGCGGTTCGCTATGCAGCAGTGCGCGAACGACGTCGAGAATGTGCTCGGGGGTGGCGTGCAGCGCCTCGCTGGCCAACTGGCGGCCCGTGGCCAGGGCCAGCTCGGTCAGGTCGTGGGCGAGCGTTTCGTCGAGGCGCTCGAGTGCTGCGCTAAACTGCTTGGCCAAGGCTAGTAGCGGTGCGGTGGCTTTGTGGATCTCTTCGTCGAGCGTTTCGCGTGCCTGCGCGCGCCCCTCGGCGAGCCCTTGCGTCAAGCCTGCCTCTCGGCCCTGCTCGAAGCCCGTTTGATGGCCTGCCTCTTCGGCTTCGCGGCGCCAGCGCTCTAGCAGCGCCTGACGCTCGTCGGCTTCGCGCTGGCGAGCGGCTTCGGCGGCCTTTTGCGCGGCGAGAACCTTGCGCTGCTGTAGCTGCAAGGCGCTGTCTGGGTGGCTGCTTGCGGGCGCGTTGCCAAGCTCCTCCATCTGCCAGCGCTGCCAGCGACCGCTACGGTCGTAATGCGCCGAGGTCGAATCAGACATATTCGTCGTCTCCACCGGCTAGCACGACCTCCCCTGCATCGGCGAGGCGGCGCACCACCTGCAGAATGGCCTTCTGCTCGTTCTCCACCTGAGAGACACGGATGGGGCCACGGGCTTCCATGTCTTCGCGCACCAGATCGGCCGCGCGCTGGGACATGTTGCGCAGGAACTTGTCCACCAGCGCGTCGGGGGCGCCCTTGAGCGCCACCACCAGCGAGTTGGTCTCGATCTGCTGGAGCACCAGTTGGATGGCGCGGTTGTCCAGATCGAGCAGATTCTCGAACAGGAACATTTCGTCGATGATCTTCTGGGCCAGGTCTTCGCTGTGAGCGCGAACGGTTTCGATGGCCGTCTCTTCCTGGGCCGAATTCATCAGGTTGAGGATCTCGGCGGCGGTTCTTACGCCGCCCATCTTGCTGCGCTTGAGGTTCTGGCCGTCGAGCATGCCGGAGAGCACCTCGGTCAACTCCTGCAGAGCGGCAGGCTGAACGCCGCTGAACGTGGCGATACGCAGTACCACGTCGTTGCGCAACTTCTCCTGGAACAGTTCGAGAATGGCGGCGGCCTGATGGCGATCCAGATGGACCAAAATGGTGGCGATGATCTGCGGATGCTCGTCGCGGATCAGCTCGGCCACCATCGACGCTTCCATCAGGTTGAGCGAGTCGATACCCGAGTTGCTGCCCGTACTTTCGAGAATGTCCTCGATCAGGCTGCTTGCGCGCTCGCTGCCCAGCGCCTTGGTCAGCACCGAACGGATGTGCTCGCTGGAGTTTAGGTTGAGCGCCACGAACTCTTCGGTCTCGCGGTGGAAGGCGTCGAGCACGGCGCGCATGTCGTCGTGAGACACCTGCTGCAGCCTAGCCATCTCCATGCTGATCTCCTGAACCTCGCTGGCGCTCAGGTACTTGAAGACCTCGGCGGCGCTATCCTCGTCCAGGGCCAGTAGCAGAATGGCGCTCTTGCGCGCGCCGCTCATCTCGGTGACTACACTACTCATGATGGTTCATCCAGCTGCGAATGATCATGGCGACCATGCGAGGGTCTTCCTGAGCCATTTCGCGTAGATCGTTGAGGTTGTTTTCGTAGAGCGAGGTCTTGCGCCGCCGTTTGGGCTTGGCGTAGGTCTCGTCTTCTTCATCCTCTGGCGTATCGTTAAACGGCTCTTCGTCGTCCCCGATGCTCGTTGACAGCGTGCCGCCGGGCGTGGCCGCCACCACCACGGGCGCTGCGGTATAGCGCTTGATCAGCGGGCGCAGAATCAGCCAGTAAAGCAGCAACGCGGCCAGGGCGACGAGCAGATAGCGGCCGAGCTCGGCGGCAAGCGCGAGCGTTCCGGGCTGGCGCCACCAGGCGATCTCGACGGCGTCAGCGGCATCACTGGCGAAAGCCGAGTTGACTACTTCGATGGCATCGCCACGGGCATCCGAGAAGCCCATGGCCTGGCGTACCAGACGCTCGATCTGGGCGATTTCATCGGCGCTCAACGCGCGGTTGACCCACTCGCCGTTGTCATCGCGCTCGCGACGGTCGTTGACCACCACGGCAGCGGTGAGTCGCTGCACTTGGCCCAAGCGGTGTTGGACGTGTTCGATGCTGCGGTCGACTTCGTAGTTGACCACGTCGTCCTGCTGCAGATGGCGCAGCGCCTCGGGAGGCGCGGTGTCGCCGTCGTCGGCATCTTCGTCCGGCGGGTCGATGAAGGAGGGTGCCGTACCGGGAGGCGTGTTGCTCAGCGCGCCGGGAATGCCGGAAGCTAGCGGGTCGTCGCCGTCGAATGAGAGGCTCAGTTGGCGGCTACGCACGGCGGCTTCGTTGGGGGGCTGGTTGGGCCCGTAGCGCTCGGACGTCTGCTCGCGGCGCGAGAAGTCGATCTGTGCGGCGACCTGGGCGCGCACGTTATCGGCGCCGAGAATCGGGGTAAGAATGCGCTCGATGCGCTGCTGATAAGAGCGCTCGACCTCGGCGATGTAGTTAAGCTGGGAGCCATCCAGGTCGTTGCTGGCGCTGTTGGCCGACAGCAGGCGCCCGTTTTGGTCGACGACGGTGACGTCGTCCGGCGATAGCTCGGGAACGCTGCTCGATACCATGTGGATGATGGCGCTGACTTGTCCTTGGCCGAGCACGCGACCAGCCAGCAGCGTCAATACCACCGAGGCTTTCGCAGGCTCACGGTCGCGAATGAACACCGAGGGTTTGGCAAGGGAGAGATGCACGCGCACGCGCTCGACCGGACCAAGCGATTCGATGGAGCGCGCAAGCTCACCCTCCAGGCCACGCTGGAAATTGACCTGCTCGGCAAACTGACTGATACCGAAGGCCTGATTCTCCATCAGCTCGAGTCCTAGATTGCCACCGCGCGGCAGTCCCTGCTCGGCGAGCTGCAGGCGCAGCATGTGCACCTGCTCCGCAGGTACTAGTAGCGCTTGGCCGCCTTCGCTGAAGCGATAAGGAATGGCGCGGCTATCCAGTTCGTTGATGATGCGACCGCCGTCGGCTTCGGAGAGGTTGCTGTAGAGCACGCGATAGTCGGGACTGCTGGCCCATAAAAACAGGGCCGCGACGATGGCGATACAGGCGGCACCAGCAATGAGTAGCGCCACGAGTGGGCTGCCCTTGAGCTGTGACAGGGCACGCGCAACGGCCCCGTTGGCGTTGCCGTTCGCGGCATTGGTTGGCGTCGTATTGGTTTGGCGGCCTGGCGCAGTACCGGTATCGCTCATGCGCGCCCTCCCACGAGAAGCGCAGAGAGGGCGAGGCGGTCAGCACCGGGGGGCGTTACCCAAGAAGGCATTGGCAATCATCCGTCTATCGCGGTTATCCGCCGGTGGTCGGGGGCGGAATTGTGATGGACGCCATTATCCTGAGCCCCGTCTAGCCTAAAGGAGGGAACAGCTTGGCTTTTTATACGTAATTGGGCGTATGGCGGCCGCCACCCCGGTGATAGCCTCTCGCCATGTCATCAATGGGCTAAAAGCCAAGCAGGCGGCGACAGTTTACTGATTTCCAGCTTTCTTATTTCAGGGTGTGGCAAGGCGAGCGTATGGACTCTTCCAACATGGCGTCGGCACTGACGCAGATGCATCAGCTGGCAACGCAGGCTTCAGGCGCGTCGCTCAAGGCAGCGGTGGCGCCAGAGCAGGCGGGCAGTGCTGGGTTTGGCGGTGAGCTGGCAGCCTCCATTCGGCGTATCAATCAGCTGCAGCAGGCCTCCAATGCCAAGGCCACGGCCTTTCAGGCCGGAGACCCTAGCGTCGAGCTCAACGATTTGATGGTCGACATGCAAAAAGCCAGCGTCGCTTTCCAGATGGGGCTACAGGTTCGCAACCGCCTGGTTACCGCCTACCGTGACGTTATGAACATGCAGGTGTAGGCGCCGCGCCGTAAAGACGGGCGCCGCTAATGACGAGGCGCTTAGACCTCGAGCGAGATCAGTTGCCCCTGGAGGCTCTCCAGGCTGTCGGCGATGCGCAGCACCTCTTCGGCGGGAATTTGGCGAATCACATCGCCGGAGTCGCGATCGATGACGCGGGTCACGATGCGCGAGCGCTCGTCACTCACGTCGAACTCGATGCCGTGGGGGCGCATAACGCTGTTGATGCGCTGAATGGGCTCGACCAAGGCGCCTGCCGAAATAGAGGGATCGGCGTTTGCCTGGGAGAGCTGGCTGCCTGCGGCGGGTAGTGTGCCCAGGACATTTTCGATTTTTTGTCGCGGGGTGAGCTCCTGAAGCGGTGAGCGGGATGCAACGGCGGCGGCATCGGTCAATGGTGACGTCATCTATCGTTCCTCTGTTTTGATGTTATGCACACTCACGGAGGGTGTGCGCGGCGGGCGTCAGGTACAGCCTGTTAAGGTCGTGCCAATACATGGTGCTCAATAACGTAGTGCTCATTAACATAGTGCTAAGGGCAACGCGCGCCGCAGAGTTATGGCCCTATGCCTCTATCATCGACCCGTTATGCGAAATCTTTAAAGTGACGTCATGCGGGCGGGAGTGCGCCTTCTGCTATGCTCCCGCGCTGGATGCCATTGATGCTGTAACAGCAGAGGTAAACGATGCAGGCGCTGCAAGGCGAGTGTGAGCGTATTGGCAGTGCCGCCGCTGTGGCGTCACTGCTCGACGTGCTGGTGGAAGTGGGCGGTGTATCGCTGTGCCTCGACGACGATGAGCGGCGCTTGGAGCCGGTCGTGTTGCAAGAGCAGCGTGGAGGCGAGGTTTTGATCATGGACCTGTCGTCGGTGAGTCATCTATTGCCACGGCTGCAGGAGGGGGAGCCCTTCGTGCTGCGCGGCCAGGCGCGGGGCCAACTGGTGTTCACGCCGCCCCTGCGCTTGCTGGAGATTCGACGCCTCGGCGAGCGTTTTCTCTGCACCAGTGCCTATCCCGACTACCTCGATGTGCTACAGCGGCGTGAATCCTTTCGGGCCGAGTTGCGCTTGGGGATGGGCGTGGCAGCTTCGCTATCGAGCGATGAGAGCGGTGACGTACAGGGCGAGCTGCGTGATCTATCCCAGGAGGGGTGTTTGCTCGAGCTTCCCCTCGCAGCGAGTGCGCTATTAGGCCGTACCGAACCCTCGCTCGACGTAGCGCTGGTCTTTCCCAACGGCACGCGCTTCGAGGCTCAGGTAGAGACTCGCCATCAGCGTGTCGACCCCGAGCGCCACTTGCTGCGCGTGGGCTTTCGCTTCATTGCGCTGAGCGCCGAGCAGGAGCGCCAGCTGTGGTATTTCGTCTGTGAGATCGAGCGCGAAGCGTCGCGCTATCAGAAAGAGGGTGGCGAGGAGCGTACCGCTTCACCGCTGTTTACGGCGCCCGAGCCGCGCCAGGGGATAGGCGACAGCGTCGGGCAGCGCGATATCCAGCACTACGCTACCCCCATGGCGCGCCGCCTGGTCAAGGTCGCCGCCTATATGAACGCCCAGTTGCTTGCGTTGCAGCAGGGCGAATGCATCGATGCCAAGCTGCTATCGCGTAGCGCCGATCGGCTCATGGCACTGCACGACGAGGACCGTGAGGCGCTTTTATTTGCCACACGCTGCCTGGGCGCCGAGCCGCTGCTGGTGCGACACGGCATAGGCGTGGCGGCGCATCTCTTGGATCTGGTGGGGAGTAGCGTGCCACTGGACGTGCGCAAGGCCATCGTCGCCAGTGGACTGGTGCACGATCTGGGCAAGGCACTGGTGCCGCAGGTGGTCTTTCGTGCGGCACAGTTCGAGGCCTCCGAGCGGCAGGCGCTGCATGCTCATGTGAGCCTTCTGCTCGAGCGCCTGGAGGGCTGTCAGTGGCTCTCTACCGCCATTGCGGCAGCGGTGATCGGCGCTATCAACGAGCGTCTCGATGGCAGTGGCTATCCTGCTGGCGTAACCGGTGAGACGCTCAACGAGCTGGCCAAGGCGAGCGCGGTGGTGGACGTGGTAGAAGCGATGCGGCGCGATCGAGCTGATCGCCCCGCGCGAACCACCCAGCAGATCTATCGTCATCTGCTCGTTCATCCGCATCAGTTCGACCCTCAGTGGATCAAACGCTACATCGAACACTTCAAGGCGTTGCCTATTGGCAGCTTGGCGCGTTTTTCCAGCCAGCAGCTTGGCTGGGTGGTGCGTCTCGACGCTAAAGGTAACCCGACCGAAGTGCTGCCCACCCAGGGAACGGAGCCGCCCCGGCGCAATAACGTGGCAGAACCCGTACGTCAGGTGACGGAGAGGCTGGGTCGCCCCATCGGTGAAGTCGCCGTTTCGGCATAAAGGGCGCGTCGGGGTTAAAGTCTTGCGCCTCGGCGCCGATATAAACCGATATAAGAGACAGCAAGAAAGAGACAGCGGAGCCAGTGGCTCACGTGAATCGCTAACCGGCAAGTGGATGCGGCCTCGTCGCGCTGACTTGCCACAGGAGTGTCTACCCATGACCTACTCTCGCGGGGCAGCCTACGGGCGCGGGGCCAGTGCCTATGCGCGCGTCGGCGTAGAGAGCGGAGTGCTCTCCGCCGATCCCCACCAGCTCATCGTTCTGCTATTCGATGGCGCCCAGGCGTCGTTGCGCGCAGCGCGTATCCACATGCAGGCGGGCAACGTCGCTGAAAAGGGCAAGGCGATCTCGAAGACGATTGACATCGTCAATAGCGGCCTGGCAGCGGCGCTGGACCGGGAGAAAGGCGGCGAGATCGCCGAACGTCTGGCATCGCTTTACGATTATATCGGCCGTCTGTTGCTAACGGCCAATCTGCGCAATGACGAAGAGAGCCTGAACCAGGCCGAAAGCCTGCTCGAAGACTTGGCATCGGCATGGCGTGAAATCGGACAATCGCAGAGCGCGTGAGGCCCCCATGTCCACATCTGTTTCCCCCCAAGAGGCGACCCAAACCACGCTCTTGGCGACCTATGCCGAGCTGCTGGAAAGCGTATCGCACATGCTGGCACTGGCCCAAGACGAGCAGTGGGCCGAGCTGATCGATCAGCGTTCGCGCTATGTCGCCCTGGTTGAAGAGGTCAAGGCGCTAGACGCTGCGGTGGCATTGGATGCGGTGGGACGCCAGCGTAAGGCCGACCTGCTCGAGCGTATTCTCGAACACGACGTCGCTATACGCCGCCAACTGGTGGCACGCCGCGAGGAGCTGGGTAAGCTGATCGGTGTCTCCCAGCGCCAGCGCGATCTGCATCGCGCCTACGCCCCTCAACAGGGAAGCGATGAGGCCATCGAGGATAGCGTCACGAGGTCGCGGTGAGCGGCATCAACCCGCTGATCGATACTCTGATGCATCAGGTGCTGGGGCGCCGCGGTGAGGAGAGCGTGCAGCGCTTGGCCGAAAGTGTGCGCCCAGTGGCCCCCGGTGACGGCCCGCGAGCGGTTCAAGGCGATGCTCGCCTGGACGGCAAGCCCGACCAGGCCCTGTTGCAGGATCTGCGCCGATTGCCCCCGGCCCTGGAAACACTGGCGCGCAGTGACGCGCGCGCGCCGGGGGCGGCCGATGGGGCTAGCTCGACCCAAACCCATTTCAGTCCGGCTGCGCGCGGTATCGCCGATCTACTGCTACGCTTTCCGGCGCCGCCGGCAGCGCTGCGGCCCGAAGCACCTCTGCTCGCTGGCGGTGAGCGCGTCGAGTCCGCCCTGCTTGCGACCCGGCTCGAGGCCAGCGTGCGCGATAGCGGCCTGTTTTTTGAGTCGCATCTGAAACGCTGGTTCCAGGGCGATATGTCGCGGGCACAGCTGCAGCGCGAGCCGCAAATGCAGCTGATGCCTCGGCCCGCCATGCCAATGCTTACGGCAGCCCCCGCTGCCCCTGCGTTAGTATCGGTGCTTCCACCCAGCGCACCGCTTCTGCTGCCCCCAGGGGTAACGCTTGTGCCGGTGGCTGCTACTCCTACTGATCAGCACCCGCCTGCAAGCGCGGGGGGGAGTGTCGGCCCACTCTCGCCAGCGAGTATGCCTACGGCGCCTAAAAATGCGGGGCCAGCCGCTTTTTCGCCGACCCAAGGCAGCGCCATATCGCTAGCTGCGCAGGGCGAGGAGCGTGCCGAAAAGGCAGCGCCATCGCTGGGAAACCTGACCCAGGTCAAGTCGCCGCACGCCAAGGGCGATATCGTCCACGAAAGCGTTCAGAGCTTGGTGCGCCACCAGCTTGAAATGCTGGTAGTGCCGACACTTCGCTGGGAAGGTGAGGTATGGGCGGGGCTTTTTATGGCGCTGACCATGCATCTACCAATGGCTACCCAGGATAATGGCGCAGCGCAGCGCCAGGGGCGCGATGAATGCTGGCGTTCAGAAATGCAGCTGGACGTACCCTCGGTAGGACGCTTTACTATTGCGCTTTTACTTGTGCGCAATATATTGAGCCTTGATTTCACCGCGGCGGAAGCAGAAACGCTTACCCATATCGAAGTGGCGCTGCCCGCTTTGGAGCGGCGCTTGAGCGCCTTGTCGTTCGATCAGGTCAGGGTGCACGCCCGCCAGGTGAGCGCGGGGGAAGGCGATGAGTGACGCGCCGGAACAACGTCGCCAGGCCGTGGCGCTGGCCTATCAAGACGGGGAGCGCGCTCCTCGCTTGGTCGCTAAGGGGTATGGTGAGCTCGCCGAGCGCATTCTGGCTGAAGCCAAGCGCCAGGGCATCTATGTTCACGATGCGCCGGAGTTGGTGGCGCTGCTGATGCAGTTGGATCTCGATGAGCATATTCCGCCAGCCCTTTACCAAGTCGTTGCAGAGCTTTTGGTATGGGTGTTTGAACTTTCTGCTCAAGATGGTATACAACCGCGCGCGGTTCAGTAGCCAAGGGAATAATATTTATGCAACCATGGAAAAAAGTTAACAAGTAAATCCATGGCGCTCGATGAATGTATAAGTCCGCGCCCGCGTCGTGCGAAAGGACACCATGAGCCAGATCAACTTTATCGATGAAATTCAGGATATCAATCTTGCCTACCTGCTGTTGGCCCAGCGGCTTTTGGGGGAGGATCGTGAGACGGCGATGTTTCGCTTGAAGATCGACGGCGAACTCGCCGATCTTCTCGTCGGACTCAATGCTCGCCAGCTCGCCAAGTTGGCGCGTACCAATCAACTGCTCTGTCGCTTATGCCCTGTCAGCGCGGAGCAGGTCCAGCAGGTCGTCGATAACCCGCGCGACCAAGGGCTTGCCGGGCTGCATACGTCGCTGCTGCTGGCCACGCACCGGCGCGAGTCGGTCTCTGCCAAGGAGCCGTCGTGAGCCAGAAGAGCCTTATCGACGAGATGAACCAAGTGCAGCTTGCCATCGAGTTGATCGAGTTGGGGGCGCGGCTGCAGGTGCTGGAGACCGAAACCGAGCTTAGTCGCACGCGTTTGATCAAGCTGTATAAAGAAGTGCGCGGTATGTCGCCGCCCAAGGGAATGCTGCCGTTCTCCGCCGACTGGTTCATCACCTGGCTGCCTAACATCCACTCGTCGCTTTTCTACAACATGTACCAGGGCCTGCTTTTCGATACCGCGTGCGAGCGGATCGACGCCTTCGTCAAAGCTTACCGGCTCTACGGCGAGCAGATGACGCTCGAAGCCGTCGAACCTGTACTGGGGCTAACGCGGGCCTGGACGCTGGTGCGTTTTTTCGAGAGTGATCTGCTCCAGCTCACCGCCTGTGAGCGCTGCGGCGGACACTTCGTGACCCACGCTCATAGCCCGGCCCAGGGCTACGTCTGTGGTATCTGCCAGCCCCCTTCGCGGGCAGGCAAGACGCGCAAGTCGGTGCGTCATGACGATGTCAGAAGTGGAGAGTAAGGTTCTGCCCCCTAGCAGCGCTAAGGCTCAGAAGGCTTAGATAGCACCAAAACGCTGCGGTTCTCGTGCATTAGAACCGAGCACCTGCCGGGTATCATGCCCCAAGACGATGAAGAACGACCGGCTTCGGGGCGCTAGGGGCGCTCAGTAGCGGCGCTCTTTGATGATGACAATCTGACGTATCGCAAGGACACTGCTCGTGCTGATCCCCCTTGGTTATTTGGTCGTGCTGCTTTCGGTCTTCGGCGGTTACGTGCTGGCTGGCGGTAGCCTAGGGCCGCTGTTTCAGCCCACCGAACTTTTGATGATCGGTGGCGCGGGTATTGGCGCCTTTCTGGCCGCCAATAACGGAAAGGCCATCAAGGCGACGTTCAAGATCTTGCCCAAGCTCAAACGCACCAAAAACTACAATAAAGGGCTCTACATGGAGCTCATGGCGCTGCAGTTCAAGCTGCTCTCCAAGGTGCGTCGCGAGGGCATGCTGGGGATCGAGCGCGACATCGACAATCCCCAGGAGAGCGCGCTGTTCCAGGAGCATCCGAGCGTGCTGGCCGACCCGCATATCATGAACTTTCTCACCGACTATCTACGCCTGATGGTCAGCGGCAGCATGGAGCCGATGGAGATCGACGAGCTCATGCTGCATGAGATCGAAGCCTTCGAACAGGAGGCGCACATTCCCATCGACGCTATCGCCAAGGTAGGCGACGCCATGCCTGCCTTCGGTATCGTGGCGGCGGTCATGGGCGTGGTGAAGGCACTGACCTACGCCGATGCGGGTCCTGCCGAGCTTGGCCAGATGATCGCCCATGCGCTGGTGGGTACCTTCCTTGGGATCCTGTTGGGCTACGGCTTCATCAGCCCCGTCGCCAGCTACGCCGAGCGCCAAGCCAAAGAGGCCGAAAAGATGCTGCAGTGCATCCGTGTGACGCTGCTTGCGAGCCTGCACGGCTACGCCCCGCAGATCGCCGTCGAGTTCGGGCGCAAGGCGCTGCATACCGCCGAGCGTCCCACCTTCAGTGAGCTCGAAGAGTACGTGCGTGACGCCAAGAAGGCCGGTGGTGCATGAGCCAGGGGGGGAGCAAGCGTCCGATCATCATTCGGCGCAAGAAAGTCGTTCACGCCCACCACGGCGGCGCCTGGAAGATCGCCCTGGCAGATTTCATGACGGCGCTGATGGCGCTCTTTTTGGTGCTATGGATCTTGAGCGTGGCGAGTGAAGAGCAGCGCGAAGGGGTCGCCGAGTACTTCAGTGCGCCGCTGGTCGCTGCGATTACCGGCGGCGACCGTGCCGGTAGCACCCGCGTCATTCCCGGTGGCGGACCCGATCCTGCGCATATCGACGGTGAGCGGGTCCGCGTCTCCACGTTACAGCATACGCGCCCAAGCCCTCAGGAGCGGCGCTACTTCAACGACCTGCAAGAGCGTATCGAGCGGGCGATCGAGCGCGACCCCGAACTACGTCAGCTACGTCAGCAAATGCGCTTCGACATTACCCGTGAAGGGCTGCGGATTCAGCTGCTGGATACCGAGCAGCGGCCGATGTTCCAACTGGGTAGCGACCAAGTTGCTCCCTATATGCGCAGCCTACTGCGCACCATGGCGCCCTTGATCAACGATCTGCCCAACGAGCTCAGCATCAGCGGACATACCGACAGCGTCCCTTACGCCGGTGGCTATCGCGGCTACAGCAACTGGGAACTCTCCAGCGACCGCGCCAACGCCTCGCGACGTGAGCTGGTGATCGGCGGGTTGGAGCCGGCCAAGCTGCTGCGCGTTTCGGGCTACGCCGATCGCGTTACGCTGCCGGACATTCCCACCACCGACCCCATGAACCGGCGCATCGAGCTGATCGTCCTGCTGCCCGAGATCGCCGACGCCATTCGTAGCGCCAGTACGGCAAGCGGCAGTGAGCTGACCGCGCCAAGCCCGGATAGCATTGATGACGCCATGCGCGAAAGCGACGTAGAGGCCGACCCAACAGAGGCAGATCCAACAACAGGCGCACAGTCGCCAACCACGCAAAGCGAGTAGCGCCTGAGTGAACCCTATAGCGATGACCGGGAGATGGGGTGGGAAATGGATATAACCGATTTCTATGACACGTTCTTCGAGGAGGCCGAGGAGCTCTTGGCCGATATGGAGCGACACCTGCTCGATCTCGACGTGGACGATCCGGACAGCGAACAGCTCAACGCCATCTTTCGCGCTGCCCATTCCATCAAAGGCGGAGCGGGCACGTTTGGCTTCGATGTATTGCAGAAAACGACGCACATCCTCGAGAACCTGCTCGACCACGCGCGCAAGGGCGAGTTGGCCCTGCGTGCCGATCTCGTGGATACCTTCTTAGAGGCAAAAGACATCATGCACGAGCAACTCGATGCCTATCGCAGCGAGCAGACCCCGGATCAGGAGGCCTTCGAGCGCATCTGCCGAACGCTTCAGCAGATTGCGCTGGAAGAGCTCTCTTCTGGCACTCTGGAGCCGGGCCTCGCTGCAAGCGAGGCGTCCGCGCCTGTGGCTGGCGAACAAGCGCCCGCCTTGTCGCAAGCATCTGAGCTGGCAGCGCCTGTCGACGACGTGACCTCTGCCGGTAGCGACGCTGGGTGCCTTGTCGTTACGCTGCTCAACGTCGGCGACAAGGACCGTACGCTGCTGGTCGAAGAGCTCGAACAACTGGGTACGATTCAGTCTCAGTCAGGCGACGAGAAGCGCTATGAAGTGCTGCTCCAGGGAGATGTCAGCGCCGACGACATCGAAGCGGTGATGTGCTTCATCATCGAGCCTGAGCAGATCGAAATTCGTCCGGCGGCAGCCCCGGCCGTAGCACCTGCGTCTGGCGCTCCTGAGGCCGCGCCAGCGCCTATGGTGGCAAGCGAGAAAGCGCCCGTCAGCGAGAAAAAGACGACTGCTGCTGATACCAAGGCCAGCGAGAAAAAGGCGCCAGCCAAGAAGGCGGCTACCGAGTCGAGCTCGATCCGCGTCTCGGTGGATAAGGTCGATCAGATCATCAATCTGGTCGGTGAGCTGATCATTACCCAGTCGATGCTCGACCAGACGGTCAGCGAAATGAGCGAGCAGGCAGGCGCCAGCAGCGGCTCGTTGCAAAACGGCATGAGCCTTTTGCAACGCAACGCTCGCGATCTTCAAGAAGCGGTGATGTCGATCCGGATGATCCCCATGGAGTTCGTCTTCAGCCGCTTTCCTCGCGTCGTGCGCGACACCGCGAGCAAACTCGGCAAGGAAATCGAACTCATCACCGAGGGCAAGTCCACCGAGCTCGATAAGAGTCTGGTCGAGCGTATCACCGATCCCTTGACCCACCTGGTACGTAACAGTCTCGACCATGGTGTCGAGCTGCCTGAGGTGCGAGAGGCGCTGGGCAAGCCGCGTACCGGCAAGCTGACCCTCTCCGCGCGCCATCAGGGCGGCAACATCCTGATCGAAGTGAAGGACGACGGTGCCGGTATGGACCGTGATCGGCTGCTGGCCAAGGCGCGCGAGAACGGCTTGAGCGTCTCCGACACCATGAGCGACGAAGAGGTCTTCCAGCTCATCTTTGCCCCGGGCTTCTCCACCGCCGCCCAGGTCACCGACGTCTCCGGGCGCGGCGTAGGCATGGACGTGGTCAAGCGCAACATCCAGGGCATGGGCGGGCGCGTGGAGATCCAGTCGAAGAAGGGCGAGGGCACCAATACCCGCATCGTGCTGCCGCTCACCCTGGCGATCCTCGACGGCATGTCGATCCGCGTCGGTGGCGAGACCTTCATTCTGCCGCTCTCCACCGTACTCGAGTCGCTGCAGCCTGCTAAGGACGACATGTACGCCATGGCGGGTGACGACGTCGTGCTCAAGGTGCGTGACGAGTATCTGCCGGTCATCGCGATCCACGAGGTGCTGGACGTGGAGAACGCTATTACCGACCCGACGAAGAGCATTGCCGTCATCGTCCAGGGGGAGGGGCGCCGCTACGCCATGTTGGTCGACGAGCTGGTCGGCCAGCAGCAGGTCGTAGTGAAAAACCTCGAAGACAACTACCGCAAGGTGCCCGGCATTTCGGCCGCGACCATCCTTGGTGATGGCAGCGTGGCGCTGATTCTCGACATTACCGGCCTTCACCGCTTGAGCCGGGTCAAGAAAGAGGCAGGTAAGAGAGTGAATAATCCATCTTTTTCGTTTTTCAAGGAGGCTGAGCCGTCATGAACCCGACGATCAACGAAGCGGTATTGGCCGCCGAGGCGGAAAACCGCGAATTTTTGGTGTTCTCCCTGGGGGAAGAGGAGTACGCCATCGATATTCTCAAGGTGCAGGAGATTCGCGGCTACGAGAACGTTACGCGTATCGCCAACGCGCCCGACTTCATCAAAGGGGTGACCAACCTTCGTGGCGTGATCGTGCCGATCGTCGACCTGCGCATCAAGTTCCACCTCGATAACGTCGAGTACGGCGGTCAAACCGTGGTGATCGTGGTCAACGTCGCCGACCGGATCGTAGGCATCGTCGTCGATGGCGTCTCCGACGTCATGACGCTCACGCCTGAGCAGATCAAGCCAGCGCCAGAGTTCGGCGTCACGCTGTCGTCGGATTTCTTGAGCGGACTCGGCAGTCTCGACGATCGCATGCTGGTGCTGGTCGACATCGACAAGCTGTTGACCAGCGAAGAGATGGCATTGGTGGACAGCACGCGCAAGGCCTGAGGCGCCCAGGTGTAACGGTCGATAACGATAAAGCGTTGCGCCGGCTGCGCGCACGTAGGGGAGGGGCGGGTGTGACACAGTGGATACGTCAAACGATGAACGACATGACCGTACGCCTGAGCTGGGGCCTGGTATTGGCCACCTTTTCGCTGCTAGTGCTGCTGGCCTGCGGCCTAGGCGTATATGGGCTGCACCGTGGCGCCGAGCTGGCCCTGAGTGCCAGTGACATGGCCAGCCAGCAGGCAGCGTTTGCCACGTTCAGTCGGCGCCTCGTCTGGGCGCTGTTAGGCGTGATCGTGGTGACGCTAATCACCGTCATCGTCGTCGTTTGGGGCGTGACGACCAACGTGCTGCGCCCGCTCGATCGTCTGGTGCGCCATTTCGAGCGTATGGCCGAAGGCCACCTCGACCAGCGTATCGAGAGCCTCGGACGTAACGAGATCGGGCGACTCTATCACGCCATGGGGCATATGCAGGGATCGCTTGCGCATACGGTGGGCGTCGTGCGCGATAGCGGCACGGCGATCTTTACCCGCGCCCAGCACATCGCCGAGGGCAACAACGACCTCTCTTCGCGCACCGAGCAGCAGGCGGCCTCGCTCGAAGAGACCGCCTCGAGCATGGAGCAGCTCGCCTCGACGGTGAGTCACAATGCCGACAACGCCCGCCAAGCCAACCAGTTGGCCGAAACGGCGTCGCATACCGCGCGACGTAGCGGCGAGGAGGTCGGCGCTATCGTCAGCACCATGGAGGAGATCAGCGCAAGCTCCCACCAGGTTGCCGACATCATCACCGTCATCGACACCATCGCGTTCCAGACCAATATCCTGGCGCTGAATGCCTCGGTCGAGGCGGCCCGCGCTGGCGAACATGGCAAGGGGTTTGCCGTCGTTGCCCAAGAGGTGCGCAGTCTCGCCAGCCGCTCGGCAGCCGCCGCCAAGGAGATTCGAAGCCTCATCGAGACCTCGCTTGGCAAGGTGGATGTGGGGACCGCCGCGGTCAATCAGGCAGGCCAAACGATGCAGGATTTGGTCGCAGCGGTGCAGCGCGTCAGCGACATCATGGATGAGATCGCCGCCGCCTCGACCGAGCAGTCCAACGGTATCGGCCAGGTCAATCAAGCGGTAGCGCAGATGGACCAAGTCGTGCAGCAAAACGCCTCCTTGGTGCAGGAGGCAGCGCGTAGCGCCAACCAGCTCGAAGACGAAGCCGCACGTCTGCGCGAAGCGGTGGAGCGCTTCAAGGTCGCAGACCACCACGCAACGTTAGCGCCCCCTGTCGTGGCAACACCCAAGCCCGCTGTCTTGGTGCCTACGGCTCGTGCCGACGAGTGGGAAGCATTCTAGCTCGGCTCGACGGCCGCCAGCCCTTTTCCAAGCCCGCGATGCTCGGTAGAAGCATCATCAGAAGAACCATAAACAAGGCCATGCCATGCGTAACAATCAGCCTGTGACCCAGCGGGAAGTCGAGCTCAACGACGATGACTTTCTCGTCTCGCGGACCGACCTCAAGGGTCGGATTACCTACGTCAATCCGGCGTTCATTGCCGTCAGCGGGTTCACGCGTGACGAGCTGATCGGCTCACCGCACAACATCATCCGCCACCCCGACATGCCGCCAGCCGCCTTCGCCAACCTGTGGTCGACCGCGATGTGCGGCGAGACCTGGCGCGGCTACGTCAAAAACCGCTGTAAGAGCGGCGACCACTACTGGGTCGACGCCAGCGTAACGCCGATTGTCGAGAACGATCAGGTGGTGGGTTATACCTCGGTTCGGGTCAAGGCTGAGCGTGCGGCCATCGAACGCGTAAGCCAGCAGTACGCCGAAATCAATGCGGGCAGCCGCCGCTATGCGCTCGACAAGGGAGCGCTTCGCGTACGTAGCACCGTCAAACGCCTGCTGCGCATACGTCTGGACACCATTCGGGCCAAGGTGATCGGCATGGTCGCCCTGGCGGGGCTGTTACTGCTAGGTAGTGGCGGGCTCGGGCTCTATGGCCTCAATGCTGCGGGCGAGCGGCTAGAGAGCCTCAACGACGACGGCCTGCGCGACGTGGTACGCCTGCAGCAAATCGATCAGATCATCGCCGAGACGCGCCAGTCGCTAGTCGAGCCCCAGCGTATGGATCTCATCAGCCAGCGGATGGAAATGGGCGATGAGATCAGCGCCCAGCGCGACGTCATTACGGCGCTCTGGCAGGGCTACCATGGCCGTGAGGTCAACGCCACGCCGCTGGCCGACGAGTTCGACGTCCAACTGCTGGCGTTTCTCGAGGAGGGCATGCTGCGTGCGAAAGACGTGCTACAGGCAGAGGAAACCTATCAGGCCTTCACCGGACTCGACGCGGTGATTAACGTGATGAACACCGAAGGACGCGCGCTATCGGCGCTGGTCAACCAACTGATTTCTGAAAAGCAAACGATGGCCGAAGCGATGGCGCAAAACGCCCAGCAAGGGCAGGCGCAGATCCTCATGATTCAGGCCAGCGTACTGGGCATTGGCCTTGTGCTGCTGATCGTGATCGGCGCGCTCACTCTGCGTTCCATCATGCGTCCGCTAAGCCAAGCGGAGCGTTTTACCCTGCAGATCGCGGGCGGCAACCTCGCCGCCACCGTTCCTGTGCGGCGCAAGGACGAGATCGGTCGCCTGCTCGATGCTTTGGACACCATGCGTAAGAGCCTGAGCAACATCATCGGCGACGTCAAACAAGGCATCGATGTGGTCACTCCTGCCGCGCAGGATATTGCGGGGGGCAACGAAGAGCTCGCTTCGCGCACCGAGCAACAGGCGAGTTCGCTCCAAGAGACGGCGTCGAGCATGGAAGAGATGACCTCGACCGTGCGTCAGAACAGCGATAACGCTCAAGAAGCCCGTCGCGTGGCCGATAACAACGCCACACGCGTCACCGACACTGGTGAGCTCATGGGTCAGCTGGTCAGCAACATGCAGCGCATCACGCAGAGCGCCCAGAAGATGACCGACATCATCGACGTCATCGATGCCATCGCGTTCCAGACCAACATTCTCGCGCTCAATGCCTCGGTCGAAGCGGCGCGGGCGGGTGAACACGGCCGTGGCTTCGCCGTGGTCGCCGAAGAGGTACGCAAGCTCGCCGGGCGCTCGGCCGACGCCGCCAAGGAGATTCGTGGCCTGATCGATGGCTCCAATCAGCAGGTCGACGCCGGTGCAGAGCTAGTCAAACGCGCCGAAGAGGCGATTCGCGACGTCGCCGAGGCGGCCCAGAGCGTGACCCACATCATGGGCGAGATCTCGGCAGCGTCGGAAGAGCAGAGTAATGGTATCTCCGAGGTCAACCGCGCCGTTGCCGAGATGGACCAAGCGACCCAAGAGAACGCCGTACGCGTACAGGAAACCGCCCGCGCTGCGGCGCAGTTGGAGCATCAGGCTGGTTTGCTGGCGCTCTCGGTAGAAGCCTTCCGGCTGAAAAGCGATAGCGCTCCGGCGGGCCTGACCAATGGCGCATCACGGCAGACCATGGCGCTGCCCGCCGTGCCGACGAGCAGCGTATCGCCTGACAGCGCTCCGACCAGCAGAGCGCTAGCTGATAGAGCCCTGTCTGATAGAGCCGTGACTAAAAGAACACCGACGAGTAGAGCACCAGCTACCGCAGTAGAGGAGTGGGAAGAATTTTGAGCGACCAGCGCGACAGGGGAGACACCGGCCTATGGGGGGCCGGTAGTCAGCTCGAACGAGACCTGATACTGACCGATGCGGATTTCACCCGCATTCGCGAGCTGATCTATCAGCGCGCCGGGATCGTTCTCGCCGAGCATAAGCGTGAAATGGTCTATAGCCGTTTAGCCAAGCGTCTACGCCATCACGGCCTGACGCGCTTCACCGACTACCTGACGCGCCTGGAGCGCCAACCGGATGCGCGTGAGTGGGAGGCCTTCACCAACGCGCTGACCACTAACCTCACCGCGTTCTTTCGCGAGGCGCACCACTTCCCGCTACTCAGCGTGCATCTTCAGGCGCGTACCGAGCCGGTATCGATCTGGTGTGCGGCGGCCTCGACCGGCGAGGAGCCCTACTCGATCGCCATGACGCTGCTGGAAACACTGGGGGCGCGTGCCGCTCAGGCGCGGATCATCGCCAGCGACATCGACACCGAAGCGCTGGCCAAGGCGCGCGCGGGCATCTATCCCCAAGAGCAGGTACGTAAGCTCGACGAAGCACGTATCAAGCGGTTCTTCCAGAAGGGCACCGGCAGCCACGCAGGGCTTGCCCGCGTGCGCCCGGAGGTGGCTGCGCTGGTGGAGTTCGTACCGCTCAATCTGCTGGCGTCGCCCTGGCCGATGAAGGGTCCCTTCGATGCCATTTTCTGTCGCAATATCATGATCTACTTCGACAAAGAGACGCAGGCGAAAATCCTCAAGCGGTTTGCGCCACTGCTGAAGCCGGATGGCCTGCTGTTCGCCGGTCACTCGGAAAATTTTTCCTATATCAGCGATGCGTTCAAGCTTCGCGGGCAAACGGTCTACACCCTGGCCCAGCGCTAAGGGCGGGTAATGGGTGCAGGCTCGCGGCGAAGGCACATGGGCGGCGCTCAGGTATGTGGTTCAGGTAGAAGGAGGCGTGCGTTGACGGCAGCCAAAATCAAAGTGTTATGCGTGGATGACTCGGCGTTGATCCGCGATTTGCTCACTCAGATCATCAACTCCCAGCCCGATATGGAGGTGGTCGCCGTGGCGCCCGATCCTCTGGCCGCGCGCGATCTGATCAAACAGCACAACCCCGATGTCCTGACCCTCGACGTCGAGATGCCGCGTATGGATGGGCTCGACTTTCTCGAGCGGCTGATGCGTTTGCGCCCCATGCCGGTGTTGATGGTCTCTTCGCTGACCCAAAGCGGCTCCGAGATCACCCTGCGCGCGCTCGAACTTGGCGCCCTGGACTTCGTCGCCAAGCCGAGCCTGGGTATTCGTCACGGTATGCTGGAGTACGCCAACGAGATCGCCGAGAAGCTGCGCGCCGCCGCCCGTTCGCGGCCGCGTCAGGCGCGCCACAAGAGTACCCCGCCCCCCACCCAGCTCAAGGCACCGCTGGTCTCGAGCGAGAAGCTGATCATCATCGGCGCCTCCACTGGCGGTACCGAGGCGATTCGCGCGGTACTCGAACCGCTGCCCGCCAACGCCCCCGCGATCCTGATCACCCAGCACATGCCCGGTGGCTTCACGCGCTCGTTTGCCGAGCGCCTCGACCGGCTGTGCCGTATCACGGTCAAGGAGGCCAGCGACGGCGAGCGCGTGCTGCCCGGCCACGCCTATATTGCGCCGGGCGGCCAGCATCTAAGGCTTGCGCGTAGCGGCGCGAACTACGTCGCCCGCCTGGACGATGGCCCGCCGGTCAACCGCCATCGCCCCTCGGTGGATGTGCTATTTCGCTCGGCGGCCCAGCACGCCGGGCGTAACGCCGTTGGCGTCATCCTCACCGGCATGGGCAAGGACGGCGCTGCGGGACTATTAGAGATGCGCCAAGCAGGGGCATCGACGATCGCTCAGAACGAAGCCACCTGCGTGGTGTTCGGCATGCCGCGCGAGGCAATTGCCGTAGGCGGGGCGACCGAAGTCGTCGCTCTGGAAGAGATTCCGGCGCGCATGATGGCACTGGTGGCGGCTTCCGGGCGCGCTCAGCGCGTCTGAGGGCGAGCGTCTCTGCGGTTTTCGCGCTTTAACCACAAGTACATACATATAGACAGAATATTTTTGCGCTAACTTTTTTGCATTAACTGCACGTCACGACTTCAACGAAACGAGAATGAAAATAAAATGAGCCGTCGAATCAATGATATCCGTATTCATGGTGTGATCATCGCTGCCCTGGTCGCGTTCGTCGCCATGCTCCTTGTCGTGGCGGGGTTGGGCCTTGCCGCTGATCGTAACGCCCGCCAGAGTCTCGACACCCTGGGGCGTATCAGCGATGCCCAGCTCAACTCGATCAACCGCGCCGATGGCCTACTGTCGCAGACGCTCTTGGCCATGGAGATGGCCTCCAACCAGATCATGGTTGGGCGGATGCGCCAAGCAAACGAGCAGATTGCCGTAGCGTCCGAGCGTATCGCGGCCGCCGAGGAGAGCTTTCAGCGCTTCGTCGCGACACCACGCTCGCTCCAGGGCGACGCCCTGGGCGATACGCTGATCGAGGATTTCAACGTCGTACTGGCGCTGGCCCACCAGCAGCTCGAAGTGATCGACGGGATGGACATCAACGGCTTTAGCGAGCTGCGCGAGACGATGGTCGAGCCCGTCGCTCGCCTGGCCGAGAGCATGGCGGCGTTTACTCATTACGCGCTTGGCCACGTCAGCACGCTACAGGCTGAGGCCGAGGCGCAGGGGCAGCGCTTTTGGCTCGTGAGCGCCCTGGTGCTCGGCGTTGCCGTGCTGATGACGCTACTGCTCTATATCGGACTGCGACGCACGCTGATTGCTCCGCTACAGCTTGCGGTGGCCCACCTGGATGCCATCGCCAAGGCCGACTTGACCCAGCCTCTACCCGCCTCGGGGCGCAGCGAAGTGGGGCGGTTGTTCGCTGCCATGGCGACGATGCAGCAGAATTTGGTCGCGATCGTCGGCGGCGTGCGCGACGGCAGTCGCGAGATTCACCACGGCAGCCGTGAGATTGCGGGCGGCAACGCCGAACTCTCCTCGCGCACCGAGCAGCAGGCTGCCTCCATCGAAGAGACCGCCGCCAGCATGGAGGAGATGACCGCCACGGTGAAGCAAAACGCCGACAACGCCCGCCAAGCCAGCGTGCTGGCAGCAGAGGCCTCGACGACAGCCGAGCGCGGTGGGGCGGTGGTCGAGCGGGTCGTTCTGACCATGCAGGGCATTTCACAAAGCTCGCAGAAGGTGGCCGACATCACTAGCGTGATCGACTCCATCGCTTTTCAGACCAATATTTTGGCACTCAACGCTTCGGTGGAGGCCGCCCGCGCTGGCGAGCAGGGGCGCGGTTTCGCCGTGGTCGCGGGGGAGGTGCGCAATCTAGCCAGCCGCAGCGGTGACGCGGCCAAGCAGATCCGTGCCTTGATCGATGCCTCGGCGACTCAGGTGCGCGAAGGCGCAAGTTTGGTGGAGGCAGCAGGTCAGACGATGACCGAAGTGGTCACCGCCGTGCGCCGCGTCACCGACATCATGGACGAGATCTCGGCGGCGTCGCAGGAGCAGAGCGACGGTATCGAGCAGGTGAGCCGCGCAGTTGGCCAGATGGACGAGGTGACCCAGCAAAACGCCGCACTCGTGCAGCAGGCCGCCGCTGCCGCCGCCTCCCTCGAAGAGCAGGCCAATCGCCTGGAAGAGGCCGTAGCGGTATTCAAGATCAGCACCTACGGGGAGCCCGCACGGCCAGTGCAGACGCTGGCGGCGCCACTTCCCGTTTCGCGTCCTCCTGCCACGCGTGCGCCCGCCTCGGCGGCGCAGGAAGAGTGGGAAGCGTTTTAACCCCAGACCGAAAAATTCGTCGCCGTGCCCGGCATCGGCGACATGCCACGACGAAGAGGATGAGCAATGGCAGACAAGAACATGAGTTTTCTGGTGGTCGATGATTTTCCCACCATGCGGCGTATCGTGCGCAGCCTGCTAAAGGAGCTGGGCTTCACCAACGTCGACGAGGCCGAAGATGGCCAGGACGCGCTCAACAAGCTGCGCGCAGGTAGCTTCGAGTTCGTCGTCTCCGACTGGAACATGCCCAACCTCGACGGCCTCGAGATGCTCAAGGAGATTCGCCAGGACGATGCTCTCAAGCACCTGCCGGTGTTGATGGTTACCGCCGAGGCCAAGAAGGAGAACATCATCGCCGCCGCTCAAGCCGGGGCCAATGGCTACGTGGTCAAGCCATTCACCGCCGCCACCCTGGAAGAGAAGCTCAATAAGATCTTCGACAAGATGGGCAAGTAACGCGCTGTGGCCATTGCGCCGACATCGCGAGGAGATAACACCATGAGTGATCACTCACACATCGAGGCGCCTCAGTTGCCCGACGAGGCTGCCGAAGATCTCATTCACCGCATTGGCAAGCTCACGCGCATGCTGCGCGAGAACATGCGCGAGCTGGGGCTCGACAAGGAGATCGAGAAGGCGGCGGAGGCCATTCCCGACGCGCGCGATCGCCTGCACTACGTGGCGACCATGACCGAGCAGGCGGCTGACCGTGCGCTCAACGCCATTGACCGCGCCCAGCCGCTGCAGGACGAACTCTGTCAGCGCGCCGAAGCGCTGGACGAGCGCTGGAACGCCTGGTTCGAAGCGCCCCAGGAGCTCGACGAGGCCAAGGCGTTGGTCAAGGAGACGCGCGGCTATCTGAGCGAGGTGCCGACGATCACCAGCGCCACCAACAAGGAGCTTCTAGAGATCATGATGGCTCAGGACTTTCAGGACCTGACCGGCCAGGTGATCAAGAAGATGATGGACGTCATTCGCGAGATCGAACATCAGCTGGTCCAGGTGCTGATTGACAACGTGCCGGAGGCCCAGGCACGAGAATCGATGCAGCGCAAGGCAGAGGATCAGTGGAAAAGCGACCATGCACGGCGCAACGACGAGCTTTTGAATGGCCCTCAAGTGAAGCAAAATGCACCTGATATCGTCACCGGCCAAGACCAGGTCGATGATCTACTGGATGAATTGGGCTTCTAGCGCGCCGCCGGATCGTTATGTGTCGCTGCGTTCAGCCGCCCTCGAGGCGGCTGAGTGCATGCAGGCGCCGCTAAAAGCCGGATGAGCGCATGGCCGACAACGACAGCGATCAGGAAAAGACCGAAGAGGCCACGCCCAGGCGCCGTGAGAAGGCGCGTGAAGAGGGCCAGGTGCCGCGCTCGCGGGAGCTAGCGACGTTTTTGCTGCTGCTGGGCGGCGTGGTGGGCCTTTGGAGCATGGGGGCGATGCTCTATGACCAGCTGGGCGTGGTCATGGAGCAGGCGTTTTTGTTCGAGCGTCGCCACGCCATGGAGAGTACGGTGATGCTTACCCAGGCGCTGGACCTGGGCCAGCGCACGCTGTTCGCCATGCTGCCGTTGTTCGTGCTGTTGCTGGTGGTTGCCCTCGTGGGGCCTGCACTGCTTGGCGGCTGGCTGATCTCGGCCAAGTCGCTGGCGCCCAAGCTCTCCAAACTCAATCCCGTCAAGGGACTCAAGCGGATCTTCTCGGTACAGTCGCTGGTCGAGCTTGCCAAGGCACTGGCCAAGTCGGTGCTGGTCGGTGGCATCGCGGCGGCCTTTTTGTATTTCAACATCGAGCGCTTCATGGCGTTGATGGATCAGCCGGTACAGCAGGCCTTGGCGAATGCCCTCCGTCTAACCGCCATAGCGGCGGGATTGATCGTGCTGTCGCTGATCGTGGTGGTGCTGATCGATGTGCCGTTTCAGCTCTGGAGCAACGCCAAGAAGCTGCGCATGAGCAAGGAGGAGGTCAAGCGCGAGCACAAGGAGTCCGAGGGCGACCCTCACGTCAAGGGGCGTATTCGCCAGCAGCAGCAGGCCATGGCGCGGGGGCGGATGATGAGCAAGGTCCCCGAGGCCGATGTCATCATCACCAACCCCACGCACTTCGCCGTGGCGCTGGCCTATCAAGAGGGCAGCATGGGCGCGCCGCGCGTGGTGGCCAAGGGCGTCGATGCCGTGGCGCTGCGTATTCGCGAGCTGGCCGAGGAAGCTCGGGTGCCGCAGCTTCAAGCGCCGCCGCTGGCGCGAGCGCTCTACCACCACGTCGAGCTGGATAGCGAGATCCCGGCCGCTTTGTATACCGCCGTGGCCGAGGTCATGGCCTGGGCCTATCGCCTCAAGAGCGTGGCCATGGAGGGAGGGGATGCGCCCCCGACTCCCGAACATCTGCCGGTACCCCCAGACCTGGAAACGCCCGGTCGGGGTGGTGGCACTAGCGAGGCATCTGGATGAAAGGCTTTAGCCAACTGCTCAATCAGCGCGAGCGACTCAGCAACGTTCCCATGAAGCTGCTGGCCGGACCGCTGCTGATCCTGATGATTCTGGGCATGATGATCGTACCGCTGCCGCCGGTGGCGCTCGATCTATTGTTCACCTTCAACATTGCCCTAGCGATCATGGTGCTGCTGGTCAGCATGTTCACCGAAAAGCCGTTGGATTTCGCCGCCTTTCCGGCCATCTTGCTCTTCACTACGCTGCTACGGCTGTCGCTCAACGTCGCCTCGACCCGTGTGGTGCTGATGGAGGGGCATCAGGGCGGCGACGCTGCAGGCAAGGTGATCGAGGCCTTCGGTAGCTTCTTGATCGGCGGTAACTTCGCCGTGGGCTTGGTAGTCTTCTTGATTCTGGTGATCATCAACTTCATGGTCATCACCAAGGGCGCCGGACGCATCGCCGAGGTAGGCGCGCGCTTCACCCTCGACGCCATGCCGGGCAAGCAGATGGCCATCGACGCCGACCTCAACGCCGGGCTGATCGGCGAGGAGGAGGCGCGCAAGCGGCGCGCGGAAGTCTCCCAGGAGGCCGATTTCTACGGCTCGATGGACGGCGCCAGCAAGTTCGTGCGCGGTGACGCCATGGCGGGACTGGTGATCATGGCGGTCAACATCATCGGCGGTTTGTTGATCGGCATGATGCAGCACGGCATGGGCTTTGCCGATGCCGGGCGCACCTATACGCTGCTTACCATCGGCGATGGTCTGGTGGCGCAGATTCCGGCTTTGATCATCTCCACCGCGGCAGGGGTCACGGTCTCGCGGGTCAACACCGAGCAAGACGTCGGCCAGCAGATGATCAGCCAGTTGTTCATCAACCCCAACGTCATGATCCTCGCCGCCATGGTGATGGGCCTGTTGGGGCTGGTGCCCGGCATGCCCAACCTCTTCTTCCTGCTCTTCACTGTCCTGCTGGGAGGGCTTGCCTGGTACCTGCTACGGCGCAAGGAGCGCACGCTCGTCGAGCAGGAGATGGCTGCTCCCGCCGTTCCCATTCAAGAAACACCGGAGGCGAGCTGGGAAGACGTACAGCTGGTTGATACCCTGGGCCTCGAGGTCGGCCATCGGCTGATCCCGCTGGTCGATTCGCGCCAGAAGGGTGAGCTTCTTGGGCGCATCAAGAGCGTGCGCAAGAAGTTCGCTCAAGAGGTCGGTTTTCTGCCGCCGGTGGTACATATCCGCGATAACCTCGAGCTTGCGCCCAACGCCTACGTGCTCACCTTGAAGGGCGCCGAGATTGGCCGCGCCGAGGCGCAGCCGGGCAAGTGGCTGGCCATCGACCCCGGCCAGGTCTCCGGCGAACTGGCCGGTACGCCGACCCAGGACCCGGCCTTCGGCCTGCCTGCCATCTGGATCGATGCCGCCCAGCGCGAACACGCCCAGGTCTTTGGCTACACCGTGGTCGATGCCAGTACCGTCATCGCTACCCACCTCAACCACCTGCTGCACCGCCACGCCAGCGAGATGCTGGGCCGCCAGGAGGTGCAAAAGCTGCTCGACAAGCTTGGCGACGAACAGAAATCGCTGGTCGAGGAGGTGGTGCCCAAGGCGATCTCCCTGACCGTGCTGCAGCGCATTCTTCAACACCTGCTCGACGAGGAGGTGTCGATTCGCGACATGCGCACCATCTTGGATACCCTGGCCGAGCACGCCGGGCAGCAAAAGGATCCCAACGAGCTAACGGCGCTGGTGCGCATTGCTCTGGGCCGCAGCATCACCCAGCAGTGGTTTGCTGGGCAGGAGACGCTCAACGTCATGGGGTTGGATGCCCAGCTCGAACAGGTGTTGATCCAGGCGATGAACGGTAACGGCGCGCTGGAGCCGGGGCTTGCCGATACCCTGATGCAGCAGGCTCAACAGGGGCTCGAGCGTCATGAAGGCGCAGGCGAGCCGCCGGTACTCGTCGTGCAGCACAGCTTGCGTGCGGTACTTGCCCGCTTCTTGCGTCGTCGCCTGCGCCATCTGGTGGTGATGTCCCAGGCCGAAATTCCCGATGACCGCACCCTGCGGGTGACCACCCAGGTAGGAGGGCACTGATGCGGCCAACTCGTGTGATCGATGATGAAGGCAGACGCGTCGCTGGCGTCTTAAGGATGCTGCCATGAGCGTTCAGCGCTTCGTAGGCCCCAACAGTCGCGATGCCATGCGCCAAGTACGCGAGGCGCTGGGCGACGACGCCCTGATACTCGCCAACCGCCCCACCGAAGGGGGCATCGAGATCCTCGCCATGGCCGATAACGCCGTGGCCGCGCTCGATACACCAATGCCCGCTCGCCCGCCTGCTTTGGCGCGCGATGCCACCCCCTGGCAGGCGATGAGCGAGCGCCTGCTTCGCGAGATGCAAGAGATGCGCGAACTGCTCGACCGGCGCGCGCCACCAAAGCAGAGTGCGCCGCCAAGCGTGCGCGAGCGTCTCATGACGCAGCTGCTGGCCGTTGGGTTCAGCCGTGAGATCGCCACCGAGGTGCTCGATGGCCTGCCCGCGCGGCTGGAGGGCAATGCCAAGGCGAGCACCGAGGCTACTCAGGCTTGGTTAAGCGAGCGCCTAGCCGCGCGCCTGATAACCCTTGAAAGTGAGGCCGCACTGCTCGACCGCCCCGGCATCGTTGCCTTGGTCGGTCCTACCGGCGTGGGCAAGACCACCACCACGGCCAAGCTCGCCGCCCGCTTCGTCATGCGCCATGGGGCAGCGTCAGGCGCGTTGGTCACCACCGACAGCTTTCGTATCGGCGCCCATGAGCAGCTGCGCATCTACGCACGCCTGCTCGACGTGCCGATGTTCGCCCTAGAAGCCGATGCACCCCTCGATACGCTGAACGAGCGCCTTCAGAGCGCTACCTGGGTCATGGTCGATACCGTGGGTACTAGCCAGCGCGATCAGCGGGTGATTACCCAGATGGCAGCGCTCAAACAGACTCCGGTGCCGGTACGCTTGGTGCTGGTGCTCAACGCTGCGAGCCAACCCGACATCCTCGAGGAGGTGATCGAGCGCTATCGGCAGGCAGCGCGCGCGGCAGGTGCCACCCTCGATGATTGCATCATCACCAAGCAGGACGAGGCAGGCCGCTTGGGCCCGCTGCTCGATGTCATCATGCGCCACGACCTGCGCCTGCTCTTCGGTGCCCACGGCCAGCAGGTGCCGGAGGATCTCGCGCTAATCGATCCCAGTGCGCTGGTTGCCCAGGCGCTTGCCACTGCGCGCCCCGATGCACCCGTTCACGTGCCCGCTGCGAGCCCCGCGCGCGATATCCTCGGCCAAGGGCGTCGGGTGGCATCGCTGTTGGAGCGGCTGCGCCAAAGAGTGGCGGGGTTTTCGCAGCTGGAGCAGCTCACCGCGCTTTCGGGCCTGCCGCGCTCGGTGCAGGCGGCGCGTCTGGAAACGCTACAGGCGACGCCGCCTGTGGCGGAGGTGCTGGGTATCTGCTGGGGCCCTAGACGGCGCGAGCGCGGTATGGACTGGGCGCTGCCCGACCTAGGCGTGGACGCCGAGGGCCGTTGGACGGCACTGGCGTGGCCACAGCACCGTCAGCCAGCTGGATGGGCGGCGCGCCTCGAGGCGCAAACGACGGCGACCCAGGCGGCGGTGCACTGGCTGCCCGTGGGGCTCGATGCCGAAGCGCACGCGTGGCTCGAAGCGCAGTTAGCGCCTTGGGTGGGCGCGGCACGGGCGAGCCAGCGGGTCGTTTTTCAAGGCGAGCGATTGACGCTAGGGCAGCTGTTTGCCGCGAGCCAGCTTGGCAATGCGCTGCCGCTGCGCTTTCAGGGGCGTGCTCTCGAGCAGCGCAGCGCCTACGCCGAGGTGACGTTTACGGGACTCACCACGCCCTTACTTGCCTGGTGCCTCGAGCTTTTCGATCCTGAAAGCGAGCGCGTCCAAGCGCGGCGCTACTACGTCACACCGGCGCGACTAGGCAGCGAGGCGCAGGCGCTTTTGGCTACGCCGCTGCAGGCCGAAGGTGTTGCAGCGCTAACGCGCCGCGCATGGCAGCTGCAGAAAAAGTACGCCGAGGGCGACATCGACGTCGAGCTACGTTTGCTACTCGCCAGCGGTATGGCCGCCGCCGTGATGCATCTCGATGTCGCCAGTGACGATGGCGCGAGTACGCTAAGGCGCGATCTGCTGGCGCTGGTGGGGCGTCGTCAGCGGCGTGATACGGCCTTGCTCGACGCGCTCCATCACGCCTTTATGACGCGCGAGGCCATTCGTGCCCTGAGCGCCTCCTACGCGGAGGCGGACGAATGAGTCAGGATCAGGCCGCAGGGCTACGGCAGTGGGCCGATAGGCAGCGGGCGCAGCGGGAGGCGCAGCGCGATACGCCTCCCCAGGCCGCGCCCGTCGTGCGCACGCCGCTGATGGTAGTGGGCGTGCCTGGCGCTGCGGTGGCGCAGGTGAGCGATCGCTTGGCGCAGTGGGCAAGCCTTGGCCGCGCGTGGGCGAAAGCGCCCGAGGCGTGGGAGATCCACTGTCTGGCGCCGACCGCGCCGACGCTTGCCGATCTGAGCGCGCGCTACGCTCGCTGGGCCTTTTGGATCGAAAGCGACGCCGATGCCTTCGCCAGCATGTATCGCCAGCTGCGGCTGATGCGCGACCACGGTGGTCCCAAGCGCCTTTTGGCGCTGCACGAGCCGCACCTACCGCGCCATGGCCTACTGGGCAATCTGCAGGCTGCCGCTCATGACTATTTGGGGCTCGAGCTTCTGCTTCTGGCACGGAGGTAGCGATGACGCGATCGATATATGCGAAAAGCGCGCTTGGCCTGCTGCTCGCGAGTGCACTGCTCGTTGGCAGCGCGGCGGTGGCCGCCGATGGCAGTTGGAGCGCCGAGGTGCCGGGCGTGATGGTCGCCATGAGCGATCGTGCCACGATGACGAGCGCGGTAGCGCCTGCGGCGGCAGCGCCGGTAGGCGATGGGCGTATCACCCAGGTGCAGTGGCGCCTCGATGCGCCTGCAGGCATCGGCGCTTGGCTGTGCCACCCCGAGCGCTGTGTCGCGCTTTCGACAGGCCGAGGGACGAGTACGGCCTTGGCTGGGCTCAGCGCGCGCGCACCGCTGCATTTTCGCCTGATGCTGGCATCGGGCCAGCGGCCGACGCGGGTGTCGGGTATGCAGGTCATCGTCAATTACCGCGCCGCAGAAGGCGCCGAGAACGCCTACTCTCAGTGAACGTTTAAAGCCGTGAGGCGAATAGGATGTACACAGCAAAAGGCAGGATCAACCAGAGCGAGCTCTTGACGCAGTACATGCCTTTGGTGCGACGCCACGCCTTGAGCCTGCAGGTCAGGCTACCGGCGAGCATCGAACTCGACGATCTGGTCCAGGCGGGCATGATGGGGCTTTTAGAGGCGCTGGGTCGTTTCGACGCCGGGCAGGGGGCGAGCTTTGCCACTTTCGCCAGCCAGCGCATTCGTGGGGCGATGGTCGATGAACTGCGCACGCGCGACTGGCTGCCGCGTAGCGTGCGCCGCTCCGCCCGGGCGATGGACGAAGCGGTTCGTCAGCTCGAACAGACACTCGGACGCGCGCCCGAAGAGGGCGAAATCGCCAAGGCCTTGGACATGCCGTTGGGTGATTACCAGCAGCTGTTAAACGATACCAATAGCGGACAGCTGCTGCCGTTCGAGGAACTGATGGCCGAGGGGGGTGAGCCGCTGAGCCATGAGGGCGCTGATACCCCCTTCGATCGGCTGCTCGATGGTCAGCAGCGCGAGAGCTTGATTGCGGCCATCGAAGCGCTACCCGAACGCGAGAAGCTGTTGATGGCGCTCTACTACCAAGAGGAGCTCAACCTCAAGGAGATCGGTGCCGTGTTGGGCGTGACCGAGTCGCGCGTTTCGCAGCTGCACAGTCAAGCCATCAGCCGCCTGCGCGCGCGGCTGCACGATGAACCCGGGCGCTGAAGGCGCCATTCAATCAACCGGCAAGGAGCCGTGGATGAACCCCTCAACGCTGATTGGTATCTTCGCCAGTATTTTGCTCTTGGTGAGTGTGCTGTTTTTCACCGCCGAGTCTCCTGAAAGCTTCATCAACCTACCAGGGCTCGCCATCGTCGTTACCGGCACGCTGGCGGCCACGTTCATCAGCTATCCGCTCAAGGAGGTGGTGCGAGTGGTGCGTTTGGTGGGGCTGGTGTTCCGGCGCGAAAACACCTATGTGCGCGACGACATCAAGGAGCTGGTGGACATGTCGCGGCTGTGGTTCAAGGGCGACGTTCGCGCCGTCGAAAAGGCCCTGGCGCATACCCGTAACCCCTTCTTGCGCACCGGCATTCAGCTCGTGATCGCCAACACTAAAGAAGATGAGATTTTCGACATGCTGCGCTGGCGCATCGCGCGTTTGAAAGCGCGCGAGCACGCCGAAGCGCAGATCTTTCGTACCATGGCGACCTACGCTCCCGCCTTCGGCATGATCGGCACCCTGGTGGGGTTGGTCAACATGCTCGAGGTGATGGATGCAGGCGATTTGCAGGTAATCGGCCCGCGTATGGCGGTTGCGCTTCTGACCACCTTTTATGGCATTCTGCTAGCCAACTTGGTGTTCAAGCCGATTGCGGTGAAACTCGAGCGGCGCACCGAGGAGCGTTTGATCACCATGAACATGGTACTCGAGGGTATTTCGCTGATCACCAAGCGTCGCTTGCCGTCGTTCATCGAAGAGACGCTCAACTCTTTCGTTGCCAACTATCACGATGAGATCCGCGAACCCGATCCAAAAACGCCGCGCGCCAAACGCCGTGACCAACAGGCGCAGGGCTGATCATGCTCGATCGCGACACCCTGCATCTTCTCGAACAAAACGCGGGTAGCACCGAGGCCGATGATGGTTGGACGACCAGCTACCTCGATGTGCTGACCCTTTTGCTTACGCTTTTCGTTCTGCTGCTGGCCCTGACGCCGACAGGCAGCAGCGATGCGCCTGCCGAGAGCGCCTCGGTGGCGTCGTTGGAGAACGTCCCGCTCCCCGGCCACGGGCTAAAACCCCTCAATGCGGGACTCGCGCCGCGCATCGAACAGCTCGACATCCCCGGCGTCAGCGTGACCCAAGGCCAGTCGGGGGTAACGCTGCGTATCGACGATAGCCTGCTCTTCGACAGCGGCCAGGCAGCATTGACCGCCCAGGGGCAGGGCGTGATCGATCATCTTGGGGCGCTACTCACCGATTTCGATGGCGAGATCTCGGTCGAGGGACACACCGACGATGTCCCCATCGCCACGGCCCGCTTTCCCTCCAACTGGGAACTCTCCTCAGCGCGGGCCATTGCGGTAGTGCGCTTTCTTGAGCGTCAGGGGCTTGAGGCATCGCGCTTGCGCGCCGTGGGCTATGCCGATACGCGACCGATGGCAAGTAATGCCACCATCGATGGGCGCCGTGCCAATCGCCGCGTAGAGTTGCTGCTGCGCCAAGCCGTGCCTTAAGCCACCCAACTCTCTAAGCGGCTACTCCTCGCCTAGCCGCCTGCTGCACACAGGCGCTGCATACGCGCGAGCGCCTCACTAGCGCCGTCGAGGCTGAAGGTCATGTACCAAGGGTCGGCATCAGTCTGGTCAAAGCCGAGAAAGAGCTGCTCGCCGGTGGCCATTTCGTCCAAAAGCGTCGACACGTCGTTGAGGTAGAAATGAACGTAAAAGCCGTCGTCGCCGCGTTCGGTAATGAACTCGGCCATGCTATCAAAGCGTGTGCGGTCGTCCACGCGTAGGCGCGTGGGCACCAAATCCACCGCGCGGCTCTCGCCTTGCTGCTCCTCTAGGGTGACACGTACTTCGAGCCAGGGGAGATCGCAGACCCCTTGAGTGGCATTGACGCTCAAGGTGGCATCCGAGTAGCTCTGGGTATCAACGGCGCGGTAGTGGTGTTCGTCGCCGAGCGTCAGCGTAAGCGACTCCCAAGCGCCGTGGTGAGCGATATCGGCGGCGTTGAAGTTGGCTGCCTGGGCGCTGGCGCAGGTCAAGGCCAGCAGCAAAGGCGCTGAGCGTAAAAGTACAAAGGGCAGAGATGAGCAGGGGCGAGAAGAGCGTGCGGTCGAGGGCATGGGGGATCTTGGTGTTGGTGAGCAAAGGTCCCAGTCTAACGTGGCGTTGGAGGATGGCATAGCGCGATTAGGTGCCGCTTACTCGAGCCCTTCTAGCAGCGAGTGCATATCTTCGCGCAGGTAGCTTGCGTCGAACTCGCCTTCGCGGGCCAGCAGTTTTAAGTCGGGAATACTGACGTGACGGCGTTCGCGGTAGACGATGCCCTCTTCGCTCAGCGCACTAAAGGTACGGCTCACGTGCACCGGGCTCAGGCCGAGAATGTCTGCCAGCTGTTCCTGGGAGAGCGGCAAATGCAACTTGCCGTGTTGGTGCGGTTCGATCTGGCCGATGCGTACGTACATCTCGTTGAGAAAGTGCGCGACCTTCTGGCGCGCCGTGCGCCGGGCTACGTTGATCAGCCGTTCGGTGATCAGCGCCTGATGGCGGCTGCTGATTGCCATGACCACGGAGGTGAGCTTGACCGAGCGCTGGAACAGGTCGAGTAGATGCGCGTGGGGAAAGTAGCAGACGACCCCATCGGTCAGCATGCGCACGTCTTCCAAACGTTGCGAGAAGGCGAACTCTCTCAGACCAATGATATCGCCGGGTAGAAACACCTCGAGAATCTGGCGATCGCCGTTTTCCAGGTGGCGAAACGAGTAGGCCCAACCCTTGCTCAGGGTGCAAAACTCGCTTGCGGCGTCGCCGGTTTGCCACAAAAGCGAGTTGGCCCGGGTGTCCGTCGGGCTCTCTTCCAGGCGCTTGAGCAGCGACTTCTCGTCGTCGCTGAGCTCGCAGTAGTGGCTGAAATGGCGAATGATACAACTACTCTCTGCAGACATCGTACGCTCCTTGCACTTAACGCCTTGCGGCCTGATAACCACTATAGGCGATTCTGCGTGTTCCTCTAGATTGAACCCTTTGATTAATAACGCCGCGTACGCTTGTCAATTGCGCGCACGCGGCGCCGTATCACGTATCACGCCGTTTTACGCGCCAATAGCGGGGCGAGGAAGCGCCCAGTATGCGAGACCTCCTGCTTAGCGATGTGCTCCGGCGTGCCCTCGGCAATGATCTGGCCTCCGCCGGAGCCGCCCTCAGGGCCGAGATCGACGATCCAGTCGGCGGTCTTGATCACGTCCAGGTTGTGCTCGATCACAACGATGGTATTGCCGTGATCGCGCAGGCGGTGAAGCACGGTCAGAAGCTGGCGAATGTCCTCGAAGTGTAGGCCCGTGGTCGGCTCGTCGAGAATGTACAGGGTCTGACCGGTATCGCGCTTGGCAAGCTCACGGGCGAGCTTGACCCGTTGGGCCTCGCCACCGGAGAGCGTGGTCGCGCTCTGGCCTAGGCGCACGTAGGAGAGGCCTACATCCACCAAGGTTTGCAGCCGCCGGGCGATGGCAGGCACTGGGCTGAAGAACTCGAGCGCGTCTTCGACCGTCATCTCTAGCACTTCGTGGATGGTCTTGCCCTTGTAGTGAATGTCCAGGGTTTCGCGGTTGTAGCGCTTACCCTTGCACACGTCGCAGGGCACGTAGATGTCGGGCAGGAAGTGCATCTCGACCTTGATCATGCCCTCGCCCTGGCACGCCTCGCAGCGCCCGCCCTTGACGTTGAAGCTGAACCGCCCCGGCTTGTAGCCCCGCGAGCGTGCTTCTTGAGTACCGGCGAAGAGCTCGCGAATAGGAGTGAAGATGCCGGTGTAGGTCGCAGGGTTGGAGCGCGGTGTGCGCCCGATGGGGCTTTGGTCGATATCGATGATCTTGTCGAGCTGGTCGAGCCCCTCGATCTTGCGGTAGGGCGCGGGAGTGAGGGTCGTTGCGCGGTTGAGCTCACGCGCGGCAATCGGCATCAGCGTGCCGTTGATCAGCGTCGATTTACCCGACCCCGAAACGCCAGTGACGGCGATGAACAGCCCCAGCGGCAAGGTGAGAGTGACGTCGCGCAGGTTGTTGCCTGTAGCGCCGTGGAGCACCAGCTGTTTTTCGGGGTTGCCGGGAATGCGATACGGCGGCAGGGCGATCTCACGCGCACCGCTCAAATATTGACCAGTCAGCGACTCGGGGTTGGCCATCACCTCCTCTGGGGTGCCCTGGGCGACGATGGCGCCACCGTGAACGCCCGCGCCGGGGCCAATGTCAAGCACGTGGTCGGCGGCGCGAATGGCGTCTTCGTCGTGCTCGACCACGATCACCGTATTACCCAAATCGCGCAGGCGCTCGAGGGTTTTCAGCAGGCGGTCGTTGTCGCGCTGGTGCAGGCCGATGGAGGGCTCATCGAGAATGTACATGACGCCGACGAGCCCGGCGCCGATTTGGCTCGCCAGCCGGATGCGCTGGGCCTCGCCACCGGAGAGCGTATCGGCGCTGCGTTCGAGGTTGAGGTAGTCAAGGCCAACGTTGACCAAAAACTCCAGGCGCGCGTGAATTTCGTTGACGATCTTTTCGGCGATTTCGCCTTTGCGTCCCGGCAGGTTCAGGTTAGCGAAGTAGTGCCAGGCCTCGCCAATGGGCAGGCGCACGATGTCGGCGATGGTGTAGTCGTCGACGAAGACATGGCGCGATTCTTTGCGTAGTCGCGTGCCGTGGCAGGCCGTGCAGGGCTGCACGGCGATGTAGCGCGAAAGATCGTCGCGCACCATGCTCGATTCGGTTTCGCGGTAGCGCCGCTGGAGGTTAGGTAGCACACCCTCGAAGGCGTGTTCGCGCACGATTTTGCGCCCACGCTCACCGACGTAAGAAAACGCGATCTCCTCGCTGCCGCTGCCGTTCAAGATGACGTCGCGCTCGTGGCGGGCGAGCTCTTGCCAGGGCGTTTCGAGCTCGAAGCGATAGTGCTGGGCCAACGCCTGTAGTTGGGTGAAGTAGTAAATGTTGCGCCGATCCCAGCCCTTGATCACCCCTTCGGCGAGCGAAAGCTCAGGGTGGCTAATCAGCTTCTCGGGGTCGAAGTACTGCTGTACGCCGAGGCCATCGCAGGTGGGACAGGCGCCCGCGGGGTTGTTGAACGAGAACATGCGCGGTTCGAGCTCGGCGAGCGAATAGCCGCACACCGGGCAGGCAAAGCGGGAGGAGAAGGCGAGATCATCGCGCCCATCGTCCATGAAGTGGATCATTGCCGTGCCATCGGCGAGATTCAGCGCGGTCTCGAAGGATTCGGCCAGACGCTGGACGATGTCATCGCGCACCTTGAAGCGATCCACCACCACACTGATATCGTGCTTCTTGCGCTTGTCGAGCGGGGCGATGTCGTCGAGTTCGAGTACCTGACCGTCGATTAGAACACGCACGAAGCCCTGGGCACGCAGTTCGGCCAACAGCTGCAGGTGCTCGCCCTTACGCCCCTTGACCACTGGGGCGAGCAGCATGAGCTTGGTGCCCTCGGCCAGGTTCATCACCTGGTCGACCATCTGCGAGATGGTTTGGGCTTCAAGGTCTTCGCCGTGCTCGGGGCAGCGTGGCGTGCCCGCGCGAGCAAAGAGCAGGCGCAGGTAGTCGTAGATCTCGGTGATGGTGCCGACCGTCGAGCGCGGGTTGTGCGAGGTCGATTTTTGCTCGATCGAGATCGCCGGGGAGAGGCCTTCGATGTGGTCGACGTCGGGCTTCTCCATCATCGAGAGGAACTGGCGGGCGTAGGTGGAGAGCGACTCCACGTAGCGCCGCTGCCCCTCGGCGTAGAGGGTGTCGAACGCCAGCGACGACTTGCCCGAACCGGAAAGGCCGGTCACCACGATAAGTTTATCGCGGGGCAGGTCAACGTCGATCTGCTTGAGGTTGTGGGTGCGGGCACCCCTGACCAGAATGCTGTCCATCAACACCTCGTGAGTTGCGCGCGGCAAAAGATCAATTATACGGTTTTTCCTCCCGATCCCGCAAAATCGACTGGCTAAATCTACAGTCGGGCGAGCGTTCCCAGGGAGAGGCGAAACCGTTAGAATGAGCGGTTATCTCAGATGCGGGCATGTTTCGCCCGCTTTGCACAGACAAGGTGATATGCGCAAGGTTTCCGTCAATCTGCTGGCCTCCGAGCGCCGCGCGATCAGCGGGCTGGCCGGTCTTTACGCCTCACGCATGCTGGGGCTGTTCATGGTATTGCCGGTATTGGCGCTCTACGCCGATACCCTAAGCGGTGCTACGCCGCTGCTTGTGGGCGTGGCGCTGGGTGTCTACGGCCTGACCCAGGCGCTGCTGCAAATTCCCTTCGGCCTGCTGTCGGATCGCATTGGGCGCAAGCGCGTCATCGCCATGGGGCTAGTGATTTTCGCGATCGGCAGTATCGTCGCGGCCAGTTCGAGTTCGATCTTTGGCATCATTCTAGGCCGCGCGCTGCAGGGCGGCGGTGCAGTGGCCGCAGCTATCATGGCCCTACTTGCCGACCAGACGCGCGAGCAGATCCGTACCGCCGCCATGGCTACCATCGGGCTCTCGATCGGCGTCTCCTTCGCCATCGCCATGGTGATTGGACCCTGGCTCGCCGCCTGGGCGGGGCTTTCCGGGGTGTTCTGGTTCACTGCAGGTTTGACCCTGGTGGGGCTGTTGGTACTTTGGCGCTGGGTGCCGGTGGCACCGCGTCGGGTACGTCACCGGGACGTGGGAATGGATCGTCAGCAGCTCAAGAGCGTGCTCTCACGCCCCGATCTGTGGCGCCTGGATGTCTCCATTTTCTCGCTACACTTGGTGCTGATGGCGATCTTCGTTGCCGTGCCCTTTCGTCTGCTCGATGCCGGTATCGCGGTCAACTACCATGGCCTGGCCTATCTTGCCATGATGGGGGTGGCCTTCGTACTGATGGTGCCGCTTGTGATCGTGGGCGAGAAAAAGCACTGCACTCGGACGATATGCCTGCTGGCGATCGGCGTGATCGCCGTGAGCTTGGCGTGCCTGGGCTTGCCGGTTACTGGAGAGCCCTGGCTATTTGCCTGGCTTTTGGCCTTCTTTACCGGATTTAACCTACTCGAAGCATTGCTGCCTTCGATGTTGAGTAAGCTCGCCCCCGCCGGCGCCAAGGGCACCGCCATGGGTGTCTACTCGACCAGCCAGTTTCTCGGCGCCTTTCTTGGCGGCACGCTAGGGGGGTGGCTATCGCACCAGTGGGGGCTCGATGCGGTCTTCATCGGTGCGGCGCTTTTGGCGCTGGCCTGGTGGCTGATGATGTGGGGGCTGCCTGCGCCCGCACCGCTTTCGAGTGAAGTGGTGGCGCTGCACGAAACGCGCCCCGATGCGCTGGAGCTCTTGATGACGCGGCTGGCCGAGGTGGCGGGCGTCGAGGACGTCATGGTGGTACCCGAGGAGCGTTTGGCCTACCTCAAGGTCAATCGCCAGCAGCTCGATCGCGCGGCGCTTACGCGGCTACTGACGCCGCCGGGCAGCCCTAATACCTGAATCTAAATGCGCAGCTGATTTGAGCTGCGGGACGCAAGTACGTACACCAGAGGAGCAGCTCATGGCTCGTGGTATCAACAAAGTCATCCTGATCGGCAACCTGGGTCAGGACCCTGAAGTACGCTTCACCCCCTCCGGCACGGCGGTGGCCAACCTAAACCTGGCGACTAGCGATACTTGGATGGATCGTCAAAGCGGTCAGCGCCAGGAGCGCACCGAGTGGCACCGTATCGTGCTGTTCAACAAGACCGCCGAGATCGCTCAGCAGTACCTGAAGAAAGGCTCCAAGGTCTACATCGAAGGGCGTTTGCAGACGCGCAAATGGCAGGATCAGAACGGCCAGGACCGCTACTCCACCGAAATCGTCGCCAACGACATGCAGATGCTTGATGCGCGCGGCGGTGACTTCCAGGGCGGTGGCGCTGGCCCGCAGGGCGGCGGCTACGCGCAAGGCGGCGGCCAGAACTACGGCCAGCAGGGTAACCAATACAACGCTCCCAACGGTCCGGCCCAGCAGGCGCCCAACCAAGGTAACTACGGCGGTCAGCCCTCTGGTCAAGGCTATCCGCAGCAGGGCGGTGGCCAGCCGCAGCGCGGTGCACCCGCACAGCCCGCGCCCAATAATAACCAGAACAACCAGAACAACTACGGTGCACCGGATCCGGGCAACTTCGACGATTTTGACGACGAGATTCCGTTCTGAGGTATGCGGCTAAGCGCGTCATGCGCGATGCTCCAACTGCGGGCGTAACCGGGGAGAGGCGTTCTTGAAACTGCTGATACTGGATGCAGGCCACTGCCTGAGCCTGGCGCTCGTGCGCGAAGCCAATCGACGCTCGGATACTGAGCTGGTGATCGAGCAGGGCACGGTGGCAACGCCCGCCATGCTTGAGCGCGTCGCACCCGATGCGGTGATCGTTCCGCCGCTATCTCAGCCGCTGGAGTTGACCCCGCTGGCGATCAAGGATCACGCCGATGCGGTCGAGGCTTGCCTCGACGCTTGCCTGGCCGCCGAGGTGGCGCTGGTCTGGTGCGTATCCGATCAACTCTATGAAGAGGGGTTCGACGGTGCCATCGACGAGCATGTGGTGCCCGCGCCGCGCGATGAGGGGCTGCGGCGTCTGGTGCAGACCGGTGATCGTATCCGTGCCGAACACGCCCGCCACCTGATCGTGCGCTTGGGGCCGCTCTTCGCCCTCGAAGGGAGTCACGCCTGGCTGAACGAGCTCATCGATAGCCTAGTGACGAACCAGCCCGTACGCGCCGCCGAGGACGTCATCTTCTCACCGACCTCGGCCGATGCCGTAGCTATGTCGCTAATTGGCATGCTGCAGCAGCAGGCGTGTGGGGCCAATGCCTGGGGAGCCTACCATCTGGCCGGCACTGAACCGGTCAGCGCCTTCACCTTCACTTCCATGGTGCGTACGCAGCTGGCGACCCACTTGGAGGGGCGCGGTGAAACGGTAGCGCTGGGTGAGGTGACGGCGCTCAATCATCACCACGATGCCAAGCTTAGGCGTGTGCTCAACTGTCGTCGCGTGCTCGATGTGTTCGGCGTTCACCAAAAGCCCTGGCGCCTGGAGGTGGGGCGCATGCTCGACGCCTGGTGTTTGACCCGCGACGGCGAGCCGAACGCTGATACAGGAGAAAGCGGACGATGAACGTAGTGCGCAGTACTGTGTTCTATATGGGCTATTTCACCGTCATGCTGGTGTGCGGCGTGCTCTTCTTGCCGGTTGCGCCGCTGTTGCCGCTACGCGGGCGCTATCGTCTGCTCAATATCTACAACTACGTCATCCTGGCGTGGTTTCGCCTTGCCTGCGGCGTGCGCTACGACATCACCGGGCGTGACAACATTCCAGCGGGGCCGTGCGTCATCCAGGCCAATCACCAGTGCGAGTGGGAGACGCTGTTTCTTCAGGTAATGAAGCCGCCGGTGTGCACGGTGCTGAAAAAAGAGCTGTTACGCCTGCCCATCTTCGGCTGGGGGCTGCGCATGCTGCACCCCATCGGGCTCGATCGCGCACGCCCCGCCCAGGCACTCAAGCAGGTATTGACGCAGGGCGTGGCGCGGCTACAAAGTGGCATGTCGGTGCTGATCTTTCCCGAAGGCACCCGTGTCGATCCCGGCAAACGGCGGCGTTACAACAAGAGTGGCAGCGTCGTAGCCTGCCGTGCTGGCGTGCCGGTGCTGCCCGTGGCGCATAACGGCGGCGAGCGCTGGCCGGGGCGGCATTGGGTCAAGCACCCTGGGGTGTTGAAGGTGCGCATTGGACCGGCTATCGATACCGAAGGGCGCACGCCCGATGAGGTCATGGCGCTGGTCGAGGCGTGGATCGAGGGCGAGCTTGCGCGCATCTCGGAGGTGCCGCGCCCGGCGCCTGCCGCGCCCAAGGACGTAGTCTCACCCTCTGTCGTCGAGTCGTCGGCCCAGGTTTAAGCGAAGCGAATCAGGTCCACTAAGCGCCAACGCAAAACGGCACCTATTCAAGGTGCCGTTTTGCGTTTAACCAGATACTACTCGATGCGCTGATTAGCTCGCGTAGCGCTGGAACACCAAGCAGGCGTTAGTGCCGCCGAAGCCGAAGCTGTTGGAGAGCACGCGCTCGAGGCGCACGCCGTCGCGGCGCTCGGTAACGATGTCGAAACCGTCGGCCTGCTCGTCGAGCTGCTCGACGTTGGCGGATGCGGCGACGAAGTCGTGCTGCATCATCAATAGCGCGTAGATCGCCTCTTGAACGCCGGTGGCGCCCAGGGAGTGGCCGGTCAGGGACTTGGTCGAGCTCATCGCCGGCGTAGTGTCGCCGAAGACCTCACGGATCGCCTTGAGCTCGGCGACATCGCCCACCGGCGTCGAGGTGCCGTGGGTGTTGATGTAGTCGATCTTGCCATCGACGCTGGCCATCGCCTGGCGCATACAGCGCACCGCGCCTTCGCCCGAGGGGGCGACCATGTCCTGGCCGTCGGAGGTCGCGCCGTAGCCTACCAACTCGCCGTAGATCTTGGCGCCGCGCGCCTTGGCGTGTTCGAGCTCCTCGAGTACCAGCATGCCGCCACCGCCAGCGATGACGAAGCCATCACGCGCCTGATCGTAGGGGCGCGACGCCTTCTCGGGGCTGTCGTTGTACTGGGTCGAGAGTGCGCCCATGGCGTCGAACAGGCAAGAGAGCGTCCAGTGCTCTTCTTCGCCGCCACCGGCGAAGACGACGTCCTGCTTGCCCAACTGGATCTGCTCCATGGCGCTGCCGATGCAGTGCGCCGACGTCGCGCAGGCAGAAGAGATCGAGTAGTTGACGCCCTTGATCTGGAACGGCGTGGCCAGACACGCCGATACCGTGCTGCCCATGGTGCGGGTGACTCGATAAGGCCCTACGCGCCGCAGGCCCTTATCGCGCATGACATCGGCGGCTTCGACCTGGTTGGCGCTGGAAGCGCCGCCAGAACCGGCGATGAGGCCGGTGCGCTCATTGGAGACCTGTTCGGGCGTAAGTCCTGCATCCTCGATCGCCTGTGCCATGGCGACGTAGGCGTAGGCCGCCGCATCGCCCATGAAACGGCGCAGTTTCCGATCGATCAGGGCATCGAGGTCGATATCGACGCTACCCGCGACCTGGCTACGAAACCCGAGATCGGCGTACTCTTGCTTGAAGCGTATGCCGCTACGTCCGTTCTTGAGCGCCTCTAAAACCTGTTGCTGGTCGTTACCCAGGCAGGACACGACGCCAAGGCCGGTGACTACCACTCGTCGCATGGGAGCCTCCTGTCAAAAATTCGCAGTAGAGGTGAACAGGCCAACGCGCAGATCGTTGGCTTGATAGATGTCGCGCCCGTCGACGGAGACGGTGCCATCGGCGATGCCGAGGATCAAACGCCGAGTGATGACGCGCTTGATGTTGATTCTGTAGGTCACTTTCTTTGCCTGGGGCAGGATCTGGCCGGTGAACTTGACCTCACCGCAGCCCAGCGCCCGGCCCTGGCCTGGGTTACCCAGCCAGCCGAGGTGAAAGCCCACCAACTGCCACATGGCATCGAGACCGAGGCAACCCGGCATCACCGGGTCTCCCGGGAAGTGGCAGTCGAAGAACCACAGGTCGGGATGGATATCGAGCTCGGCGATCAGCTCGCCTTTGCCGTATTCACCGCCCTCTTCGGCGATGTGAGTGATGCGGTCGAGCATGAGCATGTTGGGCGCCGGAAGCTGTGCGTTTCCGGGGCCGAAAAGCTCGCCGCGCGAGCAAGCCAGCAGTTCTTCGCGATCAAAGGAGTGTTGCTTGGTCACTGAATCGTTCCGAATATCAAGATGGTCGTAGGCCGCTTAGGCACCCAAGCCGAGGCGGAGTACCGAAAAACGGCCCGCAGGGCACGCCTAGTCTACTTCTCGGCGGTGATGAATGCACGTAACACGGGGTTATCCTTTTTGCCGTAGGCCTTTGCTGCACGCTCGAATAAAGGCGTTAACGCAAGGCGTTCGCTACGTATCGGGCAAGCGTTGAATGCCCAACGATGATTGCGCTTGGAGCGATGATTTCGGTATCCAAACGCCCACATTATCGGCATGATGGCGTAAGCTACTATCGTACAGAGGGTTTTGCCCTGCGATGAAGTTGGGTTCTGGAAGTTGGGTTCAGATAGAGGGCAGAGCGAATAGCCATGTGGCTCCCCGTTTCTCTCAATCGTCCATTGGTATGGGCGGCGCTGGCGGCGCTGCCTGCCTGCATATGGCTGCCCGATGCCACGCTGCGCCTGGTCGCGGTGGTGGTCGTAGCGCTTGGCGGCTGGGATGCCTACCGCCAACTGCGACGTCAGCGCCAGCGCCTTGAGCTTGCCCAGAGTGCGCTTGCGCTCACCAGTGATGCCATGGCGATCAGCGATGCCCACAATCGAGTGCTGGCGATCAACCCCGCCTTTACCGAGATCACCGGATTCACCGCGGCCGAGATCCAAGGGCGCACCCTCGAAAGCCTTGCCGCTCCGCGCCACGACAAAGCGTTCTACCAGAAGTTTTGGAATACGCTAAAAAGCACCGGGCGCTGGGAAGGCGAGATGTGGAACCGGCGCAAGCCCGGCGACGAGTACCCCGAATGGCTAAAGGTGCGCGCGGTGACCGACCGCCGCGGTGAGATCACCCACTTCATCCACCTCTTTACCGATATTTCGGCGCAGAAGGCGCGCGAGCACGATCTACGCCGCATCGGCTACGAAGACCCTTTGACCGGCCTGCCCAACCGTCGGCGGCTGCACGATCTCATGGCCTCGCGCCTGCGCCACCTGCGCGCGGGGGAGAGCCTCGATATCGCTCTGATCGATATCGACGGCCTAAAGTCGGTCAACGATAGTTTGGGTGTCGAGCAGGGCGACCGCCTCTTGGCCCGCTTTGCCCAGCGCCTGGCGGGGTATGTCGCGGGTAGCGTAGTGGGACGGCTAGGTGGCGACGAGTTCATGGTCATTCGTACTACCACCTTCGATGACCATGACAAGTGGATCGCCGCGCTGCGCGAGCACATGAGCCGCCCCTTCGAAGTCGATGATCACTCTCTGCGCTTGGGATTGACCATCGGCAGCTGTCGAGCACCCGAGGATGGCCGCGATTCGGGTATCTTGTTTCAGCGCTTGGAGTCGGCGCTATACGGCGCCAAGCGCCTGGGGCGCAACCATAGCCTGCGCTTTCGCCCTGCGCTGGATCAGCAGGACAGCCCCCAACTGGCATTAGTGAGCGACCTGCGCGAAGCGCTGATCTCGGGCGATCAGCTAGAGCTACACTTCCAGACCCAGCACGCAAGTCAAAGTGGTGAAACAGTGGGAATGGAAGCGCTTTTGCGCTGGCGCCACCCTCAGCAGGGCATGATTTCGCCTGCCCACTTCATTCCTCTCGCCGAGCGCCACGGCCTCATGGCCGAGCTCGGCACCTGGGTCATCGAAAAAGCCTGCGCTCAGCAGGCGCATTGGCGCCATAGCGGTATGCCAGCGCTGACCATCTGGGTCAACATTTCGGCACTGCAGCTATTTCAGGGGGATTTGGAGGCGCAGTTGGCCAGTTGCCTCAAGCGCTACCAGCTCTCACCCTGGCAGATCGGGCTCGAACTCACCGAGTCGGTGCTGCTCGACGAGCGCGCTGGCGACATGGCGCCGCGTCTTGAGGCGCTGCGCCAGCAGGGGTATCAGATCGCCATCGACGACTTTGGTACCGGCTATTCGTCGCTTGGCTATCTCAAACGCCTGCCGGTCGACAAGATCAAGCTCGACCGCGCCTTCATTCGTGAGTTGCCCCATGACCAGGCCGATGCCGCCATCGTCACGGCCGTGCTGGCGATGGCGCGCGGCATGGGGCTCGAGGTGATCGCCGAAGGCGTGGAGACCCAGCAGCAGTGCCAGTTCCTCATCGATGCGGGCTGCCCCATTGTGCAGGGCTACTACTTCGCCCGCCCGCAACCCGCCGACGAGTTGGAGCAGCGCCTGAGCGCTGCAAGGGAGCTGTTGTAGCGAGTCGCTTTTACTCCGGACGTCTTTTTCAGAGCGCCTTGAAGGCGTCGAGCGCGCGCTGGCGGGCGGCCTTGTGGTCGACGATGGGCGCTGGGTAGTCGAGCTGGGTGAGCATGTCGCGCGGCGGCGCATGGCGCGCCTTGGCGGGTAGCTCGGCAAGTTCCGGCAGCCATTGGGCGATGAACCCGCCTTCGGGATCGAAGCGGCGTGACTGGGTGGTGGGGTTAAAGATACGAAAATAGGGCGCGGCATCGGTACCCGTGGAGGCGGCCCACTGCCAGCCGCCGTTGTTCGAGCAGAAATCGCCGTCGATCAGATGCGCCATGAAAAACGCCTCGCCTCGGCGCCAGTCGATCAGTAGGTGCTTGCTCAAAAACATCGCTACCACCATGCGCAGGCGGTTGTGCATCCAACCGGTGGCAACCAACTGGCGCATGGCGGCATCGACTAGCGGGTAGCCCGTACGCCCCTCGCACCACGCCTTGAAGCCTGTCTCATCGTCGCGCCATTTGAGCTTTTGAGTCGACGCCTTGAAGGGTTCATGGCGGCATACCTCGGGAAAGCCAAACGACACGTGGCGATAGAACTCACGCCAGATCAGTTCGTTGGCCCAGGTGGTCAAACCCGCGTCGCCGTCGCCCAGATGGCCGCCATTGTCGTGCAGTATCGCCTGCAGGCACTGGCGGTGGGAGATCATGCCGAGCGACAAGTAGGCGGAGAGCTCGCTGGTGCCCCGTAGCGCAGGAAAATCACGCTGCTTTTGGTAGTGGCGAGCGCGAAAGCGTAAAAAGCGCTCGAGGGCATCGCCTGCGGCGTCTTCACCGGCGGGCCATTGGCGGCCATCGATTGGCTCGGCATCAAGGTCGGGTAGCGCGGGCAGCGGGTCACTCTTAAGCGTTAGCTTTCTCTGTGCCTTGGGGGTATCGCGCAGCGCCAAATGGTGCGCTTCAAGACGGCTATGCCAAGCCTTGGCGAAGGGCGTGAAGACGCTGTAGTACTCCTCCTTGCCGGTTAAAAGCGTGCCGGGGGCGAAGGCGATTTCGTCGTGATGGCCGTGAATGCCAAGCTCGGCGTTCTTGAAGGCGGCAATGACTGCGTCGTCGCGGCGGCGCTCGTTGAGCGGGTATTCGTAGTTGAAATGCAGCGTGGCGATATCGTGTTGGCGGGCGATCTCGAGTAGCGCCTTGGGGGCTTGGTCATAGTGGTCGATGTCGCGGTGCAAAAGGGGGACGTTGAGCCCCTCTAGTGCTTCTTTAACCGCTGCCACGCCACGCTGCCAGAAGGTGATCTTGTTGGCGCCGTGGCCGTGCGCCTGCCACTGCGGCACGCTGCGCAAAAAGACCGCGATCACTGGCCCCTTGGCAGCCGCCGCTTCCAGCGCGCTGTTATCGTGAACGCGCAGATCGCTGCGCAACCAAACGAGCTGTCGAGCCATGCACGGCCTCCTTGCCAAAATCTAGACTGCCCCAGCGTTGCCAGGGCAGAAATGACGCGGCGCTAGACTAGAACACGCCGGTCTCGCGCAGCAGTGGGCGCAGCCGAGCGACGGCCTGGGGAATGTCGTCGCCAAGCACGTGCACCGGGCTTCGGCGCAGATCGTGATCGCGCAGGCGAGCAACTTCCCCGCATACCCCCAGCGGCACGTTGAGCGCCTCAGCGGCGATGGGCAGCGCCTCGCGATAGTAGTCATCCTGTTCGCGCTGGCCGCTGCACAGCAACACCATCGAACAGTGCAGGCGAGAAACGGCCTGGGGCAGCGCTTCCAGCGCCAGGGTGTGATCGAGGATCTGGATACGGTAGCCCTGCTCGCTGGCCATCAGCGCGATCAGCAGCATCCACATCGGCCCAGGGTCATCGGGCATAGTGTTGAGCAGGATCAGCGGGCCGCGCGTGGCTTGGTTGGCGTAGTGCAACCGAATGCCCACTTGGCTGCGCAAGAAGGTTTCGAGGGTGCGGCGTACCAGCTCGTCAGGCTCATCGACCCACTTGGCTTCCAGGCGTTTAATCACCGGATGCCAGAGTTCGTTGACCATCACGCTCATGGGGTAGAGCGCCAAGCTTTGGTGGTAGAGCGCTTCGAGACGCGGCATGTCGAGCGCTTCGATCACGCCCTGGAGCTGATTGACCTGACTCTCCCAGTCGCCGGCGTCGGGCATCGGCGCCTCAATGGTTTCCGGCTGATCGAGCAGGTCGACCACTTGGCTGACCGGTACGCCACGGTTGAGCCACTGCAGAATGCGCTCGATACGTGAAATATCGTCCTGAGCGTAGAGGCGATGCCCCTTGGGCGTACGCTGAGGCCGAATCAGGCCGTAGCGGCGCTCCCAGGCGCGCAGGGTGACCGAATTGACGCCCGTCAGGCGAGATACCTCGCGAATGGGATAGAGCGGGGTATCGGGGGAGTGGGTCGCCTTGTTGCTCATGGGCGCCAGTGCCTCTTAATTACGGGCAGCGTGGGATGCTGCGTTGATCCATTGATGCTCGCGCGAGCGAAAGTGATACACGGCTGTAGCTCGGGCTGCCGTCTAAGAGGACGCGAATGCAGGAGTGGTTACAGAACCGCCATGCCCCTTTGTACAACTTGTTGCTCATGGGTACAACCTCTTGCCGCAATCGCGACGGCTCGATCAGGGCTTACTAATCAATCATGTGGCACACCATGAGGCGCACATCATGGGTATTTACTCATCAGCCCAAGGCGAATGGACTATGGTAAGAACGTAGTGCTGGCTAAGCCCTGGTCAAGATTCTCGTAGACCTTTCAGCACGCCGGGGCGCTGCTATCGCTCGCGTTAATGCTCATATTGTAGCAGACGTGTAGAGGGTTGGTATAATCACTCACCACTCACTCATCAGGAGCCCACCATGCGCGTATTGATCACCGGAGGAAGCGGTTTCGTTGGGCAGCGGCTATGCCAGCGGCTCAACGCACTCGGGCACGCGGTGCAGGTCGTGTCACGCACGCCGCACAAAGTGCGCGAACGCCTGCCCGGATGCGACATTCGCGACAGCGCCCAGGCGTTCATCGATGCGCCGCCAGAGGCCATCGTCAATCTGGCGGGCGAGTCCATCGCCGCCAAACGCTGGAGCGCGGCGCAAAAGCGCCGTCTGCTCGATTCGCGCCTGGAAGCGACAGCACAGCTGGTAATGCTCTGCCAGCAGCTTGCGGCCAACGGTCAGGCGCTGCCGCGCGTGGCGGTATCGGGTTCGGCGATGGGCTATTACGGCGACCAGGGTGATCGTGAGGTGAGCGAAGAGACGCCGCCGCACCCCGAGTTCGCCCACCGGCTTTGCGCCGAGTGGGAGGCCGCGGCGCAGCCGTTAAGCGAGCTCGACATCCGCTTGGCACTGCTGCGTACTGGCTTGGTGTTCGATGCTGGCGGCGGTAGCCTGGAAAAGATGCTACCGCCATTCAAGCTGGGGCTAGGTGCTCGCCTAGGCAGCGGGCGTCAGTTCATGCCGTGGATTCACCGCGACGATCTCGTCGAGGTCATCGTTTTTCTGCTCGAAAACGAGGCATTGGACGGACCGTTCAACGCCAGCGCTCCTCAGCCGGTCACCAACGCCGAGTTCACGCGTACGCTGGCGCGCACGCTCAAACGCCCGGCACCCTTCGTAGCCCCCGCCTTCGTGTTGAAGGCGGCGCTGGGTGAAATGTCGCGGCTGCTCCTGACCGGGGCGGACATGCGCCCGGCGCGCCTGCAGGCGGCCGGGTTCACCTTTCGCTATCCCACCCTCGATACGGCCTTGAGCGAGATATTGGCGCGCTAATGTGAACGCTCTGATCAGCCCTCGGCATCGACGGTGATGATCACCCGCACGGCGTCCAGGCGCAGGCGGGTATTCTCGATGGCGTCGCTGAGCGTCTGACGCTCGGCGACCAGCGCGCTGAGCTCGCTCTGGCGCACTGCCGGGTTATGCTCGGCAAGCGCACTCAGGCGTGCAAGCTCGGCGTCGAGCTGTTGGCGCATGCGCGTCTCGGCAGCCTCGACGATGCTGGGTAGCTCGCGTTCGGCTTCGCTCTCACCCTGCACCAGCAGGCCACGTAGAGCCTCATGACGGCTTTTGATCAGATCCCGCGCCAGCGACTTGTTGACCTTCTGTAGGTTCTTGGAGAGCCCGGTGAAGGAGATCTTGTCGGTGAGGTTGGCGCCCGACTCGTCGAGCAGTACGCGCACGGCCGTGGGGGGCAGGAAGCGGTTGAGGTGCAGCGCTTTCGGGGCCGGGCAGTGGGTGCGAAAGATAAGTTCGGCCATGACGCGGCCGCTGGGAATCGCCGGATGGCGCAGCAGCGCCAGCGCCGTGTTACCCATGGTGCCGTCGAGAATACGCCCCATCATCTCGCGCAGCAGCGGGTGCTCCCAGGAGAGACGCTGGACGTCGTCGCGGGCGAGCGCCAGATCGCGTCGGTAGGTCGCGGTAAAGCCCTCTTCGCCTTTTACCAGCCCCGGCAGGCCGTCGAGCATCTGCGGGCTGGGCTGGAGGTGGAAGAGGTCGCCGCCGAGCTCCTGGCTATCGACTCCGAAGATGTCCAGGGCGCGCTCGACATAGCGCGGCAGCGCGCTATCGTCGTCGAGGCTACGAATGGCCTCGATGACGCGTTCGGCCTTGACCGGGCGGCAGGCGTTGAGTTCGAGCAGGCGGTTGCGCCCGGCGTCGCGCTCGGCCTGGCGCGCGGTGAGCAGGGTACGCGTCTCCTCAATAATATCGTCGAGCATCTCATCGTCGAGCAGCGCATCGGCCAGGGCATCGCCGAAGGCGTCGAAAAGATCGCTGCCGATACCGTGGGGCGCGCTGAAGGCGTCCATCCCCTCGTTATACCAGCGCAGCAGGCGCTCGCCGGGGCTGGCCTCGAAGGTGGGCACGTGGATCTCGATGGCGTGACGCTGGCCGATACGATCGAGACGGCCGATGCGCTGTTCGAGCTGATCGGGATGCTGGGGCAGATCGAACATCACCAGATGGCGACAGAACTGGAAGTTACGCCCCTCCGAGCCGATCTCCGAGCACACCAGTACCTGGCAGCCGTCCTCTTCGTCGGCGAAGGCGGCAGCAGCGCGGTCGCGCTCGATCAGCGACAGCCCCTCGTGGAACACCGGCGCGTGGTAGCCGCCAAGTACGCGTAGCCCTTCGGCGATCCCTTCGGCGGTGGCGCGGTGGTGGGCGATGACCAGTACTTTTTCATTGGCGAAGCCGTTCTCGACGTCACTCAAGCGCTCTAGCAGCCAATTGACGCGCGGGTCGATCTGCCACCAAGGCTCGGCGTTGAGCGGGTCGTCGCCAAGTTCGCGGTACATGGCGTCGGGATAGATCAGCACGTCCGGGTGGTCCATGCCGGTTTCGATCAGCAACTCGTCGAGGTAGTCGTCGTCGCGCTCCAGACGGCGCATGACGCGGCGGTAGGCCGAAGGCGGTGCCAGAGGCGCCAGGTGCAGATGGCGCGCGGGAAAGCCGCCAACGTGACGGCGGCTATTGCGAAACATCACCCGCCCGGTGCCGTGGCGGTCGAGCAGGGCATCGCGCAACTGATCGCGTGCCGTGGCCTGCTGCTCGCTGCTGGACTCGGCGTGGTTTAGCGTTGCGAGCAGCGCGCGGCTGTCGCGGTCGTCGATCACTGCTTCCAGGCGCTCGGCGGCTGCGGCGTTACCCGGCAGCGCCTCGAGGGCGTCGATGGCGGCGGCCACCTCGGTATAGTGCTGCTCTTCGGCCTTGAAGCGGGCAAGGTCGTGGTAGCGCTCGGGGTCGAGCAGGCGCAAGCGGGCAAAGTGGCTCGCCACGCCCATCTGTTCGGGGGTGGCGGTTAGTAGCAAGAGACCGGCGATGTCGGCGGCGAGCTGCTCGACGCACTGGTAGCCTGGGCCGCTGGCCGCTTCGCTCCAGTCCAGGTGGTGCGCCTCGTCGACGATGAGCAGATCGAAGCGACTGGCGAGCGCTTGGGCTTGGCGCTGCGGGTTGGCAAATAGCCACCCCTGGCTTGCCAGAATCAGCTGGCCGCTCTCGAAGGGGTTGGCGCTGCCGTGGGCCTGGCTCTGGTGCTCGTCGAGCAGCGTTACGCTGAGCGAGAAACGACGCAGTAGCTCGACCAGCCACTGGTGCGTGAGGCTGTCGGGTACGAGGATCAGCGCGCGCTCGATGCGCCCGGTGAGCAGCAGGCGGTGCAAAATCAGCCCGGCCTCGATGGTCTTGCCCAGGCCCACTTCGTCGGCGAGCAGCACCCGCGGGGCGTGGCGATGGGCGACTTCGTCGGCAATGTAGAGCTGGTGAGGAATCAGGTCGATGCGTGGCCCGGAAAAGCCCAAGGCGCCGTGCTGTTCAATGCGCTGGTAGTGGTGCAGGGTGCGAAAGCGCAGATCGAACCAGTCGTTGCGATCCACCTGGCCGGTCAGCAGGCGGTCGCGCGCCTGATCGAACTGCATGGTGTCGGCGAGCTTGGTTTCGGGCAGCTCGCGCAGGGCGCCGTGCTCGTCCTCGCCAATATAGACGATCAGCCCACGGCTCTCTTTGCTGTCGTCGACCACCATCTGCCAGCCCTCTGCGGCAAGCACACGGTCGCCGCTGCCGAACTGAACGCGGGTCAGCGGCGCTTGGCGGGTGTTATAGGTACGGGTTTCCTGGCTGGCACCGAACAAGATGGTCACGCTACGGGCGTCGCAGTTCAGCACGGTGCCGAGTCCAAGCTCGGCTTCGCCGTCGCTGATCCAGCGCTGGCCGGGGGAAAAATCGCTCATGATGCCTCGGGGTTGCAAAACGGGTCGTGCCGCCCGCGGCGGGGCAGGCGGCAACAGGGCGGGCGATTCTAACGCAAAGGGGAGAAAGGATTAAGCGCCTAAACGCTCAATCGTCGAGCCAGCTTGCCAGGTGAGCGCGGGTCAGCTCGCCGACGTGGATGTCCCGTGTCGTACCGTCGGCATCAAACAGGATAGTAGTGGGTAAGCCCGGCGCTTCGACGGTGGTCATTAGCGTCTGGCTCGGATCACGCAGCGCATGGGTAAAGTGCAGCGACTGCTCGTCGAGATAGCGCACCACGGGCAGCAGCTCCTCACCCTGGTTGACGACCACGACGCGCACCTCGCCTTGGGCTTCGAGCTCCTGCAACAGCGGCATTTCACGGCGGCAGGGCGGGCACCAAGTGGCCCAAAGATTGACCACCACCGGCATCCCGCCATCGGCGAGGTCGGAGAGATCGACCGAATGGCCGTCGAGATCCTCGAGGCTCAGCGCGGGAATACGCGCCACGGGAAACGCCGAACCGCCCGGCATCACGCTGACCAGGGCCAGCCAAACCAGCGACGTGCCGGTGAGCAGTACTGCGGCGCCGCCGAGCGCGAGCCAGCGCCCGCGCAGGGCCCAGAGGCTCCAGACAAGCGCGCCTAGCCAGCCGCCGACGGGGTGGTAGCCCGGTTGCCACAGTTTGATGGCATCGAGCGGTGCGAGGACATAGCTTTCGTGGTGAAGCACGATGTGCGCCAGGCGGGCGCCGACGAGCCAGGCAAGGATCAGCCCGGTGGTATAGCGCGCCAGTACGGCTTTGGGCAGACCCAATAGAAAGCGCAGGGCCAAAAGCAGGGCAAGCGCGCAAAGCAGAGCGTAAAGACGGGGTAAGGAGAGCAGAACGGGCCCCAGCGCAATAGCATTCATGGTCGTCTCGATAAACGGGTACACTGGGCCACCTTAGCATGCAAATCGGCGATGACGGAGAACGCCATGCCAGCACCGGCTTTCGACCCGCTTAGAGTTTGGGCCATTGGCTCCCAGGCGCTGGGCTTCATTATGATCATCACTCTGGAAACGGTGTTGGGCGACGCCGCCCGGCCCTGGCAGGGCGGCGTGTTGGCGGCGATGATCGTCTGCGCCTTGGGCGTGGCGCTGGCCAGGCTCTACCGGCGAAATAGGGCGCGCAAGGCGCGCGCCGAGCGCCAGGGTGAGCGCGACTGATGGCGACTCCACGTCGTCTCAGTGGTACGTCCTTCATCGGTACGCTGGTCGCCTGCGCGCTGGCGCTAGGCGGCATGACCGGCTGCTCGCAGGCGGTCATGCGCGAGCACAGCGTGTCGCTCGATAGCGAGGCGGCCCGTGCGACCTGGTTGGGGCGGCAGGCCGCCCAGCGGCTCGCCGAGCACGGCGAGGGCGCTCGCGACGGTTTTTCGCTGCTCGCCAACGGCCAGGAAGCCTTCGCGGTGCGCGCTGGACTCATTCATCAGACCGAGCGCGAGCTGGATATTCAGACCTATCTGCTGGGCGATGGCCAAACCACGCGGCTGATCCTTGCGCGCCTTTTGAGCGCCGCCGAAAAGGGCGTGCGGGTGCGCCTGCTGATCGACGACATGGGGGCCATTGGCCAGGGCGACCGCCTGGCGGCGTTGGCGACCCACCCCAATGTCGAGGTGCGCGTCTACAACGCCATGCCCCTTGGCCGAAGCCATTTATGGACGCGGGTGCTGGCGGCCTTTGGCGACCCCGTGCGTCAGCATCGGCGCATGCACAACAAACTGTGGATCGCCGACAACAGTGTGGCCATCGTCGGTGGTCGTAACCTCGGCGACGAATATTTCGATGCTGATGACACGCGCAACTTCACCGACCTCGATCTGGTCGCCATCGGCCCCGTCGTGAACGAGCTCTCGCACGGTTTCGATCTCTACTGGAATCACGGCCTCGCCCAGCCCATCGCCCGCTATCACCCGGCGGAAGACGACGCCTGGCGTTTGCTCAAGGCGTCGCTTGAGGCTTGGCTCGAAGCCAACGCCGACGCCGAGTATTTCGTGCGCCTGCGCCGCCAGCCGCGCATCGCCCCGCCCTGGGAGCGGCTGCACTGGGGCGAGGGCACGGCGCTGTGGGACGCCCCTGGCAAGCCTGGCTGGTCGCATACTCCCGAGTGGCAGGAGACGCTGCTCGGCGATTTACGCGCCGCCACCGACCCAAGCGAGCGCCTGGTGGTCATCTCGGCCTATTTCGTGCCCACCGAGTGGGGTGTCGAGCGGCTGACGGCGCTGGCCGATCGCGGTGTCGACATCGACATCATCACCAACTCGCTGGCCTCTACCGACGCCGCCGTGGTACACGGCGCCTACGCCCCCTGGCGCGAACGTCTGCTAGCGCACGGTATCGATCTTTTCGAGCTACGCCCCGAGCAGGAGGACGACGCTGGCCAGGCGCTGCGCGTGCCGGGGCGTTCGGCGTCGGCGTTGCACATCAAGGCGCTCGGCTTCGACGACGATAAGCTCTTCGTCGGCTCGTTCAACGCCGACCCGCGCTCGGTGCTGTGGAACAGCGAAGTCGGCGTGCTGGCCGAAAGCGCTTCGCTGGTGGCCGAGTTCGAAGAACTCGTGCGCATTGGTCAGTCGCCCGCTATCAGCTATCAGGTACGCCAGAGTGAGGCGGGGCTCGAATGGCACTACCGCCACAACGGCGAGTACCGCGTGCTAACCGAAGAACCCGGCAGCACTTGGCGCCAGCTCAACGCCTGGTTCAGCCACGTCGCCCGGCTCGAACGCTGGCTCTAGCGCATCTTAGTTGGGTGCGCGCACGAAAAAGCCCACCGCGAGGGTGGGCTTTGTAGAACAACAGCAGAGTTGCTGGCGCTATTACTTCTTGGCGCGCTTGCGCTCGTTTTCCTTGAGGAACTTCTTGCGCAGGCGGATGAAGTTGGGCGTGATTTCGACCAGCTCGTCGTCGTCCAGGAACTCGATCGCCTGTTCGAGGCTGAAGCGTACCGGCGGGGTCAGCACGATGTTCTCGTCGTTGCCCGAGGCGCGCATGTTGTCGAGCTTCTTGCCTTTAGTGGGGTTGACCACCAGGTCGTTGGCGCGGCTGTGAATACCGACCAGCATACCTTCGTAGACCTCGGTGCCGTGATCGATGATCAGCTTGCCGCGATCCTGCAGAGCGTAGAGGGCGTAGGCCAGCGCCTTGCCGTCGACCATGGAGACCATAACACCGTTGCGACGCTCGATGGCGGCATCAGGCTTGAGATCGCCGTAGTGATCGAAGCGGCTGGTGAGGATGCCGGTGCCCGAGGTCAGGGTCATGAACTGACCGCGGAAGCCGATCAAGCCGCGCGCCGGGATCATGAAGTCCAGACGTACGCGACCCTTACCGTCGGGGTTCATGTTGGTCATCTCGCCCTTGCGGTAGCCGAGTTCCTCCATGATGGCGCCCTGGTGCTGCTCTTCACAGTCGATGATGACTTCTTCGTAGGGCTCCTGCTTGACGCCATCGATCTCTTTGATGATGACCTCGGGGCGGCCCACGGCGAGTTCGAAGCCTTCGCGACGCATGGTTTCGATCAGTACCGACAGGTGCAATTCACCGCGCCCGGATACCTTGAACTTCTCGGGCGTTTCGCCCTGCTCGACGCGCAGCGCTACGTTGTGGATCAGTTCCTGCTCGAGGCGATCCTTGATGTTACGGCTGGTGACGTACTTACCGTCGCGACCGGCCATGGGCGAGTCGTTGACCTGGAAGGTCATGGAGACGGTAGGCTCGTCGACCGAGAGCGCAGGCAGGGCTTCGACCGCCGTCGGATCGCACAGGGTGTCGGAGATCGCCAGATCTTCGATGCCGGTGATGCAGACGATGTCGCCCGCCGTGGCTTCTTGGGTCTGAACGCGCTCGAGGCCCATATGGGTCATCACCTGACCGACCTTGCCCTTGCGGGTCTGGCCTTCCTTGGTGATGACGCTGATCTGCTGGTTGGGCTTGACGCTACCGCGCATGATGCGGCCAAGGCCGATGACGCCAACGTAGCTGTTGTAATCGAGCGCCGAGATCTGCATCTGGAAGGGTCCGTCGATCTCGACCTTGGGCGGCTCGACGATGTCGACGATGGCCTGGAACATGGGGTTCATGTCGTCGGCCAGCTCCTCGGGCTCCATACCGGCAATGCCGTTGAGCGCCGAGCAGTAGATGATCGGGAAGTCGAGCTGCTCGTCGGACGCGCCGAGGTTATCGAACAGATCGAAGATCTGGTCGATGACCCAATCCGGACGCGCGCCAGGGCGGTCGATCTTGTTGACCACCACGATCGGCTTGAGGCCACGATCAAAGGCTTTCTGGGTAACGAAACGCGTCTGTGGCATCGGGCCATCTACCGCGTCGACCAGCAGAAGGACCGAGTCGACCATCGACATGACACGCTCTACTTCGCCGCCGAAGTCGGCGTGCCCAGGGGTGTCCACGATGTTGATGTGGTACTGGGTGCCGGCGCCGTCCTGCCAGCGAATGGCAGTGTTCTTGGCCAGGATGGTGATGCCGCGTTCCTTTTCCTGGTCGTTGGAGTCCATGATCCGCTCTTGGCCTTCGGCCTTGCGGTCTAGCGTGCCCGACTGACTCAACAGCTTGTCTACCAAGGTAGTCTTGCCGTGGTCAACGTGGGCGATGATGGCAATGTTGCGAAGATTCTCGATCACGACGCGATCCTGCTGGGAAAATAGGGCGGCATTATAGGGTTTGGTTCGGTCGACTACCAGCGCTGTCTGTTCTGGGTAGGGCGCTATGCATTACGTCAATTACCCAAAGGCGGTTGTTTTCGCCCTCTAGCCGCATCCGTTAAGATAGCCGTTTTCCCAGTTGGGGCAGGCACATGACCATCGGTAACCTGATGCGTTTGTTAAGCGATGGCGACGTCCATTCCGGCGAAGCGCTCGGCGAGGCGCAGGGCGTTTCCCGGGCTGCGGTATGGAAACAGCTAAAAAAACTGGAAGCCCTCGGCATCGAGCTGATCGCGGTCAAGGGGCGGGGGTATCGCCTGGCGCATCGCCATGAGCCGTTAGCTGGAGCGGCCATCGTTTCCCAGCTGCCGACCGCTGCCCGCCATCATCTGGCGCGGCTGTTCGTCGAGGACCACCTTCCTTCTAGCAACGAATTCCTTCGTCAGCGCTTCAAGCAGGGGGCGGGGCATCGCGAAGTCTGCCTGGTCGAGCTGCAAACTGCCGGGCGAGGGCGGCGGGGTCGCACCTGGCAAACGCCCTGGGGACAGAATTTGATGATCTCGCTGGGCTGGCGCTTCGAGTCCGGTATCGCCACGCTCGAAGGATTGAGCCTTGCCGTGGGTGTCGTGGTGGCCAAGGTACTCGAACAGCATGGCGTTTCGCCGCGGCTAAAATGGCCCAACGATATTTTGCTGACCACGCCCGAAGCGGAACTTGGAAAACTGGCGGGTATTCTGGTCGAGGTCACGGGCGATGCCGAAGGGCCATGCGACGTGGTCATCGGGATGGGGATGAACCTATTGATTCCGCCTGCTCTGCGCGCGTCGATCGACCAGCCGGTGGCGGGACTTTTCGAGGCTAACCCTAACGTGTCGCGCAACGCCTTGGCTGCCGACCTCATGGGCGGGCTTCTGCCCATGCTTGCCGACTTCGAGCGGCAGGGCTTTGCCGCCTGGCGCGACGACTGGAATGCCCATCACGCCTATGCGGGGTTGCCGATTCGGGTGATCCAGGGCGGTGAGACCCGCGACGCCGTCGCGGGCGACGTCGACGACAGCGGCAATTTATGGGTCGTCGAGCAAGGCCAGTCGCGCCGTTTGGCGGGTGGTGAGATCAGCGTACGCAGGCGCTTATGATTCTGGATCTGGATATTGGTAATACGCTCTCCAAGTGGCGGCTAAAGGATGTCACCAGCAGCGAGATTCGTTCGCGTGGCGCGGTCTGGACCCGTGAAGAGTGGCGCCCCGGCGCGGACATTCCCGATCTCGACGTGGTAGAGGCGGTGCGCATATCGAGCGTGGCTCGCGCCGCCGTGCTGGAAGAGACCGTGGCGTTGCTGCGACGCCGCGTGCGCCATGTGCACGTAGCGCGCTCCGCGCCCGAGGCGCTGGGCGTGGTCAACGGCTACGAGGAGCCGCACCGTCTGGGCGTGGATCGCTGGATGGGGGCGCTGGCAGGCTATCAGTTGGCGGGCGGGTGTTGCGCCGTCGACTGCGGTAGCGCCATCACCATCGACTTCGTGCTGCCTGGCGGAACGCACTTGGGGGGCTTCATCATGCCAGGACTTCGGCTAATGAAGGAGAGCCTGAAGCTGGGGACGCGCAACGTCGCCATCGACCCGGATAGCGAATCCGATGCGCTGTTGGAGCCTGGGCGGCGTACGGCGGACGCGGTCAATCACGGCATTTATATGGCAGCGGTGAGTGCCATCAATCGTATCTATAGCGAAGTGTGCGATCAGCAGAGCGTAGCGCTGCCGATGCTGCTCACCGGTGGTGATGCCCGCGTGGTCTCGCGTGGCGTGCAGGTGCCCCACGCGGTTTGGCCGGATATGGTCTACGGTGGGCTCGAGGCCTGCTTTCCGCTAACGCTAGCCGAGCGGGCGGGTAAAATGTCCGGTGCCCCGCGGGTGCCCGAGCCGGTGGTGCTAGAAAAAATCCGTGCAGGCCTTGCATTCTCGATGCTGCTTTGACACAATGCTGCGCGTTCCAGGCAGATGGTTCTGCTGGTCAAGGCCAGTAGGGCGCGTAAGATTCGATGAAATAAGTGGTTTTCGATCTTGACTCTGTTTGGATGGCTGGCATAATGTGCCGCCACGTTGGAGGGGTTCCCGAGTGGCCAAAGGGAGCAGACTGTAAATCTGCCGCGAAAGCTTCGAAGGTTCGAATCCTTCCCCCTCCACCAAGATTTAAGCAGCATGATCTGGTCGTGTTGCGGAATGAAAGCCGGTAGTGGATATTGTCTAACGTTCGGCGTCCGACGGCTTGTCATTCTGGCAGTGGTTAAGCGGGCGTAGTTCAATGGTAGAACCTCAGCCTTCCAAGCTGATGGTGCGGGTTCGATTCCCGCCGCCCGCTCCAGTTGATGTGTTTTGCGCTCATGTAGCTCAGGGGTAGAGCACACCCTTGGTAAGGGTGAGGTCGACGGTTCAATTCCGTCCATGAGCTCCACATTGCAGAGAAAGCGAGCTAAGCTCGCTTTTTTTGTCTTTATCTAGCGCGCCTTGCGTGGATGAAGGTAGGGCTTGTCACGCGAAGATTTCTTCGCTACGATAGCGCCCGCTATTGCATGGGCTCTCGCAAAGAGAGCTGTGCAGACGATATAGGCCAGTAGCTCAATTGGCAGAGCAGCGGTCTCCAAAACCGCAGGTTGGGGGTTCGATTCCCTCCTGGCCTGCCAGTCTTCCCCAGGCTGGTATGTCTTTTTTCCAAATTCCTTTATTGTTCGCCAGCCCTTAGGAGTCTCGTTTTATGAAGCCTGGTTCTGTAAAGCACGGTGCTGAGGTGCAGCAGACGCGCCATGACGGGCTCAAGTGGGCAGCGGTCGTTGCGTTGGTGGCGATCGCCGTGGTGGGCAATACCTATTTCGTCGATGTGGGTCTTTTGTACCGCGTGCTGGGTGTTGTGGCGCTCTGCGCCGTAGCGGCGCTAATCGCGATGTCGACGACCAAGGGTCGCGCTTTGTTGACGCTTGCGCGCGACGCCAAGAAAGAGATTCAGCGGGTCGTCTGGCCGACGCGCCCGGAAACGATTCAGACCACGGCTATCGTGCTGGTCGCCGTCATGGTGGTGGGCCTAGTGCTGTGGTTGATCGACACGCTGCTTAGCTGGGCGATGTCCGGCGTCATTGGTTAGGAGTTTTCATGTCCAAACGTTGGTACGTCGTCCACGCCTACTCCGGCTTCGAAAAGCACGTCATGCGCTCGCTCATCGAGCGGGTGAAAATGCACGGTATGGAGGATCTCTTTGGTGAGATTCTGGTGCCGACCGAAGAAGTCGTCGAGATGCGCGATGGCAAGCGGCGCAAGAGCGAGCGTAAGTTCTATCCCGGCTACGTACTGGTCGAGATGGAGATGGTCGACGAGACCTGGCACCTGGTCAACGAGACGCCCCGTGTAATGGGTTTCATCGGTGGTACCAAGGAGAAGCCGGCGCCGATCACCTCGCGCGAAGCCGAAGCGATTCTGCGTCGGGTCAAAGATGGCACCGACAAGCCGCGTCCCAAGACCATGTTCGAACCCGGTCAGTCGGTTCGCGTCATCGACGGTCCGTTTGCCGACTTCAATGGCGTGGTCGAAGAGGTCAACTACGACAAGAGTCGCCTGCAGGTCAGCGTACTGATCTTCGGTCGGGCGACGCCGGTCGAACTTGAGTTCTCTCAGGTCGAGAAAGAGTAAGTTGTAACAGCAGCTTTAATGCCGCTTGTGTTAAAGCTGCTGTTTGAAAGATTGTTGTTTGAAAGTTACTGTTTTAAAACGTTTTCTTTGTGCGCTGGCCTCTGGTCGGCGCGCTGCTAAACGGGGAGCCGCAAGGCGCTAATACCCAAACGGAGCGAGCAATGGCCAAGAAAGTACAGGCTTACATCAAACTGCAGGTTGCTGCAGGTAAAGCCAATCCCAGTCCCCCCGTCGGCCCGGCCCTGGGTCAGCACGGTGTGAACATCATGGAGTTCTGCAAAGCGTTCAACGCAGCAACTCAAGAGATCGAGCCGGGTCTGCCGACGCCAGTCGTCATCACCGTCTACTCCGACCGTAGCTTCACGTTCGTCACCAAGACGCCGCCTGCTGCCGTGCTGCTGAAAAAGGCCGCTGGCATCAAGTCCGGTTCTGGTGAGCCGAACAAGAAGAAGGTCGGTACCGTTACTCGCGAGCAGCTCGAAGAGATCGCCAAGACCAAGGAGCCGGATCTGACGGCTTCCGATCTTGACGCTGCCGTGCGCACCATTGCCGGTAGCGCGCGTAGCATGGGCTTGAACGTGGAGGGTCTCTGATCATGGCTAAACTGTCTAAGCGCGCGCAGCAGATTCGCGCAAAAGTCGACCCCAACAAGTCTTACGCCCTGGAAGAAGCGGTTGCTCTGCTCGCTGAGCTGTCTACCGTCAAATTCAAGGAGTCCGTGGACATCGCCATCAACCTTGGTGTCGATCCGCGTAAATCCGACCAGGTCGTACGTGGCGCCACCGTTATGCCTAACGGTACAGGTAAAGACGTTCGCGTAGCGGTCTTCACCCAGGGCGCTAACGCCGATGCAGCGAAAGAAGCCGGTGCCGACATCGTCGGTATGGACGATCTGGCCGAGCAGGTCAAGAAAGGCGTGATGGACTTCGACGTCGTCATCGCCTCGCCGGACGCGATGCGCGTCGTTGGTCAGCTGGGTCAGATCCTTGGTCCGCGCGGCTTGATGCCGAACCCGAAGGTCGGCACCGTAACGCCTGACGTGGCGACGGCGGTCAAGAACGCCAAGGCGGGTCAGGTGCGTTTCCGTACCGACAAAAACGGCATCATTCACACTACCCTGGGTAAAGTGGATTTCGATGCTGCCGCTATTCAGGGCAACCTGGAAGCGCTGGTCGCTGACTTGAAGCGCCTCAAGCCGAGCGCGTCCAAAGGTATCTACTTCAAGAAGATGACTCTGTCCACCACCATGGGCCCGGGTCTGACCATCGATCACTCTGCGCTGGCCTAAGGCCCGCCGAGCGATCACGATGCGGCTGCCCTGGCAGCCGCTACCGAGCAAGAACTTTGCGGTCCCCGGGGCGTTTCGCCTCGGGCATCGTCAAAGACCGCAGGTGCCGCCGGTGACCTCGTTATCCGCGGCTTAATCGCCTAGAGCGCCTGCGCAGATGGTGTGGCCGCCAGTGGGTGAAGCTTGAGTTCGCTGTAGCTGAGCAAAACCGCTTTCTGGTGAGCACCATCCCCAAGGCTTCCGGCGCGTGCGTCGGAAGAGATGGTAACCACCGGAGCCTGATAACGGGTTCCGGCACGAAGGAGTGATCACTGTGCCACTAGCACTTGAAGGCAAGAAAGCGATTGTTGCCGAAGTCAGTGAAGCAGCCAAGAGCGCTCTCTCCGTCGTAGTTGCCGATTCTCGTGGCGTCACGGTCGAGAAAATGACCGGTCTGCGTAAGCAGGCGCGCGAGAATGGCGTCCAGCTGCGTGTTGTTCGCAACACTCTGGCACGCCGCGCCCTCGAAGGCACTCAGTGGGAGTGTCTGAACGAGAGCTTCGTTGGTCCGACTCTGTTGGCTTTCTCTACCGAGCACCCGGGCGCTGCCGCTCGTCTGTTCAAAGATTTCGCCAAGTCCGAGCAGAACTTCGAAGTTAAGGCACTGGCCTACGAAGGTGAGCTGATCGCGGCTGCCGACATCGACCGTCTGGCAACGCTGCCGACATACGACGAGGCAATCGCCAAGCTGATGTCGGTCATGAAAGAAGCTTCCGCTGGCAAGCTGGTTCGTACCCTGGCCGCCCTGCGCGACAAGAAGCAGGAAGAAGCCGCTTAATCGGCGCTTCTGCCAGGCGGCGACTCGCCGCTTGAACCCAGCACTGAATCCCGAGCGCTTAGCGCTCCCGCAAAGTTAGGAATGAGACAATGGCACTGACCAAAGACGATATCATCAACGCCGTAGCCGACATGTCCGTCATGGAAGTCGTCGAGCTGATCGAAGCGATGGAAGAGAAGTTCGGCGTATCTGCCGCTGCCGCCGTTATGGCTGGCCCGGCTGGCGGTGGCGAAGCCGCTGCTGAAGAGCAGACCGAATTCGACCTGGTACTGACCTCTGCTGGCGACAAGAAAGTTAACGTCATCAAAGCCGTTCGTGAAATCACCGGTCTTGGCCTGAAAGAAGCCAAGGGTGCCGTTGACGGCGCGCCGGCCACGCTGAAAGAAGCGATGTCCAAGGACGACGCCGAAGCTGCGAAGAAGAAACTGGAAGAAGCGGGCGCTACCGTCGAGCTCAAGTAATTTGTGCCTCACGGGTTTACGCACCGCGTAAGCTTCCGCGGCTGGCGGCGGGAAATTCCCGCTGCCGGCCTTTTTCTGTTGTAATAAGCGCTATAACTGACGCGCGTTATGGCAGAAGACGAGCAACAGCGTTATCGTTCAAGATTTTCGACGGCGAGCTACCCGAAAAGGAGCTTGCTGTCTGCGTCTGACACGCCCGCAGGGCAGATGACCACGCATCGGTCACCCATGGTGAACAAGCTGGGGAATACAGATGGCTTACTCATACACTGAGAAAAAACGCATCCGCAAGGATTTCGGCAAACTGCCCCAAGTGATGGATGTGCCTTACTTGCTGGCCATCCAGCTTGATTCCTACTACGACTTTCTCCAGCAAGATCGTTCGCCTGACGAGCGTCACGAAGTCGGCCTGCACGCTGCCTTCAAGTCCGTGTTCCCGATCGAGAGCTTCTCGGGCAACGCCGCACTTGAGTATGTCAGCTACCGCTTCGGCACGCCCGCGTTCGATGTCAAGGAGTGCCAGCTGCGCGGTGTGACCTACTCGGCTCCGCTGCGAGTGAAGGTTCGTCTGATCATCTACGATCGCGACTCTTCGAACAAGGCGATCAAGGACATCAAAGAGCAAGAAGTCTACATGGGGGAAATCCCCCTAATGACCGAGAACGGTACCTTCGTGATCAATGGTACCGAGCGGGTAATCGTTTCCCAGCTCCACCGCTCGCCCGGTGTGTTCTTCGATCATGACAAGGGCAAGAGCCACTCCTCTGGCAAGCTGCTCTACTCTGCTCGCGTAATTCCTTATCGTGGCTCCTGGCTCGACTTCGAGTTCGACCCCAAGGACAACGTCTTCGTGCGTATCGACCGTCGCCGCAAACTGCCGGCCTCGGTACTGCTGCGCGCGTTGGGTATGAGCGCCGAAGAGATCCTCGACGAGTTCTTCGACACCAGCGTTTTCCACATCGAGAAGTCCGGCTTCTCCGTGGAGCTGGTGCCGTCGCGCCTGCGCGGTGAAACCGCCACCTTCGACATCAAGGACGCCAATGGCGATGTGATCGTCGAAGAGAGCCGTCGTATCACCCAGAAGCATATCCGTCAGCTGGAAAAGGCGGGTATCGAGCGTCTGGAAGTGCCGATGGAGTACCTCTACGGCAAAACCCTGGCCAAAGATCAGATCGACGCCAAAACCGGCGAGCTGGTCGTGCCCTGCAACACCGAGATCACCCCCGAGGTGCTCGAGCGCATGGCCGAAGGTGGCATTACCCGTATCGAGACCCTCTACACCAACGATCTCGACTGCGGTCCGTTCATCTCCGACACCCTGAAGCTCGATACTACGAGCTCACAGCTCGAAGCGCTGGTCGAGATCTACCGCATGATGCGCCCCGGCGAGCCGCCCACCAAAGAGGCCGCCGAGACGCTGTTCCACAACCTGTTCTTCACCGAAGACCGTTACGATCTTTCCGGCGTAGGGCGGATGAAGTTCAACCGTCGTCTGCGTCGTGAAGAAGACACCGGTTCTGGCGTGCTCGACCGTAAAGACATCCTCGATGTCATGCGTGAGCTGATCAGCATCCGTAACGGCTTTGGCGACGTCGACGATATCGACCACCTGGGTAACCGCCGCATTCGCTGCGTCGGCGAGATGGCCGAGAACCAGTTCCGCGTGGGTCTGGTGCGCGTTGAGCGCGCAGTCAAAGAGCGTCTCTCCATGGCCGAGAGCGAAGGCCTGATGCCACAGGATCTCATCAACGCCAAGCCGGTCGCGGCGGCGGTGAAGGAGTTCTTTGGCTCGTCGCAGCTCTCTCAGTTCATGGACCAGAACAACCCGCTGTCGGAAGTTACCCACAAGCGCCGTGTGTCTGCACTCGGCCCGGGTGGTCTGACCCGCGAGCGGGCAGGCTTCGAGGTGCGCGACGTTCACGCCACGCACTACGGCCGTCTGTGCCCGATCGAAACGCCGGAAGGCCCGAACATCGGTCTGATCAACTCGCTGGCGACCTACAGTCACACCAACAGCTACGGCTTTTTAGAGACGCCGTACCGTAAGGTGAATGCTGGTCAGGTGACCGACGATATCGTTCACCTCTCGGCGATCGAAGAGGGCGACTACGTCATCGCTCAGGCGTCGGCTGCGGTGGACGAGTCGAACAAGCTCTCTGACGACCTGGTTCAGGTACGTCACCGTGGTGAAACTACCTTCATGCGCCCCGAGCAGGTGACGTTGATGGACGTTTCACCGCGTCAGGTCGTCTCGGTTGCGGCCGCGCTGATCCCGTTCCTCGAGCACGATGACGCCAACCGCGCCTTGATGGGTGCCAACATGCAGCGTCAGGCGGTGCCCACGCTGCGCGCCGAGAAGCCGCTGGTAGGTACCGGCATGGAGCGCTTCGTCGCCCGTGACTCCGGCGTCTGTGCGGTCGCGCGCCGTGGCGGCGTGATCGACTCTGTCGACGCGCGTCGCGTGGTGGTACGGGTCAACGAAGACGAGATCATCGGCGGTGAAGCCGGGGTCGACATCTACAACCTGACCAAGTACACCCGCTCGAACCAGAACACCTGCATGAACCAGCGCCCGATCGTGCGCCCGGGCGACAGCGTGGCCATTGGCGACATCCTCGCCGACGGCCCCTCCGTCGACATGGGCGACCTGGCCCTGGGTCAGAACATGCGCATCGCGTTCATGCCCTGGAACGGTTACAACTTCGAGGACTCCATCCTGCTCTCCGAGCGGGTGGTCCAGGAAGACCGTTTCACCACGATCCACATCCAGGAACTGACCTGTGTGTCGCGCGACACCAAGCTCGGGCCGGAAGAGATCACCTCCGACATCCCCAACGTGGGTGAGTCGGCGCTCTCCAAGCTGGACGAGGCGGGCGTGGTTTACATCGGTGCCGAAGTGGGCCCCGGCGACATTCTGGTGGGTAAAGTCACGCCCAAAGGCGAGACCCAGCTGACGCCGGAAGAGAAGCTCTTGCGCGCGATTTTCGGTGAGAAGGCCTCTGACGTTAAAGACACCTCCCTGCGTGCCCCGACCGGCATGAAGGGTACCGTCATCGACGTTCAGGTGTTCACCCGTGACGGCGTGGAGAAGGACTCGCGCGCGCTCTCCATCGAGCAGATGCAGCTCGACGAAGTGCGTAAGGACCTGCAAGAGACCTACCGTATCGCCGAAGACGCTACCTTCGAGCGTCTCAAGCGTACCCTGGAAGGTCAGGCCGTCAACGGCGGTCCGCAGCTCAAGAAAGGCGACGTTCTCGACGAAGCCTACCTCAACGAGCTGCCGCGTCAGCAGTGGTTCAAACTGCGCATGCAGGACGAGACCTACAACGAACTGCTGGCTCAGGCCGACGAGCAGCTCGAAAACCGTCGCAAAGAGATGGACGAGCGTTTCGAAGACAAGAAGCGCAAGCTCACTCAGGGCGACGATCTGGCACCTGGCGTACTCAAGATCGTCAAGGTCTACATGGCGGTCAAGCGTCGCATCCAGCCGGGCGACAAGATGGCCGGTCGTCACGGTAACAAGGGTGTTATCTCGGCGATCATGCCGATCGAAGACATGCCGTTCGACGAGAAGGGAGAGCCGGTCGACGTGGTGTTGAACCCGCTGGGTGTACCGTCGCGGATGAACGTGGGTCAGATTCTCGAAACCCACCTCGGCATGGCGGCCCGTGGCCTTGGCGTCAAGATCGAAGCGCTGTTGCGCGATGCCCGTGACCAGCAGGTCAGCGAAATTCGCGACTTCCTGGGTCAGGTGTACAACACCCCGGGTACGCGTCAGGAAGCGCTCGATACCCTGAGCGACGACGAAGTGATCGCTCTGGCCAAGAACCTCAAGGCCGGTGTGCCCATGGCCACCCCCGTCTTCGACGGTGCCAAAGAGCACGAGATCAAGCATCTGTTGACCCTGGCCGACGTGCCCGAGTCCGGTCAGATGGCGCTGTACGATGGCCGTACCGGCGACGCCTTCGACCGCCCGGTAACCGTTGGCTACATGTACATGCTGAAGCTCAACCACCTGGTGGACGACAAGATGCACGCGCGTTCTACCGGTTCCTACTCGCTGGTCACGCAGCAGCCGCTGGGCGGCAAGGCGCAGTTCGGTGGTCAGCGTTTCGGAGAGATGGAAGTGTGGGCGCTCGAAGCCTATGGCGCAGCGTACACCCTGCAGGAGATGCTCACGGTCAAGTCGGACGACGTCGAGGGTCGTACCAAGATGTACAAAAACATCGTGGACGGCGACCACACCATGCAGGCAGGCATGCCGGAATCCTTCAACGTACTGGTGAAGGAAATCCGCTCGCTGGGCATCGATATCGAGTTAGAGAGCTAGGAGCCTTCCAATGAAAGATTTGGTGAAAGTACTCAAATCGCAGTCTCAGTCCGAAGAATTCGACGCGATCAAGATTACCCTGGCGTCGCCGGACATGATTCGCTCCTGGTCCTTCGGCGAGGTGAAGAAGCCCGAGACCATCAACTACCGGACGTTCAAGCCGGAGCGTGATGGACTGTTCTGCGCCAAGATCTTTGGCCCGGTCAAGGACTACGAGTGCCTATGCGGCAAGTACAAGCGCATGAAGCACCGCGGCATCATCTGTGAGAAGTGCGGCGTCGAGGTCACCAAGGCCGCCGTGCGTCGTGAGCGCATGGGCCACATCGAGCTGGCCTCGCCCGTTGCTCATATCTGGTTTTTGAAGTCACTGCCGTCACGCATCGGCATGTTCTTGGACATGACCCTGCGCGACATCGAGCGCGTGCTCTATTTCGAGTCCTTCGTGGTCATCGATCCGGGCATGACCACGCTCGAGCGCGGTCAGCTGATGAACGACGAGCAGTACTTCGAAGCGCTGGAAGAGTTCGGTGATGACTTCGACGCTCGCATGGGCGCCGAAGCCATCCAGGAGCTTTTGAAGGACATCGATCTGGAGGAGGAGATCAACACGCTGCGCGAAGAGATTCCGCAGACCAACTCCGAAACCAAGATCAAGAAGCTCTCCAAGCGCCTGAAGCTTCTGGAAGCCTTCTACCACTCCGGCAACGCGCCGGCGTGGATGGTCATGGAAGTACTGCCCGTGCTGCCGCCGGACCTGCGTCCGCTGGTACCGCTGGACGGCGGTCGCTTCGCGACGTCGGATTTGAACGATCTGTACCGCCGCGTGATCAACCGTAACAACCGTTTGAAGCGTCTGCTCGACCTCAATGCGCCCGACATCATCGTGCGCAATGAGAAGCGTATGCTTCAGGAAGCGGTCGATGCGCTGCTGGACAACGGCCGTCGCGGCCGCGCCATCACCGGCTCCAACAAGCGCCCGCTGAAATCCCTGGCCGATATGATCAAGGGTAAGCAGGGCCGTTTCCGTCAGAACCTGCTGGGTAAGCGCGTCGACTACTCGGGTCGTTCGGTCATCACCGTTGGCCCGACTCTACGCCTGCACCAGTGTGGTCTGCCGAAGAAGATGGCGCTCGAGCTGTTCAAGCCGTTCATCTACTCCAAGCTGCAGTCGCTGGGCCATGCGTCCACGATCAAAGCGGCCAAGAAGATGGTCGAGCGCGAACTGCCCGAAGTGTGGGACATCCTCGCCGACGTCATCCGCGAACACCCGGTACTGCTCAACCGTGCGCCGACGCTGCACCGTCTGGGTATCCAGGCGTTCGAGCCGCTGCTGATCGAAGGTAAGGCGATTCAGCTGCACCCGCTGGTGTGTGCGGCCTACAACGCCGACTTCGACGGTGACCAGATGGCGGTACACGTACCGCTGACCCTGGAAGCTCAGCTCGAAGCCCGTGCGCTGATGATGGCTACCAACAACGTGCTCTCACCGGCCAACGGCGAGCCGATCATCGTGCCGTCGCAGGACGTCGTTCTGGGTCTGTACTACATGACCCGTGAAAAGATCAACGCCAAGGGCGAAGGCATGGTGTTCGCCGACCTCAACGAGGTCGAGCGCGCCTTCGGCACTCAATCGGTGTCGCTGCACGCCCGCGTTAAAGTGCGCCTGGACGAGATCGATATTGAAGAAGAGACCGGCGCGAAGTCGTTCCATCGCCGTATCTATGAAACCACCGTCGGCCGCGCGCTTCTGTTCCGTATCCTGCCCGAAGGCGTGCCCTTCGAGCTGATCGACAAGCCGATGAAGAAGAAGGCCATCTCTGGCCTGATCAACGAGGTGTACCGTCGCTCCGGGCTCAAGCCCACGGTGATCTTCGCCGACCAACTGATGTACACCGGTTTCCGTCTGGCGACGTGGTCGGGTGCCTCCATCGGCGTCAACGACTTCGTCATTCCGGAAGCCAAGGTCGAGATCGTCGAGGCGGCCGAGGCCGAAGTCAAAGAGATCGAAGACCAGTTCTCCTCGGGTCTCGTGACTGCGGGTGAGAAGTACAACAAGGTCATCGACATCTGGTCGAAAGCCAACGATAAAGTCGCCAAGGCGATGATGGCGGGTATCTCGAAAGAGACCGTCATCGACCGCGACGGTAACGAAGTCGAGCAGGACTCGTTCAACAGCGTCTTCATCATGGCCGACTCCGGCGCCCGAGGTAGTGCGGCGCAGATTCGTCAGCTCGCCGGTATGCGTGGCCTGATGGCCAAGCCCGATGGCTCGATCATCGAAACGCCGATCGTGGCCAACTTCCGTGAAGGTCTGAACGTACTCCAGTACTTCATCTCGACCCACGGCGCGCGTAAGGGCCTGGCGGATACGGCACTGAAAACGGCCAACTCGGGGTATCTGACCCGTCGTCTGGTCGACGTTGCTCAGGATCTGGTCATTACCGAGGTCGACTGCGGCACCGAAAACGGCCTGACGCTGCACCCGATCATCGAGGGTGGCGATATCATCGTACCGCTGTCCCAGCGTGTACTGGGCCGTGTGGTAGCGCAGGACGTCGTCGATCCGGGCACCGAAGAGGTGCTGATTCCGCGCAACACCCTGCTCGATGAGAAGTGGTGTGCCGAGCTCGATACCATGGGCGTCGACGAGATCATCGTGCGCAGCGCGATTACCTGTGAAACCGCACACGGCGTCTGCTCCTCGTGCTACGGCCGCGATCTGGCCCGTGGTCACCAGGTCAACATTGGTGAGGCCGTCGGCGTTATCGCCGCGCAGTCGATCGGTGAGCCGGGTACCCAGCTGACCATGCGTACCTTCCACATCGGTGGCGCGGCATCGCGCTCCTCGGCGGTGGATAGCGTACAGGTCAAGCACGGCGGCAAGGTGCGTCTGCACAACATCAAGCACGTCGAGCGTGCCGACGGCAAACTCGTCGTGGTATCGCGCTCCAGTGCGCTGGCGGTTGCCGACGACCACGGTCGCGAGCGCGAGTACTACAAACTGCCCTACGGTGCTGAACTGTCGGTGCGTGACGGCGACGTAGTGGATGCCGGTGCAACGGTCGCCAAGTGGGACCCGCACACGCACCCGATCGTGGCGGAAGTGGAAGGTCAGGCGCAGTTCATCGACCTCGACGAGGGTGTCACCATGCACCGCTCGGTCGATGAGATGACCGGTCTCTCCTCCATTGAGGTCATCGAGTCAGCGGCACGTCCCATGGCCGGTCGCGACAAGCGCCCGATGGTCATGTTAAAAGATGCGGCCGGCGAGTACGTCTCGGTCTCCGGTTCCAACACGCCGGTGCAGTATCTGCTGCCGGGTAACTCGATCATCTCGGTCGAAGATGGCGCGAAGATCGGCGTGGGTGAAATCGTTGCGCGTATTCCCGTCGAGGCATCGGGCAACAAGGATATCACCGGTGGTCTGCCGCGCGTAGCCGACCTGTTCGAAGCGCGTAAGCCCAAAGAGTCGGCGATTCTCGCCGAGATCAGCGGTGTGGTGAGCTTCGGTAAGGAGACCAAGGGCAAGCGTCGTTTGATGATCACGCCGGAATCTGGCGATGCCTTCGAAGCGCTGATCCCGAAATGGCGCCAGATCGCCGTGTTCGAGGGCGAGAGCGTCGAGAAGGGCGAGGTGATCTCGGATGGCCCGAGCAACCCGCACGACATCCTGCGTCTGCTGGGTGTCAGCGAGCTGGCCAAGTACATCGTCGCCGAAGTACAGGACGTTTATCGTCTCCAGGGCGTAGGCATCAACGATAAGCACATCGAAGTCATCGTGCGTCAGATGCTGCGTAAGGTCGAAATCACCGACGCCGGTGACTCCGACTTCATCACCGGCGACCAGGTCGAGGTGGTACGCGTGCTCGAACAGAACGCGCGTCTGGAGAAAGAAGAGAAGTTCCCGGCCAAGTTCCAACGCTTGCTGCTGGGTATCACCAAGGCCAGCCTGGCCACCGAGTCGTTCATCTCTGCGGCCTCCTTCCAGGAGACGACCCGCGTACTGACCGAAGCGGCGGTTACCGGCAAGCGCGACTATCTGCGCGGCCTGAAAGAAAACGTGGTGGTTGGGCGCCTGATTCCGGCAGGCACCGGCTTGACCCACCACGCTGAGCGTCGTCGCAAGCGCGAAGACGTCGAGCGCCTGTTCAGCCCCTCGGCTACCGAGGTCGAGCAGGAGCTGGGCGCGCAGTTGACCGCGCTGGATTCCGACGACGAGCTATAGAGAAAGACCCTGGTTCGACGCGGTCGAGCCCCTGCCGGGAGCGTGCTCCCGGCAGGACTTGACGCCGCCTAGGGCCAGCCATTAGAATGCGCAGCCTTTAACAGTGGGGTGGGTGCGCCCGCATCTGCTGTCAGTACTTGTTAAAGGCCAAGGCAACCATTGGAGTCAGCTAAACACCATGGCAACGATTAATCAGCTAGTGCGCAAGCCGCGCAAGCGCCCCGTCAGCAAGAGTGACGTGCCCGCGCTTCAGGCCTGCCCGCAACGTCGCGGCGTTTGCACCCGCGTCTACACCACCACCCCGAAGAAGCCGAACTCGGCCCTGCGTAAGGTCTGCCGTGTGCGCCTGACCAACGGGTTCGAAGTCTCTTCCTACATCGGTGGTGAAGGTCACAACCTGCAGGAGCACTCCGTTGTTCTGATTCGCGGCGGTCGTGTAAAAGACTTGCCGGGTGTGCGTTATCACACTGTTCGTGGCGCCCTGGATACCTCCGGCGTACAGAACCGTAAGCAGGGCCGTTCCAAATACGGTACCAAGCGTCCGAAGTCCTAATTCGGCGTATGGGCAAGCGGCATAAGCGCTTGCCGGTTTGGATTTACATCAATTATTGATGGTCTGATAAGAGTAAGGTCGGGCGGCGCATTGAGTCAGTTCCGGGTTTACCTGAAGGATCCTTAATCGAGGGCTTATCATGCCTAGAAGAAGAGTTGTAGCGAAGCGCGAGATCCTACCGGATCCTAAGTTCGGAAGTGAGCGTTTGGCCAAGTTCATGAACCACCTGATGGTCAGCGGCAAAAAGTCCGTAGCTGAGCGCATCGTCTATGGTGCGCTGGACAAGGTTGCCGAGCGTAGTAATGAAGAGCCGCTGGAAATCTTCGACAAGGCGCTGGAAACCATCCAGCCAATGGTCGAGGTGAAGTCGCGCCGCGTTGGTGGTGCGACCTATCAGGTGCCGGTAGAAGTTCGTCCGTCCCGCCGCCAAGCGCTCGCCATGCGCTGGTTGGTGGACGCGGCGCGTCGTCGCGGTGAGAAGACGATGGTTCAGCGTCTGGCAGGCGAAATGCTGGATGCCGCAGAAGGTAAGGGTTCCGCAGTCAAGAAGCGTGAAGACGTGCACCGTATGGCAGAAGCCAACAAGGCCTTCTCTCACTACCGCTTCTAAGCGCAGTGACCCTGGGCTCAGCGCTTTCTGTTATCTGTGCTGCGTTGCTAAACGGTTGAAAATACGGTTTTGCAACACGCCGCCGCTATCGTTGTCGATGGCGGCGGTGGCATAAGCAGAAAGTGCACCGCTAGATTAACGAGCATCGCCAACCAACGGGAGTTTCACCGTGGCACGCAAGACTCCACTTAAGCGTTATCGCAACATCGGTATCGTCGCCCACGTTGACGCGGGTAAAACCACGACAACCGAGCGTGTTTTGTTCTACACCGGCTTGAATCACAAGTTGGGTGAGACGCACGAGGGTGCTTCAACTACTGACTGGATGGAGCAGGAGCAAGAGCGTGGTATTACTATCACCTCTGCGGCAGTAACCACCTTTTGGCGTGGTATGGCCCAGCAGTTCGATGAGCACCGTATCAACATCATCGACACCCCCGGGCACGTTGACTTCACCATCGAAGTAGAGCGCTCCTTGCGCGTACTCGATGGCGCGGTCGTCGTACTGTGCGGCTCCTCCGGCGTTCAACCGCAGACCGAGACCGTTTGGCGTCAGGCCAACAAGTACGAAGTTCCCCGTATGGTTTTCGTCAACAAGATGGACCGTACCGGTGCTGACTTCTTCATGGTCGTCGACCAGCTGAAAGATCGTCTGGGCGCTAACGCCGTGCCGATCCAGATCAACTGGGGCACCGAGGAAGACTTCAAGGGCGTCGTCGATCTGATCGAAATGAAGGCTATCCTGTGGGACGAGGAGAGCCTGGGCATGAAATTCGAGCTCGTCGACATTCCGGCCGAGCTGCAAGAGACTGCCGAGAAGTACCGTGAAGAGATGGTCGAGGCCGCTGCCGAAGCCAACGAAGAGCTGATGGAAAAGTACCTCGAAGAGGGCGAGCTCTCCGTAGCCGAGATCAAGGCGGGTCTGCGCGCGCGTACGCTGGCTAACGAGATCGTTCTGGTCACCTGTGGTTCTGCGTTCAAGAATAAGGGTGTTCAGGCGGTACTCGACGGCGTCATCGAATACATGCCGTCGCCGACCGAAGTCAAGGCGATCGAAGGTGAGCTGGACGATAAGGATGGCACCATCGCGACGCGTGAAGCCGACGACAGTGCGCCCTTCGCGGCCCTGGCGTTCAAGATCGCGACCGACCCCTTCGTTGGTACCCTGACCTTCATTCGCGTCTACTCGGGCGTGCTCAATTCTGGTGACGGCGTGTATAACTCCGTCAAGCAGAAGAAAGAGCGCGTTGGCCGTATCGTTCAGATGCACGCCAACTCGCGCGAAGAGATCAAGGAAGTACTGGCGGGCGACATCGCTGCCTGTATCGGCCTGAAGGACGTCACTACCGGTGACACCCTGTGCGATCCTGACAACAAGATCGTTCTCGAGCGTATGGAGTTCCCGGATCCGGTTATTTCCGTAGCCGTTGAGCCGAAATCCAAGGCTGACCAAGAGAAGATGGGTATCGCGCTGGGCAAGCTGGCCCAGGAAGATCCCTCTTTCCGCGTCAAGACCGACGAAGAGACGGGTCAAACCATCATCTCGGGCATGGGCGAGCTGCACCTGGACATCATCGTCGACCGTATGCGTCGCGAGTTCAAGGTGGAAGCCAACATCGGTAAGCCGCAGGTGGCCTACCGTGAAACCATCCGCGGCAGCGTCGAGCAGGAAGGTAAGTTCGTGCGTCAGTCTGGTGGTCGTGGTCAGTTCGGTCACGTTTGGCTGCGCATCGAGCCGCTGACCGCCGAAGAGAAGGGTGAAGGCGAAGACGAAATCTTCTTCAAATTCAACTCTGAGATCGTAGGTGGCGTGGTTCCTAAGGAGTACGTCCCGGCGGTCGAGAAGGGTGCTTTCGAGCAGCTGCAAAACGGTGTCATCGCGGGCTACCCGATGATCGACGTCAAGGTCACGCTGTACGATGGTTCCTACCATGACGTGGACTCTAACGAGACTGCGTTCAAGATTGCTTCTTCCATGGCAGTGAAAGAAGGTGCCAGGAAGGCCAAGGCCGTGCTGCTGGAGCCGGTGATGAAGGTCGAGGTCGTGACCCCCGAAGATTTCATGGGTGACGTCATGGGTGACCTGAACCGTCGTCGCGGCCTGGTGCAGGGCATGGATGACTCCGCCGCAGGTAAAGTCATTCGTGCAACGGTGCCGCTGGGTGAGATGTTCGGTTACGCAACCGATCTGCGCTCACAGACCCAGGGCCGTGCGAGCTACTCTATGGAGTTCGCGAAGTACGAGGAGGCGCCCTCCAGCGTCGTTGAAGCCGTCATCAACCAAAACGGTTAACCGTTAGCTAACGTAAAGAGGTTATAGCAGTGGCTAAGGAAAAATTTGAACGTTCCAAACCGCACGTCAACGTCGGCACCATCGGTCACGTCGACCACGGTAAAACGACTCTGACTGCGGCCCTGACCCGCGTTTCTGCCGAAGTATTCGGCGGCGAATGGCGCCAGTTCGATTCTATCGACAACGCTCCGGAAGAGCGTGAGCGCGGTATCACCATCGCCACGTCTCACGTTGAGTACCAGTCTGAAGAGCGTCACTACGCTCACGTCGACTGCCCGGGACACGCTGACTACGTCAAGAACATGATCACCGGTGCTGCCCAGATGGATGGCGCTATCCTGGTCTGTTCCGCTGCTGACGGCCCCATGCCGCAGACTCGTGAGCACATCCTGCTGTCTCGCCAGGTTGGCGTTCCGTACATCGTCGTGTTCCTGAACAAGGCTGACATGGTCGATGACGAAGAGCTCCTCGAGCTGGTCGAAATGGAAGTTCGCGAACTTCTGAACGAGTACGACTTCCCGGGCGACGACACCCCGATCATCATCGGTTCTGCACTGATGGCGCTCAACGGTGAAGACGACAACGGCATGGGCACCACCGCCGTTGCCAACCTGATTAAGGCGCTCGACGAGTACATTCCGGAGCCGGAGCGTGCTATCGACCAGCCGTTCCTGATGCCGATCGAAGACGTATTCTCTATCTCTGGCCGTGGTACCGTTGTTACCGGCCGTATCGAGCGCGGTATCGTCAAAGCCGGCGAAGAGATCGAGATCGTTGGTATCAGAGACACCACCAAGACTACCGTTACCGGTGTCGAAATGTTCCGTAAACTGCTCGACGAAGGTCGTGCAGGTGAGAACGTTGGTGCGCTGCTGCGTGGTACTAAGCGTGATGACGTTGAGCGTGGTCAGGTTCTGGCCAAGCCGGGTACCATCAACCCGCACACCGTCTTCGAAGCTGAAGTCTACGTTCTGTCCAAAGAAGAAGGTGGTCGTCACACGCCGTTCTTCAAAGGCTACCGTCCGCAGTTCTACTTCCGTACCACTGACGTAACCGGTACGTGTGAACTGCCGGAAGGCGTTGAGATGGTCATGCCGGGCGACAACGTCAAGATGGTTGTCACCCTGATCGCTCCGATCGCTATGGACGACGGCCTGCGCTTCGCTATCCGCGAAGGCGGTCGTACCGTCGGCGCTGGCGTCGTAGCCAAAATCGTCAAGTAATCTTATTACTTGATCGATAAAGGGGGCTCGCAAGAGCCCCCTTTCTGCGCACCATCAGCAAGTGTTTGACATGGGCTTTTGGCGTGCCTATAATGCGCATCCTTTGAATGCGTGGGTAGACGGCTCGCGCCGTCGACATCCATTGGAGTTTAAGGCAATGCAGAACCAGAAGATTCGCATTCGGTTGAAAGCCTTCGACCATCGTCTGATCGATCAGTCCACTGCGGAAATCGTTGAAACCGCTAAGCGTACTGGTGCTCAGGTTCGTGGCCCGATTCCGCTGCCGACCAATCGCGAGCGTTACACCATCCTGATCTCGCCGCACGTCAACAAAGACGCGCGTGACCAGTATGAGATTCGTACGCACAAGCGTGTGCTCGATATCGTCGAGCCGACCGAGAAGACCGTTGATGCGCTGATGAAGCTCGACCTCGCCGCTGGCGTAGACGTGCAAATCAAGCTCGACTAATCACACTAGACACTTGCGGCCCAGCGCTCGAGATGGTCTCGTGCAGCAGCCGCCGCGTCGTGAGACGCCATACAATGTGCTAGTGGAATGCTCTGGAAAGTGCAGCCATAGCGGGTGATAGCCCCGTACACTATAGGAGAACTGAGAATGACTATCGGTTTGGTCGGTAAAAAGGCCGGGATGACCCGCGTCTTTACCGAGGACGGCGCATCTGTGCCCGTAACCGTAATTGAAGTTGATCCTAACCGCATCACGCGCGTTAAAACTGTCGAGTCTGACGGTTACGCCGCGGTTCAGGTTACAACTGGCTCTCGCAAGGCCAAGCACCTCACCAAAGCGCAAGCTGGACAGTTTGCCAAGGCGGGTGTCGAGGCTGGCTATTCCCTGATGGAGTTCCGTCTAGCAGACGGCGAAGACGCTCCGGAAGTGGGTGGCTCTTTCACCGTATCCCTCTTCGAAGCTGGTCAGCAAGTCGACGTAACCGGCACCTCTAAGGGTAAAGGTTTCCAGGGTGCTGTTAAGCGCTGGAACTTCCGTACTCAAGACAACAGCCATGGTAACTCCCTGTCGCACCGCGCGCCGGGCTCCATCGGTATGTGTCAGACGCCGGGTCGTGTATTCAAAGGCAAGAAAATGGCCGGTCAGATGGGTAACGTCCGCTGCACCGTTCAAAGCCTTGAGATCGTCCGTGTCGACGCCGAGCGTAACCTGCTGCTGATCAAGGGCGCCGTACCGGGAGCAACCGGTAGCGACGTTATCGTTCGCAGCGCCGTGAAAGCTGGCTGAAGGGGATAATTAGCAATGAATCTGAATCTTGCTGCAGGCACGGGTAGCGTTGAAGTAGCTGACGCCACTTTTGGCAAAGAATTCAATGAAGCGCTCGTTCACCAAGTCGTCACCGCCTATTTGGCCGGTGGTCGTCAGGGTACTCGCGCTCAAAAAACGCGCTCCGAAGTCCGTGGTGGCGGCAAAAAGCCGTGGCGCCAGAAGGGTACCGGTCGTGCGCGTGCGGGTACCATCCGTTCGCCTTTGTGGCGTAGCGGTGGTGTGACCTTTGCGGCACGTCCGCAGGACTACACCCAGAAGGTCAACCGCAAGATGTACCGCGCTGCCATGCGCTCCATCCTCTCCGAGCTCGTGCGTCAAGAGCGTCTGGTCGTGGTTGAAGAGTTCAGCGTCGAAGCGCCGAAGACCAAGCAGGTAGCTGCCAAGCTGAAAGAGCTCGACCTCGAGAAGGCGTTGATCGTCACCGAAGAAGTCGACGAGAAGCTCTATCTGGCCGCTCGCAACCTTCCCCACGTACAAGTGGTGGACGTTGCTGCCGCTGATCCGGTCAGCCTGATCGCCTATGACAAGGTGCTCGTGACCGTCTCCGCTCTGCGTAAATTCGAGGAGAAGCTGGCATGAACCAGGAACGCGTATTCAAGGTTCTGCTTGGACCGCACGTGACCGAGAAGGCAGCAATGGCTGCTGAACGCAACCAGTACGTCTTCAAAGTCGCCTCCGACGCGACCAAGCCCGAGATCAAGAAAGCCGTTGAAGCTCTGTTCGGCAAGAAGGTCGGCGGCGTTCAAGTGCTGAACGTCAAGGGTAAGACCAAGCGTACCGCACATGGCGTTGGCCAGCGTAAAGGCTACCGCAAGGCGTACGTGACCCTGGCTGCGGGCGAAACGCTCGAAGACTTCTCTGGCGCCGAATAAGGGCAGGAGTACGGATAATGGCAATCGTCAAGACCAAACCCACATCCGCCGGTCGTCGCCACGTCGTCAAGATCGTTGGTGAAGGGCTGCACAAGGGCCGCGCTTACGCGCCGCTTCTGGAAAAGCAGTCCAAGTCCGGTGGCCGTAACAACAACGGTCGCATCACCACCCGCCACGTGGGCGGTGGTCACCGTCAGCACTACCGGCTGATCGATTTCAAACGCACCAAGGATGGCGTTCCGGCCACCGTTGAGCGTCTGGAATACGATCCGAACCGCAGTGCTCACATCGCACTACTGAAGTACGCCGATGGCGAGCGTCGTTACATCATCGCACCGAAAGGTGTCAGCGCGGGTGACGTGCTGGAGTCTGGTGTCAACGCGCCCATCAAGAAGGGCAATGCCCTGCCGCTGCGCAATATCCCGCTGGGTTCCACCGTTCACGGTATCGAGCTCAAGCCGGGCAAAGGCGCGCAAATTGCTCGCAGTGCCGGTACTAGCGCCCAGCTGGTCGCTCGTGAAGGTAACTACGCCACGCTGCGTCTGCGCTCTGGCGAGATGCGCAAGATCCTGGCCGAGTGCCGTGCGACCTTGGGCGAAGTGAGCAACTCCGAGCACAGCCTGCGTCAACTTGGCAAGGCCGGTGCGAAGCGCTGGAGAGGTGTGCGTCCGACCGTTCGCGGCGTCGCGATGAACCCGGTAGACCACCCGCACGGTGGTGGTGAAGGCCGCACCAGCGGTGGCCGTCATCCGGTCACGCCTTGGGGCGTGCCGACCAAGGGTCACAAGACGCGTAAGAACAAGCGCACCGACAAGCTGATCGTTCGTCGTCGTAACAAGACGCGTTGATCGAAATTGCCAAGACATTAAGAGGTAACGGCTGTGCCACGTTCACTTAAGAAAGGTCCCTTCATTGACCTTCATCTTTTGAAGAAGGTTGAGGCTGCAGTGGAGAAGAACGACCGCAAACCGATCAAGACTTGGTCGCGTCGTTCCATGATCCTGCCGAACATGGTGGGTCTCACCATCGCAGTCCATAACGGTCGCCAACACGTCCCGGTGCATGTCTCCGAGGAAATGGTTGGTCACAAGCTGGGCGAATTCGCTGCCACCCGCACTTATCGCGGTCATGCGGCGGACAAGAAAGCCAAACGGTAAGCCAGAGAGGATTGAGAGATGGAAGTCACAGCTAAGCTGCGTGGCGCTCGTTTATCCGCCCAGAAGGCCCGTTTGGTGGCTGACCAGGTGCGCGGTAAACCGGTCGCCGAAGCTATTGACCTGCTGACCTTCTCCCCGAAGAAGGCTGCCAAGCTGGTCAAGAAAGTGCTTCAGTCCGCCATTGCAAACGCGGAAGAAAATAACGGTATGGATATCGACGAGCTGCGTGTCTCGACCATCTGCGTCGATGAGGGCATGACGCTCAAGCGTATCAAGCCGCGTGCCAAGGGCCGCGCGGATCGTATCTTGAAGCGCACCTGCCACATCACCGTCAAGGTAGCCGAGAAGTAGGAGTCGACCAGATGGGTCAGAAAGTCAATCCAACAGGCATTCGACTGGGCATCGTCAAGGACCATGCTTCTGTCTGGTATGCCGAGCGCGGCGCTTACGCCGATAAGCTCAACAACGATCTCGAAGTGCGCAGCTTCCTGGAAGAGCGTCTGAAAAACGCTTCCGTGAGCCGCATTCACATCGAGCGTCCGGCCAACAACGCCCGCATCACCATTCACACTGCTCGTCCGGGTATCGTGATCGGTAAGAAAGGTGAAGACGTCGACCGCCTGCGTCGCGACCTCACCGAGATGATGGGTGTCCCGGTTCATGTGAACATCGAAGAAGTTCGCAAGCCGGAGCTGGATGCCAAGCTGGTAGCTGCCAACGTTGCCGGTCAGCTCGAGCGCCGTGTCATGTTCCGTCGCGCCATGAAGCGTGCGGTACAGAACGCGATGCGTCTGGGTGCTGGCGGTATCAAAATCCAGCTGTCAGGTCGCTTGGGTGGTGCCGAAATCGCACGTACCGAATGGTATCGCGAAGGCCGTGTTCCGCTACATACCCTTCGTGCTGATATCGACTATGCCACTTTTGAGGCTCACACCACCTACGGCGTCATCGGCGTCAAAGTGTGGATCTTCAAGGGCGAAATCCTCGGCGGTATCGAGGAAGTCCGTGCCAAGGCCAAGCAACAGCCGGCCGGCAACGCGCCCAAGAAGAAAGGTTCCAAGTAAGGGGAGAGCGAGTCGATGTTACAGCCCAAGCGTATGAAATTCCGCAAGATGATGAAAGGCCGCAACCGTGGCCTGGCGCATCGCGGAAGCAAGATCAGCTTCGGGGAGTACGGTCTGAAGGCAACCGGTCGCGGCCGCATCACTGCGCGTCAGATCGAAGCCGGCCGTCGTGCGATCACACGTCACGTCAAACGTGGCGGTAAAATCTGGATCCGCGTTTTCCCTGACAAGCCGATTTCCAAAAAGCCGCTCGAAGTTCGTATGGGTAAAGGTAAAGGTTCTGTTGAGTACTGGGTAGCCCAGATCCAACCGGGTCGGGTCCTGTACGAAATTGAAGGTGTATCCGAAGAGCTGGCCCGTGAAGCATTCGAGCTGGCCGCACAAAAGATGCCCCTGTCCACCACCTTTGCGAAACGGACGGTGATGTGATGAAAGCACAGGAAATTCGTGAAAAGTCCGCAGGAGAGCTCCAAGAGCAGCTCCTCGAGCTACTCCGCGAGCAGTTCAACCTGCGCATGCAGAAGGCCACTGGCCAACTCAGCCAGACTCATCTGCTCAAGCAGGTCCGTCGGGACATCGCCCGCGTGAAGACTATGCTCAACGAGAAGGCAGGTGATTGAGATGGCCGAAGAGAAGAAGACACGCACGCTCATCGGTAAAGTCGTGAGCGACAAGATGGACAAGTCCATCGTGGTAATGATCGAGCGCCGTGAGCGTCACCCGATCTACGGAAAATACGTTAAGCGCTCCACCAAGCTGCACGCCCATGATGAGGCGAACCAAGCTAAGGCAGGCGATACGGTTTCCATTCAGGAGTGCCGTCCGCTTTCCAAGAAGAAAGCTTGGGCGCTGGTCGAGGTGGTCGAGCAGGCCAAAGGTTAACACCCTGCGTCTGTCAAACCAGTGCAGTCAGATTAGGTTTGGAGAAAACCGATGATTCAGACTCAGACAATGCTGGATGTCGCCGACAACAGCGGAGCGCGCCGGGTGCAGTGCATCAAGGTGCTGGGTGGTTCACACCGCCGCTACGCTCACGTTGGTGATGTCATCAAGGTAACGGTGAAAGAAGCGATCCCTCGCGGCAAGGTCAAAAAAGGCCAAGTGCTGAAAGCGGTCGTCGTTCGCACCCGCAGTGGCGTCCGTCGTGCTGACGGTTCGCTGATCCGCTTTGACGGAAATGCGGCTGTTCTGTTGAACAACACCAACGAACAGCCGATCGGTACCCGTATCTTCGGACCGGTAACTCGTGAGCTTCGTAACGAGAAGTTCATGAAGATCATTTCCTTGGCGCCTGAAGTGCTGTAAGGAGCGAGGCGGATATGCAAAAGATCAAACGTGACGATGAAGTCATCGTCATCGCCGGCAAGGACAAGGGCAAGCGTGGTACCGTCAAGCGCGTTCTAGAGAACCGCTTCGTGGTATCCGGTGTGAACATGATCAAGCGTCACACCAAGCCCAATCCCATGGCGGGCAATCAGGGCGGTATCGTCGAGCGTGAGGCTCCGATTCACGCGTCCAACGTAGCCATCTTCAATTCGGAGACCGGTAAGGCGGATCGCGTCGGCTTCCAGGTGAAGGAAGACGGTACCAAGGTACGTATCTACAAGTCGACGCAGACGCAGATCGACGCCTAACGCGAGTCGGGTAGCAAAATGGCGAACTTGAAAGAACGTTATCAAAACGAGGTGGTGGCTCAACTCAAAGAGCAGTTCAGCTACGCCAACGTAATGCAGGTACCCCGGATCACCAAGGTGACCCTGAACATGGGTATCGGCGAAGCGGTCAGCGATAAAAAGCTGATCGACAATGCCATCGGCGATCTGGAGAAACTCTCCGGTCAAAAGCCTTTGGTGACCAAGGCACGCAAGTCCATCGCGGGCTTCAAGGTGCGTGAAGGTTGGCCGATCGGCATCAAGGTGACCCTGCGCTCTGAGCGCATGTGGGACTTCCTCGATCGCCTGGTCAACATCGCGATTCCCCGCGTGCGTGACTTCCGTGGTCTCAACCCGAAGTCCTTCGACGGTCGTGGCAACTACTCCATGGGTGTGCGTGAGCAGATCATCTTCCCGGAGATCGAATATGATAAAGTCGATCGCGTCCGGGGGTTGGATGTCACCATCACCACTACCGCCAACACCGACGAGGAAGGTCGTGCGCTGCTAACGGCACTGAACTTCCCGTTCAAGAAATAAGGGTTGGATCATGGCTAAGAAAAGTATGATCGAGCGTGAGCAAAAGCGTGCTGAACTGGTCGAGAAGTATGCGGCCAAACGCGCCGAGCTCAAGGCTATCATCTCGGACGTCAACACTTCTGACGAAGAGCGCTTCGAGGCGACGCTGAAGCTGCAGCAGTTGCCGCGCGACTCGAGCCCGGTACGCCAGCGTAACCGCTGCCGCGTGACTGGCCGTCCGCACGGTTTTTACAACAAGTTCGGTCTCGGCCGTAACAAGCTGCGTGAAGCCGCCATGCGTGGCGACGTCCCTGGACTCAAGAAGTCCAGCTGGTAACGCCACGTAGAATCATCAGGAGCGCACATTAAATGAGCATGCAAGATACTCTGGCGGATATGTTCACACGTCTCCGCAATGCGCAGATGGCCACCAAGGAGACGGTCACCATGCCGTCTTCCAAGCTGAAAGTGGAAGTGGCCCGCGTGCTGAAAGAAGAGGGCTACGTTGCCGATTACTCGGTAGCCGAAGGCACCAAGCCCGAACTGACTGTTACCCTCAAGTACTTCGAGGGCAAGCCGGTTATCGACCACATTCAGCGGGTCTCCAAGCCGTCTCTGCGTCAGTACAAGGGTAAGGACGACCTGCCCAAGGTCGCCGATGGCCTGGGTATCGCGATCGTGACGACCTCCAAGGGCGTCATGACCGATCGCGCCGCTCGCCAGGCGGGTGTCGGTGGCGAAGTCATCTGCACCGTATTCTAGGAGGCTGGAATGTCCCGCATTGCGAAATATCCGGTTAAAGTGCCTGCCGGTGTCGAGATCAAGATCGACGCCGACCAGCTGACCGCCAAGGGCGGCCAAGGCACGCTGTCGCTGACCGTTCACCCGGACGTGGTGATCGCTCAGGAAGATGGCCAGCTGACCTTCGCCCCGAGCGAAACTGCCAAGAGCTGGGCAATGGCCGGTACTACCCGCGCCTTGGTTCAGAACCTGGTAACGGGCGTATCCGAGGGTTTCACGAAAACTCTCGAAATTGTTGGCGTCGGTTATCGTGCCCAAGCGAAAGGCCAGACGCTCAATCTTTCACTGGGCTTCTCTCACCCGGTTGACTACGAACTGCCTGCTGGTGTCGAAGCGGAAACGCCGAAGAACACCACGATCGTGCTGAAAAGCGCGGACAAGCAGAAGCTCGGCCAAGTCGCCGCGGAGATCCGCGCCTTCCGTCCGCCCGAGCCGTACAAAGGCAAGGGTGTCCGGTACGCCGACGAGCAGGTGCGTCGCAAAGAAGCCAAGAAGAAGTAAGGCAGGGTTATGAACGCGAAGAAAGAATCTCGTCTCCGTCGTGCCCGCCGCGCTCGCGCCAAGATCCGCGAGCTAGGCGCGTTCCGCCTGTGCGTCAACCGTACCCCGCGTCACATCTACGCGCAGATTATCTCGCCGGATGGTGGCAAGGTGTTGGCCAGCGCTTCCACGCTGGACAAGGCCCTGCGCGAGGGTGCAACCGGTAACTCAGATGCCGCCTCTAAGGTCGGTGCACTGATTGCCGAGCGCGCAAAAGAAGCAGGCATCACCCAGGTGGCCTTCGACCGTGCTGGTTTCAAGTATCACGGTCGCGTCAAGGCTCTGGCCGACGCCGCTCGTGAAGGCGGCCTGGAATTCTAAAGGGTTTAACGATGGCGAAGAACGAACAGCAAAGCGGAGATCTGCAAGAGAAGTTGGTGCAGGTCAACCGCGTCGCCAAGGTGGTCAAGGGTGGTCGTATTTTCGGCTTCACCGCGCTGACCGTCGTAGGCGATGGTAAAGGTCGTGTCGGTTTCGGTCGTGGTAAGGCGCGTGAAGTGCCGGTCGCGATCCAGAAGGCAATGGACCAGGCTCGTCGCAACATGGTCAAGGTCAACCTCGCTGGCCACACGCTGCAGTACCCGGTGAAAGCGCGTCATGGCGCCTCCAAGGTCTTCATGCAGCCGGCTTCCGAAGGTACCGGCATCATCGCCGGTGGCGCCATGCGCTCCGTACTGGAGCTCGCCGGTGTCCACGACGTACTGGCCAAGTGCTACGGTTCCACCAACCCGGTCAACGTGGTACGTGCAACCGTTAAAGGTCTGTCCTCCATGCAAGCACCGGAAGACGTGGCTGCCAAGCGCGGTCTGTCTGTCGAAGCGATTACGGGGTAAGACACCATGGCAGCTATCAAGGTTACCCAGACCCGCAGCACCATCGGCATCCTGCCCAAGCACAAAGCCACTATGAAGGGCTTGGGTCTGCGTCGCATCGGTCACACGGTTGAACTGGAAGACACCCCTGCCGTACGCGGCATGATCCACAAGGTTAACTACCTTGTGCGCGTTGAGGGAGAGTAATCCATGAAACTCAATACCCTGAGCCCGGCACCGGGCTCCAAACCCGCTGAGAAGCGTGTTGGTCGTGGTATCGGTTCCGGTCTGGGCAAGACCGGTGGCCGTGGCCACAAAGGTCAGAAGTCGCGCAGCGGCGGCAGCGTCAAGCCTGGTTTCGAAGGCGGACAAATGCCGATGCAGCGTCGTCTGCCCAAGTTCGGCTTCACCTCTGCCAAGTCATTGGTATCTGAGGAAGTCCGCTTGGCAGAGCTGGCCAAGGTTTCAGGTGACGAAGTCACTCTGGAAACCCTCAAGCAAGCCAACGTGCTGAAAGATGCCACGCGTTTCGCGAAGGTCATCCTTTCCGGCGAACTGAACAAAGCAGTTACCGTTCGTGGAGTTAAGGTCACCAAAGGTGCCCGCGCTGCGATCGAAGCTGCTGGTGGTAAAGTAGAGGACTAAATGGCCAAGTCAGGAAATATGCCGGCGATGGGCAGCGGTCTGAGTGAACTGTGGGCTCGCCTGCGCTTCGTTTTCATCGCCATCGTGGTGTACCGTATCGGTGCCCACATTCCCGTGCCGGGTATCAATCCTGACCAGCTTGCTGCCTTGTTTAGAGAGCAACAGGGCACCATCCTGGGCATGTTCAACATGTTCTCGGGTGGCGCCCTGGAGCGCATGAGCGTCCTCGCCTTAGGGATCATGCCCTACATCTCGGCGTCGATCATCATGCAGCTCATGACAGCGGTCTCCCCTCATCTTGAGCAGCTCAAGAAAGAGGGCGAGGCCGGCCGCCGTAAGATCAGCCAGTACACCCGCTACGGCACGGTGATACTGGCGCTTGTCCAGGCGACCGGTATGTCGGTCGGTTTGGCAAGCCAAGGCATCGCTTACAGCGCTGACTTCAGCTTCTTTTTCACCGCAGTCATCACCTTCGTGGCGGGTGCGGTGTTCATGATGTGGCTGGGTGAGCAGATTACCGAGAAGGGGATCGGCAACGGTATTTCGCTGCTGATTTTCGCCGGTATCGTAGCGGGGCTGCCCAGTGCCGTGGGACAAGCTTTCGAGCTTGCTCGTAACGAAGGGGCCTGGAACGTCCTCCCGCTGTTGGCGCTGTCCGTGCTCGGCATTGCGACTGTTGCGTTCGTAGTTTTCATTGAGCGTGGTCAACGCCGCCTCAAGGTCAACTATCCGCGTCGGCAGGTCGGCAACAAGATGTATGCGGGCCAAAGCAGCTATTTGCCGCTGAAAGTGAATATGGCGGGGGTTATCCCGGCGATTTTCGCTTCCAGCATTCTCCTGTTTCCTGCTTCCATCGGCCAGTGGGTCGGTGCAGGCGAGGGGCTCGAGTGGCTGCAGCGTGCCTCCCAGGCGCTTGCGCCGGGTCAGCCGCTTTACATCTTGCTTTTCGCAGCGGCGGTGGTATTCTTCTGCTTCTTTTACACAGCGCTGGTCTTCAATCCCAAGGACGTCGCCGACAATCTGAAAAAGTCGGGTGCCTTCCTGCCGGGTATTCGCCCCGGCGAGCAGACCGCTCGCTATATCGACAAGGTCATGTCACGCCTGACCCTGTTCGGTGCCCTATATATCACTGCAGTTTCCCTGATGCCCCAGTTCTTGATCGTGGCCTGGAACGTGCCGTTCTTCTTCGGCGGTACCTCGCTTCTGATCGTGGTGGTGGTCATCATGGACTTCATGGCTCAGGTGCAGTCGCACCTCATGTCGCATCAATATGACTCGGTGATGAAGAAGTCCAACCTGAAAGGCTACGGTAGCGGCGGCATCATGCGCTGAAACGCGTCGCCCGTATTGGAGAAAGAACGATGAAAGTTCGAGCTTCCGTGAAGAAAATGTGCCGTAACTGCAAGATCATTCGTCGCAATGGCGCAGTACGCGTAATCTGCGTCGAACCTCGGCACAAGCAGCGTCAGGGTTAATTCCTACGCTGTCATTGAGTGGGTGCAGGCATACCCCTTGCCTTAGGGCAGTCTAAGGGGTATGCTGTTGCGCCTTTTGTAGATGATTAACGAGCAAGCCGCTCAAATTTCGGAGTAAGCTGATGGCCCGTATTGCAGGCGTCAATATCCCGGACAACAAGCATGCGGCGATCTCGCTGACCTATATCTTCGGGATTGGCCGTACTCGCGCGCAGAACATCTGTACTGCTGCTGGTATCGCGCCGACTACCAAGATTCAGGACCTTTCCAGCGACGAGCTGGATACCCTGCGTTCTGAAGTTGGTAAGTACACCGTAGAAGGCGACCTTCGTCGTGATGTGACGCTGAACATCAAGCGTCTCATGGACCTGGGTTGCTACCGTGGTCTGCGTCATCGTCGTAGTCTTCCGCTGCGTGGTCAGCGGACCAAGACTAACGCGCGCACCCGTAAGGGCCCGCGTAAGCCGATCCGCAAATAACACGTCGACTCTTGCATAGAGAGTCTGTGTAAAGACAGGAATAGACATCAACATGGCTAACCCGCGTAGTAACCGTAAAAAGGTTAAAAAGCAGGTAGTGGACGCCGTTGCGCACATCCACGCCTCTTTTAACAACACGATCGTGACGATCACAGACCGCCAGGGCAACGCTCTTTCTTGGGCAACTGCCGGTGGTTCGGGTTTTCGTGGTTCTCGTAAGAGCACCCCGTTCGCTGCGCAAGTTGCAAGCGAACGTGCAGCGACTGCTGCAGCCGAGTATGGTGTGAAAAACGTCGATGTGCTGGTCAAAGGCCCCGGTCCCGGCCGTGAATCCGCCGTGCGCGCACTGAATGCCGCCGGCTTCCGCGTGCAAAGCATCACCGACGCGACGCCCATTCCCCACAATGGCTGCCGTCCGCCGAAGAAACGCCGCGTTTAAGGAGACAGATTCATGGCTCGTTATATTGGACCGAAGTGCAAACTGTCTCGTCGTGAAGGCACCGACCTCTTTTTGAAGAGTGGCGTGACTCCCTTCGAGAAAAAGTGTAAATCCGAGCAGATCCCGGGTGTACACGGCCAGCGTCGTCAGCGTCTTTCCGACTACGGCTTGCAGCTTCGTGAGAAGCAGAAAGTACGTCGTATGTACGGCGTACTCGAGAAGCAGTTCCGCAACTACTACAAAGAAGCCGCGCGCCTGAAAGGGGCTACCGGTGAAGTACTGTTGCAGCTGCTCGAATCCCGACTGGACAACGTCGTCTACCGCATGGGCTTTGGCTCCACTCGCGCCGAAGCGCGCCAGCTGGTCAGCCACAAGGCGATTGCCGTCAACGGCCGCACCGTCAACGTCGCTTCCTACAAAGTGAAGCCGGGTGACGTGGTAGCCGTTCGCGAGAAGGCGAAGAACCAGGCCCGTATCCAGGGTGCTCTGTCGCTCTCCGCTAACCGCGGCGACGTGGCGTGGATCGACATCGACGCCAAGAAGATGGAAGGCACTTTCAAGGCTCTGCCTGAACGCGGTGACCTGACTGCCGACATCAACGAAAACCTGATCGTCGAGCTGTACTCCAAGTAAGCATTGAAGGCTTCACGTTGAAGCCCGGGCGGAATGGCCTCGCGCCGACCGCCCGAATGCCCTTGAGTACGCGTTCTTAAGAACTCAGTATCCGTTTGGCAGCCTCAAAGGTGTTCATATGCAGCGTTCAGTGACAGAGTTTCTCCGCCCACGCGACATCAAGGTCGAAGAAATCAGCGCACATCACGCCAAGATCGTTCTCGAACCTTTCGAGCGCGGCTTTGGCCACACCCTCGGAAATGCGCTGCGTCGCATTCTGCTCTCCTCCATGCCCGGCGCTGCCGTGGTCGAGGCCGAGATCGCGGGTGTCGAGCATGAGTACAGTGCGCTTGAAGGGGTTCAGGAAGATGTCATCGAAATCCTTCTGAACTTGAAAGATGTTGCGATCAAGATGCACAGCCGTGATGAGGCGGTGCTCTCGCTGAACAAGCAGGGCCCAGCCGTCGTCACTGCCGGTGATATCGCGCTCGATCACAGCGTCGAAATCGTCAACCCCGATCACGTCATCGCCCACGTTAATGAGGGCGCCGAGCTTAAGATTCAGCTCAAAGTGGCGTTGGGTCGTGGTTACGAGCCGGCGGATGCTCGTGGCTCCGATGAGGAGTCTCGTGCGATTGGCCGCCTGCAGCTGGATGCGACCTTCAGTCCCGTCCGCCGCGTTTCCTACTCGGTCGAAGCCGCTCGTGTCGAGCAGCGTACCGACCTTGATAAACTGATTATCAACCTGGAAACCGACGGCACCCTGGACCCGGAAGAAGCGATCCGCCGCAGCGCGACCATTCTGCAAGAGCAGCTGGCCGCCTTCGTCGACCTTGAAGCTGACAAAGAGCAGGAAGTCGAAGAAGAAGAAGATCATGTCGATCCGATTCTTCTGCGCCCCGTAGACGATCTTGAGTTGACCGTTCGCAGCGCGAACTGCCTGAAAGCCGAGAATATCTACTACATCGGTGATCTTATCCAGCGCACGGAAGTGGAGCTGTTGAAGACCCCGAACCTCGGCAAGAAGTCCCTGAACGAAATCAAGGACGTTCTGGCAGCCCGTGGCTTGTCTCTCGGCATGCGGTTGGAAAATTGGCCACCCGCTAGCCTGAAGGACGACAAGGCCTCCGCGTGAGCGTCGACTCGAGTCCCAGTTTGGTAAGGAATCACAACCATGCGTCATCGTAAGAGTGGTCGTCATTTAAATCGTACCAGCTCGCACCGCCAGGCGATGTTCAAGAACATGTCTGTCTCGCTGGTCGAGCACGAAGTCATCAAGACAACCCTGCCCAAGGCCAAGGAACTGCGTCGCGTCATCGAGCCGCTGATCACCCTGGCTAAGCAGGATAGCGTTGCGAATCGTCGTCTGGCGTTCTCTCGCACGCGCTCGAAAGAAGCCGTCGGCAAGCTGTTCAACGAGTTGGGCCCGCGTTACGCCAACCGTCCGGGTGGTTACATCCGTATTCTCAAGTGCGGTTTCCGCGCTGGCGACAACGCTCCCATGGCTTTCGTTGAGCTGGTTGACCGTCCGGTCGCCGAAGCGGCAGCTGCAGAAGAGTAAGCCTGCACGCGCAGCTCGCGGTGAAAAAAGAAAACCGACCTCTAGGGGTCGGTTTTTTCGTTGGGCGGTGAAAAAACCGCTGCCTTTAGCGGTGCCGTACACCGAGGTATGCGGTAGGATGGAGCCAAAGGCGTCATATTCGGGCGCCGCGTATCGACGTAGTCGAATACCCTCATTTACACAGTCGGCATCAACGGGCGAGTTCAGCAAGGGGAACCTATGTTCAGGTGGGCGTATGGCGTGCCCAGGGCCGCCGCGAAAGGTTACGTGGCATGGCTTTTACTGTTGGCGACGCTATTGACGGCAAGTGCCGTCCAGGCGCAGAGCAACCCGCGCTATGCGGGGATCGTGGTCGATGCCGAAAACGGCGAGGTACTCTACTCGGAAAACGCCGACGCGCCGCGTTATCCCGCCTCGCTTACCAAGATGATGACGCTTTATCTCACCTTCGAAGCGCTGAATAACGGCTCGCTTAGCCTCAATCAGGAGCTGCCTGTCTCTAGCCAAGCGGCCGCCATGCCCGCCTCTAAACTGTGGCTGGCCGCAGGGAGCACTATCTCGGTGGATAACGCCATCCGCGCGCTCACCGTGCGATCGGCCAACGACGTAGCCGTGGTGCTAGCCGAGGCGCTGGGTGGCAGCGAGCGGCAGTTTGCCAATCTAATGACCGAAAAAGCCCGCGCCATTGGCATGCTGCACACCACTTTCCGCAACGCCTCGGGGTTGCCGGACGATGCACAGAGCACCACTGCCCGCGATATGGTGATCCTCTCGGCACGGCTGATCCAGGATTTTCCCGAGTACTACCCCTATTTCTCGCTCACTGAATTCACCTTTCGCGGTACGCGTCATACCAGTCACAACCGCTTGGTCGGTAGCTACCCCGGCGCCGATGGGCTAAAGACTGGTTTTATCCGCGCATCGGGTTTCAACGTTGCGACCACCGCCGTGCACGATGGCCGACGCATGATCGCGGTGGTGATGGGCGGTTTCAGCGCTCAGTCGCGCGATACCCATATGGCCGATCTGCTCGATCGCAGCTTCTTACGCGCCGGACTGCGAGACCAGCCTACATGGCTTGCCGATACCCACTTTTCCCGTGAGTTCATGAGCTTTGGCGGTGACGCGCCGGTACAGCCACCCAGCGCTCCTTCACGCTCGCCACAGGGGCCAGGACAGGGCTCAGCGCTTCTCGCCACGGTGGATCATGGTGCGCCGCGTACCCAGGTGGCCGCACCTGCGCAAGCCTCAATACCTGTGCCAAGTACTCCACCGCCGACCCAAGACGATCCGTTACGCGCCTTCATCGAACGCGAGCAGGTCATGGCCGGTATGGCGCCAGCACCTTCGTCTACGCGGCGTAGTGCTGCCAGCGATTGGGGCATTCAGGTCGGCGCTTTCAGTCAGGCTGCGCAGGCGCATCAATACGCCGAGCAGGCGGCGTCGCGTCTGCCGGGTGATGTCAGCGGCCAGGTCGAGGTCGATAACGTCGAGAATCGCGTCTATCGCGCCCGGCTGATGGCCCTTGACGAGCCCGATGCCCGCCACGCCTGCGAAGCCCTGCGTGCCCAGGGCATGGACTGTATGGTCGTCAACGCCAGTCTTTAAGCGGCAACACTCGGCCCCGCCGCTTGCTTAGCGGCGGGGCCTTTTTTTGCGCCTGATACACCCCGCGCACCACCTCGAAAGAACGCAGGAGTGAGACGTCGTATGCACACCCAAAGCTCTCTCAAAGGCATCGGCAGCATGTGCCTTGGCGTACTGTTCTTGGCTCTGGGCGATGCCGTGTCCAAGTGGCTGGGTGAGGTGCATTCGCCGCTGCAGATTATGTTCTTTCGCTCGCTGGTGTCGCTTCCGCTGATTGCCGCGCTTGCTTACGCCAGTGGCGGTCTGCGCAAGCTAGGGACGCGCCGCCCAGGCGTGCACCTGCTTCGCGGGCTGATCTATACCGGCACGATGGGGTTTTTCGTCTTGGGGTTAACGCTCTTACCGTTGGCCGAAGCGACCGCCATCGCCTTCGTCGCACCGCTTTTCGTAACGCTGCTGTCGTTTCCGGTATTGGGCGAGCGTATCGAACGCTCAGTTCTGGTGGCGTCACTGATCGGCTTCGTTGGCGTAGTCATTGTTATCCGCCCAGGGAGCAGTGCGCTCAACACTGGGGCTTTAACGATGCTCGCTGCTGCACTCTGCTACGCCCTAACGATGGTGACGGCAAGGCGCTACGGCGCGCGCGAGCACCTGTGGGCCATGCTTTTCTACGTTGCCTTGATTCCCATGCTGATTAGCGCAGCAACGCTGCCCTGGGTGTGGCAAACGCCCCAGGGCAGCGAGTGGGTAGGTTTTATCGGCTCAGGTGTGCTGGGCGTGGGGGCGATTGCTTTCATTACCTTGGCATTTCGTCACGCGCCTGCCGCCGTGGCCGCCCCCTTCGACTACACCGCCATGCTATGGGCCGTATTGCTGGGCTGGTGGTTCTGGGGGGAAATACCGGATATCTGGGTTTGGGTAGGCAGCGCCTTGATAATCGGTAGCGGGTTAGCCGTGGCGTATCACGACCGCAGAACCACCCTTAAGCGCCGCCCAACGGCTTAGTCAACGTTACTTTTTGATTCAGGTCATGGGAGCCGCGTGCTGCGCAAGACAGCGGATGTGGGCTGTTTATAATCCAGCCCTTTCGGCGCACAGTACGCTGCGTGACATCGTCCTGATCACGGTGACTCTCTATGCCAATCCCTGAACTGAATCAGCGGGCCCCCGAACTGCTTTCTCCCGCCGGTACCTTCAAAAACATGCGTTACGCCTTTGCCTATGGCGCTGATGCGGTTTATGCAGGGCAACCGCGCTACTCGCTACGGGTGCGTAACAACGATTTTAAAATTGATAACTTACATCGCGGTATTGAGTATGCCCATGCACGGGGCAAGCAGTTTTATGTGGCCTCAAACATTGCCCCTCACAACAGTAAGCTGAAAACCTACCTGCAGGATATGGCGCCGGTGATCGAGGCAGGGCCCGATGCGCTGATTATGTCGGATCCGGGCCTGATAATGATGGTGCGCGAACGCTGGCCGGAGCAAGTCATCCACCTCTCGGTGCAATCGAATGTCGTCAACTGGGCTGCCGCCCAATTTTGGCAGCAGCAGGGTATTAGCCGCATCATTCTGTCTCGGGAACTGTCACTGGAAGAGATCGGCGAAATACGTGACAAGTGCCCAGGCTTAGAGATCGAGACCTTTGTTCACGGCGCACTGTGTATTGCTTACTCCGGCCGCTGCCTACTATCAGGCTACTTCAATCATCGCGACCCTAACCAAGGCACCTGTACCAACGCGTGTCGCTGGAAGTACAACATCGTAGCGGCAACCCAAGATGATAAAGGCGACTTGATCGCCACCCAGGGAGTTGGCACCGTAACAGCTGACAACCAGGACGAACTCTCGGCGCTGATTGAAGATGTTTCCCGCCCCGGAAAGCTGATGCCTGTCTATGAAGATGAGCACGGCACCTACATTATGAACTCCAAGGATCTGCGCGCGGTGCAACATGTCGCTCGGTTGACGCAAATGGGCATAGCATCGCTAAAGATTGAGGGGCGCACCAAGTCCCATTATTACGTCGCGCGTACAGCGCAAGTCTACCGGCAAGCTATTGATGACGCCGTCGCTGGGCGTCCCTTTAATAAACGGCTAATGGATGAGCTGGAAAACCTAGCGAATAGAGGCTACACCGAGGGCTTCTATCAACGTCATGTACACGGTGAGTTGCAACGCTATGAGCAGGGGCACTCCCTTGGCGTTCACCAACAGTTCGTCGGTGAAGCGCTGGGTTTTGATCCGACTCGTGGCATCTTGGAGGTCGAGGTTAAAAATCGCTTTGAAGTGGGGGATGGCATGGAGCTTATGCTGCCAGGTGGCAATCACCGCTTCGTGCTCGAGCATATCGAGAGCTTACAAGGCGAAGCGCAAAGCGCGGCGCCTGGCTCGGGACATCGCGTACGAATCCCCCTTCCCCAGATCAGCATCACTCCTGAACAGCTTGGGTTTGCGCTGTTAATGCGTGATCTCACGTCTTCTAAAGTAACACCACCTGAAGCGCTAGGGGTAGCGGTCAGCTAAAGGCATAAACGTCCATGGCAAGCACCCCATGCTCCACGCTGTGGTGCAACTGGCTAGCTTCGCCTCCCGCCCCCATAGCCACCAGCAGCGGCTGGAAATGCTCGGGTGTTGGGTGGTTCTCAAGGGCGTAGGGCGCCTCTTGCCACCGCAGCAGACTGCTTCGCCGTGCATCAAGGTCATCCAGGCGCAGGGTCGTGTCGGCCCAGTCGGCGAAAGCGTCCACCCAAGCGGGTGCGGCGCTGTCTTGCGGCATGACCTCATAAAGATTATGGGTCAGGCTGCCCGAACCAATCAGTAGGATCCCTTCCTGGCGCAGCGGCGCCAAGCGCTCGCCGAGAGCCACCAACGCCTCATTGGACCAGCGCACCGGGAGTGACACCGACACCACGGGTATATCGGCCTGAGGAAACATCAGCGATAGCGGCACCCAAGCGCCGTGGTCGAAGCCCCGCTCAACGCCTTCGGCGTCAAGTGTCTCGATGAGCCGCGCGGCGAGTTCTGGCGAACCGGGAGCAGGGTACTGGCAGTCGAAGAGCGCGCGGGGAAAGCCGCCGAAGTCATGAATGGTCTCGGGCTGAGCGCTGGTACTGACCTTGAGCGAGAGGCTCTCCCAATGGGCCGAGACGACCACGATGGCCTTGGGCGCTAGTGTCTTGCCCAGCTCGCGCAGAAAGTGGTGTGCAGGCGTTGGGGTTATCGCCAGCATGGGCGAGCCATGGGAAATGTAAAGGCTAGGCAACATGACATGTTCTCCTATGCAGATGCCCCGGCGAGAAAGCCGGGGCGTCAGTAATGGCGTTAGCGTAGGTAGCGCTCGACGCTGAAGCTACCGCCGCCAAGGCCCGCCTGAACGAGCAGGGCCACCGCCCAGAACACCGGGAACTCCCAACCGCCGCCTGCGTTGGAGAACATCCAGCCATTGCCCAGGTGTACCGAAGCCGCACCCAGTAGTAGCGGAATCATGGCCAAACTGACCCAGCGGGTATAGAAACCTAGCAGCAGCGCCAGGCCTCCCCCCACTTCGCCCAGAATGGTCAAATAGGCGATGAAGCCCGGCAAACCCAGCGATTGGAAATAGGCCACCGTGCCTGGCAGGGTGAACACGAATACTTTGAGCAGTCCGTGGGCCAGCGCCATAACGCCCAGCGAGACGCGTAGCAGAGCAATGGCATGAGGTTGCAGCGCGGTAGCGCCCGTATGAGTGCGAGTAACGGGGCCAGAGGAGAGCGTTGAAGTGGTCATTGTGTATCTCCAGTCAAGAAGTAGGATGGGATCAATGACGCTACTTTAGGCGCTTCTTGGGACGGGATAATCTGGCGTTTACGAACATCACTTTTGCGCGATGGGCGACAATCCCATTTCGGTTTCCCAGTGGGGCGGGTTTTCGCCCCACGCCTCTACGAGCAGGTCGATGAAGCGCTCGACCTTGAGCGGAAGGAAATGGCGCGCCGGGTAGAGCGCATGGATATCCAGTACGCTCGGTGGCACTTCGGGAAGCAGCGCAACCAAATGCCCGCGAATGATGCTCTCGGTGACCAGAAAGCTCGGCTGGTGAGCGATGCCAAGACCCGCCTCGGCGGCGTGAGTCAACACATCGCCATTGTTGCTCTCGATAGGGCCTTGAGGGCTGATAATGGTGTCGCCCAGCTGCCAATCGCCCGCTACGTTGCCACTGCGATAGCGCAGGCAGCGGTGTGCTTTCAAGTCGTCGAGCGAGGCCGGTGTACCGTGGCGCTCCAGGTATGCCGGAGAGGCGCAAAACAGCATGCGACAGCGGGTGATGCGGCGCGCCACCAGGCTTGAATCTGGCAGGCTGCCGATACGAATGGCCAGGTCGAACCCCTCTTCGAGCAGATCGACCCGGCGATCGTTGAGATCCAAGCGCACGTCGAGCGCCGGGTGCATGCCCATGAAACGTGCCACCAGCGGCGTGAGGTGGCGCGTTCCAAAGCTCATCGGCCCATTGATGCGCAGCCGGCCGCGCATTTCGGTGGCGCCACTGCCCACATCTGCCGCTGCTTCGTCGAGGGCGAGCAAAATGGCCTGGGCGTGACGTAAGTAGCGCTCGCCCGCTTCGGTGAGATGCAGCCGTCGCGTGGTGCGCTGGATAAGCCGGACCCCGAGCGTTTGCTCCAGTGCCATCACCTGGCGCGATACCCGCGTGCGCGACAGCGCCAACGACGCCGCCGCACGGGTATAGCTCTTGAGCTCGGCGACGCGCACGAAGGCGATGATCGGCTCGATTTGCGTCATGGGGTGAGGGCGTCTTTGCGGGCGGTAACGAAGGCGAGCGCGGCGTCGCGCGGGCTTGGTTGCCCGCAGATGGCCGAGATCACCGCAAGCCCCTGGGCGCCCGCCTGTCTCACCTGGGCGCTATGCCTGGCATCGAGCCCGCCGATGGCTACGCACGGCAGGGACGCTGCGCGCGCCAGCCGGGCCAGGCCGTCAAAGCCTAAGGGGGAAGCGTGGTCCCGTTTGCTCGCGGTGGCGAACACCGGCCCCAAACCAAGATAATCGAGCTGGGCCAGCGGAGCGGCCTTGAGCTCGGCTAGCGTATTGATCGAAAGCCCTAGAATGGCGGAATCTCCCAGCGCTTCCCGCGCCGCCTGTACAGCGGTATCGCTCTGGCCGACGTGCAGGCCATCGGCCCCGCTCTCAAGCGCCACGGCAAGCCGGTCGTTGATGATCAGCGGCACGCCGCTACCCGCCAAGAGCGCCTTCAATTGCTTCGCCTGACGGATCATCTCGGCGTCGCTTGCGTGCTTGTCGCGCAGCTGCACCAGAGTAACGCCACCCTCCACCGCTTCGGCAACGGTGCGTTCGAGCCCATAGTCGCGACAAAGCCTGGCGTCGGTCACGAGGTAGAGCGAGAGATCGAAGGGCGTATGGGTAAGGCTCATGCCAGCACCTCCAAACGCGCTGCGCCCGCCAGGCTTGCGGGCGTGAGCTGGTACAGTGCATCGAGCAGCGCGACCTGGAAGCTGCCGGGCCCGGCGGCGTCTCTACCTGCCTGCTCTCCGGTCACGGCAAAGCAGGCAAGGGCGGCGGCCGTGGCGCTTAGATGGTCGTCGTTCGCGGCGATGAACGCGGCCACCGTAGCGCTCAGTGCGCAGCCCAAGGTGGTGATACGCGGCATCAGGGCGTGGCCGCCATAAAGACGTAGGTGCTTGCGCCCATCGGTGACGATATCGTGCTCGCCGGTCATGGCGACGATACAGTGTTGGCGCCCAGCGAGCGCGATAGCGGCATCCATCGCCTCATCGGCAGAGGCGGTGCTATCCACTCCACGCCCGCGTCCGGTGAGCCCGGCGAGGGTCATGATCTCTGAGGCATTGCCGCGAATTACCGTTGGCGTGAAGGCGAGCAGGCGCTCCGATAGCGTTTGACGAAAGGTCGTTGCCCCTACGGCAACAGGGTCGAAGACCCAAGGAGTGGCGGTGCGCGCAGCGGTGTGGGCGGCACTCACCATGCCCTCGGCAAACGTTGACGACGGCGTGCCGATATTGATCGACAGCGCATCGGCAAGGGCGGTGAACTCGGCGACCTCTTCGACGGCATGCAGCATGGCGGGAGAAGCCCCAATGGCCAGCAGCGCGTTGGCGGTGCTGTTCATGGCAACGAAGTTGGTGATGCAGTGGATCAGCGGCGTGGCGGCGTGGACGTTGGAGAGGGCGTCACTCAGGGCGTTCGATGTCATGGTCACCTCACGGCGCAGCGCAGCAGGAGAACCCCGCGACTTCCTACGCCGGCATTATCCGGTTCAGGTTCAAAGGGTGCTTCTCAGCTCGGTGTGATCGAGCGCCCCTGTCGTGAGGTCAACTATCCCCGGCCCGCGCGCCGCTGTAAAGCGTTACCCGGCGAAGGCCTTAGTGCACGGCATCTTTGGCGTGGCGTTTGAGCATTTCAAAGGGAATGCTGCCGAGCGCTTTCTCGTGGGTGGCCGAGAGCACGACCGGAGGTGCCACCCCCGCCTTGGCGGCTTCCAACCAGCGGCTGGCGCACAAACACCAGCGGTCTCCAGGGCGTAGGCCGGGAAAGCCGAAGGCGGGCTCGGGGTGGGTCAAGTCGTTACCCTGGGAGCGAGTGAAGTCGAGAAACTCCTCGGTGACGATGGCGCACACGCCATGTACGCCTACATCGTCGGGGCCGACGCGGCAAAAACCGTCGCGGTAAAAACCGGCTTTGGGGTCATGGCAGCAGGGCGTTAGGGGTTCGCCCAGCACATTGCGATCTCGAGACATGCTACCTCCTGTATGCGTGTTGCCAAATGGCGGGGGCTAGACTTTTCCTTAAGTCGCCTCCATGTTGGGTCGTCGCGGCCTTAATGTGTCTCCATTACGACGTTAACCTTTATTAAAGTCGATTTTGATCGATATGGTTAGCGATGATGAGTAGACCTTGCATACATGAGCCTTGTACAAAGTAGCGTTTTCGTCAAAGGAGCGATCAATATGAGTTTTGCAGGTGAGCAGCACATGGGCGTCGTTACCCCTCCCCCCGAAACCCAGGGATTCCGGCTCAATCACTTGATGCTGCGCGTGGCATCGCCCGAGCGCTCGCTAGCGTTCTACTCCCGCGTGTTCGGTATGCAGGTGCTACGCAGGCTTGACTTCGCCGAGATGCAGTTTTCGCTCTACTTCCTTGCGCGTCTCGAAGAGGGCGATAGCGTGCCCGAGGCGCAAGACGCCCGTACCACCTGGACCTTTCAGCAAAAGGGGTTACTGGAGCTGACGCATAATTGGGGAACCGAGACCCAGGAGGGTTTTGCCTATCACGACGGCAATGCCGAACCGCAAGGCTTTGGCCACATCTGTTTCAGCGTACCTGACTTGGCCAAGGCGCAAGCCTGGTTCGACGCTAACGACGTCACCTTCATCAAGCGCGCCGATCAAGGCAAGATGAAAGACGTGATCTTCGTCAAAGACCCCGACGGCTACTGGATCGAGGTGGTTCAGGCCGATCTCTTGGCCAACATGGGCGACTGACGTGGCACACCTGCTGTTTCGCCTGCGCCACGTCACCGACGAAGAAGCCGCCGAGGTACGCGCGCTTCTGGACGAACATGGGTTCGACGTCTACGAAACCCAGGCGGGTTTTTTCCGCTTGGGCGTCGATGCCATCTGGCTGCGTCATGCTGACCAGCGCGATGCCGCCGAGGCGGTGCTCAAGCGCTACCAGGTCGAGCGTTTCACCCGCGCAAGAAGCGAGTTGGACGCCGCACGTACGCGGGGCGAGGCACCTACGCTATGGCAGCGCCTCAACGAGCGGCCGGTAAGCGTTTTGCTGACCTTCGTTGGCGTCATCCTGGTAGCCGCGCTCACGCTGATTCCTTTTCTTGCCTTGATGATGAAATAAAAAGAGCCAGCCATTGCGGCTAGCTCTCTCTCAAAGACGCTTTCTTAGGAGTACTTTCTAAGTGGCGCTTGGCGCTTCGGTAGCGATCACTGTGTATCGGTCAGCGCCGTCAGCAATCGATAGGCGGCCTCGACGCGCTCGGCGTTGGGGTAGTTACGGTTGGCCAGCATGACGATCGCCACGTCTTCGCTGGGCACGAGGGCCGCGTAAGCACCAAAGCCGTTGGTCGAACCCGTCTTGTTGTACCAGTAGTCTGGGCTAGGCGGCGAGGGCGGCGTCAAGCGCTCGGCAGGCTGCGGTTCCAGCGCCATCTCGGTGGAGTTCCCTGCGCGCAGCGTGTCGAGCGTTACCGGGTAACGGTAGCGCTCCCATCCCAAGCCTTGCTCCATATCACCCAGTGCCACGTAGCCGGTGCGGGTAAGCGCCAAGGCTTCGCTGAGCGTGGGGTCGATATCGGCGTCGTCGACATGAGCGGTGACGAAGCTCAGCAAATCTTCGGCATTGGTCTTCACTCCATACGCCTGGGCATCCAGAGAGCCTGGGCTGACGCGTACCGGGGCATCGTCGCGCGAATAGCCCCAGGCGTAGTCCGCCTCTTGGGCTTCGGACACCTGATAGACGCTGTGCGTTAGCCCCAAGGGTGACAACACGCGTGACTGCATGGCATCTGCGAAGGGCTCATCCAGCCGCTCGGCCACGAGGTAGCCCAACAGACCGATGCTGGGGTTCGAGTACAGACGCTGGGTGCCCGGCGGGTACGCGGGCTGCCACTGGCGGTAGTAATCGAGCATGGACGCTTCGTCGGTCACGTGCTCGGGAAACTGCAAAGGCAGGCCGCCTGCGGTGTAGGTGCCGAGCTCGAGCAGGCTAATGTCATCGAAGGCGCTGCCCGCAAGCGCCGGGGCATGACGGGAAGCGGCGTCGTCGAGCGATAGCGCACCGCTGGCCAGGGCCTGCCCAGCCAGGGCTGCGGTGAAGAGCTTACTCACCGAGCCTATCTCGAACAGCGTTTGAGCGGTCACTTCGGTTTGGGCGTCGCGATCAGCAAGCCCGTAATAAAAGTAATGGTGCTCGCCGTTGATGCTTAGCCCAATCGCCATGCCTGGAATGCGCTGCTCGGCCATAAGTGGCGTGACGATGCCATCGACCAGCGCGGTTAACTGCGCTTCGTCAGGGGTTGTTTCAAGGGCAAAGGTAGGAGAAGCGAGCAGCATACCGACAAAGCCGGCCGTTATCGTTCTGCGCATGTGAGGGGCTCCGAGAAGCTGGGTGAGATAGGTAAAGGTGTCTTGCGACGGTAGGTAGGGATGTTAAATATCCTTGAGGCAGCCTACAAACGACGATATTTTGCCTTTGGTATTAGAAAAATTAGGGCTTGTGTCATGCCGTCACATCTACCTTTTAAAGCGCTGCACGCCTTCGAAGCTTCCGCCAGGCATTTGAGTTTTACGCGTGCGGCGGAAGAGCTCTGCGTCACCCAGGCGGCCGTTAGCCATCAGGTCAAACATTTGGAGAGTGAGCTCAAGGTGTTGCTGTTCAAGCGTTTGCCACGTGGGCTCAAGCTGACCCATGAAGGCGAACGGCTGCTGCCGGTATTGACGGCGGCGTTTGGTCAGATGTCGCTGGCGCTGGAGCAGCTGGGAGAGACGACCTACCGGCACCCGCTCCATGTCGGGGTGGTCGGCACCTTCGCCGTTGGTTGGCTGCTTCCGCGCCTAGCCGATTTCGAGGCGCAGCACCCTTTCGTCGATGTCCGCCTCTCGACGCACAACAACCGTACCGATATGGCCGCCGAAGGGCTCGATATGGCGATCCGCTTTGGCGATGGTGCCTGGCATGGCATTGCGGCTCAGCCGCTTTTGCCCGGTTTTTTTTCAGTGCTGTGTACGCCTGCCATCGCGCGCCGTCTTATCACGCCGCAGGACGTGCTGCACGAGGTATGGTTGCGCTCCTACCGCGCCGATGAGTGGTCCCAGTGGCTTGCGGTCGCTGGAATCGAGGAGGGGATGACCAAGCCCCGTAATCTAGTGTTCGACTCTTCCGCCGTCATGATGGAAGCGGCGCTTCAGGGGGTTGGCATTGCCCTAGCACCGCCAGCCATGTTCACCCGCCATCTTGCCAATGGCACGCTCGTGCAGCCCTTCGATACCATGGTTGATCTAGGCAGCTACTGGCTAACGCGGCTTCAATCGCGTAGCGACGACATCGCGATGGCGGCCTTCCGCCGCTGGATCACCCAGGCCTTTCGATAGCACTTACTCACTTTATGTGCACAAAAAAGCGCCCGCGAGGGGCGCTCTGTGCAGCACTTTAGGCCATTTTAGTCGTGGCTATGCTCGTGCTCGTGCTCGTGCTCATGCTCATGCTCGTGGTCATGGTCATGGCTGTGCTCATGGCTATGTTCGTGAGCGTGTTCGCCGTGGCCCGGCTCGGCCAGGGCGGCGTGCAGCAGCTCGGCGTTGTGGCGCATCATGCCAAGGTAGGTGCTAGCTTCGCCTTCGGCGGAGAGGGCGTCGGCGTACAGCGTACCGGCGATTTCAAGGCCCGTCTCTTCGGAGAGTTGATCGATCACTGCTGCGTTGGTCATGTTCTCGTGGAACAGAGCCTTAACGTTTTCGGCGTTGATCAAATCGATCAGCTCAGCCATGCGCGCGCTGCTCGCTTCGGCTTCGGTAGAAAGGCCGACAGGCGCCAAAAAGCGCACGCCGTAGGCGTGTGAGAAGTAGCCGAAAGAGTCGTGGCCGGTGATGACGCTGGTGCTCGGCGGAACGTCGCTGATCAGCTCACGAATCTCGCCATCCAGCGCCGCCATCTCTTCGAGGTACTGATCGGCATTGGCACGGTAGTCGTCGGCATTCTCTTCGTCGACGGCGATCAGGCCATCGCGAATGTTGGCGATATAGACGCGCGCCTGCTCCATGTCCTGCCAGGCGTGAGGGTCGAATTCACCGTGAACATGGGTGTGCTCGTGAGCGTGCTCATGCGCATGATCGTGGCCATGCTCGTGATCATGTTCGTGCTCGTGCTCGTGCCCGTGGTCATGGCCATGATCGTGATCGTGGCTGTGCGCGTGGTCGTGTCCATGATCGTGCTCGTGGCCATGGCTATGCTCGTGCGGATGGTAGTCGAGCTTGTCGATGCCGTCGCTTGCGGTTATCAACTCGCCTTCGTACTCGCTGGAGTCGAGCAGGCGATCCATCCAACCTTCGAACAGCAGGCCGTTGAAGACGACGAGGTCGGCTTCGGCGAGCGCGCGTGCATCGCCCGGACGCGGTGTGTAGACGTGCGAATCGCCATCGGGGCCGACGAGAGCGGTGACGTCGACGTGATCACCACCGACGTTCTCGACCATGTCAGCCAGGATGGAGAAGCTCGTAACGACCTGCACGCGATCGGCGGCCATGGCGGCCGGAATGGCCAGCAGCGCCGAAACGCCGACGAGCAGAGGAGAAAAACGTAAAGACATAACGACTCCTAGTGAGTGGGTTAGTGCGAGGTAGACTCGGCGCCAAGCGGAGCGGCCTTACGGCGCAACCTTGCCGTTAGACTGTGATACCGACCGAACAGCGCCGAAAACAGATACCCCACTCCCGCCAGTAAAATGATGCTTGGGCCAGAGGGGATATCCAGGTGATAAGAGAGCAACAGCCCGCCGGTGCTCGAGAGCATCGCCAACACCACGGCAATGCCGATAAGCCCTTCTAAGCGCTTGCTCCAAAAGCGCGCGGCCGTGGCGGGCAGCATCATCAAACCGACCGCCATCAGCGTGCCGAGGGTTTGAAACCCCGCAGTCAGGTTGAGTACCAAAAGCGCTAAAAAGACGCTGTGAACCCAGGCGTTACGGCGGCTTTGCCCGCGTAGAAAGAGCGGATCGAGACACTCCACCACCAGGGCGCGAAAGACCAGGGCCAGCGTGACCACGATCAGCGAGGTGATACCGGCAATCAACAAGAGCGCCGTGGAGTTAATAGCCAGAATCGAGCCGAACAGCACATGGGTGAGATCGACGCTACTGCCGCCTAGCGAGATCATCATCACCCCTGCGGCGAGCGCGATGATGAAGAAACTGGCCATGGCGGCGTCTTCGCGCTGGCCGCCCATCTTGGATACCGCACCCGCCAAGAGCGCCACCAGCAAGCCGAACAAGACCCCGCCAATGCTCATCGCCGGTAGCGAGAACCCCGCAAGCAAAAAGCCCAGAGCGACGCCCGGCAGAATGGCGTGGGCCATGGCGTCACCGATCAGACTCATGCCGCGCAGCACCAAAAATACGCCCAGCGGCGGCGCGGCCAACGAAAGCGCCAAGCCACCTACCGCAGCGCGGCGCATAAAACCGTAGCCAAAGGGGGCCACGAACCAGGCATCAAGCAGTGCCAACATGACGGCCTCCTGCGGTATCGAACGACATGAGGTTGGCCGAGGCCATCGGCTGCTGTAGGGCGCTGGGCGCCAGCCACTGGCCGTGGCCTGCGTTCAACATCAGTACCTCATCGGCCAGGCGGCGCAGGTGGTCCATGTCGTGGAGAACGATCAAGATGGTCATGCCATCGTCCGCCATCTGACGCAGAATGCGCACCAGGATATCGATGGTGTCGCGATCGACGTTGGCAAACGGCTCATCGAGAAGAAGAAGCTCGGCTTCTTGCATCAGGGTGCGGCCGATGAGCGCGCGCTGGCGCTGGCCACCCGAGAGCTCGCCCAGCTGGCGGTGCGCCAAGTGCGAAATGCCTAAGCGCGCCATGATGTCGCGGCCCTTGCGATAGTGCGCTTCGCAGTAGCCTTTGAAAGCGCCGTGGCTCGGCCAGGTGCCCGTCATCACCAGCTCTTCCACGCTCATGGGAAAGCTCAAATCGAGCGCTAGCTGCTGGGGCAGCCAGGCGCGTCGCTCGCGAGCGATGCTACACTCGACCTTGCCCGATACCGGGCGCAGCTCGCCCATGATGGCTTGAATCAAAGTGCTTTTACCGGCGCCGTTAGGGCCGATCAGTGCGGTGATGGCGCCAGGGCGAACGTCGCCTTCGATATGCTCAAGCACCATGCGATGGCCTTGGGCCAAATGCAGGTCGCGCAGCCTTAGGCGAGAGTGGGCGTGCGTGCTCATCGCGGCCACCCGCCGGCCCAGTAGACCAGTAGCCAAAGCGCCAAAAGGGGAACCGCCACGAACAGCAAGCGTTTCGTGGCGGAGAGTGACATCAGCGAAAAGTGGCAGGGCCCTTCGCGATTATGACGATGCGTACGGTGACCCAAGGTTCTCTCCGGTGGATCCAATAAGTTATAACATAACATTTGGCGGGGCCAAAAAATTGCCCCGCATTTTACGCCCTAATCGTCTAGCGAACAAAGCGATCATCAAGAGTGATGGGTTTGGCGGCCTCTCATATCGATCAAAAGCGCCAAGCCGCGCCTAGCTGCTGCGGCGATACCAAAAAGGCGTATTCGCCTTCGAGCGACACCGGGCCGATTGAGACGCGCGCAGGCTGGAAGCGGTTGATGGCGCGGGTGGCCTGATGCGGCTGAGTCCAAATTTGCAGCTCGTTGACCAGCATGCCGGTCGCGAAGTTGAGCGCGGCATCGTCTCCACGACCGTCGGCAGCGATGACGGCCCCCGCCACGCCATTGACCACCAGCGAGCCAAGCCGAGCATCGAACCCGCGCCGCCGACGCTCGGCCTGGGCAAGTTCAAGCCCAAGCGCCTGCACGCCACTTAGCTCTCCTTCGGCCCGCAAACGGCGATACTCCGTCAGCGCCGCTGGATGGGGCTGGCGATCCATTAGCATTCCCCCTAATGCCAATGCCGATTTCACTACGCCAACCCGGGCATCGAAGCGGTCGTCCCGGTCGCTCGCCTCACTCGACTGATAGGCGTTGTAGGCCAGGCTGCCGACGTAAATCGTCGTCCACCCTGCCTGCCAAACATTCGCCTGACGCGCACCGTTTTCGAACGCATCGTCATAATCTGCCCAGTCAGGCGTTTGTGCCTGCACAGAGGTGGTAATCCCCAGCAATATGACGCACAGCAAGTTAGCTAAACGCATGGTCTTATAACCTTTGAATCGACAATTAATAGCGCAAAGCCTAGCACGAGAGATGAAGGTTAAAGCGCGCCTTTATTAACGTAATAAAATGTAACCAAACGGATAGAGTTTGTCGCTTAAGCGTGGTTAGATGAAACGAAAAGCCTAAGAAGTATTAAAAAACTAAGCAGTATTAACAGTAGGGGAGTGTCAGGGAAACCGCCATGGATGATCTTGCCGCCAGCGATTTAAAAACGATTCTGCACTCCAAGCGCGCGAACCTTTACTACCTTCAGCACTGCCGAGTGCTGGTCAACGGCGGGCGCGTCGAGTACGTAACCGATGAGGGTAAGCGCTCGAAGTACTGGAATATCCCCATCGCCAACACCACCTCGCTCAAGGATGCCGTGATCCTGCCGCAAGCGTTCATATCTGCCAGCCGCGGTGACGAGGAGCAGGAGTTCCGCCAGAGCTGCATCGAACGGCTGAGCCAGGTCGAGGCGCTCGATACCATGATCGACACGCTAAAAACGGTGGCCGAACGCCTGAGCGCCGAGGCGAACCGGTGAACGTGCTGCTCGTCTCTCAGTGCCACAAGAACGCGCTGAAAGAGACGCGGCGCATTCTCGACCAGTTCGCCGAGCGGCGCGGTGATCGTACCTGGCAGACCGCGATCACCCAGGCCGGGCTCGATACCTTGAGAACGCTTCTGCGCCAGAAAGCGCGCAAGAACAGCGCCATCGCCTGCCACTGGATTCGCGGCCACGACCACAGCGAGCTTTTATGGGTCGTCGGCGACGCTTCGCAGTTCAATGCCCGGGGCGCCACGCCCACCAACACCACAAAGCGCAATATATTGCGCCGCGAGGATGAGAACGACTGGCACTCGCTCAGGCTGATTCATATGCTCGCCTCCATGGCCGCGCTCTTTCACGATCTCGGCAAGGCCTCCGATGCCTTCCAGCGGCGGTTGCAGGGCAAGCTCGAAGGGCGTAATCGCTATCGTCATGAGTGGGTATCGCTACGTCTGCTCGAAGCCTTCGTGGGTGACGACGATGACGCCGGGTGGCTGGCAAGGCTTCAAGCACCGAGTGAGCAGAATGACGCGCGCTGGCTGGATCGTCTTCAACGCGATGGTCTGGATACATTGGCCAGACCAGCGCCTTTTCCACACCTTCCGCCATTAGCGGCTGCCATCGGCTGGCTGATCGTCAGCCATCACCGGCTGCCAGCCAACCCTGCCGAATACGACGATGGCCGCCAAAAGTGGGTAGGTGCCCGCGCCACGCTCAATGCCGATACCGTGCCAGCACTTCCCAGCGCGATCACCGCACGCTGGAACGAGATCGTCCAGCCCCCCAGCGCTGAGGAAGACACACCTTACTGGCGCTTTACCCAGGGCTTGCCGGTGACGCACGATGCCTGGCGCACGCGGGCCGCACGGCTGGCGCGCCAGCTGGCCGAGCTGCGCTACCCCGTTTCGCCGATCGAGTCGCCCTACGTCATGCATCTGGCAAGGCTTTCGTTGATGCTGGCCGATCACCACTATTCGAGCCTTGTGGAGGAAGGTCGGCTCAAGGGCGAGTGGCCGGGGAGTGACGGTAAGATGCACCTCTACGCCAACACCATGTTTCATCACGGCAAGCGCCTGCTTTGCCAGCCGCTGATCGAGCATTTGCTGGGCGTGGTGCGCGCCACTGGCGAGATCACCCACCACCTACCGAGTTTGACCACCGCGCTACCGCGCATTGCTCGCCACAAGGGCTTCAAGGCGCGCAGCAAAAACGCGCGCTTTCGCTGGCAGGACAAGGCGTATGACCTGGCCGTCGGGCTGCGCGACAAGAGCGCAGAGCAGGGCTTTTTCGGCATCAATATGGCCTCGACCGGCTGTGGCAAGACCATCGCCAATGGCCGCATCCTCTACGGTCTGGCCGCCCCTGACGCTGGCGCGCGGTTCTCCATTGCGCTGGGCCTGCGCACGCTCACCCTGCAGACTGGCCAGGCCTACCGTGAACGGCTAGGGCTTGGCAGCGACGAACTGGCGATTCGCGTTGGCGGCAGTGCCAGCCGGGCGCTGTTCGAACATCAGCAGAAAGAGAGCGAGGACGAACGCGGCGGCTCGGCATCGCGCGGCGAGCTACTCGACGAGCAGAGCCATGTCGTCTTCGAAGGCGATCTCGATAGCCACCCGGTGCTGAGCAAGGTCGTCAGTGACCCGCACGCCCGCGCGCTAATCGGCGCGCCGGTGCTGGTCTGCACCATCGATCACCTGGTGCCCGCCACCGAAAGCCTGCGCGGGGGCCATCAAATTGCGCCGATGCTGCGGCTGATGAGCGGCGATCTGGTGCTCGACGAGCCGGATGATTTCGACATCAAGGACTTGCCCGCGCTGTCACGGCTCGTGTACTGGACGGGGCTGCTCGGCTCTCGCGTGCTGCTCTCATCGGCTACGCTGCCACCCGCCATTGTGCGAGGGCTCTATGATGCCTACCGTGAAGGGCGCGCCGAGTACCAGCGCCATCGCGGTAAGCCCGGTGCCCCCGTCGAGCCCATCTGCGCCTGGTTTGACGAAAACGGCTGTGCGCAGCAGGGCTGCGCCAATGGCGAAAGCTTCGATGCCGCGCATCGCGCCTTCGCTGAAAAGCGCGCCGCGCGGTTAGCGCAGGTCGAACCGCGCCGTCGAGCGCGCATCGCACCGGTCGTTGCCGAAAGTGCGCACCCTGAAAGTGTTCAAGCAGCAATGGCCAGCGTCATGCTGGCAGAGTCATTGGCGCTACACGAGCATCACCACACGCTCGACCAGACAAGCGGGCAGCGTGTGAGCTTCGGGCTGATCCGCATGGCCAACATCGAGCCGCTGATCGAGGTCGCCCTCGCGCTCTATCGCGCCGAACTGCCTGCAGGAAAACGCATTCACCTTTGCGTTTATCACTCGCAGTTTCCGCTGCTGCTGCGCTCGCGCATCGAAGCGCGGCTCGATCAAACGCTCAACCGCAGCGATGACATGGCGGTGTTCGCGCTGCCCGATATTCGCGCGCGGCTGGACGCCGATCCCGCGTCGGAGCACCTCTTCATCGTGCTCGGCTCCCCGGTCACCGAGGTCGGGCGCGACCACGATTACGACTGGGCCGTGGTCGAACCCTCCTCCATGCGCTCGATCATCCAGCTCGCCGGACGCGTGCGCCGCCACCGTTCTCGCCCGGTCGACGTGCCCAACATCGTGCTACTAGATGCCAACGTCAAAGCCTTGGAAAAAAGACAGGCTGCGTTTTGTCGCCCCGGTTTCGAGACCGAGGAAAAATGGCCGCTATCAACGCACCGGCTCACCGATCTGCTGCGCAGTGTCGAGCTCGACCCCATCGACTCACGACCGCGACTGATGCCTGCCGAGACGCTTGAGCCCACCGGCAAGCTGGTCGACTTAGAGCACGCTCAGCTGGCCGCGTTGATGGTCGAAGGGGCTGAGCCGGTAAATTCGCCCCGACGGCGTAAACGTCGAGGCGAGAAGCCGCAGCCCAATTTGGGCGCCTACCTGTTCTATCGCCCGACCACACTGACACTTAGCGCCATTGCCCAACAGCACGCGCCGTTTCGGGAAGATAACGCGACAGAGAGCGAGTTCGTGCTGATGGTGGACGAAGCGGAGGAGGATTACCGGTTCTACCGCGTGGAAGGCAGCGGTAGGGACGAGCAGTTGTTGGCGGTTGAGCGCGAGCTGGACCGGCTACCGGATGCGCTGCTCGATAACCCGCGCGTCACGCACTGGAACGAACCCGACTACATTGTCGCACTCAGCGAGCAGGCCGAGGCGATGGACATGAGTCTGGAGCGCTGCGCCCGCCGCTTCGGCCACATCCGACTCAAGACCGACTACGCCCCGTACGGCTGGCATTTCCATCCAACGCTGGGATTTGTAAGAAAAAAGTAACCTTAAGCGATACAGGGAGTTAAAGGGGAGCGCTATGAACGAGCCACCGCATCAGCCGCTATCACTTAGGGCTGTGATTCACGAATTCATCCACAACCGCTTTGCCACTAAAACAGAAAAGCTAGCGCCGGATGACCCTGCCTACCTCAAGTTGCAGGAGCAGTTCGACCCGCAAGCGTGGCTCGCCGATGCCGCGCGGCGGGTCAGTCAGCTTCAGGTCGTTACTCACTCACTCAAGGGCGTTCACCCGGATGCCAAGGGTACCAACCTTTATATCGAACCCGGGCAGTTTGATCGCCCCGGTTTGGTTGGCAGCCACTGTCTGCCGCAGGACTTTCAGGGCGATGTGGTCGGCAACGCCGCCGCGCTCGATGTCTACAAGTTCTTAAAGCTCCAATGGCAGGGGCGCTCACTGCTGGAGCTTTCGCTCGACGGTGATGAGGCGCTGATCGACGCGTTGAGTGAGGATCGCGACCAGGCGCAGGCATGGGTTAGCGCCTTTGCGCAGATCGTCGAGCCGAAAGGCGCTCCCAGCTCCCACGCGCGCGGCAAGCAGGTGTACTGGCTAGTAGGTGACGAACCGACCGACAATGGCAGCTATCACCTGCTGGCGCCGCTTTATGCCACCGCTCTGATTCATCCGTTCCACGCCCGGCTCAGCGAGGCGCGTTTTGGCGAGCACGCCAAAGCGGGGCGCAAGGCGCGACGCGATACGATCATGTTCGACGGCGAGTACAGCGACTACCCCAACCTCGCCGTGCAGAAACTCGGTGGCACCAAGCCGCAAAATATCTCGCAGCTCAACAGCGAGCGGGGCGGGCAGAATTACCTACTCGCGTCGCTTCCGCCCCACTGGGTTTCTCGCGACGTTACCCCACCGCTTCGCACCGAGTCGGTACTGCCTCGCTTTGGCCGGCGCGCGCCGGTTCGCCAACTCGTCAACGACCTGGTCGGCTGGGTAAAGCAGAACATGAAAGAGGACGAGCGCCGCGCTCTATCAGGCAAGGCACCGCGAAAAACCTATCAGGATAGGGATTTGCACGATGATTTGACCGCCATGCTGGCCGACGAGCTTTTGATGTTCACCTTCGAGCTTCACCGTTTGCCCTCGGGCTGGTCGGCAGACAGCGAATGCAGGCTGGTGGCTTCTGAGCGCTACTGGCTCGATCCCGGACGCAGTGAGCTAGACGCTGATTTTGCCAGCGCGAGGCAACGTTCTGACTGGCACGAGGAGGTTTCCGAGCGCTTTTCAGGCTGGCTCAAGCATACGCTCACCAAACGCTTGAAGATCAGTCTGGGTGATCCAGAGCATGAGTTCTGGACGAGTAAGATCGAGCAGGTACTAGAAGACTTCCGTCGACAGATGGAGGGCCTGCAAGACGCTCTACGCGAAGAGGATGAGCGCCTGGAAGGAGAGCTCGCATGATGAATCATCTCCTGTTGTTTCCTCGATTACGCATCCAGAATGCCAACGCTATTTCCAGCCCGATGACGTGGGGATTTCCTGCCATGAGCGCCTTTATAGGCGTGCAGCAGGTACTGGAACGCAACCTCCCCGATGACATCAAGCTGGTGTTCAATGAAATTGGCGTGGTGTGTCACTACATCGAGCCTCAAGTGACCGAAGGCGGTTTCATCAAGGCGTTTCATCTCACGCGTAACCCGGTCGGAAAGGATGGTAGCACCGCCGCCATCGTCGAGGAGGGCCGTGTGCACCTTGAGGTCAGCCTGCTGATCGGTGTCGAGTCAATGGGTGAGGAGCTTGGCAATCCCGAGCGCCGAAGTGAGATCGCGAATCGACTTTTCGAGCAAGTAAAGGGCATGCGTATCGCAGGCGGCAGTGTCATGCCACCCTTGGACGGTCAAGCGCGTTATCGCCCTACGTTGATCAGCTTCGACGCGAACGAAGAGAAGCGCGCCAAGCAGTGGCAACGCCTGAAGCGCCGCCTGCTCCCCGGCTTCGCACTAGTGCTGCGTGATGACCTGCTCGCCGCGCATACCGCTACGTTGCAATCACAAAATGAGCAGGCCACGCCGTTGGACGCCTGGCTCGATCTCTCCCGGCTTAACCATACCTGCCATATCGAGCAGGTGAAGGATGAAAAGGGAGGTGTAACGAAAGAGACCGCGCGCTGGGCGCTTCGCCGCCCATATAAGGGCTGGCTGGTGCCGATTCCGATCGGCTATGGCGCCATTTCGGATCTCTACCAGCCAGGCGAGGTCGCCAACGCCCGCGATCCTGAAGTGCCTTTTCAGTTCGCAGAAAGTCTTTATTCCATTGGCGAGTGGGTGAGCCCGCATCGCTTCCAAACGCCAGACGATCTGATGTGGTTCGTGGAAAACGATTTGGATCGCGGGATTTATCGCCTTCAAAACCATTACGCCAAGACGTCACAAGATTAACCAAAGGGGAAACAACATGGCCAAGAATGACTCTCTCAAAACCGCCTCTGTACTCGCCTTCGAGCGCAAACTCGACCCGTCCGATGCGCTATTCAGCGCTGGCAGTTGGGATACGCGCAGCGATGCGGCGCAATGGGCGCCCGTGCTGGTTCGCGAAAAGTCGGTGCGCGGCACCATCTCCAACCGCCTGAAAGCCAAGGATCAAGACCCGCTCAAGCTCGATGCCGCCATCGAGAACCCCAACCTGCAGACGGTGGATGTTGCAACGCTTCCCCACGATGCCGATACGCTGGCGGTACATTTCACGCTGCGCGTACTCGCAGGGGCTGGGCATCCGTCCGCCTGCAACAACGCCGACTACCAGCAAAAACTCAAACAGACCGTCAGCGGCTACGTGAGTGAGCACGGCTTTAATGAACTGGCACACCGCTACGCCTGCAACCTCGCCAACGGCCGCTTTTTGTGGCGCAACCGCATCGGCGCGGAATCGGTCGAGGTGATTGTCAGCCGTATTCAGGAAGGCAAAAAGGCGCAGCAGTGGACGTTCGATGCCCTTGGCCAATCCACGCGCAGCTTCGAAGGCGACGTGCAAACCAAAGCGCTAGGCGAGTGTATTGCGGGGGCATTATCCGGCGAACAGTACCTGCTGCTCGATGTGGTCGCCTTTGCACGCGTTGGCGCCGGTCAAGAGGTCTTCCCCTCACAGGAGCTGATTCTGGATCGCTCCCGCGGTGATAAGAGCAAAACCCTCTATAGCATCGGCGATGACAAGCACGCCGCCATTCACTCGCAAAAATTGGGTAATGCGCTGCGCACCATCGACACCTGGTACCCGGCGCCGGAAGACGGCAGTGACCTTGGCCCGATCGCCGTCGAACCCTACGGCTCGGTGACCACCCAAGGCAGCGCTTACCGCCAGCCGAAGCAGAAAGTCGACTTCTATAACCTGCTGGATAACTGGCTGTTGAAGGATCAGGTGCCTTCGGTCGAGAATCAGCACTTCGTCATGGCCACGCTGATTCGAGGCGGCGTCTTCGGCGACGCGGGGTAAGCCATGGACCACTACATCGATATCCGGCTGCGGCCGGACCCCGACTTTGCGCCGCCCATGCTAATGGAAGCGCTCTACAGCAAGCTGCACCGCGCCCTGTTCGACCTTCAAGCAACCGACATCGGCGTAAGCTTTCCGCAGCACAAGTTGGGCGTAAACGCGCGCACCCTGGGCGACCATCTGCGCTTGCACAGCACGCAGGCGCGTTTGACGCAGCTCATGCAGCAGCCGTGGCTAAACGGCATGCGCGATCACGTGAGTGTTGGCGATATTTTGGCCGTACCCGCTGAGGTTCAACATCGCAGCGTCGCGCGCAAACAGTTCAACACCGGCAACCCAAGCCGCGCCAAGCGCTACGCCAAGCGCAACGGCTTAGCCGAAGAGCAGGCGCAGGCGATCTATGACCAGGTAGCAGAAAAGCGCATTGCGCTGCCCTTCGTACAGCTCAACAGCCGCTCGACACAGCAGCGTTTTGCCCTGTTCATCGAGCATGGCAAACCCGAGCCCACGCCCCGACCGGGCGAGTTCAATCACTACGGCCTAAGCCCCACCGCCACAATTCCCTGGTTTTGACCCTTTTTTCAGGGCGTTAAAAGCAGATAAAAAATCAATGGCTTAGCGGTATCATCTAAGAAAGGGTGATACCGCTTTTTCTAACCAAAGCTCTTTAACAATCAAACCGTTGTTTCTGCTAAGCTCTAGTTCGCTGCCGCACAGGCAGCTCAGAAATGCAGCGAAACCCTCGCCTGTTGAGCTTCGTGGTTCGCTGCCGCACAGGCAGCTCAGAAACAGGGACTACCAGGGTTATTTCTCGTCCGATAGTTCGCTGCCGCACAGGCAGCTCAGAAAAATTTGATTTTCCTCGCTTTTCTTCTCATTTCGTTCGCTGCCGCACAGGCAGCTCAGAAAAGTAGAGCTGAATTTGCTTTGTGATTCCTAACGTTCGCTGCCGCACAGGCAGCTCAGAAATGGTCGTCCAGTCCTTTGAAAATGAACGCGCTGTTCGCTGCCGCACAGGCAGCTCAGAAAATGACGAAGTGCATCGCTCCCCCGAGCTCCAGGTTCGCTGCCGCACAGGCAGCTCAGAAATGCAGAAAAGTTATCCACACGCTTGACTTATCGTTCGCTGCCGCACAGGCAGCTCAGAAATGTAGCAAGCCGAGCGGTCGTCGCGGTGGACAGTTCGCTGCCGCACAGGCAGCTCAGAAAGACCTGCCCCGCTTGGGCGCGCTCGAGGTCCAGTTCGCTGCCGCACAGGCAGCTCAGAAAGCACTAAATAGCCCGTTCTGGACGATGTTATCGTTCGCTGCCGCACAGGCAGCTCAGAAAACCATATCGGTGCGCGATGCCTGCAGATCGGTGTTCGCTGCCGCACAGGCAGCTCAGAAAACATCAGAAATCTCTGGCTTGGGCATACGGTCGTTCGCTGCCGCACAGGCAGCTCAGAAAACCCGTTCGCAACCGGCGGGCCGTCTGAACCAGTTCGCTGCCGCACAGGCAGCTCAGAAATCCAGGGCGGCGGCGGTGTCGCGCAGCGCGTCGTTCGCTGCCGCACAGGCAGCTCAGAAAGTTGACCGTGGCCATGATCGTATTGCTGCTGCGTTCGCTGCCGCACAGGCAGCTCAGAAAACTGGGATAGCTCCATGAGCAAGCCTCAGCAAGTTCGCTGCCGCACAGGCAGCTCAGAAACATCGGTCACAACGAACGCAGTTACAAGCTGAGTTCGCTGCCGCACAGGCAGCTCAGAAATTTGTCGCCCCGGCGACAACGAAGGCCGCGTCGTTCGCTGCCGCACAGGCAGCTCAGAAAATGCTCAACAGCTCGCTGTCGGTCTAATGGCTGTTCGCTGCCGCACAGGCAGCTCAGAAATAAGACTTTCTCGTCGGTAAAGTCACGACCGCGTTCGCTGCCGCACAGGCAGCTCAGAAATACACGCCTATGTTTTCGCGAGCCAGCTTGGCGTTCGCTGCCGCACAGGCAGCTCAGAAAGACGGCCTCAAGGCCAAAATCGCCGCCCTGTTGTTCGCTGCCGCACAGGCAGCTCAGAAATTCGAATGGACGCTCGGCGGCATGACCGTAGAGTTCGCTGCCGCACAGGCAGCTCAGAAAAAAGCACGCAAGGCCGCGCCTGCCGATAAGCCGTTCGCTGCCGCACAGGCAGCTCAGAAAGCCCGGGTTGAAATGGGGTAGCGGCGGATGGAGTTCGCTGCCGCACAGGCAGCTCAGAAATCCTCATTCAGCATGAGAGTTTCACCTTCTCCGTTCGCTGCCGCACAGGCAGCTCAGAAATGTACACAGTTTATGTGGAAGGGTTGACGTATGTTCGCTGCCGCACAGGCAGCTCAGAAAGGCATCAACGCTATTACCGGAGCTGTATTACCGTTCGCTGCCGCACAGGCAGCTCAGAAATGAAAGCCGAGCGCGACGCCTTCACCGGCGTCGTTCGCTGCCGCACAGGCAGCTCAGAAAGAGTAGCTCGGTACGGGCTTCGTCGATGCGGGGTTCGCTGCCGCACAGGCAGCTCAGAAAACTCCCAGCGGGCGGCTGGGTTGGTAGGTATGGTTCGCTGCCGCCCAGGCAGCTCAGAAACTGAGTGGCTGCATGCCACATACGCTCCCTGAGTTCGCTGCCGCATAGGAAGCTCAGAAAACGGCGCGTGTCAACACGTTTTTGCAAATAAAGTTCGCTGCCGCACAGGCAGCTAAGAGCCTAAAGCACGAATTGAATTTGTATTGAGGATGTCGTGGGTGCCTGCCGCGCGGGAGGCGCCCGCGCTAGCCCTCATCAACGCCATGTATGCTAGAGCGAAGGGGTCGGCAGCCATGCCGAGGACAGGCCTTGTAACCCTAAGGTGGCTCGCTTTGATACGCAAGCGTTCGCATATGAAGGTAAATCCATTGACCTTGCTTCGTGGTCGCTCTTATCTTGGGAGGCATGAAGCAAGAGGCCAATAGTCGCCTGGCGTACCCTGCTTTGGCAGATGAGGTATCGGGGGATGGCGAACCCGCCTTGCTTCACCTTTGGCTAGCCTACGTTAGGCAAATAGTCACTTGGCTATATCGTCCTCAAGCCCTGCGGTGTGGGCGTTTGGATACGCCTATGAGGCCAGCGAGTACATAAAAAAACGCAAGCCCGTATAAGCTTGCGTTTTTCGGTTTCGAGCGTGGCGCTACATCATGGCTTCGCGCTTCGCCGTCTGGCGCACGGAGTAGATGAAAACAATCACGAACACGAGTGTGTAGAGAAGCACGATGGTGGGGGCTGGCGCGCTGTCGATGAAAAATGACAGATAGACGCCAAGAAACGCGATCACGGCCGACATCGTCACGGCGATGATCAGCATGATGCTAAAGCGCTGAGTCAACAAGAACGCGACGGCTCCTGGGGCGATCAAAAGCGCAATGGCTAGGATGATGCCCGCCGCCTTCAGCGCACCAACGATGGTCAGCGAGATCAAACATAGCAAGCCATAGTGTAGCCACCGGGTGCGCAGACCCACGGCGCGTGCCTGGGTGGGATCGAAGGCGTGGAGTAAAAAATCCTTCCACTTGAGGCCGATCACGCCGATGGTCATTAGGGCAATGAGGGCAGATTCGATAATGTCTTGTCGCCCAATGCCGAGGATATTACCAAACAGGATGTGATCCAGGTGCACCGTCGATTGAATCTCGACATAGAGCACAAGCCCGAGTCCGAACATGCCCGAAAAGACGATGCCCATCACCGTATCCTGCTTGATGCGGCTATTCTCCTTCAGAAAGCCGGTGGCTAAGGCGCAGAACATGCCCGCCGCAAAGGCGCCGATGGCCAAGGGAATGCCGACGATATAAGAGATCACCACGCCCGGAAAGACCGCATGCGAGATCGCATCGCCCATCAGCGCCCAGCCCTTGAGCACCAAAAAGCAGGAAAGCAGCGCCATGGGAATCGCGACCAGCACGGCGATGACCATAGCATTGAGCATGAAACTGAACTGGAAGGGGGCAAGTAGCCACTGACCAAGGCTCATGGCGTTCCCTCCATATCGGCGTGTAGGGGCGTGCGCAGCGCATGTGCTGCCCGGCGGCGTGCGGCCAGCATGCCGTGCTTGGGCGCGAACACGAAAACGAGCAAGAAGATCAGCGTTTGCAGCACCACGATGATGCCGCCGGTCGCGCCATCGAGAAAATAGCTAACGTAGGCGCCAAAAAAGCTCGTCAGCGTGCCAATGGCCACGGCAATGGTCAGTACCCTCGAAAAGCGATCCGACAGCAGATAGGCCGTTGCCCCCGGCGTTACCACCATGCAGATCACCAAAAAGGCACCGACCGTTTGCAGCGCGGCCACGGTCGAGGCCGATAGCAGGGTAAAGAAAAGCACCTTGAGCGCTGTCGGATTGAGACCGATGGAGCGGGCGTGATTCTCGTCGAAGAAGGTGACCAGCAGATCCTTCCACTTGACGAGTAGGATCGATAGTGACACTACGCCGATGATGCCAAGCTGTAGGGTGTCGGATGGCGTGATCGCCAGCACGTTACCCAGCACGATCGACTGAATGTTCACCGACGCCGGTGATAGCGACACCATAAAGAGCCCCAGGCCAAAGAAGGCGCTGAAGGTCATGCCGATGATCACGTCCTCCTTGAGCTTGCTGCGCTGGTTGAGAAACAGCATGGCGGCGGAGGCGAGCCCACCGGCAAAGAAGGCGCCGAGCGAAAACGGCAGGCCAATCATGTAGGCGCCCGCAACGCCGGGTACGATCGAATGCGACAGTGCATCGCCGATCAGTGACCAGCCCTTGAGCATCAGGTAGCAAGAGAGAAAGGCACACACGCCGCCCACCAGCGCCGATACCCACATGGCGTTCTGCATGTAGCCATAGCCGAAGGGTTGGAGCAAAAGGTCGATCATTGGCGGTGCTCCGTGTCCGCATCGGTGGTATCGCGCTGGGCGCTCGGTACCGGCAGCTGCCGCCGGGCGGCGACCCCGTTTTGCAGCACCAGCGCACGCTCATCGTCGGTGAAGACGCCCACTGGGTGGCGCGGCGCCTCGTCGTCGTGTTCGAGCATGAAGTGGCGCAACACGCCGCCAAACGCGCGCTCGAGGTTATGCTGGGTGAAGGTCTCGTCCGTTGGCCCGTAGTCAAGCACGGTACCCTTGATGAGCACGGTGCGGTCGCAAAATTCCGGTACCGAGCCGAGGTTATGGGTAGACACCAGCATCACCCGGCCTTCGTCGCGCAGTTCGCGCAAAAGCTCGATGATCTGGTCTTCGGTCTTGACGTCGACGCCGGTAAAGGGCTCATCGAGCAGAATCACTCGGCTGTCTTGGGCCAGGGCGCGTGCCAGAAAGACGCGCTTGCGCTGGCCACCGGAGAGCTCACCAATCTGGCGCTTTCTGAATTCGCCCATGTTGACGCGGGCCAGCGCCGCATCGACCGCTTCGTGGTCGGCACCCTTGGGGATTCGCAGCATCCCCATTTGGCCGTAGCGACCCATCATGACCACGTCTTCGACCAGTACTGGAAACTGCCAGTCGACCTCTTCGGACTGCGGTACGTAGGCGATGAGATTGCGCTTCAAGGCGGCTTTCACTGGCATATCGAGCACGCGAATCTCGCCCTTGGCGAGGCGAACGAACCCCATGATCGCCTTGAACAGGGTCGATTTGCCGGAACCGTTGACGCCGACCAGTGCGGTGATGGTACCGGTCGGGGTTAAAAAAGTAGCATCGCGCAGCGCAGTGTGGCCGTTGCGGTAAGTAACCGTCGCACCTTCAACGGCAATACCGCCGCCCGGTGGCCGGGCGGCGGTATCTGGCGCGACGCTCGATGTTCGAGTGTCGGTTTCTGGCATTATTCCATCCCTGCGGTCAAACCATCGGCGATGGTTTGAGACGTCACCTTAAGTAGATCGATGTAAGTCGGCACTGGGCCATCCGCGGCGCTCAACGAGTCGACGTAGAGAACGCCGCCGTAGTGGGCACCGGTCTCACGGGCAACCTGCTGCGCCGGATTGGCGGAGACGGTGCTCTCGCTGAACACGGCCGGAATGTCGTGGGCGCGCACTTCGTCGACCACGTGGCGAACCTGCTGCGGCGTGCCTTCCTGATCGGCGTTGATCGGCCAAAGATAAAGCTCTTGCATGTCGAAGTCACGGGCCAGATAGGAGAACGCCCCTTCGCTCGAAACCAGCCAGCGCTTGTCGTCGGGGATTTGAGAAAGCGCTTCACGGATCGGGGCAATCGCCGCTTCGATCTCTTGTTTATACGCCTCGGCGTTGGCGCGATAGGTATCGGCGTTGTCCGGATCGTAGGTGACGAAAGCATCACGAATGTTGTCGACGTAGATCAGTGCGCTTTCCGGCGACATCCAGGCGTGCGGGTTGGGTTTGCCATCGTAGGGGCCGCTGGTGATGCTGATCGGCTCGACGCCTTCGGAGGCCACCACACTGGGTACATCGTTCAAGTTCTGGAAGAACCGCTCGAACCAGCGCTCGAGATCCAGGCCGTTCCAGATGATCAGGTCAGCGCCCTGAGCGCGCATGATGTCGCCAGGCGTCGGGGAATAGTCATGAATCTCGGCACCGGGGCGAGTGATCGACTCGACCGTTGCAGCGTCACCGGCCACGTTTTGCGCCATGTCCGCGATGACCGTGAACGTCGTCACCGCCTTGAACTTCTCTTCCGCGCTGGCTGAGGCGCTAAGTGCGAAGCCCATGGCCAGTGTGGCAACCCATGCGAGCCTAGAGAAACCTCTCTTTCGATTCATGATTATTCCCTTTATGCGTGTGTTTTGGCAGCTATGTAGGGCGTAGCGCGGCCCAAAAGCTACCGGTGCCAGGTCGACTTGATTCAACCTTAGGTGAAAAGTATGTACTAGGCTTAGTTTTGTAGCAACGTATTAAATGTCTGCTCAGCGGTTGATGTTGATCGGTCTGCGAGCGCTGGCTGTGAATGCATTACGGTCTTAAATTATCTTTGAAAAGCGTCGACCACGTAGATGACTAACGCTATAGTGCGCTGCCGCTTTTGCGGCGGGCTTGGTAGGCGTGACGAATGCTCTTTGCTGCCGGGTAGGCAGCTTAGAAAATGGTGGCATAGAGCAAGTATGCTAAGTGTTGGCTGCCGCACAGGCAGCGTGACGCGCCGATAGCGTCAGTGGCGGTAGGGAATTAGGGCAGGAGCTCCGAAAGCACGGGGTGGCACGATAGCGTGTGACCTCTGCATTCGGAGCTTTTTAGTAGGGTAATGCGTCGTCTAACGCTCTTTGGTATCCGCCGTGGGCTCGAAAGCACGTTTGTCGTCGGGTAGGCGCACGGTGTCACCCAATACAAGTTTGCCGTGGCCTTTGAGGCGTTGGCCGTGGCCATCGATGAGGGCGACCACGTTACCGATGCTGACTTTCTCCTCTTCGCGATAAACTTCCACCTCGACCCGTACCACGATGCCTTCGTAGCGCGCCGACAGAATATCGCCGTGGCCTATCTTGGCGTGGGCGTGATGATCGTTGGAGAACAGTTTGGAAACGCTGGCGTTGCCGGGTTCATCCCAGTCGATATGTTTATGCATCGGGCTCTCCTATTGTTGCACTCAGTAAATATTGAACGCAGTAACATCAAGCGTATTTAGCGTAAGGCTTATTGCTCAGTGTAGTTCGACATGCGCCGACGTCAGCATTAGGGCGTCAACGCTAAGTCCCATCTCTATCCTCTGCTTGCGGGTCGACGTACTGAAATAGAAAGTTCAGCGCGGCGGGGAGGCTCGCGCGCCATACGCGCCACGTGTGCCCGCCGGGGTAAAGGTCCAAGCGCACGTCATTGGGCTGAATGCGCTCCATAGCTTGGCGCATCAGGCGGGCGTGATACTCGGCGTCGTAGACGTCGCTGCGCCCGGCGCTGATGTAGAGCGGCACCGGTGGCACATCGCTCTCCTCGGCGCTGGGGCGAGGCGTTACCTGCATGCGGTACTCTTCGAGTAGAGCAGGGTAGTTGCGCGCATCCCACAAAGCGGTATCAAAGTGGCCTTCGTCGTCCAAGAAAGCAGGATGACGGTGTGCCGATGAGTTGAGCGGTGGGTAAGGAACGTAGCTTGCCGGGCTTAGAGCGGCAACGGCGGCGAAGAGGTCGGGGCGTTCCAGGGCGAAGTTGAGCGCGCCGAAACCGCCTGCCGAGAGCCCTCCTATGGCACGCTGATCGCGATTGTTGCCAACCCGATAGGTGGCTTCTACGTGCGGCATTAGGTCTTCGAAAAAGGCGCTACGGGCTGCTTCGTTGTGACCGTCGATCCACCAACTGCGGCTGCCTGGCATGATGAAGACCGCAGGCGGGATATGCCCTGCGGCGATCAAGCGATCTGCCGTTTGCGCCAAGTTGCCCTTGGCGACCCAGTCGCGCTCGGTGCCGAAAGAGCCATGGAGGAGGTAGACCACCGGGTAGTCACGCTCTGGGCTATCGGCATACCCGTCGGGTAAGTAAACGGTGTAGGGGTAGGGGTGACCAAGCGTTGGGGAGTCGAACGTGTGATGCTCGACATCGCCTGCCAGGGCCGAGCTCATTAGGCTGAAGGCGCCTACCAAGGCAGCAGCCGAGACCCAAAGGCGGCGTGAGGTAATGGCGCAGCGAGCGGCTAAACTGAGAGGACGAAACAGGGACAAGGCGCCTCCGGGAATTATTGCGAGGTTAATGAGTCCGACATCGCGTTAGCCTTGATTGTTCTGCGCTGGCCAACGACGGGCATGCCACGGAGGGGTAATGCATAAAAGAATAGAAGAGATTTACTGGCTGCGCGCTTATGGCTGTGCCGCGGTGTTTCTCTTTCATCTGCTGGACCACGTCAATCAGCGCCTAGATAACCTTGCCACTGACCTCATGCGCCTACCGCTGGTGCTGGGTACGCCGATCTTTTTGTTCATTTCGGTTTTCGTCTTTGCCATGCGCTATGACAAAGCCGTTCCGCCGGGTTTTTTGGCCCAGCGGGTCAAGTACGTCATGCTGCCCTATCTGGTATATGGCTTCATTTATTCTACCGGTGAATGGGTGCGGCGCTGGATGATCGGTCAGCCGGTGGATTTTTTTGCCAACGCCGTGGAGTACTTCATCTTTGCGGGTTGGCATGGCTATTTTTTGATCATCGCCATGCAGTTCTATACCGCCTATTGGCTCTTTACCCGCTGGCAGCTGTGGCGCTTCGATCCCATCCCCTGGCTGTGGGTAGCGTGCCTTACGAGTATGGCTTATTGGGGCATCGCTTACTGGCTGGGCGCCGATCCGCCGGGGTATCTGCTCTGGATTGCGCCGCTTGGTTGGATCTATCTGTTCTTTTTGGCGCTGGTCGTGGTGCGCTTCTACCCTCGCCAAGAGCAGGGTAATGAGCTTTTGGTACCGAGTTGGATGCAGCGCTTTTCGCATCCTCTCTGGCTATTTGGCTTCGTGGCGCTGCTCGTGGCCGCCAGTGTGGCGGGTTGGCTCGAATTCTCCTCCAAGGAAGTGTGGGTGATCCCGCTGTTCGTTTTGTTCACCCTATGGGCTATGCGCGTGCTGCGAGACCGCCCGGCACCGGTTTGGGTGCGCTACATCAACGCCTACTCCTTCGGAATCTATCTGGCGCACCCCATGTTTTTCTCGCTGGTGGACGTGTTGGTCCGGCCCTTCAAAACGCCTCTGTTGCTCTACGTCGCGCTGTTGATAGTGGTCGGGGCAGCAGGCTCAATCACGTTGAACAAGATTGCCAATAGGTGGCCTCTAGGGGCCATGCTGCTGGGGAAACGGCTAAAGGTGTAAAAGCGATTTTGCTCTCACGCACCACAGTGAGGCGCAAGCGCTAATTTTTGATCTATTTTGGTGCATTGTGAGCGTATTTGGTGCAGCTTTTCAGCGCTTGGACTAGCCTTGCTACATCAGGTGGCATTGAGGCGTAAAATTTATTGCTTTAAAAACATGGTGTTGTTTTTTGTAAATGCCATGTTGGTGCAATTTGGCACGCTCTCTGCATTGTTTAAGGCAGCGGCTAGCGGGTCGTAGGCAAGGTGCCTCTCGGCGTGCTACAACCATAGCCGATTTGGAACGTCGCCGATGCTTGTCTCTATGAATCGAGCAAGCGCCGAGTGAACAACAATGACGCCCCTGCCGATGCGGCCTGGGCCGTCGAATAACAGTAGTTTGTCGCTTACAGTTTACGCGTTAAGCCACGCTCATACCGGAGGACACATGTCAGCCAAGACCCTAGCACTGATCGAAGAGCACGACGTTAAATGGGTGGATCTGCGCTTCACCGATACCCGCGGTAAAGAGCAGCACGTCACCGTACCGGCCCGCGATGTCAACGAAGAGTTCTTCGAGAACGGTCAAATGTTCGATGGTTCTTCCATCGAAGGCTGGAAAGGCATCAACGAGTCCGACATGATCCTGCGTCCGGAAGACGGCACCGCCTTCCTCGACCCCTTCACCGAAGACGCTACGCTGATCCTGCGCTGCGACATCATCGAGCCTGCCACCATGCAGGGCTACGATCGTGACCCGCGCTCCATCGCCAAGCGCGCCGAAGCCTACCTGCAATCTTCTGGCCTGGGCGACACTGCGTTCTTCGGCCCTGAGCCCGAATTCTTCATCTTCGACGAAGTGCACTGGAAATCCGATATCCAGGGCTCCATGTACAAGATCTCCTCTGAAGAGGGTGCCTGGGCGACCGATTCCAAAGTCGAAGGCGGCAACCTCGGCCACCGTCCGCGCGTCAAAGGCGGCTACTTCCCGGTACCCCCGGTCGATAGCTTCCACGATATCCGTGGTGCCATGTGTAACACTCTGGAAGCGATCGGTCAGACCGTCGAAGTTCACCACCACGAAGTGGCGAACGCCGGTCAGAATGAAATCGGCGTCAAGTTCAACACGCTGGTGAAGAAGGCTGACGAAGTTCAGGAAATGAAGTACGTCATCCACAACGTGGCGCATGCTTACGGCAAGACCGCTACCTTCATGCCCAAGCCGCTGGTGGGTGATAACGGCTCTGGTATGCACGTTCACCAGTCTTTCTGGAAAGATGGTCAGAACCAGTTTGCCGGCGACGAGTACGCGGGCCTGTCTGAAATGGCACTGTTCTACATTGGCGGTATCATCAAGCACGCTCGTGCGCTAAACGCCTTCACCAACGCCTCTACCAACTCGTACAAGCGTCTGGTGCCGGGTTTCGAAGCGCCGGTCATGCTCGCCTACAGTGCGCGTAACCGCTCTGCCTCCATCCGTATCCCCTACACTGCGAGCCCCAAAGGCAAGCGTGTCGAGGCGCGCTTCCCTGACCCGACCGCCAACCCTTACCTGGCGTTCTCGGCGATGCTGATGGCCGGTATCGACGGTATCAAGAACAAGATCCATCCTGGCGATGCCATGGACAAAAACCTGTACGACCTGCCGCCGGAAGAAGGCAAGTCCGTACCGACCGTTGCACACAGCCTGGATCAAGCGCTCGAAGCCCTCGACGCCGACCGCGCCTTCTTGACCGAAGGTGGCGTGTTCACCGACGAGATGATCGATGCCTACATCGAACTGAAGATGGAAGAGGTCGAGCGCATTCGCATGACCACGCACCCCATCGAGTTCGACATGTACTACAGCTGCTAATCCTCGCTTTTAGACGATTAGATTCAGCGCTTAGACAACCCCGCTTCGGCGGGGTTTTTTATTTGCACGGCAATGAATCACTAGTAAAACAATGCGCACTACAATGGTGCATTAAGCCTGGCTGATAGATTTCCGCTGGTCATCCTTGGGGCGTAAAACCATTGCTTTGGAAGGTGCTTTTCCTCTAGAAGCACGGTGCTGGCGCCCATGCATCATCATGATGCCTGCCGATGCACCTTCGTATTGCCTGTGAGCGCTAATTGGCGTGCTTCTTGCAGTTATGGTGAATAGTGATGAATGGCGGCGAATAGAAGTGAACGGGTATAGAGCCAGTAACAAGTGGATAGAGTGAGCCAGCAAAACGGGGCGTTGGAAGCTTACATGTATCAGCGATTGATCGAACATCTCACCACGGCAGTGCTATTGCTCGATGGCGAGCTTACCGTCCGCTGGATGAACCCAGCGGCTGAAGCGCTGCTAGCAGTAAGCCTAAGCCGCGTGCAGGGGCTGAGTCTCGATACGCTGCTGGGTGGCGACGCCAGTATCGATAACGTGCTGGCCAAGGCGCGTGATGCCTTTCACCCCTATACCCAGCGCGAAGCGCGTATTACCCCGCTCAATAGCGACCCGCTCACCATCGATTACACCGTAACGCCGCTCTCGGAAGACGAGCTTTTATTGGAGATGGAGCCGCGCGATCGCTTGATGCAGATCTCCCGCGAAGAGGCGCTGACCACGCGGCAGGAGACCATCAAAGTGCTCACCCGAGGGCTGGCGCACGAGGTCAAGAATCCGCTTGGCGGGATTCGCGGCGCAGCACAATTGCTGGAGCGCGATCTCGACGACCCGGCGCTGCAGGAGTTCACCCGCATCATCGTCGAGGAGGTTGACCGGCTCAAGGATCTGGTCGACTCGATGCTGGGGCCGAATCGCATCATCAAACACGCGCCGGTGAATATCCACAAGGTGCTCGAACGGGTGCGCTCGCTGCTGGTGGCCGAGCACCCGAACGTGCTTATCACGCGCGACTATGATCCCAGTTTGCCCGAACTCTCCGGCGACGAAGCGCAGATGATTCAGGCGGTGCTCAACGTTGCGCGCAATGCCGTTCAAGCCATGACCGAAGCCGAAACGTTCGCGCCGGAGCTCGTTCTGCGCACCCGCGCGCGGCGTCAGTTCACCCTCGGCGCCGAGCGCCACCGCCTAGTGAGCGAAGTGGCGGTGATCGACAACGGCCCCGGGATTCCCGAAGCGCTTCAAGAGACCCTGTTCTATCCCATGGTGTCAGGACGCGCCGAGGGAAGCGGCTTGGGTCTTTCGATCGCGCAGTCGATTCTGCACCAACATCAAGGATTGATCGAATGCGACTCACGCCTCGGCCATACCGAATTTCGTCTACTCATTCCCTTGGAGAAGTGTCATGACTGAGACATCTCGCAGTGACGCCGCGCGGGTGGTGATCGTCGACGATGACCGCGCGATCCGCTGGGTGCTTGAGCGCGCCCTAGCCCAGCCCGACTTGGCCGTGGAGTGCATCGAACGCGCCGATCACGCCCTGTCACGCCTGGTGGACGATCCGCCCGACGTGCTGGTCACCGACATCCGCATGCCGGGCATCGATGGTCTCGATCTCATGGCCAGGCTGCGTGAGGTGCATCCGGATTTGCCGGTCATCGTCATGACTGCGCATTCGGATCTGGATAGCGCCGTTGCCTCCTACCAGGGGGGCGCCTTCGAGTATTTGCCCAAGCCTTTCGACGTCGACGAAGCGCTTGCGTTGGTGCGCCGCGCCGTGGCCCACGCGCGCGAGCGTCAGCGCCCGGTAACGGTGCCCGAAGGCCTTAGCGCCGAGATCATCGGTGAAGCGCCGGCCATGCAGGAGGTCTTCCGCGCCATCGGGCGGCTGTCACACTCGCACATCACGGTATTGATCAACGGCGAGTCCGGTACCGGTAAGGAGCGGGTCGCGCAGGCGCTTCATCAGCACAGCCCACGTGCGGGCAAGCCGTTCATCGCCTTGAACATGGCCGCGATCCCCAAGGATTTGATCGAGTCTGAGTTGTTTGGCCACGAGAAGGGCGCCTTCACCGGCGCAGCGGCCCAGCGTCAGGGGCGCTTCGAGCAGGCCAACGGCGGTACGCTGTTTCTCGATGAGATCGGCGACATGCCCGCCGAGACCCAGACGCGACTGCTGCGCGTGCTCGCCGATGGTGAGTTCTATCGCGTGGGTGGCCATACGCCGGTGAAGGTGGATGTACGCATCATCGCTGCCACCCACCAGAACTTGGAGTCTCTGGTAGACGAAGGGCGCTTTCGCGAAGACCTCTTTCATCGCCTCAACGTCATTCGTATCCATCTGCCGCGCTTGGCTGAGCGGCGCGAGGACATCCCTCGCCTGACGCGTCATTTTCTCGCCGAGGCGGCCAAAGAGTTGGCAACCGACATCAAGGTGTTAACGGCCGATGCCGAAACGCACCTGACCCGGCTACCCTGGCCCGGCAACGTTCGCCAGCTGGAAAACACCTGCCGCTGGCTCACGGTGATGGCCTCGGGGCGGGAGATTCTCGTCGAGGATTTGCCGCCAGAGCTGCGCACGCTCGAAGGCGCGGGTAGCCATACTCACGGCGACTGGCGCAGCGCCTTTCGCGAGTGGGCCGATCACGCCTTGGCGGAGGGGCATACGCATCTGCTGGAGGAGTCGGTGCCGGACTTCGAGCGCATCCTGATCGAAACCGCGCTCAAGCATACCGGTGGACGCAAAGGCGAGGCGGCGGAGCTACTGGGGTGGGGGCGCAATACGCTAACGCGTAAGCTCAAGACACTGCTGCCCGCGCTGGCGGATGAGTGAGCTGGCTTGACTATCTCATCGGCATAAAAAAGCGTCCGCGAAATGTGGACGCTTCATTCAGTATCGCTATCATTACGCACTACTTAGTTGCTCCCTACTCGTAAGTGCCTGCGCCTTTCCCATCCTGACGTCAGCGATGATCCATCCGCTGAATATCGACAAGAATTGCTTCGGCCTCTTGGGTACGCAGCGTATTGGTGAGTTTGTCACCGTTATGCGATGCGTCTAGCGCTTCCTGCAGTTTATGTTCGTAGTCCTGCAACAGCTGTTTCAACGGATCACGCTTCAGAAATCCAAACATGTCGCCTCTCCATTGGCTGTGGAAAAATCGTACATATACATCTTGTACACCCAATGTATAGGATCTGTTTGGCGCTATTTCGATCCGTTGGCGATGAAAAAAATCGTACAGAAGACCGGTCAAACGTTCGATGAAGAACGTAAGTCTAGGCAATGCTTGAGAAAACGTTCGAAGTCGTCGAGGACGATCGTAAGGCTATCGTGCAGGCGATGATCGTCATCGAGCAGGCGTAGGGAGAGGCGCCGATCTCGTGCGTACTCGATCACCGGTCCAGGGAGCACCACATCGTCGCGCCAGCCGTGGATGATATGCGTCGCGCGCGCCTGAAGCGGCGGCGACGATTCGGGGTATTCGGGTAACCCCAGCGCTGGGGCGAGAAGAAAACAGCCAAGTACCGGCTGCTCGGCGCTAAAGGCGGCGCTCAACCAGCCGCCCAAGCTCGACCCTGCCATGAGGCAGTAGGCAGGGTCGTCGCCACGCTCGATAACGGTTGCCCGTAGCTGATGCAGACGCTTACGAGGATCGGTCTGACCACGGTAGTCCATGACTACCGCCTCACAGTCGTCATACGCTTCGACGACCCGCTTGAGTCCCTGCACCTTCAGCGCCTGAGGGCCGCTTTCGAGTCCGTGTGATAGATAAACGCTCAGGGTTTGCATGGGTTAACCGGTAGATGAGCGCTGAATGGCTTCGCCTCCCTGCTCGATGTCTTCGCCCATACCATTGACCGTATTACAACCGCTGAGCACCACGAGCGTGGTCATCAGCAGTAGACCCATTGCCAGCATACGCTTCATAGGATGGCTCCTTGTTCCGTTTTTTTTGCATGGTATCGCGACCTGATCGCGCAGCGCCGTGACGCTATCGCCACGGCGTTACCTTTATCTATACGTTACAAGGCATGTTTTAGCCAGTGTCTTGGTATTTCAACCTGTGTTTCGGTAGGTATAGCCAAGCTTAGTCGCTGGCGGGAGGGAGGAAACGTCGCTTGGTGGCGCCTTCACGGTAGGTCATTTCGGAGGGAAGCTGCAGCATCTCCACCAGGCTCTTCCACGGCGTATGAAAGAACCAGAGTTTATTGCCAGGGCCGCTTTCAGCGTCGAAGCAATCCTGGGGGCCTTCGAAGAGCGTTCCACCCGCGGCTTTTACGGCGCGCCCGGCAGCATCGATATCATCCACCACAATGGAAAAATGGGTGGGCCCCATAGAGACAATCTTGGCCGATTCGCCCTCGGGTTGGGCGACTTCGAATAGCTCCAAATTGGCGCCGCTGCCCATACGCAGCATCGAGATGGCACACTGAGCATTATCCTCGGGCATGCCATTGATGGGCCCCACCTCTTTACCACTTTGATCATCGGCGCTCTTGGGCAGCACACGGTAGAGCACCTCGGCATCGAAGGCGACGATGAAAAAGCGTTCGGCTGCGTCGATGTCAGGCACGGTCATGCCGACGTGTTCAATACCCCGTACGAAGCTCATCGTTCACTCCTTGTCGAAAGCTGCAACGGCGATTTCAGCCAGCTCCTGCTCGAGAGACTCATAGGCGCCCGACACCGCCACGGCACCGACCGTTTTACTCTCGATTTTGAGCGGCTCAGCACCGCCTAATGGAATCAGTCCCGGCATGTTGCCGATATAATCCTGCTCTTCGGCAGCCATTTTGGAGAACTTGGCCAGTGGCTCCTCGAACTTGGCCGCCGAGATCGCCTTACGAATGGCCCCATCCACGCCTCCGGCTACGCCGCCGTCCATGCGATGAAACTCGATTAACCAACCGCCACGATCGACCACGGCAATGGATACCGGTATCTCGCGCTGCTTGGCCGCCTTTACGGTTGCCTCGATGATCGCGTGCGCGCCTTGGGAGGACACATTGTGACAAGTGTTGATTCGTTCGCTCATGTTCAAATCCTTTTAACCTGTGAGAAGGAATCAGCGGGGCGAATCGTTCGCCGCCTAATCAGCGTAGAAGAGATCAGGCAAATACTCGATTTCTCTAATATGGAAGTGCCTGCGATGCGTGGTGGTAACCGTGGTAACCGCGGTGAGCGTCGAATTAACACAATGTCACTGTGTCGATCGTGCTCATGTGTCAATTAGGCACATGAAAGCGAGAAGGTAGAAAGACTGGTATGACATGGATATTTTTTCTATATTGCTGTTTTTAATGTAAAAAAATTATTTCTTCTACCTTTGGCCTAGGAAGTGCAAAGTGTTTTCCAGCACCGAGTAAAAGAGAGCAGCAGTACGAAAAGGAAGGTTGGGACACCGGATATCAGCAAGGGAACGCCAGGAACTCGCCCTTTTACTCATTTCAGCGCAGGATGCGCTGACACCGACGCCAAGGAAGGCATAGGGGCAAAAAAACCATCTCGCGCTTTGTGAGATGGTTTTTTTGTTTTTTATTTTAGCGTAACATTTTGATTTAATTAGAATATGCAAAAATACGCATTTTTCTGGACAGCCCTTGTACAGAAAGCGGCGGCGTTTTGGTCTATCCTCTCTCCTACACCTAAACGACGACGCGCGTGGCTAGAAAAAACGTAAACGTGGCAGCCGCGCCTACAGGGACAAGCATAATGGCAATGACGTTGATGTTGGGCATGTTCGTGCTGTTTCTCGGGTTCTCGGGTGTTGGTATCTACATGGCCTGCAAGACGACGGTGGAGGTCGTCGACGAGCACGAGGACTTGCCCCGCGATCTCTGAATGTTCGACTTAACGGCTTCTCTACCAGTAACTCGTGATAGCCGATACGCAACGCCCCGCCAGTCATATAGCGGGGCGTTGGCGTTTCTACTTAGCGGCTTTTAATGAGCGTGAGCGCTCACTTCCTTGTTGAGTTACCAGCGCCCTTTACCGCGCTCGGGGATCATGCGGCCGAAGTAGAGAAGACCAAAGGCGAGCCAAGCGACCGTCAAACCGCCGGTGAGTAGCAGTACCATGACGGGGCCAAACTGAGCGATGAGCGGCAGGGCGGCCGCCGTGAACAGCCCGCCCCCAACGATCGGCTCGAACATCAGCTGCTTGTAGCCAAAGCTCTCGAAAGCGCCCGATTCGTTCTTGGGATCGGCCATGCGCATGAGCAGCAGGCCGGTAACGGTGACCCCCATGGACTGGCCGAAATCACCGATCCCCCGTTCGAACCAGTTTTCGGGAATGACGCGTGGCGCAATGACCATAAGCACGAATAGCGCCCAGGCGATGCCGCACACCGAGAGCAGCAAAAAGGGCACGAAGTATTCGCCCAGCGTAGTCAGCGACAGGGTAGCTAGCGCAGCGACGATGGTGAAATCCAGCGCCGTGCCAGAAATGCGCGACATGGTTCGACTTGAAACGTGATGTTCGAGCCCAAAGCGCATGATGCACAGCTGCACGATGACCCCGCCGATCATGGCAATGGGAAAGAGCGGAACGTGGGCCAGAATCTCGAGGCCGCCATCGCTCGCCCAGGTCACCTGCTCGATCCACTGCAGCCCCGAAAGCAGCAGCCACCCCAGTACGATGGCAATCCCCACGAGGCCAATATGCAAACTGAGCGGATCGGTGGTGCCTGCCTCGAGCGTCAAATCCTTCTTGAACTCGCTGTACTCCTCGGTGGAGGGGCGCTCGTCGCCTTGCTCGGTCTCTGCAGGGCGTTCGACATCGTTTTTGAGCGTGATCACACCGCGTCGCGCCGCCAAATTGATCATCACCGTACCAATCAGCACCCCGGCCACGATCCCTACGGTGGCAAGGCCCAGCGCTAAGTCGGCACCCTCTTCGAAGCCCAGTGAGGTGAAGGTCTCGGCCATGCCCGCTGCGGTACCGTGGCCCCCCTCGAAACCAATCTCGATGAGTGCGCCGACCATCGGGTTCATATCGAAAAACGGCACCAGCACCAGTAGAGCAAGCGAAAGCCCCACCACGTACTGACCCCACGCCATGGTCTGACCGACCACCACCTGAGGCCCTGCGCGCATCCAAATGCGCCGCAGCCCCGGTATCGCCGTGCCGATGAAGAGTGCCGCGAACACCACGTTGATCAAAAGCCCCGGCAGCGCCGACCAGCTCTCTTGTACATAGGCGGGGAAAAAGCCGGGGCTCTCGGCAAACAGCGTGGGCATGAACCGGCCGATCACCTCAGGCCCCAATAGCAACAGCAGCAGGCCACCAATAACGGAGCTAGGCAGAAAAAGGCGGCGCAGCCAGGGAATCCATAAGCGCAGCGCGTTACTCACGAGCAGCGCCAAGGCAATGATTACCAGCGCAATGAAGAGTTCACCCACGGTCATGGTCATCGCAGTGCATCCTTGCAGAGGTGGGTCTCGCCACTATCACTAGAGCAAGTCGCCAAGCGCTAAGGCGAGATAGACAAAAAGTTACCTTAACCATAGCGTTGAATGCGGTCACACGCGAAGACCCCACGCAAAGCGGGGCTGCTCGTACCTTTTAAAGTCGCGCTGGCTATCCCATCACCACGAGGCTCAGGCTGGCAAATCCGGCGCCCATTAGCGCCCCCGCGATCACGTCGCTAACGTAGTGTAGCCCCAGCCCCACGCGGGAGATGGCGATGAGTACGGCCAGTGGCAAGACGACGGGCAATAGCCACGGCGTATGCGCCGCCACGAGTAAGGAGAACAGCATCGCGTGCATAGTATGGCCGCTGGGAAAACTATAGCGATCCCGCGCCGGGGCGCTGCATAGAATTCCCTCGCGATAGGTGATGAAGGGGCGCTCGCGGCAAAGACGCGTCTTGATGAAGCGGTAAACGGCGATAGCGATAAGCGCAGTGAGCGCGTACTGCACCAGGCGTTGGCTACCGTCTGCCTGCAGCCAGGGCTGCGCGGCGATGAGCGCTACCCAGGCGGGCCAATCACCTAAATGGCTGGCTGCCTGCAGCGTACGCCGCCAGGGGGCGAACAGCGAGAAGCGCGAAACGCGCTGGCAGAACTGCCACTCCAGCAGATCAAGACGATCGAATACGACAAGCGGACGTGGACGCATGGTAGCTCTCTCGGGCGTGGTGAAGGTGCTGTAGGAATAGCTCGGCGATGCCTGCCCAGCTCTGCTCCAGCGCCTTTAGCCGCGCGACTCGGCCAAGGCGGGCGTAGTCGGCAGGGCGCTGGCATAACGCAACGGCGGCGTCGCGGAAGGCAGCGTCGTGGCCCGGCGGCAGCGTCACGCCGTTACGGCCGTTATCGATGAGCTCGGCGCTGGCGGCGTGGTCGAAGGCGACCACCGCCAACCCGCTGGCCATGGCCTCCGGCACCACGTTGCCCCAGGTCTCGGAGAGCGAAGGAAAGAGAAACAAATCGGCGCTGGCATAGTGGCGCGCCAGCGCATCGGACTCGATGAAGCCGGTGAAGTACGCATCGGGCAGGGCTTTTTGCAACTGCGCCTTGAGCGGGCCATCACCGACGATCACCTGCGCCATATCCGGGCGCGCGTGTCGCATGGCGTCGAAGGTTTCCTGAAGCAGCGTTAGGTTCTTCTCGGCAGCGAGGCGCCCGGCATAGAGCGCCACGGTCTGATGATCGCCTACACCCCAGCGGCGGCGAAGTTCAGGGTCGCGCTTTTGCGGCGTAAAGCGCTCGCCATCGATACCGCGCGACATCACCGCTACGTCATGGATGCCTGCCAGACGCAGCGCCTGCGCTTGAGCGTGCGTGGGCACCAGCGTCAGTGCGCAGCCGTTATGGAAGTGGCGCAAATAACGCCGCGTGGCGGGTTCGAGCCACGCCACGCCGTAGTCGTGGCAGTAGTGATCGAAGTTGGTGTGCCAGCCCGCCACCACCGCAATCTCCAACTGCTGGGCGGCGCGCCGAGCTGCCCAGCCAAGCGGTCCTTGGGTAGCCAAGTAGACAACGTCGGGGCGGTGTTCGCGCCAGAAGCGACGCAGCCGAGCGGGGGAGCTAAGCCCTATTTGCACCTCGCCATAGCCGGGAACGGCGATATGAGCGACCTGCAGTTCATGCTCGACCTGGCCATCGTGCGCGCTGATACGCGGGCGAGGGCGAATTAGATCGATCGACGTTCCCTGGCGTGAAAGCTCAGCGCACAGGCGGCTAAGGGTATGAGCCACGCCGTTGATTTCCGGGGACCACGTTTCGCTAACGATGCACAGGCGCATGAGCGTGTTGTCCTTTTGGCTTTTCCACTTAGTGTGGTACAGGACGGTGACATTGGGGAGTCAAACGAGTGAATAAGCAGTGACAAAGGACATGCTTGCGGGGATGGCGGGAAGCTAGCGGCCGGGGAAGCCCGGCCGCTGGGAGGGCGCTTGTGACACTTATCACCGCTAGCGCTGGTCGTCGCGCTGCTCGATGGTTTTACGATAGCCCTCGATGAACGGCTGTTCGGCCTTATCGATACGATCCATATTGGCGACGACCCGGTGCCAGTAAGGGTACTGCGGCGCCGGGCGCGTCGCGGCTTCGATGCGGGCGATCTCGTCATCGCTCAAGGTGAGCTCGGCCGCGGCCAAGTCATCCTTCAAGTGCTCTTCGTTGCGCGCACCGACGAGTAGCGTCGTTACTCCAGGACGATCTTTTAGCCAAGCCAAGCAGGTGCGCGGAATCGAGGCGTTGTGGGCTTCACCGACCTCGGCCAAGAGCTCGATGATGTCGTAGGCCCGCTCCATATCGTGAATGTAGGGCTCGGGCCAGCCGTTACCCTGGCGAGTACCTTCCGGCGCCTTCTGACCGCGGCGTACCTTGCCGTTGAACAGCCCTTCGCCGAGCGGTGCCCATACCAGCGTACCGATGTTTTGATCGATCGCCAGCGGCATCAGCTCGTACTCCGCCTCGCGGGATTCAGGCGTGTAGTAGATCTGCTGGCTGATGGGGCCGGTCAAATTGTGCAGCTCGGCTTTACCGAGGGTCTTCATCATTTGCCAGCCGGTGAAGTTGGAGGTGCCGTAATAGCGGATCTTGCCGCTCTGTACCAGATGATCCAGGGCGTAGAGCATCTCCTCGACCGGCGTTACGCCGTCCCAGTTATGCATCTGGTAAAGGTCGATGTGGTCGGTATTCAGCCGCTTCAAGCTCGCTTCGCAGGCGCGAATCAGGTGATAGCGCGAAAAGCCGCTGTGGTTGGGGTTGTCGCCCAGAGGGCTTCTCGCCTTGGAAGCGAGGATGATGTCGTGGCGCTTGTCGCCTAGCGCCTTGCCCACGATCTCCTCGGCTTCGCCCATGGAGTAGAGGTCGGCGGTATCGATCATATTGATGCCCGCGTCCAGGGCCAGATCGATCTGGCGCTTAGCGCCAGCTACATCGACGCTGGCGGCTTTCTCGAAGCCTCCGCTGCCGCCGAACGGCACGGTACCCAGCGCGAGTTCGGAGACCAGCAGGCCAGAGTTTCCAAGCGGACGATACTTCATCTCGACAGCTCCTATGTTGAAAACATGATTGAAAACGTGATTGAAAACATGAACCAAAAAAATGATTTGCTCGCTAACAAGCCTAGAAGAGCGATGAGGTGTGTCAACGCGGGGGACAACGATGAGGTGTATCACGTAGTGCAGCGCGGTAACGGCGTTGGCGCTACACTAGCCAAGCCGTGATAGAGCTAGCCAGACCGTGAAAGAAACACGCGACAAGGGGGAAACGTGCATGGAGGAACCAAGAGCAGGCCAGCATCAGGGCGATGCGTGGATGAACATTCTGACGCTGGACGACGATGGCGTCGTGGCGCGTGAAGACGCGCTGGCGGTCGAAGAGGCGCTGGAGATTCGGGTTGCCGGTACCGAGCCCGTCATCACCATGCGTACCCCCGGGCACGACCGCGAACTGGCTGCGGGACTGATGCTCAGCGAGGGATTGGCGCAGTCGCGCCAGGATTTCGAAGTGATCGATCACTTGGTGGGCCAGCCCGACGTGCTGCAGATCGTGCTCAAGCAGTTCAACGCCGCCAAGGCCGAACGGCTAGAGCGCTCGTCGCTCTCCAATAGTGCCTGCGGCGTATGCGGCAAGCGCAAGCTCAACCTCGAATTCCTTCAGGCGCTGCCCGAGAACGCCGAGGCGTCGCCTATCACCCGGCAGCTACTCGCCTCGTTACCCGGCAAGCTGCGCGCGCAGCAGGCGGTGTTCGAGCAGACCGGCGGCCTGCACGCGGCTGCTCTATTCGATGATGCGGGAAACTTGCTCGCCATGCGCGAAGACGTCGGCCGTCACAACGCCGTGGACAAACTCAACGGTTGGGCGCTGCTCAACGACCAGCTACCGCTCGATAACCGCATCATGCTGCTTAGCGGCCGCGCGAGCTTCGAGCTGATGCAAAAGTGCATCATGGCCCGCGTGCCCGTGGTGTGCGCCATTTCAGCACCGAGCAGCTACGCGGTGCGTCTGGCGCGCCAGTTCAACGTCACCCTAGTAGGTTTTTTGCGCCAAGGGCGATGCAACGTCTACTCGGCGCCCCAGCGGCTTGAAGTCGCCGACGGCGCGCAGTTGCCCGCGTTGTGAACGCGGCGGCTAGCGCGCCGCTTCGCGGCTAGGGCCCCTCGGTGGGCTTGCCGGTGAAGTCGGTCACCGGCTTGTCCACGGGCCGGTCCAGGCGCTGCGAGAACGCGCGAAGCCCGGCGGCCAGAGGTTTTATCGCGTGCCAGAGCTCGTCGTCGTTGAGCAGGCGGTAAAGGCCGGTGATGCCCGGGGCCGCGTCACGGCTGGATGATCGCTGATCAAGGTCGGCCTGTTGGCTTGCGTCCTCGGCGGCGCCCTCGTGGCGGTGGCGGCTAATTTCTTCGATGGCTTCCTTGATGGCGAACATCACTTGGTAGAAGCGCTCCGGCGGTAGGGCCGAAAACGCCATAGCCAGCGCCGAGGCATTTTGCAGAGCGTTGAGGGTGCCGGGCTTGTCGAGCCCGCCCAGCACGATGCGCAACAGCTCGTGGTTGGAGGCCACCACGTCGTTGGCAAAGCGCAGCACGCCGTGCTCGTGCAATGTCTGCACGAGTTGGTCGAGTTCCTGACGGGCGCTCGGGCCGGTGGCGGGCGGTGGCGTGTCGTCGTGTTCGATTCGCGTGGCCATCACATTTTCCTCGGGTCGGCTTGATGAGCGGGGGGCTGGCGATAATCCTCGTTGGCCCACTTGAGTTCGACCGCCACGCCGTCGTTGGGCGTCCTGTGGCCGAAGCGGTAGTTCGTGGCAGGCAGCGGCGAGCCGGTGCGCCGGTCTAGCACCTCGAGCTTCACCGCGACCTCCTTGTAAGCCGGGGTCTGTACGACCGGATCGGCATGCTCGCCGGTCAAGGCGTTCACGCCGAACTTGCCGAAATGGATCGGGATGAAGAGGGTATCGTCTGCCACGCGCTCGGTGACCAGTGCTGGAAGCTCGAGGCTGTCGCGCCGGGAGGTGACCCGCACCCAGGTGCCGGTCTCGATGCCCCGGGCCCTTGCAAGGGCGGGACTCACTTCGATGAAGCCCTGATCGACCTGCGCGCGAATGCCCGGCGAGCACCCGGTCTGGTTAATGCCCTGGAACTGCTCGAGCAGCCGACCGTTGTTGAGCATCAGGTCATAGGTGGCGTCTGGCGCTTCGGCCGGGGGTTGCCACTCGAGCGGGAAGAGCGTGGCCCGGCCATCTTCGGTAGGAAAGTCGTGGGTATAAAGCAGAGGTGTGTCGGTGCCGTCCTCGGCCACCGGCCAGAGTAGCGACTGCCAGCCTTCGAGGCGTTCGTAGCTCACCCCGGCGAACAGTGGGGCGATGGAGGCACACTCCGCCATGATCTGGCTGGGATGGGTATAGCCCCAGTCGTGGCCCATTCGAGCGGCGAGCTCGGTGAGGATCCACCAGTCCGGACGGCTATCGCCCAGGGGTTCCAGCACCGGGTAGAAGCGCTGGATGCGCCGCTCGGTGTTGACGAACGTGCCCTCCTTTTCGACGCTGGGGCAGGCGGGCAGCACCACGTCGGCGAACTGCGCGGTGCGGCTTAGAAACATGTCCTGCACCACGAAGAACTCGAGCTTCTCGAAGGCCTGATGCACGTTATGGGTGTTGGAGTCGGAAAACGCGGTTTCCTCGCCGATCACCATCATTGCCTTGAGTTCGTCATCGGCGGCGGCCTGCACCATCAAGAAGTTGCCAAGCCCTTCTTCCAGAGAGAGTGTCTCCGGCGCCACTCCCCAGCCCCTGGCCCAGCGAGCGCGGGCCTTTTCGTCGGTGACGCTCTCGTAGCCTGGGTACATTTCTCGCAGGCAGCCGAAGTCGCTGGCGCCTTGCACGTTGTTGTGCCCGCGCATGGGGTAGCCCCCGGTGCCCGGGCGGCCGTAGTTGCCAGTGACGAGCAGCAGGTTGGAGAGGGCGGTGCTGGTATCGGCGCCGTGGCTGTGTTGGGTGATGCCCATGGCCCACAGAAGGCACACGCTCTTGGCGCGACCGATCAGTTCCGCAGCCTCGATCAGCCGTGCCTGGAGAATGCCGGTGACCTCTTCGGCGAACGCCAGGGTAAAGGGTTCGAGCGAGGCGCGGTAGGCGTCGACATCGTTGACCCGGCGGGCTAGAAACTCGCTATCCGCCAGGTCGTGATCGAACATGTAGCGCGACAGCGCCGAAGCCCAGACCAGGTCGGTGCTGAGGTTGGGACGCAGGTACAGGTTAGCCCGTTCGGCCATTTCATGCCGGCGCGGGTCGATCACCACAAGCTTCTGGCCCCGTAGCTTCTGGGCGGCCTTGATGCGCGAGGCGATCACCGGGTGGTTCTCGGCGGTGTTGCTGCCCACCAGCACGACGACCTCGGCCTGCTCGATGTCCTTGATGGTACCGGCGTCGCCGCCGTAGCCCACGGTGCGAAAAAGCCCCTTGGTCGCCGGGTTCTGGCAGTAGCGCGAGGAGTTGTCGACGCTGTTGGTGCCGATGATCAGTCGGGCGATCTTCTGGGTCAGATAGGCTTCTTCGTTGCTGGCCTTGCTGGAGCCGATGAAGCCGAGCGCACGCGGGCCGTGGGTATCGCGTACCTCCAGTAGGCGCCGGGCGACTAGCGTCAGCGCCTCGTCCCAGCTCGCCTCGCGAAAGCGGCCGTTCTCACGAATCAAGGGGGTGGTGAGGCGCTGGTCGCTGTTGACGAAGTCCCAAGCGAACTTACCCTTCACGCAGGTGGAAATGCCGTTGGCCGGTGCCTGCTCGGTAGGCTGGACCTTAAGGATGTCCCGGTCCCGAGTCCACATCTCGAAGGAGCAGCCCACGCCGCAATAAGTGCATACGGTCTTGGTGCGCTTGAGGCTGGGCTGGCGCCAGGCGGCGTCGAGTTCGGACACGGCGGTGATGGGCCGCGCGCCAATGGTTTTTTCAAGCCCCTTCACCGCATCGATCATCGGCCGTTTGAGCGACCAGGGCAGGGCGGTGAGCGGTCCGGTGCGCCCGTACATGGTGTTCTCCTGGAGCGCGTTGCAGGGGCACACCGTCACGCAGTGGCCGCAGCTCACGCAGCTGGAGTCGTCGATCGCTCGGCCGCCGTCCCACAGTACCCGCGGATGCTCGCTGGCGTAGTCGATGGAGAGGGTCTCGTTGACCTCCACGTTCTGGCAGGCCTCGACGCACTGGCCGCACAGAATGCACTGGTCCGGGTCGTAGGTGTAGAAGGGGTTGGAGGTGTCCTTGGCATGGGGTTTGGGCTCGAAGGCGTAGCGTTGGACGGGCGGGTTCATCTCGACCACAGCGTTGTGCACCCGGCAGTCGCCGTTGTTGTTCTCGCAGACGCTGCAGTAGAGCTCGTGCTTGGCCAGCAGCCGGTCGAGTCCTTCGGCGCGGGCGGCGATGGCCTCCGGAGCGGCGCTCGACACGTCGAGCCCCTCCTCGCTCACCAGGGTACAGCCGCGGACGAGTTCGCCGTTCACTGCCACCCAGCAGGTGTCACAGGTCTGAAGTGGGCCCAGGGCCTTCTGGTAGCAGACACTGGTCAGCGAAACGCCGTGCCCGTCGAGAAAATCAATGAGCGGTTCGCCCTCGTTTCCGCCGAGTGGCGTACCATCGAACAAGATCGTACACGGTCGAGTCATCGAGTGTTCCTCCATGGAGCCGTTGTTTTTATGCTGCCGGTACATGCCTCGCCGCTCGCAAGGGGCGGTCTCGCAGCGCGTGTTCTGCAGTGTCACCGCCTCCGCGATGCCAGGGCGACAACCTAGATTAAATCCACGCTCTTTCGTCATGCGCTGAAAGCCGCGCATTACAAAACGTCATGAATACTGGTAATAGTAGGACGACCGTGATGAGGGCGCCTTCAAGGCGAGGGCGTCGCCAATACTTGAACACCCAAAAGGAATGGTGATGTCGATATCCCCACGTGCCCCTTGGCGGGCAACAACGCTGGTGGCGGCCATGCTTGCGCTCAGCCCGTGTGTCTTCGCCGCCCCCTTCACGCTAACGATTTACCACACCAACGACCTGCACGGGCGCACCGACCAGTATCCACAGCTGGTTACCGCTCTGGAGCAGGCGCGCGCCGAGTACGGCGAGGGGCTCTTGCTCGACGCTGGTGACCTCTACTCCGGCACGCTCTATTTCAACGAGTTCAAGGGGCTAGACGCCGTTAAGTTCATGAACCTGATGGGCTATGACGCTCTGGTGCCCGGCAATCACGAGTTCGACCTCGGCGACCCGGAAGAGGGCCACCAAGCGCTCGCCGCGCTGTTCGAGGCAGCCGAGTTTCCCATCGTTGGCGCCAACCTGGACTTCTCCGCCTCGCCGGAATTCGCCGATCTTTTGGGGGAGTCGATCAGCGCGACGCCAATGCCCGGGCATCTTTACGACGGCGTGATACTGGAGCAGGGCGGCGAGCGCATCGGTGTGTTTGGATTGAGCACCCAGGCCTCCGAAACCGTTTCGAGCCCTGGCGCGGTGACCATCAGCGACTACCGCGCGGCGGCCAACGCGATGGTCGAGGCGTTCACGGCCCAGGGCGTGAACAAGATCGTCGCCCTGACACATCTGGGCTATGACAGCGACCCGAGCGTGGGTAACGATCTGCTGCTCGCTCAGCATGTGGAAGGTGTAGACGTGATCATCGGCGGCCACAGCCATACCCGGCTCGAGTCGCCGGTCATCGTCGACGAAAACGACCTCGGTGAGCCCAAGGCGGCGCCCACGGTGATCGGTCAGGCGGGGGAGTACGGCCAGTACCTGGGCGTGATGCAGGTCACCTTCGATGACGAGGGCGTGGTGACGGCGGCCACCGGCGAGCTATTGGCGGCCGAGGATTTCGAGGCGAACGCCGAGGCGGTGGCGATGCTCGAACCCTTTACGGCGCGCATCGAAGAGGTGCGCGACGCGCAAATCGGCGTAGCCCTGCCGCAAACACTGCCTAATCCGCGCCACGGAAGCGGCGATGAGCAGAGCGTGCGCGCCGACGAAACCGCGCTGGGTAACCTGATCGCTGATGGCCAACTCGCCGCCGCCCGCCGGGTGAACCCGGACACGGTGCTGGCGCTGCAAAACGGTGGCGGCGTGCGCGAACCGCTCGCCGCGGGCGAGGTCACCGTGGGCGAGCTGATTGCCGTGCAGCCCTTCGGCAACCGTTTGACGCTGATGGACGTGACCGGGGCGGAGCTTTGGGAAACCTTCGAAATCGCCCTTGCACACGCGCCGGAGGAAAGCGGCGCCTTCCTGCAGACCTCCCAAGGCACCGAAGTGGTCTACGACAGCCGCGAGCCCGCCGGTGAGCGGTTGGTGAGCCTGAAGGTGACGCAAGACGGCGAGCTCGTCGACATCGACCCCGACGCCACCTACGTCATCGCCACCAACAACTTCACCGCCGCTGGCGGCGATAACCACACGGCTCTCGAAGCCGCGTTCGAGGACGACCGCAGCCATATCGTCGGCAATACCGACTGGGAGATGCTGCGCGATTACCTGGTGGCTCAGGAAGATATCGCGCCCCAGGTAGAGGGGCGCATCGTCGATATCGCCCGGGAGTGAGGTAAAGGTCTAGTCGGTACGCTTGCCCGAGGCGCTGTCGAAGGGGTGCAGCGCTTGTCGGGTGACGTAAAAGCGCAGCGTCTCGCCTTCCTTTACCGGCGGCTGGCCGCTGACGCGGATCACCGTGGGCTGCTTGCTCCCAATCAGCTGTACGTAAAGGTGGCTTTCAGCGCCAGCGGCTTCGTAAAGCTCCAGAGTAGCCTCCACGGTCAGATGAATAGCCTCCGGGGGCGTTAAGCGAAGGTCATCCGGGCGGATGCCGACGGTGTCGGTGTCGGGAGGCAGGTCATCGAGCAGCGTGCTCTGCCCCTGCGTTTTCAGGTACGCAAGCGGCACCATGTTCATCGACGGCGAGCCGATGAAGCTCGCCACGAACATGCTCGCCGGACGGGCGTAGATCTCCATGGGCGTGCCCACCTGCTCGATCTGCCCCGCGTTCAATACCACCAGCCGGTCGCCCAGGGTCATCGCTTCGAGCTGATCGTGGGTCACATATAAGCTGGTGGTCTTGAGGCGGCGTTGAAGCTTTCGGATTTCCACGCGCATCTGCACGCGCAGCTTGGCGTCCAGATTCGATAGCGGCTCGTCGAACAGAAACGCTGCCGGTTCGCGCACCAGCGCTCGGCCCATGGCCACCCGCTGGCGCTGGCCGCCGGAGAGCTGGCGCGGCTTGCGGATAAGAAACTCTTCGATTTCGAGCATCTTCGCCGCGTTGCGCACCCGCGCCTCGATCTCGGGTTTCTTGAAGCCGCGATTCTTGAGCCCGTAGGCGAGGTTGTTATAGACCGTCATGTGCGGGTAGAGCGCGTAGTTCTGAAACACCATGGCGATGTCGCGATCTGCAGGTTCGAGGCCGTTCACCACCCGCTCGCCGATCTTGAGCGTGCCCTCGGAAATGGTTTCGAGCCCCGCCACCATGCGCAACAGCGTGGATTTACCGCAGCCGGACGGCCCGACCAGCACGACGAACTCGCCGTCCTCGATGGCAAGATCGATGCCCTTCACCGCCTGCACGTTACCGGCGTAGGTTTTCTTCAGCCCTTCCAGGGTAATACTGGCCATCTTATTTCTCCGTCTCGGTCAGGCCTTTCACGAACAGTTTCTGCATCAACAGCACGACCAGCACCGGCGGCACCATGGCGAGCGTGACCGTCGCCATCACCAGGTTCCACGCCGGGACGCGGTCGGAGGAGGCCATCAGGCGCTTGATCCCGAGCACGATGGTGTAGAAATCTTCGTCGGTGGTGACCAGAAGCGGCCACAGGTACTGCACCCAGCCGTAGATGAACATGATCACGAACAGTGCCGCGATATTGGTGATCGACACCGGAAGCAGAATGTCCTTGAAGAACTTCATCGGCCCCGCGCCGTCGACGCGGCTTGCTTCCATCAGCTCCTCGGGGACGGTCATGAAGAACTGGCGAAACAGAAAGGTGGCCGTGGCCGAGGCGATCAGCGGAAGGGTCAAGCCAGCGTAGGAGTTGAGCATGCCGAGATCCGCCACCACCGCGTAGGTGGGGATAATGCGCACCTCTACCGGCAGCATCAGGGTGATGAAGATGATCCAGAAGGCCAAAAGGCGAAAGCGAAAACGGAAGTAGACGATGGCAAAGGCAGAAAGGATCGAAATCGCCACCTTACCGATGGCGATGGTCAGCGCCATGATCGTCGAGTTGCCCAGCATCAGCCACACTGGCGGCGCGCCCGCCACCTGCCAGCCGTCGCCGAGCATCTGGCTGTAGGTCGCCCAGAAGTTGTCGCCGGGTAGCAGCGGCATCACCCCACGCACGAACTCGCCGGGTTCGTGGGTGGAGGCGATGAAGGCCACGTAGACCGGGAAGGCCACCACCAGTACGCCAAGAATCAGTATCAGGTGGGTCAGGAAAGTGAGTAAGGGTCTGTTTTCAACCATGTCGATAATCCACTCGATGAGGCCGTGAGGGCTAGTAGTTGACCCGGCGTTCCACGTAGCGGAACTGGATGAACGTCAGCAGGATGACGATGGCCATCAAAATCACCGACTGGGCCGAGGAGGAGCCGATGTTGAGCCCGGCCACGCCGTCGGTGTAGACCTTGTAGACCAGCGTCATGGTCGCCTGGCCCGGCCCACCGGCGGTGGTGGCGTCGATCACCCCGAAGGTGTCGAACATCACGTAGTTGATGTTGATGATCATCAGAAAGAAGGTGGTCGGCGACAGCAGCGGAAAGACGATGGTCCAGAAACGCTTGAAGGGCGTGGCGCCATCGATGGCAGCGGCCTCGATCAGCGAGTGCGGCACCGATTGAAGTCCGGCGAGAAAGAACAGAAAGTTGTAGGAAATCTGCTTCCAGGCGGCGGCGATGGTGATCAAGATCATTGCTTGGGTGCCGGAGACCCGGTGGTTCCAGTGGATACCGAACCAATCGAGGATGTGCGGCAAGAGGCCGATGGTGGGGTTGAACAGAAACCACCAGAGCACCCCGGCCACCACCGGCGCCACGGCATAGGGCCAGACCAAAAGTGTGGTGTAGAAGCGGGCGCTCTTGAGCACGCGATTGACGCACACGGCGAGCAGCAGCGCCAAACTCATGGAGAGCGCGGTGACCGAGATAGCGAAGATCGCCGTGCGCCCCAGGGCATTCAGGTAGCTTGGATCGGCGAGAACGCGCGCGTAGTTGGCAAGGCCGACGAAGCTGGTGTTGAAGCCAAAGGCGTCGGTGCGCTCGAAGCTCGACTTCACCGCCTGGCTTGCGGGCCAGATGAAGAACACCAGCGTGATGGCCAACTGCGGCGCCAGAAGAAGGTAGGGAAGCCACCGGTTTTGATAGGTGGAGCGTTTGGTCTGCATGGCATGTCCTAACGTGCAGCTATGCCATCTCCTATGCCTTTTTGAATTGAGGCATATGAGATGGCATCTAGTTGAGCTATTTCCAAACGGTGGAACGGTCAGAAGTAATCCTACGCGGGGGCGCTGTGAACCCTTCCCTGGGCGCTACTTTCGCCATCCATGGCGAAAAACCCCCGCTACGGATTACTTCTTCCCCGTGAGAAAAAGCACTTACTTAGTTATTGGCCGACTCGAAGTCGCGCAGGATCTGGTTGCCGCGGCGTGCCGCATCGTCCAGCGCCTGTTGGCCACTTTTAGAGCCTGCCAGCACCGCCTGGAACTCCTCGTCCAGCACCATGCGCACCTGCGGGTAGTTGCCAAAGCGCAGGCCCTTGGAGTTCTCGGTGGGCTCGTTCAGGTTGATCTGCTCGATGGCGATATCCGCCCCCGGGTTGTCGTCGTAGTAACCCTGCTCTTGGCTCAGCTCGAACGCTGCAGTGGTAATCGGAAGGTACCCGGTCTCCTGATGCCACTCGGCCTGAACCTCCGGCAGCGATAGGTACTCGAGGAACTCCGCCACGCCGGTGTACTCCTCGTCTTCATGGCCGGAAAGCACCCACAGCGTCGCGCCACCGATGATCGAGTTCTGCGGCGCACCCTCGACGTCGTCATAAAAAGGCAGCATGCCGAAACCGACCTCGAAGTCGGAGTTGGCCAGCACGTCGGCGCGCGAGGCCGAGGAATTCATGTACATCGCACAGTCGCCGGCGTAGAACGAGGGCGCCGCGTCCGGGCCGTTGGCGGGGCCCGCGTAGCTATATACGCCGCTATCACTCCACTCTTTTAGCTGATCCCAGAAGCGCGCCTGCACCTCACCGTTGAAGGTGAACTCGGTGTCGAGCCCGCCAAAGCCGTTCTCCAGCGTGCCGATTGGCTGGTTGTGCAGCGCCGAGAAGTTCTCAAGGCCAATCCAGTTGGCCGCGTAGGCCATGGTGAAACCACACGACGCCGCGCCTTCGTCGACGATGTGTTGGCCCATCTCACCCATTTCGGCCCAGGTGGTGGGCGGGGAATCGGGGTCGAGCCCGGCGGCCTCGAAGGCGTCCTTGTTGTAGTAGAGAATCGGCGTGGAGGAGTTGAACGGCATCGACAGCATGTTGCCGTCGGTGTCGGTGTAGTAGCCGGTCACGACGGGCAGGTAGTCGGTCGCATCGAAGTCGTTACCGTGCTCTTCCATCAGCTCGAAAACCGGATAGATGGCGCCGCGGGCTGCCATCATGGTGCCGGTGCCTACCTCGTAGATCTGCACCAAGTGCGGCTGCTCGCCCGCGCGGAAGGCGGCGATGGTGTTGACCATGGTCTGCTCGTACTCGCCACGGTAGGAGGGCACCACGCGGTACTCGTCTTGGGTGGCGTTGAACGCCTCGGCTAAGCCGTTCAAACGCTCGCCGAGCTCGCCGCCCATGGAGTGCCACCAGCTGATCTCGGTCGCAGCCTGGGCGGAAACGCCAAAAGTGGCCGCCGCGATACCGACGGATAACGCGCGTAAGGTGAAACGAGTCATAGCAAAACTCCTTGTCGTCCTGGCAGCCGCCAGGTGGCACAGTGCGTTTGTTGAGGTTCTTGGGTGCACTGAACAGTAGTGAGTGTAGATGACATTTTGATGAACTTTAGGGCATTGGTAAATAAAATCTACATAAAGTAAAATGAGAGTATGTATCTAACGTTATCGCCGATGAATTTATTATCGTCGGATTTTAATGATTGGTTTAATTTTCAATGATCTTTTATTAATTGCTTTACCCATACAATAAAGCTTTGTACTTTATGTCTTTCTAGATGGTTTTTTGGGCATACAATCCAAAGTGAAGACTGATGAATTTCCGGGCTGTTTCTAATAGGGCATACTAAGGTTCCTTCAGCTATTTCTTTCGCTGCTATAACATGGCTCTCTAATGCTATTCCACCACAGTTTACAGCTGTTTCTATAGACATGTATGCTCTATCGAAAAGTGTTCTTTTAAAAGGTTTTTCTATACTTGTTTTAGTAAATTCAAACCAGTGGTTCCATTGCGTTATGTTCTTAATAGAATATATTAACGGGTAGTTTTTTATATCATTTATGGATAGAGAGCTTTTTTTAGCTAGTTTCGGAGAGCAAAGTGGAAGCATTTTTTCAACGATGAGCTTTTCTGAATAGACACCTGGCCAATATCCCTCTCCATGACGAATTTCAATATCTATTTTTTCTCTAGAATAGTCAGGAAGTTCGTTGGTTGCATTGATACGAAGCTCTATGTTTGGGTAAGACTCTAAGAAATCATTTAATCTCGGAATGACACATTTAGTGGCGAAGCTTGGCGATATCCTAACATTTAGTGTTGATATAGAGTTATGGCCACGTAATTGCTCTGTTGCCAATTCAATTTTATCAACTTCATCGTATATCATATCAAAATAACGTGCTCCAGCTTCAGTGAGCACAATGCTTCGACCTTCTCGATTAAAAAGTTTAACACCGACGTGATTTTCAAGTATCTGAATTTGCTGGCTTATTGCAGATGGAGTTACTCCAACTGCTTGGGAGGCTTGAATCATACTGCCGGTCCTAGCTGTAGCATGAAACGCTATAATTGCTCTAAAGGGAAGTGTCATCGTTAAGATTTCCTAATGAAAACATCATAAAAATTAAATTGTACTTCACTTTTGCTCTGGCTAAGCTAGCTTCCGATGTATAAGTCATTTACTTGTTTTTATCTACTTTAGTATATGAAGCTAGATAGAGAACTACGTAGATTGACCCCGCATTCTCTGCTCATAATAACAAACAGGCAAAAGCATATCAGGAGCCACAGCTATGAAATCTTTAATAATTCCAATTGCCGTTGCGATTTCTGCCACGTTGGTAACCACCGCTGAAGCAAGAGAGTTACGGCTTGGCCATAGTTCAAGTGAGAGCAATCCCCGCCATGAGGCCGCGCTTTATTTTGCTAATCGCGTTGAAGAATTATCCGGTGGTGATATGACGGTGTCGGTTAGTAGTAATGCTCAGCTGGGGGACGATGTTGAAATGATAACGGGTCTTCGCTTAGGCACTATCGACCTTTCCATAAGTAGTCAAGGCGCTATGTCAAGCATTGTTGAAGAGACTACTCTCATCGGTTTACCATTCCTCTTTAATGACGCTCCCGCCGCATGGGAAGTGCTTGATGGTGATTTTGGCGATACGCTCAAAGAAAAAATGGCTGATAATGGCGCTGTCGTTCTGGGTTTTTGGGACAACGGTATCCGTTTAATATCCAATAACGTTAGACCCGTGGTCGAACCCTCAGATATGAGGGGCTTAAAAATCCGTATTCCACAAGATCCCATGGCGACAGATATTTTCTCTGTACTTGGAGCAAATCCTGTCCCGATTCCCTTCGCCGAAACGTATGTGGCCCTCCAACAAGGAGTGGCTGACGGTCAAGAGAATCCTGCCGTCAATATCTACTCTCAGAAGTTTCATGAAGTGCAGGATTACCTGTCGCTCTCTCACCATAAATACGAGTTTTTACCGCTACTTGCTAGCCAGGTGGCGTGGAGTTCGTTGACTCCAGAGCAGCAGGATATCCTTCTTCAAGCGGGTCAAGAATCTACCGAGTTCCAGCGTAATAACGCGTATCAAGCTAATCAGGATAGGCTTGCGGAAATTGAAGCGTCGGGCACCCAGGTAACTGAAATTAATACCGAGGCATTCCAGGAAGCCGTGACCCCTGTCTACGATAAATGGCGCGAAAAGTATCCAGAGCTTGTTGACCAGCTAGTGACAGCAGCCAAAGAAGCCGGTGAGTAATATGCCAGCTAACAACGCCACTCAGCGGGAGTTCTCTCCCGCCTTGGCCCTAGCCAAGCGAATCGATCAAGGTATTCTTCTCTTCTCTCAAGGCTTGGGCCTCATAGTCATCGTAGTGCTTTTCCTCGCAGTCTTCGCAGGGGTTCTATTACGCTATGTAAGTGAGCAAGGTGCCGCTTGGGTTAACGAGTTGCCCTATCTTCTCTTCCCTTGGTTGTGTGCCAGTGGCATCGTCATAGCTGCTCAGATGGGCGCGCATATCCTGGTAGAATTTTTGCTTCACCTACTGCCACGGCGAGGCGCGCGCGCGCTCATTATTATCACTCAAATAATGACAGTCGGCCTTTTCTCTTACTTGACTTGGCAAGGGCTAGTGATTGTTGAAATGACGTCCATCCAACGCTACCCGTCTCTTGGTCTGCCTACTTCTTATGGCTACAGCGCCTTGGTAGTCACGTGTTTTCTACTCGCGCTGACTGCTTTTACCACTCTCATACTTGCCTTTTATAGCCAGCACGCTCCCGAAAAACTTCGCAAGTCAGAGACTGCTTCGGAGGAAATACAATGACATTAATCATGCTCATTGGCTTCGCCATACTGATGGTCATTGGCTTACCGATTGGTTATGCACTCATCCTCAGCGCAACTATAGCACTGGTTGGGGTGGGCGACATGCCAGGTACCGTCATTCTACTCAAGGTGTTTCAACCACTGCAGAATTCGGTACTCATCGCCATTCCTTTTTTTATTCTTTCAGGAGCGCTAATGATGAATGGCTCTCTTGGAAAGCAGCTAATAGGTTTCGCTACGCGGCTAGTAGGACGCTTTAGAGGAGGACTTGGACAAGTCAACGTTGCCGGTTCGGCTCTGTTCGGAGGCGTCTCAGGCTCTGCAGTAGCTGATGCTTCGGCAATAGGCGGTATGCTCCTCCCCTGGATGACACGAGAAGGGTATCCGCCGTCACTTTCGGCGGCTATTACCGCATCCTCTTCCATTATATCGGTCCTGATTCCACCTTCCATACCACTGATTCTCTACGCCACTGTATCCAATCAGTCGGTGGCTGACCTCTTTATGGCAGGCATCATTCCAGGGATTTTACTAGTAGTGGGATTATCAATGGTTTGTTGGTTAATGGGCTATCTTCGTGACCTTCCATTGTTTAGTAATAGCCCTGATGCTCCATCCATTGGTCGGGCACTATTGACTGCAGCCCCAGCCATCTCGCTTCCTTTATTAATCGTTGTTCTACTGCGTATGGGGATCGCTACACCTACAGAAGTCAGCGTGCTCGCTGTGGGATACGCTCTGATGCTCCGCACTGTTATCTATCGTGACCTGACGATGAAGTCCTTAGTCGTCAACCTGCTCGCAACTTTAGTCACTACAGGCGTGGTGATGATCGTCATCTCCGCTTCAAACCTGGTGGGTTATGTCTTGGCATTTGAGAACATACCTAATCGCGTTTCAGAGTGGGCTTTGACGGTTTTCTCAGACCCTTGGCAGATCATTTTGATGATGAATCTGGCGATGCTTGTCGTCGGCATGTTTATTGACTTATCCGCCGCCATCTTACTTATGGCACCACTGTTCGTTGCCATGGCGAATGCCATAGGACTGAATCTTACCCAGCTCGGTGTAATGATGACGATCAATCTCGCCATCGGCTTATTTACCCCGCCTGTAGGCACCACTTTATTTATTTCTTCGGCGATTGCCAAAGTTAACGTCGGCGCTGTTGCGCGCGAAATGTGGCCTTTTTATCTCGTTGCTACCGCCGTGCTTCTTTTGGTGGCCTTCTTCCCTCCAATCACAACGTTTTAAGAGAGAATAATTATGAACCTCTACTCCAAACTTCAGCAGTTATCTTCCGATGACAAGCCTATCCGTGTGGGTCTTATCGGCTCTGGAAAATTTGGCTCAATGTTTCTTTCTCAAGTGAGGCATATTCCCGGTATGCACCTCTTGGGTATTGCCGACCTTGACCGAAACCGAGCCATGGCTGCTCTTGATAATACCGGCTGGGATACGGCAATAAGAACCACTAACTCCTTGGATGATGCCTATAAATCTGGAAAAACATGCCTCACTGAGGATTCCGAGGCGCTGATTCGTTACCAGCAACTAGATGTGGTGATTGATGCTACCGGGAACCCTGCGGCGGGCATTCGTCATGCCTTGCTTGCCGCTGAAAACGGCAAGCACATCGTGATGGTAAACGTCGAAGCCGACGTACTGGCGGGTGCCTATCTGGTAGAGCAGTTTAGGCATGCAGGCTTAGTCTACTCTATGGCTTATGGTGATCAGCCTGCTCTCGTTTGCGAGATGATCGATTGGGCTCGAACGTGTGGCTTCCGTGTGGTAGCGGCCGGTAAAGGAACCAAATACCTTCCCGGCTATGCCTCATCAACTCCGGACACGGTGTGGGAGCACTATGGTCTATCTCCGGAAGAAGCAGCCCAGGGTGGTATGAACCCACAGATGTTTAACTCATTTCTCGATGGTACCAAGTCTTCCATTGAGATGGCCGCTATTTCTAACGCTTCAGGACTTATTGCCCCAAAAGATGGGCTAAGTTTTCCGCCCGTTGGTGTTCATGACCTCCCCCAGATACTAAAACCAACATCCCAAGGTGGAATCCTGGAGCAAGCCGGGATGGTAGAGGTCGTTTCCAGTCAAGAGCGCGACGGCCGTCACGTATTTGGTGATTTACGCTGGGGTGTCTATATCACGTTTGAAGCTATGGAGGATGATGGCCGGGGAGCAGAGTATGTACGCCGTTGCTTCCGAGAATACCAGGTAATGACTGATTCAACAGGACGCTACGCCACGTTATTCCGGCCTTCACACCTTATTGGATTGGAACTTGGCGTAAGTGTCGCTAACGCCGTTATTCGTGGTGAGCCTACGGGCACACCTTCGGGACTGAGTTCCGATGTAGTAGCAGTGGCCAAGAAAGATCTTTCGCCTGGAGAAAAGCTTGACGGAGAAGGTGGATACACCGTTTGGGGGCGTATTGCTCGTGCGGAAGATTCTTTAGCCATGGGTGGGCTACCTATCGGCTTGGCTCATGGAATGTCACTTAAGCGTGGTGTACCCAAAGGACAAGTTGTTACATGGGCAGATGTAAATGTTACGGACTCGCAAGCAGTAAAAGTTCGTCGCGAAATGGAAGCCATGTTTCGAAAATAATCTTACATAACGTTGCAACGTATAAGAGGGGGGGAGCTCCCTCTTATACATGAGAGGAATTTCATGATTTATGTTGTCGCCACGTCTATTGCCAAAGAAGGATTCGAGGATCTTTACCGAGAATCTCTTATATCGCTAGTTACGCCAACAAGAAAAGAAAAAGGCTGCCTGCTCTACGATCTACATCAAGACAAGGAAAACGCGTCGCATTTCATATTTTACGAGATATGGGATAACCAAAGCTCGCTTGATAAGCATTCTATATCTGAGCACCTATCATCTCATCAAGAACGTACAAAAGAGTGGCTGGTTTCAAGCGACGTTTATGTTCTTGATCGCATCGCTTGAATGCCAATTACTTATAGCGCATCCAACGCAAACAAGTTGACTGCTTAATACATGGCTTATGAACAATTTTTTTAAAAAAGATATTTAATTAGCGGCTTAATGTTTAGCCATCGAAACATGCTGTTCCAAACATGTATTTATCATAGGCTCGCCGGCAGAATGCTGCCTGAGGCCGCTGACGACAACGGAAGAAAGTGAGTATGGCTATCACGCTAGGCGCCATCGCAGACGATTTCACAGGAGCTACCGATCTTGCCAATAATCTGGTACGCGGTGGAATGCGCTGCCTACAAGTCATTGGTGTTCCAAAAGAAGACATTAATCTCAACGAGATTGATGCTGTGGTAATAGCGTTAAAAACTCGCTCTTGTACAGTCAATGAAGCTATCGCCGACTCACTGCAAGCTGCAGCATGGCTTCGTGCTCAAGGGGCCAAACAACTATTTTTTAAGTATTGCTCTACCTTTGACTCTACTGACAAGGGAAATATAGGACCAGTCGCGGATGCCTTGTTAGATGAACTGAAAGCGTCTCAAACGGTAATGGTACCTGCTTTTCCAATAAATGGGCGAACAGTTTACCAAGGACATTTATTTGTAGGCGACCGCTTACTTAACGATAGTGGAATGCAACATCATCCACTAACACCTATGAAGGATGCGGATTTGGTGCGTGTTCTATCACATCAAACACCACACAAAGTTGGTTTAACGAACCACACTGTTCTTGCTCTAGGGGCTGAAGCGACCCGCGCCCACCTAGCGTCGCTAGAAGAACAAAGCGTTCGCCATGTGGTTTGTGACACTCTTGATGAACACAATCTGGATATATTAGCAGAAGCAACCGTGCAATTTCCCTTGGTCACTGGCGGTTCAGGGTTGGGTCAAGCATTACCTGCCCAGTATCGCAATCAAGGCTGGTTAGACTCAATCAATGAACCGGGCCGACTACAGCCTGCTTCAGGATCTGCATTGATTCTATCTGGCAGTTGTTCTCGCGCCACGTTAGCGCAAGTAGCAAACTTTTTAGAGCGTTATCCTGATAGCGGCTTCGCACTAGACCCCTTATCGCTTGCCAAGGATGATAAACAATGGAAGCAGGCGCTCGCTTTTGCATTGGAAAATGTATCACGTAATGCTCCTACACTGATTTATGCGTCGGCCGAACCTGCGAATGTTGGTATCGCACAGAAAATCTTAGGAAGAGAGCGCGCTGGCGCATTAGTTGAAGAAGCGCTGAGCCAGCTGGCCATTGTTCTAGTAGATAAAGGTGTTGGTCGATTGGTGGTGGCCGGAGGAGAAACTTCAGGCGCCGTAACGTCAGCACTAGGTATTACCGCTTTACACATAGGAGAACAGATTGACCCCGGCGTGCCTTGGACCCAAACGGCATTGGAAAATAGTAAAGCCTATTTATCGCTCGCCTTAAAGTCAGGAAATTTCGGAGAAGTTAATTTTTTCACCAAGGCATTTGAGGTGCTACCTTGAGTATTCATCGACAGAATTGTCTACGAGAACAGATAAGCACTTTAGGCCAATCACTGTTTGACCGGGGCCTCACTATGGGCTCTAGCGGAAATATCAGCGTACGCTTGGAGGATGGTGGCTGGCTGATGACGCCCACTAACGCCTGTTTAGGGCGACTAGATCCCGCCAGGATATCTCACTTGGATAAAAACGGGCGCCTCCTTAGCGGCGATACACCTACCAAAGAACACTTTTTGCATATGGCCATGTACGACGAGCGCCCACAATCGGGCGCTATCGTGCATCTGCACTCTACGCACTCTGTTGCCGTTTCTTGCCTTCCAGAAGTTGATCATTGTGACTGTATTCCGTCACTTACTGCTTACTATGTTATGCGAGTAGGCAAACTACCACTCGTACCGTATCACATGCCTGGCGACCCAAAACTAGGCGATGCTGTGCGAAGCCTGGCAGGCAAGCATAGTGCAGTCTTATTGGCAAACCATGGTCCGGTAGTGGCGGGAAAAAATCTGGAAGCGGCGGTTTTCGCCACCGAAGAACTGGAAGAAACCGCCAAACTCTATTTGCTTTTGCGGGGTACAAATCCTCGCTTGCTAACCCCAGAGCAGATCGCTGAACTCGAAGCCAGGTTTCCGCGAGATTGATATATCGTCAACGAATTTATCTAGGAGCCCAAGATGCCCCGACTAGCCGCTAACCTCAGCATGCTATTCAACGAGCATGACTTTCTGGATCGTTTTGCTGCTGCCAGCGAAGCGGGCTTTAAAGGCGTTGAGTATCTATTCCCCTACGCTTATGCGCCCAAAATATTACGAGAAAAGCTAGATGATGCGGGCTTGGAGCAGGTGCTATTCAACTTACCCCCTGGCGATTGGGAAGTCGGTGAGCGCGGCTTGGCAAGCCTACCGGGACGTGAAGCCGAGTTTCGCGATTCCGTCATCGAAGCGCTACGTTATGCTGAGGCGCTCAATTGCCCACAGCTACACGCCATGGCTGGGCTATTATCAGAGAGCGCCAATAGCGAAGCGTATAAAGCTCACCAGGAAACGTATGTGAAAAACCTGCGATTTGCAGCAGCCGAGGCAGCTAAAATTGATTGCAAGGTGCTGATAGAGCCCATCAACATCCGAGACATGCCCAACTATTTCCTCTCCCATCAAGCTCACGCTATGGAAGTGCTAACAGCCGTTGGAGCCGACAACTTATATCTTCAATTCGATCTTTATCACTGCCAAATTATGGACGGTGACCTGACTCACCATATGGAACGACAGTTTTCATCTATCGGTCATGTCCAGATTGCAGGAGTGCCCAAACGTAATGAACCAGATGTTGGTGAAGTTAACTTCATATCGTTGTTAAAACGATTAAAAGAACTCGGTTACCAAGGGTGGGTCGGTTGTGAGTACAGGCCAGTTGGTGAGACTATTAAAGGTCTTGGTTGGATAAATAAGCTGAATATTGATTTTAATTGATTTTTTCTTGATCATTGCTTAATGCAGGAAGATAGCTGAATACTTACCTCTCTTTTATATAATTTTTTTAAAAGTGTGGTTAAATATTTTACATTTATAGCTAAAGGTAAATGCCAAAACCCTAGGTAATGCTGGCAATGTGTGCGTTGGATGGGAGATGATAGGTTTAAGCCATGCGTATAATCATCGAGATCCACTATGACAGAAGAAATTTCACTGCTTGCCAATCTCATTGCCTTCGATACCACCTCCCGTGGCTCCAACCTGGCACTGATCGATTTCGTTGAGAGCTATCTTGCCGACTACGGTGTCGCCTCCGAGCGGGTGATGAGCCCCTGCAACTCCAAAGCGAATTTGATCGCCCGTATCGGCCCCGAGGCGCCGGGTGGAGTGTTGCTCTCGGGCCACACCGACGTGGTGCCGGTCGATGGCCAACCCTGGTCCACCGATCCGTTCACGCTGGTGGATGGCAATGACGGACGCCTCTACGGGCGCGGTACCTGCGATATGAAAGGCTTTATCGCCTGCGCGCTGTCGCTGGTGCCCGAGTGGGTGAGGGCGCCCTTACAGCAGCCGATCTACTTTGGCTTCTCTTACGACGAAGAGGTCGGCTGCGTGGGGGCACCCGCGATGATCAAACACTTCTGCGAGCGCTACTCCACCACGGCGCAGATCATCGTTGGAGAGCCCACCAACATGCAGCCGGTGGTGGCGCAAAAGGGGGCGACCAACCTGCGTACCACGGTGACCGGGCGCGAGGCACACAGCAGTCAGGTCAACCAAGGCACCTCGGCGATTCACGTGGCCGCAAGGCTTGTGACCTTCATCGAGGACACCATGACAGCTCTTGTGGAAGAAGGCCGAGTGGACGAAGCCTTCAACGTGCCCCATACCAGCCTTCACGTGGGCAAGATCCAGGGTGGCACGGCGATCAACATCATGGCGCGAGAGTGCACCTTCGAGTGGGAGATTCGCCACCTGCCCACTGAAACCTTCGACGATGTCTTCGCCCGCGTGGCTGCCTACAGCGACACCCTGACGCAAGAGCTAAAGCGCCAGGGCAAAACGGTAGAGATCAAGACCGAACCCTTGAGCCTCACCGTGCCGGGCCTGGCCGATCGCGATAACGACCGCGTTCTGGCGCTTGCCAAGGCGCACCTTCCCGAACCCTGCTGTAACCACGCCGTGGCTTACGCCACCGAAGCGGGGCAGTTCCAGGGCCAGGGCCTGCAAACGATCATCCTGGGCCCCGGCAGCATCGCCCAGGCCCACCAGCCCGACGAGTACATCGAGAAGAGCGAAATCGAAGCCTGCGTGGCGTTCATGACGCGCATGGCACGCGATCTGGAAGCCCCCTTCAAGGGGTAAAAAAAACGACAACACCCGCCGCAGCGGGTGTTTCGATACATCGAGTAAGCGCGTGATCTAACGCAGGTGATCTAGGGCGAGGGGTGCTGCTCGTAGAGCTCGGATTTGGCGTCGCGCAGCACGTCTTCGCAGGCCTGCTGGTGCGCCAGCTGAGTCAGCAATTGCTGGGTAACCTCGAACCCCTTGCCCAGGCAAGTATCCACCTCATCGCGGCTGACGCTAGGAGAGACGCGACAGTCGATCGTGAGGGTACGTCCGCCGCCTTCGAGGCGGTCGGCCATCGCGCGTAATCGCCACGCGATCCGCTCTTTCCAGGTGGCTGAGTTATCGGCACCTTCATTGACGCTAAACGTGCACTGCCATTCCGGTTTATAGACCTTCATGTGAACCTCCGCGCGGTTTTGGAAAGAGAGATGGATAGTGGTGCATACTCCGTGTGGTGTTAAAGGCGCTCGACGACCTTGGTCTACTAACGTCATCGCGGCTCAGGTCGATACTAGCAGGGTCGTGCGCTGCTGTTCATCTCTTTCGTTGCGAGGTAGCCACGCTGACCATGAATGCCCACTGTGCCACGCGTTGCCCCTGCGGCAGCGGCAGGCGCCTTTCCGACTGCTGCGGGCCACTGCTCGACGGCACGCACCTTGCAACAACGCCCGAGGCGCTGATGCGTTCGCGCTACACCGCCTTCGTAGGCGATGCGCTCGACTATCTAAAAGCCACCTGGCATGTCACCACCCGCCCGCTGACGCTTGCGCCGGACCCCGTTACCCAGTGGAAGGCGCTGGAGATCGTCGATGCCCCTGCACCCACGGATGACGAGGGGCACGTGCATTTTCGCGCCTACTTCAAGGAGGGCGAGCGCTGGCAGGTGCTGGAGGAGAACTCGCGCTTCGTGTGCGAGGCCGGGCGTTGGTGGTACGTCGACGGTGACCCGCGTCTACACCGCCTGAAGCCGGGGCGTAACGACCCCTGCCCCTGCGGCAGCGGACGCAAGCTGAAACGCTGCTGCTAAAAAGGCCAGACGACGAGAGGCCTTTATCTTCCAACCGCTTGCTTTGAGCCCTAAGCGATAATTAAAGTTAAGCAAAACGAGCCGAAGAGGGCGGGGAATGCGAGCAAAACCGCGTTCGAGGCGAGGATCGAGACGGCGAAAAGTGCCGCACCTGTGGGCGCTGCTGCTATGGCTCTTGGCGCTGCCTGCGCTGGCGAATTTTCCTGACGAGGAGGTGACGCTGGTCATTCCCTTTGGGCCAGGGGGCGCCTCTGACGTGCTGCTGCGCGAGATCGCTCAGGCTGTCGAAGCTCATCTGGGCCAGCCGTTGCTACCGCTCAATTTGGCCGGTGGGAGTGGTACGCGCGGCTCACAGTACGTCAAGGATGCCGCGCCGGATGGCTATACGCTGCTCGGCAGCCATCAAACCCTCGATCTTGCCTACCTCACCGGGGCTTCGGCCTACTCCCACGCAGATTTCGAACCCGTGGCCTTGCTCGCCCACACCATCAACGTACCCGCCACCTACCGGCGCCAGAACGCGCACGATGCCAGTGAGATTGCCGCCTTGGTCGCTGAGTCGCCCGAGCCGCTGGCGTTCGGTATCATCGCCCGCTCTACCGATCATCTCTTCTGGTCGGCGTTCTTCGACCGTACGGGGATCGACCCTGAGGCCGTGCGCTGGGTACATTTTCCCGACACTAGCGCTCAGGTAGAGGCACTGGTGGGGGAGGAGATCGACTTTGCCATGCTCAACCTGCCTTCGGCGCACGCGTTGTTCGAGCGTGGGGTATTACGCCCGCTGGGCGTGGCGGCCGAGCAGCGCCTAAGCGCTCTGCCTCGGGTGGCAACGCTGCGTGAGCAGGGGATCGATCTCGTCCACACCAGCGACCGGGGAATCTTTGCGCCTCTAGGCACGCCCGCCGAGCACATTGCTGTCCTGGCCGATGCGTTTCGTCAGGCGCTGGAGGACCCCGAACTGCGCTTTCGTCTACTGTACGCCTACGGCTCGGTGGTCGATTATCGCGCCGACGATGCCTTTCGTGACTATTTGGACGATCAGTTGCAGCGGCTGGCCCCCGAGGCGGAACGTATCCGCCTTGGGCGCTAGACCGTCATGCCGTAAGGAGAGTGAATGGAGCGGTATGCACTGAAAACGCGCGAATTGGCTCTGGAAACACTGCTGTTGATGGTTTCGACCATGCTGTTGTGTTTAGGCCTTGTCGGTCTGGGTACCGGGTTTTTCATGGTCGATTCGCCGTTTTTCGCCACCTTGGTGCCGGATGCCGCTCTGGGCACTCTGCTAGCGGGCGTTGGCCTAATCGCCGCGCTTCAGGGCGAAAAACGCACGCGATGGGGCTGCGCTGCCTTACTGATCGTTTTGGCGTTCTATAGCCTGGGGCACTATGCCCTTGGCGGTGGTGGCGGGCACTCCTGGCTCAGCGGCAGCCTGCGCATGTCCGTTTGGTCGGCGGGTGCATTCTTGCTTGTGGGTGGGTGCGTAGCCGTCGGCTTGCACGGCCGGCCTAGCCGCTGGCTGTGGCGCGCAACGGCGCTTTGCCTATGGGGGTTGGCATTCGCCATTGGCATGCGGCTGGGGCGCGATGCCTCGGTGGGCGCGCTCTCTTCGTCGACGCCGGTATCGGCGATGGTACTCTGGGGGCTGCTGGGTGCCGCTTTGTTTGCCGCGACGGCTCGGCATACCCGCGAGCGGCTCTATCCTGGGCGCGAAACCTTTATTGCCTCGCTGTGCGGCGTCGCGATCAGCTGCTTCATCTGGCTGATCCTGAGCTATCACCAGCAGCTTTCCGTGAAACAACAGGCCAGCTACTTGCTCGACAGCGTCCAGCTCAACGCCGAGCAGGCGATGCAGACGCGCCTGAACCTCATGCATCGGATGGCCGAGCGTCTCGATGTGCAAGGCACTGCCTGGGACTTTGCCCCCTTGGAGCGTGACGCCGCCAACTACCTGCGTGACACGCCAAGCCTTGGCACCATTGCGCTGGTCGATGCCGATACGCTGACCTGGCGCTGGTTCCAGGCGCGCACCAGCGACCATCAGGCTTGGCTGCGCCGTCAGCTCGACGATGAGGCCACGCGGTCCTGGCTTCGGGTGCCGCTCGACCGACCGCGCCTGCTAATGGCCGATAGCGCCCAGCCCGCCATGGTGCTGCTGGCGACGCCGGTCGAACGCGCGGGACTTTATCTGCTCGCCAATTTCGATTTGGCCATCATGCTGCAAAACGAGCTGCGTCTGGCCTTGGGTCCTTTTCAGGTAGGCGTTGGACGTCATCAGTCGCTGCTGTTGATGCTCCATCCAACCGGGTTTCCCACCAATGCGCCTGATGAGCACCGTGCGCTAGTAACGCGCTACCTGGGGCTTCCGGGTGGCATCAACTTGGTGCTTCACGTCTATCCCGGCGTTCACTACCCCTGGTACCAGTTGAGCCTGATGCCGGTGTTGGTGTCGTTGGGTGCGCTGCTGCTCAGCGGCTTTCTCGCCTTTGGCCTTGGGGTGGCTGGGATCAGCGTGGCGCGCACGCGGGAGCTTGCGCGTGCGCGCCAGCGGCTCGAGGATCAGCAGGTGATCCAACGCGCCATCGCCCAAGAGCAGCCGCTCGACACCATTCTCGAAGAGGTCTGCAAAATGCTCGAGCGCGAGCTGCCTGGCGCGCTGTGTTCGGTGATGCAGGTCGACGAGACCCGGAGCTATCTCGAGTTTGCGGCGGGTAAGCGCCTACCGGGGCTCTACCGTAGCGCCATTCAGCGTATTCTCATCAGCGCTGGTAACGGCGCCTGCGGCAGCGCGGCGCATCGGCAAGCGCGTGTCGTGTGCCCCAATATTGCCGAAGACGAGCGTTGGCGCGGTTTTCGAGGTGTGGCTAAGGAGGCGGGGCTTGCAGCCTGCTGGTCGAGCCCCGTGTTTATAGGTGATGGCCAACTAGTCGGCACCATCGCGATCTACCATCCCCGGCCAACTGCCCCCGAAAGCAGCGACTTGGATGCCATCGACAAGGCCGCTGGGCTCGTGGCGCTGGCCATCGAGCGTTTTGAGGTGCGGCGTTCGCTGAAAAATAGCGAGCAGCGCTACCGTTCGCTGTTCACCCATCACCCCGATGCGGTCTTCACTCTGGATGGCGCGGGGCACTTCGTCACCCTCAATGCGACCTGCGCGGAGCTTCTTGGGCATGAGGCCGAGGCGCTCCTTGGCGAGCCCCTTACCCAGTTCATTGGGGCCGACGACGCTACGCGCATTGAGGCCTACATTGCGACCACCCTAGAAGGGCAGATCAACCGCTACGAGCTCACGCTCGAAAAGCGCGACGAGCGCAAGCGCATTCTCGCTGTCGTGCATATTCCGATGGTCGTCAATGGCGTGGTCGAGGGGGTGCACGGTATTGCTCAGGACGTCACCGCCGCGCGCGAGCAGCAGTTGCTACTGGCCTACCACGCCTCCCACGATGCGCTAACGCGCCTGCCCAACCGCACCCTCTTCGAAGAAGCGCTGGTGGCCAGCTGCGTCGAGGCCCAGCGTCAAGGGCGTCAGGTGGCGGTGCTGTTCGTTGACCTTGATGACTTCAAACCGATCAACGATAACCTGGGGCACAATGTGGGCGACCAGGTGCTGGTAGAAGTCGCCAGGCGCCTAAGTGCCGCCGTCGAAGCCAAGGATACCGTGGCGCGCTTAGGGGGTGACGAGTTCGTCGTGCTGCAAAGTGCGATCACCGCGCCCAGCGAGGTGGTGACCCTGGTCGAGCGGCTGTTACCGATTCTGGCCCGGCCCTACCGCCTCGAGGGCCAGGAGCTTCGCCTCACGGCGAGCATCGGTATCGCCATGAGTCAGGCCGAAACGCTACAGCCGCAAACGTTGATCCAGCAGGCCGATATGGCGATGTACAAGGCCAAACAGCAGGGGCGCAATGCCTACGAGTGGTTTGCGCACGCCTTCACTGACACCATGAGCGAGCGCATGGTGCTGCGTAACGACCTGCAAGAGGCAATCGATTGCGAACAGCTCTCGCTGCACTACCAGCCGCTCATCGGCCGCGACGGAGCGCTGGTCGGCGTGGAGGCTCTGCTGCGCTGGGAGCATCCCGTGAAGGGGGCGATCTCGCCCAGCCGCTTCATTCCCCTGGCCGAGACCACCGGGCAGATCATTCCCATCAGCGAGTGGGTACTCAAACGCGCCTGTCTCGACATGAAAATCCTGGCGCAGAAGGGGCGGGGGCCCGTGCGCGTTGCGGTCAATCTCTCGCCGCTGCAGTTTCAGCGCGCGAGTTTTCTTGCCACCCTGCGTGAGACGCTGGCGAGCACGGGCCTGCCCCCGGAGCAGCTGCGCCTGGAGCTTACCGAGGGTATCTTGATGGACGATACCAAGAGTGCCATCGATATTCTTCACGCCCTGCGCGGTATGCAAATCGGCGTCGCCATCGATGACTTCGGCACCGGCTATTCGAGCCTGAGCTACTTGAAACACCTGCCAATCACCACGGTGAAGATCGACCGCAGCTTCATTCAGGAGCTACCGCACAGCGCCGACGATACCGCCATCGTTCAGGGCATCATCTCCATGGCGCATCACTTGGGTTTGAACGTCGTCGCCGAAGGCGTCGAAACCGACGAGCAGTATCAGCGTCTATTGGCCTACGGCTGCGATGCGTTTCAGGGGTTTGGTTTGGCGCGGCCCATGCCGCTTGGCGCACTCGATGTCTTCATTGCCCGCCTGGCATCCCAAGCGCTAACCTGAAACGTCACCGTGTAAGAGAAGTACGTGAGAATAGTAGGTGAGAAAATACGTGAGAAAAACCGCCATGCCCACGACCGCGCCTCGCCCCTGGTACGTCTATTTGCTGGCGTGTCGTCGTGGCACCTACGTAGGCATCACCAACGATCTGCTGCGCCGCTACCGCGCCCACTGCGCCGGCCGCGGGGCGCGCTACACTCGGGCCAATCCGCCCCAGGCGATATTGGGCGCACGAGCGTTTGCCGACCGCGCCGAAGCCAGTCGCATGGAGTACTGGCTCAAACGCCAGACGCCGGAAGATAAGCGTCGTTGGATCGCCGCTGCGCCGCTGCCGCCCGAGGTCGTTGCGGCCCTGGCGGCCACTGACGCCACCTCTTGATCGCCCCATTCTTCGAGGAATCCCCATGCGCATTTTCCATTCCGACGCCACCCGCCTGCGCCAGGTGCGCACCGAGCTGCACGATGGCGTGCTGGTGTCCCCTTTCGAGTGTCCCGAGCGGGTGTCACTGGTGCTCGATCATCTGCGCCGGGCCGAGGTCGGTGAGATCCACGCCCCGCGTGACTACGGGCTAGCGCCGGTGCTGGCGGTGCACGATCGTGATTACGTCGCCTTTCTCGAAAGCTGCTGGCGCGAGTGGCAGGCAGCCGGTCGCGAGGGCGAGGCGATTCCCAACATCTGGCCCGCGCGCACTCTGCGTGCCGATCGCATTCCAGAGACCGTGTGTGGCAAGCTCGGCTATTACGCCCTGGCGGCGGAGACCTCGATTGCCGAGGGCACCTTCGAGGCGGCGCTGGCAAGCAAGGACGTGGCACTGGGCGCGGTCGAATACACGCTGGAGAGCAATGAGCCGAGCTTTGGGCTGTGCCGCCCACCCGGCCACCACGCCGCCGTCGATCAGTTCGGCGGCTACTGCTTTTTCAACAACGCCGCTGTCGCCGCGCAGTACGCGCTGGATAAAGGGAGACGACGCGTCGCCATTCTCGACGTCGACTTCCATCACGGTAACGGCACCCAGCAGATCTTCTATGGCCGCGACGATGTGCTCTTCGTTTCGCTACACGGCGACCCCGCTGTCACCTTTCCTTACTACCTGGGCTACGCCGACGAAACCGGCGTGGGCGCTGGCGAAGGCTTCAACATCAACTATCCTATGCCCCCAGGTACGAACGTCGACACCTGGATGCAGACGCTCGATCAGGCGCTGCATGCCATCAAGCGCTACGGCGCGGAGCTAGTCATCGTCTCACTTGGCGTGGATATCTTCGAAGGCGACCCGATCAGCGCTTTCACCTTCCAAAGCGCAGACTTTATCACCCTGGGGCAGCGGCTGGCCGAGGCGGGCTTACCCACCACCTTCTTGATGGAGGGCGGCTACGCCGTCGATGAGATCGGCCTTAACGTGGTCAACGTGCTGAAAGGCTTTCAACAAAGCACGGCCGACGCAGCGCAGTAGATGACACTTGGCGTGATTTAGGGCAGGCTGACGCCTTTTAACGCATTCACAACCTAACAGGAGAGGGCGTGGCAGTTTACGGGGAGATACGGGCGCGGGAGCTGGATCGCTGGCTCAACGCCTTAATCAATGCCGCTTTCGACCGCCGCTGCCCACTGGCCAGCGTGCACGGTGGCACTGCCCGTGCGCGCACCGCTCGCCAAGACCTGCTTCATCTCGCCCAGGGCTATCGCAGCAACCGCGTCACCAGCGACGCTACGGCCGCAGCGCTTGGCCGCTGGTGCCGGGTCTACCTCAGCGAAGCCGAATGGTACGTATTGACGAGCCCCAAACCTACCGCGCCGCCCACTGCTGCTCATGATGACACCGACGCCGATGCGCTGACTTGGCTGCGCCAACACCGCGTTGGCTAAAGTGCCGATGACGCCGTCTTTTCGGCGCTATACAATGGATGCATGAACAGTATTGCTCCGGCTTCTACGGCGGCCTCCCTCGACGACCCTTTCTACTATCTGGCGAACTTTCGCTTCGTGTTGGCCTGGGTAGAAAAGCGCCATCATGATCTTTTAGCGGTCGAAGAGCGGCACTTCATCGAACGCTTCGCTGCGCTTTCGCGTGCCTCCCAGGCGCTACTGGTGCGCATGGTGATGCGCAAAGGCGAGCTCTTTCGCCTCGATAAGCTCGTCTACGCCGAAATTGGCGATAGCGCCACGGCCATGGCGCCGCTCAAGGCGCTGGGCTGGGTGGACGACGCCCCTGAACTCACGCTTGACGAGCTCTTTGACCAGTTGCGCTTGTCCGAGCTGCGCCAGGCGCTGGCGGACGAAATACGCCAAACGCCGCTCAAGCCTTCGAGCGCCAAAGCATTGCTAAGAGAAAAGCTGACCGCGCGTCTGTCTCATCTTCAGCAGCCGCTGGCGCGCTGGTGGCCCGAGGCGACCACGGTCGTCGTGCGCTTGCAGGTCATGGCGCTATGCGACCGCCTACGCTTGATGTTCTTTGGCAACCTTCGTCAGGACTGGGCCGAGTTCGTGCTTACCGAGCTTGGCCTGCAGCGCTTCGAGCGCGTGGCCTTTAACGCCGCCTCGCGCGCTTTTCAAAGCCGCGCCGAGGTCGATGTCTATCTTCACCTGCACTGGCTGCGCCAACGCCTCGACGAGGGCGAGTCGCCCGCTAGTGTCTATGCCGAGCTGCCGCCGCGCGCTGATAACGCCTGGCTCGACGCCCGCCGCGCACGATTCTTGTTTCAGCTGGGGCAGGGCGCCGAACGCGCAGGGGAGGCGCGGCTTGCGGTAACGCTCTACGCCGAGGCCGACACCACTGAGGCGCGCGTGCGCCGCCTACGCGTGCTCGAGCGCGAGGGGCACCATCGTGAGGCGTTGGATGTGGCCCAGCGGGCGCTTGCCGGTGGGCCGGGCGAGCACGAAGCCCAGGCGCTCGAGCGTTTGATGCCGCGCTTGGCCAAGCGCCTAGGCCTTGCACCCGTCGCCCGCGCGCAGGCGCCTGCCTTCGAGCGCTGGGAGCTAACGCTGCCGGGGCCGCAGCCGGTCGAAGCGGCCGTGGCGGCCCACGTCGCTACCCCGCACGCGCCAGTCTACTACGTCGAGAACACGTTGATCACCGGGCTTTTTGGCTTGCTTTGCTGGTCGGCGATCTTCGCTCCGCTGCCCGGTGCGTTCTTTCACCCCTTTCACCACGGCCCGGCGGATCTCTATCGCGACGACTTCGTCAGCCGTCGCCGCGAGGCGTTTGATGCCTGCCTGGCCCTACTCGACGGCCCCGGCGACGATTACCGCCAGCGCATTCGCGCTACCTGGACCGAGAAGTGGGGGCTGGCCTCGCCCTTCGTGCACTGGGCGGCGCTGCCCGAAACGCTGCTCGACCAAGCGCTGGTTTGCCTGCCCGCCGCGCACCTGCGCTTGCTGTTTACTCGGCTGTTGAGTGATCTCAAGACCAACCGGGCAGGGTTACCCGATTTGATCCAGCTGTTTCCCCAGGCCGCGCCCGGTGCGCCGCGCTACCGCATGATCGAGGTGAAGGGGCCGGGGGATCGCCTGCAGGACAACCAGCGGCGCTGGCTTGGCTTTTTCGCCCGTCACGCACTGCCGGTGGCGGTATGTCATGTGCGCTGGCAGCGCGAAGCGCCAAGCGAAGGCGAAGAGCTCACACCGTGAACGAGCCACGCTACCGCGTAGCGGTGCGGGCACTGTGCGATTTTACCGCCCGCACGGGGGATCTCGATCACCGCTTTACCCCCGCCCCAAGCGCGCAGGAGGGCATCGCGGGCCATGCGCTGGTAGCGCGACGGCGGGGTGAGGGCTATGTCACCGAGCTGCCGCTTAGTGGGCGCTATGGCGATCTTACCGTTAGCGGGCGCGCCGACGGCTTCGACCTCGAACGCCAGCGCCTGGAGGAGATCAAGACCCATCGCGGGCGGCTCGATCGTATGGCCGAGAACCAGCGCGCGCTGCACTGGGCGCAGGTCAAACTCTACGGTGCGCTGCTGTGCGCCGAGCGCGGGTTTGACTCCCTGACGCTGGCGCTGGTCTATCTGGATATTGTCACTGAGAAGGAGACGGTGCTGACCCATAAAGCCTCGGCCGAGGCGCTGCAGACGTTTTTCGTCGACCACTGCCAGCGCTTTCTCGCCTGGGCCGAGCAGGAGGCGGCGCACCGCCAGGCGCGTAACGCGGCGCTAACCTCACTCATCTTTCCCTACGCTGCCTTTCGCCCCGGCCAACGTGAGCTTGCCGAAAACGTCTACAAGGCTGCCAGCACCGGGCGCTGTCTACTCGCCCAGGCGCCAACCGGCATCGGCAAGACGCTGGGTACGCTATTCCCACTGCTCAAGGCCATGCCGCCAAAGGATCTCGACTGCGTTGCCTTTCTCACCATGAAGACGCCAGGGCGGCAGCTGGCGCTAAACGCGCTGGCCACGCTTGCCGGTGGGTCTTCTTCGGCGACTCCTTTGCGCGTACTCGAACTGGTGGCGCGAGAGAAGGCCTGCGAGCATCCCGACCTTGCCTGCCACGGTGATGCCTGCCCGCTGGCCCAAGGGTTTTACGACCGGCTACCGGCAGCGCGCGAAGCGGCGGTGGCCGCACCCTGGTGGGACCGCGCCGCGCTGCGCGAGATCGCGCTCGCCCACCGCGTCTGCCCTTACTACCTGGGGCAGGAGCTTGCGCGCTGGGCAGACGTGGCGGTTGGCGACGTCAACCACTGGTTCGATGCGCATGCCCTGCTGCACGGCCTGGCGCAGGCAAGCGATGCTCGCGTGGGCGTTTTGGTCGACGAAGCGCATAACTTGGTCGAACGCGCTCGCGGCATGTACAGCGCCGAAATCGACCAGCGCCGCTTCAACCGGGCGCGCAAAATGGCACCGGCAGCGCTTGCCAAGCCCCTAGCCCGCTTGGGGCGTCAGTGGCAGGCCGTGCTCAAGACGCAAACCGAGGGCGAGAGCGCCCCCTACCGGGTGCTCGACGCCTTGCCTTCCGCGTGGGTGGCAGCGCTGCAGGCGCTCGCCTCGGCGATCACCGATTATCTCGGCGAGCATCCCGAGCGCGCGAGCGCTGAGCTTCAGGAGCTGTTGTTCGAAGCGCTGGCCTTTTGCCGCTTGGCAGAGCGCTTCGGCGAGCATTCGCTGTGCGATCTGATCCGCCATGGCCGCGGCCAGGCGGTGCTGGGGATTCGCAACGTGATTCCCGCCGATTTTCTCGCCCCACGCATCGAGGCGGCGAAGGCGTTGGTGCTGTTCTCGGCGACGCTGCATCCGGCGCGCTTCCACCGCGATCTACTGGGGCTTCCTGCCACTACCGTATGGTGCGAGGTGGAGGCGCCTTTTATCGCGCGCCAGCTCGACGTGCGCATCCGCCAGGATATCTCCACGCGCTTTCGCCACCGCGACGCCTCAATTGCGCCCATTGCCAGTGAGATCGCCCAGCAGTTTCGCCAGCGCCCAGGACACTACTTGGCGTTTTTCAGCAGCTTCGCCTACCTCGAGGCCGTGCTCGTCCGCTTTCGCCTCGAGGTCCCCGATATTCCCGCTTTCGCACAAACGCGCGGCATGCGCGAACCCGAGCGCGAGGCCTTTCTGGAACGCTTTTCCCCTGGTGGCCAGGGCGTTGGCTTCGCCGTGCTGGGCGGCGCCTTTGCCGAAGGGATCGATCTGCCCGGCGACCGGCTCATCGGCGCCTTTATCGCCACGCTGGGCCTGCCGCCGTTCAACGCTTTCAACGAGGCGATCAAAGCGCGTCTGGCACGCCGCTTTGCCACACCCGACGACTACACCTACCGCATCCCCGGCCTGATCAAAGTGGTCCAAGCCGCCGGGCGCGTCATCCGCAGCCCAGATGACGAAGGCGTGGTGGTGCTGATGGATGATCGCTTCGCCCACCGTGACGTTCAGGCAATGCTGCCGCGCTGGTGGGCGCTGTAGCCAAACGACCTTTTTCCCGATTCTATGTTATCTGGGTTCTATTTTGCCTCGGACTTGCGTCCGCTCAGGTCTACTTAGCCTTAGTGCGACTATGCTTACGGTGGCCTCTTCGTTGCCATCGTGGTGGCCGATGTCTTTTTCGCTAACACAGTGGACGTGTCATGCAAAAACCGATCAGCTTTTTCGTGCATCACCAGGGGCGCGGACATGCCCGTCGCGCCATGGCCATCATTCGTGCCCTTTCGCCCGAGCGCCCGGTCAGCGTATTGACTGCCGACCCATCGCTGTTCGACGGTTTCGAGCGCGACATCGAGCTCATCGCCCTGCCCGACATGATCGGCGCGGCGGTGCCTACCCAGGCGCTGTTCGATCAGCCTACGCCTTCAGTGATGCACTGCGTGCCCATGGGCGTGCGTGAAATGCGCCAAACCATGCGCAGCATTCTAGATCACCTCGACGAGCGTGATGTGGGGCTCTTCGTGATCGACGTGTCGGCGGAGCTGGCGCTACTCTCGCGCATCGCCAGCGTACCTGCGGTCAAGGTACGCATGCACGGCGATCGCAACGACCCCGGCCATCTGGGCGCCTACGAGGCCTGCGTGGGCATGCTCGCGCCCTTCGACGAGCGCCTGGAACAGGCCGACTATCCTGCCGATTTGCGCCAGAAGACCTTCTATACCGGCGGGCTTTGCACCACGTCTTCGCGTATGCCGGAGCGCACCGACGCCCGCCGTCGCTTGGGTCTCGACCCCGAGCGCGAGATCGTCGTGGCGCTGACCGGCGGCGGTGGCGCGGGAACCCCCTATGCGCCGCTCACGGTCGCTGCCCGGGCGGCGCCGGAAACGCTCTTTCTGACGCTTGGGCCACTGCATAGAGAGGGACACGAGACCGACTTCGCCAATCTCATTAACATCGGCTGGGTGGATAACGTGGTGGAGTACCTGGCGGCCAGCGACATCGTGCTAGCCTCGGCGGGCGACAACACGGTGCACGAGATCGCCATGCTCGAGCGCCCCTACATCGTCGCACCAGAGTGGCGCTATTTCGGTGAGCAGACGCGCAAGGCCGAACGCCTCGCCGAGTTGGGGGCTGCGGTCGACATGCCGGTATGGCCGAGTGACTTTGCGGGCTGGCAAAGGGTGCTCGCCCAGGCGCGAGCGCTCGATGTCGAGCGTCTGGCCTCGCTTTACGCCGCCGATGCGGCGACGCGTGCCGCAGCTTGGCTCGAAGCGTGCGTCGATAGGCTGTGGGAAAATGCCCCCGTAGCGCCGGTTGCAGCCGCCAACGATCTCCAGGCCGAGGCACAAATCGATGCACAAAACGATGCCCAAGACGATGCTCAAGCCACTGAGAAGACCGAAGATGGAGCGCTTACGACCCTAGCTCGGGTTCAGCAGTAGCGCGCGCTGTCGGGCAGGCGAGCGGCGGCGATATCGGCGTCGCTCGGCTGGCGGCGTACGTCGATTCGGGGACTATCCGGCGTCCAGTCGATGGCACCCGCGTCACGAAACTGACCTAGCCAGTACTCCATGCACCAGCGCCCCCAGCGAGCATGAAAGCGTCGCGCATTGGCGATGATGGCATCGAAGTGCTGCCAGGGCGGAGCATAAAGTGGATGATGCTGATGCCAAGCAAGCGCGCCCCCGATCCAATAGAGCGGCACCTTCGCCTTGGCCAGACGCCAGGCGTAGTCGGTCTCTTCGCCGCCATAGCCAATATAGCCTTCGTCCATACCGCCCGCGCGGTGGTGATCCTCTTTCAGCAAGGCAAACGATAGCCCCCAAAGCTGGCCGTGATCGGCCTCTGAAATAGTGGCGTTCTCGGCGATGGCAGGGCGCGCCGGATGACGCTCGCCCAAGGCGGCCAAGCGCCCGAGATCGAGAGCGCCTGCTTCGTTTAGACGTACGGCGTCGGCGGGGAGGTAGTGAACCTCGCCCAAATAGAGCGCTGCGCGTGACCGCAACGCGGCGCCATAGCGCTCGACGAGCCGAGGGGAAGCGATGCAGTCCACATCGAGAAACACCAGGGCCTCAAAGCGGGCCGCCGCCACGGCGGCGTTACGCGCCTTGGCAAGGGGCAGCACATCGCCTTCGACCATGACGTGGCGCACGGGAAAGCGCGTTGCAGGAAGGTCTCTCTCGGGGGCTGGCTGCATCCAGGCGATCACCAACTCGTCAGGCGCCTGCGTTTGGGCATCGAGGCTTTTCATCAGATTGATTAGATGCTCGCGCCGGTGGCGCACCAGGGTCAGCACGCTGAGCTTCATTAGGCGATGTCTCCTAGGCGGCGAGCGTGCTGCTGGCGAAAGTGCTCGACCCCTTCGATGACACCCTGGGCGTGGGCTGCCTGAGTACAGTAGGCGTGCGCCATGCCAGGGGCGTCGAGGAGATCATCGCTGTAGTTGGCGACGACGATCGAGCAGGGCGCTGCGCGCAGCATGTCGAGATCATTGCCCGAATCACCGGCAACGTAGAGCGCTTCGCTTGCAATCCCCCACTGCGCACGCAGGTAATCGACTGCCAGACCCTTGGAGGCGTCCAATGGTAGAACGTCGAGATAGCGACCGTGACTGTGAATGACGTTGGCTTTAAGACCACGCGCCGTCAGAACGGCCTTGAGACGGTCGGGAAGGGCACTATCGCCGTCGCTGAAGTAGCTTAGCTTGTGGTGGCGCTGCTCGAGTGAGCCTTGGGGCGTTAGTTCGGTTATTTCACTCAGCGCGCGCTGGATCGCTTCGCGCTGCCAGCGGCTATCGAGATGGGCCGACCAAGCGGTGTCTTGGCGATAGGTCACGCCGTCGGCTTGGCGGTAGTACACCTCGGCACCCACCGAGGCGATGATCACGCGTGGATAGGCAATACCCGCTTGCTCGAGTATCGATAGCGCGCTGTGAAAGCTGCGCCCGGTGGCAACGCCGAATGCAAGCCCGCCCTGCGCGGCGTACCACGCATTGAAAGCGCTGATACCTTCGGCAGAGCCGGTGAGGGTGTTGTCGATGTCGCAGATCAGTAGCGACGTGATCGGCTTGGGATCGACCACTGGGCGGCGCAGTCGTGTGAGTAAATCGTGATAACGCTGGGCATGGCGTTGCCAGTCGAAAGCCCTGACGGCATCGCGCCCGCGTACGGCCATTTGCTGCCAACGGTCGTGGTCGTTGAAGAGCGCCATGGCCTCTTGGGCGAGCGCCTGGTGGTGGCGTGGGTTGATCAAAACGCCATTGCCGCACTGCTCGACGATATCGTTAGGGCCGCCGCTATCGGTGGCGATCAGTGGCAAGCCCGCCGCCGAGGCTTCGAGTAGCGTAAGCCCGAAGGGCTCGTTGAAGGCTGGATTGACGAAAATGCCGCCGCGCGCCCGTGCCCAGGCATAAAGCGCGGGCACGTCCTCGGGGGCGTGATGCTTGGGATAGGCAATGTGGCCGTAAAGGTCGTAGTCATCGATCAGCGTCAACAGTTCGTGCAGGTTATCGGCAAGTTCTGGCTCTAGGGTGTCGATGTGATCGCGCACCCCAGCGACGATCACGAGATTAGCCCGCGCCCGTAGTGCCGCGCACTCACCAAAGGCGCGTACCAGCGTGGCTAGGTTTTTACGCGTGACTGGGCGGGCGATGGCGAGTAAGGCGGGTTTTTCGGGCTGGCGTAAAAACGGATGCAGCAGCGCTTCCACCGCAGGCGTGGGCTCGGCATCGAGAAAGTCGGTGAGATGACTGCCGGGAGCGATGATGCGTATTTTGCCCGGGTCGTAGTGGTGGTAGTCGGCGTATTGACGCTCGGCCTCGTCGCGTGAGCTTGCGATGATCAGCGCGGCGTGCTCGATGGCACGCTCCTCGAAGGCGATGCGCCGCTCGAGCGCTGCGCGCGTGGCGGCACCGATACGGCTGCCGTTTTGCTCAAGGCAGAACAGTTTGCTGCGTCCCAGCGAGTGCGCGGTAAAAACGAAGGGGAGGCGATGGCGCGCATGGAGGCGGGCGGCAACTTCACCGGCATCGGCATAGTGAGCGTGAAGCATGTCGGGAGGCGCGGGTAGGGCGGCAAGCCAGGCATCGAAGGCGGTGACGAAAGAGGAGAGTTCGGTCCACAGCGCCTCCTTGGGCAAATAGCCCGGCTGATCGGTGGGAAGCCGAATCAGCGTGATCTTGGGGCCGACGTACTCCTCACGGCAGGCGTAGTCGATAGCGCTAAAGTCGTTTTCAAATGCGCGGGTGACGAGCGTGATGCGTGTAATGGCCGGATCTTCGGCCGAGGCTTCCACCAATTCGAGCAGGTAACGAATGTGGCCCCCAGTGTCGGCGGTGATGCCATACTCGATATCATGGCTGCGCAGGCAACCCTGTAACGCCAGATGTACGATATGCATATCGTGAATTCCTTTTCACTAAAGAGGTGTCTTCCTCGCTATGTTCTTGCAAACGCCCTTACGCATTGCTCAGGTAGCGCCTGTCATTTACCCCACGCCGCCTATCGACAATGGCGGCACCGAGCGGATCGTCTCCGACCTGACCGAGGCGCTGGTCGCACTGGGTCATGAGGTGACCCTCATTGCCCCCGCCGATAGCCGTACGCGAGCGCGACACTTGGCAACACCGCCTAGCTTGCACCACTGGCAGGCGCGCGAGGCCCAAGTGCCGCCCGGCGTGCCCGGCGTTTTGGAAGCCTGTGTGCTCGAACTTCTCCGGCGCCATCTCGACGAGTTCGATGTCATTCACTGCCACGGTGAGTTCGGCCACGCTGCGCTTCTAGGCGAGCGGCGGCGGCAAAGCCTAACCACCGTACACTGGCGCGTCGACGAGCTGGATCGTCAGCTTTTCTTCGCCAATTTTCCCGATTTACCGGTGGCCTCCATATCGCGCGCCCAGGGAATTTCGATCCCCACGGGCAACCATCTTGGAACGGTGTATCACGGCCTCGATTCCAGGCGCTTTAATTTAGGTGAAGGTTCGGGAGAATATTTAGCCTTCATTGGTCGGATGACGGACCAAAAACGCCCTGATCGCGCCATTGAGGTGGCGCGCGCCACCGGGCGCACGCTGAAGCTTGCCGGTGAGGTCGACGTGGGTAACCCGGGCTGGTTCGACCGTCACGTAGCCCCCGCGCTAGGCGCAGGCATCGAGCACGTAGGCGCGCTCGATGATCGGCAAAAACAGACGTTTCTCGGCGAGGCGTCCGCGCTTCTCTTTCCTATCGACTGGCCGGAGCCCTTTGGGTTGGTGATGATCGAGGCGATGGCCTGCGGTACGCCGGTGATTGCCTGGCGCAACGGTGCCGTGGAGGAGATCGTCGAGCAGGGCGTAAGCGGCTTCATCGTCGAGTCGCACGCCCAAGCGGTCGAGGCGGTGGGGCGACTGCCCGAGCTCGACCGTCGCCGGGTGCGCCAGGCGTTTCTCGAACGCTTCGGCGCAGAGCGGATGGCACACGACTATGTTGCGCTCTATCGCGCTCTGCTCACCGCTTGATAAAGGGTGGCGCCCGCGCCCTCAGTGCTGGCTATCGGCCTTGAGCAGCGTTTTGCCGAGTAGGGTGACGATGAGGGTAAGCGCCAGGCACACGAGCGCCATCGCGATGAAGACGTCACGTAGCGACGGTAGCCAGCCCGACACCCAGGCGACGAAGATGGGTGAGACGAACTGACCAAAGAAAAACGTCGAGGTGAAGCCGCCGAACACACGCCCGCGCACCCGCTCCGGGGTGATGCGCATGAGCCAGGTGGTGGTGTTGGGCATGAATAGCCCAAGCCCGCTGCCGGCCACCGCCGCACCAAGGATCGACGCGCCGTAGCTGTGGGTTGCCCCAACGATTCCCAAGCCAGAGGCGGCGATGGCGAAGCCCAGCACGTAGATGCTCATCACCGAGAGCTTGGCTTTGAGGCGGCCATAGCAGAAACTGACGATGCTGGCGGTCAGTGCTGCCATGGAGAGCGCAATGCCGATCGCCACGCCGCTAACCTCGTCCTGCTCGGAGAGCAGAAAGGGCAACTGGGCGGGAAACATGTAGAACATCACCATGCTGATCATGGCGATGAAGTAGGCGAGCGCGGTACGGCCGACGTCTACCCGCGCGGTAGGTATGCTGGCTTCAGGGCTGGAGGCAGTGCTTGTCCGCGGCTCCCTAAGTACGGCCAAGGCGTAAGGGAAGAGTAAGACACCGGTGAGATAGAGCAGAAAAGGGCCGCGCCAGCTCCAATCCGACAAGAGCCCGCCGAGGTTGATAAAGATCACCCCGCCAAGCGCCATCGCGCTGCTCTGCAGGCCCAGAAAGCGCACCCGCTCCGTACCGCTGAAGTAGTCGCCTACCAGGGTCGTGCTGATGCTCAGGATGCCCGCCACTGCCACCCCCATCAGCGCCCGCGAGGCCAGCAGCAGGCCGACCTGATCGATCAAAAAGCCGGAAGCCCCAGCCAGCCCATAGACGGAGAGCATGGCGAGCAAGAGCGGCTTGCGCCCAAAACGGTCGGCAAGATAACCCATCAAGGGGCTGAAGAGCGTGATCATCAGCGCAGGCAGAGTCAGGATCAACTGAATCACTACCTGTGGCGCCTCGTTAAAGAATCGCCCAATGCCGGGCAGCGCAGGGGAGATGATCGCACCGGACATCACGGTCATGGTGCTGGCGAGCAGCAGTACGGCCTTGGTGTGGGCGTTATGAATGATGGTGGACATCCTTAGACGTTCGGTAGGAAAGCGCCCAGCTTAGCACAGCGGTTAGCCCGCTACTTTTTGTCGCCAGCCAAGGCTCTTGGTCGGTAGCGACTGGCCGCGAAGCCTAGCGGCCCTTATCATAAGGCCCAATCCGTCAAACCTATCCCCGTTGCGAGTGCTCATGACCCACGCTAAAACACCCTTCATCGTCGTGCTGACCTTGGCGCTGACGATCATGCTGGGCCCATTTTCCATGGATACCTATTTGCCAGCATTTCCGGCTATCGGCGAATCACTCGGGGTTTCTCAGCATGCGGTGTCGCTAAGCGTGTCGGTATACGTGCTTGCTCTGGCGCTGGGGCAGTTGGTGGGTGGGGCACTGTCGGACCGTTTCGGACGTCAACGGGTGCTGATGGGTGGCCTTGCGATCTTTATCGTGGCGAGCATCGCCATCGGTACCGCTGACTCGCTTGGCATGCTGCTGGGCGGACGGATAGTGCAAGCCTTCGGCGCTGGCTGGACGCTGGTATCGGTACCTGCGCTCGTGCGCGACCGGGTCACCGGGCGCGACGCGGCCAAACTCTTCTCGATGATGGGGTTCATCATCGTATTGGCTCCCGGAATCGCCCCTAGCGTGGGCAGCGCGATCCTTGCGTTGGGCTCCTGGCACTATATCTTCTTTGCGCTGGCGGCGTATGCGCTAGCGCTGATACCGCTACTGATCCGGGTGCTGTTTACCGGGCCGGGCAGGGTCTCGCGGGCTAAGGGGCCTGAAATGGGCCTATTGGCGCGCTATAAACTCGTGCTCTCGACCAAACCGGCGCTGCCGTTCATCGCCTGGCAGGCAGGGTCGTTCTCGGTGATGATGATGTTCATCACCTACGCCTCGTTCATCTACCAGGGCCATTTTGCCCAGGACTCTTCTACGTTTTCGCTGCTGTTCGCTGCCAATATCGTCGCCATGTTCCTGTTCAACGTGCTCAACCGGGTGCTCTTATCGCGGCTGCCATCGCTGCGTATTCTCCAGCTGGCAACGGCGTGCCAGGCGGTGGGTATGGTCGCGCTGCTGGCCGCGACGTTCTTGGGGGCGCCGCTTTATCTGTTCCTACCCGCCATGATGCTGACCATCGGCCCGGTAGGCGCTATCTCGCCCAATATCCAGGCCTGTTTCCTGGAATTCTTCCCCACCAGCGGAGGCACCGCCGCAGCCCTTCTGGGCGCAGCCCAGTTCGGCATCGCCGGTATACTGAGTGGTCTCTCCACCGCCTTGCCCCAATCGCTGGAATCCGTCGTGCTGGCCATGGCCGCCTGCGGCGCGGTAGCGTATCTACTGCTCGCGCGTTCATTGATCAAAGGCCGCGCGGCGGTGGAGGCGCGTTAGCCCTAACGTTAATTAAAGGAAGAGAGAGCGACGGGGGCTCAAACCCAGTTCGGCGACCTTGCCCATGTGATTAAAAAGTCTCAAATGTTTTGCTAGGCTGATCAGCTCAGCCCAAAAGGCGACTATCTGGTAACGATTGCAGCTCAAAGTGCTGACGTTAAGTACGTTCTGGCTGGAAACCGTTCGATTTCGTCGAGCGTTGAGCTAGTTGATCTAACCGAAGGTATGGTATTCATATCCATATACGAAATCGAAGCCGCCGCCGGTACGCGGCGCAGCTTCGAGGGCGAGCCGATCAAGACCTCCTTGCAGTTCCCGCGCAGCGAGCAGACCGCCCAGGGGCTGGACCCCGCGCAGGTCGTGGGGGTGCAGGTGCGGGGTGATTCGATGGACGGCACCCTAGCTGATGGCGATTGGGTGCTGGTGAACCGGGCGGCCCGCGACCCGAAGCAGGAGGGGTGTTTTTGCTGCTGGTGAGTGGGGAGCGGCGGATCAAGCGCGTGCAGCGCCTCGCCGGGAGGCGTTGTACCTGATCAGTGATAACGAGCTGTACCAGCCCGAGATGATCAAGCCGCAGGATATGGGGGATATGGAAATTCTGGGGCGATGTGAGATTCGGATTGGGCGGGTGGTTTGAATACTTCAAAAACATTAGGGAATATATATGAAAGTCAATATTAATAAGCTTAGCGTTGATATGGAAGTAAAACAACGTGGTGTTGAATTTCGTGTTTACGATAACCAAGGCAACTTTAAAGGTGATATGTACGTTGTCAGTTCTGGACTAATTTGGTGTAAAGGTCGAATCAAAAAGGAAAATGGAATTAAAGTTTCTTGGGATGAGTTTATGGAATGGATGGAAAATTAGTTTAATAAATCTGTTGGTTGTAGTAATTATAGTTTTGAGAAACATTCGGTGTTAAGTGGTGTAATGAAACTAAAGGAAAATTCAACAAGGTATAATTATGGCTACAACTAATAAAGTTTTACGTTACTTTAGGTGCGTTAGTGATAATAATCCCTTTGATTTGGAGTCATTAATAAGCTTCTGTAGAGAGCAAGTGGGCACAGTTGGTGAATCAGAGTGGCGCCAAGCTGGAGAGGTCATTCGAATTCAACATTATCGGCAGGAAAATCACGGAGTACTTTTGCATTTTGTTCGCTATGTGCCTGGAGAGAGCAGTGACACACTTACACCTGGCGCAGAAAGTGAAGAGGATAACGAAGAACCCTATCCTGCCCCCCAAGGCATGGAGTATAAAGATGGTGATTTTTTTATGTATTGTTGCGGCCATGATGTGATTGGAACGGCTCATGGTAGAAGTATGCATCATTCTAAAATCACGCAATATCTTAAGTACTACTTGCAAATTGGAACAACTGATAATATTAACCCAGAAGGTATTGAGTATAGTTTTAAATTAAGTACTGCATTGAACTTAGAGAAGTATCGTGTGATAGAAAGACATGGTGTCTCAAGGGTGGAGTTTTCCGCTAGTGCATATAATGCCAGTTACTATGAACATGGTCATCATGAGAACTGGTTTAGAAGGTATGTTTTACAAGCGACCGCTGATGCTGTTAAAAACAGACTTGGAAGATATGATGATGAATCTCAAATGACTGCGATGGAAGACTTGATCGTCGAGGGGACAGTTAAGTTAAAAGGTAATACAAGAGCTAATGATATTGCAAAATCCCAGCTCAGAGAGATTGCAGAAGAAGCAATAGAAGATGACGGAATAGTTATTTATACCCATGATGGGGAACCTCTTCGTTCTTTTGATATGAGATTGCAAACGAAAGCATCCGTAGAGAGATATGGGAAAAGTGTGTACTATGATAGTGTTTGGGTTAAGCTGAAGGCTTATTATAGAAAGCTGGAAGGAGATCGCTTGTTAGGGCAATGAGATGAAAAATATTGATTGGTTTTTGTCACTTAAGCTCCTTGTTGTATGCCTCGTTGCTGCGGTAGGGGCTTTTTATGGCCAGCCATTAATTCATGATAATTCTGATGCTTCGGATGTATTGATAAATGTTTTTTCGATTCTTGCTGGTTTTCTTATAGCGGTGATGACTATTATAGGAGAGCCTATTTTTTATCGTAAGAAAACATGGAGGTATAATAGAGCAGCAAGGAATAATTATGTAAAATCTTTGATTAGGCATAAGGATCTTTTTCATGCTTATCTTATTACTTTAGCATTGATTTTCTTATCACGGTTGGTTGATGATAATTCCTATCCTTTATTTCACTTATGGCTGGAACGTTCCTTTATATTCTTTTCAGTTATAGCTTTTCTGTTTTCCATTACATTGCCAGATAAGCTTATTAACAAGCAGCTAGCGAAGTATGATGACCAAGTTGAAGAGAAAAAAGCAAAGTAGTGCTTAAGTATCATATTTAAAATATGAGTAAAAAACGTCTAGTATAGAATAATAAAAAGTACTCAACTACTTAAATTTTGACTGAGTAGTGAGTGTTCGATGAGTTGTCTCTTCACCTTTATGAGCCTTCGTCAATTCATCCTAGTTCGTTGTATAGCGCGGACTTCGGCTCGCGCAATGTAGTTGCTAGGGGGCTATCGCCCTCTTCCTTCTACCCGCCTAATACAGCACCAAGCGCTGCTACAAGCCCGGGGTGCTCAGACATCTCCCACAAATTAGCTTTCCACTTGCTCTTTTGCTCTGGCGGTATGCTGTGCGATTGATCAATCGCTTTTTTAGCTGATATATGTTTTTTATATAGTATTATGGCTAAGGAAAGCGGCATGCAAGCGTTAATCGTCGTCGCTTAATGTGGAGAAAGCACAGGGCAACAGCATGCGAGTGAATTACTTGGGGCCAGCAGTGGTGGGCGTGGAGCACCCAGCCGTAGCCGATATTGATAAGCAGAAATTTCCGCCCAGTTATTTTTTTGTTGAGGTGAGTGAAGAGGCTAAACCCGGCGGGTTATGGCTGAAAGGCGATGTGCTGGTGGTGGATGAGGCGCGCTCGTTTGGCCATGTCGATCATGTGGTGGCGGAAGTAGAGGGCGAATACCGGCTGTTTAAATCGCACCGGGTGGGCAGCCGCTGCCGGTTGCTGCCTGCTAATGGTGGGCAGGGGTGTTTTGTCAATACGAAACAGTTCAAGGGGGTGGTGGTGAGACAGGCGCGGTGCTGGGCGGTGTAGGGATAATTGCCCCATCTGCGATGGGGCATGGTTGCTTAAAATCGTGATGATAAGTATTGATGCAAACTTCTCTCAAGCTCTCCCGTTGAGATGCAACGATCTGGTTTTACGACGGCTAGGCTGCCGTCCCACGTGCTTTGCAACGTATAGCTTGCATTGCCGAAGATATTTGGCTGTACGGATACTCGACCAGCTTGCTCTCGCACCAGGACATTCAAGTTTGCTGTGGCGTTTACGTCTCTCAGTACGTACATACTTCCTACATCAATAGCGCCACAATCAATCTGGCTATGGCTAGCACCTAGGGCGTAATCAGAGCCAATAATACCTGACGCTTTTTCAATATTTTTAATGGGTATGTTATTTGTCGCAAACCAGTCTACTGTGGCTTCCCAAACTTGTGAAAACTCGCCATTGTAGGTCTCAATATAATTGCGGCCTGGATCATAGGGGGCTTGTATGGAGGGGGCTGCACACCCTGTTAGCAAGGCTGCTACTGAAGTAGATAATAGTATTTTTTTCATTTTGCGTTTTTCCCTTAGATGTGAAAGCTAGCGTTGTATCCCGCTAGTCGAATTATGTTGCCTTAGGAGGTGAATATTTGCTATATCGCCTTTAGAGGTATTGGAGTGGTTGGTGTGTACACTACTTTACGGCTTTCTTACGGCCCTTCAGCTTGGTGGGCTTCTTGCATGGAAGGTCATAGTGCATAGGGCCTGGCGTATCTAATACTTCTTTTGAAATGGTTGGCCACCATTCAATCAGCCGTAAGGCAGTTTCCCATGCCTTAGCGTTTTTCCAATCATTGCCCAGGTTGATCGTGGTGATACCGCAATTTTCAAATACAAATTTTTCACGGTTCCCTTTTTGGAAACGGTCTTTTGACACGATCACCCAGCTCTTATCTGATTGCTTGAGCTGTTCCAGCCACACTTCATCTGGCATGCCAGGGCCGCCGTTGACCTCACGGGCATGCAAAACTGTGTGGCTTTCACTGCAGAGTTTGGCTAGTTGGTTAAGGGCGTTGGCGATGTGATGGCTTATATTTTCGTCAATGAAGAAGTGCACCCGATAAAATCCTTTCTTCGAATTTTACTGCGCGCTCTACTTCTTCTTGCGTTACGTCATACGCACGCGCTGCATCTGCTGCGCTACCTTCTACCTTAGCCGCTTGGGCCAGTGTGGCGGTGGGCATGTGGCTTGGTAACACGATGGGCTTGCCGAAGGCAAAGCGCGGATCGATCACAACACTTGTGTCTTCGGGGTCGGGCTGCCAGCGAATGGGGTAGCCTGCCGCGTCGAACTCAATGCCCGCTTTTAGTGAGGGTGAGATCACATCGTGAAACACGTTTTGACGCTTCACCAAGTCGGTGATAGCCGTCTCGCCACTTTCTTCCAGCACCTTTAAAAATACTTTTTTGCCATCGGTGCTGAGCTGCGGATTGATCAGGGGATAATCACGCTGTAGGTAGTCTCTGAGTACATGCAGTGCTTCACGAATTACCGGCAGGCTGACGTTGTGGCGGCGGAACTGTGCCACGGCACGGAGTTCGAGCAGGTCTTTAAAGCTGAGTGTGTCTTCTGCGCCTAACGCTTGGGGTTCTGGCTGCCAGAGAGGCCCTTTAGACGACCGCGCAGGCATGAGCCAGCGGCGAATTTTATCCGCCTCTACGCCAGTCAGGCGCTCTGCTTGCTTGGGGCTGTAAAGCCCGATGTTAGTGAATGCGGTCATGGTCTACCCCCTAGCGTAGCGCTAGGTATGAAATACGGCGGCTTGAACGGGTGTATTTTAGAGTGTTTTACTCTGTTGCACATGGCTATAGTCTGACACTTTACGTGGACAGCGCAAGAAGAAAGCGTCTCCATCCTGATACTGCACGTGTAACCACGGTCGTTCAGATCGTGGCGCACTTCGTCAATGATCCAGGGCGTGGCATCGATTTCGGGTTTGTAGCCCACGGTGGCCACCGGGGTTTCTGGGTAGATGTCGGCGCGCCCTTCGGCCAGGTCTAGCGTCAGTTCGGAATGTTTGCGTTGCAGGCGCGTGAGCTCGGCGGTGGCTTCTTCAATGGCGTGCGCTTCTGTCGCGTAGGTATGGCGTAGGCGCTTTGCATTTTCGCTATTGCCCACCAGCACTTCCTTGCGTTCCGTGTAATGCCCCCCCTGGTTTCTGCACACCCTACGCAGATACTGCGGGGGTGGGCTCGGGGTGCCCACATAGTCTAGAGACTGATGCGGCCGCTCTTCGTTGTAGTACCGGATCCAGCGATCAATCACGGCTCGGGCTTGGCCCAGAGACTCGAAGCGATGGAGCCAGATGCACTCTTCCTTCAAGGAGCGGAAGAAGCGCTCGACGAGCCCGTTCTGCTCCGGGGTATACGGCATCGTGAACTCCTGCCTGAGGCCATAGGCCTTCAACGTACCGGTGTAGTGGCGACTGCTGAACACAAGCCCGTTATCTGATCGAAGAGCCAACGGTTGCTGAATACGTTCTAGCGCTCCCAGCCGATAGATCAGTGCTTCCTCCAGCGCAGCCTCTGCCGCCTTGCTGCTGCCATTATCGGATAATCGCCAGCCGAGGATCTCTCGTGTACAGCGGTCAATGATCACTGCCAGACTAGCTCGCCGATTCTTACCGCACCACACATGGGTGAGGTCTGTCGCCCGGCGCTCATCAGGCCTCGAGGCAGCGGATGGCAAGCTCTTAGCGCGAGGGCGGAAGCCTTGAGGCCGTTTGCGTACCTGCCAGCCCTTGAGCTGCAGGATGCGCTGAATCGGCTTACGGTTTTCACCCAGCACACACGCCAGTCGGCGATAGCCATAGGTGGGGAACCGCTCCAACGTCAGCTTCACCCGCGCCGCTAAGTCGTCACTGATGACACGCTGCCGCGACTGGGGCCGGTAATACAGGCTTCGCCGGGGTAACCCCAGCCATCGGCAGAGCTTGACCAGCGACACCACATGGCCCTCCTCGGCCAGTTGCGCCTGCAGCGACCTTACGAGTTCTCGTCCTCGTCGAGCAGGCGTCGAAACTTTTTAGCGCATAGATCTGCAGGTGGGCCTCTCCCAGCGCCTCTTTGGTCTCCCGTAGTTCAGATTCGCACTGCTCGCGGACGTCCTTCGGGCGAGCTCTGAACCCGTTTTCCATACTGCGCTGGGCCTCATTCATCCAACCCTCAAGCTCGGAGACGGTGAGATCGTGCTGCCGAGCCACTTCAGCGACGGTAGCCTTGCCTTTGAATATGTCCATGACGACGGCGGCTTTGCGCTTCGCCGTCCAACGTTTGACGGTAGGTTCATTGCTCATTTTATCCTCCTAATGGCTGCACTATAGCCTGTGCAGCTCGGGAGGGGGTCACTTCAGCACCACCCTGATGAGTTGGTGAAGCAGTTCCGGTGGGGGGCTGATTAGCCGCGAAGAGTATCTCACTCAAAAAGAGATCGAGCCACGCCACTTAACCGATATCCAACGGGCGGCGCGTTTCTTCTACCTGCAGAAGCTGGCGTTTGGCGGTAAGGTCAGCGGTTTCTCCACCACGCATGAACCTGTTACGCATTAAGGAAGATTTAAGCGATGCCCACCTACGCCTATCAAGGGCGGTGGTCGAACACCTGGATTGGGCGGAATGCATCCGGCGTTATGATCGGGAAGGCACGCTGTTCTATCTCGACCCGCCATACTGGGGCACCGCTGGGTACGGCTGCGACTTCACCTTGGAAGAGTACTATCGGATGGGCGAGCTAGCCCGAACAGGGCAGGGGCAGTTTGCTATTAGCGTTAACGATACGCCGGAGATGCGTGATGCATTTAAGGGCTTAACTCTGCAAACAACTTTAATTAGGTATACTGTGGGGCAGCAAGCGACCGAGCCACGCGGAGAGCTCATTATCACCAACCGGTAAGTCTCTAGCCAGCTACCCATGCTAAGCCGCTCCGAAAGGGGCGGTGTTTTTCGATAGATACAGGAAAAGCCAAATGATTACACTTAGCCTCCCAGGAGTATCGTTGCCAGTTAAAGCGAAGGATTATAAGTATTTAGAGAATGCTTATGATAAGTATCTATTTAACACCAATCACCGACCATCACAATTTGGCCTAGAGGTAGCCTACTGGCGCTGCTATAAAAAAAGAGCCTCTGCAAAGCTTATAGACGACCTTGCTCAGGTGTCATGGGGACCCATGAATGCATGGGAAGTTTTCGGCAAATCAAGCCCGGCGCTAATTCAATGGAACCATGCAAACCATTCAATTAAAGAAAAGTGGGGTTTTAAGCATCCAAAAATATGGAGAGCTTTTTCAGTTTTCTCAACTCCTGTCCTGTTTTTTGCATCCGCGTTTCTGCTATTCACAGGTTTTTTTGCTGTAGCCGAAGTGATCGTGCTATGGGTTAAAGCCTCACTCAGTGACTTCCATGATTCAAAAGAAGTTCTCTTATTTTTTACTTTTTTCTTTGGAACGTTAGGCCCTGCACTTATCAGTACAGGAGCTTATGGTATCTATATCACAGTAATAACAACTAAGAGTGCTTCTTTGGAGTCGCATGTTCAAGAGCTAAAGAGACTAGTAGATGAGCATCAGGCGAGCTAAAAGCTTTCCCACGCCGCGCCATCGTCACCCCGCCCCGCCCGCGCGCTAAATGTAGAGGTTTTTATGCACCCTTGCGGTAGGCTCTCAAGCCGTGCCACTGCTGGGCGGGAAGGCGGTTCTAAGGAGTTGTTTTTTATGCGTTTTCATGCGCGTTTATGCACTTTTTCGCAGTGTTCAACAAGGTGGTGGGGTGAAGTGCGAGGCGAGCAGATTCAAGATGTTTTTTCGGTGAGCCTCTCAGGTTCGCTCATCCATTAGGTGGTCAATCACGTGAGGCATTTCGGCATAGGTTATCCATAGTTTCACTGTGTCGGAGGGAGTAAGGCCTACTTTCGCGCCTTGGTTCTGCAGGCGGATATCAAAAACGATAGTGGGCTCGCCGGTGGGCGTTTCGCGCAGGGAGTAGCGGAATATCTTAATTTTTGGGCGGCGTTCACGCTTTAATCACCAGTTCATTAGGTGTGCTGAAAAGCCTATTCGGAATTAATGATTTCATCTGTTAGAGACGTAACTTTCTTTACGATGTTGTCAGAGTTTAAAGCCATGCGTGAGTAAGTTTTATCTAAGCGTGCTGAAATTTGGTGTAAATCCGCAACTTTAAGATTTTTCCTTCCTTCAATTATAAAATTTTGTGCACTTTCAGCATCCTCTCTCATTCCAATCACTTCTACCTCATGTAGCTGCTTTAGCCACTCCTTTGCTTTATTAAATGCTGCCTTCTTGACAGGGTCATTGATTTTTTTCTTTTTCAGCTCTGACCTTAGATCACTTGTTGAGATTAGAATTTTCTTAGCTTCTATTGCATTTCGCGTGGCCTTCTCAAGGACTCTGCTGTACAACTCCTCTTTCCTTAATATATTGCTTAGCCATGCAACGTATATGGCAACAAATAAACCAATTAGCGATGCAACTGAGGCAGTTGCCTGTATAAGATTTAAGGTTTCGGTTTTCACTTGTGCGCCACTCTTTTTGGTTCTATAATTTCGTGCTTTCAGTTTATGCCATATCGGTATGTGAGGATGATCCACGGATTTGGAGCTTGCAATATGCATTTTCTTAAGTGGATTCTCATCAAGGGCTGGCTTTGGAACCTAGAAGCAGACATAAACAAAAACGGCCACTAGCTATATTAGCTAAGTGGCCGTTTTCAATAATATGGTCGGAATAGCAGGATTCGAACCTACGACCTCTGCCTCCCGAAGGCAGCGCTCTACCAAGCTGAGCTATATTCCGAGGGTCGTTGAGAGGCTCAACGACGGAGATGGATCATACGCGCTGCCGGGGCGTTTTTCAAGCCCTGGGAAGCGCTGTACGGTTTTTTATGCCTGACGGTCGACGGCCAAGCGGGCCAGGTGGGCCATGCTGTCGCGGTAGGGACTGGGCGGCAGGGCGTCGAGCTGGGCCAGTGCCAAATCGGCCATTTCGTTGGCGCGCTTTCGGGTGTAGTCGAGCGCGCCGGTGGCGTGCACGATTTCTAATACGTCGTCGAGCTGTTCGAGCCCGCCCTTGCGGATCACCTGACGAATCAGCTTGGTCTGCTCGGGTGTACCCTGCTCCATGGCGTAGATCAGCGGCAGGGTCGGTTTGCCTTCGGCCAAATCGTCGCCGACGTTCTTGCCCATGGCGTCGGCGTCGCCTTCGTAGTCGAGCAGGTCGTCGATGAGCTGGAAGGCGAGCCCCAGATAGCGACCGTAGAGCTTAAGCGCTTCTTCTTGTTCGGAAGTGGCCTCGGCCACCACGGCACCGCTTTGCGAGGCGGCCTCGAAGAGCATGGCCGTCTTGCCCTTGATGGTCTCGAAGTAGTCGGCTTCGGAGATATTGGGGTTGCCGATGTTAGTGAGTTGCTGCACCTCGCCTTCTGCGATCATGCAGGTAGCGGCCGAGAGAATCGCCATGATGCGCAGGGAGCCAACGTCGACCATCATCTGGAACGAGCGCGAGTAAAGAAAATCGCCCACCAGCACCGAGGGGGCGTTGCCCCAGTGGTCGTTGGCGGTCTGTTTGCCGCGCCGTAGGTGAGATTCATCGACCACATCGTCGTGCAATAGCGTCGAGGTGTGCATGAACTCGATCAAGGTGGCGAGCGTTACGTGTTTGTCGCCCTGGTAGCCCAGCGAACGCGCGGCCAGCAGCACCAGCAGCGGGCGCAGGCGCTTACCGCCGCTGGCGATGATGTACTGGCTGATGGTCTCGACCAGCGGGACTTTGGAGGCCAGTTGCGCGACGATCGTTTGGTTGACGGCGTCGAAATCGTCTGCCACGACGGCATGCAGCGGTGAAGACGGAGAGCTTGCAGGCTGGGTTGAAGAGACGTTGGCGGTCATGGATTCCGTTCATCGCGGGAGGTGAGGGCGGCCGCTGCCGCCGTGAACTTGGCTCATGCTATGGGGCGCCCCCGTGGCCGTCAAGAAAAGGCGCCGCGCTCGCGGGCATGCGTGGATTGACAATGCACGGGCGTCTTGTGGTATGTGGCAAGAGTCGTTATAATCCGCGGCCCACTCATCATGCTCCCTGTCAGATGGCTGCCAAAAGGGGCGCCACTCGCCGCAGGTCGACAAGAGCGATTCCCGATGAGCGCCGCCCGGCCTGCCGGTCGCGGCACCACTACCGTACCGGAGAGTGACATGTACGCAATTATCAAAAGCGGTGGCAAGCAGTACCGCGTTCAGGAAGGCCAGACCCTCAAGCTCGAGAAAATCGAAGTGGCGACGGGTGAAACCATCGAGTTCGACCAAGTGCTGCTGGTTGCCGATGGCGACGACTTCAACATCGGCGCGCCGCTGGTCAGCGGTGCCAAGGTGTCTGCTGAAATCGTATCTCACGGCCGTGGCGATAAAGTGACCATCATCAAGTTCCGTCGCCGTAAGCACCACATGAAGCGTCAGGGCCACCGTCAGTGGTACACTGAAGTCAAAATTACCGGAATCTCCGCGTAAGCGGCCAATTCCCCAAGAGGAGGATTTTGCAATGGCACATAAGAAGGCAGCCGGCTCCACGCGTAACGGTCGCGATTCTGAATCCAAACGCCTGGGCGTCAAGCTCTACGGTGGCCAAGCCGCAACGGCGGGCAACATCATCGTGCGTCAGCGCGGCACACGCTTTCACGCAGGCACTGGCGTTGGCCTGGGCCGTGACCACACCCTGTTCGCGCTGAACGACGGTGTCGTCAAGTTCGAGACCAAAGGTCCGAACAACCGTAAGTTCGTCAGCGTCGTCTCTGCCTGAGACGCGCCGAGCAAGGGCTAGCGGTTAGCACTTGCCAGACAAAAAGCCCCGCCATTGCGGGGCTTTTTTGTCAGTAGGCTCCGTATTTGTAAGTAGTATCCGTTTTCGCAGCAACGGTTTGTAGAAACGGTTGGTCGAAACGGTTCTTAAACAGGGCGGCGGAAGCGGCCGGGAGAAACCAATGCAGTTCGTCGATGAAGCCTCCATCATCGTGGAGGCGGGAAAAGGCGGCAATGGCTGTCTGAGCTTTCGCCGCGAGAAGTACGTGCCCAAGGGCGGCCCCGACGGCGGTGACGGCGGCCATGGCGGCAGCGTCTACCTGATCGGTGACGATGCCCTCAATACGCTGATCGACTTCAAGTACCAGCGCTTCTACAAGGCCGAGAACGGCCAGGGCGGCATGGGCCGCCAAATGAGCGGTAAGGCCGGGGAAGATCTGCACGTCAAGGTGCCGGTCGGCACCACGGTGATCGACGAGGAGACCCTCGAAGTCATCGCCGACGTCACCGAAATTGGCCAGGTCGTGCTGGTCGCCCAGGGTGGTCGGCGCGGTCTTGGCAATATTCACTTCAAATCCTCCACCAACCGCGCGCCTCGGCGTACCACGCCGGGCACCGAAGGCGACCGGCGCAACCTGCGCCTGGAGATGAAGGTGATGGCGGACGTTGGCCTTTTGGGCATGCCCAATGCCGGTAAGTCGACACTGATCCGCTCGGTATCGGCGGCCAAGCCCAAGGTCGCCAACTACCCCTTCACCACACTGGTGCCCAACCTTGGCGTGGTCAAGCTGGGCATGCACGAGCACTTCGTGATGGCCGACGTGCCGGGATTGATCGAAGGCGCTTCCGACGGCGCGGGCCTGGGGCTGCGTTTTCTCAAGCACCTGACCCGCACGCGGCTGCTGTTCCACGTGGTCGACGTGGCGCCTTTCGATGAGAGCGATCCGGTCGAGGCGGCCAAGGCCATCGTCCACGAGCTCAAGACCTTCTCGCCTGCGCTCTCCGAGCGGCCGCGTTGGCTGGTGCTCAATAAGTTCGACCTGTTGCCGGAAGAGGAGCGCGACGCACGTGCCCAGGCGATCATCGATGCCTTGGCGTGGGAGGGCCCGGTGTTTCGCATCTCCGCCATCGGTAGCGACGGCACCGATAAGCTGGTGCAGGCCGCCTACCGCTGGCTGACCGAGCAGCAGCGCCTGGAGAACGAGGACGAAGAGGCCTTCGAGCGCGAGCAAGAGATGCGTCGGCGTATGGAGGAGGAGTCCGTCGCGCGTACCGAGGCACGTCTGGGGCGGCGCAAGAAGCGTCGCGATGACGAAGATGACGACGACTTCGACGACGATGACTACGACGTCGAGATCGAATACGCGCCCTGAGACGGCAAGGGAGAGAAGGCGCATGGAGAGTCTTGAGCGGATGGCAGGGCGGACGACGCTAAGCGGCGCCCGCCGGGTCGTGGTGAAGATCGGCAGCGCGCTGTTGACCAACGACGGCCGGGGGCTCGACGAAGCGGCCATCGGCCACTGGGTCGATCAGATTGCCGCGCTGCATCAACGCGGCGTCGAGGTGGTGCTGGTGTCATCGGGCGCGGTGGCGGCGGGCATGGTGCGCCTGGGCTGGCAGGCTCGTCCGAGTGCCGTGCACGAGCTGCAGGCCGCCGCCGCCGTGGGCCAGAACGGGCTGACTCAGTGCTACGAACAGCACTTTGCCCGCCATGCCATGCTCACCGCGCAGATTCTGCTCACCCATGACGATCTCTCCAACCGCAAGCGCTATCTCAACGCGCTCTCGGCGCTGCGCACCCTGGTCGAGATGCGCGTGGTACCGGTGATCAACGAAAACGACACCGTGGTCACCGACGAGATTCGCTTTGGCGACAATGACACCCTCGGTGCCTTGGTCGCCAATCTGCTCGAAGCCGATGCTTTGCTTCTGCTCACCGACCAAGAAGGGCTCTTCGACGCCGACCCACGCCATAACCCCGACGCCCAACTGATCGCCGAAGGGCGGGCAGACGATCCGCGCTTGGCGGCAGTGGCGGGCAGCGGCGGTGCCCTCGGGCGTGGCGGGATGAGCACCAAAGTGCGCGCGGCCAAGCTCGCGGCGCGCTCGGGGGCGGTAACGGTAATCGCTAGCGGGCGTCAGCCCGAGGTCATCACGCGGCTCATGGCGGGCGAGGCGCTCGGCACCCTGTTGCACCCCGAGCAGGCGCCCATGGCCGCGCGCAAGCGCTGGCTTGCCGGGCAGCTACAGGTGCGCGGCACGCTGACGCTGGATGCCGGTGCCGTCAAGGTGCTGCGCGAGAAGGGCTCGAGCCTCTTGGCCGTGGGCGTACGCGGCGTGGCTGGCGGCTTTCGTCGTGGCGACATGGTGGTCTGCGTCGATGATGCGGGCGTGCCGGTGGCCAAAGGGCTGGTCAACTACGGCGCCGACGAGGCGCGACTGCTGGCAGGCCAGCCGAGCCACCAGATCGAGGCGATCCTCGGTTACGTCGAGGCCCACGAACTGATTCATCGCGACAACCTGGTCATCGTCTGAGCGTACTCGCGGCTCGCCGGTGACCGCCTAGCTGCTACGCTGACAGAGAACGTAACGGTTTGTACGCCCGTTTTTGTACTTCTCTCTCGGCGAAAGGAGCTCGCAGCATGAGCGGCAAAAGTACGGATAAAGCAGCGGTAAAGAAAGCACCCGCAAAGAAGACATCGACAAAGAAAGCGCCAGCGAAGAGCGCGGCATCGCCGAAGGCCAAGCAGGATGCCAAGCATACCCCGGATAACCGGTGCGAGGCGCAAGACCCCCACCCCGAGAATGCCCCCCGCGCGCTGACGCCCGAGTCAGGAGCGGCGCTATTCGAAGACGCCCGCTCGCGCCTCGAAGAGGTGTTCGAAGCGCTCGATATTCACCCCGATGCCCAGGCGCGCCTGCGCCAGCCAAGCCTTTCGCTACAGGTGAGCGTGCCGGTGCGTATGGACGATGGCAGCCTCAAGTCGTTTCCCGCCTGGCGCGTGCAGTACGACACCAGCCTTGGTCCCGCCAAGGGCGGCATTCGCTTTCATCCCGAGGTCAACCAGCACGAAGTCACCACCCTGAGTTTCTGGATGGCGGTGAAGTGCGCGGTTGCCGGGCTGCCCTACGGCGGCGGCAAGGGCGGCGTGCAGGTGGATGCCAAGGCGCTGTCGTCGCTTGAGCGCGAGCGTCTGGCGCGGGGCTATGTGCGCGCCGTGGCTGATGTCATCGGCCCTGATCGCGACATTCCCGCGCCCGATGTCAATACCGATGCCACGGTCATGGGCTGGATGATCGACGAATACGAGGCCATCGTGCGTGCCAAGGCACCTGGGGCGATCACCGGCAAACCACTGTCGCTTGGCGGCTCTCCTGGGCGAGTCGAAGCCACGGGGCGCGGCGCACTGAAGGTGCTCGATCTGTGGGCCGACCGCGAAAAGCGCACGCCCGAGAAGACCACGCTTGCCGTCCAAGGCTTTGGCAATGCGGCCTACCACTTTGCTCGTCTGGCCAGCGCCAAGGGCTATCGAGTGGTGGCCATTTCCGACTCCAGTGGCGCGCGCTACGATGCCAAAGGCCTCGATGTCGAGGCCCTCAAAGGCGACAAGGATAAGCACGGCAAACTCGCCAAGACGCGCCGCGGCAAGGCGCTTACGGGAGAGGAACTCCTCGCGCTTAATGTCGATGTGTTGGTGCTGGCGGCGCTGGAAAACCAGCTCCACGGCGATAACGTCGAAAGCGTGCAGGCAGGCGCGGTGCTCGAGATCGCCAATGGCCCGGTGACCAGCGACGCCGATACCGTGCTTACTCAGCGTAAAATCCCCGTGCTGCCTGACGTAGTCGCCAATACCGGCGGGGTGGTGGTGAGCTACTTCGAATGGTTACAAAATCGCGCCGGGCAGGCATGGTCGGAGCAGACGGTCAACGAGCGCCTCGATGCGTTGCTGGACGATCAAGCCGGTCGCGTATTCGACCGTGCTGCGCATGAAAGCATTACCCTGCGTCAAGCGGCCTACCGCCAGGGCATCGAGCGCATCAGCGAGGCGATTCTCGCGCGCGGCAACTGCAAGCACTGTCATTAAACACTGTCATTGAGGCGGCCACTGAGGCGGCGATTTTCTCTCTTGATACCGCAAAACGCATCAGGCTCCTCGAAGGGAGCCTGCTGCATACGCTAGGTTAAGCGATCGGCTTTGACGTATCAGTCCCGATCGATGCCGCTGGCGCTGTCGGCACCCTGGCGAACGCTGATCTCGAGCTCGCGGCCATTGGCATCGCGGCCGTCGATGTCGATCATCCCGCGCTGGTCGATTTCGATGTCCTCGAACTCGACCAAACCTTCTTGGCGGGCGACGTCCATGGCTTGGCGCACGTCGTCATCGGTCATGCCCCAGGCGCCGGAAATGCGCCGTTCACGTTGCTCTTTCAGCGCTTCGCCGTTATCCAGCGAAATTTCGACTTCGGCGAACCACTCGTCGTCGATCCAACCTTCGACCTCGGCGCGGCCGCGGCTCTTGATGCCGATCTCTTCATAGTGGGTGAAGCCGTAGCTTGAGGCCTGATTGAGCACGTCGTCGAGACGATCGACCGGCAGCGAATCGGCTTGGGCACTGCCTACGCCAGCGGCCAGCAGCAGGGCGGAAGAGGGGATGAGAAGCATCTTTTGCATAGCGTTCATGGCAATATCCTTTTCTGGATTAAGCGCACATCGGCATCAACGAGTATGTCGTTTCACTGCGAGTATGTCGCTTCGATGAAAGTGACAAGATGACTTATACCAAGTGGGGTCTGTCACGAAGCTGACCGAAGCATTCATTTTGCATTCATGTTGGCTTTGGCATCCTTGACGCATGAACACGCTCCTTACGCCTTATTCGTTTTTGCGCCGTTTTTTGCGCGCCGCTCGCTGCCCGCAACGCTACTGCATCGGGGCGTGGGCGCTTGCGGGTATGCTGGCGCTGGGGCTTGCCCCCAGTGCCGTTGGCGAGCAAACCTGGCGCCCGCTGCACGATGAGGTGGGGCGGGGCGAAGTGGTGCCGCTGGAGGCCATTCTCGATTGGCTGGAGGCGCACTACCAGGGCGATATTCTCGAAGTCGAGGTCGAGCGGGAAAAAGGCCAGGTCGAGTACGAGATCAAGATGCTCGGCCCCCAAGGGCAGGTGGTGGAGTTCGAGTTCGATGGCCATAGCGGCCAGCTGATGTCGATCGAGGGCGTGCGCATCGACGCCATGCGCCGCGACTGAGGGCACGACCAACGAGGGATACGGATGAAGTGTTTGCTGGTAGAGGACGACCAGGCGCTGGCGCGGGAGCTTGGCCAGATACTCGAAGATGGCGACTGGATCGTCGAGCACGCCCCCAATGGCCAAGAGGCCGACTTTCTCATCCGTACCGAAGTCTACGACGCGGTGATTCTGGACGTTGGCTTGCCCGACGGCGAGGGTACGCGGTGGCTAACCGCTTGGCGCGACGATGACATTACGCTTCCGGTGCTGATCCTTACCGCGCGCGAACGCTGGTCCGACAAGGCCGCCGGGTTTACTGCCGGGGCCGACGACTACGTCACCAAGCCCTTCGAGCCCGCTGAGGTGCTGTTTCGTCTGCGCGCCCTGGTGCGCCGCAGCCACGGCCACGCCCACCCGGTCCTCAAGCTTGGCGAGCTGAGCCTGGATACCCACACCCAGCACGTTGCCCTCTCCGGGCGCCCGGTTTCGCTCACCGCCCAGGAAACGCGCCTGCTCAGCTACCTGATGCACGCCGCTCCGCGCGTGGTCAGCCGCAGCGAGCTCGCCGAACACGTCTACGATCGCGATCACGAACCCGACTCCAACGTCATCGACGTCCAGATCAGCCGCCTGCGACGTAAGCTCGGCGCCTGGCGGATCGCGACCCAGCGCGGTCAGGGCTATCGCTTGCTCGACGCTCCTCAGGATGCCCCATGAGCGCGACCTCGCCCTCCCTGCGCCAGCGCTGGGAGCGGCGTTCGATCCAGCTGCGCCTGCTGCTGGCCGTGGTCGTGCTGGTGGGCGTCGCCTTGCCGCTCGGCGGCGCTTGGCTTGCCCATACCTACCGCGAAGCGGCCACCGAAAACTTCGATGAGCGCCTGGAAGCGATGCTCAACGTGATCATCGCTGGGGTCACCTTCGACCCGGTAGCGGGGCAACTGGTCTACGATCAGGCGCTGGGCGATCCGCGCTTCGACCAAGTCTATTCGGGCTGGTATTGGCAGATCACCGACGATGCCGAGCAGACGTTGGCCTCGCGCTCGCTATGGGATCAGCGCCTGCCGGTCAATGATGCGCGCGGCGCTACCGTGCGTGAGATTACCGGGCCGCGTGGCCAGCGTCTGCGCTTGGTCGAGCGCGATATCTTCCTCGCTCCGCTTCCCTCTTCTATCCACGTGAGCCTGGCAGGTCGCGACGACGTGTTGGTGGGCGACATTCAGGAGTTCCAGCGCCTGCTCGGGTTCAGTCTGCTGGGGCTTGGGGCGCTGCTTCTTGGCGTACTGGCGGCTCAGGTGCACTGGGGGCTGGCGCCGCTTAGACGCATGCGCGCCGATCTCAAGGCGGTGGAGCAGGGCACCAAGGGCGAACTCTCTACCCAACTGCCGGACGAGCTGGCAGCGCTCGCCCGCTCGATGAACGCGGTGCTGGCGCGCGACCAGCGCCTGATCGAGCGCGGGCGCCACACCGCCGGTAATCTCGCCCACGCGCTCAAAACGCCGGTGAGCGTATTGCGCTTACAGCTGCGCCAGCTTCAACCGGCAGAGCGCCCGGTATGGGAGACCGAGCTTGCACGCATCGATGAGGCCGTGCGTCATCACTTGGCCCGCGCCTCGGCGGTGGGTGAGGGCACCGGGCTTGCGCCCATCGAGGTGGCCGAAAATCTTGCGCCGCTGCTCAAGGGCCTTACGCGGCTGGCCGAGCGGCGCGATTTACGCCTGCTGGCGGATCTCTCTACGCCGCTCAAGGCGCGCATGGATGCTCAAGATCTTCAGGAACTGGTGGGCAACCTGTTGGATAACGCCCTGCGCTGGGCACGCGGCAGCATTTGGCTGCGGCTATATGCCCAGGCCCAGGACAAGTATGCGCAGAACCAGTACGCCCAGAAAGACGCGCTCGTCATCGTCGTCGAGGACGATGGACCAGGCATGAGCGAGGAGGAGTGCGGCCAGGCGCTTACGCGCGGCGCGCGTTTGGATCAGCAGCGCTCGCAGAGCGGGCTGGGGCTGGCCATCGTCGATGATCTGGTGCGGCTCTATCACGGCCAGCTCGAACTCGGTCGCAGCGCCGCCGGTGGGCTGCGCGTCACGCTCACGCTGCCGGTGGTGACCCCATGAGTGCAGCACTTCCCGATGTACTGGCGGGGCCGCTTTTGCGTCGCCTCTCTCCCCATCGTTTAGTGCTGTGGCTCGCCGCTACCCGGCCGCTTGATATGACCCTGGTGCTCGACCCCGAGGCCTCGCTCGACGGCGCCGCACAGCGCTATCCGCTAGGCGGGCATAGCCAGCGGCTGCGCCTGGGGTGTCACGCGCATCTTTATCTTATCGATGTCGCCCTCGATGCGCCGCTACCGACGGACGTGCGCATCGCCTACGACCTGGAAGTGGTAGACGCTGCGAACGTGCCCCGTTCGCTGCCCGAGTGGGCGCCCTGGCTGTGCCACGATGGGCAGGCGTACCCAGGCTTCGTGCTCGCCGCTCGGCATCACCGCTTGATGCACGGCTCCTGCCGCAAACCCCATTTCGATGGGCCGGACGGCTTAGTGCGTGCCGATACCTGGATCGGTGAGCATCAAGCGGCGCCCGCCGAGTGGCCTGCCTGGCTACTGATGACCGGCGATCAGGTCTACGTCGACGACGTGGCAGGCCCCATGCTGAGGGCGATCCACGCGCTGATCGAGCGCCTGGGGCTGGTCGATGAGCGCCTCGAAGGCGCGACGGTCGATGACACCCAGGCGCTCTATGCCAACGCCGATACCTACTATCGCCGCGAGGCGCTGCTGCCCGACGTCAAGAGTAACGCCGCGCTGCGCGAGCGCTTCTTCGGTGGGGTGGAAAAGCCGGTGTTCACCTCGGCCAACGCCCACAATCACTTGGTCTCTTTTGCCGAGATGATTGCCATGTACTGCTTGGTTTGGTCGCCCACGCCCTGGACGCTCGTCGCCCCGTTTGCTCCGGCGCTCGATGAAAAAGAGGCAGCACGCTACACCGAGGAACAGAAGGTAATAGAAGCGTTCGTTGCGGGCTTGCCTCAGAGCGCGCGGCTGCTGGCGCACCTGCCGAGCTTGATGATCTTCGACGATCACGACGTCACCGATGACTGGAACCTCACCGCCGACTGGGAGCGCTGCGCCTACGGCCACCCCTTCTCCAAGCGCATCATCGGCAATGCGCTTCTTGCTTATTTGCTGTGCCAGGGCTGGGGCAACGACCCTGAGGCGATGAATCCGCTCGTTCATCACGCAGCGACCCTTCTCACCGACGACGAGGCGCGTCAGATGCTCGACGGTGAGGCTCAAGATGCCCTGATCGAGCGGTTATTGCGCCACCAGGGCTGGGAGATCAACGTGTCGGGGGCGCCCGCGCTCATCGTGCTGGATACGCGCACTCGGCGCTGGCGCAGCGAAAGAAGCCCCAAGCGCCCCTCGGGGCTGATGGATTGGGAGGCGCTGATGGCGATGCAGCACCATCTACTCAAGGCGCCGAGTGCGGTGATCGTCTCGCCCGCGCCGATGTTCGGGGTCAAGCTGATCGAGAGCGTACAGAAGCTCTTCACCCTGGTGGGGCAGCCACTGGTGGTGGATGCCGAAAACTGGATGGCGCATCGCGGGGCGGCAAGCGTTCTGCTGCAAATCTGGCGGCACTCCAAGACCCCAGGCAACTACGTGATTCTCTCCGGGGACGTGCACTACTCCTTCGCCTACGACATCGTCGTGCGTCAGCGCCAGAACGCCCCGCAGCTGTGGCAAATCACCTCCAGCGGGATCAAGAACGCCTTCCCGGTGACGCTACTCAACGTGTTCGATCGCCTCAATCGCTGGCTCTACGCGCCTTGGTCACCGCTCAACTGGTTCACCAAGCGCCGTCGCTTGAGCGTCTATCCGCGCGACCCCGAAGGCGCCCAGGCGGGCGAGCGGGTGTGGAACGGCTGCGGTATTGGCCTCGTCACTCTGGACGAAGAAGGCCGCCCCAGCGACATTCGCCAGCTCGACGCCCGTGGGGGCGACGTACGCTTCCCACTGCCCGACATGCCGTCGGGCTAAGTTCATATCGCCCCAAGTTCAAACTATCCCAGTACCGTCACCTTAGCGTCACAGGAGTGTCGCGCGCGCGTCATCTGCGCTTGGCAGGATGAACCCCGTCCAATGTTCGCACCGTTTGACGTTTTCGCCGACTACTCCAACTTCCATTCAGGCTTAGCCTTAGGTGACTCTCATGCATGCTCCTACCTTGCCGCGTACGCTTTTGAGTACGGCGATTGCCGCGACCTTTACCCTGGCCGCACTCAGCGCCAGCGCCAACCTGTCGTCGCGCTATACCGATGCCGATGGTGACATGGTCGCCGATGCGCCGACCGATGAAGCGCAGTGGGCCGACCCCGATACGCTGATCTTCGCCTACACCCCGGTGGAAGACCCGGCGGTTTACGCCGAGGTATGGGCCGACTTTCTCGATCACCTGAGTGAGGCGACCGGCAAGCAGGTGCAGTTCTTCCCGGTGCAGTCCAACGCCGCCCAGCTCGAAGCGCTGCGCGCCGGGCGCTTGCACGTGGCCGGGTTCAATACCGGCAGCACGCCGATTGCGGTGAACTGCGGCGGTTTCCGCCCCTTCGCCATCATGGCCGCCGAGGATGGCAGTTTTGGCTACGAGATGGAGATCATCACCCCGGCCGATAGCGATATCACCCGCATCGAGGACCTAGCCGGGCGCCAACTGGCCTTCACCTCGCCCACCTCCAACTCAGGGTTTCGCGCCCCCTCGGCGCTGCTCGCCTCCGAGTACGGTTTAAAAGCCGATGAGGATTACCAAACGGCGTTTTCTGGCTCCCACGACAACTCCATCCTTGGGGTGATCAACCACGACTACGAGGCGGCGGCCATCGCCAACTCCGTGGCCCACCGTATGCTCGCGCGCGGCGTGATCGAAGAAGGTGATTACCAGGTGATCTACACCTCCGAAACCTTCCCGACCACGGCGTATGGCTTGGCCCATAACCTTGACCCTGAGCTTGCTCAGAAGATCCAGGACGCCTTCTTCGATTATGACTGGGAGGGCACGCCGTTGGAGGCCGAGTTCGCCAACTCGGGCGAGGCGCAGTTCATTCCAGTCAACTACGCCGACAACTGGGCGGTGATTCGCACCATCGCCGAGGCGACCGGCGAAACCTACGACTGCCAATGAGCGCTGCCATGTCGAGCCCTATCATGTCTAGCCCTAGCATGTTGACGCTAAGCGGCGTCGGGAAGCGCTACCCGACCGGCGACCGCGCCCTGAGCGATATCGAGCTGAGCCTGCCCAAGGGGCAGGTTCTGGCGCTGATTGGCCCTTCGGGAGCAGGCAAGAGTACGCTGATTCGCTGCGTCAATCGCCTCGTCGAACCTAGCGAAGGGCGCATTGCGCTGGAGGGATGCGAACTGACCCGCCTTTCTGGGGCCAAGCTTCGCCAAGCGCGGCGCGCCATGGGCATGATCTTTCAAGAGTACGCCCTGGTCGATCGTCTGAGCGTGATGGAGAACGTGCTTTCAGGCCAGCTCGGCTACGTCGGGTTCTGGCGCAGTTTCCTGCGCCGCTACCCCGCACCTGCCGTTGCTGAGGCGTTTCGTCTGCTCGAGCGCGTGGGGCTCTCCCACGCCATCGACAAGCGCGCCGATGCCCTCTCCGGTGGCCAGCGTCAACGCGTGGGGATCGCGCGGGCGCTGCTGCAAAACCCGCGACTGCTGCTGGTCGACGAGCCCACGGCGAGTCTCGACCCCAAGACCTCGCGCCAGATCATGCGCCTGATTCGCGAGCTCTGCGCCGAGCGTGAGCTTGCGGCGATCATCAATATTCACGATGTGGCCTTAGCGCAGCAGTTCGCTGACCGTATCGTCGGCCTGCGCGCTGGACGTATCGTTTTCGATGGCAAACCCCAGGCCCTGACGGCAGAGATTCTCACCACCATCTACGGCGAGGAGGAGTGGGATACCCGGGTAGCCGATGAGGCGGATGAGACGCCGACGACGACACCGGCGTCGCTTACCCTGGGAGTAGCCACATGAGGGCGTTGCAAGCGGCCTCGAGCGAGGCGACGTTCGATAGCGCGCGTATGCACCTTGCCCGCCAAGGGCAGTGGCGGCCCATGCCTTTAATTCGTGATCCGCGTCTGCGCTGGGGGCTCGCGCTGGCCGTCGCGCTCTATCTTGTGCTGGCACTGGGGTCGGTCGGCGTCAACTGGGCGCGTGTCGCCGAAGGGGCGAGCCGGGGGCTCAACTTCATTGCCGCCTTCGCCCAGCCTGATTTTCTTACCCGCCAGCGCGACATCCTCAATGGCCTACTCGAAAGCCTGACCATGACCCTCACCTCGACGGTCCTGGGCGTTCTACTGGCGATTCCGGTGGGGCTGGGAGCGGCACGCAATATCGCCCCTTTACCGATCTATCTGATATGCCGCGGCATCATCGCGGTATCGCGCACCTTTCAGGAGATCATCATCGCCATCTTGTTCGTGGTGATGTTCGGCTTTGGCCCGCTGGCGGGCATGCTCACGCTGGCCTTTGCCACCATCGGTTTCATGGCGAAGCTTCTCGCCGAAGACATCGAAGACGTGAGCTGGAAGCAGGTCGAGGCGATTCGCGCCACGGGCGCAGGCTGGTGGCAGACCATGAACCACGCCATCCAGCCGCAGGTGATGCCGCGTTTGATCGGGCTGTCGGTTTACCGATTGGACATCAACTTTCGCGAGTCGGCGGTCATCGGCATCGTCGGCGCTGGTGGCATCGGGGCGACGCTTAATACCTCGATCAGCCGCTACGAGTACGACACCTCCGCCGCGATCTTATTGATCATTATCGCTATCGTGCTGCTCTGCGAATACGCATCGAGCTACGTACGGCGCTGGACCCAGTGACGATGACGCAGCCCCTTCACCCACCTTGATGTGTCCACTACGTCTTACCTATTAACACCGTACCTATTACGCTCTGAGGGAGCCCTCATGCCCGTTTCCACCTCACCCCAGGGGCAGCCGGTTTGGCGCCTGCGTACCCGCCGCGCCGAGTGGCTACGCTTTATGGCGTGGCTCGTTGGTTTGTGCTTGATCGTACTATGCTGGCGCGTGATCTCCGATAACACCATGTGGGTTTTCGTGGAGGATGCGGGGCGTCAGGGGAGCGACCTGTTGGCGCGCATGGTACCGCCCAAATGGGGCTACGCCGAGCGGCTGTGGCAGCCGATGTGGGACACCCTCAACATCGCCACGCTAGGCACGGCGCTGGGCATCGTCATGGCCTTCCCGGTTGCCTTTCTGGCCGCGCGCAATACGACGCCGCACTCGCTCGTACGCAGTGCGGCTTTGGGCGTCATTGTCGCTTCGCGCTCGATCAACTCGCTGATCTGGGCCATGCTGTTGGTGACCATTTTGGGGCCTGGCGTGCTTGCGGGCATCATCGCTATCGCACTGCGCTCGATCGGCTTCGTCGGCAAACTGCTTTACGAAGCCATCGAAGAGATTCACCCAACGCCGGTGGAGGCGATCACCGCGACAGGCGCGAGCCGCCTACAGGTAATGAACTACGGTGTACTGCCCCAGGTGCTTCCCGCCTTCGCTGGTATCAGCGTGTATCGCTGGGACATCAACATTCGCGAGTCGACCGTATTGGGCCTGGTGGGGGCGGGCGGTATCGGGCTGCAGCTCAATGCCTCGATCAATACGCTGGCTTGGGATCAGGTCAGCGTCATTTTCATCATGATCTTCGCCACCGTACTGGTCTCCGAATGGATCTCGGCGCGGGTGCGCCATGCGATCATCTAGTGCTTATAACGAGCTCTGACAAAGTCCTTAAAAGGAGTACCACGTGCGCTTTCCCAACGCCGACATCACCACCTTCGATCTACTGCGCCATGGCGAACCCGTAGGCGGGCGCATGCTGCGTGGACGCACGGATCACCCCTTGAGCGAGCGGGGTTGGCAGCAGGTCACCGAGGCGGTGATGCGCCAGGCCAACGCGGAGGGAGAGCTGCCTTACGACGCCATCGTCACTTCTCCGCTGTCGCGCTGCTGCGAATTCGCCCTCTGGCTTGGCGAAGAGTTCGACCTGCCGGTGTTAATCGACGACGACCTGGCCGAGCTGCATTTGGGGCGCTGGGAAGGCAAGACCCACGCCGAAGTATTCGCCGAGGAGGGTGAAGGCCCCATGACCGCGTTCTGGAACAGTCCCGAGGCGGTAGCGCCGCCGGAGGGCGAGCGCCTGGTCGACTTCGATGCGCGACTGCACGAGGCGTGGAGGCGCTTGGTGGATACCCCTCCGGGTCGGCACGTGCTCGTCGTTGCCCACCTGTTCGTTTGCAATGGCCTGCTGCGTCAGGTCATTCAGCAGCCGCTGGCGCGCACCTTGGTGATGGATCTGCCCTACGCGGCGATCAGTCGGGCTCGTGTGGAGCGCCACGCGCTGGGTGAAACCGCCTTCGTCGAGTGGATCGGCCGCTAATGCGGCGCGAACGTAGCGAGATGGTCACATTTGGGCGATGATGGAGGGCGCTCTTTATTGGGAACATTCACGCGGAAACAAGGAGGTTCGTCGATGCTCGCGGTCGGGACAACATACTCAGGGAGAGGCGTCGATGGACGCATGTGGCTCGCGCTCATGCTACTGGTGTGGCTTTCGGGCTGCGCCAGCCGCGACGTGGGCACCCAGTCGCCACCGCCGATCACTGCGCAAGGCATGTCGATGGAGCGCGTACTGATCCTCGCCCACGCCCAGCAGGCCATCGGCACGCCCTACCGCTTTGGCGGTAATACGCCCGATGGTCTGGACTGCTCGGGGCTGGTCGAGATGGCCTACCGCGCCGCCGGAATCAAGGTGCCACGCACCGCCGATGAGCAGTTTCGCGCCCTGCCGTCGGTAAACGAGCCCGCACCTGGAGATCTGCTCTTTTTTGGCAGCGGGCGTAAAGCGACCCACGTTGGTATCTATCGCGGTAACCGGCAGATGATCCACGCGCCAGGAAGCGGGCGCTCGGTGGTCAGCGTGCCGCTAGACATCGACTACTGGCAAAACCGCTTTCTCGGGGCCGCAAGGTTGGCGCCCTAGCCTCACTTTGGGTTACCACGAAAGCGTTGCGCTCGTGTAAGGTGAGTAAGATACTCACCGTAGGGTCGTTTTTTAGGTAATCAGAACAGCGACTTATTCCAATAAAACGCGCATGCCCGGAAGGGGAGCCGGGGGCTGCCGTAAATATGCTTTCGAGGAGCTAAGGAGTCGCGTTTGTCACCCTCGTCCGAGCTGCTGCCATCCACGCTCGCTCAGGTAGCCCCGCGCTTAGACGCGCACGCCGAGACGTTGGCGCGTACCGCCTTCGTCAACGCCAATGAAGCGATCATCGTCACCGACCGCGACAACGCCATCGTCGCCGTCAATCCCGCCTTTAGCGAACTGACGGGGCTTGGCCTTAACGACGTCAAGAGCCGCTCGCTCGAGACGTTCAGCCAACTGGACCTGGATGCACCGGGTGCGCCCATCAGTAAGGCGCTGCAGCGTCGTGATCGCAGCAAGAGCCAGGTGCGCTATCGCGGCCATGACGGCGAGCTTTATCCCGGGATGCTATCGATACGCCGGGTGCGCGACGCAGCCGGGGCGGTGGATCACCACGTCATCGTGCTCAGCGATCTCTCGGCGATTCCCGCCCATGCGCGTCATCTCAACCGGGAGGTCTATTTCGATGCGCTCACGGGCCTGCCCAATCTGCAGCTGCTCACCCAGCTGATCGAGGAGTCGATTCAGCACGCCGAGGCGCAGCAGCGCTCGCTGACGCTCTGCGCCCTCGACATCGACCATTTCAAGGGGATCAACGACCGGCTTGGCCCGCAGGTCGGCGATGCGCTACTGGCCGCATTCGCTCAGCGCGTGAGCCACCTGCTCGTGGGCGACGACGTTCTGGCCCGCACCGGCGGCGACGAGTTCGTCCTGCTGCTGCATCACGATGTCGATGAGGCGTTTTTCGAGACGCTGCTCGCTGCGATCCGCCAACCGCTGATGATCGACAAGGAGGGCGTGCACCTCAGCGTCAGCCTGGGCGTGACCCGCTACCCTAGCGACCATGTGCAGGGCGACGTGTTGCTGCGCCACGCCAATCAGGCGATGTACCGCGCCAAGCAGCGCGGACGTGATACCTTCCACTTCTTCGATGCCGATCAGGACCGACAGATCCAGGTGCGCCACGAGCAGCGTCAACGCTTCGTCGAAGCGCTGGCCCACGGCGAGCTATGCCTGTACTACCAACCCCAGGTCAATATGGCCAGCGGCGAGGTCATCGGCGTCGAGGCGCTGATTCGCTGGCAGCACCCGGTGAAAGGGCTACTGTCGCCTGCCTGTTTTCTCCCTATCATCGAAGCGACGCCGCTGGAGGTCGATTTAGGCGAGTGGGTGATGGAGCAGGCGCTACGCCAGCTAAGCGCTTGGCAACGGCGAGGTATGGCGCTGCCGCTCAGCGTCAATATCAGCCCGGCGCACCTGCTCACCCATGACTTTTGCCCGCGCTTGGCGGCACTACTGAAGCGCTACCCCGAGGTGCCGCCCAGCCTTTTGAAGCTCGAAGTGCTGGAGAGTGCTGCCATGCACGATGTGAAGCTTGCGCTTGCGCGCATGACCTGCTGTCGCGCTTTAGGCGTGCGCTTTGCCATCGACGATTTCGGCACCGGCTTCTCTTCGCTCACGCATCTGCGCCAGCTCCCGGTGGAGCTGATCAAGATCGATCAGAGCTTCGTGCGTGACATGCTTAGCGACGCCGACGACATGGCGATCGTCGAGAGTGTCATCTACATGGCCAAACGCTTCGGACGCGCCATGCTGGCCGAGGGCGTGGAGAGCGTGGCCCACGCCGAGGCGCTGCTAGCGCTCGGCTGCGAGCTGGCCCAGGGTTACGGCATCGCCCGCCCCATGCCCGCCGACGCGCTGTGCGACTGGATGGCGGGCTGGCCATCGAGCACGGCGTGGCAAGCGCTAGCAGGGCGCGATTAGCGCAGGAATCACCATGCCCCACATCGATATCGTCTTGCAGTTGGACCGTGCCACGTGCCTTGCCTACTACGCAGGGCGCTTTGATAACGTGCGCGCGCGCAGCGTCGAGGGGCGCTGGGTGCACTTTCCTGCCACGGCGCTACGTCACATCGTTGGGCCCGACGGGATCAACGGGGTATTTCGGCTGTGCTTTAGCGAAGCGGGCAAGTTTCAGTCGATCACACGGCTGCCGACTTAAGACAATGCACTCAAAGAGGGCGTTTTTCAGGCGATGCGCCTTCTTGAGGCGAATCGAAGAGGCCATTTTCTTGTAGAAGTTGCCGTTTTTGGTCCATCGGCCCGTAAAGGCGTAAATATTTCTCTACTGGCACCGCGCTTGCTTCTATACTTCGCGTCTCGCGCTTTCGGCTCACCCGTCGAAAGGCGGCAGCCCGCTTACCCGGCGGGGCTGCGTGTCTTATAGGAGATATACCATGTCTGCCTCACCCGTTACCTTGATGGTGGCGCGTCGCGTTGCCAACGGCCGCTATCAGGACTTCAATCGCTGGCTCAACGAGGGTCGCGATCTGGCTGCCGACTTCCCCGGTTATCTGGGCTCCGGCGTGCTTGCGCCGCCTGCCGACGATGACGAGTACCAGATCATCTTTCGCTTCAGCAGCCAGGCGACCCTGGCCACCTGGGAGCACTCGGCTTCACGCCGTGCTTGGCTTGCGCGCGGACGAGGCCTCTTTGCAGCGCCTCAGGAACACCGTGCCACGGGGCTCGATCGCTGGTTTTCAGCCGCCCATGCCCCCGTGCCGCCGCGCTGGAAGCAGATGATCGCGGTCTGGATCGCCTTCTTCCCCATCTCGCTGCTGTTTCAGTGGCTGTTTGGTAGCGTGATCGCCGATTGGGCGCTGGTGCCACGGGTCATGGCCAGCACCCTGATACTGACGCCGATAATGGTCGGTATGTTCATTCCGCTTTCCACGCGCCTTTTGGCACCGTGGCTACAGGGCAAATGGTCGCTGCGCGAGTGGCTGAATGGGCGCCGGGAAACTTCTCGTACCTAGGTGTTTGAGGGGGCTTTAAGCGCTTACGAGAACTTTATACGGCTAAATAATGCCTACTAAAATACCGCTAAAAGAAATAAAATTAGGCTAAGTATCATTCGCTTGCGTGTAATTCTCGCGCTTAGAGACGCGGGCGGCGCCATGGGGTTCAACGTTGCAATCGGCTAAGCTTACGTTAGGGTCAGTAAAGGGCCTTTAGCTAGGTCTTGTACTACATCCTAACGGCTGTGCTGCTGGGACCATGGTCCCCATGGAGTGGTTATGATTCGCCTACATCACCTGGAAAAATCGCGTTCGCACCGCGTGGTCTGGCTGCTAGAGTCGCTAGGGCTGGAGTACGAGCTGGTGACCTACCCACGCGATGAAAACACCCAGCTCGCTCCCGATGCTCTGAAGCAGATTCATCCTCTCGGTAAATCGCCGGTGATCACCGATGGCGAACTGACCGTGGCCGAATCGGGTGCCATCATCGATTACCTTATCGAGCGTTATGGCGAAGGGCGCAGCCGACCTGATAGTAATGATCTTCCAGAGTGGACCCAGTATCGCTACTGGCTGCATTACGCCGAAGGCTCGCTGATGCCGCCTCTGCTGATGCGGCTGATATTTGGTCAAGTTCCCAAGCGCTCCCCCTGGTACATTCGCCCCGTAGCCCAAGGAATCAGCGACAGCGTGCTCAAGCGTTTTTTGAAACCCCAAATTCGTCAGCATTTGCGCTTCATCGAGCGCCATCTCGAAGAGCGCGGTAATTTTGCTGGTCAGTGGCCAAGTGGTGCCGACATTCAGATGAGCTTCCCGCTCCAGGCAGTAGCGTCCAGCCAGTCGCTCGAAGACTACCCCGCAATTGCCGCCTTCGTTGCACGCATTAATGCCGACCCCGCATGGCAGCGTGCGGTCAAGCGTGCCGGGCCTTTGACCATGCCTGGCATGTGACGCCCGCATGACGATAAACGCTGTGCGCGCCTGCCTGCTCAGCCGTGCTATCGGGCTATTAGTGCTGCCCGTATTGCTGTCTGCACCCATGGCAGTGGCACAGGAGTCGCTACGCGTTGGGGTCTATCACAACCCGCCCAAACTCGTCGCCGACGATGACCAAAGGCTCAGCGGCATCATGGGCGAGTTGCTCATCGCCATGGCCGAGGAAGAGCAGTGGGAGCTCATCCCCTTCACCTGCGAGTTTCAAGAGTGCCTGAGAGCGCTGGAGCTGGGCGAGCTCGACCTGCTGCCTGACGTAGCCTGGACCAGCGAGCGCGCTGAGCTTTTTGCCTACCATCAAGAGCCGGTGATGTATAGCTGGTCGCAGCTTTATCAGGGCGAGGGCGAACCCATCGAGGCGCTATTCGATCTCGAGGATAAGCGCGTGGCGGTCGTGTCGGGATCGGTGCAGGAGCGCTACCTGCGTAACGTCATTCAGCGCTTCGATATCGACGTGCAGTGGGTAGGCGTTGCGAGCTTCGCCGAGGGGTTTTTGGCGGTGCAACAGGGGCAGGCGGACGTGGCCGCCAGCAACCACCTATTCGGCGTTTGGCGCGCCGACGAGTACGGTTTGCACGAGACCTCGGTCATCTTTCAGCCCATGCGTCTTTTCTATTTGGGAGCGCCGAACATCGACCCGCAGATTCTCGCGCGTATCGACGCCCATCTCGTGCGCTGGAAGGAAAACCCCGAGTCGATCTATTTCGAGATCATGAGCGCGTGGAACGGCCAACGCCAAGCGCCACGCGCGACGCATTTTCACTGGGGCTGGTGGGCCCTGGCGCTCTTTGCGCTGCTAGCGGCCGTGGCGCTTGGCGTGTGGGCGATTCGGCGGCGCGGGCTCTCCCAGAAGCCCTCGCCCGAGTTTCTGGAGATGCAGTCGCGTACGCACTACTTGGCCTACTACGATGCCTTGACTGGTCTGCCCAACCGCCGGTTCTTGATCGACTCGCTGCGCGCCGCCATCGACCGCGACGCACGGGTAGTGAGCTTCAGCGCCGTGTTGGTCATCGATCTGGATAACTTTAGCCGTATTAACGATACCCAAGGCCACGACAGCGGCGACTGCCTGCTGGTCAGCGTCGCCGAGCAGCTACGCCAGCGCCTGGCTGATCAGGGAACAGTGGCGCGCTTGAGCAGCGACGAATTCGCCGTGCTGATTAGTGAGCTCGGTGCCGAGCAGCATAGCGCGATGCAAGCCGCCGAGCGGGCGGCCGGTCAGGTACTAGAGGCCGTCTCACAACTGCGCAACGGCCAAGCCGTGCCCGTTGGGGCGAGTATCGGCATTGCCCTATTCAACGGCCATGACCCGACCACGGATAGCGTACTCCAGCAGGCCGATATCGCCCTGCAGCAGGCCAAGCGCCTTGGTGGCAACCGCTTTGCTTTCTTCAATGGTGAGATGCAGGCCAGTGTGTTGGAGCGCGCGAACCTCGAAGCGGATCTGCACCACGCCTTGGCGCGCGCCGAGCTCAGCCTGCACTACCAAGTGCAGGTGGATCATCAGGGCGCGACCGTTGGCGTCGAAGCACTGCTGCGCTGGCAGCACCCGCGACGTGGCTGGGTGGCGCCCGATATCTTCGTGCCACTGGCCGAAGAGACCGGGCTGATCGTACCGATAGGCCACTGGGTGCTGGCCTCGGCCTGTCAGTTGCTTGGTCAGTGGGCGCAGTCACCGACGCATGCGGGATTGAGCGTTTCGGTCAACGTTAGCGCCGTACAGTTCCAGCAGACGGATTTCGTGCGCGACTTGGAAGGCCTCTTGGCCCAGCACCAAGCGCCGCCTGGACGCTTGGTGCTGGAGGTGACCGAGAGTTTGCTGATGCGCGAGCCGGTGCGTATTCGCAACGTCATGCTACGACTGCGCTCCCAAGGCGTGCGCTTCGCCCTCGACGATTTCGGTACCGGCTTTTCGTCGCTGAGCTATCTAAAACGCTTGCCGCTGGATGAGCTCAAGATCGACCAGTCCTTCATCCGCGATCTGTTGAACGATAAGGCCGATGCCGCCATCGTCGATACCACGATTTTGCTGGCGGTTAGCTTAGGGCTGACCGTGGTGGCCGAAGGGGTGGAGACACAGGCTCAGTTCGACTGGCTCAAGGGGCACGGCTGTTACCGTTATCAAGGCTATCTCTTTGGTCGCCCCGTGCCCCTCGATGCGCTGTTCGCCCCTCCCGAGGTAACGCGTTAACCTACCATGAAGCTCTCGGCGTTGAGCCATAGGTGAACGGCGATGCTGGCGGCGTAGCCTAGTAAGATCGCCGGTGCCCAGCGCAAATGCCCCATAAAGGTATACTGGCCGCGCGCTTGCCCCATCACCGCCACCCCCGCCGCTGACCCAATCGATAGCAAGCTGCCGCCGACCCCAGCGGTGAGGGTAATGAGCAGCCACTGGCCGTGGCTCATGTCGGGCTGCATCGTCAGCACTGCGAACATCACCGGGATGTTATCGATCACCGCCGAGATCACCCCTAGCGTTACGTTGGCCCAGGTCGCGCTCCAACCACTGTAGAGCGCCTCGGACAAAAGCCCCAAGTAGCCCATGAAACCAAGCCCGCCAACGCACATCACCACGCCGTAGAAGAACAGCAGCGTATCCCACTCGGCGCGGGCGACGCGGTTGAAAACGTCGAAAGGCACGACGCTGCCGAGCTGTTCGAGCTTTTTCACGTCGCCGCGACGGCTGTAGCGCTCGCGCTTGCGCGCAAGCGAACGCGACAGGCTCTTGCGCAGGTAAAAGCCGAAAAACTGCAGGTAGCCAAGGCCGGTCATCATGCCCAGCACTGGTGGTAGATGGAGCACGGTATGGCAGAGAACGGCGGTCACGATGGTGATCAAGAACAGCAGCACGATGCGCCGGGCGCCGCGCTTGAGCGAGACCTCTTCGTATACGCTAGCTGGTTTACGGTTGTCGATGAAGAAACTCATGATGAGCGCAGGTACGAGGAAATTGACCAGCGCGGGAACGAATAGAATGAAGAACGCCTGAAATTCGACCATGCCCGCCTGCCATACCATCAGCGTGGTGATATCACCAAAGGGGCTGAACGCACCGCCAGCGTTGGCGGCGACCACGATGTTGATGCACGCGAGGTTGATGAAGCGCTTGTCGCCTTCGGCCACCTTGGTGATGACGGCGCACATCAGGAGCGCCGTGGTGAGGTTGTCGGCGATCGGCGAGAGCATGAAAGCAAGCCCTCCGGTCAGCCAGAAGAGCGCGCGGTAGTCGAAGCCCTTGCGCAGCATCCACGAGCGCAAGGCATCGAAGATGCGCCGCTCCTCCATGGCGTTGATATAGGTCATCGCCACGAGCAGAAAGAGCATGAGCTCGGTGAATTCCAAGAGGGTGACGCGAAAGGCATATTCCGACGCCTCGGAAAGCCCGTTTTGCACGTAGACCCAGCCAATCAAGCTCCAAATGACCCCGGCCGCGACCAGCACCGGCTTGGACTTGCGCATGTGCAGCTTTTCCTCGGCCATGACCAGGGCGTAGGCCAGCACGAAAATGGCAATAGCGATGGCCCCGGTAAGGGAGCGGGTCATATCGAGCTCGCCCACGGCGGCCACGACCGCTGGGCTTAGCGTCAATGCCGATAGCCCCGCCGCTAGGAGGAGCCTGCGTCGAGTGAGATGAGCGCATAAAAAACGCCAGCTCGATGAGGTTCGATGCTGGCGTTGGGATATGAAGGCGGACATGGCAACATGTCTCCTCGATCAAAGGAAAGGAAGGGTTTGAAAACTCCGCCATTTTAATGCTTTGTATTGCAATGCAATATGTGATTAAAGCGAACGAGATTTGCGCTAGATAGGTGTTAAAGCGTCTTTTTTTAGTAAGTTAAACGTTTGGGTAATAGTAAGTAAAAATATTAAATGATGAGTGATGAAAACGTCTTAATCGTTTGGCTAATAGCCATTGGTTTAAAGCGGTTATATAAATTTTAGTAGCAGCACACCGTGTTTTAATTTGATGCGACTGCATCAAGTTAATAACCGTGCGGCTTTATTAGCGATCGCTTAAATGCAGGCCTCCTATGACCACGCATTCCTGCTCGGCGGCGAACATGCTATGTTGGCGCGCCCTGCCTAACGATAAGGGCGGAAAGCCCTACTTCTAACAGGCCGTTGGCCGCTGGATATCAGGAATAGAACCATGCGCTCCTTGCTACGTCCTCTTTCTCGAATGACGATGTCTGCCGTGATGACGATAACGGCGCTCACCCTTAGCCTATCGGCCCAGGCCGACACGCGAGTGACCTATAAATCGGCCTCTGCCGGTACCGCCTATTACCAGATGGGTGTCGAGCTTTCCGAAGCGATTCGCCAGGGCAGCGATGGCGCCATCGTGCTTACCCTCGAGGAGAGCCAGGGCTCGGTGCAGAACGTCATGGAAGTGATGGCGCGTCAAGGCAACTATGTGTTCACTACGCCGCCTGCATTGGTCGAGCAGGCCATGGCCGGTGAAGGCGCTTTCTCGCAGCGCCAGAGCCCGCGTTTTCAGGACATCCGAGGCCTGTTTCCCATTCCCGCAATCACCATGCACTTCATCGTTGCCGGTAACCAGGGCGTGGTGGGCATCGATGCGCTGGCCGACAAACACGTGCTGATCGGGCGTGGCACCTTCGGCGCCCGTGAAGCCGAGCGCTACCTCGAACTCTTCGACTTGAATGGCCGCGTGCGTATCGCCGACGCGGCGCTAGGCAGCGGTCCGGACGCGCTGAAAAACGGCCAGATCGATGGTTTCGTGACTGCAAGTTCCTACCCCACGCCGAACATCATCGAAGTCGCCGCTAGCATGCCGATCGCTCTGGTCAGCTTGAGCGACGAGCAGATCGAGCAGACTGGTGCGCCGCGCCAGACCATTCCAGGTGGCACCTACCCCGGCATCGACGAAGACGTAGAGACCACCTCGCTGCCGGTGATGGCCTACACCACTACGCAAATGGATGACGACACCGCCTACGCCCTGACCAAGACCTTCTGGGAGCGGCGCGACGCCATGGCCGAAGAAGCCGCCTGGTGGGGTGGTATCACCACCGATATGCTGGCCAACATGGCGGGCACTCTGCACCCCGGTGCGCTGCGTTACTATGACGAAGTCGGTATCGAGGTGCCTGACGCGCTGCGCTAGGCTCTGTATGTAAAGTGCCTGCGCTCGACAATACGGCGTTAAAAATTGACTCAGAATACTCATTTACCACGTGTAAACTCCGTTTCTTCGTCAATTTTTGCCTTGTCTTGTCTTCGCTCGACGACTTTTCATACAGACCCTAGGCCTCTGGGATAAGCGCTTGGGCTGAATTAATGCATTTTCTTCTCGACGCCACGGGAGCCCGTGGCGTCGTCATTTCATAGTGATCGATGTGGTGCAGGTGAACGACGATATGACCCCTTCAACTCCTTCGGTGCCAAGTGACGACGCGCGTATCGCCCCCGGCTGGGTAGCGCTGGGTGCTGCGAGCGTGGCATTTCACCTGGGGCTGATCTTCTACGGCCTAACGCCGGCGCTGGTCAGCCGCCCCTTGCATATGGCGCTGCTGCTGCCGTGGGTGCTGATCTTCATGGCCAAGACACCCTGGCAGCGCGTTAGCGGCTGGGTGCTTACGGCGTTGGGAATCGCGGCCTGCGTGTATATCGCCTGGAACGAAGCGGCGCTGGCCGACCAGTACGGCTTCATCGATACCCATCTGCAGATGGCGATTGGTGTTTTCCTGATGGCGTTAGTGCTGGAAGCGGCGCGGCGTGCCATCGGTTGGCCGCTGCCCTTAGTGGCGCTGCTGGCGCTGCTTTATGGCGCCCTAGGCCAGTACGTGCCCGGCACCTTTGGCCATCCGGGCCTACCGATGCAGAGCATGGTCGGCTCCTTGACCATCGCCGAAGGTGGGCTCTGGGGCTCGTTGACCGGAGTGAGCGTGGGCGTCGTGGCGATTTTCGTCATCTTCGGCGCCGTGCTCAACGCCGGAGAGGCGGGGCGCGGCTTCATGAACCTGGCAAGCGTGGTGGCCGGGCGCTTTACCGGCGGCGCGGCGAAGGTGTCGGTGATCTCTTCGGCGCTGATGGGGTCGATCTCGGGCTCGGCCTCGGCCAACGTCGCCTCGACTGGGGCAATCACCATTCCCTCCATGGTGCGCTTGGGTTACCCACGTTCGCTGGCAGGCGCGGTAGAAGCGGTGGCTTCCTCGGGCGGGCAGATCATGCCGCCGCTGATGGGGGCGGGTGCTTTCGTCATGGTCGAGCTGACCGGCACGCCCTACACCCAGATCATGGCTGCGGCGCTGCTGCCTGCGTTCCTCTACTTCTTTACCGTCTGGATCGGTATCAACGCCTACGCCACGCGCCACGACCTCAAGCCGGTGGACGAGAGCGAGCGCCCTACGCGCCGTGAGGTGGCCATTACGTCGCTGTTCTTCGCCGTGCCCTTCGTGCTTTTACTCGAGCGTATCTTCGTAGGGGGCTATACGCCGCAGTACGCCGCCAGCGTCGCTATCTTCGCCGGGATGGCGCTGCTGTTCTTCGACGTGACCCTACGCTTCTCGGCGCGCGGCTTTGCCCATCGCCTTGCGGAGGCGGCGGTGACGGCAGGGCGTCAAATCGCGGTGATTGGGGCGATCATCATCTGCGCCTCGTTGGTGATCGGCGTGCTGTCGCTCACCGGGCTCGGGGTCAAGATCACCTCGGGGATTCTCTCGCTCTCCAACGACATGCTGTGGCCTGCGCTGTTACTCACGGCCTTGGCCTGCTTGATTCTGGGGATGGAGGTGCCGACGACGGCGGCTTACGTCATCTGCGTGTCGGTCGCAGGGCCCGCGCTCACCTCGCTCGGGCTCGAACCGCTGCTCGCTCACCTGTTCGTTTTCTGGTATGCGCTGCTCTCCACCATTACGCCGCCGGTGTGCGGTGGGGTATTCATTGCTGCTGGCATGGTGGGGGAGAACTGGCTCAAGGTGGCGTTCAAGGCCATGGCGCTGGGTATCGGGCTCTATCTGATCCCGCTTGCCATGGTGGCCAACCCCGATATGATCGCCTTGGCGTTCGACCCAACAGGCGCGCTGTTCGATACCGCCAAGGTGGCGCTGGGGTTAGGATGCATCTCATTCGGCGTCATTGCCCGCAAGGCGCTGTGGCTGCGCTTGGCGCTGGTGGCTGTGGGCGCGCTGGTGGTCTTTCTCGTCTAGGGCAACACTAGGGAAGAGGAGGCGGAAAGCGGCGTGGTGGCGTAGACCACCCAGGTATCCAGCGCCGGGCCGAGCGCGCGTACCAGACGCAAGGTGTCGGGCGCCTGAGCCAGCGCTTCCTCGGCGCAGATGCCTACCTGGTAGCGCCCATCGATCAGCCCTTCGGCCACGGCCACGGTAGTGGGGGCCTCGATGATCTGCGCGTAGGCGCCCAGGTCGGTGTAGTGGCGGGTCGCGGGCTGAAGCGCTACGCGCGCGGGGCTTATCGGTGCGTCGCGCCGGGCCAGAAGCGCGAGCGGCTTGCTGCCCGCGATCACCGCATCGACGGGAAAGACGCGGTGCATATAGCGGCCCACGCAGTCGGCATGGCTGAAGTGCGCCGTGCACTGCAGTACATGGGTGAGCCGCCCTTCGAGCAGCGCCTCGAAGGCAGCCTCGAAGGCATCGAAAAATACGCATTCGCCACCTTCAACGGCGTGGCGCGCAAGATAGCGCTTGGCGACGAGGGCGTGGTTGCTGCCTGCAGGGCCTAAAGTACCCAGGATCATAGAAAAAACTCAGCCAATCAGAGTGAAGCTTGCAATGATGTAAGCAGCGTAGCCTATCAGCAGTAAGAGCCCTTCCCCGCGCGACAGGCGAAGCCCCGTATAGAGAAAGGCGATGAGCACGGCGGAGGCTGCGAGCATCACCCACTGGTCGAAGTGCGCCATGCGTTCGACTAGCGGAAGCGGCTGCAAAAACGCCGAGATACCGAGAATGCCGAGCAGGTTGAAGATATTGCTGCCTAGAATGTTGCCCACGGCGACGTCGGCGTGACGCCGCAGCGCGGCAATGACCGAAACCGCAAGTTCGGGCAGCGAGGTGCCCACGGCCACGATGGTAAGGCCAATCACCGCCTCCGAAATGCCCATGGCCTGAGCGATACCGATGGCGCCATAGAGCAGTAGCTGCGACCCGCCGATGAGCAGTACCAAACCGCCGACGAGTGCCGCGACGATGAACAGGGCCGAGGAGGGCAGGTGCTGAACCTCATCGGCCTCGGCAGCGTGTAGCTCTGCGGCGGGGGCTACGTGGCGACTTTCACTCCAGTAAGCCCAGCCAAGATAGCCCGCCAGGGCGACGAGAAAGATGAGTGCATCGACGCGCCCCAGCGCGCCATCCCAGGCTAAGAGCAAGAACAGCCCCGTGGCCAGCATCATCACCAAACCATCACGCCTGAGTGCTTGCGGCTGTACGGTCAGCGGGCAGATCAGCGCGCAGAGCCCCAAAATCAGCAGAATGTTGCCGATGTTGCTGCCCACCACGTTACCAATGGCGATATCGGGCTGCTGGTTCATCGCCGCGTGAATCGAGACCACCAGCTCAGGCGATGAGGTGCCGAAACCGACGATCACCAGCCCCGTGAACAGTGGCGATACACCCATCCGCTTGGCGCCTGCCACCGCGCCGCGAATGAGTCCCTCGCCCCCCAAGGTCAACAGCACGATACCGGCCAATAGACTCAATCCGTAGAGCATGGGGCTACCTCTTCGCGTGGTGAGCGGCGATTACACTGCGCCGTCGCGCTTCAAGCGCTTGAGCCAACGCTGGCGGGCGTCGTGGCGTAAGTTTTGAACGCTGTCGGTTTCATCGACGATATCCTGACCAAGGATGGTTTCGAGAATATCCTCGAGGGTAATCAATCCAAGCCAGGTGCCGTGGCTGTCGTAGACCACGCGCATGTGATGACGGCTCGCCAACATGTCGGTGAAGACTTCCTCGACCGTGGCGCTGTCGTTGACCGCGCGAATGGGGTGCATCAGCTCACGCATGGTGCGCTCATCGTCGGCGTGGTAGGTATCGGCTTTGTGAACGTAGCCAAACGCTTGCTCGGCGCCATCCATGACCGGAAAGCGTGTAAAAGCGTGCTTACCGTAGCGCGCATCGAATTCGGCCACCGTCATGTGCGGCGTCACCGTTTCGCACACGGTACGCGGCGTCATGGCGTTGGTCACGGGAATCTCGTGCAGGTTGAGGATGTTGATGATGGTGCGTGTCTCGTCGCTATCCATGACCTGCTCTTCCAGCCCCACCTTGGCAAGCACCTTGATTTCGCTGCGCAGATCGACATCGTGCTCGGCCCTGCCCATGCGTCGGGTGATCATTTCCGACAGCCAGATAAAGGGCAGCAGCAGAGTGATCATGACTTTAAGCGTACTCGGTAGCCAAGGGGCCAGGCGGCGCCAGTGCGTTGCGCCCAGTGTCTTGGGAATGATTTCCGAGAGCACCAGAATCAACACCGTCATGATCGCCGAGGCGGCCGCGATGTAGGCATCGCCGAACACCGTGGCCACCTGAGCGCCCACGCCCGTAGCACCGGCAGTATGGGCAATGGTGTTGAGCGTCAAAATGGCCGCGAGCGGGCGGTCGATATTGCCCTTCAGCGCACTCAGGGCGGCGTGGGTCTTGGGTCGCTCGTCTTTGAGCTGAGCAATATAGCTAGGCGTGATCGAGAGTAGGGCAGCTTCGAGGACGGAGCAGAGAAAGGAGATGGCGATGGCGATAACGACGGTCGTCGCAAGCAGGAACATGGTAGCTCGTAGTGAGGGGTTCAAGGCTATATATAGCCCACGGCTAGACCCTGTCAATAGCGCTTAGGCCGCGCTTTAAACGCAAGCTGAGAACTAAATGCATTTACTTAGTGATACGTTATATTGTAACTTTGTTTGGAGTCGCAATTCGTTGCGAAAGACACTTCGCCATCGACAAAAGGAAGCACGTCATGTCATCACTGACACGCAAAGGTGCCAGCGCATTAGCAGTAAGCGCGCTGATGTTCTCAGGGATTCAAGTGGCTGCGGCACACGATCATAGCCACGACCATGATCACAGTCATGAACATAGTCACGACCATGGCCATGACCACGAGCATTCGCACAGCCACGAGCACAATAGCGATATCCACAAGGGTATCTTCGAAGACGAGCAGGTTCAGGAACGCGAGCTCTCCGATTGGGAAGGCGACTGGCAGTCCGTCTACCCCTACCTGCAGGACGGCACGTTGGATGAAGTGTTCGAGCACAAGGCCGACACTACCGGCAAGATGAGTGCCGACGAGTACAAAGAGTACTACACCACAGGCTACGAAACCGACGTCGAGCGTATCGTCATTGACGGCGACACCGTCACTTTCTTTGAGGATGGCCAAGCGCGCAGCGCCGACTACCACTCCGACGGTTACGAAATCCTGACCTACGAAGCAGGCAACCGCGGCGTGCGCTTCATCTTCGAAACCGAAGACACCGACGAAGGCATGCCACGCTACATCCAGTTCAGTGATCACGACATCTATCCAACCGACGCCCACCACTTCCACCTCTACTGGGGCGACGACCGCGAAGCGCTGCTGGAAGAAGTCACCCACTGGCCGACCTACTACCCGTCCGAGCTCGACGCCGACGGCATCGTCAGTGAAATGAAGGCGCACTGATAAAGCGCTAGCACCTCGTCCTCACCGCCCGGTGGGGACGAGAAATGGCATTCGTCCCATCCTCTGCCTGGTGTCACGCTCGTCTAGCTGCTTTGCCAATCGCTTGGTTCTCCTTCCTTCGATAATGAGAGCTCGATACCCTAACTACTTGCCCGCCTCCTGTGTTTTCTGCGCGAGTACTTACGCAATTGCTTTCATGTGTACCATTCGAGATCATTGAGCCATCCTGACGTCGCAAGATGTTGCTCATGATCTATGCGGCCAATCAAGTGCCGCCGCTTGTGATCAAAATAGACGAGTTCTGCTGGCGTGCGGTGCTCGCACGTTCACTACAAAGACGCAGAAGGTTATGCAGACAATGGCAGCGAAAGTGACGGAACGGAAGCGGGCATGATCCCTAAGCTACCTATCAATATCGATGATTTGCTCCATCATCGCGCTGTAGAAAGTGAGCGAATTGAGTACAAAGGGGGCTGGAATCCTGAGTCCATCCTGCATACCTTGTGTGCCTTCGCTAACGACTTCCACAACCTGGGCGGTGGTTATGTGCTGGTCGGGGTTGCCGAAGAGCAAGGGCTACCGCAACTGCCACCTGCTGGCTTGCAGCCTGAACAAATCGATGCCATTCAAAAAGAGCTGCTGAATCTCGGACATTCGGCCATGGCGCCGCCTTACCATCCGCTTACCGCTACCTACGATGTTCAGGGTAGAACCATCTTAGTGCTATGGGCGCCCGGTGGAGAAACGCGCCCTTATAAAGCCAAATCCAGTTTAAGCAAGAAGGGCGAGTGGGCCTATTACTTGCGTAAACACACCAGTACCGTTAAAGCCACAGGACAGGATGAGCGAGAGCTACTTAGTTTAGCGGCTACGGTGCCCTTTGATGATCGCTATTGCCCAACGGCTACGCTAGACGATCTCTCTGCTTATTTACTGCGTGATTTTTTACATGAGATCGGCAGCGAACTATTGGCTGATGCCCACAGGCTAGATATAGAGACGCTAGGTCGCCGCATGAACGTGGTGGGTGGCCCAAGTGAGATGGCCTTTCCCAAAAATGTCGGCCTGCTTTTTTTCAATCAACACCCCGAGCGCTTCTTTCCAGCCACGCAGATTGACGTAGTGTATTTTCCAGACGGTGCTGGTGGTGACCACTTCGAGGAAAAGGTCTTCAAGGGGCCACTTGGCCGCATTACGCGCGACGCTTTGGAGTACATTGGTCGTCACTACCTAAAGGAAGGCGTTACTAAGCATGCTGATAGAGCCCAGGCCGAGCGTTTCTGGAATTTTCCATTGGCAGCCGTCGAAGAGGCCGTGGTGAATGCGGTCTACCATCGCTCTTATGAAATTCGCGAGCCCATCGAGATACGTATTGATGGGCAAGAGTTGGTAGTGCTGAGCTTCCCGGGACCCGATCGCTCCATTCGTTTGCAAGACCTACAGGCAGGCAAAGCCGTTAGTCGGCGTTACCGCAATCGGCGCATTGGCGAGTTTTTAAAAGAGCTGGAGTTGACCGAAGGCCGCTCAACGGGGGTGCCTAAGATTCTCCGTGTGATGAACGCCAACGGTTCCCCCGCGCCCGTATTCGAAACGGATGAGGAGCGCAGTTACTTTTTAATTCGTTTGCCTGCTCACCCTGGGTTTCGACGTGGTCCCGAGGGAGTTGGTGAGACTACCCCCGAAGTCGCCCCCGAAGTCGCCCCCGAAGTCGCCCCCGAACTATTACGCCTGCTGGGCGTGTTGGAGGGAGAGATGACGAGAGTGAGTTTAATGGCGGCCTTAGGGCTGCAAGATGAAAAGCATTTTAGAGAGCACTATCTACAAAACGCCATTCAGCAGGGATTAATCGAGATGACGATCCCTGACAGGCCCCGCAGTCGTCTGCAAAAGTACCGATTAACCGTTGTAGGCCAACGAGCACTGGCCGCCAAAGATACCTATTAAGTAACACGGCTTCGATGACCTCTAGCGCCTGAAGTCTTTGCGCCATATTGAGTGGCGATGGTATGGGCTACGAGGCCAACAACGTAACCCCCTGTATAAAATAAAATACCCCAATAGCGGTGACGATCCAGCGTGTCCAGGTGCGGAAGTTGGCGTCGGTGAGGCGGTGGAGGATGCGGTTGCCGGTTTGGGTGCCTAGCATGGCAAACGGGGCGGCGAGCGCGACGATGCCCCACTCACCGGCGCTGAGCGCCAGCGCCGAACCAAGGTAGAAGAGAATCTTGATGCTGTGGGCGACGACCTGAATCATCGCTTTGGTGGCCACCACCTCGCGGCGATCCATCTGCGAGCGCACGAAGAAGATATCGATCAGTGGCCCGGAAACGCCCGCTGCAATCGTCAGACCACCAGACAGCAGGCCGCAGCCGATGGCGTGGCTAGCGCGACTGGCATCGAAGTGAAACCAGCGCTTGGGCATCCACACCAAAATCGGCATCAAACCGATCAGCAGCGAGACGCTGGCCGCATTGGGCGCGTAGTCGAAAATCAAGAGCAGGCCTGCGGCGCCGAGTACCCCCAGCGTCATCAGCGCGACGGTGGGCCAGCGAATGAAGCGGCGGGATAGCCAGGCGCGCGAGGCATTGGCGGTGAGCTGAATCACGCCGTGCACCGCCATCGCCGTGGCGGCGGGGAAGATCAAAAGCAAGAACCACAGCAGCACCAGCCCGCCCGCCATACCGAAAACACCCGACAGCAGAGAGGTCGAAAAGACGACGGCAACGAAAATGGCCGCTATAGAAAAGGTCATAGGCACGTTCCTGCGCAGTGATAACGATCAGGCACGACAGAACGGCCAGATTTGATAGAAATGCCGACACTGAAACTCGGCCTCACAGCTATTGAGCTGCGCCTGATAGCGCCCCGCGCGGCTGGCCACCTGGGCCGCCGAGCGCATCACCGCGGGCTTGCCTCGGTAGGTGCCGCGCTGATAGCCGCCCGCGCCTTCGTGGTAGGCCAAATAGAGGTGTTCGGGGTTGGTAAGTGGAATACCCGTCTGGGCGTGGGTGCGAGCGTTGTACCAACCGATGAAATCGGTGGCGTGCTTCATATGGGTACGCCGAGCGAACAGGCTGCCCGCTTGGGCGCGGTACTCGTCCCACACTGGATCCTGGGCTTGGGCATAGCCCTTGGCCGACGAAGGGCGGGGGCCGGGGATGAAGCCAAGGTAGTACTTTCTATCCGGGCGGATGTGACTTCGAAACGAGGACTCCTGCTGGATGAAGGACATTTGAGTGGCGATGGGCGTGCCCCAGCGCGCCTGTGAATCGCGCGCGTAGTCATACCAGCTAGGCTGCTCGCGGAAAATCTCGCATATATTGCTCTGATCCGACGGCGGCGTTGGCGCGAAGGTGGCGCAGCCGCTCAAGAGGACGGCAAACAGCAGGGCGGCTGTGCGCAGCGAAACGTGCCGAAAACGCCGATAAAACCGCCCGCGAGAGAGTGTGTTAAAAAAGAACTTATCACAGTAGAACTTATCAACAGGGCAGTGCATGCCAGTGTCCTTGTGGGTAAACGTCAATGCTCAACGCAGTAGCCGATCCAAACAGCGGCGTAGACGCATGGCTTCGCGCTGCAACGTCTCCCCCGATAAAAGCCCTACGCCTAGCACGAGCCCGGTACGCTCATCGCCGCGCGCGCACACCGGGCTCAAGGGGCGCACGATGAGATGCTCCTTACGCAGCGCCTGGGCAAGGAGCACATCGTTGACCCCAGGCGAAAATTCCACGCAAAGGCTGATCGCCCGGCTCGGCGTGGAGATGCGCTGAATGCGGGGGTGCGTGATCAAGTGATCGTGCACCACCTGCTGGCGCCCCAGGTAGTCGCGCTGAATGCGGCGGCACCACGTATCCAAGTCACCGTCGAAAATGAACTGCGCCAGTACCGCTTGATCCACCATGCGCCCTTCGCGGTAGAGCTCGCTGCGCAGACGGTTGATCGCCCCCGCTAGCCCGCGCGGCACTACCAGATAGCCCAAGCGCAGCCCCGGAAACATCATCTTGGAGAAAGAGCCGACGAGCAGATGGCGCTCCGAGTCGGCATTGAACAGCAGTGCCTCGTGGTCGCCTTGAGCGAACTCGTAGTCATCTTCGATGACGTAAGCCGCCTGTAACGTATCACAAAGTCGGCGTTTTTCCTCGGTACGGGTAGGTACGCTCAGCGGATAGTGGTGCGAGCCCATTAGATAAGCGAGCCGTACCGGGCGCGGCGTTGGCGAAAACGTATGACCGCGATGGGGGTGCCAAGGCAGCATCTCGACCTCGAGCCCCGCGGCGGTGAAAACGTTGCGCGCGCCCCAATAGCAGGGCGACTCCATCGCCACGCGCTCGCCGGTGTCGGCCAGCGCCATGGCGCAAAGGCCCAGGCCGTTATGGGTGCCGTCGGTGATGATGATCTGCTCGGTGTCGCAGTGGATGTGTCGCCAGCGCTTGAGAAAGTCGCGGATGGCGCGCTTGAGCGGTCCATAGCCGCCGGTGGAGTAAGACAGCAGCAGCGCATTCTGCGGCACGGTAGCGCTGGTATAGAGCTGGCGCCACTTGCGCATGGGAAATTGGGCAATGTCGGGAATTCCCGGCACGAACGAGCCGGTTTGGATCAGGCTCGCCCCGGGGCCTTGGAGCACGCGCTGGGCGCGCTGAGATAACAGGTCAGAGGCTTGCGCGTCACCCGCATTCATCGTCTCGACAGCAGGCCGCGGTGCGGGCGGGCGCGCACTCCAGCTGCCCTGGCCGTGACCGGTCACGATCAACCCCTCGGTAATCAACGTGGCCACCGCACGCGCCAGGGTATGGCGCGCCACGCCCAAACGCTCGGCCAGACGGCGATGTGAGGGCAAGCGCGTACCGCTGGGCCAGCGCTCGCTGATCGCCCGGCGCAAGCTCTCTTCGATACGCACTTGCTTGCTCAACCGCTCGGGTTGAAGGGCATAGAGCTCCTCCAACTGACCCAAACAGTGTTCGATCGTCACGTCGTTTCTTTGCTCACTCATCGTCGTCACTTGCACATTTTCTAACGTGATTGGCTGGTCTAGTGCATTGAATTTTTTGGTCTGGCGAGTGTGCACGCAAAAAGTGGTCTGGTCGAACCTAAAAGTGGTGCATTCGTCTTTTTTACCCAGACTGATAGCGTTAAAGCGTCCGGTCGAAGCGACCGTTCCGGCGCCGAAAGCGCTACACAATAGCCAATAACTTGCTGGAAACTCCTCATGAATACTCCAACGACGCAACAGGATAAACTCGTTAGGGTGCTGGCCCGCGGCGACGTACTGGCGCTGGCCTTCGGCGCCATGATCGGCTGGGGCTGGATCGTTCTAACCGGTACCGCCATCCAGTCTGCCGGTAGTCTCGGCGCCATCATTGCCTTCGTCATCGGCGGTCTTGCCATCGTATTGGTCGGGCTTACCTACGCCGAACTCGCCTCGGCCATGCCCAAGGTCGGTGGCGAGCACGTCTATAGCTATCGGGCGCTGGGCCACTTCGCCTCGTTCATCTGTACCTGGGCGATCATCCTTGGGTACCTGAGCGTGGTAGCCTTCGAGGCCGTGGCGCTACCTACCGTCGTCGAGCATTTGGCACCCGACTACGCCGTAGGACATCTCTGGACCATCGCTGGGTGGGACGTAAAAGCCACCTGGGTCGCGGTAGGCGTGGGCGGCTCGCTCGCCATGATGCTGATCAACTACTTCGGCGTCACCACAGCCTCTTTGGTGCAAAAAGTGGTCACTGGGATGATCCTCGTCGTCGGGGTGATGTTCGTCACCGGTGCGCTCTTCGAGGGTGAGGTGGTCAACATGTCGCCGCTTTTCACCGAAGCCGATACGGGCGTGGTGGCAGGTATCATGGCGGTGCTGGTCATGGTGCCCTTTCTGTTCGTCGGCTTCGACGTCATTCCTCAGGCCGCCGAAGAGATCGATCTTCCCTACAAGGCGATCGGCAAGGTGCTGATGATGTCGGTCGCGCTGGCGGTGGTCTGGTACGCGCTGATCATTCTGGCGACGAGCCTGGCACTGAACAGTACCGAGCTCGCAGCCAGCTCGCTAAGCGTCCCCGACGCCATGGGCAATCTCTTCAATGCCGCCTGGGCGAGTAACCTCATGGTGCTGGCAGGTATCGCGGGTATCATTACCAGTTGGAATGCGTTCTACATCGGCGGCTCGCGTGCCATTTACGCCCTGGCCCGGGCGGGCATGTTGCCTGCTCCTTTTGCCAAGCTGCATCCGCGTTACAAAACGCCGACCAATGCCATCTTCTTGATGGGGTTTCTCTCCTGCATCGCCCCCTTCTTTGGCCGTCCGGCGCTGGTCTGGATCGTCAACGCCGGAGGGCTTGGCATCGTCATCGCCTACTTCTTCGTTGCCGTTTCCTTCGTCGTACTGCGGGTTCGTGAACCCGAGATGGAGCGTCCCTTCCGCATTCGTCACGGCAAGCTCTGCGGCACCCTGGCCATCTTGCTCTCCTTCGGTATGGCCTGTCTCTATTTGCCGGGTAGCCCGGCCGCGCTCAGTGGCGCCGAGTGGGGCATTTTTGCCGGCTGGACGCTGCTTGGGCTAGCGCTCTACGCCCATTCGCTACGCACCTACGGCCGCGCCTATAGCGACCGTCACATGCTGGCAGATTTATAACTGCACTTGCTCCCAAGAGGAGGTCTTTCATGAGCTTCATTCAACAGTGGTGCCACGACGCCGTTCCCGGTTTGATCGGTGGTGAGTGGCGCCAGGGCACACAAACGTTCGCCGTGGATAACCCGGCGACCGGCGAAACGCTAGCGCGCGTTGCCGAGCTTGGTGCCGACGACGCGCGCGATGCGGTTGCCGCTGCCTACGCTGCCGGTAGTGAATGGCGTGCCACGCCGGTCAAGCAGCGCGCGGCTCTGCTGCGCCGCTGGTTCGAGCTGATCAACGAGCATGCTGATGACCTGGCACGGCTGATGACGCTGGAGCAGGGCAAGCCGCTTTCCGAAGCTAAAGGCGAAGTCGTTTATGGCGCCTCCTTCATCGAGTTCTTCGCTGAAGAAGCCAAGCGTATGGCGGGCGAGACACTGCCGAGCCACGGTTCCGACAAGCGCTTGCTGGTGCTGCGCGAACCGATCGGCGTGGTCGCGGCCATTACGCCGTGGAATTTCCCGCTCGCGATGATTACCCGCAAGTGTGCCCCGGCGCTGGCAGCGGGCTGTACGGTCGTGATCAAACCCGCCGAAGCCACGCCGCTGACGGCACTGGCTGCCGCGAGCTTGGCTCTGGAGGCGGGGCTTCCGAGTGGGGTCATTAGCGTGGTGACGGCCTCCAAACCCGTCGAGGTCGGTGAGGTGCTGACTACTGATCCGCGCGTACGCAAGGTCTCTTTCACCGGCTCTACGCCGGTAGGCAAGCGCCTACTAGCCCAGTGCGCCAGCACGGTGAAGAAAACGGCCATGGAGCTTGGTGGCAACGCTCCCTTTATCGTGTTCGACGATGCCGACATCGAAGCGGCCGTTGAGGGTGCCGTTGCCTCGAAGTTCCGTAACGCCGGGCAGACCTGCGTCTGTACCAACCGCTTTCTCGTCCAGGACGGCGTTTATGACGCCTTCGTCAGCCGCCTGGCCGAGCGGGTAGCCGCGCTGAAGGTGGGCGATGGCTTGAGTGAAGGCAGCGTCATCGGCCCGCTGATCAATCAGGCGGCGGTAGAAAAAGTGCAGCGCCATGTCGATGACGCCAAGCGTCACGGCGCTCGGGTCGTCTGCGGCGGTGAGCCCCACGCCGCCGGTGAGCGCTTCTTCACCCCCACCGTGCTGGCCGAGGTGACGTCCAAGATGGCGGTAGCCGAAGAGGAGACCTTTGGCCCCCTGGCGCCGGTTTTCCGCTTTACCCACGACGACGAGGCCATTGCCATGGCCAACGCAACGCCTTTTGGTCTCGCCGCCTACTTCTATGCCACCGACTATCGGCGCATTTGGCGCACCATGGAGCAGTTGGAGTACGGCATGGTCGGCGTCAACGAAGGGCTCATTTCTACCGAGCTTGCGCCCTTTGGCGGCGTCAAGGAGTCCGGGCTTGGCCGTGAAGGCTCGCATCATGGGCTCGATGAATTTACCGAACTGAAATACGTCTGTGTCGGCGGTCTGTGAGGAGAAAAGAAAATGACTAATCAAGAACTTAACGAGCTGAAGAACCGCTTCGTCGCTAACGGCGCGGCCACCCCCAACACGGCCTTCGCCGAGCGCGCTGAAAATGCCGAACTGTGGGATGCCGATGGCCAACGCTGGATCGACTTCGCCGGCGGCATTGGCGTATTGAACCTTGGCCACCGCCACCCCAAGGTCGTCGCGGCAGTAGAGGCGCAACTCAAGAAGGTAATGCACACAAGCGCGGCAGTGATCTCCTACGCACCTTACGTCCAGCTGTGCCAGAAACTTTGTGAACTAAGCCCGGTGCGCGGCCCCGAGCGTAAGGCGATGCTGGTCAACACCGGTGCCGAGGCGCTGGAGAACGCGGTCAAGATCGCTCGCGCCGCCACTGGCCGTAGTGGCATCATCACCTTCGATGGCGCTTTCCACGGGCGCACCATGATGACGCTTGCCATGACCGGCAAGGTGTTGCCCTACAAGAACGACTTTGGCCCCATGCCGGGCGATGTCTTTCGCGCGCCGTTCCCGAACCCAATCCACGGCATTAGTGAAGAGGCGTCCCTCAATGCCATTCGCACGCTGTTCAAGACTGATATCGCCCCGCATCGTACGGCGGCCATCGTCATCGAACCGGTACAGGGCGAAGGCGGTTTCTACATTGCCTCGCCGGATTATCTAAACGCGCTGCGGGCGCTGTGTGACGAGCACGGTATCCTTCTGATTGCGGACGAAGTGCAGTCCGGCTTCGCGCGTACCGGCAAGCTGTTCGCGCTCGAACACAGCGGCATCGAAGCCGACATTCTCACCACCGCCAAGAGCCTCGCCAACGGCATGCCGCTCTCTGCGGTGGTAGGGTCGGCCAAGGTGATGGATGCTTCTGGCCCCAACTCGCTCGGCGGCACCTACAGCGGCAACCCGCTGGCCTGTGCGGCGGCCTTGGCCGTCATCGAAGCCATCGACGAAGAAGATATCCTGGCGCGCAGCGAGCAACTGGGCCACCGTTTAGGCGAGCGCTTCAAAGCGTGGGAAAGCCGCTTTGCGCCCGTGGCGCATGGCCGCCACCTCGGCGCCATGGCGGCGTTCGAACTCCTCGATGGAAACGGCAACCCGGATGCCGCACTCACCCAAGCGCTCTGCGCCAAGGTGCGCGAAAAGGGATTGATCCTGCTGTCGTGCGGGTTCTACGCCAACACCATCCGCATCCTGGTGCCGATTACCGTGCCCGAGTCGGTGCTGGAAGAGGGGCTCGAGATCATCGAGGCGTCCCTCGAAGCGCTTGGCTAGCGCTCTAGGGAGGTCGCTTCAGCTGATGAGCAGGATCATCGAAGAGACTCCCACGGCAAGCCTGCCCACCTGGGTGGGCAGGTAGCCTCTCTGGCTCCAAAACAGGCTAAAACATTCAGGCGGGGCGAGCTTGCTATCTATGCCGAGGTGTCCGCCTGGGTGTCCAGAGCGCGATCGACCGAGGAGGTGTAGTACTCGCTGTCAAAGGCGCCTTCCGGTTCTTTGAGCCAGATCAGGCAGACCAGCCAACTGATGAATGCTCCCAGGGCGATCAGCATGAAGAACTGGGTGGGAGTGACGAAAGTATAGATGGTGAGGTAGATCACAGCGCCCACGTTGCCGTAAGCCCCCGCCATGCCAGCTATCTGACCAGTTATGCGCCGCTTGATCGAGGGAATGATGCCAAAGGTGGCCCCTTCGGCGCCTTGCACGAAGAGCGAGGTGGTAATGGTGACCGCCACGGCCAGAAACAGCGGCCAGCGGGCATCCAGCAGGGCCATGGCGGCGAATCCGACGCTGATGCCCAGCATGTAGCTCAGCATGACAAAACGGCGATTGCCAAAACGGTCGGACACCAGGCCGCCCATCGGTCTGGCCACCAGGTTGACGAAAGCAAAGGAGGCGGCGATCAGCCCTGCAGTGGCGGCATTCAACCCCCAGGTCTGCTCGAAGAAGAGCGGCAGCATCGACACCACGGCAAGCTCGGCGCCGAAATTGGCGAAATAGGTCGTGTTAAGCGCCGCGACGCTGTTGAAGGAGTACCTGTCATCCTCGGGGACGCCCTGGCGCAGAATCGGCAGATTGACCCGAAGAATCTGGATGATCTGATAGATCACTATGGCGACGATGACGGCGTAGGCTACCGCGGCCCAGACCACCGAAAGGTAACCCATCTGCTGAACGCGCCAGACGAGAATGGCCAGTACGCCCACTAAGGGAATGGTCCAGATGATCAGCTTGATCATGTCGGCCCAGCTACTGACCTCCATCGCCGCTGCCTTGCGCGGCCGGCGGTGGGTGCCGGTATTGGGGCCGTCGCTGATCGCGAACCAGTAGTAGACCCCGTAGGCCGCCATGACGATGGCGCTTTGCGCGATAGCCCAGCGCCAGCCGTCGGCGCCGCCATACAGTGTGAGCGCGATGGTGGGCAGCGACATGGCCGCTACGGCGGAGCCAAAGTTGCCCCAACCGGCATAGAACCCCTCGGCAAAGCCGATGTCCCGCGGCTTGAACCACAAGGCGGTCATATGTATCCCGACCACGAAGCTGGCGCCAACCGAGCTCAGGATCAGCCGTGCCACCAGCAGTTGCGTCAAGCTGTTGCCGAAGGCAAATGCCAGCGCCGGCAGTGACATGCTGACCATCAGCACCGAGAAAACCCGCCGTGGGCCGAAGCGGTCCAACGCCATGCCCACCACGATACGTGCCGGTATGGTCAAGGCAACGTTACAGATGGCAAACAGCTTGAGATCGTCCGGCGTCAGCCAGTCGACGCTTTTCAACATGCTCGAGGCCAGCGGGGCCATGTTGAACCAGACGTAGAAGGTAATGAAAAAGGCGATCCAGGTGAGGTGAAGCGCCCTTATTTCAGGGTGCTTGAACTGGAATACAGCAGCTACTTTCATGGCCATGTCATCCTGTGTGATGGTGCCGGGAGGCCGCTCCGGGGAGGGAGAATTTCACCGAGACGGAAAATTAGGGGCTGGGAAGAATCAACAAGGGGCACTCAGCCCGGCGTGCCAGGAAGGCGCTGACGCTACCGAAGGTCATGTAGTCGAGTTCGTCGACGAAGTAGGTCAGTGAGCTGGCGATGATGCCTCCATCGGGACGATGGCTGTGGCGGGCGATGACCAACAGATCCGGGGCCAGCTTTCGCGTGGCGGCGAGCAGCATCTTGCGCGCATCGCCCTCTGCCAGTAAAAGATCGGCCTGAAACCCCTCCTTCTGGGCGAACGTCACGCCTTCTTCCAGATGACGGCGCAGCTGCTGTTGCGCCTGTTGAAAGAGCGTCTCGTTATGATCGGTGGCGTCGAGGGGATTCTCGGCGACGCCCACCAAGATGACGAGGGGGTGATTGCAGCGAAACATCTCGACGACCTGGGCCAGCGCCAGCTTGGCATTCCGTGAGCCGTCGTAGGCGATCATTATCTTCATGGTAGCCTCGTGAATGGAGGTCAAGGCCCGGGGCGGCACCCCGGGACAGATGAATCACGGGTTGCGAATGGCCGCGCCGCGGCGCAGGTAGAACCACCAGTTGATGCCCAAGCAGATAGCGTAGAAGGCAGCAAAGCCGTACATGGCAAGCTCCGGAGTGCCCGCTTGGACCTGTTCACCGATGATGCTGGGGGCGATGAAGGCGCCGTAGGCGGCCACCGCCGAGGTCCAGCCGAGCACCGGGCCTTTTTGCTGCGCGTCGAAGATCACCCCAATACTGCGAAAGGTGGAGCCGTTGCCAATGCCGCTGGCAGCGAACATCACGATGAACAGCAAAAGGAACAGCCAGAAGTACTGGTTAGGGTCGGCGGCGTTATAGGCCAGCATCATGACGTAGCCGGTTGCTACGGAAGCCACCACCATGATCGCGGAAATGATCTGGGTGACGATGGCGCCGCCCACCTTGTCGGAGATCCAGCCGCCCACCGGGCGAATGAGGGCACCAACGAACGGACCAATCCAGGACCAGGTGAGCGCGCTTGGCGCCTCCGGGTTGACTACCCGCACGAGGCTACCGTCGGCGGCGGTTTCCATCATGTTGCCGAAGATGACGTTGATCGACAGTGGAAGCGCCGCAGAGAAGCCTATGAAGGAGCCGAAGGTCAGGATGTAGAGGAGGGTCATCGCCCAGGTGTGGTGGTTGGAGAAGATCGCGAACTGCTTCTGGATGTTGGGCTTGATATCACCGGGAATAAGTCGCAAAAGCGCAAGCGTGATGACGATGGTGAGCGGTAGGGCGACCCACATGTTGAGCCAGTCGAGGGCGAGCATGCCGATGATGGAGGTGAAAAGGCCCACGGCGTAGAGCCCCAGGATCTTGCCGAAGGCGGTGAGCGGGGCACCCGGGTTGGGCGTGATCGCGCGGATGTTGTTCATGCCGAACCAGCCGAAGAAGGCCAGCGGGATCAGCATGATCAGCCAGACGAATCCGGCGTTCTGAATCCAGGTATCGGTGCCTGCCTCGATACGTCCGATCAAGGTGCCGCTGGCGCTTTTCAGTGCCATGGGGCCACCCGCCAGCGACCCGAAGAGCCCCACGGTCATGACGAGTGGTATGAGGATCTGCATGGTGGTCACGCCGAAGTTGCCGAGCCCGGCGTTCATACCCAGCGCATACCCCTGCTGCTTGCTGGGATAAAAAGTAGAGATGTTGCTCATCGAGCAGGCGAAGTTGCCGCCGCCGATGCCGGAGAGCAGCGCCAGCGCCTGGAAGACCCAAAAAGGCGTCTCGGTACTCATGAGGGCGAAGCCCGTGCCGACGGCAGGCAGGGCCAAAAGTGCGGTGGTTAGGAAAATGGTGTTACGGCCACCGGCGATCCTGATCATGAACGAGGCGGGAATGCGCAAGGTAGCGCCCGACAAACCGGCCAGGGCAGTGAGGGTGAAAAGCTGATCGACGGAAAACGCAAAGCCCAGGTTCTGCATCTGAGTCGTGATCATTCCCCACATCATCCACACCGCAAACCCAGCTAAAAGACTTGGGATGGATATCCACAGGTTGCGGTTGGCAATTCGCTTGCCTTGCTGCTCCCAGAAGTGTTGGTCTTCGACATCCCAGACGTCGATATCGGCGTTTCTCTTGGCCATGATGGTTTTTCCTATGCATCACCCTGACAGGTGGATAGGGCCAAGATACGCGTGGAAAGAGCGGTGAAATAGCGCGCGATGTCAGTTAAAAAATAGATAAATCAATCGCCTACCTCTTTTGAGGTAGGCGAGGTCTGTCCCTAGATTATTGATTGGATTGAAGAAGCACTGAGAAGAGAACATTGTGCAGCACGATGTTCAGGTAAGCCTGATATTTAGAGGTATCTACATTGTTCCGTTAATGGGTGATCCCGGACTGCACCGCCCAAACAGCGGCTTCGACGCGTGAGCGTAAGTTGAGCTTTTTGAGCAGATGTTTAACGTGCACTTTGACCGTGCCTTCGGTGATATCCAGTTTGCGGGCAATCAGCTTGTTGGAGAGTCCTGCCGCTAGCTGTTGGAGAATTTCGCGTTCGCGCTGCGTCAGGCTATGAATATCGGGGGCAGCGGGTGTACTACGTTGATTGCGCAGTGCTTCTGCCAGAAGCGCCGTCAGGCTTTCGCTAATGACCATTCGGCCTAAGGCTGCCTGACGTAGCTGCCTTACCATGTCTTCGGGTTCCATGTCTTTCAATAGGTATCCGTCCGCGCCGGTGCGAAGGGCCGCAACGACATCCTCTTCGTGGTCGGAGACGGTAAACATGACCACGCGCCCGCTAAAGCCGTTTTCCCGTAGGCGGCGAAGGGTTTCCAATCCATCGACGTGCGGCATGTTGAGGTCGAGAAGTATTAGGTCGGGTTCGAGCGTAACCGCCAGTCGAATGCCCTCTTCGGGGTGACCGGTTTCACCCACCAGCTGCAAGTCGTCCTCCAGCTCGAGCAGCTGCGCCACACCGCGTCGCAGTAGCGGGTGATCATCGATAAGAAGCAGCGTGGCGGGGGTATCGTGAGGTATTTGGGACATCATGAACGTTTCCGTTTATGTACCGGCACATCATCGGTAGTCGGCGTTGGTTGCAGTTGGTTCAAGCGCGCGGTCAGGGGCGTAAAGCTAACATCGACGCAGACGCCGCCGGTGGGTCGATTAACGATGGAGAGTTCGCCATTCAGGGTGTGGACGCGATCGCGAATGATGACGAGCCCATAATGCATGGGCGGTGAGCTTGCATCTTCCAGGCCAATACCGTCGTCTTCGACTTTCAACTGCAAGCGAGTATCGGCAAAGCGTACGGTGACGCTGACCCAGTGCGCTTGGGCATGTTTATGCGTATTGGCCAGCGCCTCGCGAACGATCTGTAAAACGTGGATCTCTTCATTGGGGTTGAGCAAATAGGGTGGCACGGCATAATCCAATGCAACGCTAAGCCCCATACGTTGGGAGAACTCCTCGGCCGTCTGATGCAACGCGAACTGCAACCCTGGGCCTTCGAGCTTGAGTCGAAAAGTGGAGAGTAGCTCGCGAAGCTGACGGTAGGCGCTGTTCAGGCCGCTTCGGAGTTCGTCGAAGACCGTGGCTTGGGCTTCACGCGGTGCCTCTTTTTGTTGCATGCGTTCGAGTCGTGCCACCTGCATCTTCAAATACGAGAGCGACTGGGCCAGGGAGTCATGGAGTTCGCGCGCGATGATGGTGCGTTCGTTGATCAGCGTAATGTGTTGCTGCTCTTCGATGCGGCGCTGCAGGTACACGGCAGTCGCGAGCTTATCCGCCAGGATATTGAGCAGGCGACGGCTCGTGTCGTCCAGCTCATTCTTTGGATACCACACCTCGAGATGTCCCAACAGTGTGCCGCCTGCGCGTATCGAGAGTTGTAAAACGTCCAGGTTATCGTTGGCGTCGCGATCATCTGGGAGAGGATCTACCAAGCAGGCATCGCAGGCGCTATCGCGACAGTAGGGAGGACGGGCGACGGAGCGTGTTTGCAAGACAGGCATTCTGCGCTGGTCGAAGGGGTCATTGAGCGACAAACGGATGGGGCCTATCGCCAGCAGCGTTTCAAGCTCGCGCAGCATGGGGGCGGCGCTGGTGCACAGGTCGTTGCCGCCGCCAAACAGGGTGCGGCTCGCCTCGTGCATCACCTGCATGGCCTGATTGCTACGCTCCAGCGCCTGTTCCTTGCGCGAGACTTTATCTTCAAGCGCCGCGTAGCTGGCGGCAAGGTCGGCGGCCATGGTGTCGAAGGTGCGCCCGAGCAGTGCCAGTTCGTCGCTACCTGCCAGCTGTACGCGATGTGCAAAATTGCGCTGAGAGACCTCTCTGGCCAGGATCACGAGGCGATGCAGGGGGCCAATGAGGTTGCGGCGAAGATCGAAAAGCGAAACGGTGACCACGAGCGCAATGAGCAACAAAAAAAGTAGCTGCACGATGCCGAGCCATCGCATTTTGGCTTCGGTGCTTCGTTCCAACTGTTCGACCAGGGTTTCTATCTCGCCCACCATGGTGGCGGTCATGGCCTCGAAGCCCTCTACGTTTATTTCGCCTCCTGCGGTGACGTCTTCGAGCGCGGGCTGCATCGTGCGTTGCCAATAGTCTTGAAGCGCGGCCAGCTGTTGATGGCGTTCGTGATGTTGGGTCTGGGGGGCGCTTTGTATCAGGATCTGACTGAAAAGACGCTCGTCGAACTGAGCGGTCATGTTCTCGAGCGTTGCGTGATCGCGCGCTGTTGCGCCGTAGTGCAGGTGTTGGAGTTCACCCAACAGCCGGTAAGCGCTCATGCGCAGCGACCCGGCCACGTTGATGGCCGAGGCATAGCCGCGGGTGCTGTTTGAGATAGCCATGGTCAAGATAATACTGATGAACGCGATGCCACTGATGGCGATCAACGCCGCAAGGATGCGCGTCACCAGTGAACGTTGGAGCAGTTTCATGGCAATCCCGAAAGCACAAAGCAGAGTGAGCTATTGTGGCACCATCCCCCAGCTTAAACGAGCACCTGTCCGTAGCGATTGGGTGAGATAACGTCAACAAGTGTTGTCTATGATTCGTCCGGGTTCAGCCGAGCATCTTGAGATATTGGCGCACGATGACGGCGTTATTGTAATCCTCGTCTTTAGCTGCGAACACAAGCGTCACTTTCTCCTTCTGAGCACGCTTAGCCAAATCGCGTAGAAGGTCGCGATGAGACATCAACTCCTTCAGATAGCGCCGTCGAAACTCACCCCAGGCTAACGAGCCGTCATGAAATGCCTTGCGTATGGTTTGGCTGGGCGCGATCTCCTTGCGCCACTCGGCGATCTTGGCCTCGTCTTTGGAGACGCCGCGAGGCCAGAGGCCATCCACCAGAACGCGATGGCCGTCTTGTTTTGCGGGTTTGTCATAGGCGCGTTTGAGTGCGATATCCATAGTGATCTCCCGTGTTCAATAGGCCCATACAATTGCCATCAGAAGCCCCCAAGCCAGTACGCCAGCGGCAATGATGGTATAGGTTGCCGACATGAGCGCGACGTCGTTGGCACCGCGCTGACAAAGAGCCTGTAGACCGTGATAGAGCAAGCGGCAAGAAAGCCCCAGTGCTGCCAGCGCTACCAATAGGTTGAACATTAAGTTGGGCACCAACAGGGCTAGTGAGGCCAGCCACAAGGGCAGCGGCGCAAAGGCTGCAAGCAGATAAGCGTCGTGATAACTAAGGGTCAATTCGTCGTTGGCGTTGACCACGGCATGGATTAGCCAGCCCATGACGAAGAACGTGAGCAACTCGGCCAAGAATAAAATCGTGGTGATGAAGCGCCATTGACGCTCGGCAAACCCGGCAACGAAGGCATCCCCATAGTGGGTGCCCGCATAAAAGAACAGCAGAGGGGGCAAAAGCGACATGGGAAGCACCAAGCCCCATGCCAGGGCGGCGATGGAAGGGCGCTGCCGTTGTAGCGCTTGCCAACCTGAGCCGGGTGTGAAGGGTAATCGAAGAAGCCCTAGGGGTGCCATGATCGCCTCGCTTGTCGTGTCTCACGAACGTTTCAAGAGTGATATGCGGTTTTATATCATGATGTGATATTTTTAGAGTTAAGACGATTGCCAATATTTGTCAAGAGGCCTGCACCTATGCCAGAACCTATGCCAGATAAGCCAGACGCCCCCCTTTTATCCAAACAGGATTTTCAGAAGCTTTCGCGGTTTCGCTACCAACTGCGTTGTTTTCTCCGACAGAGCGAGGATATCTGCCGTCAACACGGCCTGACATCGTTGCAGTACCAACTGCTGTTGCATCTGAGAGGGTTTGAAGGACGGGAGTGGGCAACGGTTGGGGAGTTGGCCGAGCGACTGCAGTCGAAACACCACGCTGCGGTGATGCTGGTGGACCGCTGTGCTCAGTTGGAACTAATCGAGCGGCGTACGGGGCGCGACGACGGTCGCCGCATCGAGATCCATCTTCTACCCAGGGGTGCGCAACTTGCCGAAAAGATTGCCACCCAGCACCAGCCGGAGCTTCAACACTTGGATCAGGCACTGGATCTGCCTGGCCTATCCTAGCGAGGTGATACGCCTCGCCGTTAAGGCCGAACACTCATCGCTGACCATTGCTATACCGGCGGCGCCAAGGCGTCTATCACCTTGGGGGTAGGTGGGGGGTATATGGAGGTAACCACACAGTAATTCGCTGGCCGATCACTCAGAATCGACGTCATGGAACCCCGCCTAGTGGGGCCGCCCACTTTCCGAGAAGCCTGGAGAGCGACCATGAGTCACTTCATAGATCGGCTGAATTTTTTTCGTAAAACCCGCGAACCCTATGCCGACGGGCATGGTGAGCTGCGTAGCGAGTCGCGCCAGTGGGAGGATGCTTACCGCTCGCGCTGGCAGCATGACAAGGTGGTGCGCAGCACTCACGGCGTCAACTGCACCGGCTCCTGCAGCTGGAAGATCTACGTCAAAAATGGCTTGGTCACCTGGGAAACCCAGCAAACCGACTACCCGCGTACGCGTCCTGATCTACCCAACCACGAACCGCGCGGCTGCCCACGCGGCGCGAGTTATTCCTGGTACCTCTATAGCGCCAACCGGCTGAAATATCCGCTGGTGCGCAAACCGCTTCTGGCACTGTGGCGTGAGGCGCTCAAGGAGCACCCGGACCCCGTGAATGCCTGGGCCTCGATCGTCGAGAGCCCGGCCAAAACGAAACAGTACAAACGTGCCCGCGGAATGGGAGGCTTCGTGCGGGGCGATTGGGACGAACTCAACGCCCTGATCGCTGCCGCCAACGTCTATACCGCAAAGACCGTCGGCCCTGACCGCATCATCGGCTTCTCGCCGATTCCCGCCATGTCGATGGTGAGCTATGCCGCAGGCAGCCGCTATCTCTCGCTGATTGGCGGCGTTTGCATGAGTTTCTACGACTGGTACTGCGACTTGCCCCCGGCGTCACCGATGACCTGGGGCGAGCAGACCGACGTGCCCGAGTCTGCCGACTGGTACAACGCCGGCTATATCATCGCCTGGGGCTCCAACGTGCCCCAGACGCGCACCCCGGATGCGCACTTTTTCACCGAGGTGCGTTACAAGGGCACCAAGACCGTTTCGATCACCCCGGACTATGCGGAGGTTTCCAAGCTCACCGACGAGTGGCTTTCGGCCAAGCAGGGTACCGATGCGGCGCTGGCCATGGCCATGGGGCATGTGATTCTCAAAGAGTTTCATCTCGATGCGCCCAATGCCTACTTCACCGAGTACGTGCGCCGCTACACCGACATGCCGTTTCTGGTCGAACTCGAACCGCGAGAGGACGGCAGCTACGCGCCGGGCCGCCAGCTGCGCGCCAGTGATTTCGATGCAGCCCTCGGTCAAACGAACAATCCCGAATGGAAAACCGTGGCCTGGGATGAAACGCGCGATCAACTCGTCGTGCCACGCGGCTCCATCGGTTTCCGCTGGGGCGAGACCGGCGACAACGTCGGGAAATGGAACCTCGAGCCGCTGGATGCCGACGGCGTCGAGATCAAACCGCTACTGAGCTTGGCAAACCACCACGATAGCGTGGCGCGGGTCGCGTTCCCCTACTTTGGCGGCATCGAACATGAGCACTTCAACCATGTGAAAGGTGAAGGTATCGGCGCCGCCGACGATCTGCTGTTTCACCATCTGCCCGTGAAACGGCTAGCGCGGGCCGATGGGGGCGAGATCCTCGCTGTTACGGTATTCGACTTGATGTGTGCCAACTACGGCATCGACCGCGGCTTTGGCGAAAGCGGCTTTGATGACGGCGCCACGGCCTTCGATCAGGTTCGCCCTTATACCCCCGCCTGGCAGGAGAAGATCACGGGCGTGCCCGCCGAGCAGTGCACACGCATTGCTCGTGAATTCGCCGATAACGCTGCCAAGACGCAAGGGCGCAGCATGATCATCGTGGGTGCCGGAATGAACCACTGGTACCACATGGACATGAACTACCGCGGTTTGATCAACATGCTGATCATGTGCGGTTGTATCGGGCAAAGCGGTGGTGGCTGGTCGCACTACGTGGGTCAGGAAAAGCTGCGTCCGCAGACCGGCTGGACGCCGCTGGCCTTTGGCCTGGACTGGCAGCGCCCGCCGCGTCACATGAACTCCACCTCGTTTTTCTATAATCACTCTTCCCAATGGCGCTACGAGAAGCTCGAGGTCAAGGAGATCCTCTCGCCGTTGGCCAAAGTCGCCGACTACCCAGGCAGTTTGATCGACTTTAACGTGCGCGCCGAACGCATGGGGTGGCTACCCTCGGCGCCGCAGCTCAATACCAACCCGCTGCGCCTGAAAGCCCGCGCCGAAGCCGCCGGTATGAGTACGGCCGACTACGCCGTCGAGCAGCTAAAAAGCGGTGCCCTACGCTTTGCTGCCGAAGACCCGGACGCGCCAGAAAACTTCCCACGCAACATGTTCATCTGGCGCTCGAACCTGCTGGGCAGTTCCGGCAAGGGCCACGAGTACATGCTCAAGTACCTGCTCGGCACTCGCCACGGTATCCAAGGTAAGGATCTGGGTGATTTCGGCGGGCCGAAACCCGAAGAAGTGGTATGGCGCGACGACGCCCCGGAAGGCAAGCTCGATCTGCTGGTCACGCTGGACTTTCGCATGTCCACCACCTGTCTCTATTCGGACATCGTCTTGCCCACGGCGACCTGGTACGAGAAGGACGATCTCAATACCTCGGATATGCACCCCTTCATCCACCCGCTGACCGCCGCGACCGACCCCGCCTGGGAGTCGCGCAGCGACTGGGAAATCTACAAAGGCATCGCCAAGGCGTTTTCGAAGGCCTGTGAAGGGCACCTGGGGGAAGAGACTGACCTGGTCACGCTGCCCATGCAGCACGACTCTCCCGGGGAACTCGCTCAGCCCGATGTGTTGGACTGGAAAAAGGGCGAGTGCGCGCCCATTCCTGGCAAAACCATGCCCTCGCTGATCGAAGTTACCCGCGATTATCCGCAAACCTTCGAACGCTTCACCTCGGTAGGGCCGCTTCTGGAGAGCATCGGCAACGGCGGTAAAGGCATCAGTTGGAAGACCGAGAGTGAGGTCGAGCTTTTGGGCAAGCTCAACCATCGCAAGACAGCTGGGCCGATGGCCGGGCGCCCGAAGATCGATACGGCTATCGATGCCGCCGAGATGATCTTGACGCTCGCGCCGGAAACCAACGGCCAGGTAGCGGTGAAGGCTTGGGAGGCGCTGTCGAAGATCACCGGGCGCGATCATACGCATCTCGCCACGCCCAAGCATGAGGAGAAGATTCGCTTTCGCGATATCGTTGCCCAGCCGCGCAAGATTATCTCGAGCCCCACATGGTCAGGATTGGAAGACGAACACGTCTCCTATAACGCCTGCTATACCAACGTGCATGAGCTGATCCCCTGGCGTACCGTCAGCGGTCGCCAGCAGTTCTATCAGGATCACGCCTGGATGCGCGCCTTTGGCGAGAGCCTGCTGGTCTACCGGCCGCCCATCGACACCAAAGCGGCCAAGGGCTTCACTCTACCCGAAGACAATGGTTTCAAGAGTAAGGCGCTCAACTTTCTTACTCCGCACCAGAAGTGGGGTATCCACTCCACTTACTCCGACAATCTACTGATGCTCACCCTCAACCGTGGTGGCCCGGTGGTGTGGCTCTCCGAAAACGATGCGCGTGAGATCGGCATCGAGGACAACGACTGGATCGAGGTGTACAACGCCAACGGCTCTATCGCCGCTCGAGCGGTCGTCAGTCAGCGGGTCAAGGATGGCATGGTGATGATGTACCACGCCCAGGAGCGTCAGGTGAACGTACCTGGCTCGGAAATCACCGGCACCCGCGGCGGCATTCACAACTCGGTGACTCGCGTGTGCCCCAAGCCGACCCACATGATCGGCGGCTACGCCCAGCTCTCTTACGGTTTCAACTACTACGGCACCGTCGGCTCCAATCGCGACGAATTCGTGCTGGTGCGCAAGATGAAACACGTCGACTGGCTCGATGGCGAGAATAACGACAGCGTTCAGGAGGCCGTGAAATGAAGATTCGCTCCCAGGTTGGCATGGTCTTGAATCTCGATAAGTGCATTGGTTGCCATACCTGCTCGGTGACCTGCAAAAACGTTTGGACCAGTCGTGAAGGCGTCGAGTACGCCTGGTTCAACAACGTCGAGACCAAGCCTGGCATTGGTTATCCCAAAGAGTGGGAGAACCAGGCCAAATGGAAGGGCGGTTGGCTGCGCCGCCCCGATGGCAAAATAGAGCCGCGCATCGGTGGCAAGTGGCGTGTGCTGGCGAATATCTTCGCCAACCCCGATTTACCCGAGATCGACGACTACTACGAGCCGTTTACTTTCGACTACCAGCACTTGCATACCGCCAAGATCGGCAAGCATCAGCCCGTGGCGCGGCCACGTTCGCTGATTTCTGGCGAGCGCATGAAGAAGATCGAGTGGGGCCCCAACTGGGAAGAGATTCTTGGTACCGAATTCGCTAAGCGCCGTCGTGATGCCAACTTCGACAAGGTGCAAGCCGATATCTACGGCCAGTTCGAAAACACCTTCATGATGTATCTGCCAAGGCTCTGCGAGCACTGCCTCAACCCAACCTGTGTGGCCTCGTGCCCGAGCGGGGCGATCTACAAGCGCGAAGAGGACGGTATCGTACTGATCGATCAGGACAAGTGCCGCGGCTGGCGGATGTGCATCTCTGGCTGCCCGTATAAAAAGATCTACTACAACTGGAAAAGCGGTAAATCGGAGAAGTGCATTTTCTGCTACCCGCGCATCGAATCCGGCCAGCCAACCATCTGCTCCGAGACCTGTGTGGGACGTATTCGCTATCTCGGCGTGCTGCTCTACGATGCCGACCGTATCGAAGAAGTGGCCAGCACCACGGATGAGCGCGATCTCTACCACCGTCAGCGCGATATCTTCCTCGACCCTCACGATCCTGAGGTGATCGCTCAGGCCAAACGTGATGGCGTGCAGGATAATGTCATCAAAGCCGCCCAGGCCTCGCCAGTCTACAAAATGGCCATCGATTGGGGGCTGGCGCTACCGCTGCATCCGGAGTATCGCACGCTACCCATGGTCTGGTACGTGCCGCCGCTCTCGCCCATCCAGTCTGCCGCCGAGGCAGGGCATATCGAGTTTGACGGCGTGCTGCCGAAGATCGAATCGCTGCGCATCCCGGTGAAGTATCTCGCCAACATGCTGACTGCCGGGGAAGAAGCGCCGGTAGTGCTGGCGCTCAAACGCTTGCTCGCCATGCGCCTCTACATGCGCGGAAAGCACGTCGACGGCGTGATCGACGACACCGTGATCGACGCAGTGGGCCTGAGTCGGGTGCAGGTAGAGGAGATGTATCGCTATCTGGCCATCGCCAACTACGAAGACCGCTTCGTGATTCCCACCAGCCATCGAGAAATCGCCATCGACGCCTTCCCCGAACGGGGCGGCTGCGGCTTCAGTTTTGGCGACGGTTGCCAAGGTGAGAGTCAGCCTAATTTGTTCAACGGGCGTAAACAGACCAGCGTACTGGTCGAGCCGGTCGGTATGTTCGACCCCCAGCTCGAGGATATGCGTCATGACTAACGAGACCATCGATGCGCCGCCGGTTGCGTCAAGCCGTGTAGCCACCAGCGGTATGCGCAGTTTACGCGTGCTGGCGAGACTGCTCGATTACCCCACGGCGCCGCTGCAGCAAGCCTGTGGCGAAATGATCGAGATCATCGATGCCGAGCCACGCTGGTCGCGCCAGATGAAAGCCGCCCTGATGGCCTGGTGCCAGCGCCTTCACGACCAAGAGCTGCTCGAGCTACAGGCCGACTACGTCGCGCTGTTCGATAAAGGGCGCGCCACGTCGCTTCTGCTGTTCGAGCACGTGCACGGTGAATCGCGTGATCGCGGCCAGGCCATGGTGGATCTATTGGCCGAGTACAGCGCTGCCGGCTTCGAGCTGGATGCCCGTGAGCTACCTGACTACCTGCCGGTCTTTCTGGAGTATCTATCGCTATGCAGCGATGCGGCCATTGGCCGTTGGCTAGGCGAAATACGCCATATCTTGGCCCTGCTCACGGCGCGCCTGGAAGAGCGTAGCGCCGACCAGGCGTTGGCGCCTCTGGCGCTGCTGGCGCTGATCGGTGCAGAGGCAGATGTCGCCATGCATCGCTCGCACGTCGAGAAGGAGAAACCCGACGACACGCCCGAAGCACTCGATGCGGTGTGGGAGGAGGAAGCCGTGCGCTTCTCCGCCACCTCCGATGAAGACTGTGCCTTGCAGTCGGCAGAAGGGCGGCGCTTGGCTGAACGCAAGCACGCCACGCACGCCCAGGTCGTACGCATCATGCCCGATATTTCCTCCACCCCTCGCACCGGTCGCTAACGGGAGAGCTCTCATGTATGACGCTTTCGCGCACTACCTCACACATTTGATTTACGGCTACTACCCCTATCTGGCGGGCACGGTATTTTTGATCGGTAGCCTGGTTCGCTACGACCATGGCCAGTACACCTGGAAAACCGGCTCCAGCCAGATGCTTTCCACCAAGCACATGCGCTGGGCGAGCAATCTCTTCCACATCGGCATCATCACCATCTTCTTTGGCCATTTGGTGGGCATGTTGACGCCACACTGGGTTTACGAGCCCTTCATCGCTGCAGCCAACAAGCAATTGCTTGCCATCGTGGTAGGTGGCATTGCCGGGGCCATGTGCCTGGTAGGTGGCGCCATGTTGCTCTATCGGCGCCTTTTCAACCTGCGCGTGCGGCAATCGTCCAGCCTGATGGATACCCTGATACTGGCCATCCTGGTCACCCAGGCAGGCCTTGGGATGATCACCATTCTGTTCTCGCTAGGACACATGGATGGCGAAATGATGCTGACGCTCTCGAGCTGGGCGCAAGCCATCGTCTTCTTTGGCGGCGGCGCGGCCGACTACATGCAGGAAGTGCCCTGGATCTATCGGCTGCATATCTTCCTTGGGCTGACCATCATCCTGCTTTTCCCCTTTACCCGCTTGGTACACGTGTGGAGCGCACCGCTGGGCTACCTGACCCGACGCTATCAACTGGTTCGGCGCCGTGGTTGAGTTCGGCGGTAGCCACTCAACACGAGGTGTAAAGCGAGAGGACATGACATGCAGCGAATAGAGATCGAACAGCTCCCGGGGAGCGCTCACGCGGCTTTGATCCGAGTGGGGAGCACCGCCATCGATGAAGAGAGCGTGGCGCGTGAAGTGCAGCACCACACGGCGCCAACGCTTGAAGAGGCGCAGCAGCAGGCGGCGCGCGCTCTGGTCATTCGGGCATTGCTGACGCAGCGGGCCGAGCAACTTGGCCTTCTTTCCGAGCGTGACGCTGTCACGGAGGAGGAGCAAACATCGGCGATTACGGCCTTGTTAGAGCAGGAGCTCACCGTGCCCGAACCCAATGACGACGATTGCCGACGTTTTTATGCCACGCACCCCGAGCGCTTTAGTGAGCCTGACGTGATGCGGGTTCATCATATTCTGCTTGCCGCCGCGCCAGATGATTCACAAGAGCGCGATACTGCCTACCAGCAGGGCGAGTATCTTATCGATACGCTCACCTTCGCACCGGAGCGGTTCGATGAAATGGCTAGCCGTTACTCTGCCTGCCCCTCCAAAACGAGCGGTGGCGATCTTGGTTGGCTGGCGCCAGGGCAGACCGTGGAAGAGCTCGACCGGGCGCTACGCTATTTACCCCTAGGGCTCCATGGCCGCCCGCTCGCGTCGCGCTATGGCTGGCATGTCGTGCGTATCGATGAGCGGCGGGAAGGGCAGGTGCTAGCCTTCGAGCAGGTGGCGGATAGCGTGCGCCATCTCCTTCGCGAGCAGTCGTCACGCCGTGCCGTGCGCCACTATCTACTCGCCTTGGAAGCCGAATTCGGCGTCGAAGGGTTCGCGCTAGACGACGATGCCAGCGCCAGCCTCATGCAGTAACCGCGACTTTCATTCACGTTGGCGTTGCCTACGAGTAGGGGCAAGTACTTCAGATATAAAGATGGAAGAGCCCGAGAGATGAAACCGGTGCCTGGGTGAATTATGCTCGGAGCTCGACCATTTAGGAGAGCGCCATGTATATCGCTATGAACCGTTTTCGTATCGCCCCGGGCCGGGAAGAGGACTTTCTCGAGGTGTGGCGCAACCGCGACTCACACCTTGATTCCGTCCCCGGCTTTCAGCAGTTCAAAATGCTCCAGGGCGAAAAGCAGGAAGATCACACCCTGTTCATTTCTCATAGCATCTGGGAAAGCGAAGACGCTTTCCGCGCCTGGACCAAATCCGATGCCTTTCGCAAAGCCCACGCAGGCGCCAAAACACCGGAAGGCATCTACCTCGGACCACCAAAGTTCGAGGGATATGCCGTGGTGCTTTAACGTTTGAGCCCCTGCCATTCTTCAGTACAACCCTGCCGCTTACGAGCGGCAGGGTTGTACTGGGCTTTTATGAAAAGCCGATAAGCGCTCCATCATCGTGGGTATTCAAAATATAGGCGGCGCTAGCCTTGGCAACGCCCGCTCTAACAACTGCGCCGCATGCAACACCTTCATATCCTGATATTTACCTGCCACTAGCTGAAGTCCTACAGGCAGCCCCTGATCATCCAGGCCGCAGGGGAGCGAGGCGGCGGGTTGTTGGGTGAGGTTGAAGGGATAGCTGAAAGGCGTCCAATCCATCCAATCATGGTAAGGCCCCTCCGGTGGTACGTTGTGCCCGGCAGTAAAGGGTGCGATGGGCATCATGGGCGTGATGAGTAGATCATAGCGCTGATGGAACGCGGCCATGGTGGCGGTTAGTTCGCTGCGCTGCCGTCGTGCCGCGAGGTAATCTGCAAGCGCGAGCGCTTGTCCTCGTCGAGCGATATCGACAAACCCCGGGTCGATATGCGTTAGCTGGGCATCGCTTAAGCGTTCGAGCACCTGCGTTGCGCCGCTGAACCAGAGCGTATTGAACGTGGTCAGCGGGTCGTCGAAACCAGGATCGATATGCTCCACCGTGGCGCCCAGCGCTTCCAGCTGGGCAACTGCTTTGGCAACACATCGGGCGATATCCGGCGCTACATCGACATAGCCAAGGTTGGCGCTGAAAGCGATGCGCCAGCCGCGCAGGTCGGCGGGTGGCGGTGTTTGCCAGTTTGGGCCTTGTGGGTTGCCTGCGTAGCCGTCGCGCGCATCGGGTTGGGCCATTACGCTGAGCATCAAAGCGCTATCGGCCACGCTACGTGTCATTGGCCCCAGATGCGAAAGCGTGCTCATGGCGCTGGCAGGCCATTGGGGGACCCAGCCGAAGGTTGGTTTTATACCAAAGGTGCCGGTAAAGCTCGCAGGAATGCGGATCGAGCCGCCCGCATCACTGCCTTGATGCAAAAGCCCGAGGTTGAGCGCTGCCGCCACTCCTGCACCCCCCGAAGAGCCGCCTGGAGTTAGCGCAGGGTTCCAGGGGTTACGCGTGATGCCGTGCAGCGGGTTGTCGGTCACCCCCTTCCACCCAAACTCCGGCGAGGTAGTCTTGCCAATGACGATGGCACCCGCGGCCTTCAGGTGTGCGCTAACTGGCGCATCGACGTCCCAGGGCCCATCGGCATCGGTCGAGGTCGACCCCATCCGCGTTGGCAGCCCCTTGGTGGGTGTTAAATCCTTGATGGTGATGGGAATGCCATCGAGTGGCCCGCATGGGGTTCCCGCTTGCCAGCGCTTGGCCGCTGCCTCTGCTTGATGGCGTGCCTGGGCGGCATTGATACAACTAAAGGCATTGAGTGATTGGTAGTGTTCGATGCGCGTAAGGCAGGAGTCGATTAACTCGACCGGTGAGAGCGAGCCTTCACGAAAGCGTGCCAGCGCCTGGGTCGCGGTGATCGATGCGAGGTTCATGCGGCAACTCCGGCGGCGTCGAGGACTGCGTGCAATAGGACATTGGCGCCCGCGTGGACGTGTTCGGGGGTGGCGCTCTCGGCTTCGTTGTGGCTGATGCCGTCTTTGCAGGGAATGAAGATCATCGCTGCAGGTGCCACGCGACCAATGAAAATGGCGTCGTGCCCGGCACCACTGATGATCTCTCGGTGCGATAGTCCAAGACGCTCTGCGCCTCGGCGCACGGCTTCGACGCAGCGCTCGTCGAAGAATTCTGGGGCGAAGTCGGCGGTTGGCGTCAGCGTGTAGTCGAGGCCATGGCGTTCGCTGATGTTGGCGATGGACGTGGCGAGGGTCTGACTCATGGTGGCGAGCGCTTCGGGCTCCCAATGGCGCATATCCAACGTCATCGTGACCTCGCCAGGGATGACGTTGCGCGACCCCGGATGCGCCGTGATGCAACCCACCGTGCCACGTCCATGGGGCGCGTGCTCGCTGGCGATATGGTTGAGCGCCTGAATGATCTCGGCCGCGCCCAGAAGCGCATCGCGACGTAGGTGCATCGGCGTGGGGCCTGCGTGCGCTTCCAACCCGGTGAGCGTGAGGTCGAACCACTTCTGGCCGAGCGCGCCGATCACCACGCCAATGGTGGTATCGGTATCTTCCAGGATGGGGCCTTGCTCGATGTGCGGCTCGAAATAAGCTTTGATTTCATCGATGCTGACGTTGTCACTGCCACGGGCGTGAATGGCGTCTAGCGCCTCGCCCGCACTGGCGCCTTCGGCATCGGTACGGGCGAGCATGGTGTCGAAGTCGAGCTCGCCCGTAAATACGCCCGAGCCCATCATGCAAGGTGCGAAACGGCAGCCCTCTTCATTGGTCCAGGCGACGACCTCGACCGGCGCATCGGTCGTGATGTTATGGGCGTTGAGCGTGCGGATGACTTCCAGGCCGGCGAGTACACCAAAGCAGCCATCGTACTTGCCCCCGGTGGGCTGACTGTCCAGATGGCTGCCCATCATCACCGCTGGGCCATCCACGCGCCCAGGGCGGCGGGCAAAAACGTTACCGATACGATCAACGCGAATGGTGCAGCCCTCGGCGCGACACCATTGAATGAAGAGCTCGCGGCCCTGGCGGTCCAGTTCGGTCAGCGCTTGGCGGTTGACGCCACCCTTTGGCGTGGCGCCAATCTTGGCCATCTCCATCAACGCTTGCCACAAGCGGTCACTATCGGTGTGCAGTGCCGCGAAGACGCTCCCGGTGGCGGCGTCTTCACTTGGGCGAGACTCATTGGTTACGGTCATGATCACTTCCTCGTGAGGTGATAAGGGCGTTGGAAGACACCAGCCTGTCGGCGTGGGTCAGTGCATCCAGCGGCGAAGAGGTAGCTTGAGCAGCAACGTCATCGCTGACCAACATCTGGGCTGCCATTTCGGCTTCCAGCGCGGCCATATGCCGTTCGGCATCTTCCATGTGCTCGCGCATGAGGTGACGAACACGAGCGGTATCTTCGGCGCGATAGGCGTCGATGAGCTGGCGGTGGTAGGTACAGTTGGCGTGGTCGAACTGCTTGCGTTCAGGAAGGTAGGCCTTTTTGACCACCACTAGGTCACGCAGCATGTCGTTGAGAAAATGGCAAACGAAAGCGAGTAGTGGGTTAGGGCAGGCCTGGGCCAAAAGCTGATGAAAGCCTAGCTCCAAGAAGCGCTGACGCCGCTGGTCGATGTCATCGTGATGGCAGTGGCATGCCGCTACGTTGGCTTCGAGTGCAGCGAAATCGGCGTCGCTGAGCAGGCCCACTACCGATACGGCAAGCTCCACCTCCAGCAGTTTACGCAGTTGATAGACCTGCTGGCTGTCGATCGTCTGGAAGTGGAGAAAGTTACGCAGCATTCGGCTAGCGGGCTCCATGCCGGGCTGGCTGATCACGGCACCGCCGCCGGGGCCGGTTTTCAGTGTGATCAGCCCCTCGACCTCGAGAATCTTGAGCGCTTCACGAATGGTACCTTTGGCGCATCCGTAGAGCGCGATCAATGCTTTCTCGTTGGGTAAGCGGTCGCCTTCGCCAAGTGATTCGGCAGCGATCCAGCGTTTGATATCGCTGCTGATCAGTTCGGCAAGCTTGGGGCGACGTGGCTGGTCTCGGGGCATGATGACGTCTACTGACCGAGGCTAGCGGGTGCGGAAGCCGCGCAGGTGGTACGCTCAGGGTGGTACTCGCCGTCGTAATCGCGTCGCGCCTTGGCAAAGCGTTCCACTACATCGGCGTCGCCGCGCGTGAGTACGTGGCTCAAACCAATGAAGAGCAGCGTATTGAGCAGCAGCCCCCATACTCCAGCATGAAAGCCTAAGGGGGCGCTCAAGGGCCCAAACGTCATCAGCAGAACGCAGCCAACACCGCCCAAAAGCCCTGCGAGTGCCGCCGTGGGGTGAGCTCGCTTCCAAGTGATGGCGCCAAGGGTTGGCACTACCAACTGTGCGGTACCGGCTAGCGCTGCAATGCCGATGGTGACCAATACGCCCGGAACCGTCAGCGCCATGATGTAAGCCGCCAACGAGAACCCGACCAGTGACAGTCGCCCAATGAAGACGATACGGGCTTGGGTAGCGCTGGGATTCACATAGCGCTGGTAGATGTCCATGGTGACTACGGTCGAGACCGCATGAATCTGCGAGTTGGCAGTGGACATGGCGGCCGCCGCGCCCGCTGCCATGATCAGTGACGCAAGCAGATAAGGGGCATAGTTCATCAGCATGACCGGCAAAATCTGATCGGCGTTGGCGATGCCGGGTTCGAGCAGCACACCAGAGTAGCCCGACAGCACCGAGCCCATATAGGCAATGGCTGCCAAACCGAGCAAAAACGGCATCAGGTTGAATAATCGACCGCTTTTGACCGAGTACATTCGCAGCCATATCTGTGGCCCCATGAACGCGCCGATAGCCGTAATGACGAACAGCGAGAACCACATGGGATACCCCATGGTGCCATTGGGGCCAGGTAGCGTCAGATGAGCGGGTGAGCTCTCTTGTAGCTGGGCAAAGAGTGCCGTTGGCCCACCGACGTGGGTGGATATGTAATAACCGGCGTACATCATGCCGAAGAACAGAAGGGCGCCGTAGATGACGTCGGTCCAGGCGATGGCACGTATGCCGCCCACCCAGACGTAAACGATGATCACGAAGTAGAACAGCAGCGCGGCAAGCCAGAAGGGAATGGCGCCATTAGAGGCTACTTCGATGAGATAGGCGCCGCCAGTGAGCTGGATTTGCAAATAGGGAACGGTAAAGATCAGTGTAATCGCCGCCACGACGATCCGCAGCGTCTCGCTATTATAAAAATCACCGAGCAAATCCGACGGCGTCAGGTAGTTGAAACGCTTGCCCAAGTACCACACGCGCTTACCGATCCAGTAATACATGAAGCCGAAGAGTAGGTTCCAGGCCAGCGCGGTAAGGTAGACCGGGCCATTGGTATAGAACGTCGCGTTGGAACCGAGGAATGCAAATGCACTCCACCAGGTAGCCGCAACGGTGAAGAACACGGCGATACTTCCCATAGCGCGGCCTTGAACGAAGAAGTCCTCGCTGGTCTCCTGGGACTGCCGGGCCGACATCAATCCCACGACCAAGGGAATGATCATGAAGGCCGCAATGATCGTTAGGCTCATGGTGTAGGGCTCCCCCAGTTGGTGAGATAGGCGACGAGGAACGTCATCGTCAGTACGAACCACCAGAAGAGATTCCAGACCAGAAAGAACGGCAAGCCGAATAACATCGGCTCGATACTATTGGCGATAAGAATCAGCGGGCTTTCCAGCATGACAAAACACACCATCATACTGACGTAGAGCGAGAGTTTTCGGGGTGTTAGGTACGCACCCAACACCTTGAGACCAGACGAATGCGTGGACATAAGAAGACCCTTCATGGTGGCTATTAGTGTTATTGGTCATTACGACTTAAAGGCGAAAAAAACGCGCTTAAACCGCAGTGAGGGCGTAATCCATGATGTCGATGTGAAGTTGTATTTATTCGTATAAATATAATCAATAAAGAGTTTCAGCGTGGCGGTCAATAGCCAACATGTGGGTATATCGCCTATTTACGTATAGATTTACTAACCTGAAGAAAAGAAAAATAAGATTTTATCAACGTGAAAGCGCGCGCATGCTGGGCGTTCTGGTCACCTGATAGGAGCCTACGATGTTCGAACTACAACAACCTTCGCCTACCGAACGCGTGCCTGCCGAGGCCGTACTCAACCATCACTACTGGATGCCGTTCAGTGCCAACCGTGATTTTCGTCAGCATCCGCGGATGATCACCGGCGCGGATGGGCGCTATTTCACCGACGACAAGGGGCGCAAGCTCTTCGATTCGCTCTCGGGGCTTTGGACCTGCGGCGCTGGGCACAATCGCGCCGAGATCAACCAGGCGATCACCCGTCAGTTGAGCACGCTGGATTACGCCCCCGGCTTTCAGCTCGGTCATCCGCTAGCGTTCCAGCTGGCCGAAAAAGTAGCCAGTCTCATGCCTACAGGGCTCGAGCACGTGTTCTTCACCAACTCAGGCTCCGAAGCCGCCGACACCTCGGTGAAGATGGCCAAGGCCTATTGGCGCCTGAAAGGGCGGCCGGAAAAGACCCGTTTGATCGGCCGCGCCAAGGGGTATCACGGGGTCAATATCGGTGGCACCAGTCTAGGAGGCATCGGGCCCAACCGTAAGCACTTCGGCCCGCTGATGGACGTAAGTCATCTTCCGCATACCCTGCAGCCCAAGCTCGCTTTCACGCGCGGTCAGGCCGAAACCGGGGCCGAGCTTGCCGATGCGCTGCTCGACCAAATCGCCCTACACGACGCCTCGACCATTGCGGCGGTCATCGTCGAGCCGATGTCGGGGTCGGCGGGTGTCGTAGTGCCGCCCAAGGGCTATCTCGAGCGCTTGCGCGAGATCTGTCATGCCCACGACATCCTGTTGATTTTCGATGAGGTCATCACCGCTTTCGGGCGCAGCGGCGCGCGTACCGGTGCCGAGGCCTTCGGCGTCACGCCGGATATCATGAACGTCGCCAAACAGATCACCAATGGCATCGTGCCTATGGGCGCGGTCATCGCCTCGCGCGAGATCTTCGATACCTTCATGCACCAAGGGGGCGCGCCGCACGCCATCGAGTTCGCTCATGGCTACACCTACAGCGCCCACCCGGTGGCCTGTGCTGCGGGCATCGCCGCACTGGATCTGCTCGAGCGTGAAGACTTTCCTGGACAGGTGCGCGCCATTGCGCCGGTCTTCGAAGAAAAACTGCATGCACTCAAACGCTGTGCCCACGTCGTCGATATTCGCAACTACGGCTTAGCGGGTGCCATTCAGCTCGCCCCGCGCAATGGTGACCCGGGCCTACGCCCGCGCGATGCCCACCTCGCACTTTGGGAGGCTGGATTCTACGTGCGCTACGGCGGCGATAGCCTGCAGTTTGGCCCTCCTTTCGGCACCACCGAGGCAGAGCTCGAACGGCTCTTCGATGCGGTCGCCACCACTCTCGACGCCCTGGCGTAACCTGTTTTGGAGTCTTCTATGCGTACTATTGCCCATTTGATCAACGGCGAAGCGGTCAACAGCCAGCGCACCTTGGCGGTCACCAACCCCTCTACGGGGCAGGTGACGGGTCAAGTTGCCGATGCCAGCGCCGCCGATGTCGAGCGCGCCATCGCCGCCGCCAAAGACGCGTTTCCTGCCTGGCGCGATACGCCGCCAGCCAAGCGCGCCCAGGTGATGTTCCGTTTCAAGCAACTGCTCGAAGAGCACGCCGAGCGTATCGTGCAGCTCGTTAGCGAAGAGCACGGCAAGACCGTCGAAGATGCACTGGGCGAACTCAAGCGCGGCATCGAGAACGTCGAATACGCCTGCGGCGTGCCGGAGCTGCTGAAAGGTGAGTACTCCCACAACGCGGGGTCTGGCATCGATGCCTGGTCCAATTTTCAGCCGCTGGGTGTGGTGGCGGGTATTACTCCGTTCAACTTCCCGGCCATGGTGCCGCTATGGATGTACCCCATGGCCATCGCCTGTGGTAACACTTTCATTCTCAAGCCGTCGGAGAAAGACCCCAGCGCCGCCTTGGCCGTTGCTGAGCTGCTGCAGGAAGCAGGTTTGCCCAAGGGCGTGATGAACGTGGTGCACGGCGGACGCGAAGCGGTCGAGACGCTGCTGGATGCCAAGGAGGTGAAAGCGATCTCTTTTGTTGGCTCGACCCCCATCGCCGAGACGATCTATCAGCGCGGCGCCTCGACCGGCAAGCGCGTGCAAGCCTTGGGCGGAGCCAAAAACCACGCCGTCGTCCTACCGGATGCCGACCTTGAAAACGCCGCCAATACGCTGATGGGCGCCGCTTATGGCAGCTGCGGTGAGCGCTGCATGGCGATCTCGGTCGCGGTGTGCGTGGGCGACGAAACCGCCGACCGCTTGGTCGAAACCTTGCTGCCCAAGATCGCCGAGCTTAAGGTTGGCCCCGGCACTGATAAGGGACTCGATATGGGTCCGCTGGTCACCGCCGCACATCGCGACAAGGTGCTGGGCTATATCGAGGAGGGCGTTAGCGCCGGAGCCAAGCTGGTGGCCGATGGGCGAGACCTTTCGGTCGCTGGGCACGAGGAGGGATTTTTCGTTGGCGGCTGCCTGTTCGATCACGTCACCCGCGATATGCGTATCTACCAGGAAGAGATCTTTGGCCCGGTGCTCTGCATCGTGCGTGTAGGCAGCTTGGATGACGCCATGGCGCTGATCAACGACCACGAGTACGGCAACGGTACTTGCCTATTCACCCGAGACGGCGAGGCCGCCAGACGCTTCACCGATGGCATCGAGGTTGGCATGGTCGGCGTCAACGTACCGCTGCCTGTGCCGGTGGCCTATCACAGCTTCGGCGGTTGGAAGCGCTCGCTGTTTGGCGACTTGCACGCCTACGGGCCTGATTCCGTGCGCTTCTATACCCGCCGCAAAGCGGTCTCCCAGCGCTGGCCCTCGGTGAGCGAAGCCACTCGCGCGGAGTTCTCGTTTCCTGCCAATCAGAGTTGACGACAGGGTCTGTAAGTACCGTCTCAATTATCGACTTAACACCACCGGGCCCGTGCTCGGTGGTGTTTTTTTATCACTAGCGATATCAATTCTTAGCGGTGCCGATTTGTTTTTTTCAGTAGCGACTTCTTTTCCCATGTAAGACATTCGCCATAGTTTTTGTAAGCTATTTCGGAAAATGGCCTTGGTGTCTTGATTTTGCTGGCTAAGTCTGTAGTTTTTATAGGTTCTCAAATGCGTGCCATTCTCTTTGGTGGCACCTTTTACCCGCTCTCCGCTCAGGCCTGCATTCACAAGGAATAGAGGGCTCATGTCACTATTTATTGCCATCGTGACCACCTTTCCCACGGTCATCTTTACCGTTCTGCTCGGCGTTGCTGTCGTTTACTGGTTGATTTCGCTCTCGGGGATGGTCGATAGCGACGTTCCCGATGGCGATCTTAGCGACGGCGTGGCAGATCTGGGTGGTCTTTTAGCCACACTTGGGCTGCATGGCGTGCCGCTGCCACTGGCGATCACGCTCGTGGCGCTATGTGGATGGTTATTTAGCTACTTCGCCGAACTGTTGCTGGGTATCCATATGGGCGGTGGGCTCTTGCACTGGCTCTATGGTGGCGTAGTGCTAATCGCGAGTTTCGCCGTTGGCGTCATCGTGACGGCGCAGCTGATTCGCCCGCTGCGGCCGCTATTCAAGCCGGCCCAACACCTGCCCATCGAGAAACGCCTGACCGGCACGCTGTGCACGGTACGTTCGGGCAGCGTCGACCGCACCCGTGGCCGCGCCGATGCGCACATCGAGGGCGATCACCTGATTTTACAAGTGCGTAGCGACAAGCCGCTGGCCCGCGGCGACCGCGCCATTTTGATTCACTACCTAGCCGAGGAGAACGCCTACTGGGTCATCCCCGAGGATGATTTCCAGGCTGGTCCGGCGGCCTGAGCGCTTTTAGCGTCATCGCCCCTAACGTAATCGTCTCTAAGCAACCGCCCTAAATAGCCCGCAAACAAGGAGAGAAAGATGGATTTTTCGTGGCTCATGCCCGTGCTGGTGAGCATCGGCGTCATCATCATCGTCATTTTGGCGATTTTGTCGCTGTTCAAAGCGTTCTATCGCAAGATCGACCAAGGCCAGGCGTTGATCGTCAACGATCTCTCCACTACGCCGAAGGTGTACTTCACCGGGGCGATGGTGCTGCCGGTCATCCACCGCTCCGAGACCATGCAGATCTCGGTTATCACCCTTGAGCTCAACCGGACGGGCAAAGAGGGGCTGATTTGCGGTGACAACCTGCGCGCCGACATTGGCGTTACCTTCTACCTGCGCGTCAACGCCACCACCGAAGACGTGCTGCGCGTGGCCAAATCGGTGGGTGCGGGGCGTGCCTCCGACCGTCAAGCCGTGAATGAGCTGTTCAATGCCAAGTTCAGCGAGGCGTTGAAAACCGTCGGTAAGAAGATGGAGTTCATGCAGCTCTTCGATGAGCGCCAGAAGTTTCGCGATGCCATCGTCGAAACCATCGGTGAGGACTTAAACGGCTACGTACTCGATGACGTCGCCATCGACTACCTGGAGCAGACGCCCAAGAGTTCGCTCGACCCAAATAACATCCTCGACTCCGAGGGCATCAAGCGCATCACCGAGATTACGGCGTCGCACAATGTCGAGACCAACCGTCTCGAGCGCGATCAAGAGCTCGAAATCCAGCGTAAGAACGTCTCTGCGCGGGAAGCGGCGCTCGAGCTCGAGCGTACCCAAGCCGACGCCGAAGCGCGTCAAAAGCGAGAGGTCGACAGCCTGCGCTCGCGTGAGGAGTCTGAAGCTGAGCAGGTGCGCCAACAAGAGCGCTCCAAAAGCGAAGCGGCGCGGATCAAAACCGACGAAGAGCTGGCCATTGCCGAAGAGAACAAGCAGCGTCAGATCGAGATGGCCACCAAGGCCCGCGAGCGTGCCGTGCAGATCGAAGACGTGCGTATCCGCCAAGCCAAGGAGCTCGAAGACGTCAACCGCGAACGGGCGGTCGAAATCGAGCGCATCGGTATGGAAAAAGCGCTGGAAGAGGAGCGCAAAGAGATTGCCGATATCACCAGCCAGCGCATCGCGGTGGAGCGTAGCGTCGTTGAGGAAGAGGAGAACATCAACGACGTGCGTAACCGCGCCGAAGCCGAGCGCAAGAAGGTCACTCGCCTGACCGCTGCTCAGGCCGAGGCCGAGGAGAGCAAGGTCAAGGAAGTGCGCGCCGCCGAGGCTGCGTTCGAGCGCTCCAAGCTCGAAGCCGAAGAGACCGTGCTGCGCGCCCAGGCCGAGCTGGACTCCGCCGAGAAGCGCGCCGCCGCCGAAGAGAAGCAGGCGCGTGGTCACCAGGCCCTGGCCGCCGCCGATGGCTTGGCCGAAGCGCAGGTGCTCGAAGCCCGCGCCCACGCTCAGCGTAGCGAAGGCCTGGCCCAGGCGGAGGTCAAAACCGCCACGGCGAAGGCCGACGAAGAGGCCGGCATGGCCGAGGTACGAGTACTCGAGCAGCGTTTGGAAGCCGAAGCGATGGGCGAAGAGAAGCTGGGCAGCGCTCGCGCCCAGGCCCGCGAGGCGATGGCCAAGGCCGAAGCCAACGGCTTGGTCGAGAAGCTGCGCGCTTACGACAACATGTCCGAAGAGGCGCGCCGCTTCGAGGAGTTCCGCATGAACCTCGAAGTCAGCGAGAAGCAGATCATAGCCCAGATCGACGCCCAGCGTACCGGCATGTTGGAGAACGGCAAGGTCATGGCTGCCGCACTGCAGAACGCCAAGTTCGAGCTGATCGGCGGCGACGGTGGCATCTTCGACAAGTTCGCCTCCGGCCTTGGATACGGCAAAATGGCCCAGGGTGTGCTCGACCAGTCACCGGCGCTGCAAGCAACGCTTGCCGGCCTTGCCGAGCGCGCCTTGAGCACCACCAGCTCGACCACTAACGGCGCACCGTCGGAATCGGCGTGATGCTGGCCGCTTAGACGCTCCCTTCCAAGACCGCAGGCGTTGTTGCTTGCGGTCTTCCACTTTTCAGGACGGATACGATGCCAAAGGATGCGAGATCGATGGATACCCGATCCTCGAATGCCGAGTCTTCCGATACGACGCCCCAAGACGTCGAGAACCTGGTCAAGGAGAGTACTGCGTTCGAGACCATCAAGCGGCGCCTGGCGAGCCAAGGCAGCGAGCTTGGGGCAGCGGTGGCTACGCTCAACGCCGAGCGCGCCGAGGTGTTCGGCACCAGCAACATGGCGCTTTTGGGCCGCGCCCGGGTGCGCACTGAGAACAACGCCATAGCGCGCGACATGGTGCGCATCGGCGAGCAGATACTCTTCGGCTTCAACGTCCAGTTCGGCCTGCGCAAGGCGCTGGCGGCCAGCGACGTCTTTGCGCTCTACCACCTCAAAGACGATGACGACGGGCTCGAACTGACCGAAGCGTCGCTCGAGGGAAGCTTTCTCACCGACGAGCAGTTCCTGCGCGATTTCCGTGAGCTACAGCAGTACTACAGCCACGCCACCTTGTCACAGCTGGTAACGCTTAACGGCAAACTCTTGGTGGCGTTTCAGATTGGTGAAAAGCTCACCGACCTGCGCGTGTTTCGCTGGGAGCTCAGCGGCCGGGGCGAGGTGGTGCGCTATATCGATAACCGCGGCGAGCGCGACCTGGTGCTGCCGGAGCGTTTCGCCTTCGCCTGGCAGAGCGCCGGGCGCGATCTACAGGTGCAGGGGCGGGCGCCGCACCTCAATATTCTCGATACGGTGTTCGTCGACAACCTCGGCGGCAACATCACCTTCAAGATCGAGAACAACACCAAAAGCGGTGAGGGTATCTTCACCGACCCGGTCGAGTCGGACTCGCAGTCGCTGGATGACGCCACCTTCGAGTACGCCGATCTCGGTGCGGTGGTGCTGGTGCGTATTCTGCCTTTTAACGAATCCATCTGGCGCTACTACCTGTTCAACCGCAGCGAGCAGCACGTCAAACGCCTCGACGCCATGGCGGGTTCGGTGGTGGAGCTACCCGAAAACCACGGCCTCATCTTCCCCAACGGCTACTACCTCAACAGCGGTGAGCTAACCACCTTCGACGTGCCCGAGGAGGATCTGCGTTTCAAGCGCATGATACGCTCGCCCAACGGCGAAGACGTGCTCTACGCCTTCTATGCGGTGAGCACGGGGCAGGTAGTACTCTATCGCTACAACCTGATTCGCAAGCAGGTCGATACGCCCATGGTGGGCCACGGCGCGGCGGTGCTGGAAAATGGCCATCTGGCGATCTTCTACGCCGAGGATGAGCCAACGCTGGTGCATCCGATTCAAGTGTGGGCCACGCCCTTCATGTCCGAGCGCTTCCACGCCCAAGAGGCGGTGCGCAACGATACCCCACTTGGGCGTATCGGTAATCCAGAACTCGTGCGCGGCATCGCCGAGCTCAACGGCATCGTTCAGCTCGCCGCCGAGCGCGAGGCGACCGAGCGTCACTTCAACGCCATCATCCGCCGGGTAGATCGCGCGCTGAACCAGTTCCACTGGGTGGGCGAGGACGACTTCGCCGCCATCCAGAAAGCCCTCGAACAGCTCAAGCACACCGCCGAGCTGATGCTCGATGAGTACGAGAAAGTCCAGGCCATTCGCGCCCAGACCGCCCAGGCGCTCGATGAGGTCGACAGCGCCCAGGCGACGCTACTGCGTGAGCTAAAGCCGAGCAGTTGGAAAACGCCGGACCTGTTCGTTACCTATCTTAAAAAGCTGCGCGATCATCGCGGCCGACTGATGGCGCTGGGTGAGCGCCGCTATCTCGACCAGGCACGTTTGGCCGAGCTGCAAGCGGCGCTGGACAAGGCCGAGGCCGCGCTCACCGAGCAGACGTTTAGCTTCCTCGCCCAGCCCGAGGCCCTGGCGGGCTACCGCGAGACGATCCAAGAGATTCAGACCCAGGTGAGCGAGGCGGAGAACCGCAAGGCGCTGGCTTCGTGCGTCGAGCGCTACCGCGAACTCACCGCAGGGCTCGATATGATCCAAGGGCTGATCTCCTCCATGCCTGGAGGCGATGCCGTCGAGCAGACCCGTATCACCGAGAATCTCTCGAGCATCTACGCGGCGATCAACCAGCAGCGCTCGAAGGCTGAAATTCGCCTGCGCGAGCAGGGCAGTGCCGAAGCCAAAGCGCAGTTCGCCGCCCAGATGCGCCTGTTCGAGCAGAGCTTGGCCAACGGCGTGGGCGCACTGCACGAGCCCGAGGAGTGCGATCAGCTGATGACGCGCATGCTCGACCAGCTCCAGGAGCTGGAGAGCCAGTTCGGTGAGTTCGACGAGTTTTTGAACGCTATCCTAGAGCAGCGCGAGAGCGCCCACGAAAGCATCGAAGGCCGTCGCCAGCAACTTCAAGATGCTCGCCAGCGCCGTGTCACCACGCTTACCGAGGCAAGCCAACGCATTCTGGCTAACGTCACCCGACGCACCGAGCGCTTCGACACCCTAGAAGAGTTGCACAGCTTCTTCGCCGCCGACGCCATGGTGGGCAAGGTGCGCAGCATGGTGGAGGAGCTGCGCGGCATCAATGCCAACCTCGACGCCGACGATATCGCCGGGCGGCTGCGCGCCGCTCAGGACGCCGCCCTGCGCAGCGTCCGTGACCGCGCCGATATCTACGAAGAGGGCGGTAATGTCATTCGCCTGGGGCCGCGCCACCGCTTCAGCGTGAACCAGCAGCATCTGGATTTGACCCTGGTGCCGCGCGACGAGCGCATCATGCTGCACCTGACCGGCACCCAGTACTTCGAGCCCCTCGATGACGAGCGCCTGAGCGCGTTGAAACCCTACTGGACGATGTCGTTGCCGTCCGAAAGCCGCACCGTCTACCGCGCCGAATATCTGGCCTATCTGTTCATGGCCGAACTTTCACGGCCGGGTGCTACGCCGCTCAACGTCGAAGACCTGGAGGAGCTGCAGCGTCAGATCGCCGCCTTTGCCTCGCCGCGCTACCGCGAAGGCTACGAGAAGGGCATTCATGATCATGACGCCGCATTGATCGTGCGCACCCTCTGGCCTGCACGCCAAAGCGCGGGGCTGCTGGCCGTGGCGCCGCAGTCGCGGGCGCTGGCCATGCTGTTCTGGGCGGATCGTAAAAGCGACGATGAGGCGGCGCGTAACCTGCGCGCCCGCTGCCTTTCGGCGGGGATCTTATGCCGCATCATGCAAAGCGAGGAGCTATTGCACGCGCTGATCGACGAGCTCCGTCCGCAGCTAAGCGCCTTCGTCGCCGTCCATGGCCTGCCGGGCACGCCGACCGAAGAGGCCAGCGCCGCCGAGTTTCTCGCGCGTCAGCTCGCCGAAGAGGGCGATGCTTTTCCGGTGACCCAGTACGCCTACGGCCTGGTCGAGGGCTTTACCACCCACATGCAGCGCCAGGGGCACTACGCCCACTTCAAAGAAGCGCTGGCCGTGGTGAAAGGGCAGCCCGGCGCCCGCTGGACAATCACCGCGCACTGGCTCAAGGCCTACGCTGATCAGGCTGGTCAGCAGGCTGCGCTGCACTACCTGCCCGAGGCTATCGCCATGCTCAATGCAGGTGATCGCTTACTTACATCCGCGCACAGCGTCGAGCTTGCCTTCACTGTGAGCGGGCTCTTGGGCCAGCACGAGCGCCTCGACCAGCAGCAGCTTGCGCTTCAGCTCGATGATTTCCAGGCGCGCTTGCGCCAGCACGAAGAGATCGCCATCCGTGACTGGTCGGCGCTCCAGGCGAGGCGGCAAACGGTGCTCAACGAGCAGCGCGAACGCCTGCGGCTCGAGGAGTATCTGCCCAAACCCTTGAACTCCTTCGTGCGCAACAAGCTGATCACCGAGAGCTACTTACCCATCATCGGCGACAACCTGGCCAAGCAGATGGGCACCGTGGGCGATACGCGACGCAGCGACAACAGTGGGCTGTTGATGATGATTTCGCCGCCTGGCTACGGCAAGACCACGCTGATGGAGTACGTCGCCAACCGCCTGGGGCTGATCTTCATGAAGATCAACTGCCCGAGCCTTGGGCATGACGTGACCTCGCTGGACCCGGAGTCGGCCACGCACTCCACCGCCCGCGCCGAGCTCGTCAAGCTCAACCTGGCCTTCGAGATGGGCAACAACGTCATGCTCTATCTCGACGATATCCAGCACACGCATCCGGAGTTTTTGCAGAAATTCATCTCGCTGTGCGACGGCAGTCGGCGTATCGATGGCGTCTGGAATGGGCGCACCAAGACCTACGACATGCGCGGCAAGCGCTTCTGTATCGCCATGGCGGGCAACCCCTATACCGAAAGCGGCGACGTCTTCAAGGTGCCGGACATGCTCGCCAACCGCGCCGACGTCTACAACCTGGGCGATGTGCTCAGCGGCATGGAGGAGGTCTTCGCGCTCTCCTATATCGAAAACGCCATGAGCGCCAATACGGTGTTGGCGCCGCTTGCCACCCGTGGGCTCGACGATTTCTACCGCTTCGTCGACCTTGCCCGAGGGCGCGAGGTGCCCAGCACCGACTTCGAGCACGACTACAGCGCCGCCGAGCGCGAAGAGATCATCGCCGTGCTCAACAACCTGTTCAAAGTGCGCGAAGTGGTACTCAAGGTGAACCAGCAGTACATCGCCTCTAGCGCCCAGGACGATCGCTACCGCACTGAGCCGCCGTTTCGCCTGCAGGGCAGCTACCGCAACATGAGCCGCCTGGCGGAGAAGATCTCGCCCATCCTGAGCGACGCCGAGCTCGAAGCGATCATCGACGACCACTACGTCGGCGAGGCGCAGCTTCTCACCCAGGGCGCCGAGGAGAACCTGCTCAAACTAGGCGAGATTCGCGGCACGCTAAACGACGAGGAGAAAGCCCGCTGGGAGTCGATCAAGCGCGAGTTCAAACGCCGCCAGCTCACCGGCGGCGACGAGGAGACCGGCGCGCTGGTGGTGCGCCAGCTGAGCTTGATTGCTGAGGGGCTGGGTAATCTACGCCCGGTCGAGCCGGTGGCGCGCGATGGGCATTGAGTACGCATCGATAGGAAGAGCGCTATTAGAAATCGCCATAATGTCAGGCTAGTTAGTCTGCTAATTCAGGCTACACTATGCATGCACTCATGACCCGCTGCCCCGGCAGCGGGTCGTTTTTTGGAAAGGATCGTTCATGTCGACTTCACCGCCTACGCAAGCGCGCTCGGCGAGCATCTTTCTAGGCGCCGCGCTCGCTTTCATGACTACCATGATGGGCACCACGCTGCCTACGCCTCTCTATCCTATCTACCGCGACGCCATGGGCTTTTCACAGCTGATGGTGACGGTGATCTTCGCCGTCTATGCCGCTGGCGTCATCGCGGCACTACTGGTGACTGGCCGCTGGTCCGACCAGCTCGGGCGGCGACCGCTGCTGTTTGCTGGCCTCGCGCTCTCGGCGATCAGCGATGTGGTGTTCTGGAACGCCGAGGGAATCGGCATGTTGCTAGCCGGACGGGTGCTTTCGGGGCTCTCCGCCGGTATCTTCACCGGTACCGCGACGGTTGCGGTAATGGAGCTGGCGCCACCTGCCTGGGGGCGTGCCAGCACCCTGATCGCGACGGCTGCCAACATGGGCGGACTGGGCCTTGGACCCATTGTGGCTGGCGTATTGGCCACGCTCTTTCCTATGCCGCTGGTGGTGCCCTTTGCGGTGCACTTCGTTCTCGTCCTGGTGGCCGTGATCTGTATTTGGCGCGCTCCGGAGACGGTTAAGCGCCCAGATAAGATTCGGCTGCGCATACAGGCGCCGAGGATTCCAGCCGAAGTGCGTTCCGTGTTCTTGCCTGCTTCGATTGCTGCCTTTGCCGGTTTTATGGTCTGCGGTTTCTTCACCGCCTCGGCGCCTTCGATGCTGGGCGGTGAGCTGGGTTACACCAACCACGCGCTGATCGGCTTCGTTGTGGGGCTTTTGTTCATTGCCTCGACCGTCGGGCAGATCCTGCAGGATCGCTTACCTCAGGCCAAGCGTTTGCCCATCGGCTGTGCGGTGCTGTTGGTGGGGGTCTTGATCGTTGCCTGGGGCATCGTGGCCGAGGCGCTTTTGGGCTTCGTGCTAGGGGCCATCGTATCGGGTATCGGGCAGGGCATCGGCTTTCGTGCGGGCCTTGGGGCGGTGTCATCTGCCAGCGAGAGCAACCACCGCGCCGCCGTGGTATCGACGTTCTTCGTCGTCGCTTATGTGGCCATTTCGCTGCCGGTCGTCGGTATCGGCCTGCTGGGTAGCATCGCAGGCCAGCAAACCGCAGCGCTGAGCTTTGCTCTTATCGTGGCGCTACTTAGCTGTATCGCGTTGGGGCTTCTGCTCAAGGGACGTCGCCTGTAAGTAAAGGTTTACACCGGCTGACGCAGCTTAAGTAGCGACATCCCAAGCCCAATGAAGGCGCTGCCCAGCACGCGATTGACCAGCCGCCTGCGGCTCGCGGCGCCGAGCCAGCGGGCGAGCTGCTTTGCCAGCGTGCCGTAGCTCATCAAGGTGAGAAAAGAGAGCGCCATGAAGGTGCCGACCATGATCGAGAACTGCGGCAGCAGCGCGCGCTGGGTAGTGAGAAACTGCGGAAACAGCGCGGTGAAAAACAGGATGGCCTTGGGATTGCTCATCGCCACCAAAAGCCCCTCGCTGAACGTGCGCCAGGCGCTAACTGGCGCGCGTTCAGCGTTCGTGGGTACCAGCGGCAAACGGCTACGCCATTGGCGAATACCGAGATAGATCAAGTAACCCGCACCGCCCAGTTTGAGCAGCGTGAAAAGCGCCTCCGACGCCTTCAACATCACTCCAAGCCCCAGTACCGCCGCCCCCGCCAGCAGCAAAAGCCCCGTGATATTGCCCAACGACGACAGCGCCACGCGCCGATACCCTCCCGCCATCCCGTTACGCACCGCCACTAAAAACGCCGGGCCAGGGCTTAGAATACTCACCAGCGCCGCCGCAATGAAAACGAGCCACGTAGTTAAGGGCATCAGCATCTCCTGAGTAATATTTCTGAGCGTTACACCTCACTGTAACGATTGGGTGAGGATCTGCCCACTGGGGCTTGTCATGGGCATCTTTTGTCGAAAGAAGTGGAGCGCCAACAGTGTTTGTGGCCCTCCTTGTGAGCCTGGGCGCGGCTGATGCCGATGTCTCTTAGGAGTCGGTCGTTGAGAGTCAGCAACTGGCGGCGGCTACGGCGAAGCTCCTGATAGTCGCGCAGTCGATAAAGAAGCCGAGAAAGGCTGAATGGGCGCATGGGTAGTCCTCCGTGATAAGTCCATTCAGGCTACGCAGCGACACTGCTTCAATACAGATATAGATAGAAGTGTTTTAAGGATACAGTTGCGCTATTTTAGTGGGCTGTAAGGTGCCATTGACGCCTAACTGTATGGCCAAGGAGAAAACGTGCCGTGACACGCTATGAACGAGTGGCTGCTGTATTGCGCGAACGTATCGAGCACGGTCTCTATCGCCCTGGAGATCGGCTACCTTCCATCCGCGCCGTTTGCCAGGAGATGTCTGTCGGGATCTCGACGGCTCAGGCGGCGTATCGTCAGTTGATGGACGCTGCGCTTATCGAATCCAGGCCCAAGTCGGGTTACTTCGTGCTTTCGGGAGGCGCTCCAAGCGTGCTGCCCTCGGTATCGCGCCCAGCTCAACGGCCGCTCGATGTTTCCCAGTGGGATCAGGTACTCGAATTGGTGGCAACTCAGCGCGACGATCATCGACTGCTGTTGGGGCGAGGCATACCTAACCTGGAGTATGCAACGCTCAATCCGCTATCGAAAATTCTCGCTGGACTGCACCGTCGAACCGAACTGAATGGCTTCAACTACGACAAGCTCAGCGGAAGCCCTGAGCTTCGTCAGCAGGTGGCCAAGTTGGTGGTGGCTTCCAACTGTCTGCTACATCCGGATGACATTCTGATTACCACGGGCTGCCAAGAAGCCTTGGCCATTGCGCTTCGCACTCTGACTCAGCCTGGTGACGTGGTCGCGGTAGATTCGCCAAGCTTCTACGGCACCATGCAGATTCTCAAAGCTAATGGCCTGAAAGCGCTAGAAATACCTACCGACCCCCAAACCGGTATTAGCCTGGAGGCTTTGGAACTTGCCCTCGAGCAGTGGCCGATTCGGGCGATACAGATTACCCCGACCTTCAATAATCCACTGGGCTATACCATGCCGACAGCGCGCAAGCGTGCGTTGGTGCAACTGGCGCAGCGCTTCGATGTGGCAATCATCGAAGACGATATCTACGGCGACCTGGCGTTTAGCGCGCCCCGCCCCCCTACTGTAAAATCTTTTGACGACGATGGCCGAGTGTTGATGTGCAGTGGTTTTTCCAAGACGTTGGGCCCAGGGCTTCGCGTTGGTTGGCTAGCGCCGGGCCGCTATCGTGATCAGGCGCTGCACATGAAGTACGTCTCCACTGGAGCCTCGGCCACGCTGCCCCAACTGGCGGTGGCGGAGTTCGTTGCCAAAGGATATTTTGATCGCCACCTGCGCTTCGTGACGCGTCAGTACCAGCGGCAGCGCGATGTCATGATCCAGTGGGTACAGCGCTACTTTCCACAAAGTACTGGCATCAGCTACCCCCAGGGTGGTTTTCTATTATGGGTAGAGTTGCCCGCCGCCGTGGATTGCGTACGCCTCAACGAACGCCTCGCGGCGCATCGAATCCACGTGGCCCCTGGGTCGCTGTTTTCCGCCTCAGGCAAGTTTCGTCAATGTTTGCGACTGAACTACGCGTTCACGCTCACACCAGCCATTGAAGAGGCCGTGCGCTGCGTGGGCTCGCTCGCCGGTACGATGGTCGAGGAGGCCTTGCAGCCGCTCGAGTAATTGCCTCCAACTGGATATAAACCAGCGTGTATACGGGCGATAAAATCACGTTGGTGGCATTTTAAAGATTGTTTGTAAGGTGCTGATTTCGTTGTTCTTTAACAGTTTGCAACTGATCAAAAAATGATCTAAATCGTTGGTGGCTTTTACGCCATCTATTTTTTCCTTCTAGATCAATCGTCTACAATTAGACCGTTCCCCGCGCCAGCGGGGATGAACCGTCGAGCGATATCAGCTTCGACGGCCTGGCCACCCGTTCCCCGCAGGCGCGGGGATGAACCGCTCGGCGGCCTTATGGGGTTACTTAGCCCATGCCGTTCCCCGCAGGCGCGGGGATGAACCGTAGATAGGTAACGCTAGAGGCTGACATGGATGCCTTTCGCTTTAGGCGTCAAGGTTAGAAATTCGTCGAGTATTCAAACAGCGCCATCCTCTGATGCATATCGGCACTATTATCTGGATGGGCTAGTACATCACTCACCCTCAAAGCATCAAATTCCCCTCCCGCACATCCAGCTCCTCCAAACGCTGCTTTAATAACCCCGGAAAGCGGGCATACCACGTTTGGTTGAGCGGCGAGGGGTGGGGGAGTGGGTAGAGCGTGAAGGTTTGCTCCTTGCCTTGGTCGTCTTCCAGAGTGACGTCGATATGGCTTTCGAAGCGGTCGTCGCGCTTCCAGAATGCTTCAAGGCGGTCGCGCTCCTCTTTTGGGCGATCGATGCCGAACCATAGAAAGGCTTCGCGTCCGAGAGTAATCAGTGTGCGGCCCTCCCAGTGTGAGATCAGGACCTCGTTCATCAGCCCATGAAAGCGGCGTTTGACCTTCATTGACCACGCCTTGTTGCCTATGGGCTTATAGGGCACGGTGTTGATCCAGAAAAAGTGCTCGCCTACCGCTTTCGATGCTTCGAAGTCTGGCATCTCTTCGCCGTAAAGGTGTTGGTAGAGCGCTTTGCGTACCAATTGGCCGCCTGCACCGATGAAAGGCTCGCCCCAGCGTACTTCGTCGCGGCCTGGGTCGCGGCCAAAAAAGCCAACGCGCACGTTGCGGCGCCCAAGCCCGATGATGGGGGTAAGCGGGTCGCGCTCGAAGCGTGCGTAGATCTCGACATCGATGCCGTCGGTTTCGGCGGCAAGCTCTCTGAAGCGTGTGGCTTGCGTTGGCGTCAGTGCCATCGTCTTGCTCCTTCGTCCATGAATATCGCTACCTGTTAGGCGAACCACTCCTGTGCCGAGCGCCATAGGCACATGCCCGCAAAATAGGCCGTGGTAAGGCCCCAGCCCCACAGCGCCCAGGTAGCATGCGCTGATGTTGAGAGTAGCAGTGCGGTAACGCAGACGCACCACAGCAAGGTGACGGCGATATTGAGCGGCATGAAGCGGCGCACGCGAAACGGATGGAGAAACTTCATCTTGGTAACGGTGAGCAGGGCCAGAACGACGATAGACGCGGCGGTGACCCAGGGGGAGAGATCGAGCAGATAGAAGTAAGCGGCGGCAATGTTCCAGGCGGCGGGAAAGCCGACGAAGTAGTTATCTTGGCTTTTCATGTCGACATTACAAAAGCAGAACATCGACGAGAGCAGAATGACGAAGACCGCAGGCAGGGCTAGGTAAGGCGGCAGTGGAACGAAGAAGTAGATGAACAGGGCGGGAATGAAGGCCCAGGTTAGGTAGTCGATGACCATGTCCAGGGTCGATCCATCGAAGTGAGGCAGGACGGTCTTGACCTCGTACTTGCGCGCCAGGGTGCCGTCGAAGCCGTCCACCATCATTGCTGCACCGAGCCACAGTAGGCAGGCCACTGGGTTGGTATCGATCAGCGCGAGCAGTGCCATGGTACCGAGCAGCACGCCGCTGGCGGTCAGGGCGTGCACGCTCCAGGCCTTGTATTTCAGGTGGCGCGCAGGCGCGGGCGAAGAGAGAGATTGAGACACATAGCCCCCTGTGGGAACGCCGTGTCCCCGTTCGTGTAGTGAGAATGAAACGCTAACGCCACCCTACTACAAGCGGGTTTTGTAAGTATACGAAGAGCGTTGGGCGTGTATGTAGTAGCTCAGCCTATAAAGCACAAAGCCCGACGCGGTAGAATGTAAGTGATGCGTGCGCGGTGTCGGGTGCTGGTTATACTGAACACTACCCGCTCGATGCTGCCTCAACCGATGACTTGCAAGGAGCCGATATGCCGTTACTCGATAGCTTTACCGTGGATCACACCATCATGAACGCCCCAGCGGTTCGCGTCGCCAAGACGATGAACTCGCCCTCTGGCGATATCATCACCGTGTTCGATCTGCGCTTCAACAAGCCCAACGTCGACATGATGGGGGAAAAGGGCATTCATACCCTTGAGCACCTGTTTGCCGGATTCATGCGTAATCATCTCAACGGCAACGGTGTCGAGATCATCGATATCTCGCCGATGGGCTGCCGTACCGGTTTTTACATGAGCCTTTTGGGCGCCCCTTCTGAAGAGCGAGTGAGCGACGCCTGGCTTGCCTCGATGCACGACGTGCTCAAACTCAACCGCATGGATGAGATTCCCGAGCTCAACGAATACCAGTGCGGCACCTTCGTTATGCACTCGCTCGATGACGCCAAGAGCATTGCCCAAAACATCATCGACCAGGGCATCGGCGTGAACAAAAATGCCGACATCGCCCTAAGCTCGGAGCGTCTAGCTGAGCTTGGTAACGATGTGAAGTCGTAGCGCCATAGCGTGAAAATGCTTGGCCAAGCGCCTCATCCTCGCTGCGAGGGTGAGGCGTTTTTCTGTTTGAGGTCGCGATAAAAATTTTCGTGTGAGCCCAGTGCCATCAGTTCGAGCACGAAAGCCCCATCGTCAACGCTATAGCCCAGTAGCGTGAGCTGTTTATTCATCTTGAATTTATACACTCGCAAAAAGGCGAGATATCCCTTCTTCTTCTCGCCCAAGTAGGGTTCTGCCATCAGCTCTCGCACCGCTTTATCCAGATCTTTTTTTTGGTTTGGCTTGAGCTTTTTTACTGCTTTTTTGAACGTTGGCGTTTGTAAGACGCGCAGTGTTTCAGTCAAAGTCGTACGCCTCTAGCTTCCCTGCGTCTCGCTCTGCCTGCGCAATAATGGCCTGCCGCACGAACTCGTAGGGCAGATCGGGGTTGTCTTCCATCATCTCGCCAATTCTTGCCCAGTGCTCGATCTGTTTGGGCGGAGTACGGTTTAGTGCTTTGGCAATGATGGTGGCTTTCTCGACGAGGGCTTGATCAAGGCGAACGCTGTGTGTAGCCATTGCTATCTCCTACCAATCAATTTTTATAAAGTGTAGTAAGTTGCCACAAAGGATGCAAAGCGCAACGATGCTCGCATGCGAGGCATCCCATCCGCTTTAGCGTGCCAGCCATGCCTGCGCCAGCCAGCCGCCCGCGCGCGCTATTTCTGCCTCGGTAGCACCTGCGTAGCCCAGCACTAAGCCCGGGCGTGGGGCCGAGCCCAAGTAATAGCGCGAAAGTGGAGAGAGCGTGATACCTACGTTGGCGGCTTCATCAATGAGTGTCGCTTCCAGTTGCAGGCTTTCTAGCTCGGCGACAAGGTGCATGGTGCATGCCCGCGTGGCCTGATGAGAGCCTGAGGCCAGCCTCGACGGCGGGAGCCAGTGCGAGACGCAGGCAGGCTTGACGTTGGCGATAGTGCGTACGCATTCGTGCAATGTGACGTGAAAAATCCCCTTTGGTGATGAACTCGGCCACTGCGGCTTGCAAGGGGTAGTGGCCTTCGCGATGCAGCCTTGCGTGCGCCAACCGAAACGTATCCGCCATGGCGGTGGGCAGCACGAGATAGCCCAGGCGAAGGCCAGGGTAGAGTACTTTGCTGAAGGTACCCACATAGATCACCCGGCCATCGGTCGAGAGGCCTTGGAGCGATGGGGCGGGAGGGATGTCGTAGCGGAACTCGCTATCGTAGTCGTCTTCGATTAGCCAGGCGTTCTGCGTGCTAGCCTGTTCCAGCAAGGCAAGACGACGAGGCAGTGGCATCGTTACCCCGCTTGGATACTGGTGCGAGGGCGTTACGTAGATCAGCGCGGGTGAGGGAGCGTCAGCAGGTCGTAGCGCTGGATTCATGCCCTCGGCGTCTACCGGTACGGGAACCACGTTGAGGTTCGCTGCCATAAAGCTCGTTTGGGCGCCGCCGTAGCCGGGTTCTTCCATCCAAACGCTATCGCCGCTATCGGTCAGTAAGTGAGCGATAAGTTCGAACGCTTGCTGCGCACCCTGGGTGATCACGATCTGTTCAGGACGACAGCGTACCGTGCGGGAAAGCGTCAGGTAGTCGCACAGCGCGCGCTTGAGCGCGGGCAGTCCACCTTGGGTTTGGTAGGTGAGCCAATCTTGATCGGCCTGGCGATAGTGGCGGCGCAGAAGCCTCTGCCACTGGTCATGGGGAAACAGATCGAGCCCCGGTACGCCAGGGGCGAAGGCCTGGTGGTGCGGGCTCAAGGTGCCGCAGCGATCCAGTAGCGCCAAGCCCCGATTCGAGTAGCGAGATGGCGTAGGTGTAATAGGCGTACTAGGAGCAGAAAACGTCGGTAGCTCAGCGATGAAAAGTCCGGCACCGGGTCTAGCGATGACGAGGCCTTCGGCGATCAAGCGCTCCGTTGCATTCAGTACCGTATTACGCCCCAGTGCCAGCCCGCTGGCGAGGCGTCGAGAGGCGGGCAGTCGGCTACCGGCAACGAGCTCACCGCGCTGAATCCAGTCGTACAGTAGCCTGTAGAGCTGCTGGCCGAGGGGCAGCGAAGCGTGGCGCGAAAGCCGCAGCGCCAACGCGTCGATTAGCCAATCGGTTGGTACTGCATGGCTAGGCACTGGTTCCCTCTTTATTGGCAAAATTGGCTCTTATGTCGGGGCCACTATAGCGCGAGACTTGAGCGTCCAACAGCCATCTTCAACAGCCATGTTCCAAGGAGAGCGACGATGAACGTGAGAGCCGCCACGCTGCAAGATCTAGACCCTTTGACCCGCCTGCTGGACGCCTACCGCCAGTTCTACCGCCAACCAAGTGATCTGGAAGCGGCGCGGTATTTTCTAGAGCAGCGCTTCGGGCTAGGGGATTCGTTCATTCTGGTCGCTGAAAACGCGGCAGGGGAGATGGCGGGCTTCGTACAGCTTTTCCCAGGGCTTTCCACCGTAGGACTCAATACGCGCTGGACATTGAACGATCTTTTCGTTGCCACCGAAGCGCGTGGTCAAGGCGCTGGTCGCGCGCTAATGAAGGCAGCCGTGACGCTCGCTCAAGAGCATGGCGTGGCGCGTCTTGTGCTTATGACCCAGGTCGACAATGCGCTTGCCCAGGGCCTTTATGCGTCTCTCGGCTGGCAGCGCAACCGCGAATTCTATAGTTATCAGCTAACACCCTAAGGAGATCACATGAGTACATCATCCAGCGTGCTGGCATTCCCCCCTGCCGCGCCAGAGGCCATGGCCCAGGCGATGTTCGATAAGCTGAGTTATCACACTGATGCTTGGGATCTGGCGCAGGACCTAGCCAATGGCATCGATGGCATCACCGTGATCGATACGCGCAGTGCCGATCACTACAGCGCTGGGCACATTCCAGGCGCGCTGAGCTTGCCGCATCGAGAGATGACGCCAGAGCGGCTCGAAACCCTCGACCCCGCGCAGGTCTACGTTACCTACTGTGATGGTATCGGTTGCAACGGCTCAACCAAAGGCGCGTGGAAGCTGGCGAGTGCTGGCTTCAAAGTGAAAGAGCTGCTGGGCGGACTGGATTTCTGGCGCCGCGATGGCCATCCCGTACATTCAGGGGAGGCGCGCGGAGCCATGACAAGCGCCGCACCGGGGTGCGGTTGCTGATCACTGTGGCGCGGGATTAGGCCCGGCATGCCGGGCCACTTGCGGATTACGCTTCGCTTAGCTTGCGCGCGCGGTGCAGGTTTTCCATGGTGTTGAGGCAGGCGCTCGCGGCTTCGCGGCCCTTGGTGACGAAGTGCTCGAAGTAGAAGCCGTGATGCGTGGCGTGCTCATGGAAGTGGTGCGGCGTCAGCACCACCGACAAGATCGGCACGCCGGTGTCGAGCTGGACGCGCATCATGCCATCGATGACCGCATGGGCGACGAAGTCGTGGCGATAGATGCCGCCATCCACCACGAAACCAGCGCCGACGATGGCGCCATAGCGGCCACTCTCGGCCAGCACCTTGGCCTGCAGCGGAATCTCATAGGCACCGGAAACGGTGAATACATCCACCTGGTCGGTGTTCAAGCCGTGCTTGGCGATCTCTTCAACGAAGGCGGTGTAGGCCTGGCCGACGATGTCATTGTGCCAATGGCCCTGAATGAAAGCGATGCGCTGGGAAGTGGTGTGCGAGGAAAGCGTAAGCGGAAAAGTCTGATTCATGGTCGTGTCTCTTTTAATACGGGCTACCAGAATCAGGGCATGCGGCAGCCATCAAGCGCCCAGGCGAAAGCCTGCGTGCTTGGCTGCCGTTCTCTTTCATCCGGACTATCACCGTCGGCTTCGGAGTCGCACCGAATCTGCTGACCTCCAGAACCCTGGAGCGCTCGCGGGCTTGGGCACTGTTGCGCCATCACCGCCGGTGGGGACTTTCACCCCGCCCTGAGAACGTGCCCGCCACTTGGGCGGGCGACGAAAGTGTACCGCTAATGAGGTGGCGCGTCAGCCAATCCAGGGGGGAGTGATCACATTGGACGGTTGGCGTTGCATGATAATCTCGCCGTGTCGCACCGACAGCTGCACTTCGCCCTGGCGGCGCAGTACGCTGTAGTCGTCTTCGCCATCGAGCAGATTGAAGCTTGCAGGTTTGCCCACTTCGATACCGTAGCGCTCTTCGATGTTGAGGGTGCGGGCGCTGTTATCGGTCACTAGGCTAAGTGCTTTGCTGAAATCTTTGTACCCCATCATCTGGCAGATATGCAGGCCGAAATCCAGCGTTCTCAAGAGCTTGCCGTTACCCAGCGAATACCAGGGGTCGAAGATCGAATCTTCGGCAAAGCAGACATTGATACCCGCAGCATTAAGTTCCTTCACCCGGGTGACGCCGCGGCGCTTGGGATAGGTATCGAAGCGCCCCTGCAGGTGGATACTTTCGGTCGGGCAGGAGATGAAGTTGATGCCTGAGCGCTTGAGCAGTAAGAACAGTTTGGAACAGTAGGCGTTGTCGTAGGAGTGCATCGCCACGGTGTGGCTGGCGGTGACGCGCGGTCCCAGATCATTGAACAACGCTTCTGCAGCCAGTACTTCGAGAAAGCGTGAGTTGGGGTCGTCGATCTCATCGCAGTGTACGTCGACTAAGCGGTCGTACTTGATGGCAAGCTCGATCACTCGTTTCATCGAGGCCACGCCCAACTCCCGGGTGTACTCGAAGTGGGGAATGCCGCCTACCACGTCGGCGCCGATCTCGAGCGCCTCCTCCATCAGCCTGTCGCCATTGGGATAGGAGAGTAGGCCATCTTGAGGAAAAGCCACGACCTGAATATCGATCTTATCCTTGAGCTCGTCACGTAGCGCGCACAGGGTTTTCAAGCCAACGAGGCTCGGGTCACTGGTATCGGCGTGGGTACGCACGAACTGCACGCCGTTGTTGACCAGCAGGTTGAGTGTTTTGTACACGCGCGTGCGAATGTCCGTTTCGGAGAGCATCGGCTTGCGCTCGCCCCAGCGCTCGATCCCCTCGAATAGGGTACCGCTCTCGTTCCAGGCAGGCTCACCTGCGGTCAGCGCTGCATCTAGGTGGATGTGCGGTTCGATAAAGGGAGCACAGACGAGTTTGCCTTGGGCATCAATGCTGCCCTCGGGAGCGGGGAGACGCTGGTCTTGGGCGGTGATGGCACTAAAACGTCCTAACTCGACGTGTAGCTGGTACAGTTCGGGACGTTGGCGTAGGCGGGCATTGACGATATGCATAAATCAGAAGCTCTTTCACGTGACGAAAGGCGTCCAGAAGACGCCGGATCGGCCCCAAGGCCGGTTCATAAAGGATAGGAAGCCCGAGTGGGGGTCGGATAAAAGCGCAGTAGGACACCATAGCTCGCTGCCGCAACGAGCACGCCGGTAACAGAGGGCAGTATGGGAGAAAAATAAGCCACGGCAGCGCCCAGCGCATAGGCACCCAAGCCACGCACATTAAAGTCAGGTAGGGGCGCGTCGGCCAGGGCGGGGTAGCGGCCTTTATGGCGCAGCCAAAAATCTGCCATGATCACCCCGCCCATGGGCGGAATGAAGGTGCCCAGCAAAACGAGAAATGGAATGAGGTAATTATACATACCGCCGATGGCAAGCACCGTGCCAATCGCAGCGCCACCCGCAGTCACCAGACGCCGCCGATCGGTGCGTAGCAAATTGCAACCCGCTACGGCGAAGTTGTAAATGGTGTTGTCCTGGGTTGTCCAGATATTGAGAAAGAGCATCAGTACAGCTAACGAGACGAATCCCTGTGCCAGCAGTACATCGACGATGTCAGCTTGCTGGTAGATCATGCTGCCAAGGGCCCCGGTAAGTACCATTAGGCCGTTACCTACGAAAAAAGCGGCCAGTGTAGCGATGACGGCAATGCGCGGGGTACGTGCAAAGCGACTCCAGTTGGTTGCCTGCGTACCGCCGCTGATAAAAGTGCCGATGATCAACGTGATGGCGGCGGTCACGTTCATTTGTTCGCTGGGCGCTATCTGATTCAACCCAGCAATGCCGCGAACATCGATCAGTCCGGTAAAGAGGCTAATGAGGATGAAGAGCATCATCGCTGGTACGGCAAAGCGCGAAAGCCAGTCCATGCCGCGATAGCCAATCATCGCAGTGATACAAAAGCCGAAGCCAAAAAGCACCATTAAGGGGAATGTTAGCCATTCAGGCACCGCTGTGGTGCGTACGAGTACTAATGCGATGGTGGCCGTGCCCCAGGCGTACCAGCCGATCTGAGTAAAGCCCAAAAGCACATCTGAGAGGCGGCTGCCTTTCTCGCCAAAACAGAAGCGCCCCATGAGCACCGCATTGAGTCCGCTCTTGCAAGCGATATAGGCCAAGGCGGCGGCATAGGCGCCCAGTAGGAGGTTCCCTGCCGCGATGATCCAGAGCAGTTGGCTCAAAGAGAACGCCTGCCCTAGCGATCCGCCGGCCCACATGGTAGCGGTGAAAAAGGTAAATCCCAGCAGTACGGCAGAAGTGGAGAGTAACCCTTTGCGCGCGTGCGCAGGCACTTCACTGAGCGGGTAATCGGAGGGGGCCATAGGAAACTCCTGGAGGGGGAAAATATCGATCCCCTCCAGAAGCAAGTTTTACGCCAATATCGCGTGCATCACGACAGACGCGCCATCAAAGCGCCTCGACCACCTCGTCTACCTGCATTTTCAGGCTCTGCAGGCCGCCGCCGGAGAGGTACCAGAGTGCCGGGGTCAGTACGGCTACGCGAACGTCTTCGGCGCCAGCGTCGGTCAACTCGTTTTCGAGCGCATCGGTGTCGAGCGGATCGTTACCGATGGCGGCGCTACGATCGACGACGAGCACGACGTCCGGGGCGATCTGGGCAATGGCGTCGGCAGACAGACGTATGAACGTGCGCTCGCCAAAGGTCTCGCTAGGCACGCCGTCGGGAATGTCGAGGGCGGGCAGCTGTAGCACGTCGTGGACGACCGCGTGGCGGTTGTAGGATAGGCTGCCGTCGTTGTGCGTGACGACCAAGACGCGCGGTGCGTCGCTTAGCGCTTCGCGCTGGGCATCGATATGGGCGTGCAGGGCCTTAAGCGCTTGCTCGGCCTGCTCTTCGGCATCCAGGCGGCTGGCGATATCGTGCACGGTGGCATCGAAGGCCTCGAGGTAGTCATCACCTTGAACGCCAGTGTTAACCGCCGTGGCGATCTCTTCGAATTCACCAGACCACTCGCCCTGACGGCCCGAGTAGAAGATCAGGCTGGGGGCGCTTTCAGCTAGGGCATCGAAGTCGGGCGAGCGTAGGCCGCCGATATCGGTATAGCGCTCGTCCTGATACCGAGAGAGGTAGTCGGGGAGGTTCTGATAAGGAACGCCAACGATCTGGTCGCTCAAACCGAGTTCGTCGAGGGTATCCAGCGTGCCTAGGTCGAAACTGGCAACTCGCTCTTCGGCTTGGGCAAAGGCGGTAGTAGAGAGAGCGACGGCGGCTACCAAGAGTTTGATTTTCATAATCCTTCCTTCCATGAGAAAAACTTTTATATAAGAGTTTTTCGCATGCTCTCAGAGAACGCAGTAAGTGTCTTTACTCGAATGCGAAACGGTTTGTTCCGAATTCTTCAATAAGCCTACCTTCCGGTAGGTCGTAATTTGCGTTATCCTGCGCCACCTTCAACGACCACTTTACTCGCTTAAGAAAGAGCGCAGGAGGATGTCATGCAGGCCCGTTCGCCTACTTATGACCGCATTTTAGAGGCCGCCAGCGCACATTTTGCCGAGCGCGGTTACGATGGCTCGTCATTGACCCATATCGCCTCGGCCGTTGGCATTCGCAAGCCCTCGCTTTATGCCCACTTCGCCAATAAAAATGCCCTCTATATGGAGGTATTCAAGCAGGCGCTACAGCAAGAGTGCGCCATGGTGGCGCGCTGCTTCGACGAGGAGGGCGGTGTTGCAACACCCGGTGCAGGTTATGCCGATAGCCTGATTGCACGTCATGCCAGCAACGAGCCGCTGCATTTTTTACTACGTACCAGCTATACACCGCCCGCTGAGCTTCGCGTCGCCATCGACGAAGGGCACGAGCGCTACCTGGACCTTCTCCACGATACCTTCTGCGCCAAGCTGCGTGCCTGCGTGCAGGCAGCCAACCTCGATGATGCGGCTATCTCGCAGTATGGCCAGGCTTACGTCGGCATCATCGATAGCCTCCAGGTCAAGCTGGTCTACACCGATCGCGAGCAAGCCGCCGCACGTTGGGCCGTCATGCAGCGACTGCTGGCCGATGCCCTCGAACACGCTACGTCCAAGGAGTAAATCTTATGTCGACGTCACTACCCCCTTCGCGTGGCCACATCGGACTCGCGCTTTTGATACTGCTAGCGCTGGTGACGGCGCTGGATGCCATGGCCATCGATATGTATTTGCCCGGCATGCCCGCTATGGCGGAGGCCTTCGATGTACCGCCGGGGCGCATTCAGCAGACGCTTTCGGTCTTTCTTGCTGGGCTTGCCATCGGCCAGGGCCTTTATGGCCCACTGCTGGATCGTTTCGGGCGGCGGCTACCGCTGCTCGTCGGGGTCGGCATTTTTGTGCTGGGTTCTATCTGGGCGGCGCTGGCGCAAAGCGTCGAAACGTTGATGGTGGCTCGTTTCGTGCAAGCGCTTGGTGCCGCAGCGGGGCTGGTAGCTCCCCGGGCCATCGTCGCCGACCTCTGCGACATGAAGGAGTCTGCCCGCATCTTCTCTTTGTTGATGCAGGTGATGATGATCGCGCCCGTCGTAGCACCTCTATTGGGTAGCTTCTTGCTCGGTCACGGCGATTGGCAGCTCATCTTCTGGGTTTTGGCCGCGCTGGGGATGATCGGGCTGGTATGGGGGATGCGCGCGGTACCCGATTCACTTGCCCCTGATGCGCGTACGGCACTAAGTGTCGGCGGTGTGATGCGCGCCTACGGTCGTCAACTTCGCCACGGTGTCTTCATGTGTTACGCCTTGGCAGGGGGGATGATCATGGGGTCCCTATTCACCTATATCAGCGCATCGGCGTTCGTCTTTACCGACCACTACGCGCTGACACCGACGCAGTTCAGCTATGTGTTTGCCGCCAACTCTATCGCCTTGGTTATCGGGGGCGGAATAAGTAATGCGCTGCTCAAACGAGGCGTTGCGACTCAAAACGCCATGCTGGTGGGAATGGCGCTGCATGCCGTGGCAGGAGGCTTGCTGTTTGCGCTGACGTTTTGGGCGGCACCTGGACTCGTGCTTTATGCGAGCGTGCTGGCCTTGGCCGTTGGGGCGATGGGGCTCATTTTCGGCAACGTGACGGCGCTGACCATGGCCTGCGCGGGGCGCCAAGCGGGTGTCGCGTCGGCGCTGATGGGTGTCATTCACTATCTGGTCGCAGCACTCATCGGCTACGGCGTAAGCCTGCTGCCTCAAGGCCCGGCCACGCTACCCATGGCGCTGGCGTTTTGCGGCGTGGCGTCTTTGATCTTCAGCGTGATCGCGGGAAGCCTTGGCAATCAGCAGCTAAAGTCCGTAAACGCCTAGGTGACGGGCCACTTCTGATCTTCGTTCGTACGCGATGACAACGTACTAGATAACGAACTACTAAAACGCCCCCGATGTGAAAGCATCGGGGGCGTTTTCGTCTTAACTATTGCGTGAATTGCGAATCTTCTTATCGGTTTCGTACTGGCTCAACGCGTAGACCGACCAGATCGCTGCGGGCACCCAACCGATCAGGGTGATCTGCAGAATCAGGCAGATGATCCCGGCGAACGGGCGACCAATGGTGAAGAACTGAAGCCACGGCAATAGCAGGGCAAGCAGTAAACGCATGTCACTCTCTCCTTGATTCGATGACGAGCGCCATTATGGCAGAACGACGCCGAAGTAGGACAGTGTGACGGGCCTCACCCCTGCCGAACAGCGGCCGTTATCATCCCCAGAAAGGCATCTACCACGCGGTTGGGGCGTCGGTCGCGGCGGGTGATCAAGACGAAGGGAATGCGGTAGTGGCGGCTGGCGGCGTGCAGCGCGCGCATGGTGCCGCGCTCGACCCAGCGCGAGGCGACGTGTTCGGGGAGATAGCCGATGTAGCGTCCGGTGAGGATGAGAAAGGCGGCGCCCTCGCGGTCTGAGGCCGAGGCGCGCAAGTTGAGCGCTTCGTGGGCCTGGCGCGCATCGCTAGGCAACGGGTAGCGCGGGGCAATGCTAGGGCAGGCGGCAATCTCGTCCCAAGCGAGCGTGCCATCGCCCCGCTCGAACAGCGAATGCCCCGTCGCGCAATATAGATAGGAGGGCTCATCGTAAAGCCAGTGAGTATCGAGGCTGGCGGGGAGGTTGACGGCGGGCACGACACCCACGTGTAGCTGACCATCGATCACCGCACGAATCACCGCATCCGACGGCTCCATGCGGATGTTGATGCTAACCTCGTGCTGGGGCGCAGCAAGCTTAGCCAGTGCGTCGGTGACGTGCATCGCGGGGAGCGTGACGAGGTTGTCGGTGATACCGATGTTGAACTCGCCCTTAAGCGTGCGGTGCAGGGCGTTGACGTCGCTACGAAAGGCTTCGAGCGAGGCAAGCAGGGTCAGTCCCGCCTGGTAGATCTCCTTACCCTCTTCGGTGAGGCTGAAGCCGCCGCGCCCGCGCTGACAGAGCGAGAAGCCAAGCCTACCTTCTAGGTCGTTCATGTGCTGACTGATCGCCGAGCGGCTAATGCCAAGCGTGGTTTCGGCAGCGGTGAATCCGCCACACTCCACGACCGTATTGAAAATACGGATCAACCGAATTTCGTAGTCGCTCATTTGGCCAAGGGATGGCATACCGAACTCGCAGAGGCTAGTGTAGAGTGCGCTTAACAATTAAGGCGTTAGAATGACCGAGGAGCTGTGATCACGCTGCGCCCCACGGCGTCGCTAGAACCTAGCCTCAAGGTATAAGACAACCTCCCTCAGGTCACGCAACGTCTTCACACCGTGGCACTTTCAAAAGACTGACTGAATGGGATAGTGCTGACTGTGGATGCCAATACCGAGAGCTCACCCTATGTGGCGCCCGCCGACGAGGCTGAGGGGCGGGCCGCTTTTCGGCGCCAGCGCCGTCAGGTCATTGGTATCTACCTTACGGCTTTGCTGCTGCTATTGATGCTGTTCGGTGGGCTTCTCCTTCAGCAGTACCGCGATGAAGTCGCAGCCGCCGAGGGGCGCAACGCCGCCAAGGCGAGTGTGGTGGTCGAGTGGGCCAAAAGCGTCTTTTCATTGAGCGGCCAAGCGCTCATGGGCGTGGCCGAACTGGTCGATGCTCAAGGCATGCCCAATGCCGAAAGCCAAGCGTCGATGAGCGCCGCCTTGCGCGAGCGTAACCGCTACATGGCGTTGGTCGACGAACTCGGCGTGCTCGACCGCGACGGTATCGTGGTGGCCAGTAGCGACCAGGCGCACTACGCCGGGAGCGATTTCGCCGATAGCGAACTCTTTACCCGTCTTCGCAGCGGCGAAGTAGAGGAGGCCGTGACGCCGCTCTACTGGTCGGAGAGCGGGCAGGCCTATTTTTTTGGTCACGGCCGTCGGCTGATCGACGCCAAGGGCCGGTTTCTAGGCGTGGCCATAGCGCGCGTCTCGCCACGCGTCTTTACCGAGACGGTGTTGAGCATGCAAATCGGCCAAGGAGAAAGCATTGCCCTCGTCGACCCCGCCATTCGTCTTATCGCGCGTAATCCACAGGTCGAAGAGTACGCCCCTGGCCAACGCTTGGTAGCCCCCATGACCCAGGCGGCCTTGGCCCAGGGAGAAAATCACTGGTCGCACATTTTTTGGTCGCCGCTCGATCAGCGCAAACGCCTGTTCTGGCTCGAAAGAGTCGATAGCTACCCGTTATGGGTGGTGGTCGGCGTGGATATGGCGGAAGTGTTGGCCGGTTGGCGTCAGCGGTTGAGTATTTTCGCTTGCCTTTGGTGTCTCATCGGCCTGCTTGGAGCCTGGGGCGTTCGGCACTATGTGCGCCGCCTTACCCTGGCCCAGCAGCTTGAAAAGCGACTACGTGAGCGCGAGCAGGCGCGGGCCGAGCTCAGCGTCATTGCCGCCGCCTTCCAGGCCAATCTGGGTATCCTGATCACCGACGCGCGCGGGCGTATTTTGCGTGCCAACGCCATGTTTACCCGGATTACCGGCTACTCGGAGGCTGAGATCGTCGGGCGTCATCCGCGCATGTTCAGCTCGGGGCAGCACGACGCGCTATTTTACCGGGAGCTATGGCGCAGCGTACGCGAGCAGGGCCACTGGGAGGGCGAAATATGGAACCGCCACAAGCACGGCGAGCTGCTGCCGCAATGGCTTGCCATCAGCGCCGTGCGCGATACCCAAGGCGTGCTTAGCCACTTCGTAGCCACGGTCATGGATATTAGCGAGCGTAAGGCGGCCGAAGAGGAGATTCATCAACTGGCGTTTTTCGACTCGGTCACGGGGCTAGCCAACCGGCGCCTGTTCATGGATCGCCTGAGTGCGGCCTTGAAGCAGGGGGCTCGTCACCAGCGCTTTGGGGCGCTGCTGTTCATCGATATCGACCACTTCAAGCAGGTCAACGACACCCTTGGCCATCACGCGGGGGATCGGCTGCTCGCTGGTGTGGCGGGAAGCCTTACTCGGCGGCTGCGTGAAAGCGATACGCTCGCGCGCCTGGGTGGTGACGAGTTCGCCGTGCTAATCGAGGCGCTCGACGACGACCCTGCGCGCGCTGCCGAGCTTGCCGAACGCATCGCCCACAAGCTCATGGCCGCCATTAGCGAGACGAGCGCGCTGTTCGATCAGTCGTTATCCATTAGTGCAAGCGTGGGCATCGCCCTACTGGATGACCCCTACGTGAGTGTCGATGAGTACCTGCAGCGTGCCGATATGGCAGTCTTTCAGGCCAAGGCGCAAGGCCGTGATCGGTTCTGTTTCTTCGACCCCGAAATGCAGGAGGCCCTGCTGGCCTCGATTCGCTTGGAGCGCGATATGCGCCAAGCAGCCACGCTCGATCAGTGGCAGCTTTACTATCAGCCGCAGGTCGACGAGCAGGGAGTGATTACTGGCGCCGAAGCGCTGTTACGCTGGGCGCATCCCGAGCGTGGCGTGGTATCGCCTGCCGAGTTCATCCCCCTTCTTGAGAGCACGCAACTGATCAACGACGTCGGCGCCTGGGCGCTAGAGCGGGCCTGCGAACAGCTCGTGGTATGGGCCTCGCAGCCGCAGTTTGCTGCGCTGACGGTCTCGGTCAATATCAGCCCCATGCAGTTTCGTGAGCGCCACTTCGTGGCTCGCTTGGAAGAGATATTTACGCGTACTCAGGTGCCGCTTTCCCGGCTCAAACTCGAGATCACCGAAACCCTCTTGGTCGATGCGCCCGAACAGGCGCGCGCCACCATGTCACTCTTGCAGGCTCTTGGCGTGCGCTTTTCGCTAGACGATTTCGGGACAGGGTACTCGTCGCTGGCTTATCTTGCTCAGTTGCCGCTGGATCAGCTCAAGATCGATCAGACCTTCGTCAAGCAGTTGCCCGATAGCCGTGCCAACGCTGCCATCGTCGAAAGTATCATCGTGCTGGCGCAAAGTTTGGAGCTCGAAGTGATCGCCGAAGGGGTCGAAAACGTCGAACAGCGCGCGTGGCTTCTTGCCCACGGCTGCCGCCTCTATCAGGGCTACTACTTTGCCCGGCCGATGGCGCTCGAGGCCTTCGAAGCACGCATTATGAGGCGCGCACTCTAGCCGCCTGTCATGTTCATGAAGCGTACTACCTGGACATCGCCGTCGGTGGTGAAGTGGTGGCGCTCGGGTTTGAGCGGCATCGCCGCGATGATGGCCGCCTTCAGCGCCTCGATATCACCGGGATACCGGCGCAGTACGGCGCGTAGATCCACCGAGTGCTCGTTCCCTAAGCAGAGCAGAAGTCGCCCCTCGACGGTCACGCGCACGCGGTTGCAGCTGGCGCAAAAATTGTGGCTGTGGGGCGAGATAAAACCGATACGCGAGGTGCTATCGACCATGCGAAAGTAGCGCGACGGTCCTGGTGTGGTTTCGGCGCTGGGAATCAGCGGATGGCGCGCTTCGATCAGCGCCTGGACGGTGTCGCTGGAACAGAAGGTCTCGGCGCGGGAGTGATCGGAAACGTCGCCCAGCGGCATCTCCTCGATGAAGCTGATGTCCACGCCTTCGCGGCGGGCGAACTCGACCAGGTCGAGCACTTCGTCGTCGTTGCGCCCTTTAAGGATGACGGCGTTGAGCTTGATGCGCCGAAAGCCCGCCTCTTGCGCAGCGCGGATGCCATCGATCACCTTCTCAAGGTTGCCCGTGCGGGTCAGGGCACGAAAGCGTTCGGGGTCGAGCGAGTCGAGGCTGACGTTGAGGCGCCTGAGTCCGCCTTGATACAGCGCATCGGCATGCTTTCGAAGCCCTGCACCGTTGGTGGTCATGGTGAAATCATTGAGCCCCGGCAGCTCGCCGATGCGCTCGACCAGCTCGTTGATACCGCGGCGCACCAGCGGCTCGCCGCCGGTCAGGCGAATCTTTTCCACGCCGAGCTGAGTGAACGCCTCGGCCACGAGCGCAAGCTCCTCGATCGATAGCACCTGCGCGCGGGGGAGAAAGGTCATCTCCTCGCTCATGCAGTAGACGCAGCGAAAATCGCAGCGATCGGTCACCGAAAGGCGCACGTAGCGCACCCGGCGGCCGAAATCATCGATCAGTTGTTCGCTCATAAGCCCTCTATCAGCGGTTGAATGTCGACGACCTCGCCGGGGCGTACGGTATCGCGCGCCTCGGCGATCTCGATCAGACAGTTGGCGGCGAGCATCGAGGTCAGCACCCCCGACCCTTGTGCGCCCGTGCTGCGCACACGCAAACGGCCGTCGGGACCAGTGTAGTAGACGCCGCGCAGAAAATCGGTGCGCTCAACGCGGCTCGTTAGCGCCTCGTCGGACACCGCTAAAAGCCGCTTAGGCGACGTGTCGGACTGGCCTTGAAAGCGTGCCAGTAGCGGCGCGACGAATTGGGTAAAGGTTACCATGACCGCCACGGGGTTGCCGGGCAGGCCCACGAAGGGCGTGCATGCCTTCCCAAGCCAGCCGCAAGCCAGTGGGCGCCCAGGGCGCAGCGCCACGCGCCAAAAAGCAAGACGGCCAAGGTCACTCAAAGCTTGGCGGGTAACATCGGCCTGGCCCATCGAAACACCGCCGCTGGTAAGAACCAGATCGCTCTGCATGGCCTGCTCGAGCGCCTGAGTAATGACCTCGCGGTCGTCGGGAAGAATACCTAAATCCAGCACCTCGGCCCCCGCTTGCTGTAGCAGGCCCCGCAGCGTGAAGCGGTTAGCGTCATAGACACCGCCTGCGAGCAAGGGTTCGCCGGGAGCGGTGACCTCGTCGCCGGTGGAAAAGAGCGCAACGGTCGGGCGCCGGTAAACGTAGACGTCGGTCTGGCCTAGCGCTGCGGCGAGCCCCAACGCGGCGGCGCCAAGACGCGTCCCTGCGGCAAGAGGTATCGAGCCGCGCGCCATGTCTTCACCTGCCTGGCGTACGTGCTGGCCGCTGCGTACGCGTTCGGGATGCGTGACCTCGACGCTTGCGCCGTCAAAGCCTTGTGTGAGCTGCTCGCGCATGATCACCGTGTCGGTGCCTTTTGGCAGCGCAGCACCGGTGGTGATACGCACGCAGCTACCGGCAGGAACGTGCTCGGCAAAGACGTGGCCCGCCAGCGCCGTTCCCACTACTGGCCAGTGGGTTTGCCGAGCATCGCGCCAAGCCAGGGCAATGCCATCCATGGCGGCGTTGGTGTGGGCGGGCACGTCGATGTCGGCCACTATGGGGGCTGCCAAGTAGCGCCCGTAGGCGTTCGAGAGCGGCACGCGCTCATGCCCGAGCGGTGTGGGGACAAGGGTTAAAAGCGCTTCGCGAGCCGCCTCGACGCTTAGCATCTGCTCGCCGAGATCGAAGCAGGAGAGCGTCATGGCAGCACTCCTTGCGCCCCGTTGAGCAAGCGCAGCTCCCACTGGTGCTTCTCTTCTTCGGTGTTGAGGTTGGCAAAGGCGTCCACGCAGTCCGCCATATCGATCTGCGCAGCGCCATGGCGTGCGTACCAGCGCGAAAGCTTGCGCTCTCCTGCCGCCAGCGCCGCGCCAAGATCGTCCTTTAGCGCCGTACGTACCAGCGCGACAGCGGGGTGCTCGCGTTCGCCATCGAAGGCTACGGCGATAGCGTGATCCCCAAGCCCCGCGACCATACGCGCCACCAGATCCTGCGGCAGCAAAGGGGTGTCGCAGGGGGCAATCAATAGCCACGGCGTGCGCGCGGCGCCAAGAGCGCTATAAAGCCCCATCAGCGGGCCTTCGAAACCGGGGTGGGCGTCCTCGATCACGCGCCAGCCAAACAGCGCGTAGGCGTCGATATTACGATTGGCGCTGATCAGCACTTCTGCTACCTGGCCGTCGAGGCGCATCGCCGTATGGGCAAAGAGCGGCTTTCCAGCGAAGGGTTCGAGCCCCTTGTCGCGCCCGCCCATGCGCCTGCCTGCGCCTCCGGCGAGAATCACGCCGGTAAGATCGGCGGTAGCGAGCATAGGCAGGTCTCCGTAAACGGCAAAAAGAGAGGCGATAGACGCGTCGAGGATACCGCGTCGATGCCTTGGACGCGCTACCTCAGGGTTCGAGCCCCTTGTCGCGCCCGCCCATGCGCCTGCCTGCGCCTCCGGCGAGAATCACGCCGGTAAGATCGGCGGTAGCGAGCATAGGCAGGTCTCCGTAAACGGCAAAAAGAGAGGC
>NZ_JAJISC010000007.1 GCF_024790395.1 Halomonas dongshanensis
TCAGTAGTGAAACCGCTCAGCGCCGATGGTAGTGTGGGGCCTCCCCATGCGAGAGTAGGTCATCGTCAGGCACTTATTAGAAAACCCCGAGTACTCTGTGCTCGGGGTTTTTGCTGTGGGCAGAATAAAAGAGGCGAGAATAATCAATAGGCCTTGCGATGCTGACAAACCCCGGCAATCCAGGTCTCTTGAATGGCGCGGTCATCGCCGAGCATCATCAACGCAAAAAGGCGCTCGGCAAGCGTTTGGCAGCGCTGACTGCGTCTGGCAAGCAGTGGGCTCGCCGTGGTATCGATTACCACGAAATCGGCCTCGAAACCTGGGGCAAGCCGACCAATACAGTGATCAAGCGATAGCGTTTTGGCGTTGCCCAGGGTTAGCCCGTAAAACCCTTGCCAGGCGGTCAAGGGTTGCCCCGCGAGTTGGCCGACCTGATAGGCCGCTTTGAGAGTGGAAAAGCCATCGAGATCGGTGCCCGCGCCAATGTCGCTGGCGTAGGTATAGGCAAGGCCTGCCGCGTCAGCGGCGTGGCGATCGAAAAGCCCACTGCCTAAAAAGAGGTTGGAGCTTGGGCAAAAGGCGATGCTACTGCCCTGAGCGGCAAGGCGTGAGCGCATGCTGGGCGTTAGGTGTACGCCGTGGGCGAAGGTGCTACGTGGCCCGAGCAGCCCCGAGGTTTCATAAACGCTGAGATAATCCTTTTCAGTGGGAAATAACTCCTCTACCCATTTCATTTCGTTGAGGTTCTCGGCCAGGTGCGTCTGTAGCCAGAGGGTTGGATCGTTGCGACGCAGTGCCCCGGTGGCATCCAGCTGGGCCTTCGTCGAGGTAGGCGCAAAGCGTGGGGTCAGGCTATAGCCCAAGCGCTTTTTGCCATGCCAATCGGCGATGAGACGCTCGGTATCTTTGATGCCGTTGTCGCCATCGAGTAGTGCCTCGGGAGCATTGCGATCCATCAATACCTTGCCGCCCAGTAAACGCACATCGCGCTTCAGCGCTGCTGTGAAAAGTGCCTCCATGGAAGTGCGGTGGCTCGATCCAAATACCTGCGCCGTCGTAGTGCCGTGGCCCAGCATTTGGTCGAGAAAGTCCTCGGCATGACGGGAAGCGACCTCGAGGTCGGCAAAGCGACACTCTTCGGGAAAGGTGTACTCATTGAGCCAATCGAGCAGCTGTCGGCCGTATGAAGCCATAATGTCGAGCTGGACGTAGTGCACGTGAGAGTCGATGAAGCCTGGCATGATCAGCTTGCCGCGATGATCGTACAGGGTGGCCGAGGCGGGAGCGCTGGGTGCAAGCTCTGAGTAGTGGCCAACGCGATGAATGTGCCCATCGCGTAGCCACAAAAGGCCATCGGCATAGTGGTCAAGGCTATCTGCGCTGGGCGTATTCGCCTCGCCAGGATTAGCGTTGAAGCTTAAGAGTTCGGCGCGAATGAGTGTGTCGGTGGGAGCGGTCATAAAGGCTCGTGTGTATTGATAGAGGTAAAAATGGCGCGTAGCGCCTCGCTTTCCAGGCCGCGGGTTTCGCGTGTCCTGGGCGTGGTAACGCGTTGGAGTAGCTCGGCGACCGCCGTAAGGGCGATGGCATAAGGGCGTTTGTCTTCGAGTTTTTGCCCGGCGATATGGCCGATGGGGCAGCGAATGCGCGCTTCGAATTCAAGGCTAGGTGCCTCGCGATGCAGCCGCGCTTTGAAGCTCGCACGTTTACTTGCAGAGCCAATCAGCCCGATCGAGGCCAGATCGTCGCGCTGAAGCAGCGCTTTGCACAGCGCGTAGTCCTCATCGTGACAGTGGGTCATGATCAGTGCATGCACGCCTGGGGCGAGCTGGGATACGGCATCATTAACGTCGTTCAAAAGATGGCACGTCAATCTATCGGCGCCGTCAGTATCGGTAAAGGCGTGAGGGCGGCTGTCGTACCACCGGATGCGCCAGGAGAGCGGGGTAGCGAGCGCGACGAAGGCATGCGCAACATGCCCAGCGCCAAATAGCGCAATCTCCGTTTCCGCGCCGGGAAAGGCTTCGAGCAGAACATTGATTCCCCCGCCACAGCACTGGCCGCTGCGTGCCCCGAGCGAGAACGCCTCCAGGCGCAGGCCAAAGCGACGCTCGGCAAGACTACACCGAGCGAGCTCGATCACCTGCCATTCGAAGGTGCCGCCCCCAAGCGTATCGAAGCAATCCTTGGCGGTAATCACCATGCGTGCACCGGGCTCGCGTGGCGTCGAACCTTGGCTGGTAAGCACGCTGGCGAGCACATGCGGCACGCCTTCGCGCTGCAGCCGGTGCAAAGCGGCGTGCCACGACTCAGCGAGAGCGTTCAAAACGCAGACGTCCGCAGGCGCTGGGCGGCGAGCAGGACGCGTTCGGGCGTTGCTGGCGTATCCAGGCGCGGCGCCTGGCGATAATCCACCAAGCTCGCCAGTGCATCGCGCAGCGCCGACCAGACGCTAATGCCCAGCATGAACGGCGGCTCGCCTACGGCTTTGGAGCGATAAAGGCTCGCCATCGAATTGGGATGCCCCTCCATCAGCGCAACGTTGAACACCGGCGGGAGATCGCCAAAGGCGGGTATCTTATAGGTCGCGGGTCCATCGGAAAGCAGCACGCCTTTATCGTTCCACGACAGCTCTTCGCTGGTCAGCCAGCCCATGCCTTGCACGAAGCCGCCCTCCACCTGGCCGATGTCGATCGCCGGATTGATCGAGTTACCCACGTCGTGCAGGATATCCACGCGCTCGACGCGGTACTCGCCGCTCAGGGTGTCGACGCTGACCTCCGCCACGGCGGCGCCAAAGGCGTAGTAGTAGAAAGGCCGCCCCTGGCCCGTCGTGCGGTCGTAATGAATTAGCGGTGTGGCGTAAAAGCCTTTTTCCGACAGCGAAACGCGGTTGAGGTAGGCTGTCTGAATCAGCTCTCCCCAGCCTATGCGTCGCTCGCTCTCGCCGGTGCCGACGATGAGCTCGCCACGCTCTAAACGCATATCGGCGCGCTCGAAGTCCGGGTAGTGCGCGGCGGCGAAATCGAACAGCCGCTCGCGCAGGCGTATGGCAGCGTCGCGTGCGGCCATACCATTGAGATCGGTGCCGCTGGAGGCAGCGGTGGGCGAGGTGTTGGGCACCTTGTCGGTGCGCGTGGCGCTAATGCGTACCTCATCGAGATCGAGCCCAAGTTCCAACGCTACCGTCTGACACACCTTGGTGTGCAGCCCCTGACCCATCTCGGTACCGCCGTGGTTGATCAGCACGCTGCCATCGGTGTAGACGTGAAGTAGGGCGCCGGCTTGATTGAGGTGCTGAGCGGTGAACGAGATACCGAACTTGACCGGCGTGAGCGCCAAGCCGCGCTTGATGATTCGGCTATCTGCGTTGAACTGGGTGATGGCTTCGCGCCGCTGCCAGTAATCGCTGCTTCGTTCTAACTGCGCGATCAGTGCATGCAACAGCCCGCGTTGATCGACCGTTTGGCCATAGTGCGTCGTCTCCCGACCCTCGCGGTAGAAATTGCGCTTACGGATGGTCAACGGGTCTTCGCCCAGACGTCGAGCGATGTCATCCATGGCAGCTTCGATCACCATCATCCCCTGGGGCCCGCCAAAGCCGCGAAAGGCGGTGTTGGAGGCGGTGTGGGTGCGTGCTCGATAGCCTACGACGCGCGCCTCGCCAAGCGAATAGGCGTTGTCGGCATGAAACATGGCGCGATCGACGATGGCATCGGAGAGATCGGGGGAGTAGCCGCAGTTGCCGATCAGAGTGATGTCGCCGCCTTGAATCACGCCTTGCTCATCGGTGGCGAGGCGGTAGTGGTTGTGAAAGGGGTGACGCTTGCCTGTCAGGTGCATGTCGTCGCGGCGGGGTAGGCGCAGCCGTGCAGTACGACCGGTCCGGCGCGCGATAATCGCGGCTATACAGGCCCAGGGTGAGGCCTGCGTCTCTTTGCCGCCAAATCCACCGCCCATGCGTCGTACCTCGACTACTACGGCGTGCAGCGGAATGCCAAGTACTTCGGCAACGAGCTTCTGGGTTTCGCTGGGGTGTTGGTTGGAGGTATGAACGACGACGCCATCGTCTTCGGTAGGGTGGACCACACAGGCTTGGCCTTCCAGGTAGAAATGCTCTTGCCCGCCGACGTCGAGCTCGCCCTCTATGCAGTGAACCGCCTCATCCAGGCGTGCTTGCCAGTTTCCTGAGCACTGTTCGTGGGGAGGGCGCACGAAATCCGCCTTGGCAGCCGCCTCAATAGGATCGAGGCTTGGCGTCTGTTCGTCGAACCTGATCGTCGCAAGCGCTACCGCGCGGCGTGCCAGCGTAAGGCTTTGTGCGGCGACGGCAAACAGGCACTGTCCGGCATAGCCAATCTCGCGCTCGACGAACAGTGGGTCACCGGGAAAGACGGGGCCGATATCGCTATGCCCGGGAATGTCAGCAAAGGCGATGACGTCGACCACGCCCTCGGCGCGGCGTACGGCGTCGAGATCGAGCGCCGTCAGCGTGCCATGGGCGATGGGGGAAAGCCCTAGAGCGATATGCAGCGCATTGGCGGGCGAGGGGAGATCATCGATATAGCGCGCCTTGCCGCTGACGTGATTGACCGCGCTTTCGTGAGCGCAAGCGCTGCCCGCCTGTCGATGTTCCTGTTTCTGCCCCTCTTTCTGGTCCTGGGGTTCGACGGTTTGGCGCGCCAGGGGGGCGTCGCCCTTGATCTTGCCGTCGAGTTCATGACGGGCGCGGGCGCTTTCACGATCTAGCTTAACGAGCGTACGCATGCAGCATGACCTCCTCATCTTCTGAAGTGAGTACGAGGAACAAGCGCTCGAGCAGATTGGCGGCGGCCTGCTGGCGATAATCGCTGCTGCCGCGTGCGTCGCTCATTGGCTGGAAACTCTTCTCAAGCTGCGCGCGGGCCTGGGCAAAGGTCGCTGCATCGATGGGCTGACCTTCAAGCGCCTGCTCGACGCTGAGCGCCCGTGCAGGTGTCGCGGCCATGCCGCCGAAGGCGACGCGCACGTCCTGCAGCGTGCCCTGCTCTACGCGGTAGTAAAAGGCGCCGAGCAGAGCGGATATATCGTCTTCGCGCCGCTTGGAGAGCTTCCATACCTTGAGCTGAACCTCGGGCGGACGCTGAGGCACGAAGATCGCGGCAATGACCTCGTCGTCGGCCAGGGCCGTTCGTTTGTAGTCGAGAAAAAAGTCCGTTAGAGGCAGATCCCGCCTGCCTCGCGTGCTGACGAGCCGCAGTTTCGCATCGAGGGCCAAGAGCACTGGCGGTGTATCACCGATGGGAGACGCATTAGCGATATTGCCGCCGAGCGTACCCTGATGGCGAATCTGCTGGGAGCCGAGGCGATGGAGCAGATGGGCAAAGGCGGGAAAGTGTGCGTGCGCCCAGGGCGTCAACGCCTCGAAAGTGATGCCAGCGCCGATCCACCAGCCCTGCTGGCCTGCGTGCTCGGCAGCGTCGATCTTACGCAGTTCATCGACGCCGCTAAGATCGATCAGGCGTGAAAGGGGCTTGAGTCGTTGGGTACTTTCGAGCCAAAGGTCAGTCGCGCCGGCGACCAATCGGGCGTTTGGATGATCGCGGCGCAGCGTTACTAGTTCATCGAGCGTTTGCGGGCGTAGGTAAAATGCGGCATCACTGCCGGGCGTGGGAGCCTCTGTCGGATCTGTTGTTACGCTCTCAGCGTCGGCCTGGCTAACCGTATCTTGGACAACATCGTGTGGTGCATCGAGATCGAACATGGCAAGGGCGGCGTCGCGAATGGGCCGATACCCCGTACAGCGGCATAGATTGCCACCCAGCGTCGCCTCCAGGCTTTCTTGGTCGGGCGGTGTGGTGTTGCCACGCTCGGCCTCATGGCGCACGCGCTCATAGAGAGTGAACAGCGACATCACGATCCCCGGTGTACAAAAGCCGCACTGGCTGGCATGGCACTCCACCATCGCCTGCTGAGCCGGGTGTAGCGTACCCGCTGCGCTCAACCCCTCGACGGTCACGAGGCGTTTACCCTTGAGCTTGGCGGCCGGCGTGATACAGCTGTTGATACTGCGATAGCCTTGAGTAGCGTTATCGGAGAGGGCCACGGTGCAGGCACCGCAGTCGCCCGAAGCGCAACCCTCTTTGGTGCCGGTTAAACCCAGTTGCTCGCGTAACAGCGTTAGAATGCTGGTGTCTGGCGCAATGTCGCAGTGCTGTTGCCTGCCATTGAGCACGAAGTCGATCGTTGTCATGCCAAGCTCCATTATGATTGTGTCTTGACCGATCGGTCAGTTTGCTTGAGCTTGAGACAAAATGGTGGGCCTTGCAAGCCTTTGATCGATGCACTGAAATAGAGCGTCAAAAGGCCAATTGCGCCATGAAAACGCAAGGAAATGATCAATGAAGTCAACGCCTGCGCGCACGGATACCGATAGTCGCCATGCCGTCGAAGCGCGCATCCTGACCGCCGCCGAAGCCGTCTTCGCCCAGCACGGCTACCGCGGGGCCAGCCTCCAGGCCATTGCTGACAAGGCGTCGTTGCCCAAAGCTAATGTGCTCTACTATATGCGCTCCAAACAGGCGCTCTATTTACGCCTGCTCGATCGGATGATGCGGCGTTGGAACGCCGTGCTCGACGATATCACCCCGGAGAGCGATCCCGCCCAGGTATTGAGTGACTTTATTCGCACTAAAATGGTGCTAGGGCAGCGTTTCCCCGAGGGTTCGAAACTCTTTGCCGCTGAAATTTTGGCAGGTGCCCCCTTTCTGGGTGAGTACCTTTCGGGTGAGCTCCGACTTTGGGTCGAAGAGCGGGTACGCATCATGCGGCAATGGAGCGCGCAGGGTAAAATGGACGATGTCGACCCGCGCTGGCTGATTTTTCTCATCTGGTCGGCTACCCAGCACTACACCGAATACAGTGCCCAAATTCACGGCGTTCTAGGCCAGGATTCGCTAACCAACGCGGATCTTGAGGCGGCGACCGACTTTCTCGTGGGCGTCATTCTCAAAGGCTGCGGCTTGTCCGCGCCCTCTGGAGCCTAGCATGCTGCCTATCGATGCCATTCTCGATACGTTGGGCGCGGCGCTCGACGACCACCCAAGCGCCGTTTTGGTGGCCCAGCCGGGGGCGGGCAAAACCACCCGCGTACCGCCTTATCTACTCGAGCGCTCTTGGTGCCAAGGGCAGCGTCTTTTGCTGCTCGAGCCGCGCCGGGTCGCCGTACGCCTTGCCGCTAGTTTCATGGCCGAGCAATTGGGAGAGGTCGTAGGTAAGCGCATAGGCTATCGCATGCGCGGCGAGAGCCGGGTTAGCGCCGAAACACGGCTCGAAGTGGTCACGCCGGGCGTGCTACTGCGTCTTCTACAGAGCGATCCGCTTCTTGAAGGTGTTGCCGGTATCGTCTTCGATGAGTTTCATGAGCGAAGTTTAGCGGCCGATTTAGCGCTGGCGCTGGCGCTGGATGTGCAGAGCAGCGTTCGCGAGGAGCTACGCCTTTTGGTGATGTCGGCCACGCTCGATACCCAGGCAGTGCGCGCAGCGCTAGGGGAGCAGACGCCGATACTCGACTGCCCTGGGCGCGAGTATCCGGTCGAAACGCGCTACCGACCGCTGCGCGAGCGCGATGATCAAACGATGCAAGTCGCCAGCGTGCTCGATGAGGCGCTAACGCTGCCCCAGACGCAGAGCATGTTGCTAATTGCCCCGACGATCCGTGACGTTAACCAGTTCGTCGACGCCTTTACCCCGCGCTATCCAGAGCTTGAGGTTAGACCGCTGCACGGGGGACTCTCGCTTGACGACCAGCAAGTGGCGCTAACGCCAAGCCCAGTTAAAGCCAGCCAAACCCAACCCAGCCAAGTCAAACCCAGCAAAAATAAAAAGCGCCTTATCGTGGCCACCGCCATTGCCGAATCCAGCCTCACCGTGCCCGATGTCAACGTGGTCATCGATCTTGGGCGCGAGCGGGTGCCGGTGTTCGAGACGCGCAGTGGCTTTGCGCATTTAGCTACACGACGCGTTAATCGCGCCAGTGCCGATCAGCGCCGCGGCCGCGCGGGGCGAACAGCGCCTGGGTGGTGTTTTCGGCTCTGGGCCAGCGAACAGCCCCTCGCGCCTTTTGGCGAGCCCGAAATGCTTCAGGCCGATGTGAGCGGTGTCGTTCTCGAACTTGCCCAGTGGGGCGTTACTTCACCCAATGCTCTGCGCTGGGTAACGCCGGTGCCCGTCAGTGCCTGGGAAAAAGGCCAGGCGCTGCTACAGCTTCTGGGCGCCTTGGACACAGACGGCGGCTTGACGCCGCTCGGGCGACGCAGCAGTGAATGGCGGCTCTCGCCGCGTCTGGCCATCATGCTGGCGCGCGCCGATGAGCTAAAGGCCATGGCGTTGGCCTGCGCGCTCGCGCCGTTGTTGGAGAGCGAGGGGAGCGAAGGCGGCTTTTCCTTGGCTGCCTTGCAGGAGCGATTACGGCAGCCCATGCGCTACCCGCTATGGAGACGCGAAGCGGCGCGTCTGGCGCGCCAGGCCAAGGTGGCGCTGCCTACTGCGGTCGATGAAGAGCAGCTCTCGGGGCTGCTAGCCTTGGCGTATCCTGATCGGTTGGCTCAGCGCACGGAAGAAGGGCGGTTTCGCTTGGTCAACGGCGTGACCGCACGGCTTGCGCCTAGCGACCCCCTTGCCCACTCAGCCTGGTTGGTGGCCGTTGAAGCCCACCGCCAAGATGTAGCTGAAAGCTCGGGTGAGGTGATTCGTGGAATACGCTGCGCGGTGGCGCTCAGCCGAACGATGATCGAGCGTCTATACGGCGTGCACCTGGGCTGGCAACCTCGCGTTGAATGGGACGATGCCGAGGGCAGGTTGATCGGGCGCGAACAGCGCAGCTTAGGGGCCTTGGTGGTAGCGCAGCGACCGCTGAATACGCTGCCTCGTGAGCGGATTAGCGCAGCCTTGATCGAGGCGCTACGCCAGCGTCCTTGGCTACTTACCCAGAATGAGGCGCTAAGTAATCTGCGCGGTCGGTTGATGTTATTGCATCAACACCATGGCGAGGCAGGCTGGCCCGACCCCGCCGAAGCGCCACTTCTTGCCTCGCTCGAAACCTGGCTTGGGCCTTATCTCGACGGTATCACCCGGCTTGCTCAGTTTGAGAAAGCGCCCCTAGAGAACTGGTTTAGACAACGCCTAACCTGGGAACAGCAGGTAGCGCTTGAACGTCTTGTGCCCGCATCGCTCCCGGTGCCGAGCCAAGCCGATATTACGCTTGACTATGCGCCCTGTCTTGGCGGTCAGCCCCCTGTGCTCGCACTTAAATTGCAAGAAGCTTTTGGCTGGCGCCAAACGCCGACAGTGCTCGATGGAGAAGTGACGGTCATGGTGCATCTTCTCTCCCCGGCCCGACGTGTGCTGCAAATCACTCAGGATTTGGCGCATTTTTGGCAGCACGGCTATCCCGACGTAAGAAAGGAGATGCGTGGACGCTACCCCAAGCATCCTTGGCCCGAAGATCCGCTGACGGCGTTAGCTACGGCTGCTACCAAGCGCAAAATGGCGCGTCACTGAGCGGGAGTGTTTTGTGGGATGACGCCTGGCTCGCGATAACGCACGCCTTCGGCCTGCTGCTCTTCGAAGCGCTTGTTGTCGTCCTCGGCAACAACGCCTAGGACGGTCTTCTGCGAGCCGTCGGGCCAGGTATAGGTCGTGCAGCCAGAAAGAAGCAAGACAACGCCCATGAGGGTAAAAGGAATCGCGAGCTGGATGGTGCGCCGTAAGGCCATGGGTAACTCCCTGAAATGAACGGGCACTAAACCAGAGCGTGCCATCTGTGGCGACTATAGTGACCACCTATGCCGTTGTAAATCGACTTCTAACATCGATAGCATCGAGCTGATAAAAGCGAGCGTATAGGCTGGTACCCGTTGAACCTCGCGATTGGTCAAATGGCGTATTTATGCCACCCTTGAGGGGAGCCTCGGGACGATGCTCGCACTTTCACCCATTAAGCCTTCATCGTACGGGGTAGCGATAGGTGATGGCCGTATGAATCAGTACGTGTTGCAAAGTAAGGAAACTGACGACATGAACGCAGGCTCTCAACGCCGCCTGAATTGGCTGGTGTGGCTTACGCTGGCAGGAACCCTCTTTACCACCGTGGTCATGCTAGTGGGGGCATGGACCCGGCTAGTGGATGCCGGGCTTGGCTGCCCCGATTGGCCGGGGTGTTACGGCAAACTGTTGGTGCCCGATAGCGAACATGCCTATTTGCATCATCCCGATGCGCCGCTCGATCCTTTCAAGGCTTCCATGGAGATGTTTCACCGCTACCTGGCGACGCTTCTGGGCATCGTCGTTCTGCTCGTGGTGCGTCTAGGCTGGTCGCAGCGGCGCCAAGCTGCTTATCCATGGCGTTTGAGTCTCGTGCTCTTGGTGGCCGTCATCATTCAAGGCGCTTTCGGCGCCTACACCGTTACGCTCAAACTCTGGCCGCAGGTAGTGACACTGCACCTACTCGGCGGCATGTGTGTGCTGGCGTTGTTTCTCTGGTTGCACTTGCGGCTACGTCGTCTGAGGCGGACCCATGACGCTCCACGACGCCAGCCTACGCCCTGGTGGGGCATGGCTGCTGGGCTCCTCGTACTGCAATTGGCTCTGGGCGGCTGGGTATCCAGTAACTATGCCGGTATTGCTTGCCAGGGCATGCCAACGTGTAACGGCGAGTGGTGGCCGTCCATGGACGTTAGCGAAGGTTTTCATTTGACCCAAACCGTAGGTCCAAACTATCTGCATGGCCAGCTGCACGCCGATGCCCGCACCGCGATCCATATGGGCCACCGACTTGGTGGCCTACTGTTGGGCGTGGCACTTATCATGCTCTGGTGGCGCACCCGATTAGCGCCGGGTATGGCAGGCCCCATGCGCCTGGTAGTGGCACTTTTTGCTATTCAATGCCTTATTGGCGCTGCCAATGTGCTGATGTGGTTACCGCTATGGCTTGCCTTGGTACATACCGCTGGCGCCATTGCGCTCTCCATGGGGCTACTGTGGGCTTGGTGGCAGTGGCGCTACGCTTGTGTGGATATCAAAAGCAAACGCGGTTGCGCTGAGGTATTGAAACTGCAAATGTCTTGAGTTTGCCTGATGTAAAGCTTTTGTATAATATTTTGTCGCTGCCCACTGGCCTAACGCAATCATTCGCGAGAGAGTGCCGTATTAGCTGCATTGCTGGGCTGTGAAAGAGGTAGGCATAGGTAGTTATGTAAGTCGTTCAACACCCTAGAAAAGCGCTACCGTGTACAATCACGATCGAATCGCGAGTTAAACGCAGGGCAATAGGATACTGATATGAACGCTATAACGGCATTTCTTCTACTCGCTATCGCGCTGATCGTCATCGTGGCGCTGGCTGCTTACGCCATGAAACTGCGCCGCGAAGTCAAAAAGCGCGAGCGGTTTCGCTTGGATGAAGATCAGCGGGCGCAAACCAACAGCCTGGAAAACTTGGACTTGGTGGTTAGCGCGCTAATCCAAGAGCAGGTCGAAATCACTGAGGGGTCCTGGCGCTGCAAGGTACTGCTGGACATCATCGATCCCAGTTTGAACGAACGGGCCGAGTTTCGTCCTTTTGCCGAGGTATACCAGCGCACCCAGCATTTGAAAACGCATTCTGCTCGTAAGGCACTTACCCCGCGTGAGCGCATGCAGGAAGATCGTGAGCGTTTGGAGGTCGAACAGCAGTGGCGCAGCGAGGTGCTAAAAGCTGCCGAAGCCATACGGCAATGGCGGCTTGACGGTGCAGGCGCGCTGCATTGAACGCATGTGGCGATAAAGACGCAGCGCTACGCAGAAGTGTATTGACGCTACATGGCGACGCGATGAAAGACATGATTACGTTTTTTGTGCAAAGTGGCGGTGTAACTACGCCAAATTCACCTAGCTTTGCTATGCTGAACACTGCCGAAACAAGCAAGAAGTTGATAACTCGGCATTGTTGCCTTCTTTCACATAAACGTGAATGATAGGCTTACGTCGGTGCCCGGCTACGGTCAGGTGCCTGACAAAAAAAGGATGCTCTCGGAATAAGAAGCATTGGATAGGCATGGATCGACGACGTTCCGTGTCAGCATTGGATCAAGAAGGAGTCTTGCATGAAAAAATCCACGACTGGCTTGTTAATCGGCTCAGCGCTCGTAGTTGGCCTGTCAGGCTGCGCCAGCTCTGCCTCTCAAAGTTCCGGTCAGGCAGGTGCAAGCAGCGATCGCAGCTGGTACCAGCATCCTGCCGTCTGTGGTCTGGCGGGCGGTCTGATCGGTGGTGGTCTGGGCTACGCCGTAAGCGGTAGCTCCGACGAGGAGTCCGGTGCTGCGACCGGTGCTGCCGCTGGTGCCGCTATTGGTGGCCTGCTGTGTGCTGACCGTACGCCCGAGCCCGTAGCGCCGCAGTGTCCCACCTACGGTGACGTACCTGCTGGCGTTGCCGTTGACGCTCAAGGTTGCCCGCTAGACTCCGACGGTGACGGCGTGCCGGACTACCGCGACCAGTGCCCGGGTACCCCTGCTGGTGTTGAAGTCGATGCCGTAGGCTGCCCGCTGGACTCCGACGGTGACGGCGTACCGGATTACCGCGACCAGTGCCCGAACACCCCGGCTGGCGTTGAAGTCAACGCGCTGGGCTGCCCGGAAAGTCTGGTACTGCGCGACGTCAACTTCGAATTTGACTCCGCTCAGCTGACTGGCCCTGCGCAACAGGTTCTTAACGGCGTTGCCGAGCGTCTGGTCAACAACCCTGACGTTCGTGTCAGCATCGAAGGCCACACCGATTCACGCGGTTCTGCTGAATACAACCAAAACCTGTCTCAGCGTCGCGCGGAATCCGTTGCCGCTTACCTGGCACAGCGTGGCGTTCAGTCCAACCGTATGCGTGCGGTCGGTTACGGCGAAGAGCGGCCGGTAGCCACCAACGATACCGATGCCGGTCGTGCTCAGAACCGTCGCGTCGAACTGGACGAGTGGAACTAAGTTCTTAGGAAAAGTTCTTAGGCAAACGCTTAAGCAACACGTTCTTTTGTCTAGATTCTCTACGAAAAGGGGGCGGTTAAGCACCCGAACGTAAGCGCCGCTAGTGTTTAATGGGAGTGATCTCATGCTAGCGGCGCCAGAACCATACCGAACGGAAGGCTTAGGCCTTCCGTTTTTTATTTCATGGTCGCGACAAACTCTGTTAGGATTTTTGGCTGCTTTTTGAGCAGGATGGGCGTATCTTGCACACCTCTCGATTGGTATCAGCCTCCTCAAGACCCAGATAGCGATATGTGATCCTTGGTATGGCTCACCACTGCGCTCAAGGAAATATAGACATGCCCATAGTTACACTGCCCGATGGCAGTCAGCGCACCTTCGATGCGCCGCTTTCCGTTATGCAGCTCGCCGCATCCATTGGCCCTGGTTTAGCCAAGGCGTGCGTAGCTGGAAAAATCGATGGTACGCTCGTGGATGCAGCAGATGTGATCGACCACGATGCCGACGTGGCGATCATTACGGCTCGCGACCCGGAGGGCCTAGAGATCATTCGCCACTCCTGCGCTCACTTGATCGGCCATGCGGTCAAGCAGCTCTATCCCGAAGCCAAGATGGCCATCGGTCCGGTCATCGAAGATGGTTTTTACTACGATATCGAATTTGGCGACTCCATCACGCCCGACGATCTGAGTGCGATCGAAAAACAGATGCAGGTGCTGATCGACAAGGAGTACGACGTCGTACGCGAATACGTCGACCGCGATCGCGCCATGCAGACCTTCGTCGAGCGCAATGAGCCTTACAAGCAAGAGATCGTCGAAGGTATTCCGCAGGACGCCACTATTCGGCTGTACCACCATGAAGAGTACACCGACATGTGTCGTGGGCCGCACGTGCCCAATACACGCCATTTGAAAGCCTTCAAGCTGACCAAGCTGGCGGGGGCTTACTGGCGTGGCGACGCTGCCAACACTATGTTGACGCGTATCTACGGCACCGCCTGGGGCGACAAGAAGCAGCTCAAGGCCTACCTGCAGCGCCTCGAAGAGGCGGAAAAGCGCGACCACCGTAAGCTCGCGCGCAAGATGGACCTGTTCCATCTGCAGGAAGAAGCGCCGGGCATGGTCTTCTGGCACCCCAATGGTTGGACCATGTATCAGGCGCTGGAAAGCTATATGCGCCAGGTGCAGCGCGAGCACGGCTATCAGGAGATCAAGACCCCACAGGTGGTCGATCTATCGCTATGGAAGCGTTCGGGGCACTGGGGGCACTATAGCGAGCTTATGTTCACCACCGAGTCGGAAAAGCGCGAGTACGCCGTCAAACCGATGAATTGCCCCTGTCACGTTCAGGTGTTCAATCAAGGGTTGAAGAGCTACCGTGACTTGCCGCTGCGTCTGGCTGAGTTTGGCAGCTGTCACCGTAATGAACCTTCTGGATCCCTTCACGGTCTGATGCGCGTTCGTGGCTTTACCCAGGACGATGCTCACATCTTCTGTACCGAAGGACAGATCCAGGAGGAGGCCGAAGCCTTCATTCGGTTGACCCTTGAAGTGTATAAGACGCTGGGTTTCGACGACGTCGAGCTCAAGCTCTCGACTCGCCCAGAAGATTTTCTTGGCGAAGCCGAAATGTGGGATCGTGCGGAGCAGGGGCTCGAAGCTGCGCTCAATGCCACGGGTCTTAACTGGGAGCTTCAGCCCGGTGAGGGTGCGTTCTACGGACCCAAGATCGAATTTGCCCTGCGCGATTGTCTCAATCGGGTTTGGCAATGTGGTACGCTTCAGCTAGATTTCAACCTGCCAGGCCGTTTGGGCGCTCAATATGTCGATGAAGATGGAGCGCGCAAGACGCCGGTCATGCTGCACCGGGCCATTCTCGGTTCGTTCGAACGCTTCCTGGGTATCTTGATCGAACACTACGCAGGCGCTATGCCGCTTTGGCTTGCACCACAGCAAGCCGTAGTGATGACGATCACCGATGCGCAGAAGGAGTATGCCCTGGAATTGGAGCGTCGCCTGCAAAAAAATGGCCTGCGCGTCAAGGCGGACTTGAGGAACGAGAAGATCGGCTTTAAAATCCGCGAGCATACGTTGCAGAAAGTTCCCTATCTCCTGGTGGTAGGAGATAAGGAAGTCGAAGCTGACTCAGTGGCCGTGCGTACACGCAGCGGCGAAAACCTCGGCACAATGACGGTCGACCAGTTCATCGAACGTGTTGATGCAGAGCGAGCAGCCCTGGCGACATCGTCAATTGCCTAAGGAGACGGAGCAATCAAGCGAAGCAATCAGCGCGGGCGCCCAGCAGACAAGCGCCCACCAATGAACGAGAGAATCACCGAAACTGAAGTACGCCTCATCGATAGCGAAGGCGAGCAGCTAGGTGTCGTCCCGACCACCGAGGCGCTAGAGCGCGCCGAGAGCGCTGGTCTGGATCTCGTACAAATCTCAAATGCCGATCCGATCGTGTGTAAGATCATGGATTATGGCAAATTCGTCTTCGAGCAGAAGAAGCAGAAAGCTGCTCAGAAGAAGAAGCAGAAGCAAATCCAGGTCAAGGAAGTCAAATTCCGTCCTGGCACCGACGAGGGTGACTATCAGGTGAAGCTGAAAAACCTGATGCGCTTTCTCGAGGGTGGTGACAAGGGTAAGGTCACATTGCGCTTCCGTGGACGTGAAATGGCGCACCAGGACATCGGCCGCAAGCTGATGGAACGGATCGCTGCGGACCTGGAAGAGATCGGAGCGGTCGAGTCCTTCCCTAAGATGGAAGGCCGCCAGATGATCATGATTCTTGCCCCCAAGAAGAAGTGATCCAACGGCACTTTAAACGAGCCAGCGCCAATGGCGCTGGCTGGCCCTGGGTTTTCTAAAAAATATCGAGCGGAGTTATCCTCATGCCGAAAATCAAGAGCAACAGCGGCGCTGCCAAGCGCTTCAAGAAGACGGCCAACGGTTTCAAGCACAAGCAGTCATTCCGTAGCCACATCCTGACCAAGAAATCGACCAAGCGTAAGCGTCAGCTGCGTGGCATGAAGCAAGTTCATGCAGCCGACAAAGCCTTGATCCAGCGCATGCTGCCGAACCTCTAAGGTCGGGTTTTCCTTTTTCTGGGTGCATCCCAGCATCAATGTCAGGAGTGAGTTATGACTCGTGTTAAGCGTGGCGTAGTTGCCCGTCGTCGCCATAAGAAAGTAATGAAGCAGGCCAAAGGTTACTATGGCGCCCGTTCACGTGTATTCCGCGTAGCCAAGCAGGCCGTCATCAAGGCCGGCCAGTACGCCTACCGTGACCGCCGTAACCGTAAGCGTCAGTTCCGTGCCCTGTGGATCCAGCGTATCAACGCCGGTGCACGTCTGAACGGCCTGTCTTACAGCCGTTTCGTCGGTGGTCTGAAAAAGGCTGGCATCGAAATCGACCGTAAAGTACTGGCGGATCTGGCCGTTCACGAGAAGGCAGCATTTGCTGCCATCGTGGAGAAGGCCAAGGCTGCCCAGTAAGACGCCGCTGCCGACCTTTGGGTCGGCAATGGTGTCTCAGGTCATTTCAGTGTGACCCATCCAGGGGAAGAGCAGCCGCTCTTCCCCTGTTTTTTGTCATGGTAAAATGCCACCCCTTTTGAGAAGCACGGTCTCTAGAGCATGGTTGCTAGGGGCACAGTCTCGATGGGTACAATCGCTTAATTCGGAGTAAAGACGGATGGATCATCTTCCAGCGTTGGTCACACAGGCGCAAGGTGCGATTCAGGCCGCAGAAAGCGTCGCGGCCCTGGACGAGCTGCGCGTTCGCTATCTGGGCAAAAAAGGCGACGTCACGGCGCTGCTCAAGGGGCTTGGTAAGCTGCCTCCCGAAGAGCGTCCTGCCGCCGGTGAGCGGATCAACCAGGCCAAGCAGACGCTGGCCGACGAGATCGATGCCAAACGCCAAGCGCTTGAAAGCGCCGCGCTCGATGCGCGCCTGGCCGCTGAAAAGATCGATGTTACGCTGCCGGGAAGAGGGCAGCGCAACGGCGGTCTGCATCCGGTTACGCGTACCCTCGAGCGTATCGAAGCGCTGTTTACTCGGATCGGCTACGATGTGGCGGTCGGCCCCGAGATCGAAGACGACTATCACAACTTCGAAGCGCTCAACATTCCAGCACACCACCCGGCGCGCGGCATGGCCGATACCTTCTACTTCGATGCCACGCGACTGCTGCGTACCCATACCTCGCCGGTGCAGGTGCGCACGATGAAAAGCACCGAACCGCCGATTCGTATCGTCTGCCCAGGTCGCGTCTATCGCAGCGACTCGGATCTGACCCATACGCCGATGTTCCATCAGGTCGAAGGTCTTTTAGTCGATGAGGGCGTGAGCTTCGCCGACCTCAAGGGCACCATCGAGGATTTCCTGCAGGCGTTTTTCGAGCGTGACGATCTGTCGGTGCGTTTTCGCCCCTCTTACTTCCCCTTCACCGAGCCCTCGGCCGAGGTCGACATTCAATGCGTCATGTGTGGCGGCGATGGCTGTCGTGTTTGCTCGCATAGCGGCTGGCTCGAGGTGATGGGCTGCGGCATGGTGCACCCAGCGGTGTTTCGCCATTCGGGTATCGATACCGAGCGCTTTACGGGCTTTGCCTTCGGAATGGGCGCTGAGCGCTTGGCGATGCTGCGCTACGGGGTCAACGACCTGCGGCTGTTCTTCGAGAACGACCTGCGCTTCTTGCGCCAATTCGCCTGATACCCCGATAACGCACAGGAAAGAACATGAAATTTTCAGAACAGTGGCTGCGTGAATGGGTATCGCCCGCTCTCGACGCTCAAGGCATTGCCGACCAAATCACCATGGCAGGGCTCGAGGTCGATGCCGTCGAGCCGGTAGCGCAGGCCTTCAGCGGCGTGGTCGTGGCCGAAGTGCTGAGCAAAGAGCGTCACCCCGACGCCGACAAGCTCAACGTGTGCACCGTGTCCGTTGGCGCTGACGCCCCCGTGCAGGTGGTGTGTGGCGCGCCCAACGTCGATGTGGGCCAGAAAGTGCCTTTTGCCCAGGTGGGTGGGGTACTGCCGGGTGATTTCAAGATCAAGAAAGCCAAGCTGCGCGGCGTCGAATCCTTCGGCATGATCTGTTCGGCATCGGAGTTGGGGCTGGCCGAAGAGGTCTCGCCGGGTATTCTCGTGCTGCCCGCAAGCGCGCCGGTGGGCGATGATTTTCGCGCCTACATGCAGCTCGACGACAGCACCATCGAGGTCGACCTAACGCCCAACCGCGGTGATTGCCTTAGTGTCCGCGGCCTCGCACGCGAAGTCGGCGTGCTCAACCGCTTGGCGGTTACATCCCCTACGATTACGCCGACGCCGGTTACCAGCGAGATGACGTTCCCCGTGCGCGTCGAGGCAAGTGCCCAATGCCCGCGCTATCTTGGGCGCGTGATCGAAGGTGTCGACGTCAGTGTCGAAACACCGCTGTGGATGGTCGAGCGGCTGCGTCGTAGCGGCGTGCGCTCCATCGATGCCGTGGTCGATATCACCAACTACGTGATGCTTGAGCAGGGGCAGCCGCTGCACGCTTTCGATCTTGCCAATCTGAGCGATGAAGTCGTTGTGCGTATGGCCAAACAAGACGAGTCGCTGGTGCTGCTCGACGGGCAGGAGGTTACTCTGCGCGACGATACACTCGTGATTGCCGATGCCAAGAGGCCGCTCGCCATGGCAGGCATCATGGGAGGCGAGCACTCCGGGGTGGGTGCCTCGACTCAAAACGTCTTCTTGGAGTCGGCGTTTTTCGACACCTTAGCGATTGCCGGGCGCGCCCGCGCCTACGGCTTGCATACCGACGCCTCGCACCGCTATGAGCGTGGAGTCGATCCCGAACTTGCGCCTCTGGCCATCGAGCGCGCGACGCAGCTGCTTTGCGATATCTGTGGCGGTAAAGCTGGGGCTATTGTCAGCGCAGAGAGCGCCGAGCACCTACCGGCCGCGCGCTCGATTGCGCTGCGCGAGGCGCGTCTAGAGGCCGCGCTCTCCAAGCGTTTGGAAGCCGATGATGTCAGCGATATGCTGGCGCGCCTGGGGCTTGAGGTCGAGCGTACGTCAGCTGGCTGGCAGGCGCAGGCGCCGAGCTGGCGCTTCGATATTGCCATCGAAGAGGATCTGATCGAAGAAGTCGCGCGTATCCACGGCTACAACAATCTGCCCGTACGCCGTCCGGCGGCGCGATTGGCGCTGCGCTCGGGTGACGAAGCGGGTATCGATCTTGGGCGTCTTCGCCGCCAAATGGTAGCGCGCGGCTATCAAGAGGCAGTGACCTACAGTTTCGTTGCCCCCGAGCTCCAAGCGGTCATGCTGCCTGAAGCAGTATCGCCGGTGCTTGCCAACCCCATCTCTGCGGATCTATCGGTCATGCGGGCAAGCCTGTTTCCGGGGCTGGTGCGGGCGCTCGAGCATAACCTCAATCGTCAGCAGAGCCGCGTTCGTCTGTTCGAGACGGGCTTAATCTTCAACGGTGAGCTCGATGCTCTGAGCCAGGTGCCCATGCTTGGCGGCTTGGCGTCAGGTAAGCGTGATCTCGAAGGCTGGGCGGCCAGCAGTGACGCAGTCGACTTTTTCGACGTCAAAGGCGATATCGAAAGCCTGCTGGCGCTGGGGGAGAGCGACGACTGGCGCTTCGAACCCGGTACCCATCCGGCGCTACACCCTGGGCAGTGCGCGCGCATTCTGCATCGCGGTGAAGAGGCCGGTTGGCTGGGTACGCTGCACCCTGAAGTGCGCGCCAAGCTGGGGCTCAAGCAAGATGCTGTACTGTTCGAAGTGCGCCTGGATGCGCTGAGTCAGGGGCGTATTCCTGCCTTCACGCCGTTGTCGCGCTACCCCGAAGTGCGCCGCGACTTGGCCTTCATCATCGGCGCCGAAACGCCGGTTCAGGCGCTTTTCGATAGCGTCAGGGCGCAGGCGGGGGAATATCTCAAGGATCTCAAGCTGTTTGATGTCTACTCTGGAAAGGGCGTTGCCGAAGGACACAAGAGTATCGCCTTGGGCTTGACCTGGCAGCATCCATCGCGCACCCTAAACGATGAAGAAATCAATCAGTTGATCGATTCGATCGTGACACAGGTGCGTGTTGAACTGAAGGCTGAGCTGCGTGGCTGAAACCCATGAGCCGTAACACTGCGCTTATCACGTTCTTGGCAATGCGTTGGTAATAAGGAGAAGCCCTATGGGTGCGTTGACCAAAGCGGAACTGGCGGAGCATTTGCACACTGAGCTTTCCCTCTCGAAGCGGGAAGCCAAGGCGATGGTCGAAGCCTTTTTCGAAGAGATTCGTGCCTGCTTGCGTGAGAACGAGCAGGTAAAACTCTCCGGATTCGGTAATTTCGACCTGCGTGACAAGCGTGAGCGGCCGGGGCGTAATCCTAAGACCGGCGAGGAGATCCCCATCTCGGCACGCCGGGTGGTGACCTTCCGGCCTGGGCAGAAGCTCAAGCAGCAGGTCGAAAGCTATCACGCCGATACGTGATCGTTTGACTGCCATCGATCACCTGGTGGGGTAGGCAGTAAAGAGGAGCGCTTCGGCGCTCCTTTTTTAACGCCAAGCGCATAGTTTTAGCGCCAAGGGCATAGTGGTGCGCGTATTTGCCAAGTGCACCAGCCGTGGATGCGTCTCATCCTTGTTGCGTGGTAATATCCGATAAAATTCATCAGGTATGGCGTGAGTCGCCAACCTCGTTCCACGAGTGCATCTAACGCGTATGGCCAAGCTGAACATCATCGTAGGTACCATGTATGGCGGCGCCCTGGACGTCGCCGAACAAGTCAAGCCACTCTTTGAGAACGTCGGTTATGAGGTCGATATCATCGAACAGCCCAGCGTCGACCATCTGCAAGCGGATCTCGTGCTGTTTTGTGTATCGACCACCGGTAGCGGCGACTTTCCCGGCAATCTGGTGCCCTTTGTTCGAGCGCTGAGCGCTCAAAGTCCAGCGCTGACCGAACTGCGCTATGGGCTCATTGCCATGGGCGATAGCTCGTATGGCGACACCTTTTGCGGCGCCGGTCGTAAACTCGATGAGCTGCTACAGGACCTGGGTGCCACGCGCCTGGATGAGCGCCTGGAAATCGATGCCATGGAAACCTTTATGGCCGACGACGCCGCGCTGCCTTGGGTCGAGGCCTGGATCGAGCGCCAAGCCTTGAGCGGCGTCTGAACATGGCCGCTGCACCCATACCCTCTCCCGAGCGTTTTAGCGTTACCCTTGGCCTTTGCTTGGTGATGCTCGCGACGCTTCCGCGCTACGCCGCAGGTGGCTTCGAGACACGCCAAACCCTGATGCTGATGGCGCTTGCCTGCGTGGCCGTCGTCGCGCTCGTGCAACTGCGGTTGCTGGACAAGGCTGCACGGGCGGCGCTCCCAAGACTATTGAAACGTCTGGTGCTGGCGCTGATCATCGGCGTCGCGCTGATGACGGCTTGGTACGCCGTCATGGGGGAGTATCTAAGCTGGCAAATGCTGGCCTCGCACGGGACAACGCTTGGGTTGATCCTGCATGCGCTTGGCCTGTGGTGGGGGCAGCGCTCGGTATGAGCCGATCAAGGGTTGTAATTTTCCTCAGCAGCCCCACATAGCATGCACGGCGCTTGCCACCATGCGTCAGGGTTCTTAAAATTGCTCTCTTGAACCAAATTTGACATTTATCCACTTGGTTACCCTTAAATAACCAACGCCCAGCCGCTAGAGGACAATTCATGCAAGTTTCCGTCGAGACGACCTCCCAGATCGAACGCCGCATCACGATTCAAGTGCCGGCTGCAGAAATCGACGAGGCCGTCAGCGCCCGCTTGAAAGACACTGCGAAGAACATTCGCCTGAATGGTTTTCGTAAGGGCCGGGTGCCGATGGCTGTCGTTCATCAGCGCTATGGCAAGGACGTGCGTAACGAAGTGGTGGGTGAGGTCATGCGCGAGCGCTACGTGCGTGCCATCACCGACGAGGGTCTGAACCCGGCGGGCTTCCCTCACATCGACGCGACCGTCAACGAGAGCGGTAAAGACCTCGAGTTTGTCGCCACCATGGAAGTCTATCCCGAAATCGAGCTGGCCTCGATTGAAGGCACCAGCGTAGAGCGTCCGGTCGTCGAGATCACCGATGCCGATATCGATGAGATGATCGAGACCCTGCGTAAGCAAAACGCCGATTGGGAAGAGACCGACGCTGCTGCCAAAGATGGCGATCAGGTCACCCTGGACTTCCAAGGTTTCCTCGGCGACGAGCCGTTCGAAGGTGGTAGCGCCGAAGGTCACGCGCTGGTGCTGGGTTCCAACAGCTTCATCCCAGGCTTCGAAGCGCAGCTGGAAGGCGTCAAGGCCGGTGACGAGAAGAGCATCAACGTCACTTTCCCGGATGATTACCAGGCCGAACACCTGGCGGGCAAAGAAGCGACCTTCAAGGTCAAGGTTCACAAGGTAGCCACCAAAAAGCTTCCTGACGTCGACGATGCCTTCATCCAGCGCTTTGGCGTCGAAGGGGGCGATGAGAGCCAGTTCCGCGCTGAGATCAAAAAGAACATGACGCGTGAATCCGAGCAGGCCATCGATAACCGCGTCAAGCAGCAGGTACTCGACGCGCTGAAGAAAGCCAACGAGATTCCGGTTCCTGCCTCTCTGGTACAGCAGGAAACCGACGGCATGAAACGCCAGGCTGCGCAGCAGTTTGGCCTGGGTGAAGACTTCGATGTCAGTCAACTGCCTAACGAGCTGTTCGCCGAGCAGGCGAAAAGCCGCGTTCAGGTCGGCTTGCTGCTTGCCGAAGTGATCAAGTCCAACGGCCTCGAAGCCACTGACGATGAGATCAAGGCCAAGGTCGAGGAGCTCGCCGAGCAGTACCAAGAGCCTCAGCAGGTGGTCGACTATTACATGGGCAACGAGCAGATGAAGACCCAGGTCAAGTCCGCCGTTCTCGAAGAGAAGGCCGTCGACAAGCTGCTCGAACAGGCGAACGTGTCCGACGTGACGATGTCCTACCAGCAAGTGCTGGCAGCGGCGCAGAAGCAGGAAGAGAGCGAGGAAGCAGAAGAGAGCGAGCAGGCCTAACGCCTGAACGACTTTCGCTGTGCGGCGCACCCGCCTTGTCGGTGCGCCTTTCCCTTAACGGACGCAAGGAATCACCCGAATGAGTGAGTTTGATATTCGAAACGCCGGCGGTTTAGTACCCATGGTGGTTGAGCAAAGCGCCAAAGGGGAAAGAGCCTACGACATCTACTCGCGTCTTTTGAAAGAGCGCGTCATCTTCCTCGTTGGCCAGGTCGAAGATTACATGGCCAACCTGATCGTTGCCCAGATGCTCTTTCTCGAGTCGGAAAACCCCGACAAGGACATTCACCTGTACATCAACTCGCCAGGTGGCTCGGTGACGGCAGGTATGTCGATTTACGACACCATGCAGTTCATCAAGCCCGACGTGTCGACCGTATGTATTGGTCAGGCTGCGAGCATGGGTGCTTTCCTATTGACCGCCGGTGCGGCAGGCAAGCGCTACTGCTTACCCAACTCGCGCGTCATGATTCACCAGCCACTTGGTGGCTATCAGGGGCAGGCCTCGGATATCGAGATTCACACTCGTGAGATTCTTGGTATTCGCGAGAAGCTGAACCGTATTCTGGCGCACCATACCGGACAGGATTTCGACACCATCGCGCGGGATACCGATCGGGATAACTTCATGAGCGCGAAGGCGGCCAAGGAGTACGGGCTGGTCGACGATGTGCTGGATAAGCGCCCCACATCCTGATAGTTTGGATCGTTGTGCTAATTGGGGTTTGCTGAAATTAATGAGCTTTCAACGGCGGCAGTTGCCGCCGAAGTGACAGAGGTACGCGAATGGCCGACGGCAAAGGCAAGGACGAAGGTGGCAAACTGCTTTACTGCTCGTTTTGTGGCAAGAACCAGAACGAAGTACGTAAGCTGATTGCTGGCCCGTCCGTATATATCTGCGATGAGTGTGTCGATCTATGCAATGACATCATTCGCGAGGAAGTTCTCGAAGCCGATGCCGAGAGCAGTGAAGAGCGTTTACCTGCGCCTCGTGAAATTCGTCATACGCTGGATGACTACGTCATCGGGCAGGATCGCGCCAAGATGGTTCTTTCGGTGGCGGTCTACAACCACTACAAGCGGTTGAAATCCGACGTTCGCGATGGTGACGTCGAGCTCGGCAAATCCAATATTTTGCTCATCGGTCCTACCGGTAGCGGTAAGACGCTGCTGGCTGAAACCATGGCGCGGCTGCTCAACGTGCCGTTCACCATCGCTGATGCTACCACGCTGACCGAAGCCGGTTACGTGGGTGAAGATGTCGAAAACATCATTCAAAAGCTGCTGCAAAAGTGCGATTACGACGTCGAGAAGGCCGAGCGCGGTATCGTTTACATCGATGAGATCGACAAGATTTCGCGTAAATCCGATAACCCTTCGATTACCCGTGATGTCTCGGGTGAAGGTGTGCAGCAGGCACTGCTCAAGCTGATTGAGGGTACTACCGCATCGGTGCCGCCTCAGGGGGGCCGTAAGCACCCGCAGCAGGAGTTCGTGCAGGTCAATACCGGCAACATCCTGTTCATCGTTGGCGGCGCTTTCGCCGGACTCGATCGCGTCATCCGCGATCGTGCCGAGAAGGGCGGTATTGGCTTCAATGCCACGGTGAAAAGCAAAGAGACCACCAAGGGTGTGGGCCAGGTACTGGCCGACGTCGAACCAGAAGACCTGGTCAAATTTGGCCTTATCCCCGAGTTCGTTGGTCGTCTTCCCGTTATCGCCACGTTGACCGAGCTCACCGAGGATGCGTTGGTTCAAATTCTCACCGAGCCCAAGAACTCGCTGGTCAAGCAGTACGCCAAGCTGTTCGAGATGGAGGGTGTAGAGCTCGAGTTTCGTGACGAGGCGCTGCGCGCCGTGGCTGCCAAGGCGATGGAGCGTAAGACGGGGGCCCGCGGCCTGCGTTCGATCCTCGAATCGGTACTGCTCGAAACCATGTACGAGATCCCTTCCCTCGAAGGAGTGAGCAAGGTCGTCATCGAAGCCTCGGTCATTGCTGGAGATAGCGAGCCGCTGCTCATTTATAGCGGCCAGCCGGAAGAGGCCCGCGTCGATGGTACCGATGGTTGACCCAGTGCCGGCTTTCTCGGCCTAGCTCTCACCGCTCAAGCCAAACCAGAGGGGTCGCCGAGGCGACCCCTCGTTCTTGAGGCTTCGCTGCCCCGTGCTCTCTCCTGTTCTGCCTAGAGAGCAGGAAATGCAGCTATCCGTGGCAGCACAGAGATCACGAGCCTTAGTGTACTCATTCGATTTGTCGAGGAACGTCTGCGATGCAGCAGAACGCTGAAAAGACCCAGTGTCTCCCCCTGTTGCCATTGCGTGATGTCGTTGTATATCCGCAGATGGTCATTCCGCTCTTCGTCGGGCGTGAAAAATCCATTCAGGCGCTGGAAGCCGCAATGGAGTCGGACAAGCGTGTCCTGCTCGTGGCCCAGCGCGAGGCTTCTCAAGACGAGCCCAATAATGACGACCTCTACGCCATGGGCACCGTCGCCGAGATCATGCAACTGCTCAAGCTCCCCGACGGTACCGTCAAGGTGCTCATCGAAGGTGAGTTTCGTGCCGATGTAGTCGATATCGACGAGCATGAAAGTGGTTACACCCAGGCGCACGTCATATCACGCGATAGCCAGCCGCTGACGGCGCGCGAGCAAGAAGCGCTGGTACGCGTGTTGCTCAACCAGTTCGAACAGTACGTCAAGCTCTCCAAGAAAGTCCCCAATGAGGTGCTCAACTCGCTTTCGGGTATCGAGGACCCGAGCCGCTTGGTGGATACCATCTGTGCGCACCTGTCGCTCAAGATCGGTGATAAGCAGGAGCTTTTGGAGATGGATCGCGTGCGCGATCGCATCGAGCACCTGATGGCGCTGATCGAGTCGGAAATCGATCTGCTTCAGGTCGAGAAGCGTATTCGCTCGCGGGTCAAGGAGCAGATGGAAAAGACCCAGCGCGAGTATTATCTCAACGAGCAGATGAAGGCCATCCAGAAAGAGATGGGCGAGCTCGACAACGTACCCAACGAGGTCGAGAAGTACGAGCGGGCGATCAAGGAGTCCGGCATGCCCAAAGAGGCCGCCGAGAAAGCCACGCAGGAGCTCAACAAGCTCAAGATGATGGCCGCCAACTCCGCCGAAGCCACCGTGGTGCGCTCTTACCTCGACTGGCTCGTCGCCGTGCCGTGGAAAAAACGCACGCGGGTCAAGCACGACCTGATTCGCGCCCAGCAGATCCTCGACGAGGATCACTACGGTCTCGAAGACGTCAAGGCACGCATTCTTGAGTACCTTGCGGTACAAAAGCGGGTCAAGAAGATGAAGGGCCCCGTGCTCTGTCTGGTCGGCCCGCCTGGCGTGGGTAAAACCTCGCTGGGGCAGTCCATAGCCCGGGCCACCAATCGTAAGTACGTACGTTTGGCGCTTGGTGGCGTGCGTGACGAGTCCGAGATTCGTGGCCACCGGCGTACCTACATCGGCTCACTCCCGGGTAAGCTGATCCAGCGTATGAGCCGGGCCGAAGTGAAAAACCCGCTGTTCTTGCTCGACGAGATCGACAAGCTAGGTATGGATCATCGCGGTGATCCCGCCTCGGCGCTGCTCGAAGTGCTCGATCCCGAGCAGAACAACAGCTTTAGCGATCACTACCTTGAGCTCGATTACGATCTCTCGGAGACGCTGTTCATCTGTACCGCCAACTCGATGAATATCCCTGGTCCGCTGCGCGACCGTATGGAGATCATTCGCCTACCCGGTTATACCGAAGACGAAAAACTCGCCATTGCCAAGCGCTACCTGTTACCCAAGCAGCTCGACGCCAACGGCCTCAAGGCAGAGGAACTCGTCCTCGATGACGACGCGCTACTGGAGCTGATTCGTTACTACTCCCGTGAAGCCGGGGTGCGCGAGCTCGAGCGTCAGATCGCCAAGGTATGCCGTAAGGTGCTGCGCGAGCGCGTCGAGCAGGAGCAGAAGGCGAACGAAACCGCTGCCGGGCTCGAACTCGGCGCGGGCGATATCGAACGCTACGCCGGCGTGCGTCGCTATAGCTACGGCTTAGCCGAGCAGGAGGATCAAGTGGGCCGGGTAACGGGGCTTGCCTGGACCTCGGTCGGTGGCGAGCTCTTGAGCATCGAGTCGGTCGTCACTCCCGGTAAGGGGCGGATCAATAAGACCGGCTCATTGGGTGATGTGATGAAAGAGTCGGTCAGTGCAGCGCATACCGTGGTGCGTTTTCGCGCCAAGGCGCTGGGGATCGATGCAGCGCGCTTCGAGAGCGAGGATCTGCACATCCACGTGCCCGAAGGTGCCACGCCCAAAGACGGCCCCAGCGCGGGTATCGCCATGGTGACCGCCATGGTTTCGGCCTATACTCAGCGCGCCGTGCGTGCCGATGTCGCCATGACTGGCGAGGTCAACCTGCGTGGCGAAGTCATGCCGATCGGCGGACTGAAGGAGAAATTGCTGGCCGCCCGGCGCGGTGGTATAAAGATCGTCTTGATTCCCGAGGAAAATCGTCGCGACCTGAAGGAAGTACCTGATAACATAAAGGAAGCGCTCGATATTCGCCCGGTACGCTGGATTGATGACGTGCTTGAGGCAGCGCTGGTTACAGTGCCCACCGAGGGTGCTGCGATGAGCGAGGCCGAACCGAGTGGCTATGCCACGACCTCGAGTGCCAGCACGCACTGAAGCCAGTAGGTATGAAGATCTAGTAGATCTAGTAGATCTAGTAGATCTAGAGGTAATAGCATCAGCTTCGCCGAGGCGAGGGTGGTGCGGAAAAACGAACATCTAGGGGCATTGGCTACAAACGTATCGGGTGTTCGTGCTATCAGTAGGTGTTGAGAGTAAAAGGTAAGGGCGCTTTTGGGCGAGCTTACTTTGCGTATTGCCCGGCCCTCTGGGGGCGGGTCTTTCGCGGCGGGGTTGCTTGACAGGCGTTTTGACGCATTGCTATAAAACGCAGCTATGCTTTGATCGTCCTACGTTGCGGTGACCGCGCCGTTCAGAGCCATTTTTTATGAAACAGTCAAGGGGTGAAGAGTGAATAAGTCTGAGCTGATTGAAGCCATTGCTGCGTCTGCGGACATTCCCAAAGCGGCAGCAACCCGTGCATTGGATGCCATGGTGGAGTCTGTCACCGATAGCCTCAAGAAGGGCGATAGCGTATCTCTCGTCGGTTTTGGTACCTTCGCTATCAAAGAGCGCGCAGCGCGTACGGGACGCAATCCCCAGACTGGTCAGCCCATCGAGATCAGTGCTGCCAAAGTACCGAGCTTCAAAGCCGGTAAAGCACTGAAAGACGCCGTTAACTGATTCTACGGCGTAGGCTATGACGCAATGGGCGCATCGATTTCGATGCGCCCATGTTATTTATGCCCACCAAAAGGGCGCTGATCGGCGCTGTGTATAGCTGAGGCGAGCATGCTGCAAAGTATTCGAGATGGCTCCAAGAGCTGGGGAGCCAAGATAATCATCGGCCTCATGGTCGCGGCCATGGCCCTGTTTGGCGTGGAGTCGCTGTTTGGTATATTCGGTAGCGACCCCGATGAAGTCGCCAGCGTCAATGGCGAACCCATCATGCGCCAGCAAGTGGAACTCGAAGTGCAGCGTGCGCTGCGTTCGGGCCAGGTGCCCCCAGAGCAGGAGCGGGCCCTGCGTAACGACATGCTCGACCAGCTGATCGTCGACGAACTGCTGCGCCAGTACGCCGAGGACGGTCGCCTTTACGTCTCCGACGATCAACTCGATGAGATGATCGTTAATCTACCTGAATTTCAAGATGCCGATGGCCACTTCTCGGCCGATATGTTCCGCAATCGCTTGGCAAGTGCCGGTTACACGCCGATGTCGTTTCGCCAGATGCTGCGCGTCGATATCACTCGTCAGCAACTGCAGCAGGGGCTCGCTTTCAGCGATTTCACCCTGCCCAGCGAGCAGGCACGTCTAGCCGAGCTTCAGCGCCAGCAGCGTGAGATCCGCTATACGATTCTCGATGGCGCCAACGTAGCTGCCGAGCAGTCGCCGACTGACGAGCAGCTACAAGCCTACTACGCCGATAACGAAGCGGACTTCATGCGCCCCGAGCAGGTGCGCGTCGAGTACGTTTTGCTCGACCGTGAGCGTATGGCCGAAGGCATCGCCGTCGATGACGACGAACTCATGGCGGCCTACCGCGAAGAGAACCAGAACGCCGACCGGCGTTTGTCGCATATCATGGTCACCTACGGCACCGAGCGCACTCGTGAAGAAGCCGAAGCGCGCGTCGAGCAAATCGTCGATGAGCTCGATGCCGGTGAAGACTTCGCCACCGCTGCCCAGCGCTACTCCGACGATCTGGTTTCGGCCGAGCAGGGCGGCGATCTCGGCGTGACCGGTCGCGGCATCTTCGATGCCCCCTTCGATGAGGCGGCGTTTGCGCTGCTCGAAGGCGAAGTTTCGGCGCCGGTCGAAATGAACGATGCTTTCCACATCATTCGTGCCGACGAAGTGCTAGCCCCTTCGTTTGAGCAGCAGCGTGAGGTACTGCGTCAACAAGCAGCGCTAAGCCAGGTCGATGGCGAGTTCAACCAGCAGGTCCAGCGCCTGATCGACGAAAGCTTTGCTGCCGAAGATCTGCAAAGCGTGGCCGACGACCTGGGGCTCGAGCTCCACCAAACCGACTGGTTGGGGCGGGACGAAGGTGACGACGTGCTCTCCGAGCCCGGCGTCATGGCCGAAGCCTTCAGCCCCGAAGTGCTGGGCGAGGGTTATAACAGCGAAGTGATCGAGCTTGGTGACGACCGGCGCTTGGTGCTGCGTGTTGCCGAGCATCGCGACGCCACGCTGCTGCCGCTGGATGAGGTGCGCGATGAGGTCGTGGCCCGCGTTCAGGCTCAGCTCGGTCTCGATGCGCTGCGCGAGCAGGCGCAAGCCCAGCTAAGGGAGCTACGCAGTGGCGCAAGCGCTGATATCGACTGGGTAGGCCCGGTTAGCGTAACGCGCCAAAACAGTGCGACCGTGCCTGAAGCGATTGCCCAGGAAGCGTTTCGCTTGGCGCGGCCCGCCGAAGGCGAAAGTCGCTTCGGCATGGCTGATGTGCCCCAAGGAGTAGCCATTATCGCTGTCGATGAGGTCACCACCGGCGAGGTCGACGATGAGCTGGAAAGCTTCGTTGCACGTATGGCCGAGCAACTGCGCGCCCAGGCCGTGGTGCAAGGGCTGATCGATGACCTGCGCAGCGATGCCGATATCGAGCGCTAACTCGAGCGTAAACCCGTATGGACGCGCTAGTTAGCTGCGTGTGAGAGGTAAGTAACAAAAAAACCGGTCTCGAAAGAGGCCGGTTTTTCTTTGCGCCGACTTATATGGCGTTTTTTCTAGCGCTTACGCACCTCTCAAGGCGCTGGCGGTGCGCCGAGCGGGAACTGACGCAACGCAGGAGTGGGAAGGCCTGTATCCACCGCTTCGATGACGATGTCCCAGCCGTAGCCGTCTCCCCAGTCACCCAACACGTAGCGCTTGGCGGGCACCTCTTCGACGACGAGGTCGTGTACCTTGGGACGATGCGTATGGCCGTGAATCAGAGTCGAAACGCCGTGGCGCTGCATCCGTGCCACGACTTCCTCGGGGGTTACGTCCATGATCGCTTCGGCCTTGTTGGCATTGGCCTCGCCAGACTGCAGGCGCAGACTTTTGGCAAGCTCCAGGCGCTGTTCGATGGGTAGGGCGAGAATTTGCCCTTGCCAGGCCTCGCTGCGCGACTGCTGACGAAAGGCCATGTAGGCGTCGTCACGCGTACATAAGCTATCGCCGTGAAGCACAACTAGCGCTAGCCCCTCGATCTCTAGTGCCTGCTCTTCGGGCATGAGCGAAGCCCCAGCGGCCTCGGCAAAGCGCTCACCGATGAGAAAGTCGCGGTTGCCGTGCATAAAGTGCACGGCGGTGCCGCTATCGCTGAGCGTCTTTAGCCGCAGGATCACCTCATTGGCAACGGCGGTGAGCGGCGTGGGATGATCCAGAAGGTCATCGCCGATCCAGGCGTCGAAGAGATCGCCCAGCACATAGAGCGCATCCGCGCCCTTGACCGTGGTCTCCAGGTAGCGGTAGAAGCCCTGATTGACCTCTGGGGTCTCAGGGCTCAAATGTAGATCGGCTACGAGCAGCGTGCGCATTAAAACCACCCCGAATCAAGCGTCTTCTTTGACGTAGGCGCGCTCGATGACCACGTCTTCGGCGGGCACGTCGGCGTGCATGCCCCGGCGCGTGGTGCTGACTCCCTTGATCCGCTCGACTACGTCCATCCCCTCGACGACTTCGCCGAAAACGGCGTAGCCCCAGCCCTGCAGGCTTTTGCCGCTATGGTTCAAGAAGGCGTTGTCACCGACGTTGATGAAGAACTGTGCGGTCGCCGAGTGGGGGTCTTGGGTGCGCGCCATGGCCAGCGTGCCGATGGTGTTGTGGAGGCCGTTGTCGGCTTCGTTTTCGATGGGGTCGCGGGTGGGTTTTTGATTGAACTCCTGATCGAAGCCGCCGCCCTGGATCATGAAACCGTCGATAACGCGGTGGAACAGGGTGCCGTCGTAAAAGCCGTCGCGAACGTACTGCTCGAAGTTGGCTGCGGTGGCGGGCGCTTTCTCGTGATTGAGAGCGATGGTGATGTCACCGAAGTTGGTCTGTAATACGATCATCGATAAATTCCTGTTCATTAAAGGCGTTCGCCTTGGCGCTGTGCAATGGCGTCACGTTATAATAGCGGTTTTGCTCGGCACCGCGAAGCGTGTTGCGGTTATCGCCCCTCGGCGAGGCGATACGCGGTGGCCGAGCTCGTATCCACCACGAGGTTATCGAGCCAACATGACCAACGAGACCACCCCAGCGCCAAACTTCATTCGTAATCAGCTACGCGAAGAGATCGAGGGCGGCCAGGTCACCAACATCGTGACGCGCTTTCCCCCCGAGCCCAACGGCTTTCTGCACATTGGCCACGCCAAGTCGATCTGTCTGAACTTTGGCCTCGCCGAGCAGTTGGGTGGACAGTGTCACCTGCGCTTCGATGACACCAATCCGGCCAAGGAAGAGCAGGCCTATATCGATGCGATCAAGGCAGACGTCCAGTGGCTGGGCTTTAAGTGGGCAGGCGAGGTGCGCTACGCCTCGGACTACTTCGAGCAGCTTTATGCCTGGGCCCAGCACCTGATCCGTGAGGGCAAGGCCTACGTCGACGATCTTTCACCCGATGAAATTCGCGAATATCGCGGTACGCTCACCGCGCCTGGAAAGCCGAGCCCCTATCGCGAGCGGAGCGTCGATGAGAACCTCGCGTTGTTGGAAAAGATGCGCCTGGGTGAATTCGGCGAAGGCGAGAAGGTGTTACGCGCCAAGATCGACATGGCCTCGCCCAACATCAATCTGCGCGATCCGATCCTCTATCGTATTCGCCACGCCCATCACCACCAGACCGGTGATCAGTGGAAGATCTACCCCTCCTACGACTTCACTCACGGCCAGTCGGACGCCATCGAAGGGGTAACCCACTCCATCTGCACCCTGGAGTTCGAGGACCATCGCCCGCTCTACGAGTGGTTCTTGAACAACCTGCCGGTGCCGTGTAAGCCGCGCCAGATCGAGTTCGCCCGGCTCAACCTGAATTACACCCTGACCTCCAAACGTAAGCTCAAGCTGCTGGTAGACGAAGGCATCGTCGACGGTTGGGACGACCCGCGCATGCCGACCATTTCAGGCATGCGCCGTCGCGGCTACACCCCGGCTTCGATCCGTAAGTTCTGCGAGATGATCGGAGTGACCCGCGCCGACGGTGGCCTAGTCGACATCGCCATGCTGACCCACGCCATCCGGTCGGATCTCGAAGACAACGCGCCGCGCGCCATGTGCGTGCTCGACCCGCTCAAAGTCGTGCTCACCAACGTCGACGAGGGCTTTGAGGAAGTGTACGAAGTGCCTGGTCACCCGGCGCGGGAAGACATGCCGCTGCGTAAGGTTCCCTTCACCCGCGAGCTCTACATCGAGCGCGACGATTTCATGGAAGATGCGCCGAAGAAGTTCTTCCGCCTGGCGCCGGGCAAGGAAGTGCGCCTGCGCAATAGCTACGTGATTCGCTGCGACGAGGTGATCAAGGATGCCGCTGGCGAGATCATTGAGCTGCGCTGTTCGGTGGATTTCGACACCCTAGGCAAAAACCCCGAAGGGCGTAAGGTCAAGGGCGTGATCCACTGGGTTAGCGCGGCGCACGGCGTGCCCATGGAAGTGCGTCTCTACGACAATCTTTTCATGGTCGAACAGCCTGATCGCGACAAGGACGCTGATTTTCTCGAACACCTCAATCCTGCATCGCTTAGCGTATGTCAGGCGATCGGTGAGCCGAGCCTAGCTGGCGCCGAGAGCGAGGCGCGCTATCAGTTCGAGCGGGTCGGTTACTTCTGTGCCGACCGCCACGCCTCGACGCCGGAAAAACTGGTGTTCAACCGCACCGTCGGGCTGAAGGACAGCTGGGCGAAGATCAAGCAGAAAGGCTAAGGACGAGGGCGTATGCAAATCTACAATACCCTGACGCGTCGTAAGGAGCCCTTCACCCCGCTGGTGCCGGGCAAGGTGAGCATGTATGTGTGCGGAATGACGGTGTACGACTACTGCCACCTGGGACACGCCCGGGTCATGGTCGCCTTCGATGTCATCACCCGCTACTTGCGTGCCCGGGGCTACGATGTCACCTACGTGCGCAACATCACCGACATCGACGACAAGATACTCAAGCGTGCCGAGGAGAACGGCGAGAGCATCGCCGCACTCACCGAGCGTATGATCGACGCCATGCACGAAGACGAAGCGCGTCTTGGTGTGCTGCCGCCCTCTCAAGAGCCCAAGGCAACGGGGCATATTGACGAGATCGTGGCGATGATCGAAACGCTAATCGACAAGGGTTACGCCTACGCCGCCGATAACGGTGACGTCTACTACCGGGTACGTGAGTTCGCCGACTATGGCAAGCTCAATAACCGTAAGCTCGACGACATGCTCTCGGGGGCACGCGTCGAGGTCGATGCGCACAAGCAAGACCCGCTCGACTTCGTGCTATGGAAAGCGGCCAAGCCCGGTGAGGCGCACTGGCATTCGCCCTGGGGCGCGGGTCGCCCTGGCTGGCACATCGAGTGCTCGGCGATGTCGACCTGCTGCCTGGGCGAGACCTTCGACATTCACGGCGGCGGGCCGGACTTGACCTTTCCCCACCACGAAAACGAGATTGCCCAATCCGAGGCGGCTACCGGCAAGACCTACGTCAATACCTGGATGCACGCGGGTGCGGTGCGGGTGAACCAGGAGAAGATGTCCAAATCGCTGGGTAACTTCTTCACCATCCGCGATGTATTGGCCGAACACGATGCCGAAGTGGTGCGCTTTCTACTCGTGGCGAGCCACTACCGTAGCCCGATCAACTACTCCACCGAGTCGTTGGTCGAAGCCCGCAAATCGCTGATTCGCCTCTATACCGCTCTGGATGGCGTTGCGCTAGAAGGTGAGGCACCTGCAGAGTCGGGTGAGTCGCCGTATCGTGCGCGCTTTTTGGCGGCGATGGACGATGACTTCAATACGCCCGAAGCGCTGGCGGTACTGTTCGAGCTTGCCCGCGACGTCAATCGCCATCGCCAGGAGAGCGTTGAAACGTGCCGAGCGCTCGCTCGCGAACTCAAAGAGCTTGGCGGCATTCTGGGGCTTTTGCAGCAGGCGCCGGAGCGCTTTCTCAAAGGGGGGCAGCAGGCCATGCCGTTGAGCGAGGAGGAGATACTTGCACGTATTCAGGCACGCCAAGACGCTAAGGCAGCCCGCGACTTCGCCCGCGCCGACGCCATCCGCGACGAGCTGGCCGCACTCGGCATCGTGCTCAAGGACTCCCGCGAAGGCACGACATGGGTATTGGAGTCGTAGTAACGGAGCGTAGTAACGGCTGGAGTTGTTGGCGTATCCGCTCTACCTTAAAAAGCATGCCGACCATACCCAGCCCCGTTCGCTTGAGGCGGGTGCTGGGTATGCATGGATCCGTTGAGCGGTTACCACGCAGGCGGTACGTGTTTCGGCGACGTGTATCTACGTACATAAGGATATGACCCAGCATCCTCGGGTAATACGCTCGAGAATCGACACCCGATATAGGATTCATCGATATGCGCCTTCTGCCTCTCTCTGCCGTTGTCACGGCACTTGCCCTGGGTACAGCCGTTTCCTCCGCGCTTGCCGATGACCCCATCGTCGTGTCATCGAAGATCGACACCGAAGGGGCGGTACTGGGCGAGCTCATTATCCAGACGCTGGAGCATCATGATATTCCGGTCGAAAACCGCCTCCAGCTAGGAGCGACCAGCGTGGTGCGCAATGCGCTGCTGGCAGGGGAGATCGACCTCTACCCGGAGTACACCGGCAACGGCGCGTTTTTCTTCGACATGGCGGATAGCCCGGTATGGACCGACCCCGAGCAGGCCTATGACGCCGTGCGCGAACGCGATGCCGAGCAGGGTATCGTTTGGCTGGCGCCTGCCAGCGCCAACAATACCTGGGCGATGAGCGTGCGGGGCGATCTGGCCGAGGAGCACGATCTCGTCACCCTGGAAGACTTGGCGCGCTACCTGGAAGAGGATGGCGAGTTCAAATTTGCCGCCAGCGCTGAGTTCGTCGAATCGCCCCAGGCGCTTCCCGCGTTTCAACAGGCCTACGGTTTCGAGTTGAGCGACGATCAACTGCTGGTGCTTTCCGGCGGTAATACCGCCGCGACCATGCGCGCGGCGGCCCAGGGCACCAGCGGCGTCAATGCGGCCATGACCTATGGCACCGATGGCGGTCTGGTCGCCTTGGGCTTGGTGGTGCTTGAAGACACCCAAGGCGTACAGCCGGTCTATCAGCCTGCGCCTACCGTGCGCCACGCGGTGCTCGAGCGCTACCCCGAGATGCAGGCCCCGCTCGAAGCGCTCTTCGCGACCCTCGATGAAACCACGCTGCGCGAGCTCAACGCCGACGTGGCGGTCAACGGCCTATCGGCCGATCAGGTCGCTCGTGACTATCTCGAAGAGCTGGATCGGGATAGCGATGACAGCGATCAGTAAAGAAGAACGTACTGCCCGCCAAGGCAGCGATAAGTGTTTTGTGCCCAACATCGTTTTAATCACGCTGAGCCTTGGCTTGCTCATGCTGCTATGGTCGGTGGATAGCGTCTCGATTGCGCCCAACCGCATCGTGCCGGGCAGCGGCTTTATGCTATGGCAAGCCTTGGGGCTGCCCGGCGCGCTGCTGGTCAGCGTACTCATCGCCGCCTTAGCGGCCCTGGCGTTGACGCCGCAGAAGCGTTTCTACAGTGCTCAGCTCATCATCATTGCGCTATTACTGCTATTGATGCCCTTTGGGCTTATGGTGGCAGGGGCGCTATTGATCGAGCCGGATATGCCCCAGGCGCGCTTGGGCGTAAGCGGCGGTTTCTGGTGTTTACTCTTCGTCATGCTGCTAGCGCTGGTGGAAGTGCGCCTGCGGCTTAAGCTCTCGCGCCTATGGCCAGCGCTGCTGCTATGTTTCGTCGCCGCCGTTTGGTGGCTGTGCGCGCTGAGTTGGCTCGATCATGTAGCACTGGTGCAAGAGTTCAAGGCGCGCGACGCGCAGTTCATGCGTGCTCTGCAGCAGCACTTGGTGCTGGTGGGCGTCTCGGTGTCGCTAAGCGTCGTGCTAGGGCTTGCCCTAGCGCTTGCCATGCGGCGCTTCTCGCGGCTCAATCGCTTGGGCTTTGCGTTACTCAATTTCGTTCAAACCATTCCCAGTCTTGCGCTCTTTGGCCTGCTGTTGGCGCCGCTGGCGTGGTTGGCAAGCCAGGTGCCTTTGCTAGCGCGCTTGGGTGTCAGCGGTATCGGCATGGCACCCGCATTGATCGCGCTGGTGGCCTATAGTCTCTTACCCATGGTACGCAATACCTACACCGCGCTCGATGAAGTCGATGAGGCCACGCTTGAGGCCGCCACGGCCATGGGCATGCGTAGCGCCCAGCGTTTTTGGCAAGTGCGCCTGCCGCTGGCGCTACCGGTGCTGATCGAAGGCGTGCGTATCACTGCGGTTCAGGCCATTGGCCTTGCTACGGTGGCGGCACTGATTGGTGCGGGCGGGCTTGGCACCTTCATCTTTCAGGGGCTGGGGCAGGCTGCCATGGACATGGTACTGCTCGGCGCGCTGCCTATCCTGGTGCTGGCGCTACTCGTCGACGCCAGCCTCGGTGCACTAGCCGAACGACTTCGACCCGAGGGCATGCAATGATCGAACTCATCGACGTGGAAAAACGCTTTGGCGGCGTTGCAGCGGTCGAGGGGATAAGCCTGCGCGTGCCGAGCGGCAAGGTGTGCGCCCTGGTCGGCACGTCGGGCTGCGGCAAGTCGACCACGCTACGCATGATCAACCGCCTCATCGCCCACGATGGCGGCGAGATACGCCTCGATGGCCAACCCATCGACAGCGTCGACCCGGTGCAGCTTCGCCGACGCATTGGCTACGTGATTCAGCACACCGGCCTTTTTCCTCACTGGCGAGTCGCCCGCAATATTGCCCTGGTGCCACGGCTGCTGCGCTGGCCCAAAGAGCGCATCGAGGCGCGCGTGGCCGAACTGATGGCGCTATTGGGTTTGTCTTTCGACGAGCTGGCGCACAAGTATCCGCACGAGCTCTCCGGCGGCCAAGCTCAGCGCGTCGGCGTGGCCCGTGCGCTGGCGGGTGACCCGGATATCCTGCTGATGGACGAGCCTTTCGGCGCGCTCGACCCGCTCACCCGGGAAAAGCTCCAAGAGGAGGTCGCGCGGCTGCAGTCGTCGCTGCACAAGACCATCGTCTTCGTCACCCACGACATGGACGAGGCACTGCGCCTCGCCGATCACCTGGTGATCATGCGCGCCGGGCGCATCGTTCAGCAGGGTTCGCCCCTAGCGCTTTTGCGTGCGCCCGAAGACCCGTTCGTCGAGTCGCTGCTTGGCGGGCTCGAACGCGGGCTCAAGCAGGCCGCTCTCATGCGCGTGCGCGATCATATGGGCTCCCTGGGGCCGAGCCTACCCTCGGCGTCGCGCATCAGCATCGATGCCAGCCTGCGCCAGGGGCTATCAATCATGCTGCGCGATCACGCCGAGCGCCTGACGGTGGTGGACGGCAAGGATGTCCCCGTGGGCGAGCTCTCCCTACGCCGCTTGATCAAGGAGACCCAGTGGGAACAGCCAACGTCGCCGTGAAGTCGCGCGCTGCGCCATTGCAGTGGCGCTGGCCGCTGGTGTGGGCCAGCCTGCTCGCGCTTTGCGTGTTGGGCATGCCCCATCTGGAGGCACTTTTTCGCCTGTTCGAGCCTGATGCGCGCCAGGTCGTCTATACCCGCGCGAGCTTTGCCACGCTGCTATGGCGTCATCTCTCGGTGGTCGCTGTGGCAGCACTTGCCGGTATCGTTTTCGGGGTGTTGGCGGGTATTGCGGTGACCCGCAAGCGCGGCCGTGATTTCATGCCGCTGGTGGCCCAGCTAGCTTCGCTAGGGCAAACCTTTCCGCCCGTAGCAGTGCTTGCGCTGGCCGTCCCCGCCATCGGCTTCGGCACCTGGCCCATCATCATGGCGCTGCTGCTCTATGGCCTTTTGCCCATCGTGCGCAACACGCTTTCGGGGCTTTTGGGCGTCGATGCCGAGGTCAAAACCGCTGCTCGGGCCATGGGGATGACCCCCTGGCAGGTGCTGATAAGCGTCGAGCTGCCCCTGGCCATGCCGATCATCCTGGCCGGAGTGCGTACCTCGGTGACCATCAATATCGCCACGGCAGCGCTGGGTGCCACGGTGGGAGCGAGCAATCTGGGTGATCCCATCATTGCCGGTATCATCAACAACAATACCGCCTACATCGTCCAGGGCGCGGTGGTGATCGCGCTGCTGGCGCTCACCGTCGATAGTCTGTTCGATATGCTGCAACAACGTCTCAAGACGAGCAGATCTGCAGCTTAAGTTGAATCCCTAAAGCCAAACGCCTGCGTTAGTCTCGTGTTGTCGGCTCGCCCTTTGGCGGAGAAATCCTCTGGCAAAAACGGGCTGGAGCGACAACACTGCCCTCAAAAGGGGCAATAACAAGGACAAACGTCATGGCAAATACTATCTTCACGCCGAGCTTCATGACCGGCGACGAAGTCTCGATTCCTACCTTTGCACTACTCGATCCAAGCGGTGCGCTTTATGACGGCGCCCAGGAACCCGCGCTAGAGCGTGACCACGCGCGCAGGCTCTACCACGCCATGCTGGCCACCCGGCTTCTGGACGAGCGCATGATGGCGGCGCAGCGCCAGGGGCGGCTGAGCTTCTACATGCAGAGTACCGGGGAGGAGGCGGCCGTCGTGGGCGCCACGGCCGCGCTCCACGACGACGACATGATCATGGCCCAGTACCGCGAGCAGGGGGCGCTGATGTATCGCGGTTTTGGTATCGAGGCGTTCATGAACCAGCTCTTTGGCAACGCGCTGGACGACGGCAAAGGGCGCCAGATGCCGATTCACTACGGCTCGCAAGCGCTGCACTACATGACCATCTCGTCGCCGCTGGCAACGCAAATTCCCCAGGCCACGGGCTACGCCTACGGCCAGAAACTGGCGGGTAAGGGCAAATGCACGCTGACCTTCTTCGGCGAGGGCGCGGCCTCCGAAGGCGACTTTCACGCCGCACTCAATATGGCCTCGGTGCATCGCGTGCCGGTGATCTTTTTCTGTCGTAACAACGGCTACGCCATTTCCACGCCGGCGGTCGAGCAGTTCGCCGCCGACGGTATCGCCCCGCGCGCCTTTGGCTATCGCATGCACGTCATTCGGGTCGACGGTAACGACGTGCTGGCGGTGTGGGAGGCCACGCGCGCGGCCCGTAAGCTGGCCGTTGAGCATAACCAACCGGTATTGATCGAGGCCATGTCCTACCGCCTGGCAGCGCACTCCTCCTCGGACGATCCATCGGGCTATCGCTCCAAAAAAGAGGAGGAGACCTGGCGCAGCAAAGACCCCATCGCGCGGATGAAAGCCTGGATGATGGCGAAGCAGTGGTGGAGTGAGGATGAGGAGAGCGCCGAGCAGGAGCGGCTACGCAGCGACATTTTGGCGACCATGAAACGCGCCGAAAAACAGCCCCCGCCGCCGCTCGAATCGCTCATCGAAGACGTCTACGCCGAGGTGACGCCCGCGCTACGCCACCAGCTCGATGAGCTCAAAGCGCATATTCGCTGCTACCCCGACGCTTACCCACGCGGTGCGGCCTCGCTCGATGCCGTTAAGCTTGCCAACGATGCCCAAGCGGAGTGACGCCATGCCCACCATGAACATGCTACAGGCGATCAACAGCGCGTTGGACATCGCCATGGCCGATAACGAAAAAGTGATCTGCTTTGGAGAAGACGTGGGCGTTTTCGGCGGCGTCTTTCGCGCCACGAGCCACCTGCAGGAGAAGTACGGCAAGGCGCGCTGCTTCAATACGCCGCTGGTCGAGCAGGGCATCATCGGCTTTGCCAACGGCCTGGCCGCGCAGGGCTCGGTCGCGGTCGCCGAGATTCAGTTTGCCGACTACATCTTTCCCGCCTTCGACCAGATCGTCAACGAAACCGCCAAGTTCCGCTACCGCTCGGGCAATTTGTTCAACGTCGGCGGTCTGACCATTCGCACGCCCTATGGGGGCGGCATAGCGGGAGGGCTCTACCACTCCCAGTCCCCCGAGGCATACTTCACCCATACGCCAGGGCTCAAGGTCGTCGTGCCCCGCGACCCCTACCAGGCCAAGGGCCTGCTGCTCGGCGCCATCCGCGATCCTGATCCGGTGCTGTTTCTCGAACCCAAGCGCCTCTACCGCGCGGCCACCGGCGAGGTGCCTAAAGAGGATTACGTACTGCCGTTAGGAACGGCCGAGGTAGTACAAGAGGGACGCGACATCACCCTGGTGGGCTGGGGCGCGCAGATGGAGGTGATTCTCAACGCGGCCCGCCTTGCCGAAGAGCAGGACATTTCGTGTGAGGTTATCGACCTGCGCACGCTGCTGCCCTGGGACGTCGACTGCGTGAGTAACTCGGTGCTCAAAACCGGGCGCTTGATCGTCTCCCACGAGGCGCCCTTGACCGGCGGTTTTGCCGGTGAGATCGCCGCCACCATCCAAGAGCGCTGCTTTCTCTACCTGGAGTCGCCCATCGCGCGCGTCACCGGGCTCGATACGCCTTTTCCGCTGATATTGGAGAAGGAGTACTTGCCCGACCACTTGAAGATCTTCGAGGCGATTCGCGCCAGCGTGACGTTCTAGGCCGGCCTTTTAGGCGCACTCAATAGGTGCGCTAAACGCGCCCAGGCCAAGACAAGTCATCCGCATACAGGAGAGCAGCAATGAGCGATTTCTTACTACCCGATATCGGCGAGGGGATCGTCGAGTGTGAAGTGGTCGAGTGGCTGGTGAACGAGGGCGACCGTATCGCCGAAGACCAGCCCATCGTCGAAGTCATGACCGATAAGGCGCTGGTCGAGATCACCGCTCCGGAGGCTGGGGTGGTCACGCGCCTCTACGTGGCACAAGGCAAGGTCGCCCGCGTACACGCACCCCTATATGCCTATCGCGGCGAAGGCGAGGGCGAAGGGGAGAGCGAGGAGGAGAGACAGGGCGAAGATAACGAGCAGGGTAAAGAACCGGCAAAAACAAAAGCCCCGGAAAAATACGAATCGGCAGCGTTGAGCGACGCGAGTGCAAACGTAAGCCCGAAAGCGCCCCACAAAACCCCGGCAAGCCCGGCGGTGCGTCGCCTGGTGCGCGAGCATGGGCTCACGCTCGACGATATCGACGGCAGCGGCCGCGGCGGGCGCGTGTTGAAAGAGGACGTGCTTGCTTGTTTGAAAGAGGATGATGGGACGAAAAGCACCCAGGCCGATGTTGCACGCACAGCGGGCGAGGCGGTAGCGCCACGCCGCGAGCCGCTCAAGGGGATGCGCGCGGTCATGGCCAAGCGTATGGTCACTTCGGTTAGCACTATTCCCCACTTTCACTACGGCGAAGAGATCGATGTGACGGCGCTCTTGGCGCTGCGCGAACGGCTCAAGGAAGAGGTCGCCGCCAAGGGCGAGCGGCTGACGCTGATGCCCTTTTTCATGAAGGCGCTGGCGCTGGCCATAGACGCCTATCCGCTGGTCAATGCGCGTTTGGACGCCGCCGCCGAGAATATTCTCTACAGCGATGGTTGCCATATCGGGATGGCGGTGGACGGCAAGGCAGGGCTCATCGTGCCTAACGTCAAGCACGTTGAGCAGCGCTCGCTGTTCGAACTCGCCCAGGAGATCGGGCGCCTAACCCAGGCCGCCCGCGAAGGCCGCGTCGATGCCAAGGACATGAGCGGGGGCACCATTACCATCTCCAACATTGGCGCCTTGGGTGGCACCTACGCCGCGCCAATCATCAACGCGCCCGAAGCCGCCATCGTTGCAATCGGCAAGAGCCAGTGGCTGCCGCGCTTCGACGCCGAGGGGGCGGTGGTCCGCCGGGCCATCGCCACCGTAACCTGGGCTGGCGATCATCGCTTCATCGATGGCGGCACCATTGCGCGCTTCTGTAACGCCTGGAAGGGCTACCTGGAGGCGCCCGATACCCTACTGCTGCACCTGCGCTAGGGGGATTTTCGGTTGAACACGATAGCGTCGAGGTAGGAGCGCACCGATGAGTCAGGCCGCGCTGAAGCAGTTCTACATTCCCGAGGAGCAGTCGATCTATCTGCTCAGCCACCGCGATGCGCGCAAGCTTAAGGATTGGGTTGCGCTATGCCAAACCCAGCTTGCGCGACTGGGCTACGAGCAGATCGAGCTGATCGGCAAGGGCGCCTATGGGTTCGTCTTTGCCGGTCGTCGTCCTAGTGACGCGCCTGAATCAAAAGAAGCGCCCGAAAACGCGCACGTCGTTTTCAAGTTCTCGCGCATCACTCTCGCGCACCATCTGCAGGAACGCTTGGAGGAGGAGGCGTTCATGCTCGATCAGGTGGCGCATCCTCGGGTACCGGCGCTGGTCGCCTTCCAGCGGGTGCGCGGGCAGTCGATTCTGGTCATGCAGCGCGCACCGGGTTGGAACCTGGAGGAGATCTCGCTACGCCAGGGGCGCCTGTCACCGCGGCTGGTGATCAAAATCGCCGCTCAGTTGGCCGACATTCTGATCTTTCTTCGCGGCGCGCAAACTCCGCTGCCCGAGCGCAGTCGAGAAGCACCTCAGCGCCTTCAGCGCCCCGTCGTTCACGGGGATATCAAACCCTCCAATCTGGTCTTCGATCCGCGCAGTGAAACGGTGGCACTGATCGACTGGGGCTCATCGGTGTTCGCCCAGCTCGACGCCGAGGGCCACTTTGCCCATACCAGCGTGATGACGCTGATGTCGGATCATCTTCAGCAAACCAATGCTCGCCTGGGGGATGTCTACTTTATTGGCGAGGAGCAGCTTAGCGGGGCGCTTTCCTCACCGCGCTTTGACGAGCAGGGCGTGGCGGCCACGCTCTACGCTCTGGCCTCAGGGCAGTCGTGTCGCTTTGGCGCCAAGGCGATCCCGGCGAGCTCTCTGGGGCTGCCACGCGAGTTCGCGCGCATGCTGGATGCCATGCTGGCGCCCGATGCCGCGCTTCGCCGCCGGGCGGGCGATTACTTCTTAGCGGCGATGCCGCGCATGGCGCGTACGGTGATGGTCGATCTAGATGCACCCGCCGAGCGGCCTCAGGTGCCGGTGTGGACGCGTGCTGCCGAGGAGGAGATCGAGACGGTGGTGTACAGCTCGCGCAAGGCGTTCTTGCGTGAGGCCAGCGCCGAGGCGCCGCTGGATGCGGTCGACGATGTGCAGCTTGATCGCTACTACAAGCAGTTCATGCAAGGCATGGGCGATACCGAGAAGGCGTTTTTAGCGGCCGTCAGCCGTTTGGGGCGCTATCCCGTGGTGGGTGGGCTTGCGGTACGCTGGGAGCAGGAGGGCGTCTATATCGACTCATCGCTCAATCTTCACGACGCGGCGCTAAAACCGGCGTTCGTCCAGGCGGTCAACAATATGGTAAGCCTTGCGCGCGCTATAACGCGCCAGGGAATCTTTAAAAGCTGTCTGTTCAATGCCCGCCAAACGCTGCACATCGAGCGTGAGAGCGTCACTTCGCCCTTTGTGGCCGCCCCGGATATGGCCATTCGTTACGAGGTCAGCGCCATGCCCGAGATCGAAAATCGCAGCCGCCTGCACAGCTACTTCGAAGACGGGCCTGACCCTGAAGAGCTGCTGGCGCTGCCGCCTGCGATCATGACCGCGCTAAGGGCGCTCAACGACATTCACCATACCGGTATGATCATCTTCGAGGCGCTGCCGCGTCATCTCAAGCTTCACAGCTACTACCGTCTGCTGGATACCTCGCAAGAGGCCGCCTTTCGCCGCCAGCTCGATACCATTTTGGCCTCGCTCGACCAGATAGAGGGGCTGGGCGTGTCGGGGTTCATGAAGATGCCCTATAAAGATACCCGCCACTTCGCTCATCAAGCCTGCCAGCCCGAACGCTTCTATCCTCGCGATCCGCGCTCACCGCTTAATTCCTAGCACGCTAACCCTGCCAGTTAACCCAGGACGTTAACGTTAGCGCGCTGCGCTCACTTGAGCCGAAAGCGTCGGCACTTCGCGAGCAAGCCACTGAGCAAGCTGGCGAGTGAGTTCGTCGCTGGCGGCGCCGAAGGCATCGACTACGTCCTCGATGGCGACACTGGACGTCTGTTGCGACACGCTAAAGCGCTGGGAGGCAAGCGTGGCGCGAGTGCTTTCGCGTGCCAGATGCACATCGAGCTGGGCCGTAACGGTGGGCGGCGTAGTGGTATAAGCGCTCTGAAACTGGCGCAGCTCGCTTAGCAGAATCAGGTCGCTCGGGAGCTGGTCGCTGGCCACGCTTTTGAAGAGCGCGCTCTCCTCCAAGCCATCGATAAGGCGAGCCTGGAGCAGGTCGGGCAGGTCGTCGTACCAGCGTGCCCCTTGGTAGACATTGACCACGCTGCGCTCGGGGAAGACCACGATACGGTTACTAGAAAGCAGCTGATCGGCCTCGGGAGTGGCGACCGCTAGGCGCTGGTCGATCTGCACGTTAGCGGCAGCGATAGGCTCGGCGGGAAGGCGATACAGCGTATTTGGATCGCTCTTGGGCAAGAGCGAACAGCCCGAAAGGCTCACCAGCGCCAGCGCGCCAAGCCAAGGGGTTAAGGCTAGCTTCATGGACGGAACTCCTCGATGTTGTCACGCCCCAAAATGAAGTTGGCGGGGCTCTCTTCCAGCTCGCGAGTGATGCGGTCGAGCGTGCTCAGCGTCGAGCGTAGCGACGCTAGCGCCGGGGCGATGTCCTGAGTACCGCGAAGGGTACGCTCTACGGCACCGGCATTTTGATCGATCAGGGCATCGAGACGCTGGGCGGCGCGGGCGATGTCTTCGCTTGCCTGGGACGCGCTGGCCATCACCGAACGGCCATCTTCACGCATCAGACGGGTGGTTTCGTCGCTCAGCGCGCGGATGCTTTCGAGTGTGGCATTGGCTTCGCGGGTGGCGTCGCCGAATAGCGCCATGTTCTCGTCTAAAGCATCCTCTTGGCTTGCGATCATACGGGTGATGGTCGCGACGTTAGCGAGAATGTCGCCCGCATTTTGACGGTTGTCGTCGTCGAACAGCGTATTGATGTTCTCGAGAATGGCGTTGAGGTTGTCGATGGTCTCTTCGCCGCGCTCAAGCAGGGTGGCGATGGGCGAAGGATCGGCGGTGATCTCGGGCACCTCGGCGTCGCTGCGCTCGGTAAGTAAGGGACTATCGGGCGCGCCGCCGCTCAGCTGCACGCTCATGCTGCCGGTAATACTCCCCAGTGCCAGGCTTGCCCGGGTATCGATCTTGATCGGCGTATCGGCAATCACACGAATGTTGGCGATCACCTGGCGAGGGTCGTTGGGGTTCAAACGCAGCTCGGTGACGTCACCCACCTCGATGCCGTTGTACTGCACGGCGCTACCCTCCGAGAGGCCGCTAACGCTGCGCTGAAAGACGATGCGGTAGGGCTGGTAGTCGTGCTTGCCCGAGGCGTAGCTCATCCATAGCGCGAACAGCAGCGCACCCGCTGCCGTGAGCAGGGTGAAGAGGCCAATCATTACGTGGTGGGCACGTGTCTCCATGTGCATCACTCCTGCGTGGAAGAAGAGGAAGTCGAGTGCGCGCCTTGGGCAGCGCGCCCTCGCGGGCCGTTGAAGTAGTCTTGGATCCAGTCGTCGTCGGTAGCGGCGACGCGCTCGAGCGTGTCGGCCACCAGAACGCGCTTTTGCGAGAGCACGGCCACGCGGTCGCAGGCGGCGTAGAGCGTATCCAAATCGTGGGTGACCAAAAAGACGCTAAAGCCCAGGGCATCGCGTAGCGTCACCAAGAGCTCGTCGAAGGCGGCGGCGCCGATAGGGTCGAGTCCTGCGGTGGGCTCGTCGAGAAAGAGAATGTCTGGGTCCAGGGCAAGCGCGCGGGCGAGCGCTGCGCGCTTGATCATGCCACCGGAGAGCGACTGCGGATACTGCAGCGCCGTATCGGGTGAAAGCCCCACCAGGGCGAGCTTGATGCGCGCCAGATATTCGGCGTCTTCGCGTGGCAGGTGGGCGTGTTCGATCAGCGGTAGGGCGATGTTCTCCTGCAGGTTCAAGGAGCTAAACAGTGCCCCTTGCTGGAAGAGCACGCCAAAGCGTCGCTCGACCCGGCTACGCTCGCTGTCGCTCAACTGATCGAGACGTTCTCCCAACACTTCGATGCGCCCCGCGTCGGGTCGCTTGAGGCCCACAATGCTGCGCAGTAGCACCGACTTACCGGTGCCCGAGCCGCCGACGACGCCAAGAATTTCACCGCGTTCGAGCGTCAGGTCAAGGTCGTCGTGAACGGTCTTGCTGCCGAAGCGATTGACCAGACCCTCGACGCGGATCACCGGCGCTTGTTTATCGGTCGTGTTCACCATCCCATCTCCATGAAGAAGAGAGCGGCCACGGCATCGATCAAAATGACCATGAAGATCGACTGCACCACGCTCGACGTCGTATGCGCCCCCACGGACTGGGCGCTGCCGCTGACCTTGAAGCCTTCGAGGCAGCCGATGACGGCGATGACGAAAGCGAAAACCGGCGCCTTGCTCAACCCCAGCAGCAAGTGGCGCACCGACATGTCGTCCTCGATGGCGCTCATGAACTGGGTAAAGGAGATATCCAGCGCCATGGCACATACCATGGCGCCACCCAACAGCCCGCTCAGCATACCGATGAAGGCCAACAGCGGCAGGCTGATCAGCATCGCCATCACCCGTGGTAGCACCAAGAGCTCCACCGGGTCGAGGCCGTTGGCCTTGAGGGCGTCGATCTCTTCGTTGGATTTCATCGCCCCGAGCTGGGCGGTAAAGGCGCTGGCGGTACGCCCGGCGAGCAAAATGGCGGCGAGCAGCACGCCAAACTCGCGCATGAACGAGAACGCCACCAGATCGATGGTATAGACGGTGGCGCCGAAATCCTCGAGCACCGTCGCCCCCAGAAAAGCGACCACCGCGCCGACCATAAAGGTCAAAAGCGCCACGATAGGCACGGCGTTGAACCCGCTCTGCTGAATGTGCGCGGTCATCGCCGTGATTCGCCAGCGTCGAGGCGTGAACAAGAGGCGGGCAAAGGTCTCGATGACCAACCCCACGAAGGCGAGCAGCTGGCGCTGCTGATGCCATAGTCCCTCCATCTGCTTGCCAACGGTTACCAGTGCCTGAACCGGGCGCGAGAGCGACGCCTCTTCGACGTCGAGGGATTCGTTGGTGGAGTCGGCAATACGCAAAAGCAGCGCACGCTGCTCGGCGGGCAGCGACGGCGCCCACTGCTCGATGTCGCGCACGCGCTCAAGCCCTACGAGCTGAATGAGCAGCGCTGCCCCGGCGGTATCCAGCCGCTCGATCCCGTCGAGGGAGAGCTCAGTGGTATCATTCGGGGCATCAATGGCGCCAATCGCCTGCTTGATCGAGCGGTAGTGGGCCAACACCCATTCGCCCTTGAGGTGTAACGCTTCGTCCTCGACGGTTAACCACCTGCTTTGCATCCCTGCTCCTTGTGGGGTTCTGGACAAGCGCCGTTCGTTAAAACATGAGTCCGTCGAAACAGTTTCCTAAAATCTATGGCTGATGAATAGCTTAGTTTATGAAAACCTAGCTTATGAAAACCTAGCTTATGAAAACCCAGCGTGTGGATCAGCGGCTTTCAGCGCTGGAAAACTCGCGCCAGGCAGCGTAAGTGCTAAGAAAGACGCGTCCGGTCAAGGCGTCGAGAAAATCACTGCGTTTGAGCCGGTCCATGACCGGCCCCTTGATCTCCGAAAGGTGCAGGGTGACGTTGGCATCTTTTAGGCGCGCATTGATGGCTTCAAGGCTCTCCAGCGCCGAGGCATCGATAAGATTCACCGCCGAGCAGATCAGCACCACCTCTTCGAGCTCAGGGCGCCGTGCGACTAGGTTGTAGAGGGTATCTTCCAAATAGCGCGCGTTGGCGAAGTAGAGGCTTTCGTCGATGCGTAAAAACGCGACGTGATCGAGCGTTTCGACCTCGTGGCGCTGCATGTTGCGAAAGTGCTCGCTGCCCGGTAGGCGCCCGACCAGAGCGCTGTGGGGGCGGCTGGTGCGATAGAGAAAGAGCGCGATAGAGAGCGTGACGCCGCCGATGATGCCGATTTCGATACCTTCGAGCAGGGTGAGTAGGATCGTTGCCGCCATGGCAGCAAAATCACTGCGCGAGTAGCGCCAAGTGCGCCGCAAAGTGGGCATGTCGACCAGGGTCAAGATCGCGACCGTAATGGTCGCCGCCAGCGTGGCGATAGGGAGAAAGTAGAGCCAATCGGTGAGCGCAAGCGTGACGATGCCGATGCCCAGCACCGCAAACGCGCCGGCAGCCGGCGTTTGGGCACCGGCATCGTGGTTGATCACGGTGCGCGAGAGCCCACCGCTGACCGGCATGCCGCTGGTGAGCCCGGCGGCGAGGTTGGCGCCGCCGAGGGCGACCAGCTCCTGATTGGGGGCGATCCGCTGACGCCGTTTGGCAGCGAGCATTTGCCCCATGGATACCGACTCGACGAAGCCGACGAGGCTGATCAAGGCGGCGGGCACGAGCAGCGCCCGCCAAAGAGACGCCTCCTGCCAGGGGAAGCTGAACGCGGGTAAACCGCTGGGTACGTGGCCCACCACCGCGACGCCATGATCGATGAGCTGGAGCTGCCAGGTAAGCCAGGTAGTCACGACGACGGCAAGCACTGGCCCTGCCTTGACCAATAGATCTGCCGCTGCGAGCGGTGTGCCCAGTGTGATGAGAGCCGAGCGCCCCCGGCGGCGCAGAAAAACGAGAAAGGCCAACGTGCCTAAGCCAATGGCGAGTGTCGGTAGATTGAGGTGGGGAAGTTCGGGCCACAGACTTGCCAGACGCGTTACCAGGGTATAGCCGCTACTCTCGATGCCCATGAGATTGCCCAACTGGCTTACGGCTATCAAAAGCCCCGCTGCAGTAAGAAACCCCGAGATGACCGGGTGGCTCAAGAAGTTGCTGAAAAAGCCCATACGCAGAAAGCCCATCGCCACCAGCATGAGCCCCGACAGCAGCGACAGAATCAGTGCCGCATCCAGGTAGCGAGCACTACCCGGCTCGGCTACCGCCGAAAGGGCCGCGCCGGTCATCAAGGCGATGATCGCCACGGGGCCAACGGCGAGGGTGCGGCTAGTGCCGAGCAGGGTATACAGCAGCTGAGGCAGGAGGCTTGCGTAGAGCCCAACGATGGCCGGAAGCCCGGCCAAAAGTGAATAGGCCAGCGACTGCGGAATCACCATCACGGTCACGATGGCGCCCGCTAGCAGATCAGCGCCCAGCAGGCGGCGATGGTAGTGGGGCAGCCAATCGAGGAGAGGAAAGTAGCGTCGCAGCATCCGTATTAGATATCTCTATGCAGCGTGGTGAGCCCTCAGCCTAACGCATCTTCGAGGCGAAGGCGTAGCGCTCGCTGCTAAACGGTTTCTTCACTTGCTGTGGGGGCGCTGCGCGGGCGCGACTGCCAGGTTGACCAGGAGTAGAGCGCAAGGCCTGCCCAAATGAACACGAAGGTCGCCAACTGCACCTTACTTAGTGGCTCGCCAAAAACGAGTAAAGCGATGAAAAACTGAAGCGTTGGGTTGATGTACATAAGAAACCCAAGCGTTGCCAGGCGCAGCCGTCGTGCCGCACCGGCAAAGGCCATCAGCGGTAGCGCCGTGAGTACGCCACTGGCCAGCAGTAGCCCAGTAATGTGAGGCTCTTCTGCCAAAAAGTGCGATACACCGCTGGCGCTTAGCCACGTCAAGGCAATGAGCGCCAGCGGCAAAAGTAATAGTGTCTCGACGAAAAGCCCGGAAAGACCATCGAGTGCGACCTGCTTACGAAAGAGCCCGTAGCCACCAAAGCTCAGCGCCAGCAGCAAGCTGATCCACGGAAGCTCCCCCAGCAGGGTGAACTGCGCGGCAATGCCGATGCTCGCCAACCCCAACGCTACGAGCTGTAAGCGTTTGAGCGTTTCGTGAAGTACCATGACCCCGAGGGCGACATTGACCAGCGGAGTAAGAAAATACCCCAGGCTCGCCTGCAGCACGTGCTTTGACTCTACCGCATAGATGTAGATCCCCCAGTTGAAGGCGATCAAAAGCGCGCAGAGCAGCACGCGGGCGAGCAAGCGCGGCTGGCCAAGCGCAGTTTTTACTGGCGCCCAGCGCTTGAGCAGGCTGATCAATAGCACGAGAAAAAGGCACGACCAGAGAATCCGGTGGGTCAGGATTTCGACCGCCGGTACGCCGTCGAAGAGGGCAAAGAAAAGCGGAAAACATCCCCACATGACATAGGCGGCCAGACCAAAGGTAACGCCTTTGGCCGCTTCTTTTTCGGCGCTGGGGTGGGGGTGCATAGCAGCCTCATTAAGTAAAAATGCTAATCTACCACACAACCGATCCAGGCCGAGGTAAATGGCGCTGGAACGCAGTGAAAAATGCCGTGGAAAAGAGGAGAGAGCGATGGCGTCACAGCTGACCACGACCCTGGTGCAGTGCGATCTGCGCTGGGAAGACCCGAAGGCCAACCATGCCCATCTGGAAACGCTGCTTGGCGAGCTCGACGGTCGCGATACCGATCTCATCGTGCTACCCGAGATGTTTGCCACCGGCTTCACCATGAACTCTCGTGAAATGGCCCAGCCCATGGCCACGAGCGAAAGCGTGGCTTGGCTTCAAGGGCAGGCCAAAGCGCGCGGCTGTGTCATGACGGGCAGCGTCGCCATCGAAGAGCAGGGCGAGTACGTTAACCGCCTGATTTGGGCCACTCCCGATGGCGAGACGTCCACCTACGACAAACGCCATTTATTTCGTATGGCCGGCGAACACGAGCGTTACGCCATGGGGAACGAACGCAAGATCGTTACGCTCAAAGGCGCGCGGATTCTGCTCAGCGTTTGCTACGACCTGCGTTTTCCGGTGTGGCTGCGCCAGCAGGCAGACAATGAGCACTTCGAATACGACGCACTGCTTTGCGTTGCCAACTGGCCCGCGCCGCGTCGCCATCCCTGGCGCACGCTATTGCAAGCCCGCGCGGTAGAGAATCTTGCTTACGTCATTGGAGTCAATCGAGTGGGCGACGATGCCAAGGGCAACGCTTACAGCGGCGACTCCATGCTGGTCGACTTCAAAGGCGAGCCGCTGATCGATCACCCCGCCAACACGCCCTTCATCGAAACGGGCACGCTCGATCTCGACGCGCTGGGGCAATTTCGTGAGAAATTCCCTGCCTGGCAGGATGCCGACCGTTTCACTCTGCTCAAAGGGGTCGGCCAATGATGCGGCTGGATCGTTTTCTGGGTGAAACCACCCCATTGACCCGAAGCCTTGCCAAGCGCGCACTCAAAAACGGCGAAGTAACGCTGAACGGCGAGCCGGTCAAACAGGGCGCGCTACAGATCGACCCCGACCAGGATCGTGTTAGCTGGCAAGGGGAGACGCTCGCGCTCATCGGCTTGCGCTACGTGATGTTGCACAAGCCCGTCGACATCGAATGCACGGCGCGCCGTGGCCTTTACCCTCGCGCCATCGATTTGGTCGAGCTGCCCAAGGCCGAGCGGCTTCAGCCCGTAGGCAGGCTCGATGTGGATACCACCGGGCTTTTGCTGCTGACCGACGACGGCCAGTGGCTGCATCGAATCACCTCACCCAAGCACCGCTGCGCCAAGGTATACGTGGCCGAACTCGCCGAAGCCATGGAGGGCGAGCGCGCCCAGCGCGCCATCGAGCAGATGCGCGAAGGCGTTCTGCTCGATGGCGAAGAGACGCCCACTCAGCCCGCCGAGCTGCGTTTCTTATCGCCTCAGCGCGCCGAGCTCAGCATCACCGAAGGGCGCTATCACCAGGTTAAGCGCATGTTTGCCGCCGTGGGTAATCACGTCGAACAGCTCCACCGCCGCGCCATCGGCCCCATCGAGCTGGATAGCCAACTTGCCCCAGGCGAGTGGCGGGAACTGACGCCTGACGAGATCGCACTCTTCTAGTCTGAGTTTATACCGTTATCTTTATATTTTTGCCATTAATGATACGCCAACTTAGCCGACATAAACCCAACCACTGTTCGGCAGACTGTATAGGGTTTTGAGCGACGTCGTGATCTAACGCGGGTTACCGCGTTAGATCATCCTCCAGGCTCGAGGCGCGGATTAGCGCTTGGGTGTAAGGGTGACGCGGCGCTGAGAGTAGGGTGGCGCAGTCGCCTTGTTCGATCACTTCTCCCTCTTTAAGCACAAGCACGCGGTGTGACATGGCGCGCACCACCGCAAGGTCGTGGCTGATGAACAGGTAGCTCAAGCCGCGCCGGGCCTGGACATCGCGTAGCAGCTCGATCAGCTGCTTTTGCACTGTGCGGTCGAGCGCCGACGTTGGCTCATCAAGCACCAGCAGCGTTGGCGCGAGTATCAGCGCGCGCGCCACGGCGATGCGCTGGCGCTGGCCGCCGGAAAATTCGTGCGGGTAGCGCGCCTGGCAGTCGGGCGGAAGGCCCACCTCCTCGAGCGTCTGCGCAACGCGCTCGGCAACGGCCGGCTCATCCAGCTCGGGTTGGTGATAGCGCAGGCCTTCGCTAACGATATCGAACACCGACATACGCGGTGATAGCGAGCCGTAGGGGTCCTGAAAAACGATTTGCAATTGACGCCGCTGGCGCCGCAGCGCCGCCCCTGACAGCGTGTGCAGGGCAACGCCACCAAGCGTGATCTCGCCCTGGCTCGGCAATAGCCTGAGGATGGCCGATGCTAGCGTCGTCTTGCCCGAGCCCGACTCGCCCACGATCGCCAGGGTTTCGCCCTGACGCAGCTCGAGATCGAGCGGCTGTACCGCAACGAACGGCGGCGGGCGCTTACCTAAAAGCCCACGGCGAGGGCGTTCGAAGGCGACGCTTAGCTGTGTCGCGGTGAGCAACGGCGCTGCCTCGGCGATGGGCGCCGGGCGGCCTTCGGGTTCCGCCGCCAGAAGCGTGCGGGTGTAGCTTGCCTGAGGGTGGCCGAAGACCGTTGCGACCGGGCCGCTCTCGACTACTTCACCCCGGTGCATGACGATGACGCGGTCGGCGTGGCGGCGCACCAAGTTAAGATCGTGGCTGATCAGAATCATGCCCATGGCACGCTCGTCGCGCAGCGACTTCAACAGGGCGAGAATCTCTTGCTGGACGGTGACGTCGAGCGCCGTGGTCGGTTCATCGGCGATCAGCAGCGCCGGGCGATTGGCGATGGCCATGGCGATCATCACCCGCTGGCGCTGGCCGCCGGAGAGCTCGTGCGGCCACGCATCGATCAGTTCACTGGCCCGCGGCAGGCGTACCTGTTCAAGCAGCGCCAATACGCGCTGACGGGCGGCCTGGCCGCGCAGGCCTTGGTGCAGGCGCAGGGCCTCACCGATTTGACGGCCGACCCGGTGCAGCGGGTTGAGTGAGGTCATGGGCTCCTGGAAGACGAAACCGACCTGGTTGCCGCGCAGCGCGCTCCATTCGGAGGGCTTGAGGCGCGTCAAGTCACGCCCGTTCAGTTGCCTCTCACCCGTAACGCTGGCGTTACCGGGTAAAAGATCGACCACGCTAAGTGCCGAGACCGACTTACCCGACCCCGACTCGCCGACGATCGCCAGGGTTTCGCCCTTGGCGACCTCGAAGGAGAGCGAATGCACCACCGGCTTGGCGTCGAAGGCGATGCGCAGGTCGCGTACGCTTAAAATGGGCTCAGGCATGGTCGGCCTCCGGCGTAGCGGTAGCGTGGCGATGGCGGGGATCGAAGGCATCCCGAAGCCCCTCACCGATAAACACCAACAGCGACAGCATCACCGCCAGGGTCAAGAATGCGGTAATCCCGAGCCACGGTGCCTGGAGGTTATTCTTACCCTGGGAGGCGAGCTCACCGAGCGACGGCGAACCCGGCGGCAGGCCAAAGCCGAGAAAATCGAGTGCGGTCAACGTGCTGATGGCGCCGGTAAAGAGAAACGGCAGAAACGTGAGCGTAGCCACCATGGCGTTGGGCAGTACATGACGCCACATGATCAAACGCGCGGGTAGCCCCATGGCGCGGGCGGCGCGCACGTATTCGAGGTTACGTGCGCGCAGAAACTCGGCGCGCACTATATCGACCAGTCCCAGCCAGGAGAACAGCAGCATCACGCCCAACAGCCACCAAAAGCCAGGCTGAACGAAGCTCGCCAGTACGATGAGCAGAAACAGAACGGGAAGCCCCGACCACACCTCGGTAATGCGTTGACCGACGAGGTCTACCTTGCCGCCAAAGTAGCCCTGTAGGGCGCCGAAAAGCACCCCGAACACCGTCGAGCCCGCCGTCAGCGCCAAGGCGAACAGCACGGTGAGCCGAAAGCCATAGATCACCCGCGCGACCACGTCGCGCCCCTGATCGTCGGTGCCTAGCCAGTGGCGCGCATCGGGAGGCGCGGGTGAGGGTACGCGCATCTGCATGTCGAGGGTTTGGTAGGAGAAGGGAATTAGCGGCCAGAGCGCCCAGCCGTGGCTATCGATTTGATCGCGTATGAACGGATCGAGATAGTCGGTGCGCGTAGGCAAAAAACCGCCAAACTCGGTTTCGGGGTAGTCGACCGCCAGCGGGAAGTACCACTGACCCTCATAGTGCATCACCAGCGGCTTGTCGTTGGCGATCAGCTCGGCAAACAGGCTGATGACAAACAGGATGGCGAATAGCCACAGCGAGTAGCGTGCCCGACGGTTGGCCTTGAACGCCGCAAGACGGCGGCGGGTGATGGGCGACAGAGGACGAGAGAATAGGCGCATGGCTTACGCTTCCCGAGTGGCGAAATCGATGCGCGGGTCGATCCACACATAGGTGAGATCGGAGAGCAGCTTGAGCAAAAGCCCTACGACCGTATAGAGATAGAGCGTGCCGAAAATCACCGGGTAGTCGCGCTGCATCACCGCTTCGAAGCCCAGAAGGCCGAGGCCATCGAGGGAAAAGATCACCTCGATGAGCAGCGATCCGGTAAAGAAGATGCCCACCAGCGCAGCGGGAAGCCCTGCGATGATGATCAGCATGGCGTTGCGAAAAACGTGGCCATAGAGCACGCGGTGCTCGCTTGCCCCTTTGGCCCGAGCGGTGAGCACGTACTGCTTGTGGATCTCGTCGAGAAAGCTGTTCTTTGTCAGCATCGTCAGGGTCGCAAAGCTGCCGATGGCGGTGGCGATTACCGGCAGGGTGATATGCCAGAAATAGTCTTTGATCTTGCCCCATAGGCTAAAGTCGGCAAAGCCTGGCGAGGTCAAACCGCGCAGCGGGAAGATATCCCAATAGCTGCCCCCGGCAAACAGCACGATCAGCAGCAGGGCGAAGAGAAAGCCGGGAATGGCGTAGCCCACGATGACCAGACCCGAGGTCCAGACGTCGAACGACGAGCCGTGTTTGAGCGCCTTGCGTATGCCCAATGGAATCGAGATCAGGTAGACCAGCAGCGTCGCCCAGAGCCCCAGCGAAATCGACACCGGCAGTCGTTCGAGCATGAGGTCGACCACTGGCCGGTCGCGAAAGAAGCTGGTGCCGAAATCGAGCGTCAAGTAGCCCTTGATCATGGTGAAAAAGCGCTGATGCGCAGGCTGATCGAAACCAAACTGCTCTTCGAGCTGGGCGATGAAGCGTGGGTCGATCCCGCGCGCCGCGCGTGATTCGTCGCTGACTTGAATGTCGGCGCCGCCCATGTCCAGGCGCGTGCTGGCCATGGCATTGGCGCCTTCGAAGCGCGCCAGCATTTGGTCGATGGGCCCGCCGGGCGCGGCTTGAACGATAATGAAATTGAGCAGCATGATGGCGAACAGAGTCGGAATCATCAGCAGCAGTCGACGCAGCGTATAGCGGGCCACAGGGCTCTCCCGAGTGTTGTCAGCGGCGCCCGAGGCGGCGCTCTAATTCGGCTTCGCGTTCGCCGTTCACCCACCAAGCATCCAGGTCGAGCCCATAGGCGGGGAAGGGTTCTTGAAAGCCGAACTTGTCCCAGTAGGCAATGCGCGTTTCACCGGAGTGGTAGTGGGGAATGACGAAAAAGCCCCAGCGCAGCACGCGATCAAGCGCCTGGGCGACGTGATTGAGCTCGTCGCGGCTATCGGCGCGAATCAGCCGGTCGACGAGCGCATCGACGGCGGGCAGCGCAAGCCCCATACGGTTGCGGCTTTGCGGAGCGTTGGCGGCAGCACTGGTCCAGAAGTCGCGCTGCTCGTTACCGGGGTTGTTCGACTGCGGAAAATGGCTGATCAGCATATCGAAATCGAAGTTACGCTGACGGTTCAAGAACTGGTTGATGTCGACGATACGCAGCGAGGTCTGTACCCCCAAACGCGCCATGTTACGTAGCATTGGCTGAGCGACGCGTTCAAGGGCGGCATCGTAGAGCAGGATTTCCAGCGTCAGCGGCTCGTTGGTGGCCTGATTGACCAGCGTGCCATCTTGCACCTCAAAGCCCGCTTCACGTAGTAGCGTCAACGCCCGATGCAGGCGCGGGCGAAGCTCGCTGGGCTCTTCTATCGGCAGCGGGGCGGTAAACACGCGATCGGACCCCAGCGCTTCGGTCAGCTCGTCACGATAAGGCGCGAGAATATCGAGTTCGGCCTGCGAAGGCATGCCCTTGGCTTCCATGTCGGAGTTCTGGAAGAAGCTTTCGGTACGCTGATAGGCACCGTAGAAGATATTGGCGTTGAGCCAGGGGAAATCGAAGGTCAGGCTCAAGGCTTCGCGCACCCGTGGATCGGTGAATTTTTCTTTGCGAAGGTTGAAGACGAACGCCTGCATCAGCGCAGGGCTCGAGTTGGGTATGGCAAGCTTTTTGACCAGCCCCTCGCGAGCGGCAGGGAAGTCGTAGCCAATCGCCCAGGTCGAGGCGCGGGCATCTTCGCGAAAGTCGGTGAGCCCGGCCTTGAACGCCTCCCAGGCGATATCGCGGTTGCGGTAATAGTCGTAGACCACATGGGCAATATTGTAGCGCCCAATGTTGACCGGTAGGTGCCGGCCCCAATAGTTCTCATCGCGCTCGTAGACGATACGCCGACCTGGATCGACCTCGGCGATGCGATAAGGCCCCGAGCCTGGGTGCAGGGCAAGCGTCGGCGTCGAGAAGTCACGCGGCTCCCAGTAGTGGCGCGGCAAAATCGGCATTTGCGTGACGATCAGCGGAAGCTCGCGCGAGTGCACTTCAGCGAAGTTGAAGCGCACCTGATGCTCGTTCAGTGCAATCACGCTTTCGACATCGGCGTAGTAGCTACGGTAGAAAGGGTTACCCTCTTCGGTGAGCAAATCGAAGCTGAACACCACGTCGTAGGCGGTCACCGGCTCACCGTCTTGAAAGCGCGCCTCGGGGCGCAAGTCGAACTCGATCCACTGGCGCTCGGGATCCAGGCGTACGCCCTGGGCAAGCAGCCCATAGACGCTGAAAGGCTCGTTGGGATTGGCCACCATTAGCGTGTCGTAGATCTGCCCAAGCCCTGCGGCAGGCGTGCCACGAATGATGAAATGGTTGGTCGAATCGAAGCTTTCACCCACTGCCGTATGGGTAATGGTACCGCCAATGGGGGCATCGGGATTGACGTGAGGAAAGTAGGCGAAATCGTCGGGTAGCGCGGGCTCGTCGTATAGCGAGAGAGCGTGGTCGGTCTCGACGGGCTCGGGTGGCGTCTCAATTGATGCGCTTTCCGCCGTGGCGGCGAGCGGCGCTTGCGCCGAGGCATCGAGGCAGAAGAGTGTCGCTAGTACGCATAACCATCGTTTCACCGTGTCTCTCCTGCCTCACGCTTGGCGCCAAACGCCGTTACTGTGCCGAAAGTGTCAGTAGTTGCCCCGTTTGTAAAGCATTGGCGCGCTCGATGCCGTTCCACTGCATCAAATCGTCGACGGCCACGCCATAGCGCGCCGCGATGGCCGAGAGATTGTCACCACGGGCAACGCGATAGGTCTTGGGGATGCTCGGCGCCGTATTGGCTGCGCTAGCATAGCTAGGCGAGCTCGCAAGGGTCGATTCGCCCTGAGAGAGCTGAGCCAACACCTCGGAGTCGACCTCTTCGGGCACCAAGAGCGTCTGCACGTTGCGCGGGTCGATGGCGCCATTGAGTAGCCCTGGGTTGAGTTCGGCAAGCGACGCCTGGCTGACCTCGAGAAGCGCCGACGCCTGCGCCAGAGTCACCGAATGGTCGAGCTGCACCTTGGCAAAGGCGGGCTCGGTATGCACCTCCGGAAGGCTTACGTTATAGCGTGCCGGGTCGTCGATGATGGCGGCAATGGCATAGAGCTTCGGCAGGTACTGCATGGTTTCGTTGGGCAGACTCAGCTGCCAGTAGTCACCGGCAAGGCCCTGCGCCTGAGCGCTATGCCGAGCCCGGTTGACCGTACCCGCACCGGCATTATAGGCCGCCAGCGATAGCTGTAGATTGCCGTCGTACCACTGCTCGGCCTGAAGCTCGATATAGTCGAGCGCGGCCTGGGTGGAGGTGATCACGTCCAGGCGGCCATCGTAGGTGCCGTTACGCACTAGCCCCATGGCGTCACCGGTACCCGGCATGAACTGCCATAGTCCGGCGGCACCGCGGTTGCTGCGGGCGGCGGGATCAAAGGAGCTTTCGACGAAGGGAATCAGCGCGATCTCGCCGGGGAGTTGGCGGCTACTGACCTGCTGGGCGATCCAGGCAAGCCACATTGAGGAGCGCTCGGTGATCTCGGCCAGGTGCGTCGGGCTCGAGCTATAGAAGTCGATCCATTCGTCTACGCGTGCCTGAGCATCCGGCGGCAGTGGCGTATCCTGCCACTTGAAGCTATCGCGCAGGATTCCCCAGGCATCTTTGGGCTCGAGCGTGAGCGACTCCCAGAAGCTGGTTTGGAAACTCGTCGGCTGGGGTGTTGTGGGTGCAGCGAGAGAGGAGTCTGGCGTCATCGGCTGGCCAGTGGGGGCTGATGACGACATATCGCGTGGGGCGTAGGGAGACGGCGTGGCCGCGCTCGTGGTGCTGTAGGAGGCCTGAGAGTTGGCGGCCGCCGCGAGCAGTAGCCCCGCGATGACCGTGCTGCCTGCGCTCAGCATGAGGCGCTGGCGTATCGTTCGGTACGTCATAGTCGATGGGTTTTCCGATAGCGTGACTTAGAAACGATTCTTCCATTCCCTGAGGGTGGCGAACGTTGCCAAATCGTTATCGTTTTTACCTTGTTCGCCTGCGGCACGGCGGACACTCTCGCTGTGCGTGCGCAGATAGGGGTTGATCTTGAGCTCCCGGCCGATGGTGCTAGGCAGTGTGGGGCGCTCCAGCGAGCGCGCCTTGTCGCACTCCTCCAAGGCGTGCCTGACGTCATCGTTATCGGGATCCGCTTGGCGGGCGAATTCGAGATTCGCTAACGTATATTCGTGCGCTGCAAAGACCAGCGTGTCTTCGGGAAGTTCCGCAAGCCGTTGAAGCGAATCGAACATCTGCTCAAAGCTGCCTTCGAATAAACGGCCGCACCCGGCGCAGAAGAGGGTATCACCGCAGAACAGCAGGGGAGGAATCCCCGCAGAGAAATAGCTGATATGATCCAGCGTATGGCCGGGCGTGGCGAAAACTTCGAACAGCCGCCCCATGATGCGTACTTCGTCGCCCGCGCCGACAACGTCGGTTATACCTGCAATGGTCGGGTTGTCGGGGCCGATGACACGCGGTGAATAACGCTTGATCAACGCGCCGAGCCCACCCGTATGATCGTGGTGGTGATGGGTGATGAGGACGGTGTCCAGGGTGAGCGACTCGCGCTCTAAGTAGTCGATCACCGGCGCAGCATCGCCGGGGTCGACGACGCAAACGCGGTCGCTGGAGTCTTGTCTCAGTAGCCAGATGTAGTTATCGCTTAGGGCTGCAAGCGGTGTCACGCTCATCATGGGTGAGATCCTAAAAAAAGCCGTTACTGTGGAGGGACGCGTCAAACATGTCAAATTCGACGCAGGCGGGGCAGCACGTCAAGCGCTTGGAACGCGCCAAGGCCTACTGGCAGTCGCCAGCAGGCAAGGCGCTGTGGGAGGCGCAGCGTGCCTGCCTTGGGCCCTACATCGAAGAGACCCGTGGCGAACATGGCCTGGAAATGGCTTTGGGCGCCTCACCGCTTTCGCTGTCGCCGCTGCGTCATAAGATTCAGTGGGCGCCGACGCCCTCGTGCGCTGACTCGCCCTCTGCGCTGGTATGCCCGGCAGAGGCGTGGGCACTGCCCGACCGCTGTCTCGATACGGTGATTCTGCATCACTGGTTGGAAGAGCTGTCAACCCCGCGTGACACCTTGGAGGAAGCCGCACGCACCTGCGCCGATCATGGCCGTCTGGTGATCGTTGGCTTTAACCCTTTGGGACTGCTTGCGCCGCTGCGCCGCTGGTCAAAGCAGCGAACGCGCTACCCTTTAAGCGGTAACTGGCTCTCGGTGGCCTGCCTGACAAAATGGCTGGCATTTGTCGACTTCGAGATCGAGCGCGTAGACTACTGCGGTTTTCGACGCCCTGGCACGAGCGTCATCCATCCGCAGTGGGAAACCCTAGGACGGCGCTACAATCTCGCCCTGGGTGAGTGCTACGTGATCCAGGCCAAACGCCAGCGCGAAACGGCGCAGATAAAGCAGCTTCGGTTCAAGCTCGACGTGCCGAATGGCCCGCGCTCCTCGCTGGGTGTCACCCGTTCGGGGTCATCCCCGGGGTCGTGCAGAACCGATTCGAATAGAACCGGCTCACCAAGAGCCGATGCCAATAGCAAATAGGAAGTGACGTACGTGAGTGAGCAAGCCACCGATACCCTGCCAGCGGTTACCGTATACACCGATGGCGCCTGCCGGGGTAATCCGGGGCCGGGAGGCTGGGGGGTTCTGCTTGCCAGTGGCCAGCACGAAAAGACCCTAAAGGGTTACGAGCCCCAGACCACTAATAACCGCATGGAGCTGATGGCGGCCATCATGGCGCTGAAGGCGTTGAACAAGCCCTGCAACGTCTCGCTTTGGACCGATTCCCAGTACGTGCGTCAAGGGATTACCCAGTGGATCCATAACTGGAAAAAGCGCGGCTGGAAGACCGCTGCCAAGCAGCCGGTGAAAAATGCCGAGCTATGGCAGGCGCTCGACGCAGAAACCCAACGCCATCGCGTCTCTTGGCACTGGGTCAAGGGACACAGTGGGCATCCGGGCAACGAGTGTGCCGATGCCCTTGCCAACGCCGCCATCGATGAAGCGCAACGCTAGGAGGATCGCATGCGTCAAATTATTCTGGATACCGAAACCACCGGCATCGACCCTAAAGAGGGCCACCGGATGGTGGAGATCGGCGGCGTCGAGATGATCAACCGCCGCTTTACCGGGCGAACCTTCCATCAGTACATCAATCCCGAACGCCATATCGATGCCGAGGTCGTAGCGATTCACGGCATCGACGATGCCAAGGTGGCAAACGAGCCGGTCTTTGCCGAGATCGCCGATGCGTTTTGGGAGTTCATCAAGGGGGCGGAGCTTGTGATCCACAATGCTCCCTTCGACGTCGGCTTCATCGACCACGAGTTCGCGCTGCTCAACGCCAAACGAGGCGGCCCCGCCCTGGGGCCGGTACGCGAGCACTGCGGCGTGCTCGACTCGCTGGCTTTGGCGCGCGCCATGCATCCAGGCCAGCGCAATAGCCTGGACGCGCTATGCAAGCGCTACGATATCGACAACGGCCACCGCGTGCTCCACGGCGCCTTGCTGGACGCCGAAATTCTCGCCGATGTCTATCTGGCGATGACCGGCGGCCAAACCGCGCTGACGTTGGACGCCGAGATGGGCAGCGATGACCGCGAAAACAATAGCCAAGCCCACGAGGGCCTCAACGTGCAGCGCCTATCGCTAACGCCGGGCCAACTGCGAGTCGTTCGGCCCACCCAGGCGGAAACCGAGGCACACCGGGCCAAGTGCGAAGCGCACAAGCTGCATTGGCTGGGAGGGTTGAATGCCGACCACTGAGATGCTTCGCCGTGAACTGCCGCTCGATGCGCGCGAAGGGCGAGTGCTGCGGTTTGCCCAGGGGCGTTTGGCACCGGCGCCGCCACAAGAGGGTGAGCCGCTTTCGCCGCTGCAGCCCTGGCAAGCCTGGGATGACGACGTGCAGCCGCTGTGCTATTGGCAGGATGAGCCGGTTGGACTGCGCATCGATGCCGAGCCGGGCGATGAGTGGTGGGGTGGGCGTCAATGGATCGCCGAACTGCCGGGAAGCTGGTTCGCGCTGATCTCCACCGCGCTTCAGGTCAGCGGCTGGCTGGAAAACCACCGCTTTTGCGGGCGCTGCGGCGCCAAGGCGACGCGCTTGGCCCACGAGTTCGCCATGCACTGCGACGCCTGCGGGCATCGCAATTACCCGCGTATCTCGCCCTGCATCATTACGCTGGTGACGGCGGGTGAGGCAATGCTGCTGGCGCGAAGTCCGCGCTATCCGCCGGGGCGCTACTCTACGCTTGCTGGGTTTATCGAGCCGGGTGAGTCCGCCGAAGAGGCCGTCCATCGTGAGGTGTTCGAGGAGGTGGGCGTACACGTCGACCAGCTGCGTTACTTTCAGAGCCAGCCCTGGCCCTTTCCGCACTCGTTGATGATCGGCTTTTTCGCCGAAGCCACGAGCAAGCGCATTCGCATCGATGGGGTGGAGATAGCCGATGCTGCCTGGTTCTCACCACGTAAGCTCCCGGCACTGCCGCCACCGTACTCCATCGCGCGCGCCCTGATCGAGGATCATCTCGCGCGCTGGCAGGCCTGATCGGTGTGATTAGCCGCGGTCGAACAGGCTGCTGAGCTTGGTAGCTAGCATGATGTTGCCGGTAGCCTTTAGCTTGCCGGTCATGAAAGCGGTCATACCGTTGATGTCGCCGCTCATGATGCCTTTGAGCGTCTCGCTGCTCATCGACAGGCTAACGGAAGGGTCGTCGTGCTCGCCCTCGTGTACGCCGAGCGTGCCATCCTGAATATCGAGATAGTGGCTGCCAGCGTCGGAGAAGTGGAACTGAAAGACCTCGTGCATACCTTGTGCGGCCTGGGGATTGAACCGCGCTTGCAGTTTCTCGAGGGTGGTCGCCATGATAGAGCTCTCTTAAGAATTCGCTTAAAGCGCTAACGCTACCTTAGCTGCGCCCACGAATAAAGCGGATTCCCCGTTTGTTGCGTAGTGGCTGCGTACTTTTTTGCTTATTTTTCATCCATTAACCGGGCAAGGAGAATGCCGTGGGAGACTGGTTGGCCGATCTGGCCCTTTTCATCGTGCAGGCGGTGATTTTCGTGGTACTGGCAGGTATCGTGCTGGCGCTGGTGCTGCGCCGTCAGCGCGGGGAGTCGCACACCGCACGCAAGCTGCAGGTCGAGCCGCTGCATCGGCGCCGCCGCCAACGGCGTCGGCGGCTTGCCTTGACAACGCTTTCGCCCGCTGCGCGTAAGCGCCAAATCAAGGCGTTTCGCCGCGAAGACAAACGTGAGAAGAAAAGCGCAGCGCCTGAGGGCGAGAACACGAACGGCGCGCCTGGACGCGTCTGGGTGCTCGATTTTCATGGTGACATCAAGGCCTCGGGAACGCAGGCCTTCGCCGAAGAGATCTCTGCCGTGCTCGACGTGGCCAAGCCCGACGATGAAGTCGTCGTGCGCCTGGAGTCTCCCGGCGGGCTGGTTCATGCCTACGGTCTTGCGGCCGCGCAAATGGATCGCCTGCGCGCCGCCGCACTCAAAACCACCGTATGCGTCGATAAGGTAGCCGCAAGCGGCGGCTATATGATGGCTTGCAGCGCCGAGCGCATCGTCGCGGCGCCTTTTGCGGTGATTGGCTCCATTGGCGTAGTGGCCCAGGTGCCTAACGTCCATCGTCTGCTCAAGCGCCATGATGTCGATGTCGAACTGCTCACGGCGGGCAAGTACAAACGCACCCTCACGGTGCTAGGCGAAAATACCGAAGAGGGGCGGGTCAAGTTCGTCGAAGATCTCGAAAACACCCACCGCCTCTTCAAGGCTTACGTTGGCGAGCGGCGCCCGGCGCTGGATATCGAGCGCATCGCGACCGGTGAGATCTGGTACGGCAGCGAAGCTTTGGGCGAGCAGCTCATTGATGAAGTGGGTACCAGCGAGGCGTACCTCAACCGGCGCATGGACGAGAGTGAAGTCTTCTCCGTGCGTTTGGAGCCGCGCAAGGGCATGGGGCAGCGCCTTGGGCGAGCGATCTCGGCAGGCGTCGAGCACGCCGTTACTCGCGCGCTGGACGTTGCCGACGCGACGCGCTGGCTGCAGCGCTAGTACGCCGATGTACCGATACGATCGTTAGGAGCGTGGCCTCAGGCTGCGAAATGTTGCGCTAGGGCGGTGATCACTGCTCTGGCGCTTTCGCTTTGTAGCGAATAATAGATGGTCTGCGATTCGCGGCGAGTCGTCACCAGGCCATCCCGGCGAAGCAGGGCCAGATGCTGCGAAAGCGCCGACTGGCTTAGGGCAAGCTCGTTGTTTATTTGAGTGACTGACAACTCCTGCTGCGCCAGCAGGCAGAGAATTTGTAGGCGTTTAGCGTTGGCCAAGGCTTTTAGAAGCTGCGAGCCAGCCTCCAGGGCGTGGCCTTGTTGATCGAGTAAGCGCTGCGCGGCGTGCTCTGAAGCAGGCATGGTAGGTTGTCTCCGAACCTCGGCGGTGAGCCTCTTGGGCTCTAAGACCGCATCGTTATTGGCAATGTTGTTGGGGTTATCGCTGTTAAGACATACTGGCAGAAACGCAGATAGCGGTTGTCGTTGTTAGGTATGCCATTCGTGGTTCAACCATCGTTAATTTAGCGATTCTAGTCTATAGCCAAAAGGTCGTCTGCCAACGCTTAATCCATGGTCGCAGGGTGCTTCCCCACCATTTGATCTACAGTATCGGCAACTACATTGTCGACAAACGCTAACGGCCACCGTTAGCGGTACCCGCTAACAGCAACAACAATAAGGCAGCTCTCATGGACCGTTATCACACGCTCTATCGCGCCTCCATCGATACGCCTGAGGCTTTCTGGGCCGAACAGGCCAAACGCATCCCTTGGCTACGCCCGCCCTCGATCACTCTGACTTATGATGAGCTAGGACACGCCCGCTGGTTCGGCGACGGTGAACTCAATATCTGCCATGCGGCACTCGATCATCATGTAGAGCAAGGGCGCGGTGAGCAAGCCGCATTGCACTGGGACTCCTCCGTCACCGATGCTCGCGCTACCTTGAGCTATCGCCAACTGCGCGATCGCGTCGCGCATGTCGCCGGTGCATTGGCGCAGTTGGGGGTGGAGAAGGGGGATCGGGTCGTGATCTATATGCCTATGATCCCCGAGGCATTGATCGCCATGTACGCCTGCGCGCGTCTTGGCGCGGTGCACTCGGTGGTGTTCGGTGGCTTCGCGCCCCATGAGCTTGCCGTACGTATCGACGACGCCGAACCCAAGGTATTGCTGACCGCCTCGTGCGGCATCGAAGTCACCACCGTATTGCCGTACAAGCCGCTGGTAGATGAGGCCATTGCCCAGAGCCAACATAAGCCGAACGCCTGCGTGGTATTGCAGCGCGAAGCATGCCTTGCAACGCTCGGTGAGAACGATCTGGACTGGATGACGCTCGAGCGAAGCGCTCCCTTTGCCGAGTGTGTTGCCGTCAAGGCCACCGACCCGCTTTACGTGCTCTACACCTCTGGTACCACGGGCAAACCCAAAGGGGTGATGCGCGATACCGGCGGTTACGCCGTGGCGCTGGCGTTCTCGATGGCGACGATCTATGCCCTTGAGGCGGGGGATGTGATGTTCACCGCCTCGGATGTGGGCTGGGTGGTGGGGCATTCCTACATCGTTTATGGGCCGCTACTGCATGGTTGCACCACGGTGATGTACGAAGGCAAGCCGGTAAAAACGCCCGATGCAGGCAGCTTCTGGCGATTGATCGAACGCTATGGGGTCAAGAGCTTTTTTAGCGCGCCCACGGCCTTTCGCGCGATCAAGAAGGAGGACCCGGAGGCGAAGTGGCTCAAAGCCTTCGATCTCAGCTCGCTCAAGCATGTGTTCGTGGCGGGAGAGCGCTTGGATCCGCCGACCTTCCATTGGCTAGACGATCTGCTCGACGTGCCGGTGATCGATCACTGGTGGCAAACCGAAACCGGGTGGCCGGTCGCTGCCAATATGGTAGGCGTCGAGCCCATGGCAACCAAAGCCGGTTCGGCGAGCGTGCCGGTACCAGGGTTCAACGTTCAGGTCGTCGACCGCGACGGTGAACAGGTTCCGCCCATGACCCAGGGAAGCATAGTCATCAAGCAGCCATTGCCGCCAGGCTGTCTGAGCGGTATTTGGCGTGATCCGCAGCGCTTTCATGCCGCTTATATGGCAGCGTTTCCCGGCTACTACCTCACCGGCGATGGTGGCTACGTCGACCCAGACGGTTATCTGTTCATCATGGGGCGAACCGACGATGTCATCAACGTAGCCGGGCATCGGCTCTCGACTGGTGAAATGGAGGAGGTATTGGGGAGCCATCCGGCTGTTGCCGAGTGCGCGGTGATTGGTATTCATGACGAACTCAAAGGGCAGCTTCCCGTGGGACTCGTGATCACTAAGGATGGCTTCGCGGGTGACGAAACCTCACTTGAGGCAGAACTCGTCGCCCAGGTACGCCAGCGTATCGGGCCCGTTGCCTGCTTCAAGCAGGTCCTGGTGGTCGAACGCCTACCCAAAACGCGCTCGGGGAAGATACTGCGTAAGCTGTTGCGCACCATCGCCGACGGTAAACCCTACCGCGTACCCTCGACCATCGACGATCCGACCAGCCTCGACGATATGCAGCAGCTTATGAGCGAACGCGCCGTCGGACTTGCCGATCGCGCTCTGCGCGAAGACTGATCCAAACGGACGGGTAGCGCCGCCGCGGCTTTTCTTGCCTGGCTTTTTTTAGCCGTGCAAAAGCGTATAATGCGCACCGAACTGCGGCGGCCTTGGCTGCTCATCTCCAACGAGGGTTCCCTAACCCCTCGCTCAACACCCTGATCAAGCGTGATCATAAAAAGGCCCGTATCTATGTTTGCCCTTACCCCGATGCAGCGTCAGCGCTGCCTGCTGATGCTCGTCAGCTTCCATATCGCGATCATCGCGGCCAGTAACTATCTCGTTCAGTTGCCCTTTACCCTATTTGGTTTTCATACCACCTGGGGGGCGTTCAGCTTTCCTTTCATCTTCTTGGCTACCGATTTGACCGTGCGGCTGTTCGGCAAGGAGCAGGCGCGGGCGATCATCTTTCGCGTCATGCTGCCAGCGCTGCTGGTGTCCTACGTCGTTTCTGTGGTGTTTCCCCGCGGCAGCTTCGCCGGGATCGAGGCGTTGGGCGAATGGAATACTTTCGTTGCCCGCATCGCCTTGGCGAGCTTTTTGGCGTATGTGGTGGGTCAGCTTCTCGATGTGCAGGTATTCGATCGGCTGCGTCGACTGGCGTGGTGGATTGCGCCGCTGTGCTCGACCGTTCTGGGTAACTTTGCCGATACGCTGGCGTTTTTCGCCACTGCGTTTCACCACAGCCCCGACCCCTTTATGGCCGCGCACTGGATGGAGATCGCGCTGATCGACTACGCCATCAAGCTCGCGATCAGCCTTCTGTTCTTCTTGCCGCTCTATGGACTGTTGCTGGCCTGGCTGACGCGGCGGATGGTGGCCTGGACGGGGCAGGACGATGCTGTTCCGCGCGCGGTATACTGACGCCTTCATTTGCGCCTTGAATCGGAGTCTTCATGAGCGATACCGCCTCTCTAACACTGCATGCCATCGATCTTCAAGACGAAGATGCCCAGGGCTTGCCGCTGTTGGTCATTCACGGGTTGATGGGCAGCGCCGACAACTGGCGCTCGCACCTGAAGCAGTGGCAGGGAGAGCGGCGCGTCATTGCCGTCGATCTACGCAACCACGGCCGTTCGCCACACGCCGAGGGCATGCGTTATGAGACCATGAGCGAAGACGTCATCGCGCTGCTCGATCGTTTGGGCCTCGAGCGCGTCCACGTCTTGGGCCACTCTATGGGCGGAAAGGTCGCCATGACGCTGGCGCGTATGGCGCCTGAGCGCGTGGCCTCGCTGATCGTCGCTGACATCGCTCCGGTGACCTATGGGCATGGCCACGACGATGTCTTTGCTGCCCTTGAGCGCGTGCGTGAAGGCAAACCGCGCAACCGCCGTGAAGCAGACGAACTCTTGGCCGAGCACGTCGATTCACGCGCCACGCGGCTCTTTCTGGCGACCAATCTGGTCAAAGGCGAATCGGGAGTACTTGCCCTGCGAGTAGGGCTCGACGAGATCAAAGCGGGCTACCCCGACATCATCGGCGAGCCAGATGGCGAAGGCGCCTACGAGGGCCCGACGCTGCTGCTACGTGGCGATGCCTCACACTACGTCACCAACGACATGCTTCCCGCCGTGCGCGCCATTCTTCCTCGCGTGCGCGTCGTTACCATCAAACAGGCTGGGCACTGGCTGCATGCCGATCAACCTGCAGCCTTTCAGCAGGCGGTATCGAGCTTCTTGGCCGCTCATTCCGCGTCCTAATCTGCGTGTACGATAAGTTTCAGATGATGCGTGGCCGGGTCGCGTAGAAAGCGACTGAGAATGCGGTAGGTATCCACATCGAAGCGCGCGTTCTCGGCATCGAGCGCGCGCGCATCGTCCAGGCTTTGTGCGCTGCCCAAATAGCACCAGTGATCGATGGCATGCCAGGCGGGCTGGGCAGCATTGGGGTGGTGCTCTTCGATGATCAAGCGGCCCTCCCAAGGCCAGGCGTGTATGCGCAGTTTTTCCAAGGCCGCCTTGGCGCGCTGGGTATGGTGGGTAAGGCTCTCTTCTCCGCAGCAGGCGCCGCGACACTTCTTGAGCTGATAGGCAAAGCAGCGACCGCGCTGGCGTTTTTCCAACCCTAAGACTTGCGGGCAGAGCTGCTCCTCTTCGGCAATCGCGCGCAGAGTGAGTTTGGCATCACGCGCATTGCGAAAAAGGCCGTAGACCTCGCCAGAAAGTGGCCTTGCCAAGGCGCTGCCGCCGACAAGTTGCGGCGCCTCATCCCCGTCAGGCCAGTGCCAGGTCGTGAGTTTGCCTTGACGCCGCAGTTGGCGATTCATAATCGGCATCAGTGTCTTGACCCGTTCGGCTTCACGCAGCTGAGCGCCGAGGTCGCCCGCCGTCTCCTCCCACTCTACGTGCTGCACCTGCTGGGCCAGACGCATCTCTTTTTCATCCTGGTGGTCGCGCTGGAAATGACCCATCACGCGCGTGCGCAAATTGACACTTTTGCCCACGTAGAGCGGTAGATGGTTATGCCCGTAGAGCAGATAGATGCCTGGCGTGGCGGGCAGGCGGTCGAGGTGTGCGCTATCCAGATGCGCGGGTAGGCTGCGATAGCGGCGCTCTTCGAGCAGCAGCGCCTCCCAGGCTGGCGGCGTATGCGCACCCTGCCAGCTTTGCCAGAGCGCCCATAGCGCTTTGACGTCGCTTTCGGCGCGGTGCTGGCGCGTATTGGTGAGCCCGTGACGAGCGAGCAATGCGCTCAGGCTGTGCTGGCGCTCGTTCGGGGTTAGCCGCCGAGAGAGCCGCAGCGTGCAGATCAGTTGAGTGCGGTAGTCAATGCCTGCCTGCTTGAAAGCGTTACGCAAAAAGGCGTAATCGAAGCGGGCGTTGTGCGCGACCAGCGGCGCATCCTCAAGCCAGGCATGAAGGTCGGTGGCGATCTGCCCAAACGTCGGCGCTTCTGCCACCAGCGCGTCAGTGATGCCGGTCAGCCGAGCGATGGTCGGCGGAATCTTGCATTCGGGCTGGATCAACGACGACCAGAGCGCCACGCACTGACCATCGACCACCTTCATTGCCGCAATCTCGGTGATGCGATCGCGCGTGCTGCGCGTGCCGGTGGTCTCTAGGTCGATGAAAACGAGCGGCGTCGAGGGCATTAGCGGGCGTGAGGATCGATGGCGAGTCGCGATAACGGTAAGGCGTCATCGACGATACCGGCGTCAACAAGATAGTCTTCGAAACGCTGGTAGCGCCGAGTGTCGACCGCTGCGGGAGCCAGTGCCATGCGGCGAAGGATATCGTCCCACGCCTGGGTGTTGGTCGGCGTATCGAGTACGGGGTGCGTGGCTACCATAAGCTCCCAGGCTTTTTGCGGGTGTTCGACGATCCATTGGCTGGCTTCTTCGATGGCAATCATGAAGCGCGCCCAGGTATCGGTTTGCCGTCCGGTCGCGTCGCTATTACCCAGTACGATCAGTCCATCGTGCACCGGGATGCCCAACTCGCTAAGGGTAACGACATGGTTGGTGATGCCTTCGTTTGCCAGCTGTTCCGGCAAAATCGGATAGAGGGCATCGGCAATGGCGTCGAGGCGCTCTTCACCGAGGGCTTGACCCGCCTCGAAGTGGACGTTTTCGGGGGCAATGTAGTCGTCTATTTGCTGCAGCGCCTCGGGCACCAGCGCTGGAATGACGATGTCGCGTCCTTCGCGAGTGGTAAATCCGTAGCGCAGCCCATATAGCGCATCCAGTGGTAACGTATCGCGATCGTCAGCGACGATCACCGCCGTGAGCGGCGTTTCGATCAGCGTGCCGATGCGCACGATGGGTACACCTTCATGAGCGTATAGGTGCAAAAGAGGCTGACGCGTAAGGGCAAGGTCGACCTCGCCATTGCTCAATAGCTTGATGGGAAGCGAGGGGTCGGCTGGCGTATGCAAGTGGACATCGAGCCCTTGGAGCGCATAGAGGCCCTTGGCCTCGGCAACGATCAATGCCGCGTGCTGAGGGCTTAGGTACCAATCCAGCATGACATTAAGCACACGCATCGGCGGCGGCACCAGAGGAACGGCAAGCGGAAGGCTTGGCGGCTCGACCACAGTAGGTTCGGCCAGCGGCAGCAGCGGTGGAAAGACCTCTACGCGGGTATTGAGCGAAGGCATGTTGAGTTCGGCTGGGTGATGCTCGCCGTTCGTTTCGCTGGTCGTTTCTGCTGTTGGGGAATTCAGCTCTTCGCTGGCGTTGGTCGTTACGCCAAAGGCGAGAAGGGCGGCCGTTACGATCAACGTCAGCGTCAGTCTTGAACATGCCGGGGAGTGCCGCATGCCGATTGCTCCGAAAACATTGACGGCGGAGTGTAGCCGGGTCGAATAAGCCTTGGCTAGCCCATCGCGTTGAGGCGACTGTCCGAACTATGTCGGTAAATGCCCCGCCAGCATGTAATAATAGAGGCGCATTGATGGAGACGTGGGGAGCTATGGATACACTTTATTCGCTGTTTTTGCTCGGCGGCTCGTTGATGGCAGTCAGTATACTGGCCAGCCGTCTTTCCAGCCTATTTGGCGTGCCGCTGCTGCTCATCTTCCTCGCACTGGGGATGCTGGCCGGCGAGCAGGGCGTGCTGGGCATACACTTCGATGACTACTCCATCGCCTTCATCATTGGCCACTTGGCGCTCGCCATGATCCTGCTGGACGGGGGGCTACGCACCCGGCTGAAAACCTTCCGGGTTGGCTTCAAACCTGCACTCTCCCTGGCCACTTTCGGCGTCTTCATCACCAGTGCCGTCGTGGGCCTGATCGCCATGTGGGTGTTCGATCTTACCCTCGTTCAAGGGTTGCTCGTGGGGGCCATCGTGGGTTCCACCGACGCGGCAGCGGTCTTCTCCATGCTCAGTGGGCAGGGCGTCAACCTCAATGAGCGCGTGGGGGCGACGCTCGAGATCGAGTCGGGCACCAACGACCCGATGGCGATCTTCTTGACGCTGATGCTGGTCGAGCTCTTGGTCGGTCAGATAGGCGGTGTGCTGGAAACGCTGCTGTTTTTGGTGTCGCAGTTCGGTATTGGTTTGCTCGTAGGTTTGGGTGGCGGCTGGCTGGGAGCGAAGCTACTGCGCTGGCTCGATTTGGCGCCCGGCCTCTACTCGATGTTGGCACTGGGAATTGGCTTTAGCGTCTTCGGCGCAACCAGCGTCTTGGGCGGCAGCGGTTTTCTGGCGATTTACCTCACGGGGCTGATGATCGGTAACCAGCCCGGCCGCCACCTTAATTTCATTTTGCCGGTACACGATGGTTTGGCTTGGTTGAGTCAAATTGGCTTGTTCTTGGTACTTGGCCTTCTGGTAAGCCCGCGTGAGCTGTGGCAAGTCGCGGTTCCCGCCGCCATCGTTGCTCTGGCGCTAATCTTCATTGCAAGGCCCTTGGCCGTGCTCATCACTATCAAGCCGTTTTTCAAGTTTCGCTGGCGCGAAACGGCGTTCATTTCGTGGGTGGGGCTGCGGGGGGCGGTACCCATTGTGCTGGCGATCTTTCCGGTCATCGGTGGGGTGGAGAATGCCTCGCTCTACTTCAACGTTGCCTTTGCCGTCGTACTCATGTCGCTACTGATCCAAGGCGGAACGCTAAGCTGGATGGCGCGCCTGCTCAAGGTCGAGGTGCCCGTAGGCACCAAGCCCAATCAGCGCGGGCCGCTGGGGATACTGCCGGAAAACGATTTCGAGATGTTCGTGTATAAAGTGGAGAACCAGGATCTCGAAGACGCGCCAATCCGTCTATTGCGCTTCCCCTCGGGGGCACTCATCTCGGCGCTCTTTCGTAACCATGTCATGCTGCACCCCAAAGGCAGTACCCGGCTCAAGCTTGGCGACACCATCTGCGTGATCGGCCGCTCCGCCGATCTGGGGGCGCTGAACCGACTGTTCAATGGCGATGCCAAGCTCAAACAAGAGCAGGCATTCTTCGGCACCTTCACTCTCGACGGTAAAGCCAAGATGAAAGAGGTAGCGCAAGCCTACGGCCTGACGCTGAGTTCCGGCGAGCAGGACATGACCCTAGCTGAGTTTCTCTCCCTGCGCGTAGGCGGGCACCCGGTGGTCGGTGACGATGTCGATTGGCACGGCATTCAATGGGTCGTGAGCGATATGGAGGGCAATGAGATCACCCGCGTAGGCCTGCGTCTTTATTGAGAGAAGCTTGCGTAGATTGAAAGCCAAAGGTGTTGACTTCAAAAGGAAAGGTGTTAATATACGCACCCACAAGCCGGAGGGATGGCAGAGCGGTTGAATGCACCGGTCTTGAAAACCGGCATAGGTTAATAGCCTATCCAGGGTTCGAATCCCTGTCCCTCCGCCACTTGGATTTCGAAAAGGGCCTTATCTTTGATGAGGCCCTTTTTTTGTTATATTTTGTACATCGGTGAACCAATTTCTTCCCGTATAGCCATAGGGTTATGTATTCCGCGAGGAGAGTGGCCATGGAACATGTAGACCATTGTAAAAAGTGCGGTAAAGAAATCATCACGGAAGATAATGATGACAAGAAAAATGAACAGCATCCTCATGAGGAGATATGTGATACCTGCGGTGCAGAAGTGCACGATGACAAGGATCACCCTGAGTTCGAGGTCGATGGCAAAGATGACACCGAGCATCCGGTAGAGAAGGGCTTGCGTAAGGTCACCGATGCGATCACGGGTGACAAGAAGAAGATCTAATGTTTCGTGCCGAACCTAGGCGTGAGAGCGGGCATAGCAACATGTCCGCTCTTTTACGTTTGTACGCAGGGTAATAGGAGGGGGATATGGAGCGTGTTTACGCTTTGAATGATCGTGACGGTAGCGTGGTGTACCGCCTTCCTGGTCATCGTTTCGAGGATGGGCGCGAGGATAGCGATTTATCGCCCATCTGGCTGCCAGGGGATCCTAAGGACTTACCTGAAGGGGTCGATATCGACGATCTACGCAAAGTGACCGTCGATAAATAAGCCAACATTCCTTGATGTGATTGAAGTAGTGGTATCACCCGCTTTCCGTTAAGCTGCCCTCCATTTTCGTATCGAGGATATGGGTATGCGACGTCTCTTCGGGCTGATAGTGATGGGGCTCTTGGCGCTTGGTGTTGCGGGCTGCTCAGAACCCAAGATCGATACCAGCTCCATGCCAACGACCATCGTCTCCATCGAGGAAGTGCGTGCTGCGCTTTCTGAAGAGCGTCGTAGCGCCTTTGATCACGCACTGGCGATTATCAATCTCTCCGCTTTCGAGGGGTTTGATGCGCTTAGGCCAAATCGCATGAACGTGGTACAGCTGGCCGAATCGGCCAATATGCAGATTAATGGTTTGACCGGCGAAGAAGTCATTAGCCGCGCTGAAGGCGTCATGCGACAGCGCCTTTCGCGTGAGCGCCAGGAGTCGCTACGCACGTTGGAGCGTTTAAAAGAGAAGGCGACCCGCGCCGATCACGATCTTCAAGCGCGAAGCCGCTTCGTCATCGACGAGGCAGCCTACTATGTTAGCCGTAGCCCTTACGGTGCCCGTGAGCCTGTCATCGATATCAGCGTCTCCAACCAGACCGACCGCATCATTACTCAAGTTCAGCTGCGTGGCGTCTTAACCAGTGAGGGGCGCCCTTTACCGTGGGTGGATACCTCATTCTATTACGTCATCCCTGGCGGCCTGGCGCCTGGGGAAAGCGCCGAATGGAGCCTTGCCCCCAATCGTTTTGGCCCCTGGGGCGATTTGGAGATCCCCTCTAATGTGACGCTCGATATTTCGCTACTCGGGCTGCAGGGCGAGGATGGTCAACCGCTCTGGAATGCGCCTATGCTGACAGAGCAGGAAACCGAACGGTTAGCGCATTTAAGGGGGCTTTATACGGCAGAGCGTCTACTGGCCCCGAATACCGAAGACGACACTGACATAGCAAAAGGAGTTTGATGATGCAGAAAAGTTACACGGTAGGGACCATGAGGGCCGGAGCATTAGTGTTAATGGGCGCTTGGCTGGCAATGCCCGCTATCGCGTCAGACGACGGATCTTGCAGCAATGCCAACACGCAGGCGCAGATGAATACGTGCGCCGCTGAGGAGTACCAGCGCGCCGATGGGGCGCTGAATTCGGCCTACCGTGAGGTAATGGCGCGGCTAACGGATAATGCCCCTGCCCGGGCTAAATTACGCGCAGCACAACGGGCTTGGATAAGCTTTCGCGATGCGGAGTGCGCCTACGTGAGTTCGGCGACCGAAGGGGGAAGCGTACAGGCCATGGTTCGCAATCAATGCTTAACGCATATGACCAGCGAGCGAACGCAGACGTTGCAAGAGTTCGGGACGTGCGAAGAGGGAGATTTGAGCTGCGTTAGGCAGTAAAACATTCCAGCCCGCAGGAGCGGGCTGGAAGGGCTTGAAAAAGAGATCAAGCGCCGGTGTGCTTCAGATCGCTGCGGTAGACATAGCCGTCATGACGAAGGTCTAGATCGGCGACGCGATCGAGACCAGCAGACTTGGCCGCCTCTACTGTGATGCGACCGGAATCGTTAGTATCTAAGCGATCAAACGTCTGAAGCGCATCGAAGCCGACGTGACTGGCACCCTGCGACTGAGCAGAAGATTGCGGATACACGATACGGTTAGCTTCACCTGAACCGCGCTCGGCCATGGCGACGGTTGAGAAACAAGCGATGGCAAGAACGGCAACGGGTTTGAGCAGTTTCATGGCAATTTCCTTACGTGGTTGCTAGTAAGCGATCCTTGGCTGGTGCACTCGAATCGCTGAATACAAGACGATTTTAAGCATGCTAACATTCAATGAAAACTGCATTTATGCGCATAGACCGTTCGATTTTAACCAATGCTTGGGTTTTCACCCCAAGCATTGGCAGGGAAGCGCCTAGTTAATGACACCTTTACATCATCCGACTGCTACCAATACCTCGCATACAGTCGCCGTAACGCTCGCGGTCGCCCGTTTGTTCGCTGACTTGGCGACACTCCGCTGCGCGCGAGCTCGTAGCTGACCCCTGATTAGCGCAGCCAGCCAAAAAGGCCAGGGTAAAGACGGCCAAAGTGAGTTTTGCTATTGCTAGTCGTTTCACGTAACTCTCCTCAAACAAGGGCAAGGGGGATCCTGCACCTGTTAACAGCCAGATACAGCCAGGATCGAGCTAAACCCTAGCACACGCGCTTAGAGCTTACGAAAGCGGGGCAGATAGAAAGCGGCGTGCTAGGCTTGAAGGGGCAATGCCAGCAGGGAGTTTTGCTCCCTAACATCCAGCACCCTCGTTCAAGGAGAGAACTCCATGACCTATATCGTCTACCGTGTGGTACGTGAAACCGAAGAGATCGACTCCCAGCCCGAGTGGTGGGTCATAGATACCCGCGATGAAAACGAGCGCGAGGGTGAGTTAGTAGTCAAACGCTGTGCTACCAAGCCCGAGGCCGACGAGTTCGTCAATACCCTGAATAACGAAGCAGAGTAAGGCACGGCTGGCGTTTACCCTTTGCGGCGCATGCACTCACCATAGAGCTGCTTATCGCCATTGGTAAACGCCAGTTCACGGCATTCGGCTTGGGTAGTGGGCAGGCCCTCTTCGGTATCACCGCTGGGTGCCCAGCTGGTTTGCGATGCACAGCCTGAAAGTACGAGTAAAGCTAATAGAACGATAAAAATGCGCGAGAGTATCAAGTGTGTTGCTCCTGGTGGACTAAATGATGGGTGCCTAGGCCTCTGAATTAAAAGAACTGCAACGTGGTAGAGACTAGCACGCATACGACTTATCCCTTAGCTTCGCTGATCACCGGCCTTGAAAAGGCGTAGTACCTAAGAGCAGGACTGGTACATAAGTTAAATTTTAAGTGATAAGTGGTCAATAGCTGTACACGAGACTTAGGGTGAGCTAGTTTTGTTTATGACGCGACACGGAATGTTCGCATGGTCACGGAAGAGCCGCTCAGGATGGGCGAAGATGTCACGGAAAACGTGCGGTATTGACCCGTTGCCAGGGTTAATATCGAACGTACGACAGCACCTCCCTAAAGGCGCCCCAAGCTGGGCGCCTTTTCTTTGCGTCAAAATAGTACCCCCTTCCTATCATCAGTAGTGCGTAGAGATGCTATTCCTTGCGCGGATAGTGCGTTACTCTGCTTCGCGACATCGCTCGAATCGACGCGGCGTGAGGCCTAACGGCCACTTCGTTGAATCAACGTATAATTATTTGATTACGCTTGGTTGTGAAGGGCGATTACTGTATTCGATAGCAATAGTGAACTAGGCGCGAGCGGTTCTAGATATCAAGCTAGCCGACCGGCCATACCGAGGTCTCAGGCATGTTCAAAGGCATACTGCTCTGCTTTGCTGTTTTGGTAGTACAACTCGTATTGCTCAATGCCATCGATGCACGACAGCAAAAGGGTAGTCCTGATGTTCGGCCAACGGCATCGAATACTGCACTGATTCAGCGTCAAGACGACGAAGAGGAAGAAGCCTAGCCGCTATGCAAGCTGCCAGCGCCTTTGCCGCTTCAGTGGAACTTGATAGCCTTTATTTTGTCTGTTAGACACGATGTGAAACCATTTAGGGAGCATTGAAAGATGGCTTACAACGACTCGCACATTGCACGACACGACAGCCGTGGCGCTGTCAACGATGTTCGTGCCAACAAGGTGCTGCGTAATACTTACGCGCTTTTGGCCATGACCCTCCTGTTCTCTGCCCTAACGGCAGGTGCCGCCATGATGATGGGCGTGCAGCAGATGAACATCCTCATCTTCTTCGTTGGTGCCTACGGACTGATGTTCCTAGTGCACAAGACTGCCAATTCGGCAATGGGGCTGCTTGCCACCTTCGCTTTTACAGGTTTCATGGGCTTCACTCTAGGGCCGATTCTGTCTGCCTACCTGTCGCTGCCTAACGGCCCTGCTATCATCATGAATGCGCTGGCCATGACCGGTCTGACTTTCTTGGGCCTCTCGGCCGTGGCGCTAATGACCAAGAAAGATTTTGGTTTTCTCAGTAACTTCCTGTTCGCAGGTGCGATCGTATTAATTCTGGCCATGGTGGCAGGGCTGATATTCCAAATTCCTGCGCTGATGTTGATGGTGTCTGCTGGCTTCGTACTGTTCTCATCGGCAATGATCCTGTTCCAAACCAGTGAGATCGTTCATCGCGCCGGTGAGACCAACTACATTCTGGCCACGGTGACGCTCTACGTCTCCATCTACAACCTCTTCATCAGTCTGCTTTCACTGCTCGGTATCATGAGTAACGACTGATAGAGGTGGCATAACGGCAGTGGCACGTTCACTGTCGTTTCGAACGCAGACCCTTATAATAGGGTCTGTTTTTTTTTGGCTAAACAATGTGCAGTGTGCACATGGAGGAAGCGATGACGTATGGCTTGTTGGTGTTAGGGGCGCCCTACAGCGCTCAAGCGCCGCACTCGGCGCTTCGCTTTGCCCATGCGCTGTTGGCTCGTGGTCATACGCTTCTGGGCGTGTTCTTTTATCAGGATGGCGTACACAATGCCTCGCAGCTAATGGCGCCGCCGCAAGACGAACTCAACATGCGCGATGCCTGGGTAGCGCTACACCGCGAACACGCCGTGGCGCTGGATGTATGTATTGCCGCAGCGCTTCGTCGTGGGGTCGTCGACGAAAGCGAAGCACATCGTCACGGCTTGGCTAGCCATAATATCGAGGCGCCGTTCGAGCTTACGGGGCTAGGGCAATTGTTCGAACTACGCGCCCGCTGTGACCGCTTGATGACCTTTGCAGGTTGAGGAGAGGAAATGACGGATAGTGTGTTGATCATCATTCGACATGCCCCACATGACGGTAATCGCTTGCGCGAAGCCCTCGATGTAGCCCTGGTAGGCGCTGCGTTTGGAAAATCTGTGCGTCTGCTCTTTCTTGGCCAGGGGGTAGTAGCGCTATTGAAGGGGCAGGGCCCTGGCGCGCCGGGGCAAAAGGCGACGCTGCCGATCATCGATATGTTAGACATGTACGATATAGAGTCGCTGCTGGTAGTGGATGAAGAGTTATCGCAGCTTGGTTTGAGCCAAGATCAATTGGCTGCTCATGTCGAGGTCGTAGCAAAAGCCCACGTCCCTTCCATCGTGCGTAGCACCGCGTCTGTGTTCACTTTTTGAGAGACACCATGATCGTTCATACCCTAAACAAGCCACCCAGCATGCCCGCTGCTCAGCAAGCGCTTGCGGCATTGGGTGAAAAGGACGTGCTGGTACTGATCGAAGAGGGTGTACATGCCGTGCTGCATCCAAGCTGGAACGGCTGGCAACTAGGCGAACGCCTGGTGCTGCTGCAAGAAGACCTGGACGCTCGTGGTCTGGCGTCGCTTGCCCGTTCAAAAGCGCTGCCTAGCATAACAGTGGATGAGTTCGTTGCTTTAACCGTGAGTTGCGACAATATAATTGCATGGTATTGACGTATGTCATCTGAAATTTTATACCGTTATCTTGATTCGGATAACAAAATCCAGTTAGATCCCGAAGGCTATCTCGTCAATAGAGCCCAATGGTCAGAAGAGGTGGCAAAACTGCTCGCCGAAGACGAAGGCTTGACGTTAAGCGACGCGCATTGGGAGATTATACATCTCGTTCGTGGATTTTATCAGCGCTACGAAATGGCACCCGCGATGCGTCCATTAGTCAAAGCCGTACAGCAGCAGTTGGGAGAGGAGAAGGGTAAATCGGTGTACTTGATGTCACTCTTTCCGGGTAGCCCGCCCAAACGCGTTGCGCGCCTGGCAGGCTTGCCCAAGCCAACCAACTGCCTTTGAGCGTTTTTTCTCCCTCTGTTTTACCTTGCCGCTTCAAGCAATATCGCCACGGGTGCATACGGAAAGCACCGTGGCATCATTTTCGCTGATCGATACCAGGGCGTGGCCCATATCGCTATCGAAATAGATACTGTCGCCCTCGATGAGCTTTAGCGGCGAGTAGAATTCGGTATAGAGCAATATCTCACCGTAGAGCACGATGAGGAACTCCTCTCCATCGTGACGCACCCACTGTTGATACTCATCGAAGCTGCGTGCCTTGACGATGGTCTTGAAAGGGATCATGCGCTTTTGAGCCAGTTGATGGCCCAAAAGCTCGTGTTCGTAGGTGGGCGTAGGGTGAAGTTGGCCCTTACCTCGACGCGTTAGGTCGCGCCGCCCCATGGTGTAGCGCTCACGCTTAGGCGGGGTAAGCAGCTGGGGAAGATCAATATTCAGCCCGGTGATGAGTTTTTGCACCACGCTGAAGGTCGGCGATACTTGATCGTTCTCGATCTTGGAGAGGGTCGAGCGTGCAAGCCCCGTGCGCTGGCCGACCTCTTCGAGCGTCCACTGATTGGCCAGCCGTATCTGCTTGAGCCGCTCGCCAAGGCGTAGCGGTTCGACGAACGGTTTGCTTCCTGAGGCGATGCGAAGTGCAGCGTGCTCTTCTGAGGTTTGGGTCATAGGGGGCGACACGCAACTGGCGGCAAAAATGAACTTGGCATGGTATCACAGCGCTTGGCCAGGCGCCGTCGATGGTGCAACCGCTCAGCCAATGGCGGGCACCGGCTCAGCGCTGCCCTCTGGCGCGGGTGAGAAGGGCAGGCCCAGCAGTGCTTTGAGGTGGGCATCCACGCCGCGGCCCAGAGATTCCAGGTGATATCCACCTTCGAGCACCGAGACGAGACGATTTTCGGCGTAAAGCGCAGCAATCTCCGTGGCGCGCTGGGTGATCCAATAAAAGTCTTCGTCGTCCAGACAAATATCGCCCATCGGGTCGTCGCGGTGAGCATCAAAGCCTGCCGAAACCATCACCAGTTCGGGCTTGAAGCGATGGAGCGCAGGTAACCATTGGTGCTCGATAATACGCCGGTACTGCGCGCCTTGGGTACCAGCATCGAGCGGCGTGTTGACGACGTTGTGCCACTCGCTGCGCAAATAGCGCCAGGGGTAGAAGGGAAACTGGAAGCTCGTGCAGATAAGCGTGTTCGGGTCGTCCTTGAAGATGTCGATGGTGCCGTTGCACTGGTGGACATCGAAATCGAGAATGGCGATGCGCGTGATGCCATAGGTAGCGCGTGCATGCGCGGCCCCGACGGCGACGTTATTGTAAAAGCAAAACCCCATGGCTTCGCTTACTTCGGCGTGGTGGCCGGGTGGGCGAACGGCACAAAATACGTTGTCAGCTTGGCGGCGAAATACCTGATCGACGCCGCGCACCACGGCCCCGGCGGCTACGCGTGCGGCGTCCAGGCTATCCGGGTTCATCAGGGTGTCGCTATCCAGCATGACGATTCCCTCTGCGGGCCGGCATTTCGCCAATGCCCGCAGGTGGCGCGGCGAATGAACGCGGGCAAGCGCCTCATCGCATGCTATCTTGGCGTCACCCTGCATGGTTTGCTGCAATACGCCCGACAGCGAAAGCCGGGCGCGTATCGCTTCCAAACGTTCGGGTGACTCGGGATGCTCTGGCCCCATATGGTGCAATGCGCAGTGGGGATGAGTAAGGTAGGCAGTGATCATGCCGACACTCCTGATGGGCTTGTCGCACCTTAAGCTGGCGGCGCTGGCTGCCATAGTGTCCATAAGTCGTACGCCGTTCGTGCACTTTGGGAGATATGCCGTGAGCACACGTTTTCTGCATCACTTCTTTGCCCCGCGCACCGTGGCCGTTTTTGGCGCCTCGGAAAAACCGGCCTCGCTAGGTGGGTTGGTACTGCGTAACCTGCTCGAAGGCGAATTCAAAGGAACGCTGCTGGCCGTCAACCTGAAAGGCTACGCGACGGTACATGGCGTTCCCTGCTACAGCCGCCTGCGCGAGCTACCCGAAACGCCTGACCTTGCGGTGATCTGTTCGCCGATCAATGGTGTGCCCAGACTGTTACGTGCGCTAGGTAAGTGTGGCATCAAGGCGGCCCTAGTGCTATCCGGGGGTGCCGATCTCGACAAGGAGCGCGATGGCCGCCCTTCGCTTCGCGAACGTATGCTGAGCGCGGCCAGGGAATCGGGGCTTCGCGTGCTCGGGCCTGAATGCATGGGGGTAATCGTCCCTTCCAAGCGGCTCAATGCCTCCTACGCGAGCCAACCCATCAAAGCCGGGCGAGTAGCCTATCTTGGCCAGTCGGGCATGCTGGCCAACGCCATGATCGACTGGGCAGCAGGGCGCAACGTCGGCTTCTCTCACGTCATCACCGTTGGTGACAGCGTCGATGTTCTGCTTCCCGATCTGATCGACTACGTCAATCAGTTCTCCCCAGCCCAGGCAATTCTGCTGCATCTCGAACGAATCAGCGACGCCCAGCACTTCATGACCGCCGTGCGCGATGCTTCGCGTAATCGCTTGGTGCTAGCGATCAAGAGCGGGCGAACAGCGGCGTCGGATATTTCCGATATGCCGCCCACCCCCGGCATCGCCAATCGCGACGTGGTTTTCGATGCCGCCTTCGCCCGAGCAGGGGTCGTGCGGGTCAACGACTCTGACGAGCTGATCGATGCGCTAGAGACGCTATCGCGAATGAAACCCTTGAAGGGTGACCGGCTAGCGATCGTCTCCAACGGCTTGGGACCGGCCATGCTGGCAATCGACAAGCTGATCAGCGCCGGGGGGAGGCTTGCCGAATTCAGCACTGAGACACGCCGCGCGCTGCGCACACGCCAAGTCGATGTCAGCAAACCAGGGGAGAATCCGGTCGATCTCGGAGGGAACGCAACGCCTGCGCGCTTCGTCGAGGCGCTGGAGATCGTGACCGCCGACGCCAACGTCGACGCCGTTCTGGTCGTTCATGCCCCCACACGCCTGGCGCCGTCCCAGGCGACCGCCCAGGCGTTGATCGACCAGCGCAGTCGCTTCAAGCGTAATCTGCTGACCAGTTGGATGGGGCTCAAGGAGGCGCTGGGCGCCCGCGAAGTATGCAACGGCGCCGGGATTCCTACCTACACCTCGCCCGAAAAGGCCATCAAAGCATTCATGCATATGGTCGACTACCAACGTGTCCAAGCGCTACTGCAGGAGACGCCGCCGAGCCTACCGTTTTCGGCAAGCCCGGAGGCTCGCAGCCAGTGCCGCGCTTTGCTAGAAACGGCCATGACGGCGGGGCGGGCGACGCTCACCCACTCGGAAACGGCGCAGCTCCTCGATGCCTACGGTATTCCTGCGGCGCCGGGACGTTATTTCATTAATCCCAGCGAGGGCGAAGCGGCGGCACGGGCCTTTAGCGGCCCTAAAGCGCTGAAAGTGGTGCACGATGGCAACTGTCGCCCGTACCGCTACCGCAAACATCCGCATAAGCTGTCGGCGGGACTGCTTCAGGATTTGGAAACGCCCGAGCAGGTTAGAGAAGCAGCTGCGCGCCTCAAAGCCAAGGTGGCCGAGAAGTTTCCTGAATTTCGCGTTCAGGAGTTCTGCCTGCAGCCGATGCAGCGGGGCAAACATTCGATGCAGCTCTGCGCGGGGATTACCCGTGATCCCGTCTTCGGCCCGCTGATTGTTTTTGGCATTGGTGGCTACAAGGTCAACGTGTTGGCCGATCGTCAGGTGGCGCTGCCGCCGCTGAACATGACCCTGGCTGCCGACATGATCGGGCGCACCCACGCCGCCTCGTTGATTCGCGAACACTCCTCCGACCCCGAGCGCGACATGCGCCATCTCTGCCAGCTACTGGTCAAGCTATCGCAAATGGCCTCTGATCTTGTCGAGCTGCGTGGGCTTGAAATCAATCCGCTGTTGCTCAATCGCGACGGTATCACGGCAGTCGACTTCGCCATGGACCTAGGGTCGCCCGCACGCTTTGCCATCATGCCCTATCCCGAAGAGCTCAGAGAATGGACCACGCTCAAGAATGGCTGGCAGGTGGAGATTCGTCCGATTCGCGCCGAAGATGCGCCGCTAATCACGCATTTTCATCAGCGGCTTTCGGAGGAGAGCATTCGCTTTCGCTACTTCCACAACAAGTCGAGCCTGTCGCAGCGCGATTTGTCGATTCTCTCTCACATCAATTACGACCGCCAAATGGCCTTCATCGCCGAACGTGCCGACGAGCAGGGCGGCAAGGAGATGCTTGGGGTGGTGCGCGTCTGGAACGACGCCGACAATATTCGTACCGAATTTTCCATCATCATCCGCGACGATCTTCAAGGACTTGGCGTGGGAACGCTACTGATGGAGAAAATGATCGCCTACTGCAAGAGCATCGGTACGCTCGAGATGATCGGTAAGATCATGCTCGACAATCAGCCGATGCGCGCGCTGATGAAGCGCCTAGGCTTCACCTGCCGCTATAACATGGAAGAGCAGGTCATCGATGCCGTACTCAGCCTCAATCAGCCTGAAAGCGAGTGGCAGCGCCACCGCCTTGAAAACGAGCCCTATTGAGGCTGAGTTAAGGGCTGTTTTAGGGCGCCAGCCGAAAGCGCGACCAGGCCCCGCCGTCGCGCCGCTCGAAACGCAGACGGTCGTGCAGACGGCTGGGCTGGCCTTGCCAAAACTCGATCATGTCGGGATTGACGCGGTAGCCGCCCCAGTGAGGTGGGCGAGGAATGGGCTGGTTCTCGTAGGCCTGCTCGAAGCGCGTTTGCCGCTCTTCGATCCATTGGCGCCCAGGAATCACCACGCTCTGGGTCGCAATCCAGGCGCCCAGCTGGCTGCCGCGCGGGCGCGAATCGAAGTAGCTGTCGGACTCTTCGCCGCTGACCTGTTCGACCGGCCCTTCGATACGTACCTGGCGGGCCAGGGAGGGCCACCAGAAGGTGAGCGCGGCAAAAGGAACGTTATTTAACTCGCTCCCTTTATGGCTATGGTAGTTGGTAAAAAATACCATTCCCTCGGCATCGAACCCCTTGAGCAGCACGACGCGTGCGTGGGGGCGGCCTTGGCTGTCTACGGTTGCAAGCGTCATGGCGTTGCCATCCTTGCCCTCCGATTCCAGCGCAAGCGTCAGCCACTCATCGAAAAGCACGAAAGGGTCGCTGGCGGCGCTGGACTCTTCGAGCCGACCGCCTTCGTAGTCGCGCCGAATATCGGCAAGTTGTCGCGTCATCTGATTGTTCTCCACTTATTGGCGTAGTTGGCGGCTGCGAAAACGAGCATAGCCCATGCAGCCGACGAAGAGCGCGAGTGATACCAACGCTTCGAAGATGCCACGCAGCGTCTGCTCCGGCAGCGTCGCCACCATGACCCCTTGGGCAAAATAGAGCAGACTGACGAAGGCGAGCCAGGCGTGACCTCGCGCACGCTTGGCGATCACCGTGGGCAGAAAGAGCAGCAGCGGCAGCACGAAGGTTAGGGTGGGGCGCCAACTGAACGTTTCTCCTTGAAGAAGAAAGCCGCGCAACACCATCAGGGCGAACAGTAAGCTAAGGCTTATTACTACGCAGCGGCGCGCGAGATGGGTGAGATGATCGAGCCCGTGGCGCGCTTCCAGGGCATCTAGGTAACCCCTCATGCGTTGCTGCTCCGCATTCCTTCAAGCGCCAATGCCAAGCGCGCCAGCCGTCGCCCTTGAGCCACACAGAGCTTGCGCTCGCGGGCGTCTACGGCGCGGTCGCTGCGCGCGCCCGCTAGATGGCTTGCGCCATACGGTGTACCGCCGCTATCGGTCTCGATGAGATCGGTTTCGCTGTAGGGTAGCCCCGCGTAGACCATGCCATGGTGAAGCAAGGGAATCAGCATGCTCAGCAGCGTGCTTTCCTGGCCACCGTGCAGGCTGGCCGTCGAAGTGAACGCGCAAGCGGGCTTGTCGATCAAGGCACCGTTGAGCCACAGCGGGCTCGTGCTATCGAGAAAGTACTTCAGTGGCGCCGCCATATTGCCAAAGCGGGTTGGACTCCCCAAGGCCAAACCGCTGCAGTGACGCAGGTCATCGAGATCGGCATAGACGGCGCCCTCAGCGGGAATCTCCTCCTCCACGGCTTCGCAGGTAGCCGACACCGGTGGCACGCAGCGCAGCCGCGCCTGAATACCGCCAACGCTCTCCACGCCTTCAGCCAGTTGCTTGGCCATGGTCGCCGTGGCGCCCGAACGAGAGTAGTAGAGCACGAGTACATAGGGTGAGGCAGCCGTCATGTCGAGTCCTGAGCCTTGGGTTGGGTTTAAGTCACTTCATGGTACCAGAGCGTCGGCTTGGGTGGGCAGGATCGAGGTCAGGTTATCTGCTTCGCTCAACCGCCGGTAGACCCAAGCGCTGCCGCCGCCTCGCAACTGATAGCAATGCCGCGTATAGCGCACGCCAAGGCGCTCATAGCGATCGAGACGCCGTAGCTGTTCGGGGTTGACGCGCAGAAGCAGCCCCGGGACGACGCTGCCGGGCTGTTCGCGCAGATCGAGGCCGGTTCTGGCAAAGCCACGCAGCGAGGCTTCTCGCGGCGAGCCAGAGCTGCCCATCACGACCCAGCGTACGGGGGCGAAGCGCAGCGTGCCATAAACGAAGACCTGATGTTGGCCGGGCGCGATAGTTGTCGCGTTCTCGGTCGAATCGTAAAACCACGGCGAGAGCATGGTGAGCCATAGCCAAGCCGCTACGCCAGCCAACGCTGCCATGCACAGTAGAAGCAGCCATTTCAGTGTGCGCATATCGCGTCCTTAGGGTAGCTGTTGTCGCAGCGCTTAAGCGGCCAAGCGTGCTCTGCTAGTATAGTCTTATCACCCGCCGGAGGAGCCTGTCATGACTCAGTCACTGCGTAGCGAAATGGATTTTCGAGCTCTGGTCGGCGATGTGCGCCCACTCAAGGGGCGCAATCGCGCCAACGTCGAAAAATCCCCCAAGGCGCCCTCTGAAGCTCAGCTCGCTCGGCGTGAGTCCGCCGAGCAGGGCCTTGGCGATAGCAACTTCCTCTCCGATGATTTCGTCGACCTGCTGCCCGCCTTTGATCCCGTCGAATTTCGTCGCGAAGGCACCCAGCAGGGCGTTGCCGATAAGCTTCGCCACGGTGGCTACCCGGTTCAGGCACAACTGCATTTGCTACGTCGCCCGGTGGCCGAATGTCGGCGGCTGCTGTTTGCCTTCATTCAAGACGCCTATGCCCACGACCTGCGCTCGGTCCAGATTATCCATGGGCGAGGTAATGCCATCGACAGTCCTGCCAACGTGCTGCGCTCCTACGTGGTCAAATGGCTCAACCAATTCGATGAAGTGCAGGCCTATGTATCGGCCCAACCCTCAGAAGGGGGGCTAGGGGCGACATGGGTCATGCTGCGCAAGAGCGACCGCGCCAAGGCGAACAACCGCGAGCGCCAGCAAAAAAGGCGCGGCTAACCCTTTGGCGCGAGCTAATCGCGAACGCCCCACGGTAATCGCTTACCGTGGGGCGTTTTAGTATGTGCAGCAGTTGTGGCTAACGCAGGTTAGAAAGGTGATTAGGCCTTGGCAAGACGGCGTTCGAACAGCGCCTGACGAAGCTCGACATCCGTTTGGTAGCGTACGCTAAAGGCGTTTAGGGCGCGCAGTGCCACCTCGGGGTCTTGATCGTTACGCAGCGCCATGGCGCTAAAGCCGCAGCGGCGCATGTAGTTGAGCTGATCGACCAGCACGTCGCCCACGGCACGTATCTCGCCTTCGAATCCGTAGCGTTCGCGCATCAAGCGCGCCAATGAGTAGCCGCGCCCATCGGTAAAGGCGGGGAAGTCGATAGCGATTCTCGGCGTTTGCGCAAGCTCACCAGCCAGTGCCGGGGTGAGCTCGGTGTCGCTGGCAAGCACCGGCGCTAGGCCAGCATCGCCTTGGTGCTGCTGCCACAGCGCCAGGGGCACGAAGGCAGGGCGCTGGTCGGGCAGCGACTCGGCGTCCGAGGAGACGCTCCAGGCGTTCTCGGCGGCAATCTCACCATTGGCGACCAAGTGCTCGGCGTGGACGAGGGTTGGCTGTTCGGAGTCGTCCGCAACGGAAACGTCAGGCATAAACACGCTCCTTGAAAGGTTTCAGGCCGATACGGCGGTAGGTATCCAGAAAGCGCTCTTCATCGGTGCGCTGTTCGATGTACACCTGCAGCACCTTGTCGATCACGTCGGGCACGTCTTCCTTGAAGAAAGAGGGGCCTAGGATCTTACCCAAGGAGGCGTCATCGGTGGCGTTACCACCAAGCGATACCTGGTAATACTCCTCACCTTTTTTGTCGACGCCGAGGATACCGATGTGGCCTACGTGGTGATGCCCACAGGCGTTCATGCAGCCCGAAATATTGAGATCGAGCGGCCCAAGGTCGTAGAGAAAATCAAGATCCTCGAAGCGTTGCTGCAGCGACTGGGCAATGGGAATCGAGACCGCATTGGCCAGGGCGCAGTAGTCGCCTCCCGGGCAGCAGATAATGTCGTTGAGCGTACCGATGGTCGGGTTGGCCATACCGAGGTCTTCCAGCGCCTGCCAAAGAGATTCGATTTCATCGACCGGCACGTCCGAAAGCACCAGGTTCTGCTCGTGGGTCACGCGTATTTCGCTGAAGCTGTAGCGGTCGGCAAGATCGGCCACGGCGTCCATCTGGTCAGCCGTGACATCGCCCGGGGCGTGCTCGCGGCGCTTGAGCGAGAGCGTGACGGCCTTGTAGCCCGGCACCTTGTGATCGGTGACGTTGTTGGTCACAAAACGAGCAAAGGCGCGGTTTTCCTGGCGTAGCGTTTCGAACGCCTGAATGGCGTCACTGCTTACGGCACGGCGATCAGGCTCGGGAAAGTGCGCTTTGGCTGCATCCACGGCAGCCTGGTTGAGCGTTTGCGGGCCATCTTTAAGATAAACCCACTCCTCTTCGACGCGGCGACGATACTCTTCGATGCCCAAGGCCTTGACCAGAATTTTGATCCGCGCCTTGAACTTGTTATCGCGACGACCGAACTGGTTGTACACGCGAACGCAGGCTTCGAGATAGGTGAGAAGGTGCTGCCAGGGCAGGTCTTCACGCACCACGTCGCCAATCATCGGTGTACGGCCGAGCCCGCCGCCGGCCAGCACGCGTACGCGCAGTTCACCATCCTCGTTGTGCCACAGACGCAGGCCGATATCGTGGACTTGAATGGCGGCGCGGTCGGTCGTGGCGCCGCTCACCGCGATCTTGAACTTACGCGGCAGATAGGCGAACTCGGGGTGTAGGGTAGACCACTGACGAATCAGCTCGCACCAGGGTCGCGGATCCTCGACTTCGTCCTTGGCGATACCGGCGAACTGATCGCTCGTGGTGTTGCGAATGCAGTTACCACTGGTTTGAATCGCGTGCATCTGTACTTTGGCCAAATCAGCTAGGATGTCGGGCACGTCTTCCATCTTGGGCCAGTTGAGCTGCAAATTCTGACGCGTGGTGAAGTGGCCGTAACCACGGTCATAGCGCCGGGTGATCTCGGCCAGGGCACGTAGCTGATGGCCTGCCAGCATGCCGTAAGGGATCGCAATACGCAGCATGGGCGCATGGCGTTGAATATAGAGACCGTTTTGTAGGCGAAGCGGAAGAAATTCCGCATCGCTTAGACGGCCAGCGCGGTAGCGTTCCATCTGATCGCGGAATTGGGCGACGCGCTCGTCCACTAGGGTTTGGTCATGAATATCGTAACGATACATGGGGCACGGTCCTGATGATGCTGAGTAATTCCGTCAAGGCGGAACGGGATTATCGTGCCACCTTAACGCCCTCAATATATTCTACAAAAGAATATATAATTATCTTTTTATCTCAAAAAGGAATTATATGCCGTTTGAGTACGGGGGATACGCTCCCTAGCGCGTTAGCGCTTGCGTGCGGGTGCCAGCCCGCTAGCTATTCTCACCGGCTACCCAAGCCTTATACAGACGATATTGCCGGGTGTACAATAGCCTACTAAAACACTCAGGATTGTGTCGGCGCTGCGTTTTGCTTACCATACCCAAAATGATGAGTTACGTGGCACTGCCACTGACCGGGAGGGAAGAAAAGCCTCATGACCACGACCGTAGACGCCCCTGGCATCGATATCACCGTAAGCGCGCAAGACTATCTCGCCGAGCTGCTGGAAAAGCAGAACGTCGAGGGTATTGCCGTACGCATTTTCATTACCCAACCGGGTACGCCCTACGCCGAGACCTGCTTGGCCTATTGCCGTCCTGGTGAAGAAGAGCCGACCGACCACAAGCTAACGCTCGAGAAGATCAGTGTCTTCCTCGACAAGAACAGCTTACCTTTTTTGGAAGAGGCCGTGGTCGACTTCAACGCCGATCGCATGGGGGGGCAACTGACCATCAAGGCACCGAACGCCAAGATGCCCAAGGTCAACGCCGATAGCCCCTTAGAGGACCGCATCAACTATGTCCTCTATAGCGAAATCAATCCGGGGCTTGCCGCCCACGGCGGTGAGATCAAGCTGGTTGAGCTCACCGAGAAGAGTATCGCCATTCTCGCCTTTGGCGGCGGCTGCCAAGGTTGTGCGGCAGTAGACCTTACACTCAAAGATGGCGTTGAGAAGACCTTGATGGAGCGGATTCCAGAGCTCGCCGGTATTCGTGACGTCACTGATCATACCGATACGACCAATGCGTATTACCGCTAGCTTCGACCTTCGTTGAAATAGCGCGAAACCCCACACCCGGCCATAGTGCCGGGTTTTTTGTGTAAACTACTATTACAAATCAATAACCCAGTGTATAAGCTCCCTTACGTAAAAGTTACGAACAAGCCTTAGGTGGGTTGCAAACGCTTCAAACGGCGAGCATCGTCAGGGGCGTGCCGCTCTTGCTGATCTTGGCGCTGCTCATGGTCTCGATGGCGCGCAGCGAAGTACGACTTGCGCTTTCAGCCTGACTATTCAGAGCCTGAGATCAATATTGAAGAGTTCCCCGAGAACGACCCTTGGACCGAAGAAGGTACTTGGGAGCTGCCCGAAGAGGGCGCCGATGAGGCGACTTCAGAGGCGCCAAAGCCCACCAAGTAGCGTCATAGATTGACTTAACAAGCCACGGCCACCATGTTGGTGGCCGTGTGCGTTTGGGCTTAGCCGTGACTTAGGCGTTGGCGAAGTTTAGGAAGCTGTCGCGCTATCGCAGGCAGACGCAGTAGCATTAAGAGGGCGCCTATCAAGGCGTAGAGCGACCATTCGCGCATGTCCGCGCGCACCACCCAAAAGAAGTGCAGCAGTACGAGAGCAAGAATTGGGTAGACCAGTTTATGCAAAGGCTTCCAGCGTTTGCCCAAGCGGCGCATGGCAAAGCGGTTGGAGGTAGCGCCAAGGAGCGTTAAGCCTACGAGCGCCAGCATACCAACGATGATATAGGGGCGATTGGCGATTTCACTTCCCAGTTGCGCCCAGTTCAAGCCGAGGATGAACAGCAGATAGCAGACAAGGTGTAAGAAGGCGTAAGCCAGCGTCCAAAGCCCTAACTGGCGCCGGATAACGGCGAAGCCTTTCCAGCGAGTGAGCTTGGTCAAAGGCGTCAACGACAATGTCAGTAGCAAAAGCCAAAGCGCGCCATGGCCAATGTTGAGCAGCAAAAAACGCCCTGGTTCAGGACCTGCCTGCTGGCTGGCCACCTGCCAACTCCACCAAATGAGCGGCACGCAGGCAGCGGCGAATACGCCAATGCGCCAGGCAAGAAGTAGTCGCAGTAAGCTTGGCATCAGTAATGCGTCCTGAGATCCATGCCCTGATAGAGGCTTGCCACTTCATCGGCATAGCCATTGAACATGCGCGTATCGATGATGTTGGGGTTGAACAGGCTATTGGGCAAGCGCCGCTCGCTAGCCTGGCTCCAGCGTGGGTGATCGACCTCAGGGTTGACGTTGGCATAGAAGCCATACTCATTGGCGGCAATCGCCTGCCAGGAATTAACTGGCTGCTCTTCGACCAGCGAAATACGTACGATGGATTTGATGCTCTTGAAGCCGTATTTCCAGGGCACGACCAACCGCAGCGGCGCACCGTTTTGATTGGGGAGCTCGCGACCGTACATGCCAACGGCGAGTAGCGTCAGCGGGTGCATGGCTTCATCGAGGCGTAACCCCTCCACATAGGGCCAGTCGATCAGTGCGAAGGAGGAGCGCTGCCCCGGCATTTGAGCGGGGTCGACCAGTGTCTCGAAGCGCACGTACTTGGCTTTGCTGGTGGGCTCGGCGCGTTCGATGATGTCGCTAAGGGGAATGCCTAGCCAGGGAATCACCATTGACCACGCCTCGACGCAGCGCAAACGGTAAATTCGCTCCTCCAGTTGGGAGGGAGTGATTACATCCTCTAGCGCCATCCGACCGCCATTGTTGACTTCGCCGTCAATGACCACGCTCCAAGGCTGCGTTTCCAGATCCCCGGCACGACGGGCCGGGTCGCTCTTGCCGGTGCCGAACTCATAAAAGTTGTTGTAGTGGCTGGCATCGTCATAGGGCGTGAGCGCATCGGCGTTGGGATCGCTTGGAACCACGGCGCGCCACTGGGCAGCCTCTATCTTGTCACTAAGCCAAGCAGGAGCATTGCCAGAGGGCACATCGCTATAGTCACTAGATGCTGCGTGCACGTGGCCCGAAAGCGCCATACCAGCCCCAAGCCCAGCGACTCCCCCCATAAAGCGACGGCGCGAAAGGTAGACCGACTCAGGCGTGACATCGCTCTCGCGTAGATCACTCGATTTGGCAATGTTGATCAGCATGGCGCTTCTCCTGGCTAGTCGTTCGAATTCCCTCCTTTGACGCTGAGTGTAGACGGGAGTTCGCTCAATTGTTGCTGAAGTGTTTCCATTCGTTGCCAAAGTTGTTCCTGCCACGCCTGCTCCCGCTGCGCATGACGGTTTTTCTCATCGAATAGGTCCTTTTGCGCCTTCTGTAGCAACCCTTCCAAGCGCGCTTTCTCGCTAAGCTGGGTTTCTGCCTCATGGAGTTTTTGCTTGAGGACGGCAATTTCTTGCCCATAAGCCTCTTTTTCGCTTTCGAGCTGCGTCTGGCGCTGCTGATGAGTTTGGCGCAGCGCCTGCATCTCGCCGCCTAAGCGCTCACGCTCGGCTTCCCACTGCTGGGTTAATTTGGCCTTACGTTTTTCCTCTTGGGCACGCTCTTGGCGCAGCGTATCGAGCATGCCCATAAGCCGCGTTTCGGAGGCCTCATGGCGTTGCTCTTCTTGGCCGAGACGCTCTTCGAAACGCGCTTCCAACGCCTTTAGCGCGTCTTGGTGCTGCGCCGCTTGAGCTTGCTGCTGGCCCTCTTTCTCCTTAACGGCTTGTGCGAGTGCAGCGCACTCTTTCGCCAAGGCGTCATTGCGACGCTCGGCTTCGCTCGCCTGAGCCTGGGTTGTCGCGAGTTCATGCGTAAGCGCTTCGAGGCGCTGCTCGGTGTAGCGCAAGTGCTCGGCGAGAGCACGCTCGCGTTCCACTGCATGCTGGGCCTTAAGCTCGGCATCTTCAGCTTCTTGCTGCGCCTCTTCGACTTGTCGATTGGCCTCTTCACGATAGTGAACTAACGCTTGATGGGCCTGCTGTTCAGCCTGGCGCCATAGCTCTGCACTCAGCGTCACGATCGCTTCGGGAACGCCTTTAGGGGGAGGTACATCGCGGTTGTTTTCACGTTCGCTGCGCCAATAGCGGAAGTGCTCGCTGATGGTAGTGAAGCTGCCCGTACCCAACACATCGCGAATGCGCTGGACGCTGGGCGAATCTCCTCGGGCTAGCAAGGTATCGATGGCCTGCTGAACATCTGCGTACTGAATGCCGCTACGCGCCATGAGCTTTTCCCTTTAACTGTATTTTCTGGTCACTGTACATCTGTGCGATCCAGCACCTATTAAACAATGGCGCCATTGTCCTTTGATCAGCCGATCTCTGCAATATTACATAAATCATAATACGTAAAATTATTTATTTTATTCGTTAAAAATTCAAGATTACTCTTATTATCTTGAATTTATCCGCTTACATAGCGCAGAATTATTACCTCTGAATATGGGATAGGGTGAAAGTAGTGGTAGAAGAGGAGTGGACAGGAGGGCGTAGCAATGATCCTTCTCCGCAAAGGGAAATGGAGCCAACAGATAGGATTACGCTATCCAATGGCGTAACAGCGCAACCAAGCCCCCTCTGGCTTGGTCAGGAAAACTCGCAACGCGTAGAGAGGAGAGGGGCGCGCATTGGTGCCAATAGCGATATCGACGCCGTATCGCATTGGCTCGCTGAGTACCAGGCAAGTCCCATGACGCTAAAGGCCTACCGTCGCGAAGCCGAACGACTTCTGCTCTGGCTGGATGACCAAGGGCTCAAGCTCGAAGCGCTCGATCGTGAGTGGCTTCGCGCCTTCGAAGCGTTTCTTGAAAACCCCACACCTGCCGAGCGCTGGATCGGCCCGTCGAAGCCGCGCGATCATGCCCAATGGCGGCCGTTTCGCGGTCCGCTTTCGCCGACCAGCCGTCGGCAATCGCTCACCATCCTGCAGAGCATGTTTAGCTGGCTGGTAGAGGCAGGGTGGGTCGATCACAACCCGTTTCGGTTAATGCGCGATAAAGCTCGGCGGCTTAATAACCAAGCACCGCAGATCGAGCGCTATTTGGAACAGCCATTATGGCAGTGGTTTTGGGCCTGGCTTGACCGCTTTGAGGGCTCAACCCAGCTGGATGATGCGTCGCGGCGCACCCAGTACGAGCGGGCTCGGCGACGTTTCATTTTCAGTTTTGCTTACCTCTTGGCGCCACGTATAAGCGAGATCAGCCGCGCCCAGATGAACGACTTTCGTCTGCGCGAAGGGCGCTGGTGGTGGCAGGTAGAAGGGAAGGGCAGCAAGCTCGCAATGGTGCCAGTGCCAGACGATCTCATGGGGCATTTGGCCAAGTGGCGCGAGGTGCTCGGCCTTTCTCCACGCCCGAGTGCCGGTGAGACCACCCCGCTTCTGCGAGCGCTCGATGGCACCCGGGGCATCGGAGATAATCAGCTCTATCGTTTGATCAAAACCACTTTCGAGCAGGCAGCCAGCGTGCTTGAAAATTCGCCTCCCCAGGAGCTCGAACGCTCAGGGATCGCTGACCCAGAGGCATCAGTGCAGACCTTACGGCGTGCCACGCCGCATTGGCTGCGGCACACGTCGCTCACGCACCAGGCCCAGGCCGGAATCAACATGCGTCACCTTGCCGATACAGCGCGCCATGCGCGGCTTGAAACCACTTCGCGCTACTTGCACCAAGAGGCCGATGAGTGGCATCGGGCACAACAGCGCCATCGTCTCGCAACGACACAAATCGATGACGAGCCGTTATAATGACGTGAGTATCCATCAATCCAAGGACACAGCATGAGCACCAGCGGTACCGAACACGCCCAGCAGGAACTGCGCGAAGAGTTCGAGATGTTCGACAACTGGATGGATCGTTACCAGTACATCATCGACATGGGTAAGCAGCTCCCCGATTTTCCTCCCGAATGGAAAACCGAGGAGTACAAGATCCAGGGTTGCCAATCCAATGTCTGGATGAACCATAGCCTAGAAGGGGAGACGCTTCGTTTTCAGGCCACTTCCGATGCTGCCATCGTCTCAGGGCTGATCGCCGTACTGCTGCGTATTTACAACGACCGACCGGCTGGCGAAATTGCTCAGAGCGAGCCGCACTTCCTGGCCGATCTAGGCCTCGACAAACATCTCTCGCCGACCCGCAGCAACGGCTTGCATGCCATGCTCGAGCGCATTTACCTCGTGGCTCGTCAGCACGCCTGACACACGGCAAACGCTAGAGATTAAAAGCTAGTTAGGAAAACTGCTATTTGGAGTCAATGGGGCGCGCGGTGGTTTTGGGCGCCTCATGCGCGTGGTAAGTGCAGCAGGTAGCCTGCTTTTTACGCTCGGCTAAGGCGTCTTCCTCCATCATCGCTTCGCTTGGCCCGCCAGGCACCGGGTCCATCCCGCCCGAGTGGCCAGGGTGACACTTGACGATGCGCTTGAGGCTCAGCCAACTACCACGTAAAGGACCATGCACCTTGAGTGCTTCGATGGTGTAAGAGGAGCAGCTCGGCCAGAAGCGGCAGCGCGGGCCGAGCAGGGGACTGATCACCAGTTGGTAGCCGCGCACGAGACCAACGAGCAGGTATATTACGCAGTGGCGCAGGGAGGGTAGAAGCCAGTGCCAAAGGCGTCGCATCGTCGTGTTAGGCGCCGTAAAGCGCTTTGGGATCGATCATCGGCTCGCTGGTAACCGCAGCCTGCTCGGCGTCGAGCTGGATGTAGAAGCAACTGCGCCGACCGGTGTGACAGGCAGGACCTGTCTGATCGACCTTAATCAGCACGGTATCGCCGTCGCAGTCCAGTGCGGCAGACTTGAGTCGCTGCTGCTGACCGGAGGTTTCGCCTTTGCGCCAAAGCTTCTGGCGCGAACGCGAGTAGTAGCAAACCTGCCCCGTTCTTAACGTCTCTTCCAGCGCTTCGCGGTTCATCCAGGCCATCATCAACACTTCGCCGCTATCGTGCTGCTGTGCAATGGCAGGAATCAAGCCAGCTTCATTGAAAGCGGCTGCATCTAGCAGCGTGGCCGTTGCAGGAAGCGCTTCGCCGACCTCGGCCTTTTCCAGGGACTTGAACAGCGTATTGGGCGCGGCATCATCGAAACGGGACATCATCGACTCACTTGATCGGTTGGGGTATCGACATTAGGCGGCTTGGCACTCTGCACATAGGCCTTGCAGCTCGATCGTTTGGCGCTGCACCTTGAAGCCTTGCTTATCGGCAAGCGCCGTCAGCTCGGCGGTGATCTTATCCAGGTGCAGTTCCTCTACGTAGCCACACTGACGGCAGATCAGAAGCTGAAAACCATGGGTATGCTCAGGGCAGACGCAGGCCACGTAGGCGTTTTGTGACTCGATGCGATGAACCAGGCCCTGCTCGATCAAGAAATCCAGCGCACGGTAAACCGTGGGAGGCCGGGCAGCCGCGTGCTCGGTAGAGAGTTGATCAAGCAAATCGTAGGCTTTGAGACCGCCGTTACAGTTGGCAATCAGCTCCAGTACTCGCCGTCGGATTGGGGTAAAACGAACCCCACGGTTGAGGCACTGAGACTCCGCCTGTTGAAGCAGTGTATTGGCATTGGTCATGGGCGACTCGTCATTATCAAAAATACGCTCGAAAAATCTCAAGCGTGGGTCACTGTAGGCTCGTCACTGACCAGCTCGCTGCGCCGGGCAAAGTGTTTTTGGGCAAACGCTACACGCTGGGCAACGGGCACACCTTCGGGCTGCTGCTCGATCAAATCGAGGCGGCGGCGAAGTCCTTCGCCGTTGGTCATCTGGATGGCCAACCCCGGTCGTGCATTCAATTCTAGCAGCATCGGGCCATGATGGCGGTCGAGCACCATGTCGGTACCCAAATAGCCAAGACCGGTCATCTCATAACAGCCCGCTGCCAAGTGCAACAGCGTATCCCACTGGGGGACGACGAGGCTTGCAAGATCGTGCCCGGTATCGGGATGGGTATAGCAGGGGCGATCGAACTGAACGCCGCGCAGCGCCGCTCCCGTTGCAATGTTGAGCCCCACGCCAACCGCACCCTGGTGCAGGTTGGCCTTGCCGTCCGAGGCCGCCGTCGATAGTCGCATCATGGCCATGACCGGGTAGCCTTTGAATACGATGACCCGGATGTCCGGCACGCCTTCGTAGGTGAATGCCAGCAGGCTCTCTTCGAAGTTGATCAAGGTCTCCAGCATCGCCACGTCAGGCGCACCACCCAGGGAATAGAGCCCCGAGAGTATGTTGGAAACGTGGCGCTCGATATCCTCGATGCTCAGACGTGCACCGCTGGGCTTGATGAATTCATCGTCCTCGACGCGCTCGATGATCAAGATGCCTTTACCACCGCTGCCCTTGGCCGGCTTGATGGCAAAGCCGCCGTGGCCGTGTAGCATGTCGCCGATGTGCTTAACGCCAAACTGTGTCGAGACGGTGCCGATAAGCTGCGGCGACGTGATGCCGTACTTTTGGGCCAACAGCTTGGTCTTCAGCTTGTCATCGACGAGCGGATAGAGGTGACGCTTGTTGTAACGTCCGATATAGCGGATGTTACGCCGATTCATGCCGATGATGCCTTTGTCTCTCAGCTTGAACGGCGAGGTCCAATTCTTTAGCAGGCTCATCGGGTCTGCTCATCCTCGGTGATCGGTTTGAAGCGACGCAGCTCCAATAGCCGGTACCCCGTGTAGTTGCCTAGCAAGAGAATCAACGCCATCAAGATCAGCTGTACGCCCAAGAAGTTGAAGGTAATGTGGCGCACCAGGGAGTTATTCATTGCCAAGAAGGCGATCACCGCGGTCAAAAGGCTACCGCCGCCTTGGATCAACACCTGTTTTGGCCCTTCTTCCTCCCACAGAATCGACATGCGTTCGATGGTCCACGAGAGAATGATCATGGGGAAGAAGGTGATGGTAAGCCCGGCGTTGAGCCCCATGCGGTAAGCGAGTACCGAGAAGATCGAGATAATCGCGATTACCGTAATGATCACCGCCGAGACCCTGGCCACCAAGAGTAGATTCAAGTGCGAGAGATAACTTCGGATCACGAGCCCCACCGCCACGACCAACAAGAAGCCGATCAGGCCGGTGAGCAGGCTGGTTTGGATGAACGCCAAGGCGATCAGCACGGGCATGAAGGTACCCGAGGTCTTGATGCCGACGAGCACGCGCAAAAAGACCACGACCAGTGCGCCGATGGGAATCAGCAAGATGGTTTGGAACAGCGCCTGCTCTTCAAGTGGCAAGCTGTGGATCGAGAAGTTGAGCAAGGTATCGTCGGAGTGATGGTTACGTACTGCCGCCGACGCTGGCTGATGATGCGTCATCATCGAGAAGCTAACGCGTGAGTTGGTACCGCCTTGCACTTCGAGTACGGCGCGACCGCCCATTTCCCACAGTAACAGATTTTCGGGACGGCCTTGCTCGCCGGTGACAGGATTGAAGATCGACCAGGTTTCGGCCGTTTCGTCGAATACCTGAATCCAGGTGGTCAAAGGTTGGCGACGGCGGCCATCTTCGAGCAGCAAGCCGCTTACTTCACGCGCCTGAACGTCGGCTTGGTTAAGTAGACGCACGATCAGCGCCGAAGGCGCTTCTTGAGTCAGCAGCAGGCGCGCATTTTCACCCTGGGCCTCGCCGTTGATGTCGCGGATCAGCTCGCGGGCAAAGGTCATGTTGTTGGCGCTACGCGCCCAAGCACGCTCGATCAGCTGTGTCGCCGCCGTATCGTAGGGGCGCTCCCAAGGCGAAGACGTTAGCTGCGGCGGCGCTTGAATGGGCGCGCGCGCTTCGGGCGACACCAGCATTTGTACCGAATAGTAGAGCTGCTGGTTGCCAGCGGCGTTACGGATCGTCCACTGGGCGCGACGGCCGCGCTCATCGCCTTGATAGGCCAGTCCGTAGCCCGATGAGGCGGTATTTTCGGTCAATACGCGGTAGCCGGTCTGATGCGTCGGCAGGGCCAAGTTGACCTCGACGGGACCACCTTGCGCATTGAAGTTGATGACGGCTTCGACTTCCCACACTTGGCGCTGCTCGCCAGGCAGCCAAGGAATTTCGAATTGGATGTGGCGGTGAACGCTGGCGGCAATGCCGGCCACCAGCAGAAGGCCAACGATCAAATAAAAGGGCAAGCGTGACATGGTGCGTCCTTTCCAGATAAAGCAGTGAGCAGGGGAGAGGGATTACTCTTCGCTATCGTCTTGATCGGCTGCTTCATCTTCAGCCGCCTGATCGGCGGGTTCTCCACCGGGAAATTCCGGGCGCTCGTGAAGGTAGGTTTCGGCGACGTCGATGAGGGCAATATCCATCATGAAGCGTCGTCCCAGCAGTACGGGATAATCCAGATGCGAGCGGTCGTTCAGAGTGAACTCGACGTTCTCGCGAATCGGCCCCAAAGTCATCAGCAAAGAGACCACTGGGCGCGTCTCTTCACCCGATGCCTGAACGATACGTACGCGACGTTCGACAGGCGCTTCGATCCACTCATCGCGCAAATGTTCCACGACCACGTCATCGTCATTCAAGGCAAGCTTGAAGCGCACCCAGTTCTCACCGTCTCGCTCGAAGCGCGTCACATCGGTGGCCGAAAGCGACGACGTGTTAGCGCCAGAATCGACACGGGCTTTTAGGTAAGTGCCTATGCCGGGAAAACCGACCCATTCGCTACGACCGACCAGCGTCTTGTTTTCGAGCGTATCATCCACTTCACACTCTTCGCGAATGATGACGGGCTCTTCGCCACGCGCTTCGAGCTCACGCACGTCGGCCTGAAGCCCACGCAGCAGACTGCCAACTTCACGCACATCGGCCGTCATGGCTAGTTGCTGATCGAATTGACGCTGCTGCATGGCGGCACTTTGCTGGCACTGCTGGCCAAGTTGGCTTTCAAGCTCAAGAATGCGGGCATTGAAGGAGGCTTCGCTAAGCGGCGGTGGCGTCGGCTCTTCCGGCTGAGTGACAGCGCACCCGGCAAGCAACAGAGAAAAACCAGCCGAGAGCCACAAAACACCTGGGCGCATAATCAAGCACATCCTTAAACAATGAGAGCCAGAATGATATGAAGAAGGGCGTACGCTTGTCCAACGCCACGGGCAGAATTCAGTGAAAATATAGGCACCAGACGAGCAAGATGAGGATGAGAGATAGCATCAGGGAATAATATCTAACCATACTACATTTAACATAATATATATTATGCGAACGTAAGGCATACGGAAAAACCCCGCCGAGATTGGCGGGGTTACATAGCTCAATCAGCGAAGCTCATCAGGCGTCAGGCGCCAAAGATGCTTACTCCGCAGGTGCGTAGGAGCCATCTTCACGGTGAACTTCCTTACCGGTCAGCGGCGGCGTGAAGACACAGGCAACGGTCATGCCCTTTTCTTTACCGCGCAGCAGGTGCTCATCGTGCTGGTCGAGCAAGTAGATGTCGCCTGCTTTGATCGGCCAGATTTTACCATCGGCAAGGGTTTCGACTTCGCCTTCACCTTCATAGCAGAACACAGCTTCATAGTGATGCTTGTACTGGATATGGGTTTCCGTACCCGGAAAGATGCGAGTGATATGGAACGAGAAGCCTGCGTTATCTTCTGCGAGCACCAAACGGGTGCTATCCCAGTTGCCGTTTTCCGCTGTTACCAAACGGTCTGTTTTACGCGCTTCGTCGAGATTCCGTACGATCATATCACGTGCTCCTTGTAAAGCGGCCGGGGTCCGGCCACGTGTAGTTAAAAGGAAATATACTGGCGTCAAAAAAGCTCAGATGACCCGCTAAATGGCCTGCATTAGGCACCTTGAATAACGGCATCAACGCTGGCATCGAGGATATCCAACGCCTCAAGCAGGTCTTCGTCAGTAATGGTCAGCGGGCACAGGCATTTGACTACTTCGCCATCCTGACCGCTGGTTTCGATAATCAGGCCGCGCTCGAACGCTGTGGCAGTGATTTTGTCGGCCAGTTCGCCATCGACCACATCGATGCCGCGCATCAAACCACGGCCACGTTCGGTTGCCGGTTTACCGCTATCGCTCAAGCGCTTAGCGATACCTTGGAAGCGCTCTTCGACGATACGTGCCTTACGCTGAACATCGCGCTCGAAGCTATCGTTGCTCCAGTACTTCTTGAGCGCAGCCGTTGCCGTCACCATGGCCAAATTGAAGCCACGGAAAGTGCCGTTGTACTGCCCCGGCTTCCACTTATCCAGCTCAGGACGCATCAGCACATGCGCAAACGGCAGCCCGAAACCAGAAAGCGACTTGGAGTTGGTGACGATATCCGGCGTGATGCCTGCATGCTCGAAGCTGAAGAACTTACCGGTACGCCCACAGCCTGCCTGAATGTCATCGACGATCAGCAGGATATCGTGAGCTCGGCAGATGCTTTCCAGGCGCTTGAGCCAGTCGAGGCCCGCCACGTTGATGCCGCCCTCCCCTTGTACGGTTTCGACAATGACAGCAGCGGGGATATCGAGACCGCCGGACTTGTCGTTCAAAAGCTTTTCGAAATAATCCAGCGTATCGGTGTGCTCGCCCATATAGCCATCGTAAGGCAAGAAGCTCGCCGCTTGGGTGGGTACGCCTCCGGTCGCTTCACGGAATTTACGGTTACCAGTGGTGGCCAGCGCCCCCATGGTGACGCCGTGGAAACCATTGGTGAACGACACGATGTTATGGCGCCCTTTAGCAACGCGGGCCAGGCGAATGGCGGCTTCCACTGCATTGGTACCGGTCGGGCCAGGCAGGTGAACTTTGTAATCGAGGCCGCGCGGCTTGAAGATCAGCTCTTCGAGCGCCTCGAAGTAGTCACGCTTGGCCTGCGTCCACATATCGAGACCGTGTACCACGCCATCCGTGCTGAGGTAGTCGATCATCGCTTCTTTAAGATGCGGGTTGTTGTGCCCGTAGTTCAGGGTGCCAGCGCCGGCGAGAAAATCGATGTACTCGCGCCCTTCCTCATCGACTAAGCGCGCGTTCTTGGCCGTTTTGAAAACGACGGGGAAAGAGCGTGAATAGGTGCGAACATTGGACTCCATGCGTTCAAACGTTTGGGTTTGGCTCTGCATATCAACTCCTTGATGTGGTCTGTTGGTCGCGAAATGGAAAGACGATTGAAAAATAAGACTGTGCTAGAGACGGTCGGTCTGAAAAGGACCGATACGCACCAGGTTTTCGGGGTCGTGTTCACCGCCTAGCTGATCGGTTGAGAAGTACTCACGGCTGTTTAAAGGGGCCTGCCAGCGGTGGGCAAGGCGCCTAAACAACCCCCAAGAGGCTCGGTTGTCAGGCGTAATAGTGGTTTCGAGATGATGCACGCCATCGAGTTCCGGGCGCGACATGATCGCCTCGACCAGGCGCCGGGCAAGCCCGGTACCGCGCGCCTTCTCACCGACGGCCACCTGCCAGAGAAAATAGGTGTCTGGGGCGTTGTCTTTGACGTAGCCGGAAACGAAACCAACGATTTCGCCCTCTTCATTGGTAGCGACGGCGCAGGTATCGCGAAACTGAGTGGCCAGTAGCAGATAGGCATAGGCCGAATTGACGTCGAGCGGTGGGCACGCCTTGACCAGCTCATAGATACCCCAACCGTCATCGGCCGTGGGCTTACGAATGTAGAGCGGTGTCTCGATATGACCAATGACGGCATCGGCCACGGTCGGTCGAGCAAGCTCGGCTGAGGGAGTAAAAGGTTGTATCGGAGTGATCATGGTTATGCTTCGCTGTAGCGAATTTTGAGGTCATTATAACAGTATCTTATGAGCAAGACAAAATCGGCGTTATTCATCGCACCATTATCCATAAAATATAGTTATAAATTATGCCGTGGGGGCCGCCCTACACGGCCTCAGGCAGCTTTGAGTCTAGACGAGCCACACGGAAATGCATGATCGACCGGCAACAAAAAGCGAGCCGAAGCTCGCTCAACGTCGAGCGCCACGCTGAGCGGCGCTCAAGGGGTAGTTCTTAGTAGCGCGAAGGCGTTCGCAGGGTGACAAACTCCTCAGCGCCGGTCGGGTGAATACCAATCGTGCGATCAAAATCCTTCTTGGTTAGGCGCGCGCGTACGGCGATGGCAATGCCTTGAATCACTTCGCCCGCCTCGTCACCCACCATATGCGCGCCGAGCACGACATCGGTGGCATCGTCTACCACGAGTTTCATCAGGGTGCGCTCTTCGCTGCCCGAGAGCGTATGCTTCATGGCACGAAAATCGGTGCGGTAAACGCGAATCTTGCCGTATTGCTCACGCGCGGCCTCTTCGCTGAGGCCAACGGTGCCGATATTGGGTTGGCAGAAAACCGCAGTCGGTATCGTGGTGTAATCGATGGGTTCTGCGCTCACCTCTTTGGTGTGCAAATCGACCAAACGCATGGCTTCGGCGATCGCGAGCGGCGTAAGCTCGGGGCCATCGGTGAGATCGCCCAATGCCAATACCGACGGCACTGCCGTCTCGAAGCGGTCGTTAACGGCGATCTTGCCGCCCTTATCCAGCTCGATGCCCAATGCATCGAGGCCAAGCCCCTTAACGTTGGCGACGCGCCCCGTCGCTGAGAGTACGACGTCGACGGTCAAGGTCTCACCGTTGGTCAAGGTAACGCGATAGGCCTCTCCCTCGGGTTCGATACGCTCGATGTTAGCCTCGAAATGTATATTCACGCCCTTACGCTGCATTTCGTCGCGGGTGAATGCACGCACCTCATCGTCGAAGTGCTTGAGAAATAGCTCACCGCGATAGACTAAATGGGTCTCACTGCCCAAGCCATTGAAGATGCTGGCGAATTCGACGGCGATATAGCCGCCGCCAAGAACTAGGAAGCGCTCGGGAAAGCGTGGCAAATCGAACACCTGGTTGGAATCGACGGCATGCTCGCAGCCAGGGAAATCGGGCTTCCAGGGCCAGCCACCGGTCGCCAAGAGGATCTTTTTAGCGGTAACGCGCTGCTCGCCTTGGTCACTGGTCAAAAGTACCGTGTGCGGGTCGACCAAGCGCGCATGGGCGTTGTAGAGCGTTGCGCCTGAGTTATCCAGCAGGCGCTGATAGATGCCGTTGAGACGTTTGATTTCACTCGTTTTGTTGTCACGCAGCGTGGCCCAGTCGAACGTCGGTGCTGCGGGCAACTGCCAGCCAAAACCAACGGCGTTATCGAAGCTATCGTGAAAGTGCGCGGCATAGGCGTAAAGCTTTTTGGGCACGCAGCCGACGTTGACACAGGTGCCTCCCAGATAGCGCTTTTCGGCGATGCCTACACGTGCGCCTTCGGCTGCGGCCATGCGCGCGGCGCGCACGCCGCCCGAGCCCGCACCGATGACAAAAAGGTCGTATTGATAGGCGGATTCACCGGCCATGTCATGCTCCTGAACGAAAGTAGAAAAACAAAAAAGCAAACGCCAAACGTTGACCTAATGTAAACGGAGAGTTAAAACCACATCGCCCCGTGACCGTTGCCGCTTCGACAAGGCAACGACCTCCCCTGACGACACAGCTGATGGAGTTACCATGATAGAGACCCTACTCGAGAACAATCGTGCCTGGGCCGAGCGTATCAACGAGGAAGATCCGGAGTTCTTCAAACGCCTTTCCGAGCAGCAGAACCCCGACTATCTGTGGATCGGCTGCTCCGATAGCCGTGTTCCCGCCAACCAGATCATCAATCTGCCCCCCGGGGAAGTCTTCGTTCACCGTAACGTCGCCAATCTGCTGCACCACACCGATATGAACGCCCTCTCGGTCGTACAGTACGCCGTCGACGTACTCAAGGTTCGGCATATCATGATCGTTGGTCACTACGGCTGTGGCGGTATCCGCGCGGCGGTGACCGGCGGTGAGTGTGGCGTCGTCGATTACTGGCTGCACTCGGTACGCGAGCTCTATAACCGCTACCGCGATTCGCTCGAGCACCTGCCGCTGGACGAGCAGATCGACCGTATGTGTGAGCTCAACGCCAAGGCTCAGGTCAATAGCCTCTGCCGCACCAAGATTTTGCAGCGCGCCTGGCAGCGTGGCCAAGACATCGCGGTTCATGGCTGGGTCTACGGCTTGAGCGATGGCCGCGTCAAAGACCTCAACTGCACCGTCAAAGGCCTAAGCCAAGTCGAAACGCTGTATCGCATCGATCGTGTTCAGCCAAACGACTAGTACCTAGCGCCCAATACTAAGTAGCTAGTACCAAGCAGCTAGTATTAAGTATCAAAGCGCAAATAGGGCCAGACGCCCATACACGGCGTCTGGCCCTTTGGGGTAAGTGCTTATCGCCAGCTAATGGGACAGCTCACCCCAGTGCCCTTCAAACCGCAGTAGCCGTTAGGGTTCTTGTCTAGATACTGCTGATGGTAGTCTTCGGCGTAATAGAAACGCTCCAACGGTATGATTTCCGTGGTAATGGATCCCTTTCCTGCCTCGCTTAACTCTTTTTGAAAGCGTTCAGCGCTTTGCTTGGCGGCCTCGAGCTGTTCGGGTGTCGTGGTATAGATGGCCGAGCGGTACTGCGTACCGATATCGTTACCCTGACGGTCGCCCTGGGTTGGGTCGTGCTCTTCCCAAAACGTTTTAAGCAGCGTATCTACCGAAATCGCCTTAGGGTCGAAAATCACCCGCACTACTTCGGTGTGGCCCGTACGCCCGGTGCAAGTCTCTTCGTACGTCGGGTTGGGCGTCACGCCGCCTGCATAGCCTGCGGCAGTGACATAGACACCGGGCAACTGCCATAAAAGCCGCTCCACACCCCAGAAACAGCCCATGCCCAGCACGATCTCCTCCATACCGTCTGGATAAGGCGGCTTGAGCGGGTGACCATTTACGGCGTGAACTTCACTGGTGGCGATTGGCGTTTCCCGCCCGGGAAGCGCGTTATCAGGGGTCACTGAATGTTGCGTTGACGTATTCATGGCTCTTTCCTACGGCTGGCCCTGGCGAATCACTTGAGGATTGCCTGAGCGGGTGAAGGTGTACAGCAGATCGATAGCTTGGCTCGTGCCCGATACCGCCTGCAGATAGAGGTTGCGCCATAAGGTGTAGCGCAGCGTGAGTTCGGCAATCGGCGAGAAAATGCCTACGCCATAGCTAATACGCAAATCGTCGGTAAGCTGGCCGCTCAAGGCGACCTGGCTTTCATCGCCAACGCCAGTGGTGTCGAGGGTCAGATCGTCGATACCGAAGGCCTCGCCAATAGAGCCGACTGCCCCACCGGTGCGCCCGAGCGACATACCGATCAATGCCGTGGTCAAGGCGGTATCGACGCCGCCGCCGGACTCCGGCGCCCGCCCGCGTAAAAGATACGAGAGCGCCCGGTTCTCGTCCATGGCAGGCTCGGAGAAGATCGCCACGTTAGGCGCTTCGGCAGTGCCCGTTACCCTTAGTCCAGCGATGACGTCGTCTTGGGTGACATCTGGGTTGCGAATGGCTTCGAAATCCAGCGTTGGTAGCCCAGGTGGCCCGCTAAACAGTACCTGACCACGGCGAATCAACAGATCCTGGTTGAACGCCTGGAAGCGCCCATCGACCAAGTTGACCTCACCAAATAGCTGTAACACGCCGCTGTCCTGGCGAACCTCGAGCATTCCCCCAAGCCCGGATTCAAGCCCATAGGCCGAGAGCTGCATGTCTTGGCCCAGGGTCACGGTGATCAACATATCGATCTCCATGCCAGTATCGGCAAGCTCTTGGGCAGCACTGGGACCTTCGCCGCGGGCGGCCGCTTCCTGGGCCGCGCGCTCGGCTTCACGATCCTGGCGCTCGGTGATGATGATCTCGTCGCTACTGGGCGAAATCGCCGAAGGCGGCGACGAACCCACCGTGAGGCGCGCCCAAGGCACATCGACGTTACCGCGAATCTGAAGTAGCTCGGGGTTGATACGAATACGAATGTCCGGTGCGGCTTCCAGGCGACCAAAGCGCGGAATCACCGCAAGGATCGGTTCCTGGACCGCCTCGAGATCGATACCGATACGCCAATCGTCGCCCGAGGGCCAGTAGGCGCTGCCGTCGATGTTCAGGCGCCCACGCTCGGCGGCGAGGAAACCATCGATTTGCCCCTGCTCACCAGCGAAATTGACGACGAATTGACCATCGCGAATGTCCACCGGAATGTCCGGCCCATTGACGCGGATGTTGCGTAGGCCAAGCGAACCTTGAAGGTCGGGCTGAGCGGTCGTGCCACCAATACCCACACGCCCGGTGAGATCACCGCCCAGTTCGTTGAGTTGAAGGACCATCGGCTGATAAGGCGCGAGAGAAATGTCATTGGCCCGCAGTTCGCCATCGAGCACGCCACGCCCAAGCGGATCGACGACGCCGAGGTTGAGGGTGAGGTTGCCAGCTTCGGAAAGCGACAGCACCACATCGGCATCGGCACGCGCCTGATTGGTTTCGACCTGGGCGTCCAAGCTAATGGCGGGCAGGGTGACCGGCTGACCGTAGTCGTTGATCGCCGTGACCACCAAGTCGCTCAATACCTGTACGTTGGCCTGCCAACGCGCGCCACCCTGGCTCCAGGAGGCGACCAAATCGGCGGTGGTATCGCCTTCCAGTTGCCAATCTTCAGGCAGGAACGGCTCGACCATCTCCATCGGCACTTCACGCACCGCAAGCGCCGCGCGGCCCTGCTCTGCCGAGGCGCTGATGGCCTCAGTGGCACACACCACGCCGCCCTGCTCGCGGCGCAGACAGAACGGCGTAATGCGCGCCTGACCGTTGGCGAGGTTATAGGTCACATCGACCGGTGCTTCCAAGCGGATATTGCCCACTTCACCATCGACTTCAAGTGGCGTTAGGCGCGCTTGATAGCGCTCGGCCTCTTGTTGAAAGCGGCCCTGTAGCGCAAGCGCCGCGCGAGTGATGGGGCCGTTTTCCTCGCCTTGAACGTCCAGAGTCAAGCGGTGCTGCGACAGACGTCCGTTAAGCCCCAAATCAAGACGCGGCAGGCTCTGACCGCCTGCGCGCAAATTGCGTGCCACGAGCACTACGTCAAGCTCGGGGTCATCGAGCCCCTGTACGTTGGCATCGAGCGAAAGGCGCTCAATCAGGTTATCGGCAAAGCGCAGCCCATCGCCTTCCAGGTTGGCGCGAATTTGGGGGCGCTCGATGCTGCCTGCAGCCTGAATGCGCCCGGTCAAGGCTCCACCCAGTTCGGCATGCAGCGTACGCAGTTCGCGCAGCGCCACGTTGGCATTGAGTGACATCGCCTGTTGGCTGATTTGCCCGGCCGCTTCGATGCGGTTATTACCCTGGGCAAAACGTAGATGCTCGACGTCTGCCTCAAGCCTAGTATTGGCGGTTAGCGCCGCGTCGAGCGTTAGCGGATACTCCTGCAGCGTGCCGTCGATGGCGAGCACGGGCAGATCGATCTCCCACTGCTCGCCTTGCTGTACGACGCCAAGTTCGATATCGCCGCTCAAGTTGCCCTGCATGGCATCGGTCACCAGCGCAGGGTCGATGTCGTCGAGGCGCACCCGCGCCGCCACGCGAAGCGGTGCCTGCCAGTCAATGCGCCCGCTGCTGCGAAGGCGGCTCTCCTCGACCTGAAGTGCCAGGTCGTCCCAGACGAAGTGTTCGAAATCACCGTTACCCGCAAGGACTAGGCGCGCGCGTGGCATATCGGGCATTTCGGCTTCGCCTGAAAGCGAGACCTGATAAGCCTCCAGGCTGCCCGACACGTCGAGCGCAAGATCGTCGATGAAGATAGGTGCTTGCTCTTCGCCATCCTGGGCCTGCGCTGTAGGCAACGGCCACTGCAGGGAGTCGCTTTGAAGGCTCAGCTCGAACGGCAGCGTCGAGGCCAAAGCATCGACGTCGGCCTCAAGACGCGCCACGACCGGGCCGCTCGCTTCAAGCGTCGCCGCCAGTGCATCCAGCGTACCGCTGGCCTCGAGCACTAGGCGCTGGCCGTTCAGCTCGGGGAAAAGCTCAGGCAGGTAAAGCGTGGTATCCAGGCGCACATCGAGCGGATAGTTATCATCCAGGGTGGCGCTACCCACGAGCCTAGCGTCGGCATCTTCGGTGGTGAATTCGAGGGCGTCCAGCGTAACGTCCGAGCCTTCGATACGCCCTGCCAGATAGCCCCGCTCCACCTGGTAGGCAAAACGCCCTTGCAACTCGAACTGCTCGATGGTCAGGCTTTCAAGGGCGATATTCACCGGCAGCGCGATGGTGGGTAGCTCTAGACGCTCGCTTGCCGCGGTGTTTGCGTTAGCAGGCGCTTGACCGGCTAGGGTTACCGGCTCGGTGGGTGTCTGTAACGCGATGGCGGCATCGATACCCGCAGGCGCGAGCTGGGCGCCCTCGCCTGCGTTGCCCTCGGTCAAGGCGACGCCCGGCGTCGGAGGCAAGTAGACCGACGGCGACTGCAGCGTTGTCGCCGCAATCTCGACGGTATTCCCCTGGGCCGTGGCGGCGGTGGAAAAGTGTTGCCAAGTGATCAGGGTGCCATCGGCAAGTGCCACGCTAGATTCGTCGATACTCAGCTCGCGAATCTCGATGGTGAAGGGAAAGAAGAAGCTGCCCATACCACCGCTGCTCTCTTCTTGCGGGCTCTCTTCGCCCCCTTGAAGGCGAATATCCGCGCCATCGATGCGCAGGTAGTCAAGACACAGCCTACCCGATAATACGCAGCCTTCGCCCCAGGCCAGTGCCAGATCGTCGATGCGAATCTGGGTATTGGCCACGTCCATCGAAAAGCCGCGCAGCTCGAAATTTTCGAGAATCCCGCCCTCATAGCTTTCGAAGCTGAAGTAGCCGCGCTTTTCTCCTTGGGAGAGTAAAAAATCGGTTCCCCAAGGCGACAGCGCAATACCCAGTACGAGCGCCACTAGGCCGAAGAGCCATAGCGGCAGCAGAATGATCAGACGCAATAAACTCCAAAAACCGAGCCAGGTGCGTCGTTTAGACGACAGGCGCTGGCGCCCGTCGGTGGGTGAATGAGCCTGAGACAAAACGCGCTCCTAGAATTCCGGGCCGATGGAGAAGTGCAGACGCCAGTCGTTGTCGTCGTCATCGAAGGGGTGAGCGACGTCGAACCTGATCGGCCCCACGGGTGATACCCAGCGTACGCCGAGACCAGCACCGGTTTTCAAATCGTTCGGGCCCCAGCCGTCGAAGGCATCGCCGGTGTCGACGAAGGCCGCGCCCCACCAATCGCCGCGGACGCGGCGCTGGTACTCTAGCGACGAGGTGAGCATCTGCTGGCCACCACGAAGGCGCCCCTGCTCGTTGCGCGGCGATAGGCTCTCGTAAGAGTAACCGCGAACGCTACGATCGCCCCCGGCGAAGAAGCGCAGCGACGGCGGAAGCTTACTAAAATCGTCGGTTTCGATGGCGCCGACGCTGACGCGGGCAACGAAGCGATTGTCCGTGCCCAACATGCGAATCCATTCGGTATCGCCCGTTACGCGTAGAAAACGCGCATCCGAGCCCCAGGCGGTGTCGGAGTATTCGATCGATAGCTGCTGACGATCGCCCCACTCGGGAAAACGTGGCGGTCGCGTACGCGTACGCGACCATTGAATCCCTGGATAGAACAGCCATACCTGCTCGGACTCGCCGCCCTGAGTGAAGTCCTCGTAGGTAGTGCGGAAGTAAAGCGACTGTACCCAACGGTTTTCGAACTCCCAGCGCCGAGCGAACTCGACGGTGGCTTCGAGCGACTGAGTGTCGTTGTCGTCGATGTTACGGACACCATACTGTAGGCGATAGCTATCGCGCAGCGGGTCTTCCAGCGGAATATTGTAGGTGCCACTGAAGCGCTGCTCGGGCGCTGACAGGTATAGATCGTGATCCAGGCCGTGGCCGAAGCGGTTGATCCACGGCTGGTGCCAGCTAAAGCGTAGCCGTGGGCCGACATCGGTGGCATAGCCGACACCGACTGAGAACTGATGGCGATCCGCCGGTTGCACGGTGACATCGACAGGCAATTGGTGATTGTCGGGCTGTGCGAGCTGCAGCGCGCTGGCCAGCGCCGTCCCGCTCAAACGCGGGCGCTGGGGAATCGCCGTGGTCACCTCGTTCCACCAGGGCGTACCTCCGCTTGGCGGGCCGATGACCAGCTCTTGCGCACTTTCAAGGCGTGGCTTGACGGTGACCGAACTGAACCACCCCGTCTCGGCCAAACGCTGATTGTAGAGCGCGATATTTTCGGCCAGGTAAGGATCACCCTGCTCGAAAGGCTGCATCATGCGTAAACGGTCGAGCTCGATATGGCTGCCGATGACGCGCGAACGGCCAAACTGGTAGCGCGGGCCACTATCGAAATCGAGATAAAGGCGTGCGCTCTGGCGGTAGGGGCGCACTTCCATGCGCCGATCGGCAAAGTACCAGTCGAAGTAACCGCGCTCGACGGCGAGCGTCGAAAGCCGACTGGTCAAACGGTCCCAAGGCGCATGGCGTAGCGGATCACCTTCGCGCAGGGGAAAATCGTCCACGGCCTCTTCGAAAGGTGGATCATCCTGGGCGTCACCACGAATGGTGAGATCGAGGGTTTCGATCTCGACCTGGGGGCCAGGCTCGATCTCGAGGCGGGCTTGGCGCCTTATCTCCTTGCCGTCCTTATCGTTTCTTGGCTCGCCTTGGCTCAGTGTCACGTTGATAGTGGGCTCGTAGTAGCCAAACACTCGCATCGCTTCTTGAGTACGCCGAGTGATTTCTGCCTCGAGCCTAGCAGACGTGTATTGTTCGGCATCAATGGCCTGTAAGTAGGCGTCGATGTTGTCTTCAACGTTACCGCTAACGCCGTTGATCGTCGCGGTCATTCCCCAAGCCCAAGGGGTCGTTAGAAGCATGGGAAGCAAAATGCCCCACTGCCGCTTATGGCCTACAGGCCGTTGCCGTCGTCTTCCCATACAGTGTCTCTTCCTAACTCAATCTTCGGCAGGGTATGTCGTTTTTTATTGCTAGCGCAGCATTTCCAACTGGGCACTGAACGCGAGCTGCGCTTGGCGAACTTGGCGCACATCGCTCTCCAAGGCATTCAAACGCAGCTCCCAGGCCTGTTCGAGCGCGTCGAGATCGCTACGCTCGATGCCATTACTCGCATCTGCGCTTAGCGTGGCAAGCTCTTCGTCGAGCCGTTCTTCCAGCGTAGCGACTCTTTCGTCGATGCGCTGGTCGATTTGATTCAGACGAGCGTCAAGATCTTTTTGCTGCTCGCTGACGGCGTTGCGGCCAGCATCGAGCTGGGTCGACATACTAGCGAGGCGCTCGGCAAGCATCTCGCGCTCGGTATCGCCGCTTCGTTCCAGGGCGTCGAGAGAAGACGCCAGCGCCGCCAACTGCCCATCGCGCAGGCTGGCCTGCTGGGTCAACCGTTCGATCTGCTCCGCAAGCGCTGCCACCGTGTCGCTGGAGGCTGTATCGTCGGCGTCGGGCAGCACGCGGTAGACTTCGTCACGAATGTCTCGAATGGTCGTGGCGAGTTGCTCCTGCTCCTGAAATAGCGTGGTCATCTGCGCTTGCATGTAAGCCAGCGTGTCATCGGATTCGAGATCGCCGGACTCCAGCCGCGCATGCATGTTCGAGACTTCACCGCTCATGCTACGCAGCTCTTCGTTCATCCGCTCCCGCTCCCACCAAAGCGCCGCTGCGCTGGCGCCTAGCAGCGCAATGATCAAAATCACCACGAGCCACAGCGGCCATAGCGATGGCCCACGCCGCTGACGCAAATGCTGCGCCGTAACGCTTTGACCAACCTCGGGAACGATGCGATCTGGAGCGGAGTCTGGCATGGCGGTTCCTTACTGAGTGAGCGGGTCGGCGCGGCGGCCGATGCCGCGATAGATCAACCCACAGCTAGCGACGAAATCGGGATCGAAGATGTTGCGTCCATCGAGGATCAGACGCGCCCCGAGTAGTTCACGCAGGCGTGACCAATCAGGGTTCCAGTAGCTCTTCCATTCGGTAACGAGCATTAGCGCATCGGCGCCTTCGCAGGCAGCGTAAGGATCCTGACTGAAGGTGACGAGATCATCGCGCTGGCCCACCAGCGCTTCAAGCGCAGGCACGGCTGCGGGGTCGTGCAACCTTACGCGCGCGCCCTGAGCCCATAGCGCTTCTAGCAGCACGAGTACGGGCGCATGGTCGATACGCGTGGTTTCGGGCTTGAAGGCCGCGCCCCAAATGGCCACGGTGCGCCCGGCAAGCTCCCCATCGAAGTGCGCCCATAGCTTACGAAACAGGGTCTCCTTCTTCTGCTCGTTGATATCCATGACCTGATCGAGCAGCGCCGAGTGGCGTCCGCTTGCGTGCTGCACATCGGCTAGGCGAATCAAGTCGCGGGAGAAGTTCGGCCCACCGAAGCCGCAGCCAGGATAGAGGTACTCGAAGCCGATACGGCTATCGGCACCCATGCCCTGACGTACGTGTTCGACATCGACACCCAGGGTATCCGCTAAGCCAGCGATTTCGTTCATGTAGCTGATACGGGTGGCGAGCATGCCGTTGATCGCAAGTTTGGTCAGCTCGGCGGCACGCTTGGGCATACGTTGGAAGACTTCACTGCGGCGATTGAAAGCGCGCAATAGCTCGCGCACCCGCTGCTCGCCAACCGCCTCGTCGCAGCCCAAGAGCCAGCGTGACGGCCGGGTGAATGCTTTCCAGGCGCGGCCCTCTTCGAGGGTGTCGGGCAGTGCAACACTTGTGTGCTGGGCGCCGAAAACCGCATGCAGGCGCTCGGTCTCACCAACAGGAAAGGTGGAGTTGTTGACCAGTACACAGCCTTGGTGATCCGCGAACAGCGGCGACTGCAGCCAGGCATGGGCATCCTGACGCTGACTCGGCGACAGAGCCAGCCAAACGACATCGGGGGCGGGCGTTTGATCGAGTTGCTCGATGATCTGGAGATTGCCCTCTTCCTGGGCATGCTGGAGCTGGTCGATCAGCTGCGGCTCGCGTTTGAGCCAGCCTAGCTGGGACAGCGCGCTCCAGGGCACGTCAGGATGGGGCAGCCAAGCGACCCGATGACCTACCCAGGCCAGCGCAGCAGCAGCGGTGGCAGCACTTAACTCGCTGCCATAAACGATCACGCGCACGTCACACCCTCCTCACGGTCGGCCATAGAGGCAGCGCATCCAAAAGGAAGCACTTCCACTGTGCGGGCAACCAGCGTCATATCCGGAGTCCTTATACCAGAGGTCCTTTTCATGCGTTCGATCTCGCAAGCGGTTAGAATGACCATCATACGTCACCCACCGCGCGTTGCCACCTTAGTGGTCACCATGGGATTGTTAACCCACTGGTTTTTTCGCGTGGCAGCGCTGGGTCGACATCAAGTTGCCAGCCGAATGGTCATTGGGAGCAAGAGAATGGAAGCGACACCACAGGATAGCACTGCTTATCGTTATCAGGGCAACGTCGACGCGGCCGAAGTCGCCAAGTTCGAGGCGCTTGCTAGCCGCTGGTGGGATCCACATAGCGAGTTCAAACCGCTGCATGACATCAACCCCCTGCGCCTTGACTTCATCGACGCCCGCGCCGGGCTTGCGGGTAAGCGCGTGCTCGACGTGGGCTGCGGCGGCGGTATCCTGAGCGAAGCCATGGCTCATCGGGGGGCAACGGTCACCGGTATCGATATGGGCGAGGCGCCGCTGGGGGTTGCCCGCCTGCATGCTGAAGAGAGCGGCGTGAGCATCGATTATCAGCGCATCAGCGTCGAGGAGTTCGCCGCCAACCATCCTGGCGAATTCGACGTGGTGACCTGCATGGAAATGCTCGAACACGTCCCCGATCCGGCGGCGGTGGTACGCGCCTGCAGCCAACTGGTTCGCCCAGGGGGTTTCGTGTTCTTCTCCACGCTTAACCGCACGCCCAAAGCCTACGCCTTTGCCATTCTGGGCGCGGAGTACGTACTCAAGCTGCTGCCGCGCGGTACCCACGACTACAAGAAATTCATTCGCCCGTCGGAAATGGCGGCCTGGTCGCGCCTCACAGGTCTCGACGTGCGCGAGCAGACGGGGCTGACCTACAATCCAGTAACGCGTCGCTACCGCTTGGTGGCTCACGACGTATCGGTCAACTACATGATGTACTGCCGCCGCACCGACGCCGTCGAGGGCAGAGTATGACGGCACGCCTTGCACCTGCTGAGGCGGTCATCTTCGATCTCGATGGCACCTTGGTGGATACCGCCCCCGACCTGGCGCGCGCCACCAACGCGCTGCGTGCGCATCACGGTTTGGCGCCCCTACCCTTCGAGCGCATTCGAGGTCAGGTCTCCAACGGCGGCAGCGCCTTGGTGACGCTAGCGCTCGGTCTTACGCTTGAAGACGAACATCACGCCCCCGCGCGTCAGTGGCTGCTGGATGCCTATGAGCAAGCCGTGGCCGTCGAGAGCCGGGTCTTCCCCCCCCTCGATGCCTGGCTTGACGAGCGCGAAGTCATCGAGCTTCCCTGGGGAATCGTCACCAACAAGCCGCGCCGCTATACCGAGCCACTGCTCGATGCGCTGAGGCTCGCTCCCGGCGCCCTGCTCTGCGCTGACGATCTAGCGGTCAAGAAGCCTGCACCCGAACCGCTATGGGAAGCGGCGCGAAGGCTCGGCGTGGCGCCAGAGAAGTGCTGGTACGTAGGCGATCACATTCGCGATATGCAAGCCGCCCGTGCGGCGGGGATGGTCGGCGTTGCCGTAGGCTACGGTTATATCGCTGAAGAGGAGGATTACCGCCAGTGGCCGGCGGATGTATGGTTCGAGGATTGCGCTGCCCTGGTCGAAACGCTGCGGGCACGTTAGCCCGCAGCATCACCTTCTTACCGCGCCGGGTGGCGTCAACTTACTGGCGTGGCGGTTGGGCGTCGAACTTCTGCCCGCTAATGCCTTGGCTATCGGGCCCCATCAGCCATAGATAGGTCGGCATGATGTCTTCGGCGCTGCGCAGGGTCATAGGGTCTTCGCCCGGGTAGGCGCTACGCCGCATTTGGGTGCGGGTGGCTCCAGGGTTGAGCGTATTCACGCGCACCTGAGGCTGGTTGACGAGTTCGTCGGCCAGCACTTCCATGAAGCCTTCGGTGGCGAACTTCGATACCGAATAGGCTCCCCAGTAGGCGCGCCCTTTTCTTCCCACGCTGGACGAGGTGAAAATCACCGAGGCGTCCTCGGACTGCTTGAGTAGCGGCAGTAACGCCTGGGTCATCCAGATCGGCCCGTTGACGTTGACCTGCATCACCTGCTCCCACAGCTCCGGAGGATAGTGATCGAACGGCGTAATACGTCCAAGCAGGCCTGCATTATGTAGGAGGCCATCCAGACGCCCGAACTCTTTCTCCAGCGTCTCGGCCATCTCGACGAAATCGGCCAAAACGGCGCCTTCGAAATTGAGCGGGAAGATGGCAGGCTGAGGACAGCCCGCCTCCTCGATCTCATCGTAGACGCTCTCCAGCTTGTCGATCGTTCGACCCAGCAGAATCACGGTGGCACCGTGGCGTGCGTAGCTCAGCGCAGCGGCGCGGCCAATACCGTCGCCCGCGCCCGTCACCAGAACGACGCGGTCGGCCAAAAGGTTGGGGATAGGGCGATAATCGATCTTGCAGCTCATGACACTCTCTTACGCTCTCTTCTGCTTTCCCTGATCAAATTAACTTTCATTGGCGCAAAGGAGGCAGACTAGCCGCCCGCTTGGCGCAGGAAATCACCGGCAAGCCCGGCAGCGCTACTTTGCGGGTAGTCGTTGCGTACCCGCTCGAGAAGCGCACGACTCTCTTCGGCATCGCCCTGGCGGGCTTTGACCAAGCCAAGCTTGTAAAGCGCATCGGGAACTTTGCTGCTGCCGTCATAGTTTTCGATAACACGCGAGAAGGCCGCGTCGGCTTTATCGAGTTCCCCTTCGGCAGCATAAAGCTCGCCAAGCCAGTAATGGCCGTTGGGTGTCAGGCTGGTATCAGGGTGGTTGCTTACGAAGGATTCGAAGGCCTGAATCGCCTGACCGAACTCACGCGCTTGAACGTGGGCAAAGGCGGCCTGATATTCGCTTTGGGCGTCCTGGCTCACATTGCTGGCGCTCGGGGCGTTGGCAACCTGCTGCGCGGCTTCCGGCTCGACCTGCGGTGTGGCCTGCTCGATTTGGCTCGGGCCGCTGCTCATCAGGCGATCTTCGATATCCAGATACTGCTGCTGCGTCTGGCGCTTCAACTGCTCCAACTGGTGACGCAACTCTTCGATTTGCCCGCGCAGTTGTTGGATCTCCTGTTGGTGCTCCTGCACCTGGTTGAAGATGACCAGGCTTCCGCCCGAGCTCTCCTGGCGCTGCGTTTGGTTATAGAAACCGCTGTTGGACGAGGATGAGAGGTCTTGAACCAGCGGCTGCTGCTGAGCAACCGCTGCCAAGGGCAATACGGACAGCGGGAGCGCAATGGCTCCCGCTCCGCACAGCCTCTCAACAAACCGCTTGAGACTGTGATTCATGCTGACTCCGTAGACGAAGGATCAGTAGTTGAAGACCACGCGACGGTTCTGCGAGTAGGCTTCTTCGCTGGAACCGCGTACCGCAGGGCGCTCTTCACCGTAGCTGACGACGCTCATCTGAGACGGGGATACGCCTTGGCTATTGAGGAAACGCTGTACGGCGTTGGCACGACGCTCGCCGAGCGCCATGTTGTATTCGCGGGTACCGCGCTCATCGGTGTGACCGTGGAGAACGACGCGCGCGTTGGGGTTAGCACGCAGGTAGCGAGCGTGAGCCATGACGACAGATTCGTAGTCGCTCTTGATGGTATCGCGGTCGAAATCGAAGTAGATGGTACGTACTTCGGGAATACGCGAATCAGCTTGCTGGTTGGCACCACCAGTGGACGAGCCGTATTGGCCGCCAGTACCTGCGCCTGACGTGCTGGTACCTACGCCGCTGCCACTCTGGCTACCGTAAGAGTCGCCATCTTGGGTGCCGCCGGTGCTGGAACAGCCGGCCAGAACCGCCAGAGAGAGCGCTACTGCCAATGAGCGAGCTAATGTCTTGACTTGCATGATCAGACTCCTTGCCTGAAATATTTCTTAGGTATGACTAGTTTAGAAAAGGTGACCATGCGGGATCGCGAATGTCACCCTGTGCTGCTGGTAGTCTGAATGACGAGCGCCCATCGGCTGAAACTGCACTCAGTACCCCGTTGTTACCCTGTTGGGTAGCGAAGAGTACCATGGTCCCGTTCGGCGCAACACTAGGAGATTCATCCCGCGTACTGTCACTCAATACGACCAAGCGGCCGCCATCACTGTCCTGACGGGCAACCTGGTAACCACGGTTGGAGCGGTGGATCAAAAACAGCTGATCACCGTCCGGCGAGTACTGCGCGCGAGCGTTATAGTTGCCGGTAAAAGTCAACCGCTGCGCTTCACCGCCGCCTAACGTGTACTGGTAAATCTGCGGGCCGCCGCTGCGATCCGAGGTGAAGATGATCGAACGGCCATCCGGCGCCCAAGAGGGTTCGGTATCGATGCTGTTACTTTGAGTAATGCGCTCGATCGACCGGTTGGCGATATCCATGATGTAGATTTCCGGCTGGCCATCTTTGGAGAGCGACATCGCCAGACGTCGGCCATCGGGTGACCATGCAGGGGCGCCATTGATGCCGTCAAAGGAGGTGGCCATAACGCGTTGGCCGCTACCCACATCCTGAATATAGATGGCCGGACGCTCGGTCTCGAAAGAGACGTAGGCAAGTTTGCGTCCATCGGGCGACCAAGCAGGCGACATGATCGGCTGATCGGACGTCAGCACCTGCTGGGGGTTGTGTCCATCGGCATCGGCAACGTAGAGGCCGAACTGCATATTGTCGCCCACACCTTGCGAGGTGACATACGCAATACGCGTGGAGAACGCCCCCCGAATGCCGGTGATCTCTTCGAAGATCTGGTCGCTGATGTAGTGCGCCGCACCACGCAGGTCGTTAGCGTTGGCGTTGACCGTTTCGGTCAACATACGCCGCTGGCCGCTGATGTCCATCAGCTCGAACTGTAGGCGTACGCCGCCATTGGCGGGCTCGGCGCGTCCTACGACGAGGTAACGCACATCGAGTGAGCGCCAGGTGCCGAACTGCACGTCTTGGCTTTGGGTGGGGCGCTCGAACATCGAGCCCCGCTCGATGGGCGCGAAGAAGCCACTGCGTTCGAGATCGTCCTGGACGATCTGCGCCACGTCTTCGGACAGGCCATCGCCACCGCCGAAAGGCACGACCCCGATCGGCAAGGCTTGATCGCTACCGCGGGTAATTTCGATAGTCAGGTTTTGGGCGTTTGCCAAACTGCTGACCAATAGCAGCAGGCAACCCAGGCACACATTTCTCAAAGCTTGCATCAGCGTACATCCCCCGGAGTAAACCGCAGATTGAACTGTCTTAAATTGCGCTGCTGATCCGACGGCAAGTCTCTCAACTCGCTGAAGGGAGCGGCTTGTTCCACCGCCTGCATGGCGGACCGATCGAAGGCGCTGTCGCCGCTCGATGACGCTACCGACGTCGCCAGGACTTCCCCAGAGGGGCCCAGGCGTACCTGAATGGTAGCACTCATATTGTTACCCGACCCGGGCGGGATTATCCACGCCTGCTCGACGGCACGACGAACGATATTAATGAAGCTGTTGGCTGCCTGTTGCGCCTGCTGGGCATTGGCAGCTGCCTCGGCTTCACCGGCAAGCTGACGCTGCATCGCTGCCTCTGCTGCTTCGCGTTGGCGCTGCGCTTCGGCCTCTGCTTCACGCTGGCGTTGGGCTTCTGCCTCACGTTGACGCTGGGCCTCCGCTTCGGCTTCGCGCTGACGTTGCGCTTCGGCTTCTGCCTCACGCTGACGTTGGGCCTCCGCTTCCGCTTCGCGTTGGCGCTGTGCTTCGGCTTCTGCCTCACGCTGACGTTGGGCCTCCGCTTCCGCTTCGCGTTGGCGCTGTGCTTCGGCTTCTGCCTCACGCTGACGTTGAGCCTCTGCTTCCGCTTCGCGTTGACGCTGGGCTTCGGCCTCTGCTTCACGTTGGCGTTGGCGTTGGGCTTCGGCTTCCGCCTCGCGCTGCGTTTCGGCGGCGCGTGCGGCAGCTTCTGCTGCAGCGGCTTCTTCGCTACGACGCCGGGCCTCGGCTTGTGCCTGGGCTTCGGCATCGCGCAGCGCTTGCGCTTCGGCCTCGGCGCGCTCGGCTGCTTGCTGGCGCGCCTGCTCGGCTTCGGCGGCCTGCTGAGCGGCTCGCTCTGCCTGTTCGGCTTGCTCGGCAGCCTGGGTATCGGGCTCTGGCGGCGGCTCGGAGGAGGCATTGAGGGCTGCCTGCTGATCGTTGACCTGCTGCGCCTGGTCGGTAAAGGTCTCGGTGCTGACCCAGGTAGCCTGCACGATCGACGACGAGTCGGGCTCTGCCGTACGGCTTGGCAGAGTGATCAGGCTCGCCACCAAAATGCCCACGTGCAGCAGCACGGCGAGCACCGTGGGCCAGCGGTAGCCGACATCCTGCGGGTCATGGAAGGGCTTGAGTGCCATCGCGTTCTTATCCCTGCCCGTCCTGTGGCGGATCGGAAAGTAGGCCGACGTTGGCCACGCCCGAGCGCTGCAGCGTACTCATCAAAATCACGATCTGGCCGTAAGTGACGTTACGATCGCCACGTACCATCACCGGCGTGTTGGGTACACGCTCCAAAATGGCAATAACGCGCTCGGCCATTTCATCCAGGGTCAGCGACGTGGTGTCTTCGCCCAGACTCATGAAATAGCTGCCGTCGCGGTCTACCGAGATGATAATCGGGTCGGTCTCTTCCGGCGTTTCGATGGGCTCGGAGCTTACCTGGGGCAGCTCGACCTGAACGCCCTGGGTCAGCATCGGGGCGGTAATCATGAAGATGACCAACAGCACGAGCATGACGTCGATAAAGGGGACGACGTTGATTTCGCCCATGGGCTTGCGCTGCCCGGCGCGGTGAAAAGGTCCTTGCATGAGCTTTTTCTCCTAGCGCGCGGGAGGTGTGGCGTCGCGCCCTTGTAGATTGCGGTGCAAGATGGCATGAAACTCTTCGGCGAAGTTTTCGTATTTGCCTAGCAACCGGGCCGACATATTGGCGTAGCGGTTGTAGAAAATGACCGCCGGAATAGCAGCAAAGAGCCCCATGGCCGTCGCGATCAGCGCTTCGGCGATCCAGGGCGCCACCGTTGCAAGGGTGGCCTGCTGGGTCAGCGAGAGCGACTGGAACGAGCCCATGATGCCCCAGACCGTACCGAAGAGGCCGATATAGGGACTCACCGACGCGACGGTAGCCAGCACGACCAAATGCTGGGTAAGGCGCTCTTCTTCCCGCGACCAGGCAACGCGCATGCTGCGCTGTACCCCGGCGAGGACGGTATCGGCCTGGCGCGTTTTCGCCGCCAGCCGATTGAACTCGCGAAAACCGACCTGAAAGATGTGCTCGGCGCCGTGGCGCGGCTCGTCAGCGGGAATCTCGCGGTAGAGTTCGTTGAGATCTACGCCTGACCAGAACGTCTCTTCGAACTGGTTGTACTCTTGCTTGGCACGGCGCAAGGCAATGCCGCGTTGAAAGATGATCACCCAGGAGAGGATTGACCCTATCACCAGTATCAGCATGACCAGCTGGACGACCGTGCTGGCGCTCATTATCAGGTGGGGAATGGACATGGTGTTATCGTTCACAGGTGCCCTCATTAAAATGTCGGTCAATCGTGGGTTGCGCTAGGCGTCGAAAGAGGCCAGAAGCGTTAGGGGCCAGGGTTTGGGCCGCATGCGCGCTGCCGTAAGGCAAGCTATCTCGACTGTCGCACTGCACAGGAGTTCCTCGCCGCGCATTACGCGCTGCTCGAAGGTCATGCGGCAGCGGCCAATCTCTGCCACGCGGGCACTCACGCTCAACGCATCGTCGAGCCGTGCCGGTTTGGCGTAGTGGCAGGCCAAGCGATATACCACTAGCTGCGTGTCGTCGTCTAGCAGTGTTTGCTGATCGAACCCGGTTTGGCGCAGCCATTCACTGCGGGCGCGCTCCATAAACTTCAAGTAGTTAACGTAGTAGACAATACCACCGGCGTCAGTATCTTCCATATAAACGCGCAGCGGCATAGTGAACACGGGGGTATCGTTCTGTGTACTCATGGGCGCTGCTCCCCTTGGGCGTCGAGTGCCTTATCGTGGGGCGTCTTTTGGAAATGCAGCCACGCTTGGCGGGTAACCATGCGCCCGCGCGGCGTGCGCATCATCAGCCCCTGCTGAATCAAGTAGGGCTCGATCACGTCTTCGATGGTATCGCGCTCTTCGCCGATGGCGGCCGACAGCGAATCGACGCCTACCGGGCCGCCGTCGAACTTGTCCATCATCGCCAGCAGCAAGCGCCGATCCATATGGTCGAGCCCGTGATGGTCGACGTTGAGCATGTTGAGCGCGGCATCGGCAATGCCACGATCGACGATGCCGCTGCCCTTGATTTCGGCGTAGTCGCGCACCCGGCGCAGTAAGCGGTTGGCGATACGTGGCGTGCCCCGCGAGCGTCTGGCCACCTCAACGGCGCCCTCTTCGGTCGATTCGACCCCAAGCAGGTGCGCCGAGCGCGAAACGATGCTGGTCAGCTCAGCCAAGTTATAGAACTCGAGTCGCTGAACGATACCGAAGCGGTCACGCAGCGGTGAGGTCAGAAGCCCCGCGCGCGTGGTCGCCCCTACCAGGGTGAAGCGCGGAAGGTCGAGCTTGATCGAGCGCGCGGCCGGGCCTTCGCCGATCATGATATCGAGCTGAAAATCCTCCATCGCCGGATAGAGCACCTCTTCGACCACCGGCGATAGGCGGTGGATCTCGTCGATGAAAAGGACGTCACCGGGTTCGAGGTTGGTCAGCATCGCCGCTAGATCGCCAGCGCGCTCCAACACCGGACCCGAGGTGGATTTCAAGCCCACTTCCATTTCGGTGGCGATGATGTTGGCAAGCGTCGTCTTACCCAGCCCTGGTGGGCCGAAGATCAGGGTGTGATCGAGACTCTCTTCGCGGCGCCGGGCGGCACCGATGAAGATATCGAGCTGCTCGCGCACACGCGGCTGGCCGATATAGTCGGCTAATCGCTTGGGACGAATGGCGTGATCGTGGCGGATTTCACCCTGCTCGGGGGCGGCGGCGATGAGACGGTCGTGCTCTAACATAGCCGCCCTATCCTGCCATGCGCCGCGTTAGCGCGGCTTTGATCAGTGCTTCGGTCGACTGCTCGGGATCGAGTTCAGCGAGCATCTTCGACGCCTCGGTCAGCTTGTACCCTAGGCTCACCAGCGCGGCTTCGGCATCGGCGAGATGATCGCGCGGCGCGCCCTGGCCATTAGCTGCCTCCATGGGCAACGGCGTATTCTCGTCTTGCCACTCGGGGAAGCGGTCGCGCATCTCGATGATCAGCCGCTCGGCGGTCTTCTTACCCACGCCGGGCAGGCGCGTTAGTCCCTTGCTGTCGTTGTCGCGCACGCAGCGCATGAAAGCCGCCTCTTCCATACCGGAAAGGATCGCCAGGGCGAGCTTGGGGCCAACGCCGTTGACTTTGATAAGGGCACGAAAGAGCGCGCGCTCCTGAGCGCGGGCAAAGCCGAACAGCAGATGCGCATCATCGCGAATGCTGAGGTGGGTGTAGAGCGATACGCTTTCACCGACGCCGGGCAGGGCCAGTAGCGTCGTCATCGACGCCTCCACCTCATAGCCTACACCGTGAACATCGATGACGACCCACGGGGGCTGCTTCTCCAATAACTGACCGTTCAGGCGTCCTATCATCTACTCGCTACCAATCGACATGAATAAAGTGACGTCCACTATAAAGTGACTCTGTACAGGTGACCAGTAGTGGCCGCCGTCAGAGCCGCCAACGGCCTGTCGAGCGGCGAGACTTTCGCGCGCCGGCGGTATTTGAGCTCAGCAGTCCGCTGACGCTATAGGCGTGCGTCAGGGCAATGGCCAACGCATCGGCGGCGTCGGCTTGGGGCGTGGTGGAGAGGCGCAAAATGGCCGTGACCATGTGCTGAACCTGGTCTTTCTCCGCACCGCCCTGCCCGGTGACCGCCTGCTTGATCGCCCGTGGCGCGTATTCGCTGATGGCAAAGCCATGATTGGCCATGCACACCAGCGCCGAACCGCGCGCCTGGCCCAATTTGAGCGCTGAATCGGCATTCTTGGCCATGAATACGCGCTCAACGGCCACCTGCGCCGGACGATGCAGCGTCACCACCTCGGCAAGCCCGGCGTAGATTTGAGCCAAACGCTGCTCGAGGGCCTCATCGGCGGTGCGAATGCAGCCGCTGGCCACGTAGTGAGGCTTGCCCGCCACGAGGTCTACGACGCCATAGCCGGTGATGCGCGATCCTGGATCGATACCCAGAATACGCACGGGCGGCGATAGGGAGTGCTTTGCTAGGTCTTTATCGTTCATAGCCAGCCCGTTGTAGCCAGATACAAAAACACCGACGCCTGTTGGCGTCGGTGTTGGCGTTGCTTGCGCGCTTACTCGCTAGCAGCGTCGGCTTGCGCCTTCTGCCGCAGACGAATGTTCAGCTCCTTGAGCTGATCGGCGCTCACCTCGCCCGGGGCGTCGGTCATCAAGCAGGCCGCGCTTTGGGTTTTGGGGAAGGCGATCACTTCACGAATGGTCTTGGCACCGGCCATCAGCATGACCAAGCGGTCCAGACCAAAGGCCAGCCCACCGTGAGGCGGCGCGCCGTACTGCAGGGCGTCGAGCAGGAAGCCGAACTTCTCTTGCGCCTCCTCTTCACCGATGCCGAGAATATCGAACACGGTGCTCTGCATGGTCTGATCGTGAATACGGATAGAGCCGCCGCCAAGCTCGGTGCCATTGAGCACCATGTCGTAGGCGCGCGAGAGTGCCTTGGCAGGATCGGCTTTGAGCTCTTCCGGCGAGCACGAAGGCGCGGTGAACGGGTGGTGCAGCGGGCTCAGGCGGCCGTTGTCGTCAGCTTCGAACATGGGGAAGTCGACGACCCACAGCGGCGCCCAGGGCGCAGTGTAAAGGTCAAGGTCGGCACCCAGCTTGACGCGCAGCGCACCGATCGCCTCGTTGACGATACGTGTCTTGTCGGCACCGAAGAAGATGATGTCGCCATCTTTGGCATCGACGCGATCGAGCAGCTCTTCGACCACGTTCTCCATGAACTTGACGATGGGCGACTGCAGTCCCTCAAGGCCCTTGGCACGCTCGTTGACCTTGATCCAAGCCAGGCCCTTGGCGCCGTAGATGCCTACGAACTTGGTGTATTCGTCGATCTCTTTGCGCGAAAGCGTCGCGCCGTTAGGCACTTTCAGCGCGGCAACGCGGCCATCGTCGGCATGGGCCGGGCCAGAGAAGACCTTGAAGTCGACCTGCTGCATCAGATCGTCGACATCGGTGAGCTCGAGGGGAATACGCAGATCGGGCTTGTCGGAACCAAAGCGATCCATGGCTTCTTGCCAGGTCATGCGCGGGAACGTCGGCAGCTCGACGTCGAGCACTTCCTGGAAAAGCTGACGAATCATGGCCTCGGTGATGGCCATGATGTCATTCTCTTCGACGAACGAGGCTTCGATGTCGATCTGGGTGAACTCGGGCTGACGGTCGGCGCGCAGATCCTCATCGCGGAAGCACTTGGCGATTTGATAGTAGCGGTCGAAGCCCGCCACCATCAGCAGCTGCTTGAAAAGCTGCGGCGACTGCGGCAGAGCAAAGAAGCTACCGGCATGAGTACGGCTCGGTACCAAGTAATCGCGCGCGCCTTCTGGCGTAGCACGCGTGAGCACGGGCGTTTCGATGTCGAGGAAGCCTTCGTTCTCTAAAAACGCCCGTACGCTGTGCGAAATGCGCGAACGCAGGCGCAGCTTCTCGATCATTTCAGGACGACGCAGGTCGATATAGCGGTGCTTGAGGCGAACTTCTTCGCCCACCTTACCGTGCTCATCGAGCTGGAACGGCGGCGTGGCCGCAGCGTTAAGGATTTCCACTTCCTTGCCCAAAAGCTCGATCATGCCGGTCGGCATGTTGGCGTTCTGGGTGCCTTCGGGGCGCAAACGCACGCGGCCGGTAATGCGCAGAACGTATTCACTGCGGGCGCGGTCGGCATTGGCGAACGCCTCGGCGGTATCGGGATCCACGACACACTGCGCGATACCGTCACGGTCGCGCAGATCGAGGAAGATCACGCCACCGTGGTCACGACGGCGGTGCACCCATCCGCAGACGGTGACCGTCTGATCTACCAATGTTTCGTTGAGCTGGCCGCAATAATGGCTGCGCATGTCAAATCCTGTTCTGTTACGTGGCAAATAGAGGGTAGCGTGCTACCCATGCACCGCCGCTTAAGCCGCGGTGTCCTTTTTCTTTGGCGTGTCACTCTTGGCATCGCTGGCCGAGCTTTTACCATCGGCAACGAGGTTCTTCTTGCTGCCGGTTTTGAAATCGGTTTCGTACCAGCCGCCGCCCGCCAGACGAAAACCCGCGGCGGATACCAGGCGCTCGAGCGCCGATGTCTCACAGGCGGGGCATTCGCTCAGTGGCTCGGCACTGATTTTCTGCAGTTTTTCCATGCGATGGCCACAAGCCTTGCACTCATATTCATAGATAGGCATGTTGATGACTCCTAAAAAGCTCATTCCAAAGCAAAGATCGACAAATGCGATGCTGCCAATATGTGGCCAAGCAAGATAAATTCCAAGACGGCGCTGGTTCGAGCGGCGTCATTATACCCTTTTGTCACCCCTGCCGAGCAAGGTTAAGCGACTATTGACCGCTGCCGACATGCCATCACGATAAGACGATCAAGCGATACAAGGAAACGCTGCCATGACCCACGCGGTAATGCTGGATGCCCAAAGCATGGGCCCGAACATCGACCTAAGCCCCATCGAGGCCGTGGTCACCACTCTCGAGACTTTCGATCAAAGCACCACGGCGCAGGCACGTGAACGTCTACACGGCGCTCAGATCGCACTGGTCAACAAGGTAGTGCTCGATGCCGAGACGCTAGGCGCCCTACCCGATCTACGTTTGGTATGCGTCATGGCAACAGGGCTCAATAACGTCGACCTCGACGCCGCCAAGGCGCTTGGTATTGTCGTCAAGAACGTCACCGCTTACGGCACCGCCAGCGTTTCGCAGCATACCCTCATGCTGATGCTAACCTTGGCCAACCGGCTGCCGCTCTATCAGCGCGAGGTTGCCAGCGGCGCGTGGCAGCAGAGCCCCTTCTTCTGCCTGCAGGATCACCCTACGCTGCAGCTCTCGGGCAAGCATTTGGTTATGGTGGGAAGCGGCGAGCTCGGCTCCGAAGTGGCGCGTTTGGCCACCGCCTTCGGCATGCACGTGACCTTCACCGCGCGCCCAGGCGGTGAGGCGGACGACCAGCGCCCTTCGCTGGATAGCCTTATGGATAAAGCCGACGTGATCAGCCTGCACTGCCCGCTCAACGACTTCACCAAGCACCTGATCAATGGCGAACGCCTGGCACGCGCCAAGCCATCGCTACTGCTGGTCAACTGCGCCCGCGGCGGCATCATCGATGAAAACGCCGCACTCGATGCCCTGCGCGCGGGCAAGCTTGGCGGGCTCGCAGTGGATGTTCTGCCCAGCGAGCCACCGCGCGATGGCCATGCGCTGCTGGATGCCTTGAGCGAGCCGCTGAACCTTATCGTGACCCCGCATAACGCTTGGATCACACCGGAAGCGCGTCAAAACATCATCAAACTCACGGCTGAGAATATTCGTAGCGCCTGATTCAGCGCGTCGAAAAGTGATCCGGTACGTGCACGTCATCCACCACTTCGATATCCACGTGGGTGACGTGCGCGTTGGGTGGCCCTTGACGTAACCATTCGCACAATTTGACGATCGACTCGGCAGGGCCGCACATCAGCGCCTCTACTCGGCCATCGGGCAAATTGTGCGCGTAGCCGGTCACACCAAGCGTTAGCGCCTGCGACTGCATACTGCGTCGATAACCCACGCCCTGAACTTTGCCGGTCACCCAGGCACGCACACATTGATCTGGCATCTTACCCTCCTTGCACTATCGTCGTATTCGCGGCGTTTAGCGCTCATAAACCTGGCCATCGCGGCGCAGCAGTTCCTGCTTGACCAGCACGGCGCTGTTACGCGGAACCAGCGGACGGCCACGGCGCAGCAGCAGTGAACGAGTGAAGGCCGCACCGAAGAGCAGAATCAGCGAGCTGTAATAGACCCAAAGTAGAATCATCACGATCGAGCCTGCCGCGCCGTAGGTGGACGCTGTCGCGGTATAGGCCAAGTAGACGGCGATGACGTTGCGCCCGATGGTGAACAAGAGCGCTGTGACCACGGCGCCTAAAAAGACGTCTTGCCATTTCAGCTCGACATCCGGCAGGACTTTAAAGATGGTGGCAAACAGCAGCAGCACGACGCCAAAAGACGTTAGCGATTCGAGCCACGCCGAGAGCACGCTCATGTAAGGCACCATATCGTTGGCGCTGGCCAGTATCGAACGTAGCGCCACCCCGAGCACCAGGGATACCAACAAAATAAAGCCGATTGCCAGCACCACGGTGAGAGATAGCAAACGGCCCTTGAGAAAAATAAAAATACTGTTGCTGGTCGGTTTGGCGACCACGCCCCAGATGGTATTGAGCGAGAACTGCATCTGCGCGAAGACGGTGGTCGCACCGATCAGCAGCGTACCGAAGCCGATCAACGTAGGCATCAGCCCCGACTCCTGAATACGGGACTGCGAGACGGCCTGCTCGATGGCCGTGGCAGCATCGGTGCCGATGGTATCCGCCAGCTGCGCCACGATTTGGCCTTGGGCTGCGTCTTCCCCTAGCACGATGCCAATCACGGTCACCGCAATGATGATGGTGGGAGCCAGCGAAAACAGCGTATAGAACGCCAGCGACCCGGCATAGCTGAAGGCGTTACGCTCGAGCCACAGCGAGACCGCTTCTTTAAATACCCCCACCCAAAACATGGCCATACGTTTGATCATAAATATTCCCTAGCGATCGTAGTCGGCAACGGCGTTGCCTCTATGTGGTTATCCTTTCCAGCATACTCAACCTGGCGCCGGTTCGCAGACGTAATGCGATGAGATCGCATCAGCGCTAGGCGACCGTCTATCCTTGCAAGAAGTCTCGGGGCAGCTTCATCATTTGACGCCATAGCCGCTCGACCCCAGGTTTGTGCACCAGCGAGCAGCGGTAAAGGCGAATTTCCAGCGGAATGTCCCAGCCCTCACCGCCCGCGCGAACGAGTTTTTTTGATTTGAGCTCGTCGCGAATGCAGAAATCGGGAATCCAGGCCAACCCCACTCCCTGTAGCACCATCCCCTTCAAGCCTTCGGCCATGGCGGTTTCATAGACCGTACGCAGCCTCAAGCGTAGCGGCTCGTTTTTTAGCAGCATACCGACGCTACGGCCAAGAAAGGCGCCTTGGGTGTAGCTCAAATAGGGTATCGACTCATCCTCCAACGAAAAGCGCGGCGAACCATCGACGTTGGGCAGCGAGACGGGCAACATTTTTACCTGCGCAATGGAGAACGAGGGAAACAGTTCAGGATCGAGCTGCATCGTGGCGAAAGGATCGTAGTAGGCCAGCATCAAATCGCAGTTGCCTTCGCGCAGCACATGAATGGCCTCCCCTACGTTCATCGCATTCAAGCGCGTTGGTAACTCTCCGACGCCTTTTTGTAGGCGCGAAATCCACGGCGGAAAGAAGCTCAACGCCAATGAGTGTGCTGCCACGATATCCAGCGCTTCGTTGGCAATCGAAAGCCCACGCAGGTGGCTCAATGACTCGTTGAGCTGATCGACCAAGTTACGCGCCGTGACCAAGAAGAGCTGGCCTTCTGGTGTCAGGCCAATAGGGGTCGTGGTGCGATCGACCAATGTTACCCCCAGAGCTTGTTCCAAAGCGCGTATACGGCGGCTGAACGCAGGCTGGGTTACATGGCGTTGGCGCGCCGACGCCGAGAAGCTATGGGTATTGGCCAGGGCGACGAAATCTTCCAGCCACTTGGTCTCGAGGTTCACCTAACTACTCCTTAAACGCGCTGACCTTCGTGTGGTGTTCAGCGCGTTACAATACGACGCGTCTAGCCGCTCACTGAATCGGTGAGGTCAGATAAGCCGCGCGTGATATCACTTTTTTCCATAGCGGTCGTTGGCTGATCTCATCGAGCGTCACCCGACGGCACTGGGCAAAATCTTTTTCCAGCATGGCATGAACGTCGCTGGCGAAGGTGCGGCTAGGCACGAACGCCGTTACCTCGAAGTTGAGCCTAAACGAACGGTTATCCAAATTTACCGTACCCACGGTGGCGGCTTCACTATCGATCAAGATCACTTTTTGGTGGAGGAATCCGGGAAGATAACGGTATATTTTAACACCGGCTCGAAGCATATCGGGCAGAAACGAAAACGCCGAGAGAAACACTAGCAGGTGGTCTGGACGCTCGGGCATCATCACGCGTACGTCGACGCCGCGCATGGCCGCTAGGCGCAGCGCATCTTGCACGCCTTGGTCGGGCACGAAATAGGGGCTCGTCACCCAAAGGCGCTCCTTGGCATTATGAATCATGTGCTGAACCAGCAGGCTCGCCGTATCCTGGCGATCGGCCGGTCCCGAGGGCACCACCACGACGTGATGGTTTTCCTGGTGCACGCCTTTAGGCTTCCAGGTCAGGCTGAGCACGCTATCGGTAGCCCAGTGCCAATCTTCCCAGAAGGCCTCCTGCAGCCCGAGCACGCTCGGTCCTTCCAGTTTCAGGTGCGTATCCCGCCAAGGACCGTGGCGCTTGTTTTGCCCCAGGTACTCGACGCCCACATTGAAACCGCCAAGCCACCCCTGGTAGCCATCCACCACTGCCACCTTGCGATGGTTACGGAAATTGAGCTGAAAGCGATGCTTGAACCCGCGTGATGAACGAAAGGCGCTGACGTCGACACCTGCATCGCTCAGCTCGCTCAAAAAGCCATCCCCAAGCTTACGGCTGCCAACTTCGTCATACAGAAAGTAGACCCGCACTCCTCGCTGCGCGGCGCTTTTGAGATGCTGCTGTAAGCGTTGCCCTAAAGCGTCGTCACGGACGATGAAAAACTGCAGAAGAACGTAGTCCTGAGCGCTGTCGATGCCCGCAAAGAGACTTTCGAAGGTCGCCTCGCCGTCGATCAGAAGCGAGGCGCGATTGCCGCGCGTCAGCGGCATCATGGCAAGTTGCTCAACGGTGTGTACGTCAGGCCCCTGGTTTTGGGCTACATATGGCATGCTATCGGCGCGGTAGCGGGCCAAAACGCGGCGCAATACCGTATCGCGCTCTCCGCGTGCCGAGACGTAACCATAAAAACGCGGGCGCCCGAAGAGCCAGTAGGCAGGCACCGCCAGATAAGGAAAGGTCAATAGTGAAATGATCCAGGCAACGGCGCCCTGGGAGGTACGGCTGGACATGAGTGCCATGATGGCCGACAAAATCCCCAGCAGGTGCAACGTCATAAAGCCCACACCCAACAACCATGAGGCCATAAAGCTATCCTTATCTTTTAAAATGGCGCGTGTTGATCGGCCCACAGTGTATCAGGTTGCTCAACGAAAAAGGCCCCGCCAATGCGGGGCCTAGCGCTGTATTAACAGTGCCTGGAATCGAAGCCTGTTATCTAAGCCAGTGTCTTAGGCCATCTCAGCGATGATCTCTTTCCACTTGGCAGGACCGGTCTGATGCACCGAGGTGCCTTGGGTATCCACCGCCACGGTGACCGGCATGTCCTCTACTTCGAACTCGTAGATCGCCTCCATGCCCAAATCCTCGAAGCCCACGACGCGGGATTTCTTGATCGCCTGAGCCACCAGATAGGCCGAGCCGCCCACTGCCATCAGATAAACCGCCTGGTTGTCGCGGATGGCGTCGATGGCTGCCTGGCCGCGCTCTGCCTTGCCGACCATACCTAGCAGGCCGGTCTCTTCAAGCATGGTGCGAGTGAACTTGTCCATGCGCGTTGCCGTGGTGGGACCCGCTGGCCCTACGACTTCATTGCCGACGGGATCGACCGGGCCGACGTAGTAGATAAAACGCCCTTTGAGATCGACCGGCAGCGGCTCGCCCTTGGCCAGCATATCGACCATGCGCTTGTGCGCCGCATCGCGGCCGGTGAGCAGCTTCCCGTTGAGCAGCAAGGTATCGCCCGGCTGCCAGCTTTTGACGTCTTCCGGCGTAATGGTATCGAGGTTCACGCGTTTGACGTTTTCACCCACTTCGCGGGTGATTTCCGGCCAGTCTTCGAGCTTCGGCGGTGCCAGAGCAGCGGGGCCGGAACCGTCGAGGGTGAAGTGCGCGTGACGCGTCGCCGCGCAGTTGGGGATGATAGCTACCGGCTTGTTGGCGGCGTGGGTCGGGTAGTCCTTGACCTTGATATCGAGCACCGTGGTCAAGCCGCCAAGGCCCTGAGCGCCAATACCGCTCTTATTGACCTTGTCGAACAGCTCCAAGCGCAGCTCTTCGGCGCGGTTACTCGCGCCGCGCGCCTGCAGCTCCTGGATATCGATAGGATCGAGCAGCGCCTCTTTAGCGATCTCCATGGCTTTTTCCGCCGTGCCGCCAATGCCGATGCCCAGCATGCCGGGCGGGCACCAGCCAGCGCCCATCTTGGGCAGCTGTTCGAGCACCCAGTCGACCACGTTATCGGAAGGATTGAGCATGGCAAATTTCGACTTGGCCTCGCTACCGCCACCCTTCGCAGCAACGTGGATATCGACCTTATCGCCCGGAACCAGCTTATGATGAATGATCGCTGGCGTATTGTCCTTGGTGTTTTGGCGCTTGCCGTCGGGGTCTGCCAGCACCGAGGCGCGCAACACGTTGTCAGGATTCAAATACGCCCGACGCACGCCTTCGTTGACCATATCGTCGAGGCTCATCTCGGCGTCCCAGGTCACGTTCATGCCGACATGAACGAAGACGGTGACGATACCGGTATCCTGACAGATGGGCCGATGGCCAGTGGCGCACATGCGTGAGTTGATCAAAATCTGGGCAATGGCATCTTTTGCGGCGGGATTTTCTTCGCGCTCGTAGGCAGCGGCCATGGCGTCGATGAAATCTTTAGGGTGGTAATACGAGATGTACTGCAGGGCATCGGCGACGCTTTGGATCACGTCGTCCTGGCGAATCACGGTCATGAACTGCTCCTGGGTTATCGTTTTATCACCGCCGCAAAGCCCCTAGGCGAGTATTTTGCGGCTGAATTTGCGCCCACGAGTATACTGTATCCCTCCTTCGCAAACATTGACCTCACACATTTCCGTTTAGTATGGGATGTTTTTTAAAAATCAAAGATAACGGTATAAAACTATAATGTGGCTGATTGGCATTTCGGACAGAGGTAGAGGCGCCGGGAGCCTACCATGAGGCGTTCGATCACGCTGGCACAGCGGTGGCAAGCAAGTCCTGCCCGGTCGAAAACCGCAAAGCGCCACTGTCGTCGCGCTTCTCCGGCCGCTTGAGCCTGGGCCACCCAGGTCTCATCGTTGGTCACCCCCGCTTGTCGATAGGCACGCTGGGTCAAGGAAACGATAGCGTGGGAAAGGCGCTCAAGCTGAGCGGCATCGAGCGATGCCGGCGTTAGGTTGGGATGCAGCTCGGCGAAAAACAGAATCTCGGAGCGTAGGTAGTTCCCCAACCCCGCGACGAGCCCTTGATCGAGCAATAATCCACCCAAACGGCGGCGGCGAAAACGCGGCAGCAACAGGCGTTCACGTACTTGCGTGGGGGTGAGGCCCTCGCTCAACAGATCAGGCCCTAAGCGGGCCAAAAAAGGGTGAGTGTCGATATCCTCGGCCTGCCACAGCGACACATCGGAGGCGCTATATAGGCTTGCTGCCCTGCCCTCGGCCACGAGGCGCACGCGCAGCGAGCGCTGGGTATCGGGCAGCGCGTCGGCTTTATGCAGTTTCCAGACGCCATAGAGTTGGTTGTGCGAATAGAGCACGTGCCCATCATCGAAGCGGATCAGCATGGCTTTGCCTCGCGTCTCCACGCGCTCTACGTGCCTGCCAAGCAGGCTTTCTGCGTGAGGCGAAAGCTCGGCAAAGGCAAACCACACTGCTTCGAGCGGCTTCCCATTGAGCTGACGCTCGATACGATCCGCCGCGCGGCGGATCTCTGGGCCTTCGGGCATGTAACGCTCCTTGTTATGGCTGATATATCGTTGCGGCCATCGTCCTTGAACTCGTCTTTCATCCCAGCGCCAGCTGTCGCTCCTTTAACTGGCTGAGCTGGTCGCGCAGGCGGGCGGCTTCCTCGAATTCGAGGTTTTGTGCCGCTTCGAACATGCCGTCTTCGAGCTTGGCAATGGCATTTTGCAGCTCCTGTGGGCTCATCTGGGTAACGTCGTAAATACCCTCGCGATCGGCCACTTTGCGCTCGCTACCCCGCTTGCGCGTGGCTTTTTTACCCGGCGCCTGCGCGGCTTCCATGATATCTGCCACCGAGCGCGTCACCGTCCGTGGGACGATACCGTGTTTCTCGTTGTGCTCCTGCTGCTTGGCCCGACGCCGCTCGGTCTCTTCCATCGCGCGACGCATCGAGTCGGTGATGCGGTCGGCGTAAAGAATCGCCTTGCCGTTGGCGTTACGCGCCGCGCGACCAATGGTCTGAATGAGCGAACGCTCAGCGCGCAGAAAGCCCTCTTTGTCGGCGTCCAGAATTGCCACCAAAGACACTTCGGGAATATCGAGCCCTTCGCGTAGTAAGTTGATGCCTACCAGCACGTCGAACTTGCCCAAACGCAAGTCGCGAATGATCTCCACCCGCTCGACCGTATCGATGTCCGAGTGCAGATAGCGCACGCGCACGTCGTGCTCGTCGAGGTACTCGGTCAGGTCTTCGGCCATGCGCTTGGTCAAAACGGTAACGAGTACACGCTCGCCTGCTTCGGTGCGCAGACGAATCTCGGAAAGAAGATCATCCACCTGAGTGGTGGCCGGGCGCACTTCGAGCTCAGGGTCGAGCAGGCCGGTTGGCCGAACTACCTGCTCGACCACCTGGCCCGCGTGCTCGGCCTCGTAAGGCCCGGGGGTCGCGGAGACGAAGATCGTCTGCGGGCAGATCGACTCCCACTCTTCGAACTTCATTGGCCGGTTATCCAGCGCCGATGGCAGACGGAAGCCGTACTCGACCAGCGTCTCTTTACGCGAGCGGTCGCCTTTGTACATGCCGCCCACCTGGGGCACGCTGACGTGGGACTCGTCGATGAACAGCAGTGCATCGTCGGGCAAGTAGTCGAAGAAGGTCGGCGGCGCTTGGCCGGGATTACGCCCGGAAAGATAGCGCGAGTAGTTTTCGATGCCGTTGCAGTAGCCAAGCTCCAGCATCATTTCGATATCGTATAGCGTGCGCTGTTCCAGGCGCTGAGCCTCGACCAGACGATCGTTCTTACGCAGCCACTCCAACCGTTCCTTGAGTTCTGCCTTAATGGCGTCAATGGCACCCAGGATCGTTTCGCGCGGGGTAACGTAGTGGCTCTTGGGGTAGATCGTCATCCGCGGCACCTGAGCGCGAATGTCGCCGGTGAGCGGATCGAACAGGCGGATGGAGTCGATTTCGTTGTCGAATAACTCCACGCGCACCGCTTCGTCTTCGGCATCGGCGGGGAAGATATCGATGACGTCACCGCGTACCCGGTAGGTGCCGCGGCGAAAATCCATGTCGTTACGCGTGTACTGCAGCTCGGCCAAACGGCGCAGGAAGCTGCGCTGGTCGATCAGCTCGCCACGCGTAAAGTGCAAGCGCATCTTGAGGTACTGGTCAGGATCCCCCAAGCCGTAGATCGCCGAGACCGATACCACGATCAGCGCATCACGCCGCTCTAACAGCGCTTTGGTGGCCGAGAGACGCATCTGCTCGATATGGTCATTGATCGAAGCGTCCTTCTCGATGAAGGTGTCCGACGACGGCACATAGGCCTCGGGCTGATAGTAGTCGTAGTAGGAGACGAAATACTCGACCGCGTTGTCGGGAAAAAACGCCTTGAACTCGCCGTAGAGCTGGGCTGCAAGCGTTTTGTTGGGCGCCATGACGATGGTCGGGCGCTGCAGCGACTCGACCACATTGGCCATCGTAAACGTCTTGCCCGACCCGGTTACCCCAAGCAGCGTTTGATGGGCGAGCCCTGATTCGAGCCCTCCGATCAGCGATTTTATCGCCGTAGGCTGGTCACCGGCCGGCTCGAACTTGGATTGCAGTCGAAACGCTTTGCTCATCGTCTCTCCGTGGACGCGGTATGGGGGTTCAGCGCGGTATGCACATCGATCTCGGCAGCGGTCACCAAGCGATGTACGGGGCAGCGATGGCTTATTTCGAGCAGTCGCTGGCGCTGGGTCTCGTCTTCGATGCCATGCAAGGTCAAGACGACGTCGAGCCGGTAGTGGCCCTGGGGCTCCTGGCTGTCGTCACGGCTAATGGCGACTTCGACGCGCTCGAGCGGCCAGCCCTTGCGCGCCGCATACATCTGTACGGTGATTGCCTTGCAGGAAGCAATGGCAGCATCGAAGTAATCGTGAGGATCCGGCGCACTTCCCTCACCACCAAGCGCCTTGGGTACGTCGACGAAGAACTCCTCGCGCCCCGGCACCTGAACGCGCTGGCGATAGCCGCCCGCCGCTTCGGTGACGACGCTGATCGGCGCGCGGCTCATGACACCTTCACCTTGAGTTTAAGCGCCGCCACCGCTTTGATCAGTTTGTCGCGTGATGCGCGCCCTTCTACCTCGGCGCCGTGACGCCCGACCTCGGCGCTTTCAACGCCGTCGACCATCATCAGTGCCGTAGTGATCGCATTGACCTGGTCGGCATTGTCGACGCCGCTAAACGTGAGTGATTGATAGGCCATGCTGTGCTCCTCGTGCGGGTTCGGCGTCTTCGCCGAATGGGGTTTCGACCCTCCAGTCTAGCACGCTAACGGCTAGCGCCCCGCTTCACCCAGGAGCGGCTATGCAGCTTGCTTGCGCATGGTAGACTGGCCTTAACGTCACCAACGCTTACATAAGGAGATGACCGTATGGCACTGCCTGCCTCCCTGAACGCCTCGGCAACGCTCGACCACTTGGCCGCGCTGGATATCAAGGGCCCCGATGCGGCCAAGTTTCTTCAAGGCCAGACCAGCGCTCAGGTCAACCTCGCCGATGGTCGCTTTGCCCCGCTCACCTGCTTCTGCACTCCCAAGGGACGCATGCTGGCCAACGCCTTAATGATGAAAGTGGGAGATGATCATCTTCGCTTGGCCTTGAGCCGTACGCTGGCCGAACCCTTGGCCCAGCACCTCAAGAAATTCGCCGCTTTCTATAAAACCGAACTGAGCATCGAGAACGGCATCGCCTTGGTCGGCGTCATGGGCAGTGACGTTAGCGCCATTACTTCCGAATTAGCACTCTCCGCACTCGCCGATTGGGAGCAGCACAACATTGATGATGAACGCTTCGCCGTCGCCCTTCCCGGCGAGCGCCTGCTGCTTTGCCTTCCGTCAGATGATCTTGCTGCAACGACGCTGGGCGCCGATGTCGCCGCGTGGCAGTTGGCCGATATCGAGGCGGGGTTGGCTTGGCTTGAGGGTGAACAGTCAGACCAGTTTCTGCCCCAGATGTTCAATTGGGAGGCGCTGGGCGGCGTAAGCTTCAAGAAAGGCTGCTATACCGGCCAAGAAGTGGTGGCCCGCGCGCATTTTCGCGGCCAGGTGAAAAAACGCCTCGCTCGGGCCCGCCTGGATCGCAACGAAATCCCAGCGCTAGGCAGCAGCGTCACCGATGCCAACGACAAAAGCGTAGGCGACGTGGTCGCTGCAGCTAAAAACACCGAAGGTACGGTCGATCTTCTCGCGGTCATGAGCACTAAAGCGATTGAGGCTAATGAAGCGCTCGCACTGGAAGGCGCGGCGGTAACGCTACTGCCCCTACCCTACGCCATCGAGCGCCGCGACCCGGAGCTGATTGCCGCCGCGATCAAGGAGCGCACGGCGCAGGTGCTGTCGTAAGGCTGCGCTATTTAATTAAGGCTAAGGCTTAAGGCCGAACAGGAGCTCGGCCGTTTGGCTCGTTTGGCGTGCCACGGCTACTTCATCGACGCCACGTAGAATGGCGATATGGCGCGCCACCAGCGCAACGCGGCTAGGTTCGTTGCGCTGCCCCTGGTACCCCGCTAGCGGCATATCAGGGCTATCGGTTTCGAGCACGAAACTGTCGTCGGGCACCGCACGCACCGCCTCGTGCACCCGCTTGGCCCGCGCAAACGTCGTCACTCCGCCAAAACCCAGCACGTAGCCAAGTTCGATGAAGCGCTGCGCCTGCTGAGCCGAGCCCGCAAAGGCATGAATCAATCCCCGCGCAGGCAGGTCTGCCTCCTTCAAGCACTTGGCAACTTGATCATTAGCCTGCACGCAGTGGACGACGATAGGAAGGTTGAAGCGTTTGGCTAGCGCTAGCTGGGACTCGAAGTAGTGCCATTGGCGTGAGAGGGTGTCATCGAAGCGCGCATCGATACCGCACTCGCCAAGCCCGACCACGTCGGGGTGCGCGTCGAGCATTTCTGCCAGCGCATCGAGGTCGGCATCACGATGGGCATCGATGAAGTAAGGATGTAGCCCCAAGGCCACGCTAACGTCGCGTCGCTCCCCCAGCGCCAGCACGCGCTTCCAGTGCGCGCGCTGGGTACCCGGCACGACGAAGTGACCAACGCCCACTTTTCTCGCCGCCTCGATGACCGCCTCACGGTCGGCATCGAAGTCGGAAAAGTCGAGATGGCAGTGGGCGTCGATCAGCACAGGAGCCTCCTCAAGAGCGCCTTGTTAGTGCTCCCGCGTGGGCTGGAAGCGTACATCGGGCCAACGCTCTTGGGTCATCTGCAGATTGACCCGCGTAGGAGCAATGTAGGTCAGGTAGCCACCGCCGTCGATGGCGAGGTTGGTGCTGGCCTTACGCTTGAACTCTTCGAGCATCTTGGCATCGTCGCAGTAGACCCAGCGAGCGGTCTGAACGTTCACCCCTTCGTAGATACAGTCGACCTTGTACTCCTCCTTCAGGCGGTGGGCAACAACATCAAACTGCAGCGTACCCACGGCGCCCAGGATCAGATCATTGTTGTCCATCGGCATGAACACCTGGGTCGCCCCCTCTTCTGAGAGCTGCTGCAGACCTTTTTGCAGTGCCTTCATTTTCAGCGGGTCTTTCAGGCGCACGCGCTTGAATAGCTCTGGGGCAAAGTGAGGAATGCCGGTGAAGCGCATGTCCTCGCCCTGAGTGAAGGTATCGCCGATCTGGATGGTGCCGTGGTTGTGCAGGCCGATGATGTCGCCCGGCCATGCCTCTTCCACATGGGCGCGATCCGACGCCATGAAGGTCAAGGCGTCGGCGATCTTGACGTCTTTGCCAATCCGCACGTGACGCATCTTCATGTTCTTTTCGTATTTTCCCGAGCAAACCCGTAAAAAGGCGATGCGGTCGCGGTGATTCGGGTCCATATTGGCCTGAATCTTGAAGACGAAGCCGGTAAAGCGCTCGTCCTGGGCAGGCACCTCGCGGGTATCGGTTTCACGCGGCTGAGGCGGCGGCGCGTATTCGACGAAACCATCGAGCATCTCGCGCACGCCGAAGTTACCCATGGCCGTACCGAAGTAGACCGGCGTTAGCTCACCGCGACGGTAGCTTTCCAGATCGAATTCGTGAGAAGCGCCGCGCACCAGCTCGACTTCCATGCGCAGCTCCTCGGCGGCCTCTTCGCCAAGCACGCGGTCGACCTCGGGGTTGTCGAGGCCCTCGATGCGCTTGTCGTCGGGAATGCGGTTACCCTGCCCCTGGGTGTAGAGGTGAAGTACATCATTGTAGAGGTGATAAACGCCCTTGAAGTGACGACCCATGCCAATCGGCCAGGTCATCGGCGCGCACTGGATGTTGAGCACCGTTTCGACTTCATCCATCACCTCGATGGGGTCACGAATGTCGCGGTCCATCTTGTTGATGAAGGTGAGAATCGGCGTGGTACGCAGACGACACACTTCCATCAGTTTGACGGTACGGTCCTCGACGCCCTTGGCGCCATCGATCACCATCAGCGCAGAGTCGACGGCCGTAAGCGTGCGGTAGGTGTCTTCGGAGAAGTCCTCGTGCCCAGGCGTATCCAGCAGGTTGACGATGCGGCCACCGTAGGGAAACTGCATCACCGAGGTCGTCACCGAGATCCCCCGCTCCTGCTCCATCTTCATCCAGTCCGAGGTCGCGTGACGGTCGTTACGCTTGCTCTTCACCGACCCCGCTAGCTGAATGGCATTCCCAAACAGCAGCATCTTCTCGGTAATCGTGGTCTTACCCGCATCGGGGTGAGAGATGATCGCAAAGGTGCGTCGAAGCTCGGCCTCTTGGGCCAATTGCGCGTCTTTCATCTTGCCTCAGCTAAACTAGGTACTCAGCCATGCATCCAAGCGTGCGCTTGCTATTGGCTAGGGATTCGAAGTGGGCGAGATTGTAACGTTACGGCGCATTCGGTGCTATGTTCATTCCCACTTCCCTAGTGCAGACGATATTGCACACGAGCAGAGAGATCTTTTGCTCCCCCTATCTAATTCATAGCTAAATGCGTTATTTTGAGAGCATGAAGATTATGAGGTGCATCATGAAACTCATCGACTACGTAAAAGCTGCCAGCTCAATCAGCATCTTTCCGCGTAAAAGGAAATTAATAGAGCCCATCACGTTTACACATAACGGCAACGACGCAGCGGCCATGCAGAGCGATTTTCTGAAAGTTGGACAAGATATGCAGATGGCAATGGAACGCTATGGACGACAGCAACAGCTCCCGCACCACTGAATTTTCTCCAGACCTTCAGCGCTCGGAAACCGACAAGCGGCCTCGCTCGCTAGAAGCCAGGAGCGTCACCTACTCAGGCCCGCTCCCTCCTTCAGCTGAGATGGAGCGCTATGAATCGATCACCCCGGGCGCGGCAGACCGCATCTTGACTATGGCGGAGCAGCAACAGCGCCATCGACATATACAGGAAACCCAAGAAAACGAAGCGAACCTACGCATCGCCGATTCCAATATCCGCACTCAGGATGCGAACATCCAAGAAATACGCCGCGGGCAGTGGATGGGCTTTATTCTTGGCCTTACTTTTTTGGGCGTCACCACCACTCTCGGACTTCATGGGCACGAGATAGCAGCCTCAGTACTTGGCCTAGGCGGCGTCGCTGCTGTTGCCACCGTGTTCATTAAGGTGCGCAGTAAGCAGTAGAATTTACCACCACAACGCAAGAAGCGCCTGATGAGGCGCTTCTTGCGTATAGGGCTAGCTAAATTCTAGAAACGATCAGCGCGGAAGGGGCGCATGTCGATCTCGGTGGGGGCGCCGTCCATCATGTCGGCGAGGAGCTGTCCGGTTGCGGGGCCCAGGGTAAAGCCCTGGTGGCCGTGGCCGAAGGCGAGCCAGAGCCCTTTGTGGTTGGGCGCCGGGCCGATGACCGGTTTCATATCGGGCAAGCAAGGGCGAGCGCCCTTCCAGGCTTTCGGGTCGCGCCGCTCATCGAGCGGAAAGATCGAACGGGCGACGTTTTCGGCGGCGGCGAGCTGATGCTCGTCGGCAGGCGCGTCCAAACGGTCGAGCTCGGCGCCGGTGGTCAGGCGCACTCCTGCGTTCATTGGCGCCAGCAGATACCCCACCTCGGCATCCATTAACCAGTTATGCAGCTTGGTGTCAGGCTGCGTCGAGTAGTGCATATGGTAGCCGCGCTTGACGAAGGTGGGGAAATCGTAGCCGAGCGCCTTGAGCCATTCGCCCGACCAGGGCCCCAAAGCAACGACGACCTGATCGGCTGGCTGAGCACCCTCGGCGGTTTGTACTTGCCAACCCTCGCCATCCTGCTCGAGGGCATGGATATCGCTTTGCAGAATACGCCCACCGGCAGCGACGAAAGCATCGGCGTAAGCAGCTACCAGCGCTCCCGGATCAGCGACTGTCCAGGGGTCGAGCCAGTGGATGGCGCCAATGATCTCTTTACCCAAATTGGGCTCTTTGGCCTCGACGCCTTGGCGGTCGAGTACGTTGAACTGCACGCCATAGAGGTCGCGTGCCTCGTTGGCCTCCTTGACGCGTTTATCCAGGCGCTCTTGGGTACGGTAAATCTCGAGCCAGCCCTCACGACGCACGAGGTGGTCGGCCTTGGCCGCTTCGATCATCGGCCCATGAGCTTTGAGGCAAAGCTGAATCAGTGAGGCATACTCAGGCACGATCTTACGATAGTGGCGCCCGCCCGAATGGTGCCAGTAGCTCAGCAGCGGAGAGGCGGCATTGACCATTCCCGCAGGACGATAGCGAATATCCACGCGCCGGTTGGGCAGCACGCTCAAGATCGTCTTGACGTCACGCGGGAAAGGATACGGCCGTACCGCTTCGCGCTGGATGATCCCGGCATTGCCGAAGGAAGTTTCACGGCCGGGCTGCCGACGGTCGATCAAGGTGACCGCTTCGCCCCGCTGCTGCAGGTGCCAGGCAATGCTCACCCCAACCATGCCCGCTCCCAGTACTACCGTTTGACGCGCCATCTCAGCCTCTCCTACCACCGTGAACACACATCGGCGGTCGATCCGCCAACGTCTTGAAAGCGTAGTAGAAAGTAGCACTTGCGCAGAAAACTTAATACGGTGGAAAGCGCTTTTTTCCGCCCTTAAACTGGCCTTAACATCCAAATCATATGGCAAAATCAGGCTTTTCACCTAGCCAGTAGGTTATCAGCCACAATATCTCATGCCGAACGCGATCTTAAGCGAAAAACACGCATACGGAAGGGAGGAAGATGGATAAAAATAAATAGATAAAAAGAGGGAGTAAGCAGACGAAAAATAGACAGCGACTTGAAGTCCGCGATAAGCGCTTTGAAGGTGCTTTAAAAAAGGAAGAGAAGCAGTAAGGAAAAAACTAAAACATGAGGTTATGGGGTGGATGATGGGGATCGAACCCACGACCACCGGAGCCACAATCCGGGGCTCTACCACTGAGCTACATCCACCATAACCTGGGGAGGGTCTGCGTTGTCATGGGGTGGATGATGGGGATCGAACCCACGACCACCGGAGCCACAATCCGGGGCTCTACCACTGAGCTACATCCACCATTGACAATACAGCGCTTGATCATGCTTAGGTTGGCACCCATCGAATGGCACGCCCAGCAGGACTCGAACCCGCAACCTACGGCTTAGAAGGCCGTTGCTCTATCCGGTTGAGCTATGGGCGCACGTGAATCGATAAAGATACCGATGAGCACTTGACCACAACCAACGCCGGGCAAAGCAATTGCACACTCAGGCGTTAGGCGTGGTCGGGGAGGAGGGATTCGAACCCCCGACATCCTGCTCCCAAAGCAGGCGCGCTACCAGACTGCGCTACACCCCGATTGTTACCTAGACACCACTGCGTGGCCCGTCTCAAGCGAGGCATATATTACTGTTTTTAATTTTAAAGTCAACCACGGGCCTGTCTATTTAGCATCACGCCATCGTGGCGTAGAGCGTCTCTGCCTATCGCCCTGCGGCATTAGACCTTTGCCTTATTGGGTGAGCATGAGAAAATCGCCGCGTTTTCATTCTCACTCCTTCACTCTTTTACCGTTAGGAACCACCTTACATGACCGCCCAGCTCATCGATGGCAAGGCCATTGCCGCTCAGGTTCGCCAACGCGTTGCGACGAAGATAGCCTCGCGCCTAGAAAACGGCCTGCGCGCACCGGGACTCGCCGTGGTAATCGTGGGCCAGGACCCCGCCTCGCACGTCTATGTCAGCAACAAGCACCGCGCCTGCGAGCAGGCGGGCATTCTCTCGTTCCAGCACCAACTACCGGCCACCACGAGCCAAGCCGATCTCGAAGCGCTGGTCGACCAGCTCAACCAGGACCCCAGCGTCGATGGCATTCTGGTTCAGCTACCGCTGCCCGATCATCTCGATGCCCGCCCGATTCTCGAACGCATCCTGCCCAATAAGGACGTGGATGGCTTTCACCCCTACAACCTTGGTCGGCTGGCTCAGCGCTTGCCTGCCCTGCGCCCCTGCACGCCGAAAGGCATCATGACCCTACTCGAGCAGAGCGGGCTCAACGTACGCGGGCTGGACGCTACCATCATCGGGGCGTCGAACATCGTTGGCCGCCCCATGGCGCTCGAGCTGATGTTAGCGGGCTGCACGACCACGGTGTGCCACCGTTTCACGCAGGATCTCGAAGCCCACGTGCGGCGCGCGGATCTCGTCGTGGCGGCCGTAGGCAAGCCACACTTCATCCCCGGCGAGTGGATCAAACGGGGCGCCATCGTTATCGATGTAGGCATCAACCGTCTGGAGGATGGGCGTCTCGTAGGTGACGTCGACTTTGCCGCCGCCTCCACGCTAGCAAGTCATATCACCCCCGTTCCCGGCGGCGTTGGCCCGATGACGGTCGCCACCCTGCTCGAAAACACGCTGCAAGCCGCCGAGCAGCACGACGCCGCCGCTCGCTCAGAAGGAGCCGCCTCATGAAGCGTATCGGTATCATTGGCGCCATGGCGCAAGAGGTAAAGATTCTGGCAGGCCAGCTGGAGAACGCTGAGCGTATCGAGCATGCGGGCTTCGTCTTTCATACCGGCACCCGCTATGGCCTGGAGATCATCGTACTGCAGTCGGGCATCGGCAAGGTCAACGCGGCGGTAGGCACCGCCATCTTGCTCGAACGCCACCAACCGGACGTGGTGATCAATACTGGCTCCGCCGGTGGCTTTGCGGCTGATCTGGCCATTGGCGATATCATCGTATCGGACGAAGTGCGCCACCACGACGTGGACGCCGTGGTATTCGGCTACGAAATGGGCCAGGTACCCGGCATGCCTGCCGCCTACACCGCCGACCCAGCGCTTCGCGCGCTAGCACGCGAAGCCATTGACGAGCTTGGCGAAGTGCGCGTACGCGAAGGGCTCATCGCCACTGGCGATGCCTTCATGGCCGACCCGGTTCGCGTCGAGGCCACGCGCCAGCAGTTTCCTGCCATGCTAGCGGTGGAGATGGAAGCAGCGGCCATCGCCCAAACCTGTCACCTCTATCAGTGCCCTTTCGTCGTCGTCAGAGCACTTTCGGACATTCCCGGTAGCGGCGACAACCATCTCTCCTTCGAGCAGTTTCTCGACATCGCCGCCGACCACTCCTCGCGCATGGTCGACGTGATGCTAAAACGGATCAGTCAGCGCTAACGTTTTAGGCGTCTAGATCGCGACACTTCCAGCCGATGGTCTCACCCGCCAATAGCGGTACGATGGTCTGACCATCGGCATAGGGGAAGCTCTTCGGCATGGTCCACGTTGAGCGCTCGAGCCGCACGCGGTCGGCATTGGGCGCCAAGCCATAGAAACGTGGGCCATTGAGACTGGCGAACCCTTCCAGGCGATCAAGCGCACCCACTTGATCGAAAGCCGTGGCATAGAGCTCGATGGCCGCTGGCGCCGTATAGGCACCGGCGCAACCACAGCTCGACTCCTTGTCGCCCTTGGCATGGGGCGCACTATCGGTGCCGAGAAAGAATTTGTGGCTCCCCGAGGTCGCCGCTTCGAGCAGCGCTTCGCGATGGCGTTCGCGCTTCAAGATTGGCAGGCAGTAGTAGTGCGGACGAATTCCCCCCACCAGCATCTTGTTACGGTTATAGAGCAAATGATGCGCGGTGATGGTTGCGCCGATGGTATCCGGCGCCGAAGCGACGAACGCTGCAGCATCTGCAGTGGTGATGTGCTCGAAAACCACCTTCAAGGTGGGGTGGCGTTCGAGCAGCGGCTTCATTACTCGCTCGATGAATACTGCCTCGCGGTCGAAGATATCGATCTCCGGCGTCGTCACCTCACCGTGTACCAGCAGCGGCATGCCCAAACGCGCCAACATGGCAATACTCGCATCACAGTGAGCAAGATCGGTCACGCCCGAGGCCGAATTGGTCGTCGCCCCGGCCGGATAAAGCTTAACTGCTTTTACCAAACCGCTCTGCACGGCGCGCTCGATCTCATCGGGCGTGGTGGTATCGGTAAGATAGAGCGTCATTAGCGGCTCGAAGCGGCTGCCTTCGGGCAGTGCGGCGAGGATGCGATCACGATATTCCAGAGCAAGCGCGGTGGTAGTGACCGGCGGGGTCAGATTGGGCATGATGATCGCCCGGCCCATTTGGGCAGCCGTATGAGCAACTACGGCGTTAAGCGCCGCACCATCGCGCAGGTGTAGATGCCAGTCGTCGGGGCGAGTCAGGGTTATAGCGTCCACGGCACATCCTATCGGGATAATTTTTAATCGTTGAAAGCGGCTGGGCAAGCGGCGACCCCACCTACCCAGGTAAGGAGCGGCGCCTAGTATACCCAATCACGCCGAGGCTTGAATCACGCCTGCTTGCGACATCCCCCACAGCGAGGCGCAAGTGGCGTATGATGCCCTCTTCAAGATACGCCTGAGTAAGAGCACCATTGCATGCAAAGAGTGAGACGCTACGCCGACGTGATCGCAAGCCTCGAGGGTCTGGCCTGGCTGGGGCTGGCCTGGTCGATCACCCTGTCGCTACACCGTGGCAGCACCGAACCCACCCTCGCCTGGCTATTCATTATTGGCGCCATGATTTTCTTCGCCTGGGCGCATCGTCCCATGCGCCTTTTGCTACGCCGGTATCACGTGCGTAAACGGCGCACCGATATGTGGATTCATTTGCTTGCTCTGCCGCTACTGCTCGCGATGATTCTGCATATCGCCATCGAGACGGTGTTAGGTAGCGCCTGGCTGCCCTCGAAGGTGCTGCTGTTCAATCTCTTTGCCAGCGCTGGCTGGCTCACCTACGTCATGACACTGGCGATCAAGTCGGTCATTCACGGCCTCAAACAGCCGGCCACGCGGTAATCTGCCATGCAAAACGCCCTTCCGCTTCCGCTCTCGACGCCCAACCGCAACTTGGTGCGCCTGACCATCGTTCGCGGCATCACCTGGACGGGCTTTTTGCTGCTGATCGTCGTCGGTATCAAGCTCCTCGATTTCAAGTTACCGGTGGCCGAAATCTTCGGTGTGGTCGGTGCCATGGGCGTGCTCAACATTGCCACCTGGTGGCGCCTGGGCCGCCCCAGGGCCGTGGATCACACTGAATATTTGCTCCATCTTTTGGCCGATGTCGCTGGCCTCAGCCTGCTGTTCTACTTTTCCGGCGGCTCGACCAACCCTTTCATCAACTACTACTTGGTACCGATCACCATTGCCGCTGCCACCCTACCCTGGCGCCACGCCTGGACCATCGCCGGCTGCGCCATGGCGGGCTACACCTTCTTGATGTTCTTCTACTATCCAGTAGCCCAGCTGGGCCACGTACATAGCGGCACGCCCTTGAGCCTTCACGTACTGGGTATGTGGTTGAATTTTGGCCTTTCGGCGGGGCTTGTGACCTTTTTCATCTACAAAATGGCGCATGCGTTGCGCAGTCGTGATCAGGCGCTTTCGCGCACCCGTGAAGGCGCGCTACGTAACGAGCAGGTGCTGGCGGTGGCAACGCAGGCGGCAGGCACGGCTCACGAGCTGGGTACGCCACTCTCGACGATGGCCGTGTTGCTTAAGGATATGCAGCACGACACCTCGGCCAGCACCCTGCTTAAAGAGGACATCACCCTACTGCGCCAGCAGGTGGATTTGTGCAAATCTCACCTACAGCGCTTGGTCAGCAATGCCGATCGGCGGCGGATGGCCGAGCCAGAAATTCGCGACGCCGAAGCCTGGCTCGATGACGTGGTACAGCGCTGGCTGGTGATTCGCCCAGACGTGAGCCATACCCTCGATGTCGTCGAGCGGCGTGGCCGCCCCTGGATTGCCGTCGACGCCACCCTCGATCAGGCGCTGACCAACTTGCTCAATAACGCCGCCGATGCCAATCCCGAACAGATCGCCATTCACTTGGAGTGGCAAGAAGAGAGCGTGGTCATCGATATCCGCGATCACGGCCCAGGCATCGCCCTGTCGATTGCCGACCAGTTGGGAGACACCTTCGTGTCTACCAAGAGCAAAGGCATGGGGATCGGGCTCTTTCTCACCCACGCAACGATCAACCGCTTCGGTGGCGGGGTGAGTCTGTACAACCACCCCGAAGGTGGCACCCTGACCGAGGTAACGCTACCCCGCGCCACGGCGCCGTGAGCTCACGGGGGTGAGGTCAGAGGTGGAACAAGCGTTTAGAGTCATTACCGTATTTGCTTGAAAGAGGTCACCATGGAAAACGCGCAACGCCTGCTGATCGTCGACGACGACGAAATGTTCTGCCATGTGCTTAGCCGCGCCCTGACGCGGCGTGGGTTCGACGTCAGCGTCGCCCACGACGCCGAACAAGCCCTGGCCCTGGCAGCCTCGTCGAAGCCTGCACTGGCCACGCTCGATCTCAAACTCGAACACAGCTCCGGTCTCAAACTGCTACCCGAACTCTTGGACGTAGTTCCCGACTGCCGCGTCATCGTGCTCACCGGCTATTCGAGCATCGCCACGGCAGTGGAGGCGATCAAACTCGGCGCGGTCAACTACCTGTGCAAGCCGGTCGATGCCGACGACGTCATGGCCGCCTTCGAGCACCAGGAAGCCGACCCTAATATCGAAGTTGCCGATAACCCACCCTCGATCAATCGCATCACCTGGGAGCACATCCAAAAAGTGCTGCAAGAGCACGATGGCAACATCTCCGCGACCGCGCGTGCACTCGGCATGCACCGCCGTACCCTTCAGCGCAAGCTGCAAAAACGCCCGGTACGACGCTAAGCCGACTTAGTGCGCTGTCCAACCCAGATCGATGTTAAAGCTCGATCCAGTGACCGCCCCGGCGGCATCGGAGATGAGATAGGCGACTAGCACGGCGACCTCTTCGGGATCGATCAAGCGTTTGATGGCGGCATTTTTGAGCATCACCTTCTCGATGACCTCTTGCTCGTCCATGTGATTGAGCTTGGCTTGATCTGCAATTTGGTTCTCGACCAGCGGCGTTTTGACGTAGGCAGGACAGATCGCGTTAGCGGTGATGCCCTGCTCGCCGCCTTCGAGGGCAGCGGTTTTGGTCAGCCCGATCAAGCCATGTTTGGCGCTGATGTAGGCGGCCTTACCTGGAGAGGCCACCTGAGCATGAATGGAGGCGATATTGACGATACGCCCCCAGCCCCGCTTACGCATGTGAGGCCAAGCGGCTTGGGTAAGCAAAAAAGGCGCCGTAAGCATCAAGTCGATGATTTGGCGCCACTTCGCTTCGGGGAAGGCTTCGATGGACTCGACGTGTTGAATACCGGCGTTATTGATCAAGATATCTACGCCGCCAAAGCGTTTGACCGCTTCATCGATGGCACCACGGCAGCTTTCCGCGTCGCTCAGATCGGCTTGGTAAAACGCTGCGCCAGCCGCCTCAGCTACTTCTTTGCCTTTGGCATTGAAGTCGACGGCCAGCACCTGATGCCCTTGCGCACAGAGCCCCTTGACCACCGCCGCACCGATACCGCTGCTGGTCCCCGTGACCACGGCAATGCGCGGAGTGTTATCGCTTGCATGTGACATACGCCTCTCCATATCGAGTTATCGAATACCGCTGCCTGTCAGCATAGCCGTCGCGCACGGGTGGCGCTCGCAAAAGCGGACGTGTAAAGACGGCATTGGTCAACGCTGCCCGTCTGCGTCACAATGCCGCCATCGCCGCTTTTATCACTATCGAGGAGTACGTTGACTATGTTCGTCGTCATCTATGGTCGCATGAGCTGCCCCTTCTGCGTTCGCGCCAAGCATCTGGCCGAGCAGTTGGAGCAGGCCGACAAGATCGAGGGCTATCGCTACATCGATATGCCAAGCGAAGGCGTCACCAAAGAGGACATTGCCAAGACCGCTGGCAAGCCGGTTCACACCGTCCCCCAGGTATTTATCGACCAGCAGCATATCGGCGGCTTTACTGAGTTCGCCCAGTACGTTCGCGCCAATGGCTTACTCTAAGCGCCCAAAAGACTCACTTGATGGCCCACTTCATTGAACGCCTCGCTCCTTCGCTTGCCTATAGTCACGAATAACGCCATAAAGTAAGTGTCTAGCCTGTAGGAATGGCTTGCTTTGAATAACAACCACAATACGTCCATCGACCGTAGCGGCCTTCGGGCTGGCGAGGAGGAGACGATGCAACGCGAAGAGTTCGTCCAGCAGCTGTGGCTGGATTACGTTCATACCTACCCGGATATAGGTGCCCTACCGCTATGGCCTGCCGATGCGCGCGTGGACTACCTCGCGCTGGTCACATTCGATCAAGGCCCCTTCGCAACGCAAGCGCTGTTACCCAAGCTTGGCCATATGGGGTATCGACTACGCCACCAGCAAGACGACATCGAAACCGGCTGTCGACTCACCGCGCTGTCACCGCCCGGCAACGAGGCGTGGCTCGTGCTGATCGAGTTAAACACCAAAGCGTTGCAGGACGATGCCGATATCGCCCTGCTTGAACTGGTCAACCAGGCGCATCCGCAGGATTGTAAAGGCCATAACCTACTATGCCGTGGCCGTCCCTGGCCCATGCCCTCCTGGGAGCGCTATCTCACGCTCAGTGAAGCGCACCCGCTGGCGGGATGGCTTGCGATCATGGGGCCACGCATCCACCACGCCGGGTTCGACTGTCGCGCGCTGGGTAGCCCGCTCGATGCTCTCGATAGCGCCTTTCAGGCCACGGGAATGGAGAGTCTCGACGGCAGCGCCCATGGCCTTTTCCCCTCCCACCCCGCGCTCGTCTCACGCTTTTATCCTACCCTAGGGCAAAAGGTGGTCTTCGGGCACGGTGACGAGCACCGCCTCTGCCTGGGTGGCCTGGGCGTCAATCAGGTCTGCGCCAGCGATCGGCGCCGCAGCGTCGAGGTCATGTGGGCCGCCTAAGCGCATAAACCACCATCTCGAAGCGATTATCTCGTAAAGACAAAAAAGCCGAGCCCACCTGGGCTCGGCTTTTTGCAGGTTTTGGGGATGCTCATCGACGGCAGCAAGTGCGTTTAGGCGTCGAAGGTCATCTCGGGCACGTGGTCGGGTACGATCAGTTTGCCTGCCGTTTTCTCTTTGATCTCCTCGACGCTGACGCCCGGCGCGCGCTCCTTGAGAATGAAGGCGCCATCTTTGATCTCAAGATACGCCAAATCGGTCAAGACTCGGTTGATGCAGCCCGCCCCCGTCAATGGCAATTCGCACTTTTCCAACAGCTTCGACTCGCCGTGTTTGGAGGCGTGGGTCATGGTGCAGATGATGTTCTCGGCACCAGCCACCAGATCCATGGCGCCGCCCATGCCCTTGATCAATTTACCGGGAATCATCCAGGAGGCGATATTGCCATACTGATCCACCTCAAAGGCGCCAAGGACGGTAAGGTCCACGTGGCCGCCGCGGATCATGGCGAACGACTCCGCCGAGGAGAAAATCGCCGCCCCTGGCCGCGCGGTAACCGTCTGCTTACCCGCATTGATCATGTCAGGGTCGAGTTCCTCTTCGGTAGGAAAACGCCCCATGCCGAGCAGACCGTTTTCGGACTGCAGCATGACGTCGATACCGTCGGGAATGTAATTAGCCACCAAGGTCGGAATGCCGATACCGAGGTTGACATAGAAGCCGTCTTCGAGCTCGCGCGCTACGCGCTGCGCCATTTGTTCGCGGGTCAGTGCCATGGTACGTGCCTCTGTTCGATACGAGTACGGGTAACGTGTTAGGAGTAACGTCAAATCAACAGTACGAAAAGCAGCAGCGCCTTATCCACCGTGTACGGTGCGCTTTTCGATACGCTTCTCGAAGCTTCCCTGAATGATGCGGTCGACGTAGATGCCCGGCGTATGAATCTCGCTCGGCGCAAGCTCACCCGGCTCGACGATCTCCTCAACCTCGACGACGGTGATCTTGCCCGCCGTGGCGGCCAAGGGGTTGAAGTTCTGCGCCGTATGGCGATAGACCACGTTACCGTAGCGATCGGCTTTCCAGCCTTTGATGATGGCGAAGTCGCCAGTGAAGGCCTCTTCCAAGATGTAGTGACGGCCGTTGAACTCGCGTACCTCCTTCCCTTCGCCAATGGGCGTGCCATAGCCGGTAGCGGTATAGAAGGCGGGAATGCCTGCGCCCCCTGCGCGCATCTTCTCGGCGAGCGTGCCTTGGGGGGTCAGAATCACCTCGATTTCGTCGTTGAGCATCTGCTGTTCGAACAGGGCATTTTCGCCGACATAAGAGGCGTAGATACGGCTTACCTGCTTGTCCTCGAGCAATAGCCCTAAGCCAAACCCATCGACGCCACAGTTATTGGAAATGAGCGTCAGATCCATCACTTGGCGCCGTTTGATTTCGGCGATCAGGTTCTCGGGAATGCCGCAGAGCCCGAAGCCACCAGCGATCACGGTCATACCGCTCTCGATACCGTCCATTGCCTCTTCATAGGAAGAAACGCGTTTGTCGAATCCTGCCATGTCGAACCTCGCTTTTTTAGTAAGCCGGCCACCGATGATCGCGCCATCGGCCTCTTGTTAAGCTAGCAGGGTGTCGCCCGCTTGCGGATAAATTTATCCCTACCGCCACGACCTTGGCCTGCCATGTCGCTCCAATTACCCACTATCCTGTGATAAAACTACGCGGCTGAAAATACGCCCTAAGGACAACGCCATGCCAATCATCAAAGGAGTCGTCAGTTGCCTGCTGCTGGTCCTAAGTACACTTTTTTGGGGCGTACCGCTCATACTGCTCACGCTGGCCAAACTCCTAACGCCGAGCCAGCGCGGCCGCCAGTGGCTGCTGCTGCGCCTCAACCGTGTGGCACTTAACTGGATAGGCGCTAACCTATGGTGGATGAAGCGCTGGCTACGCCCACGTTTGGATGCCGAGGTGCCCGAGCAGTTGAGCACCGACCAGTGGTGGCTGGTGATTTCCAACCATCGCAGCTGGACGGATATCTTCATGCTGCTGATGGTGTTTCATCGGCGCATCCCCATGCCACGCTTTTTCATCAAGCGCCAACTGGTGTGGATCCCCATCGTTGGACTCGCCTTTTGGGCGTTGGAATTTCCGCTGATGCGGCGTTTTAGTCGCGAACAGATCGCTACCAACCCTAAACTTGCCTCGATCGACCGCGAGTCGACCGAGCGGATGTGCCGACGTGCGCGCACCTCACCCATTGCGATCTTCAATTTCGTCGAAGGCACGCGCTTCACTCCGGCCAAACGCAGCGCTCAAGGTAGCCCCTATGGGTATCTATTACGCCCTAAAAGCGGCGGCGTGGCGCAGGTGATTAGCCTGCTAGGCAGCCAGTTAGATGGTATTCTTGACGTCACGCTCAGCTACGCCAATCCCAAGCCCAGCTTCTGGGGATTTCTTTGCGGCAAGGAGCAGGCCATTCTTCTGCGCGCACGCAAACTCGAGGTGCCCGCCTGGATGCTCGAGGCCAACTACCACGAAAAAGCGCAGCACAAGGAACGCTTCCATTCATGGATCAACTCTCTTTGGCAGGAAAAGGACGCCCAACTGGAGCGTCTCTCGTCGCACGACTGAGCGCCTCGCGCGATAGCCGTATGAAAAGCCGCACGAGGACGCCCCGCACGAACCTGAGCAAATGGGCGGGGCTCTGCATGATCATGCTGGCGCTGTCAGGCTGTGCGGGGTCGCCCGCCACGTCGAATCGGGTGGCGCCACCAGAAAACGCCCAGGTGGGCGGCAACTGGATTCAGGTCCAGCGCGGTGACACCCTAGGCCAACTGGCACAGCGCGCCAATGTACCTATCGAGCGACTACAGCGCTTCAACCCTGGCGTCGATGCCAGCCGGCTGGCCGTGGGACAGCGTTTATTGATGCCCACACAGCAGGAGCGCGCGCCTTCGGGTGGCCCCTACCGCTACCAAATTCGCGCGGGAGACACCTACTCCGGTATCGCCCGCCATTTCGGTACCACCAGCGGACGCATCCAGAGCGCCAACCCCGGCGTATCGGCAACGGCGCTGCGTATTGGCCAGGTCATTAGCGTGCCCATTGGTTCCGCCTCGGCGTCGGCATCAAGGGCAAGCTCAGCGGCCACGGCCTCACGCAATACCGCAGCCAGCGCGCCCAGTGCGCCTGCGCGTAGCCAATCACTGCCCGCCTCGGCTCGCCGCTGGCCCTGGCCGCTCGACGACTACCGCGTAGTCCGCAGCTTTGGCGCCGATAGCCACGGCACCTTGCAGCCGATGCTGTTGGCCACTCAAACGGGCGCGCGGGCCAAGGCGGTCGCCGCCGGGGAAGTCCGCTTTGCCAGCAGCATGCGCCAACTAGGTCAGGTGGTCATCGTCCACCACCCGGATAACCTGCAATCGGTCTACGCGCTGTGCGAGCGACTGTTGGTAAAGGTAGGCGATAACGTGACGCCGGGGCAGGAGCTATGCGTGGTGGGTCAGAACAGCGACACCCAGCGCCACGATCTGCTTTTCGACCTGCGTCAGGCCGGTAAGCCAGTCGATCCACGCCAGGTGTTGCGCTAGGGATGATCTGCTAGCAGTTAGTGATAGCGCCGTTTAACCACGATAGTAATTGGCCGCCACGAAAGGCGTGGCGGTCACGGTCATGGGGAGCGCTTTGCCGCGCACCACGGCAAAGACGCTGCTCCCCGGCGCCTCGTACGCGCGCTCGACGTAGCCCATGGCCACGGGCTTGCCTAAGCTTGGCCCAAAACCGCCCGAGGTAACCTGACCAATCACCTTGCCATCGGCATCGGTGAGCTCGGCGCCTTCGCGTACGGGGGCACGGCCCTCGGCGACGAGGCCTACCCGCTTGCGCCCGTGATCCTTGGCATCGATCTGGTGCAAAATGAGATCGGCGCCGGGAAAGCCCCCCGCACGTTCGCCGCCGTGACGGCGAGGCTTGGCGATAGCCCAGATCAATCCTGCTTCTACGGGCGTCGTCGTTTCGTCCATATCGTGGCCGTAAAGACACAGGCCCGCTTCCAGACGCAACGAGTCACGCGCGCCAAGGCCAATCGCCTCCACTTCAGGCTCGCCCAGCAGCAGACGTGCCACGGCCTCGGTCTGCTCGGCGGGAATCGAAATTTCGAAGCCGTCCTCACCGGTGTAGCCGCTACGGCTTACCCACACTTCGACGCCTCCCAGGGTAAAGCGCCCATGCTGCATGAAGATCAATTCGCAGGCGTCTGGGCAGTGGCGCGCCATCACCTCGGCCGCCTTCGGCCCCTGCAGGGCCAAAAGCCCACGCTCCAGCACGTCGATCTCGTGGGTATTGCCCAGGTTGACGCGCAGATGCGCCAAATCCTGCTCCTTGCACGCCGCGTTGACCACGAGATAGAAGTGATCACCGGCGTTGACCAGCATCAGATCATCCAGAATACCGCTCTCGGTACCGGTGAAGAGACCATAGCGCTGACCGCCCACGGGTAGGCCGAGCAGATCGGCCGGGATGAGCGTCTCCAACGCCTCGGCAACGTCCGCGCCTGACACACTGATTTGTCCCATATGAGAGACATCGAACAAGCCGCACTGGGCACGGGTGTGCTCGTGCTCTTTTTTGACCCCCAGCGGATACTGCACTGGCATGTCATAGCCGGCAAAAGGCACCATCTTAGCGTCCAGCTCCTGGTGCAGTGCGTGAAGCGGCGTGTGTTTGAGATCCGTCATGCTGAGCTCCTTGTCCTTGAAAGCATGTGCCTGCGCATCGAAACGCAGCGAAAAAAACGGGAAGCCACCCTGGGTGCCTTCCCGGCATTGGCAAGCACCGAGCACTTGCATTCGATGCCGCTAACGTTTAAACGCTCGGTTATTTATCGTTGCCCGGCTGATCATGGTCGAGCTCTTCGCCCGGCAGCACGTCTTTACCGTTGAAGTAGTCCCGCGCCAGCTTGAACACTACCGGCGACAGCAGCGCCAGAGCGATCAGGTTCGGAATCGCCATCATGGCGTTGAAGGTATCTGCCATCAGCCAGATAAAGCCGAGCTGGGCAATCGCACCCAGCGGGATCGCCAGCACGAAGATGACCCGGTAGAGCATGATCGAGCGAGTGCCGAAGAGGAACTGGAAGCACTTCTCGCCGTAGAACGACCAGCCCAAAATGGTGGTAAAAGCAAAGATGGCCAGCGCCACCGCCACGATCTGATTACCAAAGCCTGGCAGCGCCGCATCGAAGGAGAGCGCGGTGAGCGAAGCACCTTGCTCCCCCTGCACCCAGATATCCGAGGTGAGAATCACCAGTGCGGTGATAGTGCAGACCATGATGGTATCGATAAAGGTACCCAGCATGGCGATCAGCCCTTGGCGCACCGGATTTTTGGTGCGCGCTGCGGCGTGAGCGATTGGCGCGCTGCCCAGTCCCGCCTCGTTGGAGAAGATACCCCGTGCCACGCCGAAGCGGATGGCGGCCATCACGGCAGCGCCAGCAAAGCCACCGGCCGCAGCAATGGGGTTAAAGGCGTAGTAGAAGATCAGGCGGAAGGCTTCGCCGATTTGGTCGGCGTTGATGACCAGTACGATGAGACCGGCCAGGATATAGGCCACGCCCATTAGCGGCACGAGCTTACCCGCCACCTTGGCGATACGCTTGATGCCACCCAAAATGACCGCTCCGGCCAGCACCATGATGACCACGCCGGTCAACCAATGTGGTACACCGAAGGTCGACTCCATGGCATCCGCCACCGAGTTCGACTGTACGGTGTTGCCGATCCCGAAGGCCGCGACCGCGCCGAAGAAGGCAAACAGTACCCCGAGCCACATCCACTTCTTGCCCAGGCCATTTTTGATGTAGAACATCGGCCCACCGACGTGAAAGCCGGTGCTATCGGTTTCCCGGTAGCGCACGGCAAGCACGGCTTCTGAGAACTTGGTCGCCATGCCCACCAAGGCGGTGATCCACATCCAGAACACCGCCCCTGGGCCGCCTAGGGCGATGGCGGTCGCCACACCGGCAATGTTGCCCGTACCAATGGTCGCTGAAAGCGCCGTCATGAGGGCGTTGAACGGGGAGATTTCACCTTCGTCGTCTTTTGTCGCGCTTTTGGCAACGTCTTGTTTGGGCTTGGGGTCTCGCCCTTGCCATAGCAAACTAAAGCCCATACCCAGCTTACGTACGGGCAGAAGCTTGAGCCCCACCTGCAGATAAATGCCCACGCCCAGCAGCAGTATCAACATCAAAGGGCCCCACACGACCCCATTGATGGCCTCCACGGCTCTCGTCAAAATGTCCACTATGCTGTCCTCGCCCTTCTTGCCTGCATTATTAGTGTCGCGTTCGGCATCTGCCGCAAGCGCTATCGTGGCCCCACATGGGCCTATGTAACGCTCTCTTTTTTACACCAACTGCGCCATTGGCATCTACGCTTTTATCCAGCGTGCAGAAGGAGCCGATGTCGCGGAAAAGAAACTTGTTTCCGATCGGAAACACGTTACCATAGCGCCATCTGTCGACGATGCAACCCTTTTCCGCCAGTCGTCATCGGCTGCGATACGCGTTAGTATGCTTTCGTCCAGACAACTGTTTCATATAGGAAAATACAATGAGCAACATTCCCGCGAATCTCCGTTACGCCGCAAGTCATGAGTGGGTACTCGATCATCAGGATGGCACGGTCAGCGTCGGCATCACCGACCACGCGCAAGAAGCGCTGGGCGATGTCGTGTTCGTCGAGCTGCCCGAGGTAGGTCGCACGCTCGAAAAGGGTGAAGAGTTCGGCGTCATCGAATCGGTCAAAGCTGCTTCTGATCTTTACGCTCCCGTTGCAGGGGAAGTCATCGCCGTCAACGACGCACTCGAAGACGCTCCTGAAACGGTCAACGACGCGCCCTACGAAGGCGGCTGGATCATGAAGATACGCTTGGCCGATAGCGCCATCGACGGCCTCCTCGATGCTGACGGCTACAAAGCTGCGATCAGCAGCGACGCCTAACTGCACGATACGAGCCTGCCCTGTGGCAGGCTTTTTTTCACCGTGGCACCTGCCTGGGTTCACTTCACCGTCTGGAAGCTCCCTCATGTCCTTTGAAACCACTCGCCTGGCCGAACTGGCCGATCACGACGCCTTCATCAAGCGCCACAACGGCCCAAGTAGCGACGATATGGCGCGCATGCTCGACGTTTTAGATACCCCGAGCATCGAAGCGCTGATCGACAAGACGGTGCCCAGCGACATTCGCCTAGGGCGAGAGCTCGATCTGGACGCTCCGCGTAGTGAAGCCGAAGCGCTGGAGTATTTGGGACATCTGGCACGCCAGAATCGCGTAGCCAAAAGCTACATTGGCCAGGGCTACTACGCCAACCACATGCCCGCCGTGATCCAGCGAAACGTGCTCGAAAACCCAGGTTGGTACACCGCCTACACGCCCTACCAGCCGGAAATCTCCCAGGGTCGCTTGGAAGGTCTGCTCAATTTCCAGCAGATGGTGATGGACCTCACCGGCATGGAGCTTGCCAACGCCTCGCTGCTCGATGAGGCGACCGCCGCCGCCGAAGCCATGGCGCTGTGCCAGCGCAGCAACAAAAAGCGCAAGAGTAAGACTTTCTTCGTCGCCGACGATGTCTTTCCTCAGACCCTCGACGTGGTCAAAACTCGCGCCGAATTTTTTGGCTTCGAGCTTATCGTTGCTCCCGCCGCGACGCTCGCCGAGCACGACGTCTTCGGTGCGCTGATCCAGTACCCCTCGGCCAGCGGTGAGCTACACGATCTCAAACACCTGATCACGCAAGCGGCCGAACGCGACATTATGACCTGCGTGGCGACCGATCTCTTGAGCTTGGTGCTGCTCAAAGAGCCGGGCGCTTTCGGCGCCGACATCGTCGTCGGTAACAGCCAGCGCTTTGGCGTGCCCATGGGCTTTGGCGGACCGCACGCGGCGTTTTTTGCCACCGCCGACAAGCTCAAGCGCTCGATGCCCGGGCGTATCATCGGCGTCTCTAAAGACAGCCGAGGTAACACCGCGCTACGCATGGCGATGCAGACCCGCGAGCAGCACATTCGCCGTGAGAAGGCGACCTCCAACATCTGTACCGCACAGGCGCTGCTGGCTAACATCGCCGGTTTCTACGCCACTTATCATGGCGCCGAGGGGCTACGCAAAATTGCCCATCGCGTTCACCGCCTGACCACGCTGCTGGCCACGGGCCTCAAACAGGCAGGCGTGGCGCTTGCCCACGACAGTTGGTTCGATACCCTGCGCCTGACCGGCGTCGATGCAGGCAAAATCCACGGTCGCGCCATGACCCATGACATCAATCTGCACTACTTCGCCGATGGCGACGTTGGCCTGAGTCTCGACGAGACCACCACCGCCGCCGACGTGGCGACGCTTTTTGACGTGCTATTGGGCAGTGAGCACGGCTTAGCCGTCGGCGTGCTCGACGAAGAGGTCATCGAGAAGAAACTGACGGGCATTCCAGCGGAGCTTACCCGCGAGAGCGATTTCCTCACCCACCCCACGTTCAACCGCTACCGCAGCGAAACCGAGATGCTGCGCTATCTCAAGCGCCTGGAGAACAAGGATTTGTCGCTGGCGCATGCGATGATTCCGCTAGGCTCCTGCACCATGAAGCTCAACGCCACCAGTGAGATGATTCCGATCTCCTGGCCCGCCTTCGCTCACCTGCACCCCTTCGCGCCACGCGATCAGGTCGCAGGCTACCAGCAGATGATCGACGAGCTCGCCGCCTTCCTGGTCGAAGTGACGGGCTACGATCATATCTCGATGCAGCCAAACTCCGGCGCCCAGGGCGAATACGCGGGCCTTCTCGCCATTCGTCGCTATCAGGCTGCCCAGGGCGAAGCGCATCGTAACGTCTGCTTGATTCCAAGCTCAGCGCACGGCACCAACCCGGCCACTGCTGCGATGCTGGGCATGCAGGTCGTGGTGGTGGAGTGCGACGCGCGCGGCAACGTCGATGTCGATGATTTGAGTGCCAAGGCGGCTAAACATAGCGATGCGCTCTCCGCGATCATGATCACCTACCCCTCTACCCACGGCGTGTTCGAAGCGCGGGTACGCGAAGTATGCGAGATCGTTCATCGTCACGGCGGCCAGGTGTATGTCGATGGTGCCAACATGAATGCCCAGGTCGGTCTCACGCGCCCTGGTGACTTCGGCGGCGACGTCTCACACCTGAACCTGCACAAGACCTTCTGCATTCCCCACGGCGGCGGCGGCCCCGGCATGGGCCCCATCGGCGTGAAGGCGCACCTGGCGCCCTTCGTGCCCAATCATAGCGTGACCCCGATTGCGGGCGTCGATGCTGCCAGCGGCGCAGTGGCTGCAGCAGCTTTCGGTAGCGCTTCGATCCTGCCGATCTCCTGGGCCTATATCAAGATGATGGGCGCGCGCGGGCTACGCGAAGCTACCCAATTGGCCATTCTCAATGCCAACTACATCGCCAAGCGTTTGGAAGATGCCTACCCGATTCTTTACCGCGGCGAAAACGGCACGGTAGCCCACGAGTGCATCATCGACGTGCGCCCGCTCAAAGCCGAGAGCGGTATCAGCGAAGAGGATATCGCCAAGCGTTTGATGGATTATGGTTTCCACGCGCCGACGATGTCCTTCCCGGTGCCGGGCACACTGATGATCGAGCCCACCGAGTCGGAATCACGCTACGAGATCGACCGCTTCTGCGATGCCATGCTGGCGATTCGTAAAGAGATCGATAGCGTCACTGCCGGTGAGTGGCCCGCCGATAACAACCCGCTGGTCAATGCACCGCACACCCAAGCGGACTTGGCCGATGATAACTGGGAGCGGCCGTATAGCCGTGAAGTAGGCGCCTTCCCCAGCGACGCGGTGAAGGCGGCGAAATATTGGCCGGCGGCCAACCGCGTGGATAACGTCTTCGGTGACCGCCAGTTGGTGTGCAGCTGCCCTAGTATCGACGCCTACCGCAGCTAATTCTTGAGAAGATGAGTCGTTAGCAGCGTCTATTCCAGCAGCGCAGGCGCCGTCTCTTGAAGGCGCTGCTGCTGGAACCCATCGAGCAGTTTTTGATAGCGCTTGGGCAGTGCCGCACCGCGGCGGCGAACCACGTAGAGCGTCTCGTTGACGGCGTTGGGCAAGCTCAACGCTTTGACCTGGCGCTGCCACGGCGAGGTTTCGAGTACCAAGCGCGACACCACAGTAAAGCCCAGGCCCCGCGCTACCGCGTCGAGCACCATGCTGACCTCGTTGGTGAACCCCTGCTGGCGAAAGTGCGCCATGGAGCGAAACTCATCGGCGTAGTTGGCCTTGAGCAGCGCGGTGGCGTGATTGACCCCATCGTAGTAATTGATGAAGCCTATCCCCATCAACTCGCTAAGCGTGGTGCCGGTGAAGTCGGCGGGTACCACGAGACAAAGTGGCTCGGCATGCCATAGCTCAGCGTTGATCTCGGGATGATTGACCGCTTCGGTGACGATACCCAGGTCGTAGCGTCCCTCGATCAAGTCGCCGACGATCTCGTGATTGAAGGCGAAACTGTAGTTGACGGTCAGGCTTGGATGCATCTGCTGCTGCCCGAGCAGATAGGGATAGAGCATCAGCCCCACGCTTCCCGGCGAGGCGATCCGACATTCACCGCTATCCAGCGAATCATCGTCTAAACCGTGGCGAAACTGTTCGTGCTCGGTAAACAGCTTCAGTGCATAGTCGTAGGCCCGCCTGCCGGTTTCGGTCAGGGTGAAGGTGCGGCCATGGCGCTCCAAAAGCGGCTTGCCAAGATAGTTCTCTAACTTACGGATATGTTGACTAACGCCTGGCTGGGTCATTTCCAGGCGTTGCGCGGTACGCGTGAAACTCCCCGTTTCGACCAGCGTGATATACGTGCGGAAGTAGTGAGCGTTGAACATGAGAAACGCCGTCAGTTATCGAATTGGCCAAATTCTATCATATTCCGTTATGAATTAAGCCGCTAAACGTCTCAGTTTACGCGTGATAGAATCTTTTCTTATTTCAAGGATTTCTCTTAACGACTGTTCTTAACGACTGCTGCCAAGGGCTACACTCAACGACCGGTCTCAAGCATAAGGAAAGCGCGTTCATGTCCGCCATTGTCACACCTCGAGAAACGATCTCCACCATTATCTCCCCGGAAGGCAGCCTCGAGATTCTTTCCCAGCAGGAGGTCAACCGGCTGCACCGCACCTCGCAGACCGGGCTGCACGACCTACTGCGTCGCTGCGCCTTGGCGGTGCTCAACTGCGGCAATCCCACCGATGACAGCGTCGCGCTTCTGGAAGCCTATAAAGACTTCGATATCGAAGTGTTACAGCAGGATCGCGGCATTCGGTTGAAGCTAACCAATGCACCCGCCGATGCCTTCGTCGATGGGCGCATGATTCGCGGTATTCGCGAACACCTCTCCTCAATCCTGCGCGACATCGTTTACGTCTACAACGAAATCCAGCACCACAACCGCTTCGATTTGACCACGGGCGAAGGCACTACCAACGCCGTGTTCCATATCCTGCGCAAGGCGGGCGCGCTCAAACCGGGGCGTGATCCGAGTCTAGTGGTCTGCTGGGGCGGGCACTCGATCTCGCGCGAAGAGTACGAATATACCAAGGACGTTGGATACCATCTGGGCCTACGCGACTTGGACATCTGCACTGGCTGCGGCCCCGGCGCTATGAAAGGGCCGATGAAAGGCGCCAACGTGGCGCATGCCAAGCAGCGGCGCAAGGAGGGGCGTTACCTCGGCGTATCCGAACCCGGCATCATTGCCGCCGAAGCTCCCAACCCAATCGTCAACGAACTGGTGGTGATGCCCGACATCGAGAAGCGCCTGGAAGCGTTCGTACGCCTGGGGCACGGCATCATCGTCTTTCCGGGGGGCGTGGGCACCGCCGAAGAGATTCTTTACCTGCTCGGTATTTTGCTCCACCCGGGCAACCAAGATATCTCCTACCCGCTGGTCTTCACTGGTCCCGAAAGCGCCAAGGAGTACTTCGAGAAAATCGACGAATTTCTCGTCTATACCCTGGGTGAAGAGATCCGCCGCTACTACACCATCATCACCGGTGACCCGGTGAGCGTGGCCCGCACGATGCGCGAAGGCATCGATCGCGTCGCCGAGTCCCGTCGCGAGCGCCAGGACGCCTTCTACTTCCATTGGCGTTTGAACATCGCGCGCGAGTTCCAGGCACCTTTCGAGCCAACGCATGAGGCCATGCGAGCGCTGGCGCTTCACCGCAACCAGCCAACGCACGAGCTTGCTGCCAATCTGCGTCGCGCGTTCTCGGGCATCGTGGCCGGTAACGTCAAGGAGCAGGGTATCCGCGCCATCGAAGCTCACGGTCCCTTCGTTCTCACCGCCGAACCCGAACTCATGCGCCGCCTGGACGAGCTATTGACCTCCTTCGTCGCCCAAGGGCGGATGAAGCTCGACGGCCAACCGTATACGCCCTGCTACGTACTTAAATAAGCTACGTACTCAAATAATGCACTTACGTCATCATTCGGCTCTCCAAGGAGGGCCCTTCGTTCAGAGACGCCCATGCTGATCACTCTCTTCACCCTTTTGGCGGCAGGCGTCGTCAAAGGCGCCATCGGCTCCGGCGTTCCGGTCATCGTCGTGCCCGTACTCACCATGCTTTACGACGTCAAACTCGCCATTGCCACCCTGGTCGTGCCGAATCTCGTCACCAATGCCTTACAGGTTTGGCAGTTTCGGCGCCACCTTCTGCCGCTGCGTTTTTTAGCGGCATTTTCCATTGCCGGGGGGCTGGGCATCATGCTGGGCACCTGGGGGCTCGTCGTGCTCTCGCCTGAACAGCTCTCCCTGGGCGTGGCCGTCGCCATCGTGCTCTACTTGATCATCAAACTAACCAGGCGCCAGCTTGCGCTCCCCTTCGAGCTTGCTCAGCGCGTGGCGTTTCCGGTCGGCCTCATAGGTGGCGTACTGCAAGGGGCGGCAGGTATGTCGGCTCCCGCGTCGGTCACCTTCCTCAACGCCATGCGTCTTCAGCGTCCGGTCTTCATCGGTTCGATTTCGGTCTTCTTCGTTGCCATCACCGTCGTACAGGTGCCTTCGCTACTTTCAGCCGGGCTGCTCGATGCACACCGAGCGATGATGAGCACGTTAGCGCTACTAGTGATACTGGCGGGAATGCCCTTGGGCGCCCAATTGGGTAAGCGGCTACCACACCACTGGTTCGACAACCTCATCATGCTGCTCTTGGCAACCATCGCGGTGAAGATCGTCGTCGATTTCCTCACCCACTGAAGCTCGATTGGTTAAAGTTTATACATGTCTTCTTGCAGGAATACGCTTCACCTACGATCCTGTATAAATAGAACGAGGTAGAAACGACACTATCAGACAGGCACGTTTGATCGCATTCCATGGACGAGGGACGCATCATGAACAGCAACATCTGGGTCATCCCCCACCCCATTGGCTGGGCGTTGAAGCGGCGTAACGCCCAGACTTCCCAGCGCATTTTTCCTACCCAGCGCTCGGCGGTGGACTACGCCAAGGCCGTGGCCCGCCGTGAGGGGGTGGAATTGGTCATCGAAGAGCGCGATGGTAGAGTTCACCTCTTCGGCACGGAAACCTGCTTACCGTCTTCGCCAAGAGATAATCTTGCGTAGTTCTTGTTGGCCCTACGCTCGGCTCTAACTATCGCGGCGAACGCGGGCCATTTTTAACCCCTCTGATAATTTAGATTTGAGAAAGGAGTTTTCATGTCATTGATCGAACAGTTAAGCGACGAACGCACCCGCGCTTTTGCTCAGCACTGCATCGAAAAGAAATCGACCGAAGAGCTGCGCGAGATGACCAACACTGCCGGTGACGAATCGGAAATGAAGCATTGGGAGATCTCTCAAGGCCAGTGGGAAGAAGCCGTCGCCGCAGCCTTGGCAGACCAAGAAGCGCAGGAGGGCGAGCCTTAATATTGGCTCTTTTTATATCCTTTATACCCTACCCCTACCCCGGCACCTTGCTGGGGTTTTTATTTGCCCTTTCCTCTCGGGAGAAATTCTGCCGTACGAAGCCGCCCGACACACTCACTCGAAGTTCTGCAAACCGGCCACTTACTCTTCGTGCCATATTCAATATATCTGGATGATAAAGACTTGACGGCGCAATAGGGCCTTGGACAACCCGAACGTGCGCTTGAAAGCATCGTCGAGACGGCTTGTTTGAGTCATGATATCGGCAGCCCATCGGTTGAACTGCCCCAGCTTTACGTTAACGATCCAGTCACTTACCTCCACTACGACATGCTTACCAAGACGTTTCTGTCTGTCCCGCCACGCAACCCTTGGGTTTTATCTGCGCTTCAAGTTTCTCATTTAGCAAGCAACTTTTGAAAACAGGAAGGCAATTCTTCCAAAGCAATACAAAAAACAGCTTATATAATCAGGATTCAGCATGGTCGACCTTTTTTATTGGGGGTAAATATAGATGATCATCAAGTGCTAAATGGTTCCTCCCTCGGGGGTGAGGCATTCTCTAAACGTGCAACCGGTCAGTGCTTTGGAACCTTTGGCGAGTTGCTTCAGGGAATGTTACCCAATAACCGAAATTTCCTGGTGACACTTCCCGTTAACATTGAAACCGTGGTCGATTTTGAAGTGAATGATGCCTCCCGAGTTTCAGCTTCAATACTTTCTCGAACCAAAGCTTGCCGAGCAGTTGATAAGTATCTACGTCTCAACGATTTCCCCCCTGGAGGAAAACTTCACTTCAAGTCCGTATTCCCCGTAGGTAAGGGACTCGCAAGTTCATCAGCAGACATGGTCGCAGCTATACGGGCTGCTGCAAGAGCTTATCTGCATGAAGTGCTTCCCAGTGAGGTCGAGTGCATTCTGCGAAATATCGAGCCAACTGATGGAGTGATGTATGACGGTGTCGTCTCCTTCTACCACCGCGATGTTGAGCTGGATGAGAGACTCGGCGATGCTCCTCACCTTTCAATCATAGGCGCCTGTCGACCAGGAAAGTGCGACACTATCAAGTTCAATCAAGCTCAACATCAAGTTTCAGCTCGGCTGCGGGGAGAATATCAGGAACTGCTCGAGGCGATGAAAATTGCTTTCCGCTCTAACGATCTTAAGGAAATTTGTGTAATTTCAACACGCAGTTGTGAACTATCGCAAACCTTCAACCCCATGCCCCATTTAAACACCATGCACTCTCTAATGATTGAGACAGGTGCACTAGGACTTATCGCTGCCCACTCAGGAACCTATCTGGGACTGCTCTATGACATGAATGATCCTGAGCAAGCCAATAAATCGACCTACGCGCAGATGAAACTTCAAGCACAACGAATCAACTCCCAACATTTCAGGACGGTATAAAAAATGATTAGATATGAATCCGTGTTGGATGAGATGCGTAACGCTACCCTGTTCATGTTGGGAAAAAATCTTCACATGGTGTCCTTCAAAGCCATGAAGATTATCCCTGCAAACTACATCATCAAGAAGGCCCTGTACCGTGGAGACCTGAAGCCCGGAGGTTTGGTCGTTGAGACATCAAGCGGTAACTTCGCTCTAGGGATGGCTATCGTTTGCAATAGCATGAACCTTCGCTTCATTGCCATCGGCGACCCTGCTATAGACGAGTCGTACAAGCGTCAGCTTGAAATGCTTGGTGGCCGTGTTGAGATCATTACCGACAAGAATGGATCAGAGGGATATCAAAAAGCTCGACTTGAGCGACTTCACGAAATTCTGAATAGCCAGCCCGATGCATTTTGGTGCCGGCAATATGACAACGAGGACAACGCAAATGCCTACTCAAATATCGGACATCAGCTTAAAGAGCTCATTGGTCCCCAAGCATTCCTGGTTGCTCCCGTAGGCTCTGGTGGCTCTAGTTGCGGCATAGCATCATCTATGCGCAGTACTGGCGCGGACTGCACCTTGATTGGGGTAGACACATTCAACAGTGTTCTCTTCGGTCAGGGGGGCGGCCCTGTCAGGCTACGAGGACTCGGCAATACGGTTATGCCGAAAAATCTACGTCATCAACTATTTGATGATGTGCACTGGCTCACTCCAGAGCTTGCAAACCACAATACACGCCTACTCTACAGCTCTACCGGTCATTTCCGCGGCCCAACTACAGGGGCTGCATACACCGTTGCTCGCTTTGTGCACGACCAGAACCCGGGTATACCCATTGTATTTCTGAGTCCAGATGATGGATCAAGGTACACCAACACCACCTATCTTAAGGAATCGAATACTGCTGGCTTCGAACACCTGGCCCCTCATCGCCTGCAATGGCCGACCGAGTACGATGAACATACTCATTGGGCATGGATGAACTGGAATCGTCAACCAATTCAGGCTTATCACTGACATATGGCTATTATTTACATCGAGTCCAATACCACAGGCTTCGGCGAAGCACTTTTATCGGCATCATTGCCTTATGATGATGTTTATTTTTTGATTCGGAACCCGTCGAAATATGCTTTTCTCAACAAGCTAAATCCCCGTATCCAAATTAAGATATGCGATACCTCTTCCATTGATGCTATCGCTGAAACAATCACTGACATAGATGACATTCGCTATGTGACGTCGACGAGTGATGGATTCATACAGGTCTCTTCTGAGATTAGCGAGCTCCTTAACTTAAACGGAAACTCCCCAAGCTCTGTCAACTTATGCCGTGATAAATTCAGCTTACAAAACGTGCTAAGAGACTATGGCGTCAACTATCCAATGACAAGAGAGATTCGACAGCCAGACGATTTGAGGGACATTGATTACCCAGTAATAGTGAAACCCCGCCAAGGCACAGGGAGCTCTGGTGTTCAGTTCATCGATAGTCAAGATCACTTACCACAATTAATTGGAGGTAGTTGGATTTTGCAGCAGTTCACTCCGGGGGCAGAGTTTTCTGTTGAGACGTTCACCGATGATCGAGGACATCATGTGCTGGCAGTGACTCGCAAGTTCGTCACAAAGCCTCCCCACTTTCTCGAAATTGCACATGTTCTCCCACTAGATCTAGACGAAGCAAACCATCAAAAAGTTGCCGAGACCGCCATCCAAGCTCTTGACGCAGTAGGGTACAAATTTGGGCCAGCGCACACGGAACTGAAAACTCACGCTGATAGTGTGACTGTGATTGAGATTAATGCTCGGTTAGCCGGAGGCATGATTCCACGCCTAATGGAGCATGCCTATGGCTGGTCCCTGGTAGACCTTTACATCCGAAGCTATCTCTCAGGGCGCTGCCAGTTCAAAATCACCGAGCCTTACTTAACCGCTTCTGTGTCGTTCATAGTTCCGGAGATCGGCCGATCTTACTTGGGTATTGAATTTCCCGCTGAGTGCTTCGAGTCTGGCGAATTCTACACTACAGGCAGAAATGAAGGAAACTTCGACTTCTCTGATCGTGCCGGCTACGTTATTGCTACAGGCACTCATGGTTTGGCAGCCCTTCGTAGTTCAGTGAGGAGTAAGAAATACAGCCGTGTACTATACGTTGATACCAATGAATCCCAAGTAGATGCTAATGATATTCATGATATCGTCAACAAGAGTTCAGGTCATCCACGTTTCGATAAGCTGACATCCAACTTACTGACCATTGAGAAGGCACACCTACTCATGCTGCGATATCAGGGCGTGATTAATTCAGATCAATTCAGAGACCTTAAAGAAGCAGTTGTGGCATTGGAGTACAACCCTGACTTGTTAGAGGAGCATCATTCGGGGCGCGGAGATTATTTTGACTATGAGCATTACATGATCGATCATTGTGGTCGAAACACTGGTGGGCTTATCCAGGCAGCTCGTTCCCGAAACGACATCAATGCAACCCATTTGCTCTTGTCGGTTAAGGCTGTGATTAGCGCGATAGTGAAGCGCGCAATCACACTCGTAGGGACTTTGACCTGCCGAGCTGGTGAGACTCTGGAAGTTCCGTTGCCTATCTATAGCCAGTACCAAACAGCAATGCCTGGGACCGCTGGCCATTACATGACTGCACAGGGGGAGATCCTGCTAGATTCTCTAGATCCACTGATCGCTCTGCGTGACGAGCTCAAAATATCTCCTCTCGGGGCCTGTGCCGGCGCTGGGACAAGCTTCAATACTGACTCCCATTTAACTGCCAGTTTGCTCGGCTTCAAAGTCGGCCCAACCAACTCCCTCAGCGCAATTACTGATAAAAACCCAGCACTTAGGTGTTCCAGTCTGATGACTATCCTAAGCGGAGACATAAACCGAATCGCGAGCGACCTGCAACTGTGGTCAATGAGAGAAATCGCCTTTATAACACTTCCTAATGGTATGTATGGTGGATCATCGAACATGCCACAGAAGCGTAATCCCTATCTGCTGGAATGGCTCAGACTACACCACGATCTAAACGTAGGGTATTTAGCTGGAGCTTTCTCATCACTGACCCATATCCCGACTGGAAACTCCTACCAGGCAAGCCGCACAGCTATTGAGACCGTAACTGAGATAGCAGATAAGCTGCTCGATATGTTGGATGTTCTGACATACGCGATCAAAGGCCTCTCTATCGACATCAGCAAAACGGTAAGAGCCGTCAAACACGGAAATGCTTGCGCAACTCTCGTAGCAGAGAATTTAGTACAGCAAGGAAAATCTTCCTTCCGTGACGCTCACACAGCAGTTGGGAGTGCCCTATTCTCAGGTGGTGGCCACAAAGATTTTTTGGCGACGGGAGCAGCGAATTTGCTTTCCGAGTTTGAGAGTGATGCTAATGGCGCTCAAGCCTATAAGCGACTAACTGGTGGGGGAGGCCCCGCGACTGACAACACGCAAGTTGCAATCACTTCATTGAATGAGCGTTTGCGAGCTGTAACTCGACATCAACTCGTGTTAAGGGAGCGAGAGTTAAGCAACAAACTTGATCTCGACAATCGGTTTAGGAGAACAAACTGATGCCAAGGGTAACATTGCTTTGCTCCGACGGCCCTCACCACCTGTACCTTGCGGTGGAGTTGAAAAAAGCCTTCGGTGAGTTGCGAGTTATTGTTGAACCTGGTCGCGCTCAGGTTTTAAGGCTTCGAATGGTAGGCAACTATCGGGGCTACCTATGGGCTCGATATCACGATATACGTCGGTGTGTTCAGGGTTACTCTAAATATCGTCAAAGATATTTTGCACGTGGAGATGCCATTCAGGACTGGAAATTTTTCCGTGCACTTGAGGGCGTAAAGTATCTAGAAACCCCATGGATCAATGATTCCTGTGTCATCAGTACACTTCGAGAAGAAGTTTCAGATATCTATATAGTGATGGGCACCAAGATTATTAATTCTAAGGTGCTAGACGAGATACCATCTACCAGGATCATCAACGTGCATGGTGGCCATCTTCCTGAATACAAGGGAAACCATTGTTTCTTTTTTGCACTTAATAATGGGGACTACGAAAAACTCAGCACTACGATTCATCGTGTCTCTTCTAGTCTGGATGCTGGTGAGATAATCAGCCATCACTCCGTGAAATTCGAGTATGGCGATAACTCGGAAACGCTCTACTCGCGAGCAGAGAAACAAGCGATTGATTCGCTTGTCACACGCTTACGGCTGAACCCGGATATCTCCAATTGGGAGAACTCCCCTCAACCAGATAAGGGGTGCGTATACCGAATGCGCGACAGAGGCCCACTAGTAGAGCTCAGACATCATCTTTCAGTACGTCGCAATAATAGTGGTATCACTACATCGCATGATCAGAAAGGAAAGCGAACGAGATGAGCGATAGTTTGATTATTCAGTTGTTTCAAATCTCATTATTTGCCGCCCCGCTTGTCATTTCGCCTGGCCCCAACAATTTGTTAGTCACAACAAACTGCGCCCAATTTGGCTACCGGAGAACTTTACCATCATTAACCGGTATATCGCTGGGAGTTTTTGTACTATTTATGGCTGTCGCTCTAGGCCTGGGGGGAGTCTTAAGCCGTTACCCTGCCCTTCATACTATCCTGAAAGTCATAGGATCGGCATATATTTTGTACCTCGCTTTCAAACTTTACACCTCAAATTCATCAGGCACAACGGGGGACGAAAAGGCTCAACCTATAACGCTTAGTCAGGCTGCTTTATTACAAGTGTTAAATCCAAAGATCTGGCTGCTAGCTGCGACTGCAACATCCACTTTTCTCCCGCTTACAGGCAAGGTTTTCACAGACGCTATACTGCTTTCCATCACGCTAGCACTAATATTTTTTCCGTGTAACTCTGTATGGGCGATGGGAGGATTAATGATGCGGCAATTGCTGCATGGCCGGACATTCTTCCGTATTATGGGGTTTTTAACTGCATCCTCCGTGATTTTTCTACTTATATAACCGCTCCTACATATTAGATTTAAGGTCCGTGATGTTTTCATTTGATCATCTGGACCCTACAGCTAGAATTTATTTTTATCTATACGCTTACGAAGAGCTGCCGGGGGGTAGCCATAATACAGCTTGAAGGCGCTAGTAAACTGGCTATGCTGAGCATAACCAAGCTCTAGGGCAATCATCGCCACTTTTTCATCAGTCTTCTGAAGTAAACCATGTGCTTTACTCATCCGAAGTTGGGTCAAGTAGGCATGGGGTGATTGCCCGAAGGTGTTCTTGAACTTCCGTAGAAAGTGGAAGCGACTCAGATTAACGAGCCCAGCGAGATCATCTAGTAGGATACGTTCCCCAAGATTCTCATCCAAATAGTCACGAATGAGACCGGCTTGTCGAACTGACAGACGCCCCTGCTGATTTAGGCACTCGAGATCTTCTTCTGCGAAATGGTAGAATGTGTTTTGCAGTATCCAGCACATCAGGCTATCAATCCCGAGAGATATCGATTGATCAGTCCAATCTGCCTGGGCAAGGCTACGAGCAGCAGAGCTGATTACAGGAACCGATTCCTGGAAAACCTCTCGAAAATGACAACGTTCAGGTGCTTGGCGCATTGATTGAAGAAAATTGCTGTTAAAGCATCTAGGATCGAAGTAAATATGAAGAAAATTTAGTCGATTGGTAATCCTCCATACCGACTTTCCCTCACCTCTAGGAAACAGACAAATTGCATCTTTAAACCCCCTGCTCACAACTCTTTTGCCACGAATCTGACTACAGTTCTCTCCCTCTGACAGATAGATGCTCAACACATTTTCTGATGTGATGTTATATTCCGTCAGTGTGTTGTATCCGGTCCATTCCGAAAGCACAATGCCAGACGGCAACCGCAATGAACGGACAGCTTTAGCGCCAGCAGTTTCGAGTGACTTCTGGACTGTTATCGGATTTGAATATCTCATTTGTAACTGGACCTCATAAAGACTGCCGCTAAGTGCGGGGCATGATTTTTTTATGGGCTATAGTGACATCTCAGCATTATTAGCCTTTTGACGCCGTATTGTCGACCCTGAATTTAAGCGATAAGCGCAGCACCTGCGGTATCCAAAGCTCCTGAGTATTCTTCCAGGAACACCTGTGCTGGTGTCCGATAGCCGAGCCGTTTTCGAGGGCGGTCATTGAGTTTCTTGACCACCTGGCGAAGCTCGGCATCGGTGACCTGGCAGAAGTCCGTCCCCTTGGGGAAGTACTGCCGGATCAGGCCGTTGGTGTTCTCGTTGCTCCCTCGCTGGCCTGAGCAGTAGGGATCACAAAAGTAGATCGCGGCGGATACCGCCTTAGCCACGCCTTGGTGCTCGCGAACTCCGAGCCGTTGTCCAGCGTGATGGTCTGGACCGCACCCCGGCGAGGCTTCAGCAGACGGATCATGGCCGCTTTGGTCAGCTCCGCAGAGATCCTGGGCAGCCGGGCTGCCAGCAGGTAGCCGCTACGCCGATCGACCAGACCAGACTGCTTGTGCCCCTGGACCACGGTGCCCCTCCCAGTGCTCGATGAAGAGCCTGTCCTCGACCCCAGTCGAGCGATGCTTGATGCCCACAAGGTTGGGATTTTGCCGAGCCCTGCGCTCTTGGCCTGGGCATGGTGCTTGCTGCGCCGCTTGGGTTAGCGAAGATGCTGCCAGAGATCACCACCGCAGGTCTTGTCATCCCAGATCAAGGAGTAAGTCCACTGGTGACTGACACTGACACCGACCAGAGGCGCCATGAAGCCGCTGGTCATGCTGCTGTGGAACCCTAGCTCTCTGCCAATCTGGCGCTGGCTTAAGCCCAGGTCATGACGGGCATAAATCTGGTATCGTTGGGTCTAGGTCAACTGCCGGTATTCTATGCGCTGATAATTTGGCCGGTAAAGCAGTAAAGGTACCGGCACGGGCCCACCTGCCTCTATCGAGCAATCCAAAGCGCTGCATTATTCAATGAATTCAGGCTTCCCAGTGTTAAGCACAAATGCCTGTCATTTAATCTATGTTCGTAACCATTTGAGTCATGTGCCACTAAGACACAGTAAAAAATATACGGGCATGAAACTAGGTAGACCACATTTCTTAACGCTCTCTTAAATCAAGTCATTGAAGCGTCATCATAATAATTTCTTTAGTGGCCTTTTGGCATTCGTAATGCTCTATCTCATTACGAGCATTCATTCGCGTTTCTTGAATGGTCTAGGTAACGATTGAAAGTTCACTTAACGATTGATCACGGCACTAACGACCCGCATCACTTAAGGAGAACGGACATGAAGACGGATTCTTTGAAAAAACTCGGCATTCTCGGCGTCTCTTTTGGCCTAATGGCTAGCCCACTGGCATTCGCTGAAGTACAAAGCGACGAAACTCAAGAGCCAGTACCGCAGGAAGAGGCGATGGACGATGAACAAGGTACCTTCAACTCTGCCGACAGTGAAGAAGAGATCGGTACTGAGTATGAAGAGGAAGAGCAGGAAGATCAGGACTTCACCTTCGAAGAGGAGGAGGAAGAAGAGGAGTGGGATACCACCGAAGGCGGTGACGACGCCGCACCCACCCACTAACGATAGAGCATTACGCTAAGGGCAAGGATTGCCCAGTTTGCTCAAGGATGAGCAAAAAACGCCTCGCAGATAGCGAGGCGTTTTTGCGTATGGGGCAGCGCCCCCTACGAGTTAGCAGTATGAATAGGGCTGTGTCATCAAAGCAGCATTGCCGCGCCCCAGCCAAACGCAACCAGCGGTATGTTGTAGTGCAAAAAAGTGGGCACCACGCTATCCCAGATATGATCGTGCTGGCCATCGACGTTGAGACCCGATGTTGGTCCAAGGGTGGAGTCTGAGGCGGGCGAGCCTGCATCACCCAGCGCTGCTGCCGTGCCTACGAGTACCACCGTGGCCAAAGGCGAAAAGCCGAACTGGACAGCGAGGGGAACGAAGATCGCCGCAATGATGGGGATGGTCGAAAACGACGAGCCAATCCCAAGAGTGATGAACAACCCCACCAGCAGCATGGAGAGCGCTGCCAGGCCTTTGTTATCGCCAAAGAGATCAAAGGCGCCGGTCACCAGCGAATCGATGGCGCCGGTGGTTTTCATCACTTCGGCAAAACCGGAGGCTGAAATCATGATGAAGCCAATCAGCGCCATCATACGCATGCCGCTGGTGAAGAGGTCATCGGCTTCGCGCCATTTGAAGATCCCGCCCATGGAGAGCAGGCCGATACCCACAAGCCCGCCGAGAATCATCGAGCCGGTATAGAGCTGCAATCCAAGGGCTGCGACGATCGCCACACCGGACATTATCAATCCTAGACGGTGCGGCTCGACAGGCGTATGCGTGGGTTCGCTACCTTGTCCGGCAAGCTCCATGGGTGCGTAGTGACGCTTGCGGCGATAGCTAAATAGCAGCGCTACCAAAAGGCCAAGCGCCATCCCTCCCACGGGAATCGCCATGCCCAGCGGCAGCATGGCGCGGTCGATGGCCAGCCCCAAAGGCGCACCGGCGCTGTTGAGGTTGGCCAGAAGAATGTCGTTTAAGAAGATGGCGCCAAAGCCCACAGGCAGCAGCATGTAGGGAGCGGTCAAACCGAAGGTGAGCGCACAGGCGACGGCGCGGCGGTCGAGCGCTAGCTTGTTCATCACCACCAGCAGCGGTGGGATGAGCACGGGAATGAACGCAATGTGCACCGGAATGGCGTTTTGCGATGAGATCGCCACGGCCAGAATGGCCATTAGCAACAGCATTTTGACGCGCCCACGGTGCTTGTCGGTCGCCTCACGCCCGAGTAGCGCGATCAAACGGTTGGCAAGAATGTCCGGCAACCCCGAGCGGGAGATGGCCACGGCGAAAGCACCCAGCGTCGCGTAGGCCAAGGCCACCTGCGCGCCTCCTCCCACGCCGTCGTTGAAGGCCGACAGGGTATCACTAAGCGAAAGGCCGCCAGCGAGCCCTCCCACGATGGCACCCAGTACCAGCGCGAAGACCACCGACACCCGGGCAAGCGAAAGCGCCACCATCACCAGTACGGCAAGTATCACTGCGTTCATGCAACATCCTAGAGCGTATTAAAGGGCGGGAAACGAAGGGTCGAGATTCTACCAGATCGCTTAATACGCAGCAGGCGCATTTGGCCCTTTCGACACCTATCGCCCTTCTTCTGTCGCCTTATCACTCCAGCTAATTTACAGCTGCAACTTTAGTCGCCTCGATATTGCTGCTTTGCAACATCGCACCTAGGCTTGGTTCTCATTGTTCACCCCCTTTGCTCGCGCTGCCCTGGAGACGTCATGAGCACACTGGCTATCGTCGTATCCCTACTACTGCTGATGTACTTGGCCTATCGCGGCATCACGGTGCTACTGCTAGCGCCTCTGATGGCGGCGCTAGCAGTCATTTTGTCGGGCGATATCGCCTATCTCCTACCGATCTACACCGATACGTTCATGCAGGCGTTGGGCGGTTACGTCATCCAGTTCTTTCCGCTATTCCTATTTGGGGCGCTGTTTGGGCAATTAATGGCGGACTCGGGCGCAGCTCAGGCTATCGCGCAGGGGATCGTGACGCGCATCGGGCGGCGGCACGTGGTGCTTACGGTCGTCATGGCCTGCGCCTTGCTCACCTATGGCGGCGTGTCGCTGTTCGTCGTGGCCTTTGCCATCTACCCCATTGGGCGCGAACTCTTTCGTCAGGCCGACATTCCCAAGCGCTTGATTCCTGCCGCCATCGCTCTAGGTGCCTTTACCTTCACCATGACGGCGCTGCCAGGCACGCCCGCCATTCAAAACGCCATTCCCATCCCCTATTTCGAAACCAACAGCTTCGCCGCGCCTGGGCTTGGCATCATCGCCGGACTGATCATGCTGGGGCTGGGCAGCGTCTACTTGCAAACGCGGGTCAATAAAGCGGCAGCCAACGGTGAAGGCTACGGTCATCACACCGAGCGCGAAGCGCCCCTGGATGACAGCGAAGCGTCTTCTAACATGTCGTTAGCACTGGCGCTGATTCCCCTCGTGATGGTGATCGGACTCAATGCCCTGTTCACCTACGGCGTCTTTCCAGCGCTTGATCTTGGCTATATCGACGCCGCCTTCGATAACGTCTCTTCAAGCGGCCAGACTGGACTCTGGTCGATTCTGATCGCGTTACTCAGCGCTTCAGCCTGGCTCATGGTCACACGCTGGCGCCATTGGTTGGATCTCAAAGCAACCGTGAATAAAGGGATCTTCGGATCGCTGCTGCCGATCTTCAACACCGCCTCCGAGGTGGGCTATGGCGCGGTAATCGCAGGGCTTGCCGGTTTTGCCCTCATTCGCGATGCGGTACTCAACGTGTCGCCAGACAACCCGCTGATTTCCGAGGCATTGGCCATGAGCGTGCTGGCAGGTATTACCGGCTCCTCCTCCGGCGGGCTCTCCATTGCGCTGGATACGCTGGGCGCCGAGTACCTGGCCATGGCCGAAGCCGCTGGCATTTCGCCCGAACTGATGCATCGCGTGGCAACGCTTGCCGCCGGAGGCATGGACACCCTGCCCCACTCCGGCGCGGTCATTACCCTGCTGGCGATTTGCGGCCTAACGCACCGCCAGTCTTACGCCAACGTTGCCATGGTCACCATCGTGCTACCAATCGTTGCCTTGATCAGCGTCATTACGCTGGGAACGCTCTTTGGTAGCTTCTGATCGCGTATACTCTCGGATCACTGCCTACGAGCAGTATGCTACCTACGTAAGGAATCCCAGCCTTGCTGGAACAAACCCTAGTACAAACGCTGATTCTGCTCGGTGCAACGGTCTTCGTCGTGCTGCTGTTTCAGCGTTTTCGCATTCCCCCGAGCCTGGCCTATTTGCTGGTCGGCGTGATGCTGGGTTCGCATACGGCCGGGCCCGTGCTCGAACAGACCCACATCAGCATGATCGCCGAATTCGGCATCGTCTTTCTGCTTTTCACCATTGGTCTGAGCTTCTCGCTGCCGCAAATCTACGCGCTACGCCATACCATCTTGGGTCTGGGTAGCGCCCAGGTCGCTCTTACCACCCTCGTGCTTGCCCTCTTTGCTTGGTGGGTGGGGCTTTCAGGCGCGGCCGCTTTCGTAGTGGGCGCGGTGTTCACCCAATCGTCTACCACGGTGATTACCAAACAGCTGATGGAGCAGGGCGAAAACCAGACCCGTCATGGGCGCTTGGCGACCACGCTTTCGGTGTTTCAAGACATCACCGCCGTACCGTTCGTAGTGGTGATTCCCGTGCTCGGGGCCGCAGCTGCGGCACAGGTGGCCGGCGCGCTTGGCGTTGCCCTGCTCAAAGCGCTGGCAGCCCTTGCACTGGTACTCATTGCTGGGCGTTACGCCCTTAGGCCGCTCTTTCACCTCGTGGCCCAACGCCGCTCGGCGGAGCTTTTTACCCTAACGGTGCTGTTCGTATCGCTGGTGGCCGCCTGGGTCACCGACGCCCTGGGGCTATCGATGGCCTTTGGCGCCTTCCTGGCGGGCATGGTGCTAGGTGAAACCGAATTTCGTCATCAGATCGAGACGACCATTCGCCCTTTCCGCGATGTCCTGCTCGGGCTTTTTTTCGTCAGCATCGGCATGCTGGTGGAGCCAGACGCACTCCTGCTGATTTGGCCTCAAGCGCTCATGGGCGCGGCGCTGTTACTGGGCGTCAAAACGCTGATCGTGATGATCGTGGTGCGCCTTTCTGGGATCGATGCGCCTACCGCTTTTCGCACCGGACTGCTCTTGGCCGTCGGCGGCGAGTTCGGTTTTGCCCTGCTGGCCATCGGTCTCGAGCACACCATTATCGCCTCCGAACCCGCCCAGGTCGTTCTGGCATCGGTGTTGGTCTCCATCGTGGTCGCGCCTTTCTTGATTCGCTACAACCAACCTTTGGCCGCTTGGCTATTTAAACCCGGAAGTCGTCAGGAGATCGACGACGCACCACCGCCTGCCTCCGAACGCTATGCCCAGCACGTGATCATTTGCGGCTATGGGCGAACCGGACAGGTCATCAGCCATTTTCTGGAGAGCGAGTCGCTTAAGTACGTGGCGCTCGATCTCGACGCAACCATCGTCAAGGAGGCGCGGCTGGCCGGGCATCCGGTGTTCTATGGCGACGCTTCTGACCCCGTGGTGTTGGAGAGTGTGGGCCTGGCCAAGGCGCGACTGTTGATCATCGGCCACGATGATCGCACCGCCGCACTACGTACCCTCGTCCACGTGCGCCAGCTAGGGCTTTCGCTGCCCATCGTCGTGCGTACCCACGATGAGGCAGGCACCGATGAGCTGCGAGCGGCAGGTGCGACCGAGGTGATCCCCGAAACGCTGGAGAGCGGCATGGTCATGGCCATGCACTCGTTATTGGCACTCGAGGTCCCCATGTGGCGCGTCACCCGACGGTTGCAAGAGCAGCGCGTTCGTCGCTACCCGCTGCTCAAGGAGCTGTTCAAGGGTAGCCTCGAACGTTTCGATGGCGAAGGCGACGAGCAGAGCGAACGGCTGCACTCGTTGCGCATTGACGCTGGCCACGCAAGCGTTGGCAAGCCGCTTGGGGAGCTTAAGCTACTCGCCGAGGAGGTTACTATCACCGCGCTGGTGCGCGAAGGCGAGCGCTACCGCGACCCTGACCCATCGATGCGGCTTCACCCCGGCGACGTCTTGGTGCTTCTAGGCACTAACGAGCACCTGGAACGCGCCGAGCGGCGCTTACTCGATTAGCGCTAAGCGCTCTGGCTCGATTAACCCCAAACGCGCTGGCTAACGATATGGGTGCAAAATGCGCTACCATCGACGATTGCATTTTGCACTGTGTGATTTTCTTCTTACTTTCGCGAACCGGTGATGGCTGCCAATGAGTGAATACGACCCACGGCTCGACGCCGATCAATCCCGTTTATGCGGCGATGCGCTGCCACCCGTCGAGCAGCACGTACGCCAATACGAGACGGTTCGTAACGCCCATGAAACGGAGCTGATCGAAGACTACGTCGAGCTGATCGGTGATCTTATCGAACATCGCGGCGAAGCGCGTGCCGCCGACCTTGCCAATCGCATGGGGGTGAGCCAAGCGACGGTTTCCAAGATGATTCGTCGTCTCAACGAACTGGGCTTGGTCAATAGCCGTCCTTACCGCTCCCTGTTTCTGACCCAAGCGGGCCAGGATATGGCGCAAACTTCCCGCGCGCGTCACGATGTCGTGCTGCACTTCCTACGCGCCCTTGGCGTGCCCGACACCACTGCCCGTATCGATGCCGAAGGCATGGAGCATCACGTCAGCGACGAGACGCTCACTATCATGCAGCGCTTTACAGAACGCCAGAGCGCCAACAACTAACCCCCTACAGCGCACGATAAGCCGATAACCGATTCACCTGTGTCACGTCACCGTTCCAGATCATTTCGAGATGGGCCGTCTGTACCGCCTCAGTGACGTGGCGTGGCGTCATCAGCGCCCAGCAGTGGGCCTCTTGCCTGCGCACCGAGTGATAGCGAAGCCCAGGCAGCTGACGGTACGCCGCTTCGCCCCACTGGCGCGACATGCGATAGTCATCCGGCGCATAAATCGGATGCGTGAGCGGCAGCACAGTAGCATCGCCACAGCCCCCTTCATCGAAGTCGAACTTTAGCGCGCGAAACACGAAGCGATCGTAGTGCAGCCCTTCTACGCGGCGCCAGTAGTGCTGTTGGTGATGTTTGACCTCGGCTATCGCGGTTTCCAGCGTATCGGCAAGATAGAGCACACCGAACTCGCCACGGCTAAACCGCGATCCGCTGGGATTGACGTGAGTGAAGGGCCCCGCCGCGTAGGAGCAGCCGCGAATACCGAACGGGATCTCCTTGGGCGGCAAGAGCGCAAGATTGCCCGCCTCGTTTTGCAACCTTGGGTTGGTCAAGGCCTGAAGCGCATGGAGTGCCGCGAACTCTTCGGCATCGGCAACATCGTCAAAAAGCGCAATGGGGGGGAACTTGCTGTTGATCAAACGATGACCCACTTGACGGGCAGCGGGAAGACGCGGCAAGGCGGCAACGTCGTCAGCGCTTGCGGCTACCACTGCCCACCTCGCAGGCTATCGATGCGCTTGAAGGTTTCATATAGCGCGGCGAACTCACCGCTACCCATGATGGCCAGTGGCGTACGACCGTTGAAGAACGGCGTGTGGTTGGGCATGTTGACGAAGCCATAGAGGTTCTCGGGGTTTTCGAACAGCAGCCGCAGCGTCGCATGGATATTGAGCACGTAGCTGATGCGCGCAAGCTGGTCGGCATCGAGCTTGATCGCGCTAAGATCATTACGCCGCGCCCGCGCGTAGGTACTGTGCGATACGCGCAGGATCGCCTCGCCCTGCTCTCCCGTTGCCTGCCATTTATCAAGAATGCGCACGGCCGCTTTTAGACCTGTCGCGGCCGCCGCCTTGTTATCGGCGCTATGCTTATCGACACCGTGCTTATCGATACCATGCGCTACATCAAGCATCGCTGCCTCCACTGAGTGATGAATCTACAAACACAAAATAAATAAATATGTATTTACAGACACACTAGCACAGTAAGCGTTCCGCGTCGTGGCGTTTTTCTATGCGCTCTTCTCCTGCGCTTTCATACCGATGTGTCTTTTGCCGCCCTAGCTCACTCCGCAGAGGCTTGCCCTTCTTCCGCTAAGCGCTCCAGGGCATCGAGTGCTTCAATGCTGGCATCGAGTTCGCGAGTCGCCTCATCAAGCTTGGCTTCACGCTCGCGAATCTCTTCGTCATCTTGCTCGGCAAGCGCTTCATCGAGATCGGCCTGGCGCTCTTCTACCTCTGCCCGATGCTCATCGACCTCCTCTTGGGCTTCGCGCAGAAGCCCTTCATCGGTGCAGTTTTCCTCGATTGCCGCTAAGGCCCGTTCCAACCCGCGCACGCGATGGGTATTGTGATGCTCGCGGGCGTACTCGAGCTGTGACTGTACATCGTCGCGCTTGATCGCGCAGAGCCTACCTCCAGCCTCCTCCTCGCCAATAGCGAGCGAGGAAAACGTCAAAGCGCCCATTACGCTGAGCGCACTCACAGCAACGATACGTTGCTTCTTCATAAACCACCTCCTGGAATCGTCACGCGCCTACGGCGTGCTTTCAAGATCGCACTGAGTATCGACCGCCTAGCATCATGACAAAATAGCAGCGTGACGAAAGCGTGATATGCATATCTAAAAACATAATTTAGGAATAAAAAAATATCTTTTATCATAAAAAAGAATAAGGAATATATTCCATATATGCCAGGGAGAGCCGTCTCAATGAATTTACAACAGCTGCGCATCGTACGTGAGACCGTACGCCGCCACTTCAATCTGACCGAGGCCTCTAACGCCCTGTTCACCTCACAGTCAGGCGCCAGCAAACACATTCGCGATCTTGAGGACGAATTAGGAGTCGAGCTTTTCGAGCGTCGGGGCAAGCGCATTCTGGGGCTCACCGTGGCTGGCCAAGGGCTGATCGACTTCATCGAACGTATTCTCTTGGACGTCGAAAACCTCAAACGCTCGGCGCATCAGTTGACCCATGAGGATCAAGGGAGCCTCGGTATTGCCACAACGCATACCCAGGCGCGCTATGCACTGCCGCCGATCATCGCTCGGTTCAAGCAGGCCTTTCCCAAGGTGCACCTGGAGCTACACCAGTGCGGCCCGGACGAGATCGTCTCGCTATTGAAAGCAGGCAAGGTGGATATCGGCATCGCCACCGAAGCGCTGCACGAAGAGAATCAGCTATTTGCCTGCTTTCCGTTCTACCACTGGTATCACGGCGTCATCGTTCCCGACCATCACCCTTTGAACGACGCTGCCCCGTTGACGCTCGAGCGTATCGCCGAATATCCCATCGTCACCTATCACGATGGTTTTACCGGACGAACGCGTATCGACCAGGCCTTCGCCGCCGCCGAGCTCTATCCGGACATCGTGCTGACGGCGCTGGATGCCGACGTGATCAAGACTTATGTCGAGCTCGAGATGGGCGTAGGCGTCATCGCCTCGATGGCCTACCACGAGCAGCGCGACCGTGGCCTCACCCTGCTAGATGCAAGCGCACTGTTCCCGCGTAACACCACCTACCTCGCGCTGCGCCGCGGCCACTTCTTACGCGGTTATGCCTATCAGTTCTTGAAGCTCTGCCGCGAGAACCTGGACGAAGAGACCGTGCAGCGGGTACTGGCAGGGCGCCAAGGCGATTTCGCTGGGCTATAGAGACGGCGCGCTTAAGCTAAAAAAGTAATAAGCAATCCATTTTATATTCGTTATTGATTCTAAAGGCATTGCGTAGGCTATCCCTCATAACGTCATTGACTTACTCGCGACACAAGGGAACCGCCATGAATCTCACCGCACCGCCCACGCTCTGGTCACTTTCCAAACTCACCGCGTCGATTCTGATCGGCGGCGCGCTTCTAGGCGCCACCCTCGGCGTCAGCTCGCACGCTCAAGCACAGCCTGAGCGCGTCGAGCTGCTCAACGTCTCCTACGACCCAACCCGCGAGTTCTACCGCGCCTACAACCAGCTCTTCGCCGAGCACTGGCGCGAAGGGCACGACCAGGAAGTGACCGTACGCCAGTCGCATGGCGGCTCGGGCTCCCAGGGACGCTCGGTGATCGACGGCATCGATGCCGACGTGGTCACCCTGGCGCTGGCCTACGATATCGATGCGCTTCACGACCGGGGCAATCTGATTCCCGACGATTGGCAGACGCGGCTGCCGCACAATAGCTCCCCTTATACATCGACCATCGTGCTGCTAGTGCGCAACGGTAACCCTAAGAACATTCAGGGCTGGGACGACTTGATTCGCGACGACGTCGAGGTAATCACGCCCAACCCCAAGACCTCCGGCGGCGCGCGCTGGAACTTCCTAGCGCTCTGGGGCTATGGCTTGGAGCAGTTCGACGGCGACGAGGAGCAGACCTTCGATTTCGTCCGCCAGGTCTTCGAGAACGTCCCGGTGCTCGACTCCGGCGCGCGCGGAGCCACCAACACCTTCGTTCAGCGCCGCCTGGGCGACGTCTTGCTTGCCTGGGAGAACGAAGCGATCCTCTCGGTGGAGCAGCTGGGTCAGGGCGATTTCGAGATCGTAGTGCCCGAGCAGAGCATTCTGGCCGAGCCGCCCGTGGCCGTGGTCGATGCCAACGTCGAGCGTAAGGGCACCCGCGATGTCGCCGAAGGCTATCTCGAGTATCTCTACTCCGATGAGGCCCAAGCATTGGCCGCGCAGCACTACTATCGCCCCATCGACGAGGCGGTGCTGGCCGAGTATGCCGATACCTTCCCGTCGCTTGAGCTGTTCACTATCGACGAGGTCTTTGGCGGCTGGCGTGAGGCGCAGGCGCGCTTCTTCAACGACGGCGGCGTTTTCGATGAAATTCTGGAAGCGATCAACGCCCCCTGATTTGCCCTGATAGTCGCCTCGTTCCATCTCTCGCCGGGGCGCGCTCCTCGGCGAGAGATAACGCCAGTCGAAGGAATATCGTCATGTCGATCACGCTTGCCCGTCGTCGCGTCATACCGGGCTTCGGTCTGACCATGGGGTTCACCCTGCTCTACATGGGGCTGATCTTTCTGGTGCCGGTCGGCGCCTTTTTGCTCTACACCACGACCATGAGCTGGGACACCTTCTGGCACGCCGTGACCCAGCGCCAGGTCGTGGCCTCCTACAAGCTCTCCTTTGGGGGCTCGCTCATCGCCGCCACGATCAACCTGTTCTTCGGTGCGCTGCTGGCCTGGGTATTGGTGCGCTACCGTTTTCCCGGCAAGCGCTTGATCGATGCGCTGGTCGATCTGCCCTTCGCTCTGCCCACGGCGGTGGCGGGGATCGCGCTGGTCACCCTTTACGCCAGCACCGGTTGGGTCGGGCAGTACCTCGAACTCTTTGGCGTGCGCGTCGCCTACACCCAGCTCGGCGTGGTCGTGGCGCTGACCTATATCGGTCTGCCTTTCGTCGTGCGCACCGTACAGCCGGTGCTAGAGGATCTGGAAGCCGAGTGGGAGGAGGCCTCGGCAAGCCTCGGAGCCGACCGTTTCACGACCATTCGTCGGGTCATCTTTCCCGCGCTTTTTCCGGCGCTGCTGACCGGCTACGCCCTGGCGTTCGCGCGCGCGCTGGGCGAGTACGGTTCGGTGGTCTTCATCTCGGGCAATCTGCCCTTTCGCACCGAAATCACGCCGCTATTGATCGTCGCCAAAGCCGAGCAGTACGACTACCACGGCGCCGCCGCCATCGGCACGGTGATGCTCGTCGTCGCCTTCGCGATGCTGCTGGTCATCAACGGCCTGCAGTGGTGGACCAGCCGTCGTCACGGTTAATTAGCAAGGGAGCTTAGAGTGAACACATCCAATCAAGCGGCGAGCGAGGTGGATCGAGCCGATACGCCTACGGCCAGTGATAACGACGCGCTGGCCAAACGCTGGCGTCGCGCCACCGAGGAGCCCGCCTGGCTCAAGGTAACGCTGATCACCGTTGCCCTCGCCTTCGTTGCGCTGTTTCTGGTGCTACCGCTCTCCGTCGTGCTCTTTGGGGCCTTCGAGCGCGGCATCGCGACCTGGCTCGAGGCCATTCGCGACCCCGATGCGCTATCGGCCATTCGTCTGACGCTTTTGATCGTCGCCATCGTGGTACCGCTCAATACCCTGTTCGGCATCGCCGCGGCCTGGGCCATCGCCAAGTTCGAGTTTCGCGGCAAGCCGATTCTGATCTCGCTGATCGACATGCCGTTTGCCATTTCGCCGGTGGTGGTGGGGCTGATCTTCGTCATCCTGTTCGGCTCCCAGGGTTGGCTCGGGCCTTGGCTCGCCGCCCATGATCTGCGCATCATCTTCGCCGTTCCCGGCATCGTCATCGTCATCGCTTTTGGCACCCTACCGTTCATTGCCCGCGAGCTGATTCCCTTGATGCAGCAGCAGGGCAAAGAGGAAGAGGAAGCCTCTCTTACCCTTGGCGCCAGCGGCTTCAAGACCTTCTGGCACGTCACCCTGCCCAACATCAAGTGGGGGCTGATCTACGGCATCATTTTGTGTAACGCCCGGGCGATGGGGGAGTTCGGCGCCGTTGCCGTGGTGTCCGGGCGCATTCGGGGCGAAACCAACACCGTGCCGCTGCATATCGAGGTGCTCTACAACGAGTACATGTTCACCGCCGCCTTCGCCGTTTCGTCACTGCTAACTGGGCTTGCGCTGGTCACCATCGCAATCAAAAGCGTCGTCGAGTGGCAAGACGAGCGTCGCCAGCGCCGCGCCGCCGCCTGAGCCTAACGTTTAACGCTTTATCACAGGGATTTTCGCATGAGCATCGAAATCGACCGCGTCAATAAACGCTTTCGCGACTTCGTCGCGGTGGACGACGTCAGCCTGACCTTTCGCGAAGGTGAGCTGACCGCCCTGCTCGGCCCTTCGGGGTCGGGCAAGACCACGCTACTGCGCATCATCGCCGGGCTCGAGCAGCCCGATACCGGGCGCATTCGCTTTCACGGTGAAGATACCACCGACCTACACGTGAGTAAGCGTGGCGTCGGCTTCGTCTTTCAGCACTACGCGCTGTTCAAGCACATGACGGTGTTTCAAAACGTCGCCTATGGATTGACCGTACGCCCGCGCGCTACGCGCCCTACTAAAGATGAGATCAAGCAGAAGGTCATGCGCCTTCTGGAGCTCGTTCAGCTCGACTGGACCGCCCACCGCTACCCGCATCAACTCTCCGGCGGCCAGCGCCAGCGAATCGCGCTGGCCCGAGCGCTGGCGGTCGAGCCCAAGGTGCTGCTGCTCGACGAGCCCTTCGGCGCGCTGGATGCCAAGGTGCGCGCCGAGCTCAGGCGCTGGCTGCGCCGCCTGCACGACGATATCCACGTCACCAGCGTGTTCGTCACCCACGATCAGGAGGAAGCGCTCGAAGTCTCCGACCGGGTCGTGGTGATGAACAAGGGTCGCGTCGAGCAAGATGGCTCACCCGAGGAGGTCTACGACCACCCGGCTAACCCATTCGTCTACCGCTTCTTGGGTAACGTCAATCTCTTCGAGGCACGAGTGCATCAGGGTAGCGCCCATATCGGCGGCATCGCCCTGCCCGCACCGGAGTACGCCGACCAGCGCAACGAGCACGGGCACGCCTACGTGCGCCCTCACGAGATCGAGGTGTTCGCGCGCCAAGAGCACGCCGACGCATTGCCCGCCAAGGTGGAGCTGGTATCGGTGGTCGGTCCCGCCGTGCGTTTGGAACTGCACACCGATGCCAGCGACGCATTGGTTCACGCCGAGCTCCCCAAGCATCGCTACCGCGCCCTGGGTCTTTCTCAGGGCAGCGACGCCTGGATTCGCCCGCTACATAGCCGGGTGTTTCTACCCGATGAGCGCGTGCTCAATGGCTAAGCGCCTGCTTGGCAGTTGGCAGCGCCTCATCGCTCGGGCGTGTAGCGCATCGCACGCGCCAAACGGTGCCTCTGCCTTTGGCCCCCGCGATATCGTCGATTGGCTGGATGCGCCTTGAGCCTTGTGGGCTGCTACACTGCTCGGCGTCTTCGCCCGAGGAGTCACCATGACGCGCACCCACCACCCCGCCCCCACTTTCCAGCTGCGCCTGGCCCTTGCCCGCGACGTGGTCATCGGGCCTGGAAAAGCAGCACTGCTCGATGCAGTCGAGCGTACGGGGTCGATCTCCGCTGCCGGGCGCACGCTCAATATGAGCTACAAAAAAGCCTGGCAGCTCATCGACACCATGAACCGCCACTTTTCCGCGCCGCTGGTTGTGACGCAGGCGGGTGGCCATGAGCGTGGCGGCGCGCAGTTGACCGAACTAGGTCGGCAGGTATTGGCTCACTATCGCGCGCTCGAACGCAAACTTTCACCGAGCGTGTCGGCCGAGGCCCAGGCGCTGATCGACCTATTGGGCAGACCCGCTGATGCTTCCCCGCTTGATTCTACTTAAGCGACTAGATATGCTCCGCTATATCCAAACGGACACAACGGAAGCTGCGCTATGAACCTACGCTCTACTGCTCTGCCTTTCTTCACTGCTCTGGTCACAGGGCTGAGCTTGCCCCTTTCGTCCTTGGCACTCGCTAGCGAACAGATCCACGTGGCCGCTGCGGCCTCGCTTACCGATGCCTTCAACGCCGCCATCGACGCCTATGAGCGTGATCACGACGTCGAGATCGTGCCGGTCTACGCCTCTTCCTCCACGCTGGCGCGCCAGATCGTTAACGGAAGCCCAGCGGCACTGTTCATTTCCGCCAACGTCGAGTGGATGGATTGGCTCGAGCAGCAAGGCGTGGACGTGGAGGAGCGCAGCGATCTACTGCAAAACCGTCTGGCGCTGGTATCGGCAAGCGATGCTTTACCCGACACCTTCACGCCCGGCGAGGGCGAACCGATCGTCTCGCTTTTAGGCGACGACGAACGTCTTTCGGTAGGCGACCCTGACCACGTGCCGGCAGGCATTTACACTCAGCAAGCACTGGAAGCACTTGGCGAGTGGAACGAACTGGCGCCACGGCTTGCCCGCGGCAACGACGTACGCGCCGCCCTCACGCTGGTCGAGCGCGGCGAAACGCCCGCCGGCGTGGTCTATCAAACCGACGCTTTCGCAAGCGACGCGGTGCGCGTGCTGGGTCTCTTCCCAACCGATAGCCATGAACCTATCACCTATCCCGCCGCCCTGATCGGTCACGACAACGAAGCCGCCGACGCGCTGCGCCAGTGGCTGGGTAGCGATGAAGCGCTGGCAATTTTTGCCGAGTACGGCTTCGATACCGACGTTGAAACCCCGTGACGCTCTCGCCCGCCGAGTGGGAAGCCATTCGGCTGAGTCTTTTGATCGGCTTTGCGGCGGTGGCGTGGATTCTGCCGCCGGGCATCGCGGTGGCGTGGTGGCTCGCGCGGTACGACTTCAAAGGCAAGGCCATCGTCGATGGGTTGATTCACTTACCGCTAGTGCTACCGCCGGTGGTGGTCGGCTATCTGCTGCTGATCGCGCTAGGCCGACAAGGCGTGATCGGCAGCTGGCTCTATAGCGTCTTTGGCGTCTCGCTGCCGTTCACCTGGCAAGGGGCGGCGGTGGCCAGCGGCGTAATGGCGTTTCCACTTTTAGTGCGCGCGCTGCGGCTTTCGCTCGAAGCGGTCGACCCCAAGCTCGAGGCGGCAGCCAGCACCCTGGGGGCCGGGCGACTGCGCGTATTCGCTACCATCACCCTACCGCTTGCCATTCCAGGGCTTTTGACCGGTACGGTATTGGCCTTTGCCCGCGCGCTCTCCGAATTCGGTGCCACCATCACCTTTGCCTCCAACATTCCGGGCGAGACGCGAACGCTACCGCTGGCGCTCTATACCCTGATTCAGTCTGCGGGCCAGGAAGGCGCTGCGGCACGGCTGTGCCTAATTTCCATCGTGATCGCGCTGATGTCACTCATCGCCTCCGAGTGGCTAGCCCGGCGCACACGATTACGTTTGCAGGAACGCGATGGCTGATACCCCTTCTAGCAGACTGTGCCTGGACGTCGACCAGCGCCTAGGCCAGTTTCATCTTCAAGCAGCGCTCGATCTCCCTGGTCATGGCGTGACCGGCATCTTTGGCACCTCGGGCAGCGGCAAGACGAGCGTCTTACGCGTTATCGCCGGGCTCGAACGCCCCTCGCGCGGGCGCTTTACGCTGGGTGACAAGACCCTACTCGATACCCAACGCCGCCGCTTCGTACCGCCTCATCGGCGCCGCATTGGCGTGGTGTTCCAGGAAGCAAGACTCTTCCCGCATTACAGCGTGCGCCGTAACCTCACCTATGGCATACCCCATGGAGTAAAAGCTCAAGCGATATCGCATTTCGATGATACCGTCGAACTCTTGGGAATTAGCGCGCTGCTCGACAGAATGCCGGGCACTCTTTCCGGCGGTGAAGCGCGACGCGTGGCCATCGGCCGAGCGCTGTTAAGCGACCCTCAGCTCCTGCTGATGGACGAACCCCTCACTGGGCTCGATGGCGCGCGCAAGGCCGAGCTTTTGCAGTACATTTTGCGCCTGACCCAGCAAGTCGAGATCCCGGTCATCTACGTAAGCCACGACCCGGACGAGATCACGACCATTGCCGACCATCTGGTACTCATGCGCGCGGGCCGGGTGGAGGCCAGCGACCGCTTACCGGCGCTACTGCAGCGCTTCGATCTTACCCAAGCGCTTTCCGGCTTCGATGCCACCTCGATTCTCGAAGGTTGCGTCAGCGCCTGTGATCCTGACTATCACCTGATCCGCGTGGCGCTCGATCAAGATCATCATCTCACCCTACCCGGCGTTCTCCACGAAGGTAGCCGCGTACGCCTGCGTATCCGCGCACGCGACATCGCCATTGCGCTCACGCCGCTTAAGGGCACCAGCTACCGCAACCAGCTACCGGCTACGATCGATGCCATCACGACCCTGCCAGAGAGCCCCCATACCGTCGAGCTTCGTCTACGCCTTGGAGCGCATCGCCTACGCTCGCGGCTAACCAAACAAGCCTTCGATGAGCTGGCACTCGCCGAGGGCCAGGAGATCGTCGCGCTAATTCGCAGCGTCGCGGTGAATGCGTTGTGAGATTACGAACACCATGAAAAAGCCATGGCGTTTAAGCTGCTTTACACCTTTCGTATGTCGAATAAGCTTTACGACTTTAACCATTAAGCGCGTCAACCCGATGTTGTTAGCCTTGAGGCCCACCCGCCTTAGTCACCATCAGGAGACGCACCATGACGCTAACCGCTGCCCCTTCGGGAAAATTTCTCTGGTTTTTACCTACCCACGGCGATGGCCGCTACCTGGGCACCGCGAAAGGGGGTCGAAAGGTCGACTTCGGCTACCTGCGCCAAGTCGCCCAGGCGGCCGATCAACTAGGCTTTTATGGCGTCCTTTTGCCCACGGGGCGCAGTTGTGAAGACTCCTGGGTCATCGCCTCGGCGCTAGCGCCTGCTACCGAGAAGCTGCGCTTTCTCGTCGCGGTGCGACCAGGGCTACAGACGCCGACGGTTGCAGCGCGGATGACGGCAACGCTTGATCGCATATCCAATGGACGGCTTTTGATCAATGTGGTCACTGGGGGCGACCCGGTAGAAAACAGGGGCGATGGTGTTTTTCTGCCACACGATCAGCGCTACGAAGTCACACGCGAATTTCTCACCATTTACCGCGATCTGCTGGCGGGGAAAAACGTCAGCTATGCGGGCAAGCACCTGCGCGTAGAGGATAGTGAATTGATCTATCGCGCCGCTCAAACTCCGCACCCGCCGCTCTACTTTGGCGGCTCTTCGGTCGCGGGCATTCAGGTGGCTGCCGAGACGGTAGATAAATACCTCACCTGGGGCGAACCGCCCGCTCAAGTGGCAGATAAACTCGCCACCGTAAAGGAAGCGGCCAAGCGCGAAGGACGGACGCTGAGCTTTGGCATTCGCCTGCATGTCATCGTACGCGACACCGATGCCGAAGCCTGGGCAGCGGCAGATAAACTCATCGAACACTTGGACGACGACACCATTGCCGCTGCCCAGTCAACGCTTGCCCGTATGGATTCAGAGGGCCAGCGGCGCATGGCGGCGCTCCACGGTGGGCGTCGCGACCGCCTCGAAATCAGTCCTAATCTGTGGGCGGGCGTGGGGTTGGTGCGCGGCGGGGCCGGTACGGCATTGGTAGGGAGCCCAGAAACGGTGGCGGCGCGTATCCGCGAGTACATGGCGATCGGCATCGACACTTTCATTTTCTCAGGCTACCCCCACCTTGAAGAGGCCTACCATTTCGGCGAGAAGGTACTGCCGCTTTTGCCCAAAGACCACACCGCAGCTCATATCGATACGGCCAGCACACCTCAGTATGGTGAAATCATCGCCAATAATGCCATACCACGCTAATAAAACAGCCCGAGCCCGCCTTGTAGGGTAAACAACCCTCGTTAAGGAGTCGCACATAATATCTTGCCCTATCAACGGCGAAATAACATAACAGCTTGTACCTGCAAGGCGTGGCCTATTTAAAAGTCGGCGAGTGGAGACAAAACAAGGGGTGCAACTAGCGAAAAACAATATTTAAGCACTTTAATTGAGCATCCCTTTCGGACACGCGCGTAAAAAATGTTTCTTAAAGTTATATAGCATTCTAAAAAAATAGCAGGAATAACAATTATAAAAACTCATGTATTGCTCTGAGACGTGATAACACGCATCATTCATGAAACCGTGGTTTCAGGAAATCGTCATGTCGTTCGCCTCGAAAGAGCGCTCCTTTCTTGCCCGTGTTCGCCACGCACTGCCCTCCTTGCACCCTGCCGAGCGGCGGCTGGGGGAGTTCGTCTGCGATTTTCCCGGTGAGCTTGCAAGCTACAATGCTCAAGAGTTGGCGCGCTTTGCCAAGGTATCCAAGGCGACGGTGTCGCGCTTCGTTCGGCGCCTAGGGTATGACAACTATGAAGCCGCGCGTAGGCATGCCCGTGAAGAACAAACCACCGGGTCGCGCCTGTTCCTTCCCGCTCACCCTCAGGCTCCCTCCGAATCGTGGCTTGCCCAGGGGTTGGCCTTTAGCAAAGACAACCTGGATAGAAGCTTTGCAGCCATCACGCAAACCGATATCGATGCCGTCGCCAACGCTTGGCTTGCGGCGCGAAGAATCTGGGTGATGGGCTATCGCGCCAGCCGCCCGCTGGCCGATTATTTGCGCTGGCAGTTGCTTCAGGTTTCGAATGAGATCGCCGTGATTCCCGGTGCGGGCGAAACCCTGGGCGAGCACCTGATCAACATTCGGCCTGAAGACAGTGTGATCGTTCTGGGACTACGCCGCCGAGTCGCAACCACAGAACAGCTGCTGAGCAGCGTCAAGGAGTGCGGCGCCTCGCTGGTGTATATCACCGACGAGGGCACGGCTGCCCATCCTCACGCAACGTGGCACTTTCGCTGCCATACCCATTCGTCCGGGCCGCTGTTCAACCACACCGCCGTCATGACGCTCTGTCATCTTCTCATCATGCGCACCATCGAACTGGCCGGCGACAACTCGAAACACCGGCTGAGCCAGATCGAAACCCTGAACGATCACTTCGAAGAGCTCTAGCCGATTCATTGCGACCCGCGCTCGCCTCTATAGTCTTCGCAGAGCCCCGCCTATGTACCGGGCGCACACTTCCAGTTCACGTCCTTCATAAAACGCACCTTCAGGGTGCGCTTTTTCTTTTATCCTGCCACCGCCCTCCTCGTCATTTTCTGATCAGCCTACTGTTTTTCATATGAAATTTAAATTTCATATGACTTGCGGCATGAAATATGAATCTGCTTTTTAAACACTGCATAGGGATGCGCGGTGAAACAGACGCCCAAGTGGCATCCCCCATCACCCCATCGATAACAGGAAGCTCTCATGATCAAGCGCACTCTTCTCGTATCCGCTCTTTCCGCCGCCGTTGTCGGCAGTTTCGCCCAGGCCGATACGCTCTCGCTCAAAGTGCTCGGCCAACCCTCGGGCTCGGGTTTGATCGCCCAAAACAAGGAGCGGCCCTTCTTTGAAAACCTTGCCGAGCAAAGTGGCCTGAATGCCACCGTTCAGTACACACCGGTCGACGTGGCGGGGATCCCCGACACGGATGGGCTACGCGTTTTGAACTCGGGACTCTTCGATATCGTGTCGCTGCGCGGCCCACAGGTCAGCCGCGACGAGCCCTCGATACTCGGCATGGATCTGATCGGCCTGAACACCAGTTTCGAGACGGGTCGCGACAACGTCATGGCCTTTTATGATTATGTCGATTCGCGCCTGCAGGAGCGCTTCAACGCCAAGCTGCTGGGCGTGTGGCCCGCCGGACCGCAAGTCATCTTCTGCAACGAGGAGATCACCGGCCTGGACGACCTGCGAGGCCTTCGGGTACGCGTCGGTGATCAGAGTGCGGCCAACTTCATTGACCAACTGGGCGCCACCGGCATTTCGATGCCCTTCGGCGACGTTCAGCAAGCGCTTTCTCGCGGCGTCGTGGACTGCGGCATCACCGGGCCTGCGTCGGCCAACTCGGGCGGCTGGCCAGAAGCCACGACCACCGTGCTGCCCATCGCCCTGCAACTGGCGATCAATGGCTACGCCATCAACCTGAACACCTGGAACCGGTTGGACGCCACCCAGCAGTCTCAGCTGGAAACCGCGATTGCCGATCTGAGCGACGAGATATGGAGCTACTCGGAAGCCCTTTACGAAGATGCCATGCGCTGTAACGCCGGTGAATCCCCCTGCGAGTTCGGTAATCGCTATGCGCTGACGGAAGTGGCCGTCTCCGATGAAGACCTGGCCGAGGTCACCGCCGCCGTCGAGGAAGTGTCACTGCCGCTGTGGGCGACACAATGCAATAACGTGGCCGCCGACTGCGAAACCACCTGGCGTGAAACGGTCGGTGTGCAGCTGGGCCTGTAACCCCCTCCGGGAGACTCGTATGACTTTTTGTGCTCGCGTGATGGGCATCGTTTTCGGCACGCTCATGCTCCTGCTGGCCGTGCTGATCACCATCGAGACCCTGATTCGCAAATTCTTTTCGCTGTCGTTTGGTGGCATCGACGAGTTGGGCGGGTACGCCATCGCCGTGGCGGCGCCTCTGGCGTTCGGCGTCGCCATGATCGAACAGTCGCATATTCGTATCAATTTGCTGCACATGCGCCTGCCCACCGCCGTCAAGGCGGTCCTCAATGCACTGGCGGCCCTCTCGCTGGGGCTGCTGGCTGCGTTTTTGCTCTATTTCACCGCGCATACCGTGCTTGAGACACACGATTACCGCTCCATCGCGCAAACGCCGTGGGCCACACCGCTGATCTACCCTCAGGCCGTCTGGTTGGTGGCCATGAGCATCTTTGCCGTAAGCGCGGCCGTTCTCTCCTTGAAAGCGCTGTTATTGCTGATAAAGCGGGACTGGCCAGCGCTGAACCAGCGCTTTGGCCCCGCTTCAGCCAGCGAAGAGCTCGAGGCGGAGCTTTTCGATCTCAAACAGCGTGAAGAGGGAGCACAGCCATGAGCATTCCCGTTATCGTCGGCGCGTTCATGGTCATGCTCGCCCTGATGCTGCTGAGCCTGCCGGTTGCCGTTTCGATTTTGCTCGTGGGCGTGGCGGGCGGGTACCTGATGTACGGCGCCCCGTTGGTGAACATGATGGGCGGCGTCGTCTGGAGCAGTTTGAACAGCCCCTCGATGCTCGCCATTCCGCTGTTCATGCTGCTGGGGGAGCTGCTTTTGAGAGGCGGCATCGCGGATCGCATGTACGCCGCGCTGGCGGTGTGGTTCAACCGCCTGCCGGGCGGTTTGCTGCACACCAACATCGCCACGTGCACGCTCTTTTCCGCCACGTCCGGCTCTTCCGTGGCCACCGCGGCGACCGTGGGCACCATCGCTCTCCCCGCTCTCCAGCAGTATCGCTATCCCATTCGCCCCTCGCTTGGCTCGCTGGCCGCAGGCGGTACGCTGGGGATTCTCATTCCGCCCAGCATCAACCTGCTGGTCTACGGCCAGTTGGCCAATACCTCGGTCAGCCAACTCTTCGCGGCGGGGTTGATCCCCGGCATCGCTTTGGCGCTGCTGTTTTCGCTTTACCTGTGGCTCGCCCACGGCAAGGCAGGCAACGCTTCGCTGGTCGAGGTCAGTGTTTCACTCCAAGAGAAGCTGTCGCTTTCGAAGCACCTGATTCCCCCCCTGGTGATCTTTGGGGTGGTGATGGGCAGCATCTATGGCGGCCTGGCCACGCCGACCGAATCCGCCGCTATCGGCGTGGTCATCGCCCTTGGGTTCATCGCGTTCGGCGGCAAGCTGACGCTGGATCTACTGATCCACTGCTCGCTCCAGGCGGCCAAAACATCGGGCATGGTGATCATCGTCTTGATGTGCGCCCTGCTGCTGAACGTCACTATCTCGATGCTGGGCGTGACCCAGGCACTCACCCAGTGGGTCGCCTCGTTCGGCCTGACGGCCGTGACGCTGCTGCTGGTGCTCTTCGTCTTCTACGTGATTCTGGGGACTTTCATGGATGCCATGTCCATGCTGGTGCTGACCGTGCCCATTACCGCACCCATGGTCATGGCGGTGGGCATCGCCCCGATCTGGTTCGGGATATTCATCGTATTGATGTGTGAAATCGCGCTCATTACGCCGCCGGTGGGCATGAATCTGTTCGTGGTACAGGGCGTACGCAAGGATGGCGGCAGCTTCAACGATGTCATCGTGGGCTCGATTCCCTTCGTGGGCATCATGGTGCTCTTCACCCTTGCCACCATGATGTGGCCGGGCATCGTCATGTGGCTCCCCGACCTGCTGGCGGGGCGTTGAAACCATGACCACCGATCATTTGGGGGGGGCATCACCAGGCGCGACTCAGCGTATTCTGGTCATCAACCCCAATACCAATACGCAGGTCACCCGGGAAATTGGCCGCCTCGTGGAACAGCACGCCCTGAACGGCTTACACATTGACGTGACCAACCCCCGGACGGGCCCGCTCGCCATCGAGAACGCGACCGACAAAGCCGCCGCGACCCGGGAGGTAATGGCGCTGATCAAAGCGCGGCAGAGCGTTGACTACGCCGGCTGCATCATGGCCTGCTTCGATGACCTGGCCGTTCGAGAGGCACGCGAGCTGACACGGCGCCCGGTGGTGAGTTTGGCCGAAGCGGGCATGCGCGCAGCGGGGGGGCATGGCCTGCCTTTCACCGTCATTACCACCTTCGACGGCGCCGTGGAGACCATACATTCACTGAGCCGTGACTATGGTATCGATGCGCACTGCCGTATCGTGGCCACGGGTATCGGGGTATCGGAAACTGCCGCCCGAACGCCTCGCGCCGAAAAGCGCTTGCACGACGCCATCGTCGCTTCACTCGAACAGGGCGCCAGAGCCATCGTGCTGGGCTCAGGCGCTTTCGTAGGGCAAGCGGCTCCACTGAGTAAACGCTATGGGGTCGAGATAACCGATGGAATCAGTGACGCCATCCATTATGTGTGTAGCCCGCTCCTCGCCAAGTTTTCCAAGTAATCGACTAGTTCTGCTTATAATGGACGCCCGCCCGCCAAGCTAACCCGTCGCATATCACGAACTTGGTTTTCATCGAACGCCGAACGGTAGTGGGCGGTAGCGCGGTTATCCCACAGCACCACATCACCGACTTCCCAGCGGTGCTCATAGCGGTGTTGGGGGGTGAAAAGGTGCGCACGCAGCTCCTCGATCAGCGCCCTGCCCGAGGCGTAATCAAGCTCGGGAATTTCCACTTCGGTTGCCTCGCCAAGGAACAGCAGACGTTTCCCCGATTCGGGATGGGTCGTCACCAGCGGATGGGGATGCGCTTCGCCCTTGGGCGGGTTGTTGGGCTCGCGATAGAGCGGACGCGAGGCATCGCGATTGACGAAGGGGTTATAGGTAATCAGGGATAGCGATTCGATTGCCCGCTGGGTATCCGGAGAAAGATTTTCCCAGCCGAGATTGAGGTTGTACCAGTGCGTATCGCCACCGCTGGTGGGAATTTGGCGTGCATAGAGCGCTGATGCTTTGGATGGCCGGGGCGTCCAGTGATGATCGACGTGCGCGGATAGCTCGCCGTTACCCGTATAGCCTCCTTTGACGTTGGATACCTTGACGATATCGGGGGTAAAGCCCTGATCGTTGGTCGCCAGCACGGGGATATGGCCAGGTGGCCGGAACACATCACCGAAGTAGGTTATGGCATCGAAGAGCTGCGCATCGCTCAGGCGCTGCCCTTTGAAGATGAGTACATGATGCGCTTGCCACGCCTGAGTGAGCTTGTGAAAGTGCGCAGCCGAGAGCGGGCGGGAAAGATCGATTCCTTCGACGACCGCGCCCAACGCGCTTCCGGTTGGAGTAATCGTCAGCGGCTTGGGCAACGTCGAGGAAGGCGTAAGCGGTGGCGTGATGGCTGCAGTGGCTGTCGTGGTCATGGGTCGTGCTCCTATGGTGTATGGACTGTGGTGTATGGACTGTGGTGTATGGACTGTGGTGTATGGACTGTGGTGTATGGACTGTGGTGTGTGGACTATGGGGCTTAACGATCGTCGGTGGACGTCGAATCATTGAGATGGAAGGTATCGAGCAAGGCTTGGCGATAGGCCACGAACCGGCTATCGCTTCGCTGGCGCGGTCGTGGCAGATCGATATCGACGATTTGGACGGGAGACACCTCCTCGCCGCCCAGGATCACGATGCGATCAGCCAGATAAACCGCCTCCTCGATGTCGTGCGTCACCATCACCATGGTGATGGCCTGTTCGCGCCAGATACGTTCGAGCTCTTGCTGCATGCGAATTTTCTTCATCGCATCGAGCGCACCCAGCGGTTCGTCGAGCAGTAGGATGTCAGGGGAGATGGCAAGCCCACGGGCAATGCCTACCCGCTGCGCCATACCCCCCGAGAGTTGGCGAGGGTAAGCGTCGTAAAACGCCGTTAGCCCTACGATGTCGAGATAGTGGCGGGCTTTTTTGAGCGCCTGCGACTTACTTTCCCCGTTGAGTTCGAGCCCCATGGCGACGTTGGCCTCGACGCTAAGCCAGGGCAGCAGGCGAGGCTCTTGAAAGACCATGGCGCGCTCTGGGCCTACGCCGTGAATCGCCCGACCATTCAGCGTTATCGATCCGCTATCTGCCTGTTCAAGGCCCGCTAGAATCCGCAGGAGCGTGGTCTTACCCGAACCACTAGCGCCAATGATGGCAACGAACTCCCCCGGGGCGATCCCGAGATCGATGCCCTTCAGCACATCGAGTCGGCTATGTTGCAAAGCAAACGACTTACTCACCTGCTCAAGGTGTAAACCACGGGCGATGGCCGTCATCACTCACCTCCTAAACGATCTTGGCTCGAAGCGCCGTCGTTGAAGGCGTTCGTGGCAATGTCGCTCACCGTTAACGAGGCTGAGAGCGCGCCTTCACGGCTCAGTACGTCGAGCCAGTACTGAATATCGTGCTCGCTGAGCAGGGCATGTTCGCGCGTGCCATATCCGGCCCAATACGTGGCCAACTGCGGGTTTTCGTTACGCTGGGTTAAAAGCTCGGCAATGAGTTCACGCGCCTCGTTAGGATGTTCACGCGCCCAGTCGGCTGCACGACCCGACTGCGTAACCAGCGTGCGCACCGCGTCGGGGTGTCGTTCGACGAAGTCGCGCTCCATGGAGTAGGGGCTCAAGGTGATGTCGCCTAGCAGCGTGTAGTCATCGAACAGCGAGCGTACGCCGCCCTCCTCCTCCAACTGACCGGCAAACACGGTTTGCCAAGCCCCTACGGCGGCAACGTCGACCTGACCAGAGCGCAAGGTTTGTGCAAGCTGTGGTCCAGGAACGGCGACAAGGCGCACCGCATTGGCCGGAATGTCGTGCTGACGCAGATACTCGCGCACCACGTAGTCCAGATGACCGCCCAGGGTATTGACGGCAATCGTCTTGCCGACCAAATCCGCAGGCTCGCGCAGAGCGCTTTCATCGACGACGTAGAAGTGGCTTCTCACTGCGTCGTTGATGCCGCTCGCCGCCATGACGCTGACGATGTCGGCGCCGTTGGCAATGGCATTGATAGTGGCCGAGGTCGCCGCCCCTGCGATATCGATCGAGCCAGACGCCATGGCGAAGAGACTTTCCGGACCACCCTGGCTAAAGCCTTGCGAAGCTAGCGTGACGCCCTGCTCTTCGAGCCAGCCTTTGGCGGCGGCTATTTCGGTCGAGGAAATTTGTCCTCGGCTGCTCAAATAGCGCACGGTGACAGACTCCGATACGGCCTCATCAGCCAAGAGATAACTGGTAAAAAGGGTTGGGCTTGCCAGTAACCAGGCACTGGCCAATAGCACGGATGGTTTCATTCGTGGCTCTCGTCGTTGGGTATAAAAGGGGGAGTTTATGAATCGAGCGGTCAAGCGCCGCGCTTGCCTTCCCAGCGGCATAGCCTGCGCTGCAGCGCGACAAGCAGGTAGTTGGCGAGTAAGCCAAGCGCTGCCAGCAGGAATATGGCGGCGAACATTAGCGGCGTTTGAAAGTTGTACTGTGCATTCATCACCTGAAAGCCAATGCCTTGATTGGCACCGATCATTTCGGCGGCGACGAGCAGTAACAGCGTCGAGGTGGCACTCAGGCGAAGGCCAACGAAGATGGAGGGGATGGCGCTAGGCACCACGACACGGCGAAACACCTCCAGCCGTGAGGCTCCGAACACCCGCGCCATTTCGATCAGCTTGGCATCGGCTTGTCGAACCCCGGCAATGGTGTTCATCAAAAGCGGAAAGACCGACGCCCAGAAGATGACGAAGACCTTGGAAGCCTCGCCCAGCCCCAATAGCAAAATGAATACCGGATAGACCGCTAGCGCAGAGGTCTGGCGAAAGAGCTGCAAGATAGGATCGAGCGCCTGTTCGATGGCGCGAAAACTGCCCATGGCAAGTCCCAGCGGAATGGCGATCACGATCGATGCACCAAAGGCGATACCCGCACGCTGTAGGCTAATGCTGATATCACCGGCCAGGGCACCATGCCAAAGCGCGTGGTAAAGCGCCAAGGCAATACGGTCGAGCGGCGGAATCACCGCGGGGTTGAGCCAACCCAGTGAGCTTGCCAACTGCCACAGGCCGAAGAAGGCGATCAAAGCCACATACCGGCTGGAGTAGAGATTGATGCCCCGGCGCAGAGCCAATCTAGAGGGCGAAAAGACAAGGCTACCTGCGCTTGGCGCGTGGGTAGCCACGGAGGAAGATGCTTTTTTCATCGTCGCGGCCTCGGTGCAAGCAACAGCGTTGCGTTTATGAGACCTACACCCTAACCAACGACGATGTGCAGACTAACCATCGATTAATGCTAACGATATCGAGAAGGATATATTCGAAATACTGTATTCGAAGCATTGTTTTCGAAGTACTGGATACGACGTACTAGATACGAAGCACTGCTTGGCGGCAGCATACCGCCAAGCAGGAAAGGACAGCGCTCGACAGCCGCTTAGAACGCTTTGGGGAACATCATCTGCGGCAGGAAGAGGAACACGCTAGGCAGCAGAATCAGCGCGATGATCACGGCCAAAATCAAACCGATCAGCGGCAGCACCGCCATGAAGGCACGCGGCATCGACACCTCGCCAATTTGCGTGGCGATGAGCAGACAAATACCGTAAGGCGGCGTGATCAGCCCAAGCGTCAGCGAGAGGATGACTACCAGCCCCATGTGAATCTGGTTGATATCGGCCGCTAAGCACAGCCCCTGGATGATCGGCAGGAAGATGATCACCGCGGTAACCGGGCTCAAAACCGTTCCAATGACCAGCATGAAGCCCATCACCATCAGCATGATGCCGATCCGCGACTCGGTGACCGAGAGAATGAAGTTGGCGACCTCCTGAGCGATGCCCAAATAAGAGATCAACCAGCCCATGATACCGGCCGAGGCCACGGCAAACATCGGCAGCGAAAACGCCACGACCGAATCACTCAAAATGTTGGGGATACGGCGAAAGCGAATGGCGCGATAGAAGACGAAGGCAAGTAGCGCCCCGATCAGCACCGCCACGGCGGCGGCTTCTGTGGCGGTAAAGACGCCAAGGGTAATGCCACCGAGAATGATGATGGGAAGCAGCATCGGCGGCGCGGCCACCACGGCCGTTCGGCCCATCTGACCAAAGGAGAACTTCCCCGTGGCCTTGATGCCGTGGCGCTTGGCGACGTAGTAGACGTAGCCCATCTGCATGAGCCCGACGAGCACACCCGGCAGCACGCCGCCCATGAAGAGCGCGCCAACGGAGACGTTACCGAAAGCGCCATAGATGACCATCAAAATCGACGGTGGAATGATACCGCCAAGCACCGAGGAAGCCGCCGTAAGCGCTACGGCGAAAGGGGCTGGGTAGCCCGACTTCTTCATCGCCGGAATCAGCACCGCCCCGACGCTTGCGGTATCCGCCGCCGCCGAGCCTGAAAGGCTTGCGAACATCATCGAGACCATAACGTTGATATGGCCAAGCCCGCCGCGAATGTGCCCCACCGTGCTATCGGCAAAGCGCAAGAGCCGGTCGGTGATGCCCCCATCGTTCATCAACCGTCCGAGCAGCAGGAAAAAAGGCACCGCCAATAGCGGAAAGGAGTTGATGCTGGCGAACATCTGATTGACTACCGAAGTCAGCGGCAGTCCCAGCTGCATGATGGTAATGATCGACGCCAGCCCGATGGCGAAGGCGATCGGTACGCTCATGGCGATGAGCAACAAGAAGCTTCCGATCAGAGTAATCAAGGGGTTCATGAATCGCTGGCCTCGTTCGTGCTCGCCGTGCGTTGACCACGCAGCAGTGACTTGATGTCGTCGCGGATGACTTCGATGGAGAATAGGAGCATCGCAACGCCTGCAACCGGCATGGCCGCAAAAACGTACGCCATGGGCGTGCCAAGCGCTACCGACCGCCGGTGCCAGCCCATGTCGACCAGCACGTTGCCATGTACGATCAAAACGTAAATCACCGGCAAGCAGGCAATGCCACCAAACAGGCGCAGCGCCCGCTGAGTGACGGCGAAGCGCGAGGGGAAGACGTCGACGACGTAGTGCCGCCGCCGTCTTACCGCCACGGCAGCACCCAGGAACACCGCCCAAATGAAGCAGGCCATGGCAATCTCGTCGGTCCAGGAGACCGAGATCTTGAGGAAACTACGGGCCACCACCTGATAGAGCACCGTCAAAATGAAGACGGCGAAGAGGCTACCGGCGATGATCGTCAGTAGCCTTTCGAGCACATCGTTGAGCAATCGCATGCGTTCGTCCTTTTACCCCACGCCGCCCTGAGGGGCGGCGCGTAGCATCATCGGCTTAAAGGTCGCGAATCAGCTGGAGCAGATCGGTCAAACCGCGCTCCTCGGCGAACTCGTCGTGTAGCGGCAGAGCACGGTCGATGAAGGCCTGCTTATCGACCTCGCTTACGGTAACGCCCAGGTCTTCAAACTGCTGGATGAACTCGGCATCGTACTCTTCGCCCTTCTCGGTGCCGTACTCACCAGCGTGCTGCGCGGCCTGTAAGATGATTGCCTGATCCTCTTCCGAGAAGCGGTTGAAGCGATTCTCGCTGATAGAGATATGGCTCATCATGATCTGGTGTTCGGTTTTGGCGTGATACGGCGCCACTTCGTAGAGACGGCTGGAGAAGTAGCCGCTGATGGTGCTTTCGAAAGCGCCGACGACACCGGTCTGCATGCCGGTGTAGATTTCGGTCCAGGGCAGCGAGGTCGTCAGTGCGCCATAGGCCTGCCACATATCCGCATCCAAACGCGAGCCGGTGACGCGCATCTTGACGCCCTCAAGATCGGAAGGCTCGGTGACCGGGCCTTCGTTGCTGCTCAGGTTGCGGGTACCGCCGCCGGTCAGGCTCAGAAGCTTGAGGCCCACACCGGCGTCGGTAACGGCATTGTCGAAGTAGTCGAATACCGGTGAATCAGACGCTGTCGCCGCGCGAAACGCATCCATGTCTTCGAACAGGTAGTTCAAGCTGAATATCTCGAACGCCGGTACATAGGGAGAGGCGTTCATCACCCCACCAATGATCATGTCGGTGGTACCGATGCGGATCTCATCGATCATGGTTTGGTCATTGCCGAGTTGGCCGCCCGGAAAGATCTGCACGGTAATGCGGTTATCGGTAGCCTCTTCGACCTCGGCCTTGAAGGCCTCGGCGGCATCGACCCAGGGGTGCGGCGCACTGACCACGGTACCCAGGCGGAGGGTTTCGGCAAGCGCAGGTGTTGCACTAGTAAGCGCTGCTGCGCCAAGAAGAGCCAATCCAGTGAGGGAGCGTTTCGTCATGGGGGAGTTCCTTTTTTTAGATCGTTTATAGGGACACAGCGTTAAGGAGCAAGGGTAAACGTACGTTTCGCTCAGACGTTGGCAACCGGTTCGCCCAAGGTGTGCATTAGGCGATTGGCCCAGCCGAACAGGGTCGTTGAGAGGGTGAGATCGAGAATCTCCTGCTCATCGAGTCCCACGTCGCGTAGGCGCTGAATATCGTCCTGGCTGACGTTGGGTGGCGTTTCCGAGAGGCGCATGGCAAAACGCAAAATGGCCCGGGTACGCTCGTCGAGCTCGGCGTCCTTGCCGCGCAGGAAAATATCCTTCATGACGGCATCGTCGCCGACGATGTTGTTGTAACGGTGGGCATGCACCGCCGCGCAGTAGATGCAGCGGTTGACCACCGAGGCCGCCACGGCGCCGAGCTCGCGCTCCTCGCGCGAAAGCCCGCCCTTGTCGTACATGATGCCGTTGAACAGTGAGGTGCGAATGCGCAGCGACTCGGGGTCGTGGGCCAGCACCAGCACGTAATCGGAAATTTTGGTGTTCGACGGCGTCTCTTTGAGCGCCTCGCGCTGAGCATCCGTGGCGTTGTCGAAATCGATCGGCGTGACGTAGGGGCGCCAAGTAGGAATACGCGTGGTGAACTTGTGAATGACCCGGCTCATTTTGCTTCTCCCATGACGCTCAACACGGCAGTCACGCGCAGCTGATAGTTGGTGAAAGCCACAAGTCCCGCCAAACGCACGATATCCGCCTCTTCGACCTCAGCTTGACGCAGAGCACCGATGTCGGCCTTGGTGGCCTCTTTTGGCGAGCGCGTGACGAGATCGACGTAGGCCACTATGGCGGCCAAGCGCGGCTCGCTGGTTTCCGGTATTACCTCAGGATCGGCGAGTAGCGCGATGTGCTCATCGCCATAGCTCGAAAGCAACGTGGCGTAGTGTTTCTCTAGCCCCGCTTGATGGCAGATGCGCGCCATGCGGCAGGCCAGCGCCGCGCGCAGCGCCAGCGGTACGCCACCCGGATCACTCGGCGTTAGCGCCGCGTCGTGGGAATCCTGGGTCAACGCCATCAGTTTGCCGCGCATGGCCAGCGCATCCGCCAGCGGTCCGCTCTGGGGCACATGGGCTGCGGTTTCGATCACGTGGGTCATCGGGGTGCCTTTTGTTGAAGTGTCTGATCGGGGCAGCTTGGCAACGGCGAGGCGGTCCACTCATCACCCTGAAGCTCAGGGGCGTCATAATCCTGAAGTGTCTGCCAGTGCGCGGCGATATCCTGCTGATAGAACTGGGCCGCAATCGCACCAGCCAGCCAGCTTGCGCCTTCGCTGATGCCGGGAATGTCACCGCTCACCTTACCCAGGCTGACCGATGCGCCGTAGTTGAAGCAGTGGATGTTGCCAAGCCAAGGGGCGGTGCCGGGCTCGCGCTCTTGAAAGGCGAAGTCGCGCCCCACGTAGGGAAACTTACCCAGCTCTTCGTGAGCGAGCTCCTCCGGTGGCTGATAGCAGTCGCGCCATAGAAGGATACGGTCGGCGTAACCGGCAAGCTCGGTGCGCGCCAGCGGGTCGATCTGAAAGCCGGTACCGAGGATCAGGAAATCGCCGCGCACCTCGCCCTGACGCGTGGTAACGACCACCTCACTCCCCTCCATGCGCACAGCCTCGATACCGCATTCGAAGTGGAAGTAGGCGTTTTCATGCTGGCTTACGCGCAGGGTGGAGCCCCGCGGTGGCGGCGTCTGGGTGATGAAGGAGTAGTGCATCAGCCGCCACCGCCAGGCGTCCGGCAGGCTAGCGTAACCATGGGTGAAACCAAACGAGCCGATGCCCATCATCTTGTTGATGGTGGGCATTTGGGCACGGCGAATCAAAAAGCGCACGTTGCTCGCGCCGTGCTCCAGCGCCTCGGCGGCGTTGTCGATGGCGGAGGCACCCACGCCCACCACGAGGACGCGCTTGCCTTCGAGGGCGTTGAAGTCGATGTCATCGGCAGTATGCGCCCAGGCCGTACGCGGCAGCGCATCGACGAAGTCGGGGATTTTGGGCGCGCCGGTGCCCTCGCGCCCGGTGGCCATGACCAGTTTACGGGTCAGCACGCTCTGGCGCTCTGCCCCGGGGCCTGAAAGCTCGAGTTTGAGCAGCTCGCCCTCGGGCGTCACATGCTCGACGTTGACCTCGTTCTCCACCGGCAGCGCCAACACCTCACGGTACCAGCGCAGGTAGTCCATCCACATCGGACGTGGAATCTTATCCAGTGCCTCCCAGGCATCGACCCCGAACTGGGCCTCGTACCAGGCGCGAAAGGTGAGCGAAGCATGACCGTAGCTCGGCCCCGGCAGGGTCTTGGGCGAGCGCAGGGTTTCCATGCGCGCGTAGTTCACCCAGGGGCCTTCACGACCCGCCGGATTGCGATCGAAGATACGGATATTGCGAATACCGCCTGAGAGCAGCGCAAAGGCAGCCACCAACCCACACTGGCCGCCACCCACGATCACCACGTCGTGCACGTGCTGGCCGTCGTCGGCAGTGTGCGTCGGCACCCAGTTGTTGGGCGGCAGATTCAGGCAGGCAAGATCGAAGCGCACGCGCTCGTTAAGGGCCTCAAGCCCGGCTCCCGAAAGCGTGGGAGAAGATATCGTCATGGCGTCATCTCACGCTGGCTCTGCATGGCCTGCTCAGCTTCACTGGGCCACCAGAACCAACGAATCGGTGCATCGGAGCAAGTAATATCACCCGGCAGGTCGGCTCGTGTGGCCAACTCGACGAGTTCCCGCGCTTGGCTGAACGGGTCTTCGCTGCCAGGGGAAGCCATAGCGGCTGATGAAGGTGCCATCAAAAGCTCATCGAGCGTGGTGGCGTTAGCGCGCGCAGAAACGGCCTTAACTAAGGCATCATCGACCGACCAAACGCCCGAGGCCTCGTCCACCTTGTAGAGCTTCATCAATACCGCCGCATGGCGTGCAATGAATTCTACTGCCGATATTACATAGTTAGCCGTCTCATTGCTAAAAAAGTAATGAAATCCAAGTCTTACCCAGCCAGGACGATATAAGCTTCTGCCTTTTTGGACTAAAGACTCATGCTCCAAGGCAGTATTGTCGTCTATATCGAGCAAGGTGTGACCATAGGGGCCGGCACAAGAGCAGCCGCCACGAGCCTGAATGCCGAACATATCGTTAAGCATGGCAACGATAAGGTTATGGTGCACTTCGCGCTCGCCCGCGCGCACGTTGAAAGAGAAAATCGACAACCGTGGAGCGTCGCGCGGCCCAAGCAGGGTTAGATTATCCAGGCGCGACCAGCGCTCGAGCGCCGTGGCGGCAAGCTCGATCTCGCGCGCTTCGATATTCGCCTCACCGATGAGCGCTTTTACCTTGAAGGCCAGCCCCGCCCGGATATTGCCCAGAATATCCGGCGTACCGCCCTCCTCGCGGCGCTGCACATCACTGACGTAGCGATGTCCATTCGCGGTCACATAGGAAACCGTGCCGCCTCCGGCAACGCCGGGTACGGTGTTTTGACACAGCGCGCGCCGTATCACCAAAACGCCCGAGCTCCCCGGCCCACCCACGAACTTGTGCGGCGACACGAAAATGGCATCCAGATGATCCCCCTGCCCCGTGCCCGCCATATCGATGGCAACGTACGGGCCGCTCGCCGCGTAATCGAACAGCGCGATACCGCCAAACTCGTGAACGAGACGCGCAATGGCGGCCACATCACTCTTGACGCCGGTGACGTTGGAGGCCGCCGAAAATGCCGCGATCACGCGTCGGTCACGGTGGCGTGCAAGAGCTTCTTCGAGCGCGCCGAGGTCGATCATACCGCGTTCATCGAGGGAAATACGCACGACATCGGCATGGCACTCGCGCCAAACCAGCTCGTTGGAGTGGTGCTCGTAGGGGCCAATTAGAATGATGGGCTTGTCGTCGTCCTGCACCGCCTCGTCACGGCGGCGCAGCCCGAGCATTTTCCAACAGCGGTCGATGGCGGCGGTGGCGCCCGCACCGGCGAAGATCACGGCGTAGTCGTCATTGGCGCCTACGGCCTTGGCGATCTGGCGGCGAGCATCTTCGCGCAGGCGCGTGGTGATACGCCCGGTGTAAGAGGTTTCGGTGTGTGTATTGGCATAAAAGGGCAAGACATCGCGGCGGATGGCGTCTTCGATCAAGCCAAGCGCGCGGCCCGAAGCGGTGTAGTCGGCATAGATAAGCGGCCGCGGGCCGAAAGGACCTTCGATGGGCTGGCCCTCGCCCATCACGTCGTCGGCGAGTCGCGCCATCCAGTCAGCGCTGGTCGAGGGGCAGTTCTGTGGTTTTCTTGACTTGTTCCATGGAGAAGCAGGATGTGACATTGCTGAGCTCTATTCTCGCGATGAGTCTTTTATAGAAAGCGTCGTAGGCAGCGTTGTCGCGGGTGATGACCTTGAGCAAGTAATCGAACTCACCGGCCAAGCGGTTCACTTCCATGATCTCGGGGAAGGACTGGACTACGTCCTGAAACGCGTCCAACCAGGCCTGACTATGCTTGTCGGTTTTGATCATCACGAAGACGGTCAGGCCAAGATCGAGCTTGCCAGGGTTCAACACGGCAATGCGTTTCTCGATCACGCCCTCTTTCTCCAAGCGCTGAATACGGCGCCAGCAGGGGGTAACGGAAAGCCCGACCTTCTCGGCTAGCTGCGCAATAGATACGCTATCATCGCGCTGGAGCTGTTCAAGAATTTTTAAATCAAAGCGATCAACTAGCAAAATTTTTTCTCACATAGAAAAAATGGGGATTTTTATTCTTAATACGATACCTTTTTTATCAGCATTCGGAATAATTTTTCAGCGTCTTTGAGCACTCTTCTGATTTCATCCTGCCACTAAACGCCAGAAGGGCCAGCAATGCTGACCCTTTATACTTGGTTACTCATTCATCTAACGTTGGCTTAGTCGCCTGAGCCATTCCCTAGAACAGCGGGCGCCATACCCAGGCGCCCGATGCCCGGTAGTTTGAGCGCCAGGCGTTTGAGGTCTACGCCAAGGCTCATGCCAAGCAGGTTGATTTCGATGCCCTCCTCCCAAGCCACCAGGATACCTAGCACCCCTTCAATGGAGAGCTGATAGCCACTGCCACTTGGCGTGGGCGCAATGACGCTACCGAAGAGATAGTCCTTCCCCACTGCGGTCACCGGCAGCGCCACGTCGAAGCCTTCGACCTCGCGCGCGACCCAGGCAACGAACGTATTGCTGTTGGGCCCCGGCCATACGCGGTAACGCTCGGCACTGGGGTAGCGCGCAACGGCCTCTTCGATCTGGGGAATCAGCGCCGCTGCGCGTTCGCCGCGATAATCGGCAAGCAGAATTGGCGCGCTGCCGAACCAGGCGCGGTCGGGCGTATCGTTGGCCAGCACCACGGTGGGCTGGCGCCAGCCCATGACTTGATAGAGCCGGTAGCTCGTATCGCCTTCCGCCTTTATCGCAATCCACGGATGCACGCCAAACGCACCGCGCCAGTTATAGGCGGGCGCTGCGTAGACTTGAATGACGGCTTCTTGGGTATCCGTGGCCAGTGGCGCAAGCCCTGCTGAGGTGCGATCCAGCGACGACCAGTGGGCATCGGTCACCACCGCGCCGCTCGTCAACAGCCACACCGGCCCAGCGAGCAGCAGGGCCAGCAGCAGAATAAGAAAGAGAAAACCGCGCAGGAGTGTCTTGATCATTCGGCGGCGTGGCCATCCATCAAGCATGGCGATGAGGCGAGTTCCTGGTCGCTGCGGTCCTCTTCATCGAGCATCTGAAGTAGACGCTCGCGCAGCAGCGGCAGGTGAGAGTGTTCGAGCTGGCGCGTGGCGGTCAGTAGCGTCAGCGTGCCTTGGCGTGCGTGACGCAGTAGCGGCACTAGAAGCTCGGGCGCCTCTTTCAGCTCAAGCCGATAGCGCGTGTTGAAGGAGGCTTCGCTAATCGCCTCGCTGTGATACGCTCGGCGCAATGCCGACGAGGGCGCCGCCTGACGATACCAATCGGTCAGCGCCAGCGCATCGCGCGGCTTGCCGCGTGGCCAAAGCCTATCCACCAGCACCCGAGCCCCATCACTCGACTCCGCTGCCGCGTACACGCGCTTGAGTTTGATCTCGTAACCCATACCACTTCCCTGCTTACAAACGGCTATATCCAGCGAGTGCAACGCTGCATTCGTCCAACGTTCAAGCGCTAGTGTGAAGCAAAAAAGGGGAGCAAGGCAAAGGAAAGTCAGTAGCGGGAGAAAGGCTTTTTCGCCCCAGGCAGAACCAACTGAGAACATCAAAGGGGGTAAAGGAGGATAAAAATGCTAGAGCAGAAATGGAGGCGGCCTCAAAAGCCACATCCCGGCACACGCGACCACCACTACCGTTGCTCCCTTCCGGGCCTGGCGGGGTTCGCAGTTTTGCGTTGCGGGAGGACCTAAGAGGCCACCATAGCAGCATTCAAAAGACGTACTCGAATGCTTAGCTGTCGGTGATGTGGTGGCTACGCCCTGATTTGAACAGGGGACCCCATCATTATGAGTGATGTGCTCTAACCAGCTGAGCTACGTAGCCTTTCCGACATCAGCGGGGGCAGATTATGCCTATGCCGTGAGCAAAAGGCAAGGCCGAAACGCGCCTGTTTCTACTCACGGCCAGTGGGCTAACCTGCTCTTTCCAGGTGCTTATTCGTCGAGCGCTTCACGAACCGCAGCCAGGCCCTCTTCGCCGTCGCGGGTGGTCACACCCTCGAGCCAGCGAACCACGACGTCGTCGTGGGCGGCTAAGTAGGCGCGGGCGGCGTCTTCGGGTGCTTCGCCGTCATCCATGATAGTACCCATCAGCTCGTTTTCCATTTCGAGCGTGAAGGTCATGTTTTCGAGCAGCCGCCCTACGTTGGGGCACTCGTCGACGAAGCCTTGGCGCGTGTTGGTGTAGACGGTGGCGCCTCCCAAATCAGGCCCGAAGTAGTCGTCGGCCCCAGAAAGATAGGCCATATCGAAGCGCGTGTTCATGGGGTGCGGCTCCCAGCCGAGAAAGACCATCCACTCCTCGTTGGGCGCGCGCGTGCTCAGCTCGGCGAGCATACCGGCTTCGCTGGAATCGACAACCTGCCAGTCGCCCAGACCAAAGGCGTCATCGTCGATCATCTGCTGGATCAGCTCGTTGCCGTCGTTGCCCGCCTCGATGCCATGAATGTTATGGCCAAAGCGCTCGGCGTTGGCGGCCAGGTCCTCCACCGACGTCACGCCTGCATCATAGACGTACTGCGGCACCGCCAGGGTGTACTTGGCCCCTTCCAGGTTAGCGACCAGGCGCTCTACTTCGCCGCGCTCGACGTAGGGGTCGCTGATCGATGCCATAGAGGGCACCCAATTACCCAGGAAGACATCGAAATCGTCGTTGCGCATACCCGCGTAGGCGATGGGTACCGAAACGGTGTTGATACTGGTGCGATACCCCAGCGCATCCATGACCTGGCTTGCCAGCGCCGTTGTTGCCGTGATGTCGGTCCAGCCTACTTCGGCAAAGCGGATAGTGCCGCACTCATCGGCTTGGGCGGTCGCGGCCGAAGCGGCCAACAGCAGTACGCTCATACGTGATAAAGGACGAAGACTCATGTTCACTCCCTGGCGGTTGAATCAAGTAGTGCATGGGCGGCTAAACGGCCCAATGCTTTTATTGATTGAACGTTCAATAAAAAAATGACACCATTTCAGGAAAACATGCCCCTTAAAGCTTTTCAAGGCAGGGCATCAACGCAGCGGAGGTGACTGTGCCAAAGGTAGGAATGGAGCCGATACGGCGTCAGCAGCTCATCGAGGCCACCATGACGGCCATCGATGAAGTCGGCCTACACGATGCCACCGTGATTCGTATCGCTCGGCGCGCTGGCGTTTCTGCCGGCATCATTAGCCACTATTTCGGCGGCAAGGATGGTCTTTTAGAAGCGACCATGCGCCAGATACTGCGCGACCTGAACGATGCCATCGCTGCCCGGCGCCGTGCACTAGCTAACGATTCGCCCAAGGCTCGTCTGCAGGCCATCATCGATGGCAACTTCGACCGCAGCCAGGTGACCGGGCCCGCCGCCAAGACGTGGCTGGCATTTTGGGCCAGCAGCATGCACAAACCCGCGCTGGCGCGACTGCAGTACATCAACGACCGTCGCCTTTACTCCAATTTGCGCCACCACTTTCGCCGCGCCATGCCCGCGCCGGAGGCCGAACAGGCTGCCCGGGGCATGGCAGCGATGATCGATGGGCTCTGGCTGCGCGGCGCCCTCACCCGTGAAGGGCTGGATGCGACCGAAGCGCGTCAAGTCGCCAATGCGCACCTAGATCAGCTCTTCGCCCAAATAGAGGAAGCATTTTTATGACGACCAACGCACCCCTACCGCTCTACATTCACGGCCGCCACCAGGCTGCGACCTCTAGCGAGACCTTTAGTGTGACCAATCCTTTCGACGGCAGCACGTTGGCCGAGGTCGGCGTTGCCAGCGCTGCCGACGTCGATGCGGCGGTCAAAAGCGCCCAGAAAGGTCAAAAGGTGTGGGCGGCGATGACCGGAATGGAGCGCGCGCGCATCTTGCAGCGTAGCGTGGCGCTGCTGCGCGAGCGTAACGACGAGCTGGCTGAGCTTGAAACACGCAATACGGGTAAACCGCTAAGCGAAACGGCTAGCGTCGATATCGTCACAGGCGCCGACGCGCTGGAGTATTACGCCGGACTTGCTCCCGCCATCGAAGGCACTCAGGTTCCGCTTCGCGAGAGCGCTTTCGTCTATACCCGGCGCGAACCCTTGGGAGTAATCGGTGCCATTGGTGCCTGGAACTATCCGATCCAGATCGCCTGCTGGAAAGCCGCGCCTGCCTTGGCAGCAGGCAACGCCGTGGTATTCAAGCCCAGTGAAGTCACCCCGCTCACGGCACTCAAGCTGGCTGAAATCTTTACCGAGGCGGGCCTGCCGGATGGTGTTTTCAACGTCATCCAGGGCGCGGGGAACGTGGGTGCGCGCTTGAGCGAGCATCCCGATATCGCCAAGGTCTCTTTCACCGGCGAAGTCGGCACCGGCAAGAAGGTGATGGCAGCGGCCGCGAGCTCGTCGCTCAAGGAGGTCACCATGGAGCTTGGCGGTAAATCGCCGCTGATCGTCTTCGACGATGCCGATCTCGACCGCGCCGCCGATGCCGCCATGATGGCCAACTTCTACTCCAGCGGCCAAGTCTGCACCAACGGCACCCGGGTGTTCGTCGCTAAGAGCGTCAAGACCGCCTTCGAAGCGAAGATCGTCGAGCGCGTCGAGCGCATTCGCGCGGGCGACCCGCTCGACGCGGCCACCAACTTTGGTCCCTTGGTGAGCTTCACCCATCAACACAAGGTGCTCTCCTATATCGCGCTAGGCAAAGAAGAAGGCGCGCGCGTTTTGATCGGCGGCGAGCCTTGGGATACAGGTGACTACGCCAAGGGCGCCTGGGCCGCGCCTACGGTCTTCACTGACTGCGATGATGAGATGCGCATCGTCAAAGAGGAGATTTTTGGCCCCGTAATGTCGATTCTCGCTTTCGACAGCGAAGACGAGGTCATCCAACGCGCCAACGCCACCCACTACGGCTTGGCCGCAGGGCTATTCAGCGAGAGTCTGAACCGGGCGCACCGCGTCATTCATCGCCTAGAGGCCGGTATTTGCTGGGTCAATACCTGGGGCGAATCCCCCTCCGAAATGCCAGTAGGCGGCTACAAGCAGTCGGGGATCGGGCGTGAAAACGGCATCGAGACGCTTAACCACTACACCCAAACCAAATCGATCCAGATCGAGATGGGCGCGTTTGAATCGGTCTTTTAAGGTAGGCGGTATATGACGGCAACGCGTGAATTCGATTACATCATCGTCGGCGCAGGCTCGGCGGGTAACGTGCTGGCCGCGCGCCTCACCGAGGACGCCGATGTCAGCGTTCTATTACTCGAAGCGGGTGGGCCGGACCACCGGCTCGATTTTCGCACCCAGATGCCAGCGGCTCTGGCCTACCCGCTACAGGGCAAGCGCTACAACTGGGCGTTCGAAACCGACCCCGAACCGCACATGAACGGCCGCCGCATGGAGTGTGGTCGCGGTAAGGGACTAGGGGGCTCCTCGCTGATCAACGGTATGTGCTACATCCGCGGCAATGCCCTGGACTACGACAACTGGGCTGAACAGCCCGGCCTCGAAGGCTGGGACTATCTGAGCTGCCTACCCTATTTCAAGAAGGCCGAGCGGCGCGACATCGGCGCCAACGCCTACCACGGCGGCGACGGCCCGGTCAGCGTGACCACCCCCAAAGCGGGCAACAACCCGCTTTATCGCGCTTTCATCGATGCTGGGGTGGAGGCAGGCTACGCCGAAACCGACGACGTCAACGGCTATCGCCAGGAAGGCTTTGGCCCTATGGATCGCTTCGTCACGCCCGAGGGGCGTCGCTCCTCGTCGGCGCGCGGCTACCTGGACAGCGCCAAAGCGCGTGCCAACTTGACCATCGAGACCCACGCGCTCACCGATGTCATCGAGTTCGAGGGCAAGCGCGCGGCAGGCATACGCTATCGGCGTAAAGGCCAAGTGCTGCGCGTGCGAGCGCGTCGCGAGGTGCTGCTCTGCGCGGGTGCTATTGCCTCACCGCAGATTTTGCAGCGCTCGGGCGTGGGCAGCGCCAAGCTTCTCGCATCGCTCGGCATTCCCCTGGTGCACGACCTGCCGGGCGTAGGGGAAAACCTCCAGGATCACCTGGAGATGTACATTCAGTACCGCTGCAAGGAGCCAATTTCGCTCTACCCGGCGCTCAAGTGGTACAACCAGCCGTGGATCGGTGCTCAATGGCTGTTCCGGGGTAAAGGCGTAGGCGCCAGCAACCAGTTCGAATCCTGCGCCTTCATCCGCTCGCGCGACGACGAAGCCTGGCCGAACCTGCAGTACCACTTTCTACCCATCGCCATCAGCTATAACGGTAAGAGCGCGGTGCAGGCCCACGGTTTTCAGGCCCACGTAGGCTCGATGCGCTCGGAAAGCCGAGGCCGCATTCGGCTGACCTCGCGTGATCCCGAGGCGGCGCCAAGCATCTTGTTCAACTACATGGCCTGCGAAAAGGATTGGCAGGAGTTTCGCGACGCCATTCGCATCACTCGCGAGATCATTGCGCAACCCGCCTTCGATCGCTATCGCGGCGAGGAGATTTCCCCCGGCAACGCGGTACAAAGCGACGCGGAACTCGATGCCTTCGTCAAAGAGCACGCCGAAACGGCCTACCATCCTTGCGGTAGCTGCCGCATGGGGAGTGACGCCATGGCGGTGACCGATGGCGAAGGCCGCGTGCACGGCGTTGAGGGGTTACGCGTCATCGATGCCTCGCTGTTTCCGCTGATTCCGACCGGCAATCTCAACGCGCCCACGCTCATGTTGGCCGAAAAGATCGCCGACCGGGTACGCAACCGCCCGTCTCTGCCGCGCGCTGAAGTGGACTACTACGTCGCCGGTGAAGCGCCTGCGCGCGCACGCTAGCGGCGCGCTTGGAAACTCGTGAAGGTCGTTTTCTTTTACTCCCTCTCTTAATTGCTCCATTACGACAATCCTTCACGCCATGGCGACACCGCCATGGCGTTTTTTTGGCTACGCTTTGATGGATAGGCAAGTCGGCACCTTAGGCCTTAGACGTTCGCCGCACCACCCATTCGAACACTTGTTTGAAACGACGACTTCCACTATAACTGGTCAATAATCAGCACCAACTAATAACCAGCCTTAATAACGACTCATAACGCGCGCCCGGGAAGTGCCCGGTTCATACCACATGGAGAGGTACTATGCTCACCCTATTACTCATCGTGCTGGCCATCGTCGGGCTTCTCGCGGTCATGCGCCGCGAAGCGGGCGCGGTGCCTGCCATCGCCGTACTTGGCGTACTTGGCCTTGTCGGCGTGCTGTTTGAAGCCTACGTCATCGGTGTCATTTTGCTGATTCTGGCAGCGGGCGTCGCCGTTACCGGACTACCGGCGCTACGCCGCTCATGGCTCACCCCGCGCCTCTTCACCACCTTCAAGAAGATCGCGCCCAAGGTATCGGCCACCGAGCGTACCGCCCTTGAAGCGGGTAGCGTTGCCTGGGACGGCGAGCTCTTCTCAGGGCGCCCCAACTGGCAGGCGCTCAATCGCTACACCGACGACGGTTTGAGCGAAGAGGAGCAGGCCTTTCTGGACAACCAGTGCGCCGTAGCCGCTGGTATGTGCAACGCCTGGGACATCACTCAGGTACGCGCCGATCTTCCTCAAGCGCTGTGGGACTATATCAAGCAGGAGCGCTTCTTCGGCATGATCATCCCGAAGGAGTATGGCGGTCTTGGTTTCTCCGCCAAGGCGCAGTCGATGGTGCTGCAAAAGCTCTCGGCCAACGAGACACTGATGGTCACCGTGGGCGTACCCAACTCCCTCGGCCCAGGCGAGCTACTGCTCAAGTACGGCACCCAAGAGCAAAAGGATCACTACCTGCCGCGCCTGGCCGACGGACGTGAAATTCCCTGCTTTGGCCTTACTGGCCCGCGCGCGGGCTCCGATGCAACCTCGCTGCCTGACATCGGTACGGTATGCAAAGAGGTCATCGATGGCGAAGAAGTGCTGGGCCTGCGCCTGACCTTCGAGAAACGCTGGATCACTCTGGCGCCCATCGCCACCGTTGTTGGCCTCGCCTTCCGTCTCTTCGACCCCGATAAACTGCTGGGCGAGGAAGAGGATCGCGGTATCACCCTGGCGCTGATTCCCCGCGATACCCAGGGCATGGAGATTGGCCGGCGCCACCACCCCATCGGTAGCCCGTTCATGAACGGCCCGATCAAGGGTAAGGACGTTTTCGTCCCGCTGGATACCATCATCGGCGGTGAGAAGATGATCGGCCAAGGCTGGCGCATGCTAGTCGAGTGTCTCTCGATTGGCCGCTGTATCACCCTGCCCTCCGGTGCCACCGGCACCGCGCGCTATGCGCTTGGCTGGAGCGGCGGCTTTACTCGTGTACGCCGCCAGTTCAATGTCCCGGTCGCCGAGATGGAGGGCGTTCAGGAGCCGCTGGCGCGCATGGCGGCCATGGCCTACATCGCCCAAGCCACGGTTTACCAGACCGCCAACCTGATCGACCACGGTGAAAAACCGGCAGTGCCGTCGGCCATCCTCAAAAGCCAGCTGACCGAATTCCAACGCACCCTGCTGGGCGACGCCATGGACGTTCACGGCGGCAAGGCGGTGACGCTGGGGCCACGTAACTACTTGGGCATCGGCTACAGCGCCAACCCGGTGGCGATCACCGTCGAAGGCGCCAACATCATGACCCGCAACCTGATGATCTTCGGTCAGGGGGCGATCCGCTGTCACCGCTTCGTGCTCGACGAGCTCGCGGCCAAGGATGCCAACGACATCAATGCCTTCGACAAGGCCTTCTTTGGCCATACCGGCATGATCTTCGGCAACGCCGCACGCGCCTTTACCATGGGCTTGGGCATCGGCAAGCCGAGTGTGCCCTTCGAGGGCCCGGCGCTGGCCTACGCACAGGACATTTCCCGCCTCTCCGCTGGTTTTGGCCTCTGCGCCGACGCCGCCATGGCGAGCCTGGGGGCAGCACTCAAGAAGCGCGAGATGCTTTCGGCGCGACTGGGTGACGTGCTCTCCAACCTTTATATGACGTCCATGGTGCTCAAACAGTGGCAGCACGGTAGCAAGGTCGAGGGCGAAGAAGCACTGCTTCACTACAGCTGCCGTTTCCTCCTGCACCGCGCCGAGCAAGCGTTGGTCGAAACCTTCGATAACCTGCCCAATCGCGCCGTCGGCAAGGTACTCAACGCCATCGTGATGCCAACGGGGCGTCGCTGGGACAAGCCCCACGACGATCTCGCGCGCGACATCGCCAAGCGTGTCTCGACGCATTCGCCGCTGCGCACCAAGCTGCTTGCCAACACCTGGGACAGCGACGATGGCGACTTCCCCAACCCGCTGGCGCAGTACAACGCCCTGCTGGTCGATTACGAGCGTGCCGAGGCGATCTACCGCACGGTCAACAAGGCCTACGCCAAGGGCGAGCTGCCGCAAACCGCGCTGCATCCCGAAGCGCGGGTGGAAGCGGGCCTAGAGGCTGGCATCGTCAGCGACGAAGACGCCGTCTTCATGCGTGAGTTCGAAACCAAGGTACTGGAGATGCTCACCGTTGACGATTTCGCCTACGACGCTTTCGTGCGCGATCGCGATACGCTGATCGATCACAATGCGGCCAAGAGCCCAGCGGAAAACATCGAAAGCGCTCCCACCCCAAACACCACGCCGCCAGCAGCGCCGAGCGCGGTCGATAAGACTCCCGAACCGGAAACACCGGAAACACCGCGGACACGCTAGCTTAGGCGCGCTACTCAAACGCCTAGCGATATCACTTACGTTCTGCTAACCGGCTCTCTCAAGGAGCCGGTTTTTTTGGCTCACAAATGTTCGAATGTAAACTTGAAAGCGCGATTTCGATCACTTATTCTTTCGATAACGAAAATACGCAACTCGCCACGAGGACACCATGACCCTGCGCGAACGCCACCTTGAACAATTATCCCGCTCGACCCATGACGTTTTGATTATTGGCGGCGGCATCAATGGCGCTGCCAGCGCTGCGGCACTGGCGGGTAAAGGCGTAAGCGTCGCGCTGATCGATCGTGGCGATTTCGCCGGGGGCACTAGCATGCACTCTTCCAATCTAGTGTGGGGTGGCATCAAGTACATGGAGAGCAATGACTTCAAGCTGGTGCGCAAGCTGTGTAAGAGCCGCAACCATTTGATGAAGAGCTACCCCTCCACGGTGAAAGAGATTCGCTTTTTCACCTCGATCGCCAAAGGGTTTCGCCACTCGCCCTACTATCTCTGGGCGGGTACTTGGCTCTACTGGCTAATGGGTAACGGCTTCACTCGCACGCCGCGCTTGCTCTCACCCAAGGCGATCAAAAGCGAAGAACCGATCGTCGATACCCAGCAGGTCGTGGGCGGGTTCGAATATTCCGACGCCTACCTCTTCGATAACGACGCGCGCTTCGTTTTCAACTTCATTCGCCGCGCCTTGGATGCGGGTGCCACGGCGGCCAACTACGTCGAATCCACCGGTGCTAAGCGCGATGATGACGGCAACTGGGTAGTGCAGGCGCGCAACGTGATGAGCGGCGAGACCTTCGAGATTCGAGCCAAAACCCTGATCAATGCCGCAGGCCCTTGGGTCGATGCGCTCAACGCCGCCAACGGCCAAAAGACTTCGCACCACCACCTCTACTCCAAGGGCATTCACCTGATTGTCCCGCAGATCACCCAATCCAAGCGGGTGCTGGCGTTCTTTGCCGACGACGGACGGCTGTTCTTCGTCATTCCCATGGGTAATCGCACCTGCATCGGCACCACGGATACCCCCATGGAGTCGCCGGAGGTCACGGTGACCAAAGAGGACGTACGCTTCGTGCTGGACAACATCAATGCGCGTCTCGATCTCGCCAAGCCGCTCACCGAAGAGGACATCATCTCGAGCCGCTGCGGCGTGCGCCCCTTGGCGATCAAGTCGCAGCAGGGTAGCGAGCGTGACTTTCTGCAGCTATCGCGCAAGCACGTCATCGACACCGAGCGCGAAAGCGCCCATCTGAGCATTTTCGGCGGCAAGTTGACCGACTGCCTGAACGTGGGTGATGAAGTAACCGATGAGATCGCCAAGCTCGGCATCAAGGTGCCCAATCCAGATGTACGCTGGTACGGCGAGCCGAGCGATGCCGAGAAGGCGCGCTTTCTCGACCGCGCCCGGGCAATCAAACTCGATGAGCAAACGCCTGCGGGCTCGTCAGAGGCGCTCTCTTCACGCCTATGGCGGCGCTACGGCGAGCGCGCCTTCGATCTGCTGACGCTGATCGAGCAAGATGCGCGCAATGCCGAAATCATCATCGAAGGCACCGAGTACATCCGGGCCGAAATCCTCCACGCCCGCGAGCACGAGATGGTCACCGAACTCGACGATTTCCTGCGCCGCCGTTCCAAAGTCGCCATGGTCGTTTCCAAGCAAACCCTGGCGCACTCGCGTGGCCTTGAAGAGACATGCGAGCTGCTATTTGGCGATGACGCCAAAGAGCGCCTGGACCACTACTTCGCTCACGCCGAAGACGCCTGAAAAAAACGCCCCGCCTACTCACGTAGGTGGGGCGATATAGGGTACGCGTGTGCGGTCTCAGTAAAAGCGCTCTGCCCGGCAACTCGCTTCTGCTTCACTCTTCCTCCTCTCTGGCGGCGACGGGCTCGGCGAGTACGTCGTCCCAGGCTTCCTCTAAGGTGTAGCCCTGGCGCGTATCGAGAGCGTCGATCACCTCGACCGCGTGCTGTAGAGATTCGCGCTGACTTTTGAGAGCCACCACCAGCTTGGCCAGGTCCTGCTTGCTGAACGTGCTGGCGATGTGATCGGCTTGCTGACTCAGTTCGATGCAGTTCATGGTCGCTTCCTCGTGCTAGGAAAGGTCTCGCTTACCGCTTGTCGGATGACACCTTGATGCATGCACCTTGACTATGGTGCAGGTGCGAAGAAGCGACAATGCACACTTGGCCGCAGCGCTGGTTGTAGCTCGACTACACCCGCCCCTAGCAGCGCCTTGCGCTGTCATGAACTTTCAAGCAAGAACCCCACTCCAGCGCCTTGGGTATTAACTCAGGCAATGTGCAGTGCTACGCCATGATGCGCCAAGAGCTGCTGGATCGCGTCGGGCGGCTCGCGGTCGGTAAAGAGCCCATCCAGCTGTGCCAGATTGCCCTGGCGCACCACCGGATTGCGGTGGAACTTGGAGGCATCTGCCGCCAGATAGACGCGCCGCGAGTTGGCGATGATCGCCTGAGCCACGCGCACCTCCTGGTAGTCGAACTCGAGCAGCGAACCATCCTCATCGATGCCGCTAATACCGATGATGCCAAAATCGACCTTGAACTGGTTGATGAAGTCGATGGTCGCTTCACCAATGATACCGCCATCCCGCGCGCGCACCTGGCCGCCGGCGATGATGACGTTGAAGTCCTCCTTGTGCTGGACGATCGCCGCTACGTTGAGGTTGTTGGTGATGATTTCGAGGCCTTTATGTTCGAGCAGCGCCTGGGCTACCATCTCGTTGCTAGTTCCGATATTGATGAACAGCGAAGCGTGATCGGGAATCTGGCGAGCAAGACAGCGCGCAATGCGCTCCTTGGCATCAAGGTTCAGCGTCTTACGCGTGCTATAGGCCGTATTGACCGTACTCGATTCGAGCCCCGCACCGCCGTGAACACGGCGCACACGGCCTTCGTCGGCCAGCGTATTGAGATCGCGGCGAATGGTCTGCGGAGTGACGGCGAAGTGATCGGTCAGCTGTTCGATGCTCATGTAGCCCTGCTGGCGCACCAGCTCGACGATGGCATCCTGGCGAAGTTGTTGATTCATGAGCCCGGTCTTGACGAAGGTAGGTGAGCGCGGGGCGTCATAGTAAAGACCCCGCGCCTGCAAGAATACCCCTTGAAGCATAACAGGTTAACGCGACTTTCGGTGAGCGCCAGAGGGCCAACCACCCGCCTGGCGTGTCCATCAAAGCGGCCAGACCAGCAAGATGACCGGAATCGCCACCGCCATCACGACCAGCGAAAGCGGCAGCCCCAGTTTCCAGTAGTCACCGAAGCGGTATCCGCCTGGCCCCAGCACCAGAGTATTGGACTGGTGCCCAATCGGGGTGAGAAACGCACAGGATGCGCTAATCGCGACCACCATCAAAAACGGATCCAGCGAGACGCCAAAGCCGCTGGAAAGGCTTCCGGCAATCGGCGCCATTAACAGCGCGGCAGCGGCATTGTTGACCACGTTGGAGAGCAGCATGGTGAGCACGAAAAGCCCAATCAATGTCACCACCACAGGCCATTCACTGCCATAGGCCAAGAGCGCTCCGGCGATGAGCTCGGCGCCGCCGCTGGTTTCCAGCGCCTGGCCCACGGGTATCATCGCAGCCAAGAGTACGATGACCGGGCCGTCGAGGGCCTGATACCCCTCACGTAGCGGCAGCACGCCGATCAACAGCGACACCAGCGCCGCCGTCGATAGCGCCACCGAGGCGGGCAGCCAGTTCATCAGCATGGCGACGATGGCGGCGGCAAAGATCGCCACCGACAGCGCCAGCTTGCGCGGCTGACCTAGCTGAAGCTCGCGCTTGGCGAGCGGCAAGCAGCCAAGCGAGGCGAGGTTATCGGCAATTTCGCTCTCGTTGCCCTGTAGCAGCAAAACGTCGCCCACCTTGAAGCGAATATCGCGCAGGCGCTGCTTGAGCCGCGCCCCATCGCGGGCCACCGCTACCAAATGCAGGCCGTACTGATGGTGCAGCCGCAGCTGTTTGACGCTGCGATTGAGCATGCGCGAGTCGTTGCGAATCACCGCCTCGACGAGCTGCAGCCCTTCGGTATCCTTATAGGAGCTGCGCGATGTCTCGCTATCGCCGTCCGCCTTTTCGCGCTCGTTCTCCTCACTCTCCTCGCGCGGCACTACCACGCTAAGATCGACCTTGCTTTCGAGCAGTTTGAGCTCCTCCGGCCCCGCTTCGAGCAGCAGAATATCGCCTTCGTGCAAGGTGCCATGAAAGGCATAGCCGGGGCGGCGCTTGTCGTCACGCACCACCGCCAGCACCGGAATGGTCTCCTCGAGCTCGTCGGCGAGCTGCTGCAGCGTCATGCCCGCCGCCTTGGAGGACTCACTGACTTCGAGTTCGACGAGATAGTTGGCGGTATCGAACATCTCCTCGGTCGAGGCCTGCCCGCTGCGTTTAGGGGTTAGGCGCCAGCCCATCAGCACGATGAAGGCAAGCCCCGCCGCCGCCACGGCAACGCCCACTGGGGCGAAGCTAAACATGCTGAAGTTATCGCCCGCGACGCTGCCGCGGTAGCTCGAAATGATGATATTGGGCGGCGTGCCGATCAGTGTCATCAAACCGCCCAGCAGCGATCCAAACGCCAACGGCATTAGCAGCAGCGACGGAGAGGTGTTGTGTTCGCGCGCCATGCGCATGGCCACGGGGAGCAGCAGCGCCAGGGCGCCAACGTTGTTCATGATTCCCGATAGCACCACCACCGTGCCTACCAGCACCAGTAGCTGTAGCGTCAAACGCTTACCTACCTTGAGCACCTGATTGGCGATGAGTTCGACCACCCCGGCGCGCTCGAAGCCTCGACTAAGCACCAGCACCGCCGCCACGGTGATCACGGCCGGATGGCCAAACCCGGCAAAGGCGTTATCGGCGGGCACCAGGCCCAGCATGACCGAGCCCAAAAGGGCCGCTAGCGCCACCAAATCGTAGCGAAAGCGGCCCCAAATAAACGCCAGAAGCGTCAAGCCCAACACGACAAACACCAGCGTACTCGGCGTTATGTCCACGTCATCGATCTCCATGGCCTGCCGCCGCTAGGGCGGCCAGGTCGTCCTTGAGTAAAGTGGTGAGTCAGGTAGCGTAGGGCTTCGGCGCTTTCGTTCAGGGGATCAAAATGGTCGAGCCCGTCGTCTTGCGGCTTTGCACCGCGTCTTGCGCCTTGCCTGCCTCGGCGAGCGGATAGCGCTGACCAATATCGACCTTGATGCTGCCCTTCTCGATCATGGAGAAGAAATCGTTGCTCATTAGCTCCAGGCGCTCACGCGCATCGGCGTAGCCATTTAGGCTCGGACGCGTCACGAAGAGTGATCCTTTTTGATTGAGAATCCCCAGGTTCACCCCATCCACCGGACCCGAGGCGTTGCCGAAGCTAACCATCAGGGCGCGAGGCTTCAAGCAGTCGAGCGAGGTTTCCCACGTATCTTTACCGACCGAGTCGTAAACCACGTCGCACATGGCGCCTTTGGTCAGCTCGCGCACGCGCTCGACAACGTTCTCTTCGCTGTAGTTGATCGTCGCCCAGGCGCCGTTGGCCTTGGCAATGTCGGCCTTCTCCGCGGTGCTCACGGTACCAATTAGCTTCACGCCCAGCGCCTTGGCCCACTGGCACGCGATGGATCCAACGCCCCCGGCGGCGGCGTGAAACAGGATCGTCTCGCCGCCTCTTAGGGCAAAGGTCTGGCGCAGCAAATACTGCACGGTCAACCCCTTGAGCATACTGGCCGCCGCCGTTTCGAAATCGATGCCGTCGGGTAGCACGACGACCTTATCGGCTGGTAGCACGTGGTGCTCGGCGTACGCGCCTAGCGGCCCTTGGGCATAGGCGACGCGATCGCCCTCTTTGAGATGGCTGACCCCAGCGCCCACGGCCTCGACCACACCCGCGCCTTCGGTACCGAGCCCGGCCGGAAGCGACGGCGCGGGGTACAAGCCAGTGCGGAAATAGATATCAATGAAATTGAGGCCAATGGCCTTGTTACGAATACGCACCTCGCCCTCGCCGGGGGCTTGGGGGGTCACATCGACCAGCTCCAGAACGCTGGAATCGCCGGTCTTGGCAAACTGAATTCGCTGACTCATGCCGTCTCCTTGTAGGGTGCTCCATCGGGTGCGCACGTGTTAGTACGCCCACATATCCGTGCGCTCATGCGTAGCGCCGTATCGCCATCCAACGCTTTCATCCCGCATAAATCAAGCACAGACCGCACCTTATCGCCATTTTCGTCTGCCCAGCGACATCCAGACGTCATCTTGATCGGCTAGCCTAGGTGAAACGGTTATGATGGCCCCCAGGCCCTAATGGAGACGTTGCCCATGCCTACTCATCCCGCTATTGCCCTACCCCGGCTGATTGCTCACCGCGGTTTCAGCGCCGCCGCTCCGGAAAACACGCTGACGGCCGTCACCGCCGCCAAGGAGGCCGGTGTCGATTGGGTGGAGCTAGACGTCCAGCTTCTTGGCGACGGCACTCCGGTCATTTGGCACGACGCCGACGTTGCTCGCTGCTCCGATGGGCACGGCCTTTTGAGCGGGCTGAACTGGGAAAAAGCACAAGGGCTCGATGTCGGCCGCTGGTTTGGCGATGCCTTTTCTGGCGAGCGCATGGCCTCGCTCGATGACATGCTGGCTCTACTCGATCGTCTCGATATGGGCGTCAATATGGAGATCAAGGTCAACAAAGGCCGCGACCCTATCGCCTTGGTAGATGCCGTGATGCCTGCTCTGCTCGATGGGCTAGCACCCGAGCGCTTGATCGTCTCGTCGTTCGATACCGCAGCACTTCGCCGCTGTCGCGAATTTGCCCCCGCCGAGCGTTTGGCGCTGGGTGCGCTGTATGGTGCCGTACCCGCTACCTGGCGCAGCGACTGCGAAGCGCTCGACGTTTTCAGCGTGCACCCCCACTGGCCGCGCTTAAAACGTACTCAGGCCGATGCCATACGGCGCGATGGCTATGCTTTACTTTGCTATACCGCCAACGACCCCAGCGCCTTTCACTCCCGCTGGGCCTGGGGCATCGACAGCGCCATCACCGATGAGGTTGCCGTGTTCGCGCGTTATCTGGACAATCAGCCAACCTTATCTCCGCAGAGCTTTTCTCAGCAGACCTTTTCTCAGCCTACTCGGTCAGCAACCACCCTGTCAGCAACCAAGGAAGACGATGTCGAATTACCTGGGAGCGCACGTTAGCGCCGCCGGAGGCCCGGACAAAGCCGTAGAGCGCGCCGTAGAGATCGGTGCCGATGCCTTTGCGCTGTTCACCAAGAACCAGCGTCAGTGGAAAGCCAAGCCGCTTACCGACGAGACCATCGAAGCTTTCAAAAACGCGTGTAAAACGCATGGCTTCGGTCCCGAGCAGATGCTGCCCCACGATAGCTACCTGATCAACCTTGGCCATCCCGAGGCCGAGGGGCTAGCTAAATCACGTGCGGCCTTTCTCGATGAGATGCAGCGCTGCGAACAGCTGGGCCTTACCCTGCTCAATTTCCATCCCGGCAGCCACTTGAACAAGATCAGCGAGCAAGACTGCCTTGCGCGCATAGGTGAGTCGATCAACGAAGCGCTCGCCCAGACCAAAGGCGTGACCGCGGTGATCGAAAACACCGCCGGGCAAGGCACCAACCTCGGGTGGCGCTTCGAGCATCTAGCCGAAATCATCGCCCACGTCGATGACAAAACCCGCGTTGGTGTGTGCATCGATACCTGCCACGCCTTCGCGGCGGGGTACGATCTACGCACCCGCGATGCAACCCGCGCTACTCTGGACGAGTTCGGCCGCGTGGTCGGCTTCGACTACCTGCGTGGCATGCACCTAAACGATGCCAAAAGCGCCTTTGCCAGCCGCGTCGATCGCCATCATAGTCTCGGCCAGGGCAACATCGGCTTGGATGCCTTTACCACGCTGATGCAGGACAGCCGCATTAACGGTATTCCGATGATTCTGGAGACCGTCGAACCGGCGATCTGGGCCGACGAGATCGCCTGGCTGCGTGCTCAAGCGCTAGATGCCGCGCCCGGCAAATAGTGAATCACATCGTGAAAGCGCAAGCGCGTCTTGCCGGGGTTGCGCATGGCGTGGGGGCGGTCGGCAAAAAAACGGATGCCCTCACCCGCTGCCAGCGTCGTCCAGTGCTCATCGAGGCGCAGCGCCAATTCGCCCTCCACCACCACGATATGCTCAACGACACCGCTGGCATGCGGGGCGGACTCACTGATCGCCCCAGGTGCCAGCTCGACCAGTAGCATTTCAAACCCCAGTAGCGGGTCGAAGGGAAACAGCAATCGCGCCTGCATACCCGCGCTATCCTCCCCCCACGCCTCGCCCCACGTTGGCGCAGCGCCCTCAGACTGACGCCCTAGCGATGCCTGGCGTGAGGCGTGGCATGAGCTATCGAAGAGCGTCGAGAACGCAACGCGAAAGCCGCTGGCGAGCTTCCACAGCGTAGCAATAGTTGGGCTCGACTCGCCGCGCTCGATCTGCCCGAGCATGGCCTTGCTCACCCCGGTCGCCTCGGCGGTGCGCGTCAAACTCCAGCCCCGTTCACGCCGTAACCCTTTGAGTGTCGCGGCCATATGCGCCGCAATGGCATCGTCCGTCCGTGTCATTCAGGCCTCTTATTTCACTTTGTGCCGTTTTCTCACAACCGCATTTTAGGCGCTTGTGCTAAACCCCGCCTAGCTGCGTTTGCCGCCCCTTGGCCCTTGGCCTAGTCTGGGGGCAAGAACCGTTTTAGCGAAGGACGCCAACGCAACCAAGGAGAGCAAAAGGATGAGCGACACCGACCTGGGCACGCTGGACGCACGAACGCTAACCCAACTGTACGCGCAACGCGCGGCTTCACCGTTGGAGGCCACTCGGGCAGCCCTTGATCGCATCGAGCGCTTCAACGAGGCGGTCAATGCCTATGTATACGTCGACCGTGAAGGCGCTGAAAAAGCGGCCAAGGCCTCCGCGCGGCGCTGGGGCCAGGGCAAACCGCGCAGCCCCATCGATGGCGTTCCGGTATCGATGAAGGATCTTACTCAAGTCGCGGACATGCCCTGCCGCGATGGCTCGCTCACCTCGAGTACGGCCCTATGCGACACCGACGCCCCGCCTGCACGCATGCTACGCGAAGCGGGTGCGGTGCTGCTGGGTAAGACCAATACCCCCGAATTTGGTTGGAAGGCAGTCACCGATAATCGCCTCTTTGGCGCCACGGCCAACCCTTGGGATACACGCTTGACCCCGGGTGGCTCGTCCGGCGGTGCTGCAGTAGCGGCTGCGCTCAACATGGGGGTATTGCATCAGGGCGGCGACTCCGGCGGCTCCATTCGCATTCCTGCCGCCTTCACTGGCGTGTTCGGCTTCAAGCCTACCTACGGCTGGACACCCCAATGGCCGCCCGCCACCGAACCTTCACTGTCGCATCTCGGGCCGCTGACGCGCACCGTGGACGATGCCGTGAGTATGCTCAACGTCATCGGCCGCTACGATTATCGTGACCCCTATGCCACGCGCGGCCAGCCCGACTGCTGGGCCGAAGATCTAGGCAAGGAGTTGACCGGCCTGCGTATCGGCTTCTCCAAGGATTTGGGCTATGCCGAGGTTGACGAAGATATCGCAGACTGCGTACACAAGGCCGCCGAGCAGATGGCAGCGCTGGGCGCTGAAGTGGTGGAGGTCGATCCAGGGTTCGATTCACCGCTGGATGCCTTTCGCAAGCTCTGGTTCACCGCGTCGCTCGAACAGGTCTCACAGATGAGCGATCACCAGCGCGAACGTCTCGACCCTGGGCTGGTTTCCAACGCCCGGCGTGCCGAGGAGTGGCGCTCGCTGGATCTCTTTCGCGCCTGGATGACCCGCGCGCATCTCACACAGTGCTTGGAGATCTTCAATCAGGAGTACCACTTACTAATGACTCCTTCGGTTGCCGTTGCCCCCTTCGAGCTCAATCAGGAGGTACCACCGGGCAGCAAGATGCGTGACTGGGAGGAGTGGGCTTGCTTCAACTACCCCTTCAACCTGAGCCAGCAACCGGCCGCCTCGGTGCCCTGTGGCTTCACCCCGGCTGGGCTGCCGGTAGGTTTTCAGCTGGCCGGCGGCAAGTACGACGATGTGCGCGTGCTGCGCGCCTGCCACACCTACCTTCAGGCGCACCCGCCGCGTTTTCCCAGTGTCCCCGACCCGGCCCAGTTCGCTTAAGGCCTCATGACTAATGCGTGGTTAAGGAAGATTGTGACATGCCGCTTTGTGCGTTATAACGCACAAAGCAGTGTCTCTTTTCGTCTTGCCACTCGATTAGCTTGGAGTCCTCATGGCGCCCCCCACTTCCCCTCACGCCCCCTCTACCGAGACGGCGCCTTACCGCCCATCGGTCAAACGCGATTTTTCGCTTTCTACCGTCATTGCAGGCCTCGTTGCGGTCACCATCGGCTATACCAGCTCAGCCGCGATCATCTTCCAAGCAGCAGCGGCGGCGGGCGCGTCTACCCAAGAGATCAGTTCGTGGCTGTGGGCGCTAGGTATCGGCATGGGCGTGACCTCGCTGGGGCTTTCACTGCGCTATCGCATGCCGCTTTTGACGGCCTGGTCGACACCGGGCGCGGCCTTTCTCATTACCAGCTTGCCTGGCGTGCCGCTTAGCGATGCCATCGGCGCTTTTCTGTTTTCCGCGTTATTGATTACGATCTGTGGGGTGAGCGGACTTTTCGAGCGGCTGATGCGCTTCATTCCCGGCGCCATTGCCGCCGCCATGCTGGCGGGTATTCTGCTGCGCTTTGGCCTCGAGCTATTCGCGACCTTAGAGCAGCAATGGCTTTTGCCTTTGGGCATGCTCTTGGCCTGGATACTCGGGCGTCGCCTATGGCCTACGCTTGCCGTACCCGGCACCCTCTTGGCAGGGCTTGCCATCGCCACGCTTCAAGGCGCGTGGCAGATGGCCGAGATTCCGCTCACGCCGACCATGCCGGTCGTGATGTTGCCTACCTTCTCACTCTCGGCGCTGATCGGCATCGGCATACCGCTTTTTATCATCACCATGGCGACCCAGAACCTCCCGGCCATGGCCATGCTCAAGGCAGCGGGGTATCACCCCAACAGCTCGCCGTTGATCGGCTGGACAGGCGCGGTCACCTTCGTGCTCGCTCCCTTCGGCGCTTTCGCTCTCAACCTAGCCGCCATTAGCGCCGCGGTATGCATGAGCCCCGACGCCCATCCCAATCCCCAGCGGCGTTATACCGCCGGTATCGCGGCGGGTATCTTCTATATCGGTATGGGACTTTTCGGCGCGACGGTGACGGGGCTATTCAACGCCCTACCCATGGTATTGGTCACCGCTCTTGCCGGTATCGCCCTGCTCGGCACCTTGAGCGGCGGACTAGCCTCGGCCTTTCAAGAGCTCGACACCCGCGACGCCGCCATCGTCACCTTCCTGCTTACCGGCTCCAACGTCACGCTCTGGGGCATTGGCAGCGCTTTTTGGGGGCTACTCGCGGGTATCGCGACCTTTCATTTGATTCGCTTTAAATAAACCTCATAAGTCAACTACGCCAAACTAGAGGCTCTTTGACACTAAACTGCAATACGCCGTTACCTTTGTAAGAGATTGGCTATCCATTTTGTAAGCCTTTTCTTACACGGCTGTAAGCCATTGTAGACACTTGCCCTCAAGGGGTTGCCTTGTGGCGCCAAGCCGCTACCCTGAGTCGTTCTCATTGCCTATAACGACCAGGGAGCGGCACCATGACCGAGAGCACCGGCGTGCATTTCACCTTGACCCTGCCCGGCGCCGAGGAGACCGCCGTGGTGCGCTTTACCCACCGCGAAGCACTCTCGACGCCGTTCGAACTGAACGTCGAGTTTGCCAGCCGCGCCCACGATCTTTCCCCTGCCGACTGCCTGGATCGCAACGCCACCCTAACCATCTGGGAGGACGGCACGCCGCTGCGCCGGGTGCATGGCATCGTCAGCGAGTTTGCCCAGGGCGACCGGGGGCATCGCCACTCCTTTTACCACGTGGTCATTCGCCCGGCGCTGTGGCGCCTGTCGCTGCGCCACAACGCGCGTATCTTTCAGGGCATCACGCCGTTTGACGCCATCACCACGCTGGCCAACGAACGCGGCATCACCGACCTCGCCTTTGCCACCACCCGCACCCCGCCCGAGCGCGAGTTTCTGGTCCAGTACCGCGAGAGCGATCTCGACTTCCTTCATCGTCTCGCCGCCGAAGAGGGCTGCTTCTACTTCC
>NZ_JAJISC010000008.1:0-129105 GCF_024790395.1 Halomonas dongshanensis
GTTCAACACCCTGGTAACTCCCTGACAAACCAAGACTTTTCAGTCTCATCACCGCCGGTGCGCTTGGCGTCCCCCGGCAGCGGATGCGTACTTTACGGATTACCCCCGGCCTTGGCAAGGGCTTTGTAAAATTATTTCACTTTGGTCGTTTCAGCATCGGGTTTGGCCTTACGCATCACGGCCAATACCGGGCCCGAGGCCACGTAGGCGCCAAACAGCAGCAGCAGCATGACCGAAGGCTCGACCGAGATCATCACAAAACCGAGCACGATCGCCAGCAGCACGACGAAGGGCACCGGCTTTTTGAAATCGATATCCTTGAAGCTGTAGTAGCGAATGTTGCTGACCATGAGGATGCCTGCAGCGCCTACCACGAAGAGCATCAAAAGCTTGAAGCCCACGGCGTCGGCATCGAAGCTATGAAAGGTCCAGACGCAGGCGGCCACCAAAGCCGCCGCCGAGGGGCTCGGCAGGCCAATGAACCACTTCTTGTCGACGCTGCCAATTTGAACGTTGAAGCGCGCCAAACGCAGCGCTGCGCAGGCCACATACAAAAACGCCACTACCCAGCCGGTCTTGCCGATGTCTTGCAAGATCCAGCTGAACGCCACCAGGGCCGGCGCCATACCGAACGAGATCATATCGGCGAGGCTATCGTACTCCGCGCCAAAGGCGCTTTGGGTATTGGTCATACGCGCCACGCGACCATCCAGGCCATCGAGCACCATGGCGATGAAGACCGCCACAGCTGCGGCGGTGAACTCGCCGTTGATCCCCGCGACCACGGCAAAGAAGCCCGAGAAGAGCGCCGAGGTCGTGAACAGATTGGGTAGTAGATAGATCCCTTTACGGCGAATTTTCTTGCCGTCTTCGACGGCCTCCTCCACCACCTCGGTATCGCGCAGAAAGGCAGCGGCAAGATCCTCTTCGCTGCGCCGCGAGGCCTCCTCCGCAGGGTGCACGGGCGGCGTGGTGGGCTCCTGGTCGCGGTTGTCCTGGGTCATATAAGCGTCATCCGTTGGCTTGAAGAAAGGGGATACCCCGTGATGATTTTCATTCTACACGCTGGCAAGGCCACGGCCACCGCTATCGCCACGGAGGCAGGACATAGCGATACAACCTAAAAACAAAACACAGACACAAAAAAAGCGGGGCGCGATAAACGCGCCCCGCCGATCGAACCTACTCGCGCTAGGCGAAATCAGTTCTTGGACTTGTCGACCAGCTGGTTGGCCGCGATCCACGGCATCATGCCGCGCAGCTTGGCACCCACCTGCTCGATTTCATGCTCGGCGTTCAAGCGGCGACGCGCGGTCATCGACGGGTAGTTGGAGTTGCCTTCGTTGATGAACATCTTGGCGTATTCACCGGTCTGGATACGCTTGAGCGCATTGCGCATGGCCGCACGCGACTCGTCATTGATGATTTCGGGGCCCGTCACGTACTCGCCGTACTCCGCATTGTTGGAGATCGAGTAGTTCATGTTGGCGATGCCGCCTTCGTACATCAAATCGACGATCAGCTTGAGCTCGTGGAGACACTCGAAGTAGGCCATTTCAGGCGCATAGCCCGCTTCGGTCAGGGTCTCGAAACCGGCTTTGACCAGCTCTACCGCACCACCGCAAAGAACCGCCTGCTCGCCGAAGAGATCGGTTTCGGTCTCGTCTTTGAAGGTGGTTTCGATGATGCCGCTGCGGCCGCCGCCGACACCAGCAGCGTAGGACAGCGCGAGCTCTTTGGCGCTACCGGAGGCATCCTGATGGATCGCGATCAGATCAGGAATACCGCCGCCTTTGACGAACTCGGAACGCACGGTATGACCCGGCGCCTTCGGCGCGATCATGATGACGTCGAGATCCTTACGCGGAGAGACCTGATTGTAGTGGATGTTGAAACCGTGAGCGAAGGCAAGCGTGGCGCCCTCTTTCAGGTTCGGTTCCACTTCGTTTTCGTAGATGGCCTTCTGGTTCTCGTCAGGGGCGAGAATCATGACCAGGTCGGCGTTTTTGCACGCTTCCGGCACGCTTGCCACTTTCAGGCCCGCCGCTTCGGCCTTGGCCGCAGAGGCAGAACCCTTACGCAGGGCGACGGTGACGTCGACGCCGGACTCTTTCAGGTTGTTGGCGTGGGCATGGCCCTGTGAGCCGTAACCGACGATAGTGACCTTCTTGGCCTGAATCAGCGAAAGGTCGCAGTCCTTGTCGTAATAAACGCGCATGGCAAGCTCCAAATAGCGTGGTGTCGTGATGGTACGGTTGTTGTCTGTGTCAGCGTTGATGGCCACCTGTGTCGTCTAGCGCGACACTAGGTCTCTGGCGTTGGGATCAACTCTACGCCGCCTCACCTGTTGCGTAAAACGCTATATTTGCAATCATACGTTTCTATTTATGAAATAATTGCTATCACACTTGTTCTCGCCGCTTCGAGGCTCTATGGACTTTCGCCTGTTCCAGCACTTTCTCGCCCTTTCAGAGTGTCTGCACTTTGGCCGCGCCAGCGAGCTTTGCCATGTCAGCCCCTCGACGCTTAGCCGCTCCATTCAGCAGTTGGAAAGCACGCTCGGCACTACGCTGTTCGAGCGCGACAACCGCCACGTCACTCTTACCGCCACCGGCACCGCCTTTCAGCACTATGCGCGCGAAGCCTTAGAGCAGTGGGAAAACCTCAAGCGCTCGCTCGCAAGCGAAGGCACCCAGCTAACTGGCGAGATCAGCATCTACTGCTCGGTGACCGCCAGCTACAGCTTCCTGTACGAGCTTTTGAGCGATTTTCGTCAGCAGCACCCCGGCATCGAGCTCAAGCTGCACACCGGCGACCCCGCCGACGCCATGAACCGCGTGCTCACCGGCGAAGACGACATGGCGATCACGCCTCGCCCGCGCATTCCGCCTCCGGCGCTTGCGTTCAAGTCGCTGACCCGCTCGTCGCTGGTCTTCATCGCCCCTTTCGCCGCCGAGCCTTGGCTGCCTAGCGCGCCAGAGAGCTCCACTGCCGAACAGTGGCAAAGCGTTCCCATGATTTTGTCGGAGGCGGGACTATCGCGGGAGTACGCCAACACCTGGTTCAAGGCGCTGGGCATCGCGCCGCGTATCTACGCCCAGGTGGCCGGGCACGAAGCGATCGTCAGCATGGTTGGGCTTGGCTTTGGGGTCGGCGTGGTGCCCAAGATCGTGCTCGACAACAGCCCGCTGGCCGAGCGCGTACAGATTCTCAACGTCAAACCCGAGCTGCCCTACTACGATGTCGGGCTCTGCGTGCTCAACCGACGTTTGAAGACACCGTTGACCGAGGCCCTTTGGGCTGCCGTCAGCGAGCGCCTGCCCTGAAGGCTTGCACCCTTTAGCCCCAACGAAAAAAAGCGCCGCCCTCGGCTGAGGGCGGCGCTCGCGTCTTTCGCGCACTTAGAGCGACAGCACCTTGTCGCCGCGCGCGATGCCGGAGACCCCGGTGCGAGCGACTTCAAGAACGCCGACCGGCGCCATGGCCTGGAGAAAGGCATCGAGCTTGCTGGCATCGCCGGTGATCTGCACGGTATAGAGACTCGGCGTCACGTCGACGATCTGCGCGCGGAAGATATCCACCGTGCGCTTGACCTCTTCGCGTGCTGCGCCCAGCGCCTTCACCTTCACCAGCATCAATTCGCGCTCGATGTGGTTGCCTTCGGTCAAATCGACCAGTTTGACCACGTCGATGAGCTTGTTCAGGTGCTTGGTGATCTGCTCCACCACCCGATCATCGCCAATGGTGGTGACGGTCAGGCGCGACAGCGACGGGTCGTCGGTGGGTGCGACGTTGAGCGTTTCGATGTTGAAGTTACGCTGCGAGAAGAGCCCGACCACCCGCGACAGCGCACCCGGTTCGTTTTCCAGCAGAATCGAGATGATATGTCGCATCAGGTACGCTCCGTTTTAGACAGCAGCATGTCGCGCATGGAGCCCAGCGGCACATGCATGGGATAGACGTGCTCGAAGGGGTCGACCTTGACGTCGAGGAACACCAACTCGTGTTTGTCGGCAAAGGCGCGCTCGAGCGCCGGTTCGAGCTCATCGAGCGTATTGACGGTGATCGCAGTAAAACCGTAGGCCTCGATCAGCATGTGGAAGTCCGGCAGCGACTCCATGTAGGAGTGAGCGTGGCGCGACTTGTAGTTCAAGTCCTGCCACTGGCGCACCATACCGAGCGACGCATTGTTGAGGTTGAGGATCTTGACCCCAATGCCGAACTGCTTACAGGTCGACAGCTCCTGCATCATCATCTGGAAACTGCCTTCACCGGTCACGCAGACGACGTGATCGTCGGGAAAGTTCAGCTTCACCCCCATGGCCGCCGGAAAGCCGAAGCCCATGGTGCCGAGCCCGCCGGAAGTGATCAAACGGTTAGGCTTGTCGAACTTGTAGTACTGCGCGGCGAACATCTGATGCTGACCCACATCGGTGGTGACGAAGGCTTCACCGCGGGTCACGCGGCATAGCGCCTCGATGGCCTCCTGCGGCTTGATCGCCTCATCCTTACGCGAAGGCTCGAAGAGCTTGCCTTCACGTTCAGCGCGCCAGCCGTCGATCTGGCGCCACCACTCGGTCAACGCCTGCTGATTGGGGTTCTCGCGCCCTTGGGTCAGACTGATCATCTCGTCGATGACGCTGGCCGCTGGCCCAACGATGGGCACGTCGGCACGTACGGTCTTGGAGACGGAGCTTGGGTCGACGTCGACGTGAATGATTTTCGCCGTCGGGCAGAACTTCGAGGTGTTGTTGGTCACCCGGTCGTCGAAGCGCGCGCCGATGGCGATGATCAAGTCGGCGTGGTGCATCGCCATGTTGGACTCATAGGAGCCATGCATGCCGAGCCAGCCCAAGCACTGCCTGTCGCTTTGCGGATAGGCGCCAATGCCCATGAGCGTGGTAGTAATCGGGTAGTCAAGCTTCTGCACCAGGCTTGTCAGCCCTTCGCTAGCCTGTCCTGTCACCACGCCACCGCCGGTATAGAACACCGGACGCTTGGCCTTGAGCATCAGCTCGACGGCCTTTTTGATCTGGCCGGTATGCCCGCGCGTGACCGGGTTGTAGGAGCGCATCCTGACCTTTTTCGGGTAGACGTACTCGTAGCGCTCGGTCGGCGCGGTCATGTCCTTGGGAATATCGACCACCACCGGGCCCGGACGGCCGCTCGCGGCCAGGTAGAAGGCCTTTTTCAGCACTTCCGGGATCTCGGAAGGGTGCTTGATCGAGAAGCTGTGTTTCACGATGGGCCGGGTCACGCCGACGATGTCGGTTTCCTGGAAGGCGTCGTCGCCGATCAGGTGGCTCATGACCTGACCGCAGAGCACCACCATCGGGATCGAATCCATGTAGGCGGTGGCAATGCCGGTGACCGCATTGGTCGCGCCGGGGCCGGAGGTGACCAGTACCACGCCCGGCTTGCCAGTCGCACGGGCGTAGCCGTCGGCGGCGTGGGTCGCAGCCTGTTCGTGACGCACGAGGATGTGCTTCACATCGTCTTGGCGAAACAGCGCATCGTAGATATGCAGCGCCGCGCCGCCGGGATAGCCATAGATGTACTCAACGCCCTCGTCTTTTAAGAAGCGGGCGATCATGTCTGCGCCGGAAAGCAATTCCACTGTGTTTCTCCCCTGGAGGTCTCGAGTGCGAGCTGCAGGCACGCCTGCAGTATCGAGTGCGGCGGTATGCCGCTGCCGATCACGTCGGCACCTGATGCCAAACCCTGGCATACGGCCCGGTTAGGGCCTGCACTCTCATCGGAAACGTCGCGCTTGAGCGCTTGAAGCCGCTTCCTGCACGGCGGTTTGCCGTGTCGGGGCGTTGGCCAGACCAGGCGGTTAGCCCAGGCCCGGAAGTCCTTCGGCGGGTAGAGGCACAACGCCTACCCTTCGCGCGGGGATAGGGGGTTACCCGTGGGTTCCGCGCCCGCAAATCAGGAGTCCCAAAGATTCCATTAGCCAACGAAGCTGTCAACCACGTCCTCGGGCAAACGCAACAAACGTCGTATTTTGCCGCTAAAAAAACCCCTTCGGCATCGCCGAAGGGGTTTTGGGTCACTTCGATTGCGCCAATCACCAGCGCATGCGGTATGCAGGTATCAGCTAAACACCAGCTTGCCCTCGTCGGCACGCACGTGAATGGTATCGCCCGGCGCGTATTTGCCCGCCAGAAGGTCTTGGGCCAGCGGGTTTTCGATGCGGCTTTGGATCGCGCGCTTGAGCGGGCGGGCGCCGAACACCGGATCAAAGCCTACCACTGCGAGCTGAGCCATGGCGTCCTCGCTGATATCGAGGCTCAAGCCGTGCTCGGCCAAACGCGCCTTCAGGCGTTCGAGTTGAATACCCGCAATTGCCTGGATCTGCTCTTGGCCCAAGGCGTGGAACACCACCACTTCGTCGATACGGTTGATCAGCTCAGGGCGGAAGTGGTTACCCACGACGGTCATTACCGCCTCTTTCATTGTCTCGTAGTCGCCCTCTTGGTCGGTGCCGGCTTCACCTCCCAAGCGCTGAATGACGTCGGAGCCCAGGTTGGAGGTCATCACGATCACGGTATTGCGAAAATCCACCGTGCGGCCCTGGCCATCGGTCAAACGGCCATCTTCGAGCACCTGTAACAGGATATTGAACACGTCCGGGTGAGCTTTCTCCACCTCGTCGAGCAGCAGCACCGAGTAGGGCTTGCGGCGCACGGCTTCGGTCAGGTAGCCCCCCTCTTCATAGCCCACGTAGCCGGGGGGCGCACCGATCAGACGCGCCACCGAGTGCTTCTCCATGAACTCGGACATATCGATGCGCACCATTGCCTCTTCGGTGTCGAAGAGGAAGGTCGCCAGCGACTTGCACAGCTCGGTCTTGCCCACCCCGGTCGGGCCGAGGAACAAAAACGAGCCGTTGGGCCGGTTGGGGTCGGCAAGCCCGGCGCGCGAGCGACGCACCGCATTGGCTACCGCTTCGACCGCCTCGTGCTGGCCGATGACGCGCTCGTGCAGCGCCTCTTCCATGCGCAAGAGCTTATCGCGCTCGCCCTCGAGCATTTTCGATACGGGAATACCGGTCCAGCGCGAAACGACTTCGGCGATCTCCTCTTCGGTGACGTTGGAGCGCAGCAGTTGGTGCTTGGTGGTATCCGCTTCGCCTTCGCCGCTCTCGGCGATCTTCTTCTCGAGTGCAGGAATCTTGCCGTACTGCAGCTCCGACATCCGCCCTAGGTCCCCCTGGCGGCGCGCCTGTTCGAGATCGATGCGCGCCTGTTCGAGCTCTGCCTTGAATTGCGCCGAGCCCTGGATGCTGGCCTTCTCCGCCTTCCAGATCTCGTCGAGGTCGGCGTATTCACGCTCGAGATCAAAAATGTGATCGTTGAGCGCTTCGAGGCGTTTCTTGGTCGCCTCGTCGGTCTCTTTCTTGAGCGCCTCGCGCTCCATCTTGAGCTGGATCAGGCGGCGATCGAGACGGTCCATCTCCTCGGGCTTGGAGTCGAGCTCCATGCGAATCCGTGAGGCGGCCTCGTCGATCAGGTCGATCGCCTTGTCCGGCAGTTGGCGGTCGGTGATGTAGCGCGTAGAGAGCTTGGCGGCTGCGATGATCGCGGAGTCGGTGATATCCACGCCGTGGTGCACTTCGTAGCGCTCTTTCAAGCCGCGCAGAATGGCCACGGTGTCCTCTTCACTCGGCTCGTCGACCAGCACCTTCTGGAAGCGGCGCTCGAGAGCGGCGTCCTTCTCGATGTACTGGCGGTACTCATCCAGCGTGGTGGCGCCTACGCAGTGCAGTTCGCCGCGAGCCAGGGCCGGTTTGAGCATATTGCCCGCGTCCATGGCGCCCTCGGCCTTACCCGCGCCCACCATGGTGTGAAGCTCATCGATGAACAGGATTACCCGCCCCTCTTCCTGGGAGAGCTCCTTGAGCACGGCTTTTAGGCGCTCCTCGAACTCGCCGCGGAACTTGGCCCCGGCGAGCAACGCGCCCATATCGAGCGACAGCACGCGCTTGTTCTTGAGCCCTTCCGGCACCTCGCCATTGACGATGCGCTGGGCAAGCCCTTCGACGATAGCGGTCTTACCTACGCCGGGCTCACCGATCAGCACCGGATTGTTCTTGGTGCGCCGCTGGAGTACCTGAATGGTGCGACGAATCTCGTCGTCGCGACCGATCACCGGATCGAGCTTGCCATCCAGCGCCCGTTCGGTCAGATCGAGGGTGTACTTATTGAGCGCTTCACGCTGGTCTTCGGCGTTGGGATCGTCGACGTTGGCGCCGCCGCGTAGGCTATCGATAGCGCTTTCGAGCACCTTGCGGCTAAGCCCGGCTTCCTTGAGCAGTTTGCTCACGCCGCCGCCCAGCTCCAGCGCCGCCAAGAGCACAAGCTCACTGGCAATGAACTGATCGCCACGCTTTTGCGCTTCGCGGTCGGTGAGGTTGAAGAGTTTGATGAACTCGCGCGAGGGCTGCACCTCGCCGGTGAACTGCCCTACCTTGGGCAGGTCATCGAGCTGCTGGGCGAGCGCGCTGCGAAGCTTGGCGCTCTGGCCTCCGGCCTTCTCGACCAATGCTTTAATGCCGGTCTCTTTGGTATCGACGAGCGCCAGCAGCAGGTGCGTAGGCTCCAGTTGATTATGCCCGCGGCCTACCGCCAGCGACTGAGCTTCGGCGATGGCGCTTTGCAGTTTGGCGGTGAATTTATCGAAACGCATAGTGTGTCCTCCAGGGATGGCGGCCCGTTCGGACAGGCCGCGTGACCCGAAACGTTGTCTGAGGAAGCGGCGAGAACGCACGCTCGCCATTGACAAGCCTCGCCATTGAAAGACTAAGTGGCGCCGATTTCTAACGTTTCAAGGGGAGAGACGATCAATCGAGCCAGATGACGCTCGCCATGCGTCCGGTTCTGCCGCCGTCGCGGCGGTAGGAGTAAAAGCGCGACTCGCAGGCCGTACAGAAATGGCCGCCGCTGATCTGGCTCACCCCAAGCGCCTCCAGGCGCAGGCGTGCCAGGCGGTAGAGATCGGCCATGTGGTGGCCTAGCCGGTAAGGGCTATGGTCGAACGCCTGATCGGCGTCAGGGTGCACGGCGACGAAGGCGTTGTAGACCTCCGGGCCCACCTCGAACTGTGCGTTGGAGATCGCCGGGCCCAGCCACACCAGCACCTCGGCGGGATCGGCGTTCATGCCCGCAACGGTCGCCTCGAGCACGCCGCTGGCAAGCCCGCGCCAGCCCGCATGGGCTACCGCCACCTGAGTGCCTGTGGCATCGCAGAAAAATACCGGCAGGCAGTCGGCGGTCATCACCACACAGGCGTAATCGCGGCTGGTGGCGATGGCAGCGTCCGCCTCGGGAGCGTGGGTTTGAAAGCTTTCGTGATAGCTCTGCTGCACCCTGGCGCTGTGGGTTTGGTTGAGCCACAGCAGCGGGCGCTCATCACCAAGCTCTTTTTGCAGCAGGCGACGGCAGAGCGCCACGTGGTCGGGATTGTCGCCAACGTGCGCGGCGGGATTGAAGGCGGCGAAGTCGCCTTGGCTCGGACCGGTCTCGCGCGTAGTGACGAAGGCCTTGACCGCGGCGGGAGCTGCCCAGTCGGGATGAATCAGCGTGGGTTTGAGATCGATGGCATCGCTCATTGCATGACCTCGCTATCCTCGCGCAGGTAATCCAGCAGCATGAGCAAATCATCCGGCAGGGACGCATAAAACGTCAGCGTCTCGCCGCTTCGCGGATGCACGAAACTGAGCTTACGCGCATGCAGCGCCTGACGCGGAAAGCCGCGCAAAAGCTCCTTGAGCGCGTCATCGGCGCCCGGCGGCAGCTTCGCCCGCCCGCTATAGAGCGGGTCCCCCACAAGCGGATAGCGAACGTGGGCCATATGCACGCGAATTTGGTGGGTACGCCCGGTTTCCAGGTTGCAGCGCACGTGGGTGTGCTTGCGAAAACGCTCGACCACGCGGTAGTGGGTCACCGCCGGTTTACCGCCCGACGTGACCGCCTGACGTTTACGATCCTTGGCGTGACGCCCAATGGGGGCATCGATCTTGCCCCCCGCCACCGGCGTGCCGATCACCACGGCGTCGTACTGACGCGATACCGTACGCGCCTGCAACTGCTCGACCAGCGTCGTTTGCGCAGGCAAGGTCTTGGCCACCATCATGAGTCCGGTGGTGTCCTTATCCAGGCGATGCACGATGCCCGCTCTGGGCACCTCGGCAAGCGCAGGGCTATGATGAAGCAGCGCGTTGAGCAACGTGCCATCCGGGTTGCCCGCAGCAGGATGCACCACAAGCCCCGCCGGTTTGTTGATCACCATGACGTCATCGTCCTCGAAGACGATATCCAGGGGAATGTCTTGCGCTTTGAAGCGCGTCTCTTCTTCGAGGGTGGCGTTGAGCGTCAAGAGTTCGTCGCCGTGGAGCTTGGCCTTGGGCTTTACCTTGGCGCCATCGACGGTGAGTTCGCCTGCGTTGATCCAGGCTTTCAGCCGCTCACGGGAGTAGTCGCTGAACAACTCTGCGGCCGCCTGGTCCAAGCGGCTGCCAGCCAGTGCAGGCGGGACTCGGTGAGAGGCTTCCACGATCCGAGGCATGGACAGGCTTCCTTCTAACGACCCGACGGGCTCGCGCTGGGACTGCGTTTTCCGCCGAGGTGATTTATAGTGGGCTGATTGCGACCCATTCTATCATTTCTAATTATGGCCATCGTCGCTTTTCGGTGATTGAGGCTTGTTTGCAACGAGGAAGATGATGCGCGTTTTTTCTGCTGCCAACCGCTTTGGCATTCTAGCCCTGAGCCTTGCCCTGCTGGCTGGCTGTGCCAGCAATAGCACCTCCGACGACGAGCAGGAGCCGGACGAGTTTGCCAACGTCGCCGAGCGCGAGCTCTACGAATTGGCGCGCACCGCGCTCGATACCAATCGCTACCCGCTGGCCATAGAGCGTTTGGAAGCGCTAGACACCCGCTATCCGTTCGGCCAACACGCCGAGCAAGCCCAGATCGAGCTGGTCTACGCCTACTACGAAAACCGCAACTGGGAAGAGGCACGCGCCGCAGCCAGTCGCTTCATCCGTCTGCATCCCGATCACCCTCAGGCCGACTACGCTTACTACCTGCGCGGTCTCTCCGCTTGGCAGGCCGGACGTTTCAGCCTTGAGCGCCTGCGCATGATCGACATTTCCAAGCGCGATCTCGGCGCTTCGCGCGATGCCTACAACGACTTCCGCGAGTTGATCCAGCGCTATCCGCAGAGCCAGTACGCCCCGGATGCCCAGCAGCGCATCGTCTATCTGCGCGAGTTGCTCGCCCGCCAAGAGCTCCACGTGGCCGACTACTACTTGCGCCGTGGCGCCTATCTCGCCGCCGTCGAGCGTGGCCGCTGGGTGATCGAGCATTACCCCGAGTCCAACGCCACCCGCGATGCGCTGGCCACCATGGTCGAGGGCTACCAGGGCTTGGGCATGCGCGACCGCGCCCAGGAAGTGCTGGCGGTGCTGCGCGAAAACGACCCTAACCACGAGCAGCTGCAAAATGGCCGCTTCGTGCCCAAGCATCTGGGGCGCGATAGCTGAGGCAATAGCCAAGCTGAATACGCGCTACCCAAACGCCAAAACGCCCTGCCGGAGTCGATTCCGGCAGGGCGTTTTGCTAAGTGGCGTAAGCGGCTACCGCCTTGGTCAGTCGCCGGGCTGCCAGCCATTGACGATGGGGTAACGGCGGTCACGGCCAAAGCCGCGCGGGGTGACGCGAACGCCCACTGGCGCCTGACGGCGCTTGTATTCGCAGCGGTCGACCAGCTTGACCACCAGATAGACGTCCTCGCGGGCGAACCCGGCCGCGATGATCGCTTCGGCGCTCATGTCGCCTTCGATATAGCGCGCCAGGATAGCATCGAGCACGTCGTAGCCTGGCAGCGAATCGCTATCCTGCTGACCGGGGGCAAGTTCGGCGCTTGGCGGCCGGGTAATGACCCGCTCAGGGATAGCCAACGACTGGGTATTGCGCCAGCGCGCCAAGCGGTAGACCCAGGTCTTGTAGACGTCCTTCAGCGCGTTGTAGCCGCCCACCATGTCGCCGTAGAGCGTGGCATACCCCACCGCCATCTCGCTCTTGTTGCCGGTGGTCAGCACCATCAGTCCTTTCTTGTTGGAGATCGCCATCAGCAGCACGCCGCGACAGCGCGACTGCAAATTCTCCTCGGTGGTATCGCGCTCGGTACCGGCAAAGCTCTCGGCAAGCGTAGCGGTGAAGGCCTCGACCATAGGCTCGATGGGCAGGATGTCATAGCCCACGCCGAGAAGCTTGGCCTGCTCGGCGGCGTCTTCGCGGGAAATGTCGGCGGTGTAGTGGTAAGGCATCATCACCGCGTGGACGCGCTGAGGCCCCAGCGCATCTACTGCAATCGCCAGCGACAGCGCCGAGTCGATACCGCCGGAAAGCCCCAGCACCACGCCTTTGAAACCGCTCTTGTTGACGTAGTCGCGCACGCCCGTCACCAGCGCGCAGTAAAGGCTCTCTTCGGCCTCGACGTCGGGTTCGATCTCACCGGCCTGGGGCGCCCAGGTCGACGCGCTGGTTTGCAGCAGTTGAACCGGCATCAGGCCCGCCTGCCAGTAGGGTGCCAGCACCTTGAGTTCGCCCTGGGCATCGACGCAGCAGGAGCCACCGTCGAAGACCAGCTCATCCTGGCCGCCGATGGTGTTGACGTAGATCAGCGGCCGGTCGAACTCATTGGCGCGCTGTTCGAGCAGGCGGCGGCGCTCGCTGGGCTTGTCCTGGTGGTAGGGCGAGGCGTTGAGGCTGACCAGCACCTCGGCGCCAGCCTCGACGGCGGCGTTGATGGGTACGCCGTCCCAGATGTCCTCACAGATAAGGATGCCGAGCTTGGCGCCCTTATGCTCATAGACCAGCGGCGCGGCGCCAGGCGTGAAGTAGCGCTGCTCGTCGAAAACCTGATAGTTGGGCAGCGCCTGCTTGGCGTATTCGGCCTCCCACTGGCCGTTATAGAGCACACCGGCAAGGTTGTAGCAGCGCCCTTCGCGCACGCCGGGATAGCCGATGATAACCAGAACGTCGCGTGCGACCTTCTCGGCCATCAGCGCCCGCGCCTCGCGCAGGCGCGTCTCCATCGAGGCGCGCAGGAGTAAATCCTCTGGCGGATAGCCCGAAAGAAATAGCTCGGGAAACACCACGATGTCCGCCCCATGCTCGATTCGCGCCTCGCGCACCGCCTCGATGGCGCGCGCGGCGTTACCGGGAATGTCACCCACCAAGGGGTCGAGTTGGGCCATGACCAGCGTTAAATCTTGCATGGGCGTTCAAATCTCTCGAAAATCATTGATACGTTGAGGGTCACCATAGCGCATTGTCCCGCATGGGTCGCCGGGGAGCAAAATTTGCCGCGGTGCGCTGGGAGTGCATAAGGATGAATTTGTTGATTATTCGGTTGATCATTTTTGCCGTCGTCTTCTTCGTCGGCCTCAAGCTCTATGGCCGCTACCGCCAGTGGCAGCACGACCGCCAAGCGCTCGAGCACGCTCGCAAGCGCCACGAAGGCGGTCAGATGGTGCGCTGCCAGTGGTGCGACGTTCACGTGCCCGAAAGCGAGGCGCTACGTGCCGAGGGGCGCTGGTTCTGCTCAAGCGCCCATCGCGACCGCTACGCCAACGAGCGCGCAAGCGACGACCGCCCCTCCAACCGGTAAGGGCTAGGGTCGATCAAGGGCGTACGCCCAAGCAGTAAATCCACCAAGAGATGCGTCGACGCGGGCGCCAGCACCAAGCCATTGCGGTAGTGCCCGGCGTTGACGTAGAGATTTTCCCACCCTGGCACCGCGCCGATGAAGGGCACGCCATCCGGCGAGCCCGGCCGCAGCCCCGCCCAGTGATGCGCCACGCTATAGTGCGCAAGCGCCGGAACGATATCCGCCGCGCTCGCCATGAGCGACGCCCGCGCCTCGGCATCGGTCGACTTATCGAAGTCGGCCTCTTCCAGGGTCGAGCCTACCAGCAGCAGGCCATCGGCACGGGGGATGACGTAGCGTCCGTCTTTCAGCACTACGCGGCTAACAAGCCCCGGCGGCGTTTGGTAAGCAATCATCTGCCCCTTCACCGGACGCACTGGAAGGCCAACGCCCACCTTGGCCAAAAGCTCTGCCGCCCAGGCGCCACCACAGACGATCACACTCCCGGCACTTAACCTGCCCTGTTCGGTGGTCACGCCCTCGACGCGCCCGGCATGGATGATGAACCCCGTGACGCTGCACTGCTCGACGAGGGTGACCTGCGCCATGGCCTCGAGCCGCGCGCGCAGCGCCTGACCAAGCCGCGGATTGCGTACGCTGCCAAGGGTCGGCATCCACAGCGCCTGATCGCCCTCGGGGTTGGCCTCGGGCTCCTTGGCGGCGACGACATCGCGCCCCACCCGCTCAAGCGGCACACCGCGCTCACGCGCCCAGGGCAGCGCCCGTTCGGGATCATCGACGTTGAGATAGAGCAGCCCGCGCTGGCGATACTCGGGGCTGATCCCGGTCTCCTCCTCTAAACGCAGCGAGAGCGTTGGGTAGGCGCCTTCCGACCAGCGCGATAGCGCAGAAACCGGCGCCGAATAACGCCAGGGGTAGAGCGGTGATACAATCCCGCCACCGGCCCAGGAGGCCTCACGGCCGCAGCGCCCGCGCTCGATGAGCGTCACCCTTTGGCCTGCATCGGCCAGCTGTAGCGCCGTCATCATGCCGATGACGCCTCCGCCTACAATCAAAAAATCGCTCACACTTCCTCCCCATGCTGGCCGCGCCGCCGAGCATCCCGACAGACCGCGAAGAGAGTGAGCATACCGGCCCAGGAGAAAGAATGCAGCGATCGATAGCGCCTCCGTCTTGGCGCGCCACGGGCGGCTTCACCCTGCTCGAACTCATGATCGTGGTGCTGCTGGTGGGAATTCTCGCCCAGTGGGTGCTCCCCGCGCTCAGTGGGGTGAGCGAGCGTAACGCCCTGCGCGCCGAAACCAGCCGCCTGCAAAGCGCACTAACGCTTGCTCGACATACTGCCATCACCCGACAAACGCCGGTCACCGTGTGCCCCACCAACGCCGAACGAAGCCACTGCACCTCGCAGTGGAGCGCTGCGCTATTAGTGATGACAGGCGACGTCAGCGGCGCCGTCAGCGCAGAGGATATTGTGCGTGTTTTTCCCGCCGGGAGCGGCACGCAGACGCGCTACCGCACGGATCGCAACCGGGTGCGCTATAGCCGTATTGGCCACACAAGCGGCTTCAACGGCAGCTTTACGGTTTGCCCACAGAAGACGAGCGCCGATACCATGGGGCAGGCACTGATTTTGAGCCGGTATGGGCGCCTACGCAGCGCGCCCGAGGCAGTAAGCTGCTCCGGGCGCGATTAAGACCGATCGGTCGATGGCGATAAGGCGCTTACCCTGCGCGTTAGACGTCACTCAGGCTATCGAGATAGCGCTCGGCGTCCAGTGCCGCCATGCAGCCGCTTCCGGCCGAGGTGATCGCCTGGCGGTAGACGTGGTCCATGACGTCGCCGCAGGCGAACACACCGGGCACGCTGGTGGCCGTGGCGTTGCCTTCGAGCCCTGACTTCACCTTGATATAGCCGCCGTTCATCTCCAGCTGCCCAGCGAAGATACCAGTATTGGGCGTATGGCCGATGGCGATGAAGAGCCCCGGCGCCTTGATCTCTTTGGTGCTGCCATCCTGGGTCGACTTCAAACGCACGCCGGTCACGCCGCTCTGATCCCCCAGCACCTCGTCGAGCTCCTGGAACCACTCGACGGCCATCTGCCCGGATTCCACTTTCTCGAACAGTTTGTCCTGCAGAATTTTCTCTGCCCGTAGCGTATCGCGACGGTGTACCAAAGTGACTTTGGAGGCGATGTTGGAGAGATAGAGCGCCTCTTCTACCGCGGTGTTACCACCCCCCACCACGACGACCTCCTGGTTGCGGTAGAAAAATCCGTCGCAGGTGGCACAGGCCGAAACACCCTGGCCCATGAACTGCTGCTCGGATTCGAGCCCCAAGTAGCGGGCGCTGGCGCCGGTAGCAACGATCAGCGCATCGCAGGTATAGGTGCCGCTATCGCCTTTCAGAGTGAAGGGCTTCTCACCCAAAGCGACTTCGTTGATGTGATCGAACAGCACCTCGGTGTTGAAACGCTCGGCGTGGCGCTGCATGCGCTCCATCAGCTCAGGGCCCTGCACTCCCTCGGCGTCGCCCGGCCAGTTGTCGACGTCAGTAGTGGTGGTCAACTGGCCGCCAGCCTGCATACCGGTGATCAGTAGCGGCTTGAGGTTGGCGCGCGCGGCATAAACGGCCGCCGTGTAACCGGCAGGGCCTGAGCCGAGAATAATCAGACGTTCGTGACGAGTTTCCATGGCACTACCTTAAAAAAACGAATCGATGATGGAGGCGGCGATGCGCGGACAATATCGGCCGCCTGCTTGAAACGGGCGCGGTTTGGACCCATGTTTTCTTAGCCCGGGTCAGATACGCTGCAGCGTCCTGTGTCGTCATCACAGAGTTGGGCCATACTTATACAAAGACAGTGACCGTCGCACCTCGCGCAATGTATCGCAATGAGAGGAGAATCGCATGAGCACCACCCCAGATACCCTCCAAACGCTGGATATCGGCAGCCAGTCATACCACTACTACAGCCTGCCCGAAGCCGCCCACACGCTGGGCAACATCGACCGACTCCCCAAGACGCTCAAGATTCTACTCGAAAACCAGCTGCGTTTCGCGGATGACGAGAGCGTTGCGCGTGAGGACATGCAGGCGCTGGTCGACTGGCAGCAAGAGGGCCGCTCGGATCGCGAGATTGGCTATCGCCCGGCGCGCGTGCTGATGCAGGACTTCACTGGCGTGCCCGGGGTGGTCGATCTCGCCTCGATGCGCGCCGCAGTAGAGAAGCTTGGCGAAGACCCCGCGCGCATCAACCCGCTCTCCCCGGTCGATCTGGTCATCGACCACTCGGTGATGGTCGACAAGTTCGGCAACGCCACCGCCTTCGAGGAGAACGTCGAGATCGAGATGCAGCGCAACCGCGAACGCTACGAGTTTTTGCGCTGGGGTCAGAAGGCCTTCGACAACTTCAGCGTAGTACCGCCCGGCACCGGCATCTGCCACCAAGTCAACCTTGAGTACCTGGGTCGCGCGGTATGGACCAAAAAAGAGGACGGTAAGCAGTTCGCCTACCCCGACACTCTAGTGGGCACCGACTCGCACACCACCATGATCAACGGCCTGGGCGTACTTGGCTGGGGCGTTGGCGGCATCGAAGCCGAAGCCGCCATGCTGGGGCAGCCGGTATCGATGCTGATTCCCGAAGTCATCGGCTTCAAGCTCACCGGCAAGCTCAAGGAGGGCATCACCGCCACCGACCTCGTACTCACCGTGACCGAGATGCTGCGCAAGAAAGGGGTGGTGGGTAAGTTCGTTGAGTTCTACGGCGACGGCCTGAAGGACTTGCCGCTTGCCGACCGGGCTACCATCGCCAACATGGCCCCCGAGTACGGCGCCACCTGCGGTTTCTTCCCGGTCGATGACGAAACCCTCAACTACATGCGATTGACCGGCCGCGACGACGATCAGATTGCCCTGGTCGAAGCCTACTGCAAGACGCAAGGGCTGTGGCGCGAGCCCGGCGACGAGCCAATCTTTTCCGATACCCTACATCTGGACATGGGTGAGGTCGAGGCCAGCCTCGCTGGTCCTAAACGCCCGCAGGACCGTGTCGCGCTCAAGGACATGGCCACTACCTTCGCCAAGGTGATGGAGGACGACGGCAAGAGCCTCCCCTCTACTGAAACCGGCAAGCTCTCCTCCGAAGGCGGCCAAACCGCCGTAGGCATCGACCGCAGCTTCGATCACAACGATAGTCAAGACGTCACCTTCGATGGCCGCTCTTTTCGCCTCAACCCTGGCGCGGTGGTGATTGCCGCCATTACCTCATGCACCAACACCTCCAACCCCAGCGTGATGATGGCCGCAGGCCTTTTAGCGCGTAAGGCACGCGAGAAGGGACTGACCACCAAGCCCTGGGTCAAGACCTCGCTCGCCCCTGGCTCCAAAGTGGTAACCGAGTACCTCGCCGCCGCCGAGCTGGACGACGACCTCGACGCGCTGGGCTTCAACCTGGTCGGCTACGGCTGCACCACCTGTATCGGTAACTCGGGTCCGCTGCCTGAAGCCATCGATAAGGCCATCACCGCCGGAGATCTCACCGTCGCCTCGGTACTTTCGGGTAACCGCAACTTCGAAGGCCGCGTGCATCCGCTGGTCAAGACCAACTGGCTGGCCTCTCCGCCTCTGGTGGTTGCCTACGCCCTGGCGGGTAACGTGCAGTGCGACCTGACCAAAGACCCGCTCGGTGAAGACAGCGACGGCAAACCGGTCTACCTCAAGGACATCTGGCCCTCTCAGGCCGAGATCGCCCAGGCGGTCGAGAAGGTCAACACCGAGATGTTCCGCAAGGAGTACGGCGCCGTTTTCGAAGGCGACGAGACATGGAAAGCCATCAAGGTGCCCGATAGCCAAGTCTACGAGTGGCCGGAATCCACCTACATCCAGCACCCGCCTTTCTTCGACGGCATGGGCCGCGAGCCCGACCCCATCGAAGACGTCCACGACGCCCACATCCTCGCCATGCTCGGCGACTCGGTCACCACCGACCACATCTCACCGGCCGGTTCGATCAAGCCCGACAGCCCCGCTGGACGCTACTTACAGGAGCACGGCGTCAAACCGGTCGACTTCAACTCTTACGGCTCGCGGCGTGGTAACCACGAGGTGATGATGCGCGGCACCTTCGCCAACGTGCGGATCAAAAACGAGATGCTCGATGGCGTCGTGGGTGGCGAAACGCGTCACGTACCCAGCGGCGAGCAGATGGCCATCTATGATGCAGCGATGAAGTATCAGGAGCAGAAAACGCCGCTGGTGGTGATTGCGGGCAAGGAGTACGGCACCGGCTCCAGCCGTGACTGGGCGGCCAAGGGCACGCGCCTGCTCGGCGTTCGCGCCGTCATCGCCGAATCCTTCGAGCGTATTCACCGCTCCAACCTGATCGGCATGGGCGTGGTACCGCTACAGTTCCCCGAAGGTGAGGACCGCAAGAGCCTGAGATTGACCGGCGACGAGACGATTTCGATCTCGGGATTGGACGCGCTAACGCCGGGTGGCAACGTCAAGGTGACGATCAAAAACGCCGAGGGCGAGCGTAGCGTTGACGCCAAGTGCCGAATTGATACGGCAAATGAGATGGCTTACTACCACCATGGTGGTATCCTTCACTACGTGCTGCGCAAGATGATCGGCGCAGCCTAAGCAACACTCCCAATGCTTGCGCGCCCCCACCTTTGGTGGGGGCTTTTTTATGCGCTGAGTTATATAGATGCTACAAGTAGGCGCTTACACCGCGCGGCGGCGATAGGTGCGGTAGTCCGGCGACCAGCTGGCCTTTTCGATGTTCTCGCGCAGCGTGGTGCCGCTGGTGGTCAGCGCCACGCCGTTGTGCTGCGCCGTGGCCGCCACTTCGAAGGCGATGGCCTTACTGATCTCGCGGATGCGCGAAAGCGGCGGTAGCAGCGCCCCCTTGCCCTCTTTGACCAACGGCGCTTCGCGCGCCAGGGCCCGAGAGGCGCTCATCAGCATCTCATCGGTGATACGGCTGGCGTTGGCGGCAACGACCCCAAGGCCAATGCCGGGGAAGATGTAGGCGTTGTTGCACTGAGCGATCGGGTAGGTACGACCGTTGTAAACCACCGGCGCGAAGGGGCTGCCGGTAGCGACCAGCGCCTGACCGTCGGTCCAGCGAATGACGTCTTCCGGAGTGGCCTCGGCCTGGGAGGTGGGGTTGGAGAGCGGCATGATGACCGGGTGCTCGCAGCCCGCGTGCATGGTCCGCACGACCTGCTCAGTGAAGATGCCTTTCTGCCCACATACGCCGATCAAGACGGTCGGCTTCATCTGAGCGATGGTCTCTTCCAAGCCCTGACCGTTCCAGCTAGCCACCAACGCAGGGTCGTGGGCCAGGCGGCGCTGGAAATCGCGCTGCCAGCTCTGATCGCTGGTCATCAAACCTTCGCGGTCGATGATAAAGATACGCGCCCGCGCTTCGGCCTCGCTCAAGCCTTCGGCCTGCATGGCGACCACCACCTGCTCGGCAATGCCGCAGCCGGCCGAGCCGCCACCAACGAACACCACGCGCTGGCTGGCGATGGTCTCCTCACGGGCCTGACAGGCCGCCATCAGCGTACCCACCACGACCGAAGCGGTGCCCTGGACGTCGTCGTTGAAGCAGCACAGCTCATCGCGATAGCGCTCGAGCAGCGGCACGGCATTGGCCTGGGCGAAGTCTTCGAACTGCAACAATACGTTGGGCCAGCGGCGCTTCACTGCGGCGACGAAATCGGCCATGAAGGCGTCGTACTCTTCCTGGCCGATACGCTCGTGGCGCCAACCCATGTACATGGGGTCTTCGAGTAGCGACTGATTGTTGGTGCCCACGTCGATCATGATCGGCAGCGTGTAGGCCGGGCTGATACCGCCACAGGCGGTGTACAGCGCCAGCTTGCCGATGGGAATACCCATGCCGCCGATGCCCTGGTCGCCAAGGCCGAGAATACGCTCGCCGTCGGTCACCACCACGACCTTGACGTTGTCCTTGGTGGCGCTGCGCAGCATATCATCCATATGCTCGCGGTCCGGGTAGCTGATGAAAAGCCCCCGGTGGTTGCGATAGATGTTGGAAAACTCCTGACACGCCTTACCTACGGTAGGGGTGTAGATGATCGGCAGCATCTCTTCGAGATGCTCGGAGACCAGGCGGAAATAGAGGGTTTCGTTATCGTCCTGAATGGCGCGTAGAAAGATATGGCGGTCCAGATCGCTATGACACTGCTGATATTGGCGATAGCTGCGCTCGAGCTGGTCGTCGATGGTCTCGACCTTTTGCGGCAGCAGGCCAATGAGATTGAAGGCGACTCGCTCCTCCTGAGTAAACGCGCTGCCTTTGTTCAATAGCGGCATCTCGAGTAGGGAAGGACCGGCGTAAGGAATGTATAAGGGGCGTTTGCTCTGCGTCATGGGCATCTCTTCTCATCCATCGCTGCTGCAGCGCAGCAATTTCAAGCGTTTACGGTTATATGAAACTAATGTACCACGCGTGTAGAGCAAAGGTGGCACAGACACCGCGTTGCAGGCAAAAAAATGCCCCGGTTTTTACCGGGGCAGCGAGAAATCAAAATGTTACGCTTTAGCAGCTTTTTGCCGCTGGCTGCCGTGCCGCCTCCCCGGTAAAGAACAGCGGGCGCAGTTTCACCCCGACCATGTTGCCCGCAAAGGCCGCCACCAGCCACACCCAGCCGTGCAAACTGCCCGAGGCGATGCCGCTGAAATAGGCGCCGATGTTGCAGCCAAAAGCGAGCCGCGCACCGTAACCCAGCATCAGCCCGCCAATGACGGCCGCCGCACCTGAGCGCAGCGGAATGCGAAAGTTGGGTGCAAAACGTCCAGCCAGATGCGCGGCCACCAGGGCGCCGAGCATGATACCGACGTTCATCACCGTGGTGATATCGCTCCAAATGCTCGACTGCAGCGCCGCGGCGTTGCCCGGCGTCTGCCAGTAACTCCAGCCACCGACGCTGCCACCGAAGAGCTCGTACACCTTGGCCCCCCAAAGGGCGAATGCGGAGGTAATGCCCCAAGGGCGACCGGCAAGCGCCAGCGTCGCGAAGTTCAGCAGCGCCAGCGCCACCGCCCCGGCGAGCAGCGGCCAGGGCCCACTCAGCCAGCGCTCGGCGCTTGGTTTGGTAACCGCAGGCGCGGCTTCCAGCTGGCCGTGGCGCTTGCGCTCCATCACCACGGTGAAGGCAGCGATAGCAGCAAACAGAATCAAGCTCACCGCAATGCCGCCGCTCACTCCGGCGATATCGACTAGCGAAATGGGATCGAACGATGGCAGGCTCTGCCACCAGCCGAAGTGGGCCGAACCGATCACCGAGCCGACGATGAAAAAGAGCAATGTGATCAGCATGCGCGCATTACCGCCGCCTGCGGTGAAAAGCGTACCCGAGGCACAGCCGCCACCAAGCTGCATGCCGACGCCGAATAGAAAAGCGCCGAACAACACTGAAATACCGATGGGCGAGACGAAGCCGCTCACCGGCGTACCGAAGAGCGTACCCGCCCCCAGCGCGGGGAAGAACAGCACCACCGCCAGTGCCAGCATCACCATTTGAGCGCGCAGCCCGCGACCCCGGCGCTCTTTGATGAACACCCGCCAGGCGGAGGTAAAACCGAAGGCGGCATGATAAAGCACCATACCCAGAAGCCCGCCAACGATCAGCAAAAGGCCGGTGTTGGCGCCAAAGAAGACGCCGATCAGCAGTGCTCCGAGCACGATCGCCGCCGTGGCGATCAGGGGGACACGATAAGCAACCGGCGCTGCGGCCGTGGTAGTCGACATAGACGCACCTATCTCTAATTTTACGCAAGCGGCTTGCGCAAACGCTTGCCAAGCCTTGGGCCTGTGGACGAACAAAGCCCCAAGGCGGTGTGGATAACCCTACAAGCTTAACGCTCGGCGACCCCAGCGCAAGCTCCTTTCATCCGCCCCTACCCCTCCTGCGCGTCATCCTCGCGCACTACATACAGCTCGTTGACTAGCACAAAGGCCACGACGGTCAGCGGCGCGGCAAGGATCACCCCAGGCAGACCGAACAGCGTGCTCGTCGCCAACAGCGCAAACAGCAGCAGCGCAGGCGGCAAATTGACCGCGCGCTGCTGCACCAGCGGCTGCAGGACGTTACCTTCGATCTGTTGGATGATGACGTAGGCAATCAGCACGAACAGCGCCGTTTCCGGGCTCACCGTATAGGCCAGGAGCAGCGCGGGAATGGCCGCGACGATCGGGCCGATGAGTGGTACGAAATCTAAAAGCCCCGCAATCAGCCCAAGCCCCAAGGCGGCGGGCACACCGAGCAGCCACATGCTCACGCCCACCAAGATTCCCGTTACCGCCATGGCGACCAGTTGCCCACCCAGCCAGAAGCGCAGCGCCTTGCCGCTTGCGTCCAGTGCCTCCCCCAGGCGCTTGCGGCTTTTCACCGGCGCAAGCAGCAAAAGCCCGCGACGATAGAGACTCGGCTGCGCAGCAAAGTAGACCATACCCACCAGCAGCACGAAGAAGTTCACCACGCTCCCGCCCATGGCCACTACCACGGTGCCAACTTGCGAGATGCCGCCCTCCATAATGCTTCCCGCACTCTCGGCGGCGTTGTCGATCAAGGGCGCCAACTGCGAGTCCTCAAGCCGCGCTTGCAGTTGTTCCCAGGCATCCGGCAACATCGTGGCAAGCGACGACATCTCCGCCGAGACCTGGGCGCCAAAGCCCCAGCTCATTAGCAAAAGCGCCGCGGTTAGCACCACCAAAACGATGATCAGCGCAAGCCAACGCGGAAGCCCCAGCCGCAACAGCGGCACCATGCAGGCCTGTAAGATGCTCGCCCCTACCACTGCGCCAAAGACCAAAATCAATAACCCCGTGAGCTGCCACAGCGTCAGCACCACGGCAACGAGCACTAGTACGATCAGTACGCGCTCGGTAAAGCGTTGATGTCGATAAGTCGCGCGCATTCAATACATTCCTTTGTCAATGCGAAAGTCGAAGCGATCCGTCACTACCCACTGGTGGGGCAGCAGGCGAAGACCACTATAGAACAATCCGTTCAAGCGCGGCGCCGTTCGCGCTATACTTGACCCCATTTTTCAACCGACCACCGCCGCCCCTGCCCGCGCTCAGGGGCGCTGCCTGCGAGCCGTTTGCATGGAAAAGACCTACCAACCCGAACAGATCGAAACCCGCTGGTACCAGCGCTGGGAAGCCGACAACCGCTTTGCCCCTTCGGGCAAGGGTGCGCCCTTCTCGATCATGATTCCGCCGCCCAACGTCACCGGCAGCCTGCATATGGGCCACGCCTTCCAGGACACCATCATGGATACCCTGACGCGCTGGAAGCGGATGCAGGGTAACAACACGCTTTGGCAGGTGGGCACCGACCACGCCGGTATCGCGACGCAGATGCTGGTCGAGCGCAAGGTGGCCGCGGAAGAGGGCAAGACGCGTCACGATCTGGGCCGCGAGGCGTTCACCGACAGAATCTGGGAGTGGAAGGAGGAGTCCGGCGGGCACATCACGCGTCAGCTGCGCCGCATGGGCGCCAGCGTCGACTGGTCCCGCGAGCGCTTCACCATGGACGACGGCTTCTATAAGGCGGTGCAGGAAGTCTTCGTGCGTCTGCATGAAGAGGGCCTCGTGTATCGCGGCAAGCGCCTAGTCAACTGGGACCCGACGCTGCATACCGCCATCTCCGATCTCGAAGTCGAGAATCGTGACCAGCAGGGCAGCTTCTGGCACTTCCGCTATCCGCTCGCCGACGGCATCAAAACCGCCGACGGCAAGGATCACATCATCGTCGCCACCACCCGCCCGGAGACGCTTTTAGGCGATACCGGCGTGGCGGTGAACCCGGACGACGCGCGCTACGCCTCATTGATTGGCGATTACATCGAGCTTCCCTTGGTGGGTCGTCGCATTCCCATCGTCGCCGATGAACACGCCGACATGGAGAAAGGTTCGGGCTGCGTAAAGATCACCCCAGCCCACGACTTCAACGACTACGAAGTCGGTAAGCGCCATAACCACCTGCTGATTAACGTCTTCTCAAAAGACGCAACGATTCTCGAGCGCGCTGAGATTTTTGATCTCAAGGGCCAGCCACAGCCAGACGCAGATGCGCGTTTGCCCGAAAAATACGCAGGTCTTGATCGCTTCGAAGCGCGCAAACAGATCGTCGCCGATATGGACGCGCTCGGCTTGCTCGTCGAAGTAGAAACCGTCAGCAATACCCTGCCCTATGGCGACCGCTCGGGCGATGTCATCGAGCCGCTTCTGACCGACCAGTGGTTCGTAGCAGTCGAAAGCCTAGCCAAACCCGCCATCGAGGCGGTCGAGAACGGCGATATCCAGTTCGTACCCAAGAACTACGAGAACATGTACTTCTCCTGGATGCGCGACCTGCAGGACTGGTGCATCTCGCGTCAGCTCTGGTGGGGCCACCGCATTCCCGCCTGGTACGACGAGCAAGGCAACGTCTACGTGGCGCGCTCCGAAGCGGAAGCTCGCGAGAAGCACGGCCTTGGTGCTGATGTAACGCTCACCCAGGACGAGGACGTGCTGGACACCTGGTTCAGCTCGGGCCTTTGGACCTTCGGCACCCTCGGCTGGCCGGAAAAGACGCCGGAACTCGAGACCTTCCATCCGTCGAGCGTGCTGGTCACCGGATTCGACATCATCTTCTTCTGGGTCGCCCGGATGATCATGATGACGCTCAAGTTCACCGGTGAGGTCCCCTTCAAGACTGTTTACGTGCATGGTCTGGTGCGCGACGGTCAGGGCCAGAAGATGTCGAAGTCCAAGGGCAACGTGCTCGACCCGATCGATTTGATCGACGGCATCAGCCTGGAAGCGCTGCTGGAAAAACGCACCGGCAATATGATGCAGCCGCAGAAAGCCAAGGCAATCGCCAAGGCGACCAAAGAAGAGTTCAAGGACGGCATCGAGCCCCATGGCACCGATGCGCTACGCTTCACGTTCCTGTCCCAAGCGACCACCGGGCGCGATATCAAATTCGATATGAACCGCCTGGATGGCTACCGCAACTTCTGCAACAAGCTGTGGAACGCCTCGCGCTACGTACTGATGAACGCCGAAGGCGAGGATTGCGGCGCCCAGGACGAGCCGGTCGAGCTCTCGCTCGCCGACCGCTGGATCATCTCCCAGTTGCAGAAGACTGAGGCCCAGGTCACCAAAGCGCTGGAAGAGTACCGCTTCGACCACGCTTCCCAAGCGCTCTATGAGTTCGTCTGGAACGAGTACTGCGACTGGTACCTTGAGCTCTCCAAACCGGTACTTTGGGACGACGCCGCCAGCGCCGAGGCAAAACGCGGCACTCGCCGTACGCTGGTGCGTGTGCTCGAAACCATTCTGCGCTTGGCGCATCCGATGATGCCCTACATCTCCGAGGAGATCTGGCAGCGCGTTGCGCCGCTGGCGGGCCGTCATCCAGGCGGCGACGCCTCGCTCATGACCCAGACCTGGCCGGTGGCGGACGAGAGCAAGATCGACTATCAGGCGACGCGCGACATCGAGTGGCTCAAGGGTGTCATCATCGCCGTGCGCAACATTCGCGCCGAGATGAACATCGCCCCCGGCAAGCCGCTGGAGGTGCTGTTGACCAAAGGCCAGCCTAACGATGCCGAGCGCCTGAACGCCAACCGCCTGTTCCTGGCCAAGCTCGCCAAGCTCGAAAGTGTGACTTGGCTCGCCAACCCAGAAGACGCCCCGCTTGCCGCCACTCAAATTGTTGGTGACATGGAAGTGCTCGTCCCCATGGCCGATCTCATCGACAAAGACGCCGAGCTTGCGCGCTTGGCCAAAGAGATCGAGAAGCAGGACAAACTAATCGGTGGCATCGAGAAAAAGCTTGGCAACGAAGGCTTCATGGCCAAGGCCCCAGCCGCTGTGGTCGAGAAAGAGCGCGGTAAGCTCGCCGACTTCCAGTCCGCCAAAAAGCTTCTAGAAGAGCAGCGCGCGAAGATCGCCTCGCTCTAAAAAGCAGGCGTTCACCGCCACTTTTTCCCACTTCTCTCATGCCCGGCTTCGCGCCGGGCTTTTTCTTGCGCGTTCATATCCTGGGTTGAGCGCCTGCGGGCATTATCAAACACTGTTCATTAACACGCTAATCAACTATCCTGACGCCATCACTGGCTACTTCCCCATGGTGACCCGTTATGCAACTTCGCCGTATCCTTTTTTGCAACGCGCTGGGCTTTGCCCTGATTCTGAGCTGGTGGCTTCCTTCGGTGCTGTTCTGGACCAAGCTCGATGATGACGTGTTCTTTTTCTTCAACCAGTTCATCAGTCCCGTCTATCCGCGCTGGGTCGAAGCATTGGCACTGCTCAACACGCGCGCCTTCGATTACGTTATGTTCGGCGTGCTGGTGGTGATTCTGTTTTTCGCCATGCTGCGCGACAAAAGCGGTCGTTGGCCCAAGTGGCTGGCCATCGGTCTCATCATGGCGGCGGTTGGGGCCCTATTTGGTGAGATGCTGCACGTCCATCTGCTCATGGAGCGCCCGAGCCCCACGCTGTTTCACGATGGCGCCAACCTGCTCACCGACTACACCTTGATCAATGCCAAGGCCGAGGCGGCCAACAGCTTCCCAAGCGACCACGGGCTTCTGGCCATGGTCTTCGCTACCTTTATGCTGCGCTTTGCTGACCGCCTGATCGCTTCGCTGTCGGTGGCCGTAGCGGTCCTCGTGACGCTGCCGCGTATCATGGTGGGCGGACACTGGGTCAGCGACGTATACTTCGGCGCCCTTGCCATCGCCTTGGTAGCGCTTCCCTGGATTCTGTGTAACGCCTACATCATGCGCCTGGTCGAGCAGATGGCGCGCTTTTTCGAGGCGTCCTTCCACCGCCTCGTCGCCTCGCTCACTGGCTCGAAAGGGGGGTGACCGAAAGCGCCATCGCCTAAAGCAGCGGCTAAAACAAACACGCCCGGCAGTACACATGGAACTGCCGGGCGTGTTTGTTAATGCAAAAAGGCGGTTTATTTGGCTTCGCGCCAGCCGCCCAGTACGCGACTATCGGGGCCGAAGAGCACTAAGCGATCGTGGTCGATCAGGTAGCGGTAGGCGTTTTCCAACATGCCGGTGACGCGCTGGGCGTCGGCCTGTTTAGGACAGGCCATGCGCGTACTCGCCAGCCGACTGATCTCGATACGCTGACTATCGCCAAGCGTAGCCGTCCCGGTAAAGGTGTTACAGCCATCGCTGCCGCTCACCTTACCGTCGCGGCCAATACGAAAGTGGGGCGTTTCCGGCATCGATAGACGCTCGTCGGTGCCGACGAGCAAAAGATTCCACCGCTGCTCGACGACATCCCCAGTCAACCCTTTGTCGCTCGAGGGCGTTGGGTAGTGCGTCTCGCTCGGCGTACTGCTACACCCGGCCAGCACCAACCCTAAAAGCCCAGCGCTTGCCAGACGAAATATCGCGCGTTGCATGTCACCTTCCTTCTACCGTGATGAGCGGCCTTACCAGCTGCCGCTGTTTTCCATCGACGCCCAGGGCTCCGCAGGGGCCAGGGCATCACCTTTTTGCAGTAGCTCGACGGAAATACCGTCCGGCGAGCGCACGAAGGCCATGTAACCATCGCGCGGCGGGCGGTTGATCGTCACACCATTATCCTGCAGTTTCTGACACAGGGCGTAGATATCGTCCACGCGGTAGGCCAGGTGACCGAAATTACGCCCGCCGGTGTAGCTCTCCGGGTCCCAGTTGTAGGTAAGCTCGAGCTCTGGCGCGGTCAGGCGCTCCGAGCGCGCTTCGTCTTCGGGCGCGGCCAAGAAGATCAAGGTGAAGCGGCCTTTTTCGTTTTCCTTGCGGCGCACCTCTTTTAGACCCAGCAGGTCGCAGTAGAAGTGCAAAGAGGCGTCCAGGTCGCTGACCCGTACCATGGTGTGAAGAAACTGCATGGGAACTCCTTATAGGGGGTCTTGGCCGCTAACAGCGTGCGTTTTCGTTACAAAAATGCGACACAAGACATACCTTTTATCAACGCTGTATAATCACGATCAGCGTTTATCTTAGCTGGGTTACCCATAGGAGAAAACCGTGGATTCAGTCACGCAAGCTGCACTGGGAGCCGCCGTTGGAGGCGCCGTACTAGGGCGCCGCCTGGGCCGCAAGGCCATTCTCATCGGCGCGCTGCTGGGTACGCTGCCCGACCTGGACGTGGTGATCGACTACGGTGACGCCGTGGCCAACGTGACAGAGCATCGCGGCTTTAGCCACTCGCTGTTCGTCCTGACGGGTGTGGGCACGCTTTTGGCGCTGATCTGCCACCGTTTTGCGCCGCCGCGTGACGTTTCCTTTCGCGCCTGGTGGCTGTTCTTCGTGCTCTGCCTGGTGACCCATCCGCTGCTCGATGCCTTGACCACCTACGGCACTCAGCTCTTCTGGCCGCTGGCAGGCCCGCCGGTCGCTTGGCCGATCATCTTCATCATCGACCCGTTCTATACGCTGCCGCTTCTAGCGGCACTGGGTGCGGGGCTACTGTCGCAAAACGTTCGCCGCGCCTGTACCTGGGGGCTGGCCCTCTCGACGCTCTACCTGACACTTGCCGCAGGGGCCAAGTGGCACGTCGAGCGCCAACTCGCGCCCGCGCTTGCCGAGCGCGGCCTTACCGAGGCCCCGCGCTTGGTCCAGCCGACACCGTTCAACGTGCTCCTGTGGCGGGTTACGGTAATGAACGACACGCGCTACTACGAAGGGCTGGTCAGCGTTTTCGACGGCGATCACCTCCCTCACCTTGAGGCGCTGACGCGCAATGCCGAGCTCGAGCCCTTCGCGCTGGCCTCGCCCCAGGGCCAGCGCTTGGCGTGGTTCAGCGGCCCTTTCCTGCGCTTTGAAGTCGCCCAGGATCCGTCAGAGCGAGGCGAGACGCTGCTAGCCACCGACATTCGCCTCGGTTTTCCCGGCTTTCATCCGTTCAATTTTGCCCTAGCGACGCGCGAGGGCAGCGACGAATGGCTACCTGCCGACGTTACCGATCAGATCAGCGCGCCGCGCGGGCTGAGTTTGGAAACCCTGTCGCGCCTGACCTCGCGCGCCCTGGGCGACCCTAGCGCGATGTGCATCAGCGATTTCGTGGCGCGCGAGTGGCGCACCGAGCCGCTCGTCGAGGTGTGCTGAGACGCTATCAGGGTGCGATGCCCTGACCGCAGCCGCTTAGCTGCTCGCCATTAAGGCTCAAGGTGACGCGGGCCGGAAAAGGCTCGCCGCTCATATCGTCAAAGCAGGCCGCCGCTTCGATGCGCACGCGAAAGAAATCATCCCCGTCGACGTTTTCCAGCACCACGCGCCCGGCAGCGTTGTCCATCACACTGATCACGTAGGGCCGTGTCTGCTGCTCTTCGCCGTAGCGGGTCACTAGGTGAAGCGAAGGCGTGGTGTTGTGTAGCGCAATCGACCAGCCGGGCTCGTTACCGCGGGCGAAGAACATCACCTCGGGGTGATCGCGCCGCGTGAGAAGCGAACGCGCGCTCCCCTTCTCGCACTGTAGCTGCCCGCGCGGGGTCTCGACCTGAGCGCGCTCGCCGCGCTCCCAAAAGCCGATATCGCTATCTTGATAGCGCGCACCGCTCGCCACCCTAGCCTGAGGCAGCTTCCAGGCGCCATACAGCGACCACAGCCTAAGCGTTTCGCCGTCCTGCGCCGTCACCAGGTTCTGATTGGCGGGCTGGCACTGCCAGCTCTCGAAGCGCGCGGCGCCGCCGGCGAAGAGCGCCGAAGGCAATAGCGGCGCCCGGTTCTCCGCCCTCTCCTGTTCACCTATCTGCCCGCCTGACTGAGCGTTAGGCGTGGCAGCACAGCCTGTAAGTGCCGCCAGCATCAAAGTCGCGGCCACAAGGCCATATTGGTTCGCCATCTTATTGCTCCCTGAGGCGTGATTGTTATCGGGTGAAGGCGCTGAGGTCCTGAGGATCGAAGTGCTCGACGCGAGCAGGCAGCCCTAGCTCCTCGCGTTTGGCGTCGATGCGGCGGCGCTCGGCATCGCGCTCACTGTTGGCGTCGCGCGTACGGCCGTTGAGTTCGGCCATTTGATCGAGGCCCGCGTAAAAGAAAGCCAATACATCCAGCGCGCTACGGTTGTCCTCCTCGACACCACGCCGTAGTGCCGGTAGGTAGCTGCTAATGTGCGACAGCGACTGTTTGAGTTGGCCCACGTAGCGCACCTCACGCATCCAGGGGCGCTCGCGCAGCACGGCAAAGAGCGCGCTGGTAGCCAAAAGCCCCAGCACGACGCCGAAAACGTTGGGCCAGAGCCCAGGGCCGAACGCCGACGCCAGTAGCATGGCGAAGAGCAAACCGAAGATCACCAGTTGCCCCAGCAGAGCGAAGGTGATCATGCGCGCCTTGCGGCGGTAGGCGTTGGGGTCGATAGGTTCGAAGGTAAAAATCGCCATGATCGGCCTCGTGTGAACGCTGAAACGCTCATCATACGGGGCCGACCCTGGCTGGCAAGGGAAAGTGCCTAATCAGAAAGCCAAACGAGGACGAGCCTTAGCGCAGTTTCTCGGCGGCCAGGCGTAATAGGTGCTCGGTGGTTTCCCAGCCGATACAGGCATCGGTGACCGAAACACCGTAGCGCAGGGCGCTTCCTAGCGCCTGTTTACCCTCGTGAAGGTGGCTCTCCAGCATCAGCGCTACGAGGTTGGTCTCGCCCGCTTGGCGCTGAGCCAACACATCGAGCAGCACTTCGCTCTGGCGGCGATGATCCTTACGCGCGTTGGCGTGACTGCAGTCGACCATCAGCCGGGGATTCTGCCCCGCCTCGCGCAAGGCACGAATCGCGGCCTGAACGTGGTGCGTCTGGTAGTTGGGTTCGCCGTGGCCACCGCGCAGCACCACATGGGCGTAGGGATTCCCTGAGGTGCTCTGGACGACGGACCGCCCCTCGGCGTCGATGGCAAAGCGCTGATGCGGGTGCGCCGCCGCCTTCATCGCATCGATGGCGACCTGCACGTCACCGCTGGTGGCGTTTTTGAACCCCACGGCGGCGTCAAGATCGCTTGCCAGTTCGCGATGAAGCTGGCACTCGGTGGTGCGCGCGCCAATGGCGACCCAGCTCAGTACATCGTCAAGATAGGGTGCGAGCATCGGCTGCAAAAGCTCGGTGGCAATCGGCAGCCCGCGCGCCGCAACCTCGGTCATCAGTTCACGCGAGAGCGCCACACCGCGTGCCATGTTGCCGCTGCCGTTGAGTTCTGGGTCGTAGGCGAGTCCCTTCCAGCCCACGGTGGTACGCGGCTTCTCGATGTAGACGCGCATTACCGGCAGGATGCGCTCATCGATCTCTTCGCTTAGCCGTGCCAGGCGGTCGGCGTACTCGAGCGCGGCGTTAGGATCATGCACGGAACACGGGCCGACGACGACCAGTAGGCGGTCGTCGACTCCAGAAAGAATGGCCTGAACGGCCTGACGCTGGCGCTCTACCTGACCGGCGAGCGCTGGCGAAAGTGAATGCTTACGCTTGAGCTCGGCGGGCGACGGCAACTGCACCGCCGTACTAATGGAATGGGTAACGGGCGATTTTTTTAGTGTGGCAACGGGGGCATTCATTGTTAACTCTCCGGTAACGAGTGACATCGTGTCAGTTGTTGACCACCCAGGGCCACACGATCGGAGGTGGTCAGCTGCACCGATCGCGCGTCGGTAAATCGCCAATAGTCACCATAACCAGAGAATGGCGTGACTAACTCAGCAATTGAGGCGACGTAACGATGGATCATGGTGCAGCTCCTTTCCTAAAGAGTAGCGATCTTTCATTGAGGCCAAAACGCAAACGCCCCGGCGGGTGATCCCGCCAGGGCGTTTGATTGGCAGGTCATCCGCGGAGGGTGCCCCTGCTAGTGCGACTCAGACGTCGCCCACAGGACCACCTTGGCTAAACCAATACCAGAAATAGACGGCTGCCGCGCACGCGCCACTCACCCGTGAAGGCAAAAAGCGATGCGTGTGTCGGTTAGCCGCTGAGGTCATGGAATCGCCTTGGATGCTGCGCTTATCGAAAATCGTAGAAATCTATCCTGCCTGTCGCTGCGCCGAATGGCAAGCCCTTGCGGCGCATTAACCAACCCGATTAACAGCCCAAAGAGGCGGCAGGGCGTGGCGCGTAGGCGAAGACGTCAGAGAAAACGCGCTCCTGACGGATACCACGGCGCTCGAGTACGTCGAGACACGCATACACCATGCCGGGCGAGCCCGAGAGATAGATATCGTAGTCTTCGAACGCGGTCGAAGCTTTCTCCAGCACGAAATCGATACGCCCCTGATAGTGGGCGATACGCTCGCCCTCGGCCAGAGGCTCGGTCAGAGGGAACTCGGTAACAGCATGGAAGTGGACGTTATCGAACTGCTGTGCCCATTGGGTTACCAGCGCCTCGGCGTAGAAATCGCGGTGCTCGCGGGCAGCCCACCAAAGCTCGATGGCTCTTTCAGGCTTACGCGCAAGCGACGCTTCGACGATGGCCTTCATCTGGGCAAAGCCGGTACCGGCGGCGATCAACAGCAGCGGGCGTTCGCTGGCTTCGTCGAGGACGCACTCGCCGCTGGGTAGACGTACGGTCAAGCGGTTAGCGACGCTGAGAAGTTCGCGCACCCGGGCGGAGCTGCCGCGCTCGGGCCAGTGTTGGATATGCAGCTCCAGAGTGCCATTACCGCGATCGGCGCTGGCAATGGAGAAGGGAATCCAAACGTTTTCGTCGAGCTGAAGCTCCAGATACTGGCCGGGGGCGTGCTGCATCGCCTCGGCGCGTCCCTCCAGGGTGACCCCGAGCACGTCGGGGTTAAGCTCTTCCACCTGGGTGACTTGGCAAGTCAACGTCCTTGCGCTCATGCAAACCTCGTTCAGGGAATTCGTTCAGGGGTTGCCTTGATGCCCGCCGGTGCGCGGGGTGGGCAGCGGCAGATCGATGCCAAGCTCCTCCCAACGCGCATCGACGCGCTCTTTGACCGCCTCGTCCATGACGATCGGCGTGCCCCACTCGCGGTCGGTCTCGCCCGGCCACTTGCTGGTCGCGTCCATCCCCATCTTCGACCCCAAGCCCGAAACGGGCGAGGCGAAGTCGAGATAGTCGATGGGAGTATTCTCTACCAGCACGGTATCGCGGGCCGGATCCATCCGCGTGGTGATCGCCCAGATCACGTCTTCCCAATTGCGCGCATCGACATCGTCGTCGAGCACGATGACGAACTTGGTGTACATGAACTGACGCAGAAAGCTCCACACCCCCATCATCACGCGCTTGGCGTGGCCGGGGTACTGCTTCTTCATGGTCACGACGGCCATGCGATAAGAGCAGCCTTCGGGGGGCAGATAGAAATCGACGATCTCGGGGAACTGCTTACGCAGGATGGGCACGAACACTTCGTTGAGCGCAACGCCGAGAACGGCAGGCTCATCGGGTGGGCGGCCAGTGTAGGTCGAGTGGTAGATGGCATCGCGGCGCTGCGTGATGCGCGTCACGGTAAAGACCGGGAAGTGGTCGACTTCGTTGTAGTAGCCGGTATGGTCGCCAAAGGGGCCCTCGGGCGCCATGTCGTCGGGGTGAATCACCCCTTCGAGGATGATCTCCGCCGAGGCGGGCACTTCGAGATCGCTCTCGCCACACTTGACCAGCTCCGTACGCGAGCCGCGCAAGAGCCCGGCAAAGGCGTATTCGGAGAGCGAATCGGGCACCGGGGTGACGGCGCCGAGAATCGTCGCCGGGTCGGCACCGAGGGCCACCGCCACCGGGAAAGGCTCGCCGGGGTGCGCCTGCTGGAACTCCTGAAAATCGAGCGCGCCGCCGCGATGGGAGAGCCAGCGCATGATCAAGCGGTTCTTGCCGATCTTCTGCTGACGATAGATACCCAGATTTTGGCGCTTCTTGTGCGGCCCACGAGTGATGACTAGCGGCCAGGTGACCAGCGGTGCGGCATCGCCCGGCCAGCAGTGCTGAATCGGCAGGCGGTCGAGATCGACCTCATCGCCTTCGAACACCACCTCCTGCACCGGCGCCTTACGCACGAGCTTAGGGCCCATGCTCAACACCTGCTTGAAAATCGGCAGCTTCTCCCAAGCGTCCTTCAACCCCTTGGGCGGATCGGGCTCCTTGAGAAAGGCCAACAGCTTGCCCACTTCACGTAGCGCCTCCACCGACTCCTGCCCCATTCCTAGAGCCACCCGGCGAGGCGTGCCGAAGAGATTGCCCAGCAGCGGCATGTCGTGCCCTTTGACGTTTTCGAAGAGCAGCGCCGGGCCACCGGCTCGTAGCGTGCGGTCACAAATCTCGGTGATTTCGAGGTAGGGATCGACTTCCGCCGTGATACGTTTCAACTCGCCCTGGGCTTCCAGGGCGGCAATAAAGTCGCGCAGGTCGTGATACTTCAACCGCCGGCTCCTCGGTCTGCCAATACGAATCTAACCGCCAGGGCACCGCTAGCTTAGCGGCGCTTCATCGCCTCGAAGAATTCGAGGTTGGTCTTAGTGTCTTTCAAGCGGTCGATCAAAAATTCGGTCGCCGCCGTATCTTCCATGGGATTGAGCAGCTTGCGCAAAATCCACATGCGCTGCATCTCGTCTTCCGAGGCCAGAAGGTCCTCACGGCGGGTGCCGCTGCGACGAATGTTGATCGCCGGGAACACACGCCGCTCCGCCAGTTTACGGTCCAGGTGCGCTTCCATGTTGCCAGTACCCTTGAACTCCTCGAAGATCACCTCGTCCATCTTCGAGCCGGTATCGACCAGGGCCGTGGCGATGATGGTGAGGCTGCCGCCCTCTTCGATGTTACGCGCAGCACCGAAGAAACGCTTGGGCTTCTCCAGGGCATGAGCGTCGACACCACCGGTCAACACCTTACCGGAACTCGGCACCACGGTGTTGTAAGCACGCGCTAGGCGGGTGATGGAGTCGAGCAGGATGACCACGTCTTTTTTGTGTTCGACCAAGCGCTTGGCTTTCTCGATGACCATCTCGGCGACCTGGACGTGGCGCGCGGGCGGCTCGTCGAAGGTAGAAGCCACCACTTCGCCGCGCACGGTACGCGACATTTCGGTCACCTCTTCCGGGCGCTCGTCGATCAACAATACGATCAGATGGCACTCGGGGTTGTTACGCGTGATGGACGTGGCGATGTTCTGCAGCATCAACGTCTTACCCGCCTTGGGCGGGGAAACGAGCAAACCACGCTGGCCCTTGCCGATGGGCGCGGTCAGGTCGATGATGCGGGCGGTGAGATCCTCGGTGGAGCCGTTACCGATCTCCATACGCAGCCGCTCTTCCGGGAACAGCGGCGTCAGGTTCTCGAACAGGATCTTGTGCTTGGCGTTCTCAGGCCGGTCGAAGTTGATCTGACTGACCTTGAGCAGCGCGAAGTAGCGCTCGCCTTCTTTGGGCGGACGAATCTTACCGGAGATGGAGTCGCCCTTGCGCAGGTTGAAGCGACGGATCTGTGACGGCGAGACGTAGATGTCATCCGGCCCAGCGAGGTAGGAGCTGTCGGCGCTGCGCAGAAAGCCAAAGCCGTCCTGGAGGATTTCCAGCACGCCATCGCCGTAGATGTCCTCGCCGCTCTTGGCGTGCTTTTTGAGGATGGCGAAGATGATGTCCTGCTTGCGCGAGCGAGCTAGGTTGTCGATACCCATTTCGCGGGCGAGTTCGAGCAGCTCGGGAACGGATTTTTGCTTGAGTTCAGTAAGATTCATCGGCGTGTTAGAAAGTTGCTCATGAAAGCTGGGCGCCAGGCGCCGGGAACGAGATAGGAGGCGTAGCAAATGATGATGTGGCTAAGCGCCTTGTGATGCGTTCAGACTCCGATAATGAAGACACGAATCGTACCGAGCTTGGCTGAGCTAAAGAGCTCAGCGCCAAATGCTAACACTCGCTTACGCTGACCCGCATGGGAATGCGGCTGGATCAGTGGGATATCTGACGACTTGGGTAATCTGATGACTTGGATAATCTGGCCAACGCTACCGGGTGGATACGAAGATAGCGTTTGAAGTAATCGACAACCAAGTCGATTCAAGCCAGTAGGACGATGGTAGTCAAGCCACGGGATAAACGCAAGCCCTTCTCAAATGCCCTTTCGTTCTTCTCTTGAATGCCACTGTTATAACGCAGAACGCAGTTCAGTGCATAGCGCTGATCAGCCGTTGAGCGTTTAGGTGCCTCGCTCAATTGACAACGCGCAGGGGCCGCCGCAACCTTGGCACAGTCACTTTCAAGGATAGCCCATGACCCAGGACACCATGCTTACTCATGAGGTCGGCACGGACGCCCAAAGCTTCGAACCGCAGCGCTTGGCCGCCATCGACCTAGGGTCCAACAGCTTCCATCTACTGGTCGCCAACTACCACAACGCGCGGCTACAGGTAGTGGCGCGGCTAGGCGAAAAGGTCCAGCTCGCCGCAGGAATCGACGACGACGGCAACCTCAGCGAAGAGGCCATGCAGCGCGCCCTCGACTGCCTCGCTCGCTTTGCTCCGTTTTTGAGCGACATCGAGCCTGGCAACCTGCGCATCGTCGGCACCAACGCCCTGCGCGATGCGCACAATAGCCAGGTCTTTATCGAGCGCGCCGAAGCGCAGTTGGGCCATCCCATCGAGATCATCGCCGGGCGCGAAGAGGCGCGGCTGATCTACCTGGGCGCGGCCCACGCCCTGGCGGAGAACGGCCGCCGTTTGATTGCCGATATCGGGGGCGGCTCCACCGAGTTCATCATCGGCGAGGCCTTTGCGCCGCTAGCGCTCGAGAGTCTGCGCATGGGCTGCGTCACCTACACCCGGCGCTTCTTCCCCGATGGCGATTTGAGTGACAAACGCATGCGCCGCGCCGAGCTTGCCGCGCTCTCCGAGCTTGCCAACATCCAGCGCCCCTACCAGCGCCTGGGCTGGGCGGACCCGGTGGGCTCCAGCGGCACCATCAAAGCGGCGGCGAGCGTTCTTTTCGCCCACGGCGACGTCAGCCACGAAGGCGTGATCACCCGGGCAGGGCTCAAGGCGCTGCGCGAGCGCCTGCTCAAATGCAAGCACCTCGACAAGGTCGCGCTCGACGGCCTCAAGCCCGACCGCGCGCGCGTCTTCCCGGCGGGTGTGGCGATCTTGAGCGCCATTTTCGAAGCTTTTGAGCTCGAGCAGATGCGCTTTGCCGATGGCGCCCTGCGCGAGGGCGTGCTGTTCGATCTCGCCGGGCGCAACAGCGCTGAAGATTCACGCCAGCAAAGCATCGACACGCTCAAGCGCTGCTACGACGTCGATACCCGCCAGGCCGAAAACGTCAGCGCCACGGCCACCGCGCTCTTCGCGCGCGTGAGAGAGGCGTGGGCGCTCAACGATGAGCATCGGCGCCAGCTGATCTGGGCCAGCCAGATTCACGAAATTGGCCTCGCCATCTCACACAGCCAGTTCCATCGCCATGGCGCCTACCTGATGGAGCATTCGGACCTCGCCGGTTTCTCACGCCCCGAGCAGCGCCTACTGGCCTTTCTCGTGCGTGCCCACCGGCGCAAGTTTCCACTCAAGGAGTGGCAGGCCCTGCCCCAAGGTCAGCAAGCAACTGCCGCGCGGCTGGCGCGGCTTTTACGCCTGGCCGTGCTGCTCAACCACTCACGCCCCGAGACGCCTTTCGCGTTCGATGCATTGAGCGTCGACGGCGAGTGCCTGATCATCACCCTGCCCGCTGGCGACGAGCCGCCGCTACTGCGCACCGATCTCGAACAGGAGCAGACCTACCTCGCCGCCACCGGATTTACGCTGGCGATCAGCGAGGTGAGCTCATGACACCACCCAGCGCCAGCCGCTAGCGCACCATGTGGCACCGCTTTGCGGGTGGCAGGCGGCCACACAGGTCGCCCCTGCCCATAGCGTCAACACGCGGGCGCGCTCCCAGGGCGGCAGCGCGCTCTCCTGCAGTAGCCTTTTGAGATCGCGCCGCCCTCGCCCGGCAAGATCGATCACCTCACCACCCTGACGCGGCGTGACCCGCAGAAATGGCGCCTCTGCCCGTACCGCCTCATCGTTGACAAGAGAACTCGTAAGCGTCCCCCAAGGCGTGGCTAGCGGTGCGCGTCCCGACCACTCGACCTGCCCATCAGACACCACTTCGCGTTCTTGCAGCAGGTAGAGCTCCCCCCGCCAGCAGCGCATTTCTGCGCCCTCCCAGGCCACTTGCACCTGGGCATCGAGGCGAGCATCGAGCTGGTCGAGCAAGCTCTCCAAACGGCGCCGGGGTGGCGCAGGGAGCCCTTGGCGCTGGCACCAGACGCGCAGCAGGGCGCGCAGCCGAGGGCGTTCGCGTTCGCTTAGGGCCAGTGCGGCAAGCGGCAGGGTGTTGCGCGGCGTTAGCAGCGCATCGAGATCGGCCATTAGATAAGCGCTCAAAAGAGCATCGGCTTCGCCCGCTTGGCGGGCACTTTCGGCTAGCTGCGCCCCCGCCTGCGGCCAGCGCTCGCGCAGCAGCGGCAGCACGCGGTGGCGTAGACGGTTGCGATCGAACGCAATGTCGGCGTTAGTGGGGTCATCGCACCACGGCACCTTTAGCGCCCGCGCCGCCTCTTCGAGCGCTTGACGGCTTTGCGAAAGCCAGGGCCGCACGAGCCAAATGCCTGCGTGGTGGCGCACCCGCGGCATGGCGCCAAGCCCCCGTGGGCCGCTGCCGCGCAGGGCATTGAGCAGAAAGGTTTCGGCCTGATCGTCCTGGTGCTGGGCGAGCCACAGCGTATCCTGGGCGGGAATATGGGCGACAAAGGCAGCGTAGCGCGCTTGGCGCGCCGCCGCCTCGACCCCGCCCTGGGTCGCATCGACGCTTACCTCGATGCAGCTGAGCGGCACGACGAGGCGCTCGCACAGCGCACGGCAGTGGGCCTCGAAGGCGCTGGCTGCGCCCTGGAGGCCGTGATTGACGTGCAGTGCGCGTAGTTTGCGCCCGGAGGCCAAGCAACAGCGCTGAGCCAGCGTCAGCAACAGGCTGGAATCGAGCCCGCCGGAGAGCGCCACCCAAACGACACGCCCCGGCGGGATCTCCGCCAGGGCGTCGGTCAACAAGCGTTCGAGGCACGCCTCAGGCGGGAGCGCCATAGCTCATCAAGCGCTGGTAGCGGCGCTCCAGCAGCGTCTCGGTATCGAGCGCGGTAAGCCGCTCCAGGCTCTTGGTCAGCGCGTCGCGAATCCGCTCGGAGGTGGTCTGCGGATGGCGGTGAGCGCCGCCCAGCGGCTCCTTGATCAGGGTATCGACGAAACCCAGCTCCTTGAGGCGCTCGGCGGTGATGCCCATCGCCTGGGCAGCGTCAGAGGCCCGCTCGGCGCTCTTCCATAGAATCGAGGCGCAGCCTTCCGGCGAAATCACCGAGTAGGTGGAGTACTGCAGCATCTGCAGCTCGTCGCACACGCCGATGGCCAAAGCACCGCCAGAGCCGCCCTCGCCCACCACGGTGGCGATGATCGGCGTCTTCAGCCGCGACATCACCGCCAGGTTGTAGGCGATGGCTTCACTCTGGCCGCGCTCTTCGGCATCGATACCGGGGTAGGCGCCGGGGGTGTCGATGAAAGTGAGGATCGGCATCTTGAAGCGCTCGGCCATCTCCATCAGGCGACACGCCTTGCGGTAGCCTTCCGGGCGCGGCATACCGAAGTTGCGCCGCACCTTCTCCTTCACGTCGCGGCCTTTTTGGTGACCGATGACCATGACCGGCTTGTCGTTCAGGCGCGCCACGCCCCCCACGATGGCCGCATCGTCGGCGAAGTGACGATCGCCGTGCAGCTCGTCGAAGTCGCTGAACACATGCTCGAGGTAGTCGAGCGTGTAGGGGCGCTGGGGATGGCGGGAAAGCTGCGAGACCTGCCAGGGAGTCAGATCCTTGAAGATCGATTCCGTCAGCTTGCGGCTTTTCTCTTCCAGCCGGGCGATCTCATCGGAGAGATTGACTTGGCTATCGGAACTGACAAGACGCAGTTCCTCAATCTTTGCCTGGAGTTCGGCAACGGGCTGTTCAAAATCGAGGTAATTGGGGTTCATCGGCTCTGCCTGTAAAAATAAGCCTGGTCGAAAACGAGCTTTCTCATGGGACGGCATTATCGCACCCTGGCCCTGTCACGCAAGGCTGTCCCTGGTGCGAGGGTAAACGCAGCCCTTATCGATACCTTATCGCCACCTTATCGCCACCTTATCGATAGCGCAGTTGAACGCCGGTCTGGCCTTGAACGTCGCGCAGCGCCAGGAGTAAATCGTCGCAGGGCGAGACCTTCCAGGCGTCGTCGAGTTTCAGCCAACCGACGGCAGCGGGGTGACGATACTGCAGCCGAACGGGTAGCCCTTTCGGGTCGCAGTGGGGCGCAAGGCTTGCCCGCAGGCTATCGATCAAGCGCCCGTTGATCGCGCCGGCATCCAGCGCTACCTCCACCGCATCACCGTAGCGAATGCGCGCGGCAACCATGGGCGTAACCTCCTTGCCACGCAATTTGAGCCCGCCGGAGAAGTCGTCGTTGGAGACTTCGCCTTCGAGGATGATCACTTGGTCGGACTCGATCTGACCGCGCACCTGGTCGAAAAGCTCCCCAAACAGCGATGCTTCGATGCGTCCGGTGCGGTCATCGAGGGTGATGAACGCCATGGTGTCGCCGCGCTTGGAGCGCATGGTGCGCATGCCGACTACCAGCCCCGCTACCCGCTGAGGCTCGCGTGAGGGCTTCAAGTCGCTGATGCGGGTGGAGACGAAGCGCTTGAGCTCGCGCTCGTACTCATCGATAGGGTGGCCGGTGAGATAGAGCCCCAGGGTGTCCTTCTCACCGGAGAGGCGCTCGCGGTCGGTCCACTCGCGTACCCGGCGGTACTCGGCGTAGACGTCTTCGGTGCTCTCCTCGGCAAAGGCGTCGCCGAACATATCGAGCATGCCAAGGTTCTGGTTGGCATGATTTTGCGCCGCCGCCTTGAGCGCATCTTCAAGCGCGGCCGCGAGCACCGCGCGGTTAGGGCCGAGATTATCCAGCGCGCCGGAGCGAATCAGCGCCTCCAGGGTACGCTTGTTGATGCGTTTGGGGTCGATACGGCGGCAGAAATCGAACAGATCCTTGAACGGCCCATCGGCAGCACGCGCCTCGACGATGGCACCAATCGGCCCCTCACCCACGCCGCGGATAGCACCCAGCCCGTAGACCACGCGCCCTTCGTCGTCGACGGTGAACTTGTAGCCACCCACGTTGACGTCGGGGGGCGTGACCGTCAGGCGCAGGTTGCGACACTCCTCGATCAGCGGCACCACCTTATCGAGGTTGTCCATCTCGGTGGACATCACCGCCGCCATGAAGGGGCCAGGATAGTGCGCCTTGAGCCACGCCGTTTGGTAAGAGACTAGCGCGTAGGCCGCCGAGTGCGACTTGTTGAAGCCGTAACCGGCAAACTTCTCCACCAGGTCGAAGATGTTACCCGCCAGGTCCTTGTCGATGCCGTTGGCCGCGCAGCCTTCCATGAAGCCCGAGCGCTGCTTGGCCATCTCTTCGGGTTTTTTCTTACCCATCGCCCGGCGCAGCATATCGGCCTGGCCCAGGGTGTAACCCGCCATCACCTGCGCGATCTGCATGACCTGCTCTTGGTAGAGGATGATGCCGTAGGTGGGCTTGAGCACTGGTTTCAGAAGCTCGTGCTGGTAGTCCGGGTGCGGGTAAGAGACCTCGGCGCGACCGTGCTTACGGTTGATGAAATCATCGACCATGCCCGACTGCAGCGGGCCGGGACGAAACAGCGCCACCAGGGCGATCATGTCATCGAGGGAGTCAGGCAGCAGGCGCTTGATCAGCTCCTTCATGCCGCGCGATTCGAGCTGGAACACTGCGGTGGTAGCGGCGCGCTTGAGCATCTCGAAGGTCTTGGCATCATCGAGCGGAATGGCATCGATGTTGAGCGGCCCTTGGCCTGCGGCGTCGCGCACCTTATCGACCATCTCCAGCGCCCAGTCGATGATCGTCAGGGTACGCAGCCCCAAGAAGTCGAATTTGACCAGGCCGGCTTCTTCGATGTCGTTCTTATCGAACTGGACCACCAGGCCACCGCCCTCCTCGTCGCACAAAAGCGGCGAGAAATCGGTAAGCTTGGTCGGCGCGATGACCACGCCGCCCGCGTGCTTGCCGGTGCCGCGCGTGGTGCCCTCGAGTTTGAGCGCCATCTCCCAGATCTCTTCGGCCTCTTCATCGGCGTCGATGAACTCCTTGAGTGCGGGTTCCTGCTCGATGGCCTTGGCGAGCGTCATGCCCACTTCGAAGGGGATCAACTTGGAGAGCTTATCGCCGAGCGAGTAGGGCTTGCCCTGGGCACGCGCCACGTCGCGCACCACGGCCTTGGCCGCCATGGTGCCGAAGGTGACGATCTGGGACACGGCGTTGCGCCCGTAGCGGTCGGCAACGTAGTCGATGACGCGGTCGCGCTTCTCCATGCAGAAGTCGACGTCGAAGTCGGGCATCGAGACCCGCTCGGGGTTCAGAAAGCGCTCGAAGAGCAGATCGTAGCCGATGGGGTCAAGATCGGTGATCTTCTGCGCGTAGGCCACGAGCGACCCCGCCCCGGAGCCGCGCCCCGGGCCCACCGGCACGTCGTTGTCCTTGGCCCACTGGATGAAGTCCATCACGATCAGGAAGTAGCCGGGAAACCCCATCTGAATGATGATGTCGAGCTCGAAGTTCAACCGCTCGCGGTAGCGCGCATCGATGGCCTTGAACTCGTCACCGTCGCGCGGGTAGCGCTCGGCGGGGAAGAGAAAATCCAGACGGTCGTCGAGGCCGTCATGGGAGACCTTGCGGAAGAACTCATCGAGGGTCATCCCTTCGGGAATCTCGAACTCGGGCAAAAAGATCTCACCCAGGCGCACGTCGACACTGCAGCGCTCGGCAATCATCACGCTGTTTTCCAGCGCTTCGGGAATGTCAGCGAAGAGCGCCGCCATCTCCTCAGGGCTTTTGAGGTACTGCTCTTCGGTGTAGCGGCGCTCGCGGCGCGGGTCGTCCAGCGCCTTGCCCTCGCCGATGGCGACCCGGGTCTCGTGGGCCCAGAAGTCGTCGCGAGTCAAAAAGCGCACGTCGTTGGTCGCCACCACGGGCGTGCCGGTGTCGATGGCCAGTTTCACACTGGCGTGGACACAGGCCTCTTCCAGCGCTCGCCCAGTGCGGGTCAGCTCGAGATAGAAGCGGTCGGGAAAGGCCGCCTGCCACTCATCGAGCAACGCACGCGCTTCGCGCTCGTGCTCGGAAAGCAGGTGGCGGCCGATATCGCCTTCGCGCCCGCCGGAGAGTGCAATCAGCCCCTCACTCTGTTCGAGTACCCAGCGCTTGTCGAGAATCGCTCGTCCCTGGCGCTGGCCCTCCATCCACCCGCGCGAGATCAGCTCGGTCAGGTTGAGGTAGCCCTGCTGGTTCATCGCCAGCAGCGTAATGCGGTAGGGGTGAGCATCGTCGTAGGGATTGGTGAGCCAGAGATCACTGCCGATGATCGGCTTGAGCCCGGCGCCCTGGGCGCTCTTGTAGAACTTCACCAGACCGAAGAGGTTGGCTTCGTCGGTCAGCGCCAGCGCCGGCATGCCCTGCTCGGCCGTGGTGGCGACCAGAGGCTTGATCTTGAGCAAGCCGTCGACCAGGGAGTATTCGCTGTGCAAGCGTAGATGAACGAATGGAACCGTCATGTCACTCTCGGCAGGTAAGGGGGGTGTTAAAATGCGTGCTCGACTAGCGTGCGCTTGACCGGCGCAAAGCTTCGACGATGGTCGGCCAAGGGGCCGAAACGTTCAAGAGCCGCGAGGTGCTCTTTCGTCGGGTAGCCCTTGTGACGGGCAAAGCCATAGTCGGGATGCGCCGCATCGAGGGCGAGCATCTGGGCATCGCGGGCGACCTTGGCCAAGATCGATGCAGCAGCAATGGCCGGATGGCGCGCGTCGCCCTTGACCACCGCCTGACCGGGTAAGGCGTGCCCCGGCAAGCGATTGCCATCCACCAAAAGATACTCTGCCGCAGGCGTGAGTGCGTCGATGGCGCGGCGCATGGCCAGGTGCGTGGCGTGGTAGATGTTCAAGGCATCGACCTCGGTGGCCGACGCCTCGGCCACGGCAAAGGCCAGGGCGCGCTGACGAATTAGCCCATCGAGCATTTCGCGACGCCGCGCGCTGAGCTTTTTGGAATCGGTGAGCCCCTCGATGGGCTGGGCAGGATCCAGAATCACCGCAGCGGCCACCACGCTGCCCACCAGCGGGCCCCTCCCCACTTCGTCCACGCCCGCCAGATGCAGGCCGTCGTAGGCGATAACCAGCGGTTCGAACGTCGTCTCAGCCATGCCAAGACTCCTGCTCCTGTTCGCTCTCGTCTAACTCATCGAGCGGCTGCCCAGTCGCAATGGCGGTCACGGCATCGGCGGCGCGGCGGCTGGCGTTGCGCTGCAGGGTAGCGTGGAGCGCGGCAAAACGCGCCTCCAGTGCTCGCCGCGCTTCGGCGTCATCAAAAAGCGCCGCCAAGCCGTCGCTGATAGCCTCCGGTGAAGCGGCGTCTTGAATCAGCTCGGGCACGAGCGCCTCCTGGGCGATCAAATTGGGCAGCGAAATCCAGCGCGTCTTGACCAGCCGTTTGGCGAGCCAATGGGTAGTCGGCGCCATCTTGTAGGCCACCAGCATCGGGCGATGGCACAGCATGGCTTCGAGCGCCGCCGTGCCAGAGGCCAGCAGCACCACATCGCTTGCCACCATAGCCTCGCGTGACTGCCCCTCGATTAACGTCACGCGTCCATCAAGCGCGGGCGTACGCGCCAGCAGCGCTGTCAGTTCGGCGTGGCGGGCAGCGCTTGCCGCCGGCATGACGATATGCAGATCGGCGTAGCGCGCACAGAGCCGCTCGGCGGTGGCGAGGAAGGTCTCGCCTAGAAAGCGAATCTCGTTGGCCCGCGAGCCCGGCAGCAGCGCCAATATAAGCGCATCCTCGACAAGGCCCAGCGCGCGCCGCTCGGCGACGCGGTCGTTGACAAGTGGCAGCTCGTCGGCAAGTGGATGACCCACGAAGGCAACCGGCACCTTATGGGCGCGGTAGAACGCCGCCTCGAAGGGCAACAGCGTCAACATGCCATCGACGGCCTCGGCGATGCCGTGAATCCGCCCTTGACGCCAGGCCCATACCGAGGGGCTAACGTAGTGCGCCGTGCGCACGCCCGCCCGGCGCAGCTGCTTTTCGAGGCCAAGGGTGAAGTCCGGCGCGTCGATGCCGATCATGATGTCGGGCTGCCACTCAAGCGCCTCACGGCGCAGGGTGCGGCGCACGCCGATAAGTTCGGGCAGATGCTTGATCACCTCGACCAAGCCCATGACCGACAGCGTTTCGAGCGGAAAGCGGCTTTTAAGCCCTTGGGCGATCATGCGCGGGCCGCCAATGCCGCGAAACTGAATGCCCGGATGGCGAGCCTTGAGCTCCTGCATTAGGCCAGCGCCGAGAATGTCTCCCGAGAGCTCGCCCGCCACGATAAAAACGCGCTGCACGGTCATAGCGGTGGTGCCTGTTTGCGATGTTGCTTGGCGTCAACGAGTCTAACGTTGATCAGTGACTCGCGACGTTAGGGTCTGTATGAAAAGTCGTCGAGCGAAGACAAGACAAGGCAAAAATTGACGAAGAAACGGAGTTTACACGTGGTAAATGAGTATTCTGAGTCAATTTTTAACGCCGTATTGTCGAGCGCAGGCACTTTACATACAGAGCCTAGCGAATGATGCCGCGCGTCGAGCGCTCGATCGAAGCAGCGAAGCGTTCGGTCTCGGGCAGATCGAAGCGCTGGCGAATCTGCTCCAGTGCCTGCTCGATGGTCAACCCCTGGCGATAGACGAGTTTGTAGGCAGTACCGAGGGCGTTCAAGGCGTCGCGCTCGAAACCACGTCGCTTGAGCCCGATCAGGTTCAAGCCGTGGGCCTCGGCGGGGTTGCCATTGATCATGACGAAGGCAGGCGTGTCCTTGGTGATGATCGACCCTCCACCGGCCATGGCGTGCTCGCCGAAGTGGCAGAACTGGTGTACCGCCGAGAGACCGCCAAGGATGGCGAAGTTACCCAGCGTGACGTGTCCGGCCAAGGTAACCTGGTTGGCCAAGATGCAGTCATCGCCAATTACGCAGTCGTGGCCCACATGGACGTAGGCCATGAACAGGTTGCGCGAGCCGATGGTGGTCTCGCCGCGATCCTGAACCGTACCACGGTGCAGGGTGACACCCTCGCGCACCACGTTGTCGTCGCCCATCACCAGACGCGTCGGCTCACCGGCGTACTTCTTGTCCTGGCAATCTTCGCCGACCGAGGCGAACTGGAAGATCCGCGTACGCTTACCCAATACCGTCGGCCCCTTGATCACCACGTGTGGGCCGATCACGGAGCCAGCCCCTATGGTGACATCCGGGCCGATGACGCTGAATGGGCCAACCTCGACGTCGTCGGCCAGCTGCGCCTTGGGGTCGATCAGTGCAGTTGGATGTATCAAGCCACCTTCCTCTCGGCGCAGATGATTTCTGCTTCGCAGGCCAGCTCATCGCCCACGGTCGCCTTGCAGGCAAACTTCCAGATGCCGCGCTTGCCCTTGATCACGTTGGCTTCCAGACGCAGCTGGTCACCTGGCATCACCGGACGCTTGAAGCGCACGTTGTCGCTACCCACGAGGTAGTAGACGTAGCCATCGGCGGGCAGCTTGTTGACCGTCTTGAAGCCAAGAATGCCACAGGCTTGAGCCAAAGCTTCGATGACCAACACGCCCGGCATGATGGGGTGATGGGGAAAGTGCCCGTTGAAGAAGGGCTCGTTGATACTGACGTTCTTGAACGCCACGATGGATTCGCCTTCGGTCAACTGAGTGACCCGGTCCACCAGCAAAAACGGATAGCGGTGGGGCAAGTATTCGCGAATCTCGTTGATATCCATAACCATCGTAGCGACCTCTAAAAAGACAAAACGCCTGGCATCATTCAGGCAAGTGCCAGCATCAAGGCTGGCCAAAAGGCAGTGGATTATAGCGTGCCGCGGGGGGAGCTCAAGCCACTGGCTGGGATTCCCCGCTAAAGCGCCTCATTCGCGCTTTCAGCGACAAGGCTAAGCGCTATCGCGGCTACTCTTCTCCAAGCGCGTCAGGCGCTTGGCGATCTCATCCAACTGTTTGAAACGTACTGCATTCTTGCGCCACTGGGTGTTGTTCATGGCCCCCGTGCCGGAAGAGTAAACGCCGGGCTCGTGAATCGAGTTGGTCACCAGGCTCATGCCCGTCACCTGCACGCCGTCGGCAATGGTCAAGTGACCCGAGAGCCCGACCCCACCGCCCAGCATGCAATGCTTGCCCACCTTGGTGGAACCGGCAATACCGACGCAGCCAGCCAGAGCGCTGTGATCACCGATACGCACGTTGTGCGCAATCTGCACTTGGCTGTCGATCTTGACGTCGTTACCGATCAGGGTATCGCCCAATGCACCACGGTCGATGCTCGAGCAACTGCCGACTTCGACGTCGTCCCCCAGCACTACACCGCCGAGCTGGGCGATCTTGTGCCAGCGCGCGCCGTCGTGAGCAAAGCCAAAACCGTCGGCACCGATCACGCAGCCGCTGTGCAAAATCGCCCGTTTACCAATCACCACGCCGTGGTAGACGGTGACATTGGCGTGTAGCCGGGTATCGTCGCCCAAGATCGAGTCGGCACCCACGACGCTTCCGGCGCCAATCACCACGCGATCGCCCAGCACCACACCCGCGTCGATGACGGCGTGAGCCTGAATCTCGACGCCCTCCCCCAGGGTCACGTTATCGCCGACCACGGCCGTAGGGTGCACGCCGGTCTGCTTGCTCGCCTCTAGCGGATCGAACATTTGCGAGAGCTGAGCGTAGCCGAGGTAGGGGTTATCGATGGGCAGCTGCGGAACCGGACAGTTCTTACCGTGCTCGGGGTGCAGCAACACCGCCGCCGCCCGCGTCTCGGCGAGATCCTTGAGGTAGGCACGATTGGCCAGAAAGGCGATTTGATCCGGTCCCGCCTCCTTGAGCGTGGCAAGACCGCGAATGAGCGTATCGCCGTCGCCCTGGAAGTCGATGTCGAGACGGCGAGCAATGTCGGCGAGTGTGAGTGTTGGCGCGTGCGTCATGGGAGAGCCCAGGAACCTTGGGTGCGGTAGAGCCGCACCGAAATACGAAAGATAAAGCGTGTTAACGTTAACGGCGCGGCGAGGGCTACGTTTACGCCCCGCGCCGGGCTATTCATCATCAGTTCAGCGAATCGAAGATTTGCGTGACTTCGTTAGTCAAATTGGGCAGATCGGTCGCCGAATGCAGCACGCCTTGTGGCTCCACCAGCACGTCGATGCCGTGACGCTCGATGACCTGTTCGACGGCCCGTTCGAGCTTGGGTTCCGCACTTTCGAGGAATTGCTGCTCGGACTGCTGCTGCGCCTGAATCACCTCGCGACGAAGCTGCTCGAAGCGCGCTCCCTTTTGCTGCAGCTCGCCAATTAGCGCGTCACGCTCGGACTGCGACATGGTCTCGCCCTCGCGCTGAAGACGCTCCTGCAGCTGCTGTAGCTCGTTACCCAGGCCTTGGGCTTCGGTCTGCTGACTGCTGATCTGGCTTTGCAACTGGCTCAGCGAGCTCTGCGCCGACTGCGTGTTCATCAGCGCCGCACGCCAATCCAACACGGCGACCTCGGCGGCGTGTACCGGAAGCGCCATGGCACCCAAAAGACATGCGATCGCTGTCTGTTTACGCATGAAAAAGGCTCCTTAATCCAACCAATGACGCGGGCCGCGACGCGGCCCGAGCCGGTACGTTTAGAATGTTTGACCCAGCGAGAACTGGAAGAATTGCGTGTCGTCGCCGCTTTCGTCATTGAGCGGCTCGGCGATGCTGAATGTTAGGGGACCAACCGGCGTCAGCCAGGAGAGACCCACGCCCACGCTGTAGCGCAGATCGCCCAGATCCACACCCGAGCTGCAGCGCTGACGATCGGCATCGGCCGCCACCACGTCGTAGCAGGAGCTTAGGAAGGTGTTACCGGCATCGAAGAATAGCGAGGTCTGCATCGAGCGCTGATCTTCGATGAAAGGCATCGGGAAGATCATCTCGGCGCTGCCTTCGACCAGCACGTTACCGCCTAAGGTACGGTCACGGCCGCCTTCACGCGAGGGCGTGGTGCGCTGTCCCAGGGTGTTGGAGGTGAAACCGCGCACCGAACCCAAGCCACCCGCATAGAAGTTTTCGTAGAACGGATAGGGGTCGTTGCTATCGAAGGTGTTAGCGTAGCCAAGGTTACCGGTGAACTTCAGCGCCCAATCCTGGTTGTCGTTGAGCGGGAAGAGCTGCTGGGCGCGAGCACGCAGCTTGTAGTATTCGGCATCGCTGCCCGGCACGCTGGTCTCCAGCGACAGGCGCTGATAATTACCCGCCGTCGGCATGATACCGCGGTTGAGGTTGTTGCGCGTCCAACTGGCCGAGAGCTTGAGGCTCTGGGCGTCTTCGCCCTGATCTTCGACGTATTGGCGAATCTCCGAGGCGGTATCGAAGTAAGTCTTGACCGTCAGATCTTCCAGGGTTGCGCCGAAGTTGAGCCGCGACAGCTCGCTGATCGGGTAGCCGAAGTTGATTCCAGCGCCGTAGGCGTCGGTCGAGTAGGTCGAGATATCGGAGTCGGCGTAGTCGGTTTCGCGGTAGTAGACGTTGTAGCCGCGCGAAATACCGTCCAGCGTCCAGTAAGGGTCGGTGAAACCGAAGTTCACGCTAGTGAAGGTATCACTGCGCGAGGCGCCGATGTTGACGCGGTTACCCGTGCCCAGGAAGTTGTTCTGGGAGAGGCCCACGCCGTAAATGACCCCGGCGCTCTGAGAGAAACCAACGCTTGCCGACACCGAGCCCGAGGGTTGCTCCTCAACGGTGTAGGTCACGTCTAGTTGGTCGGGTTGGCCCGGCACCGGTTGAGTATCGACTTCGACCTGGCTGAAGAAGCCCAGGCGCTCCAGGCGCTGGCGCGATTGGGTGATCGAGTCGGTCGAGGCGGGTGCGCCTTCGAGTTGGATCATTTCACGCCGCAGTACTTCGTCTTCGGTCGTGGTGTTACCGAGGAACTGGATACGCCGCACGTAGGTGCGCTGGCCCGGCTCGACGGCGATGACGATATCGACGGTATCGCTGTCGGCAGTCATTTCGGGAATGCCGCGCACTTCGGCAAAGGCGAAACCTTCGGCACCCAAGCGCTGCCGCAGCGCTTCGGTAGAGGCGTTGACATCGCTGCGCGAGAAGATCTCGCCGCTTTGCACCTGAAGTAGCTGACGCGCCTCGGATTCGCCGATTTGCAGATCACCAGCGAAGCGCACGTCGCCTACGCGGTACTGGGTGCCCTCATCGACGTTCAGAGTAATGTAGATGTCCGACTTGTCAGGACCGATCGACACCTGGGTCGAGGTCACATCGAAGTTGACGTAGCCACGGTCAAGATAGAACGAGCGCAAGCGCTCGATGTCGCCCGCGAGCGCCTCACGCGAGTACTCGTCACTGGAGAACCAGCCGAAGATACGCCCCGGGCGGTCGTTGAGCTCGAACACCTCGCGCAGTGTCTCGTCGTCGAAGGCTTGGTTACCGACGATGTTGATCTGGCGGATCTTGGCGACTTCGCCTTCGTTGATACGGATATTGACCTGCACACGGCCTTCGTCGACTGTCTGAACGTCGGTCTCGATGCGTGCGCTGTAACGCCCCTGCGCTTGATAGACCGACTCCAGCTCGCGCTGGATCTCGTCCAGAGTAGACAGCTGCAGCACCTGGCCTTCGGAGAGCCCAGACTGGCGCAGACCGTTACGCAGATCGTCCTCGGAGAGCTGACGGTTACCGGTGATGTTGAGACGCGCGATGGTCGGGCGCTCGACGACCTGGATCACCAGCACGTCGCCTTCGCGGGCGAGCGATACGTCATCGAAAAGGCCAGTGGCAAACAGGTTGCGCGTGGCGGCGGCCAGTTGCTGTTCATCGACGCGATCGTTGGCGCTGACCGGAAACGCATTGAAGACCGAGGCGGCGGAAACCCGCTGCAGCCCTTCTACACGAATGTCCGAAACGTCAAAGGATTGTGCTTGGGCACCGCTGGCTCCTGCCAATAAGAGTGCCGCCATTCCGAGGGTCTTGATTTTCATGCAGTCAGTTCGCTCGCGTTGGTCTGCCCGTCTTGGTAGACAGGCACCATATACATTTGTGCAGGTAGATGACAAGGTATCTCATCGCTGCACGCGTCATTACCACAGGCGCATCAGATCGAAATAGAGAGCCATCAGCATTAGGGTGCCTACCATGGCAAGCCCGATGCGTAGCCCGATGGCTTGGGCGTGTTCGGAGACCGGCCGCCCGCGCACGACCTCCACGAAATAATAAAGCAGATGCCCGCCGTCGAGCACGGGAATCGGCAGTAAATTCAGCACCGCCAAACTGATGGAAAGATACGCTAGAAAGCCGACGAACGCCTCAAAACCGGCGCGCGCGGAGTCACCGGAAATCTGCGCGATGGTGATCGGCCCTGAAAGGTTCGACGGCGAGATCAGCCCTACCAGCATCTTGCGAATCGCATCCAGGGTCAAAAGCGTCATGTCGCCGGTACGCGCAACCGCCTGCCCTACCGCTTCGATGGGCCCGTAACGAATCTCGCGCTGCATCTCTTCTGGCCAGGATACCGGCTCCACGCCCGCGCCGATATAGCCAATCTCGACCCCAGTCTCCAGAGCGTTGCGTCCAGGCGTCAGCGTCGTTTGGCGCCGCTCGCCGTCGCGCAGGTAATCGAGCGTCAAGGGGGTACCGGGGTTGGCGCGCACCAGATTGACGAAGTGCATCCAGTCGTCAACGGCTTCACCGTCGATGGCAAGCATCTCATCACCCGGTGCAAGCCCCGCCTGCTCGGCGCTGCCGCCCGCCACTATTTGCCCTAATACGGCGGGAAAGTCGGGCTGCCAGGGCGTGATGCCGAGCGACTCAAGCGGCTGGGGCGGGTCCTGGCGCACCAGAAAGTCGTTCACCGCTAGGGCGTGTTCACGCGGCGCCTGCCGACCTTCGGCACGCGTTTCGACGCTAAGTTCGCCGCTAAAACCGATCATCGACACGAGTTTGAGGCTGATATCCTCCCAGGAGCGCACGGCATCGCCCTGGATGGCGGTGATTTCGTCGCCTCGTGAAAGTCCGGCCTCAGACGCGGGTGAGTCGGGCGTGACGCTGCCGATCCAGGGCGCAACCGTCGTCGTCCCCACCACGAAGACCAGCCAGTACGCCACGATGGCGAGCAGAAAGTTGGCCAGCGGCCCCGCCGCCACGATGGCGATACGCTGCCAGACGCTCTTACGGTTGAAGGCTTGGTCGAGCTGGTCGGCGGGCACCGGCGCTTCGCGCTCGTCGAGCATTTTGACATAGCCGCCAAGCGGAATCGCCGCCACCGCAAACTCGGTACCGTGACGATCGACCCGCGACCAGAATGGCTTACCGAAGCCGACCGAGAAGCGCAGCACCTTGACGCCACAGCGACGCGCGACCCAGAAGTGACCGAACTCGTGGAAAGTGACCAGCACCCCCAGCACGACGATGACCGCTAGAATGTTCTGAATCAGACTCACGCTCTACTCCTCGCTACACGGCTCACGGCCTTGCCCCAGCTTCTCCATGCACAAACCGACGGGCGATACATGCGCGCGCGCGCTCACGCGCCTCGGCGTCGGCCGCCAAGATGGCATCGAGCGTATCGGCGGGTGCCACCGTGTGATGTACCAGTACCTCCGCCACGACCTCGGCGATGGCGGTAAAGCCGATGTCACCGTCCAGAAAGGCGGCGACAGCTATCTCGTTGGCAGCGTTGAGCGCCGCCGGTGCCGTACCGCCCGCTTGCATCGCCTCGCGCGCCAGACGCAGGCAGGGAAAGCGCGCTTCATCGGCGCGCTCGAAATCGAGCCGCGCAATGGTAAATAGATCCAGCGCCTCGACCCCCGCCTCGATGCGCTCGGGCCAGGCCAGCCCATAGGCGATGGGCGTGCGCATGTCAGGGTTGCCGAGCTGAGCCAGCACCGAACCATCCTGATAGGCAGCCATGGAGTGGATCACGCTTTGCGGATGGACGACGACCTGGATTTGATCCGGCGTGGCGTCGAACAGCCAGCACGCCTCGATCAGTTCGAGCCCCTTGTTCATCAGCGTGGCGCTATCCACCGAGATCTTGCGCCCCATCGACCAGTTGGGATGGGCGCAGGCCTGCTCGGGAGTGACGCCCTCAAGCGCCCCGGCCTCCCAAGTGCGAAAAGGCCCGCCCGAAGCGGTCAGCAGTAGCTGGGTAATACCGTGGCGCTCGAGCCCACCGCGATGTTCGCGGGGCAGGCACTGATAAATCGCGTTGTGTTCGGAATCGATGGGCAGAAGTGTGGCGCCCGCGCGCTCGACGGCCTGCATGAACAGCGCCCCGCTCATTACCAGGGCTTCCTTGTTGGCCAGCAGCACGCGCTTGCCCGCCTCGGCGGCGGCCAGCGCAGGCAAAAGCCCCGCCGCACCGACGATGGCGGCCATCACTACCTCGCTTTCATCGCTCGCTGCCACCGCGCATAGTGCCTGCTCGCCGTGCCGCACCGTAGTGCTCAATCCCGCCTCCCGCAGACGCGCGGCGAGCCAAGCAGCATCCTCCTCGCCAGCCAGCACTGCCACGTCCGGGCGGTGGCGCAGGCACTGCGCATGCAGCGCCTCGCGTGAGGTGTGGGCGGTCAAGGCGTGCACGCGGTAGCGCTCGGGGTGGCGCCCAATCACGTCCAGCGTGCTGGTGCCGATGGAGCCGGTCGAACCCAGCACGGTGACCCGCTGCACGGAAGGCGCTGTCATAACGGCAGCACCTGCACGTAGAGCAGAGCAAATAGCGGAATGGCGGCGGTCAGGCTGTCGACACGGTCGAGCACGCCACCGTGGCCGGGCAGCAGTTGGCTCGAATCCTTGATGCCGCGAAAGCGCTTGAGCATGCTTTCGAGCAGATCACCTAGCACCGACACCAGCGTGATCAAGGCGCTGGCCACCACCAGAGCAAGTCCGGTGGCAAAGTTGAGCTGCTGCCAAACGGCGAACACCACGGCCAATAGCGCCGTGGCTGCCAAGCCGCCGTACACGCCCTCCCAGGATTTACCGGGGCTAACCCGAGGTGCGAGCTTACGCCGCCCCCAGGCACGCCCAGCAAAGTAGGCGCCGATATCCGCCGCCCACACCAGCAGCAGAACGAACAGCAGCCATACGCCGCCGCTTTCACGCAGCACGTTGAAGCCGATCCAGCAGGGCAGCAGCACCCAGGCACCCATCGCCAAGCGCCCGGCCGTCGACTGCCAGGCAGCGTCGGGCTCGGGGTAGCGCGATACCCAGTAGAAGTTCAGCGCCCAGCCAATGGCAGCAAACCATAGCGGCCAGAGCGCCGTGGCGTTGCCGGAAAACCACAGCACCAGCATGACCAGGGCCAGGGCCCATACCGGCCAGATGCGCTTACCTTCGCCAAGCCCTGCCAAGTTGCTCCACTCCCAGGCACCCAGCAGTACGATGAGCGCCGTGAACAGGGCAAACGCCCCGCCGCTGAGCCCGAACAGCCCGACCAGCATTAGGGGGGCCAACCAGGCGGCTGTGATGATCCGCTGTCTAAGCACCTTGCGCCTCTATTTGTTCGTCGGTCATGCCGAATCGGCGTTTACGCTGGCAAAAATCCTCGAGCGCGGCATCCAACGCCGGAGCGCCGAAATCAGGCCACAGCAGCGGTGAAAAATGCAGTTCCGCGTAGGCCAACTGCCAGAGCATGAAGTTGGAGAGCCGCTGCTCGCCGCTGGTGCGAATACACAGATCCACCGGCGGGATGGAGCGGCAGAGAAGCGCATCGATACGCGCCTCGTCGATCTCATCGGCGTGCAGCACCCCTTCGCTCACCTGTCTGGCGAGCGTTCTCGCCGCCTGGGCGATGTCCCACTGACCGCCGTAGTTGGCAGCGATGATCAGGTGCATGCCGGTATTGCTGGCGGTCAGGGTCTCGGCGCGATGGATGTGCTTTTGAATTGCGTGGGAGAAGCCGCGCTCCTCGCCGACGATGGTCAGGCGAATATTACGCTCGTGAAGCTTTTTGACCTCGCGCTTGAGCGCCATCAAAAAGAGCTCCATCAGCGCATTGACCTCCGACGCCGGACGCTTCCAGTTTTCGCTGGAAAACGCGAACAGGCTCAGGGTGCGCACGCCCCGTTCGGCGGCGCGCTGGATCACCGCGCGCACGGCCTCGACCCCGGCGCGATGCCCACGCACGCCCGAGAGCCCGCGCGCGCGCGCCCAACGGTTGTTGCCATCCATGATGATGGCCACGTGGGACGGCAGCCCCTCCTGCGATGAAGATCGCGATGGAGAGGCGAGCGATGTCTTGCCCGGTCGTTCGTCGGGAAGCTGGGTAGACGTCATCGGTTCCTGCACCCAAGATCAAGCATGAAAAAAGCCGGCCTCAAACGGCACAGCGGGCAGCCAAGGCTGCCCGCGGCAGTGTCGTAAAGCAAGCCTTAGACCTGCATCAAATCCTGTTCCTTGGCCGCCAGCGCCTTGTCGATCTCGGCGATGTACTTATCGGTCAGCTTCTGGATTTCGTCTTCGCCCTGACGCTGGTCGTCTTCGGTGATTTCTTTGTCCTTGAGCAAGGATTTGAAGTCACTGTTAGCGTCACGGCGCACGTTGCGCACGGCCACACGCGCGGTTTCGGCTTCGCTGCGGGCCTGCTTGATGTAGTTCTTGCGCGTCTCTTCGGTCAGCATCGGCATAGGCACGCGAATTACGTTACCTGCACTTGACGGGTTGAGACCCAGATCGGAGGTCATGATGGCCTTCTCGATCTTGGGCACCATGTTCTGCTCCCAAGGAGAAACCGTCAGCGTGCGCGCATCTTCAACGTTGACCGAGGCGACCTGATTCAGTGGCACGTCGCCGCCGTAGTAGTCCACCATCACCGCATCCAGGATGCTGGGATGGGCGCGTCCGGTACGGATCTTGTTGAAGTTGTGATGCAGCGCCTCGACGCTCTTCTTCATCCGCGTTTCGGCATCTTTCTTGATATCGTTGATCACGTTTTTAACCTCTGTCTATCAGCGTGCCTTCCTTGCCCCCTACGACGAGATTCAGCAGGGCGCCAGGCTTGTTCATATCGAATACCCGCACCGGCATGTCATGGTCACGCACCAGGCAGATAGCGGTCAAATCCATTACGCCGAGCTTCTGATCCAGAGCATCGTCGTAGGAGAGCTGATCGTATTTTACGGCATCCGGGAATTTGACGGGATCTTTGTCGTAGACGCCGTCCACCTTGGTGGCCTTGATCACCACGTCGACATCGACCTCGATGCCTCGCAGGCAGGCGGCGGAGTCGGTGGTGAAGAAGGGATTGCCCGTCCCAGCAGAGAACAGTACCACGTCACCGGAGGTGAGGTAGCGAATGGCGGTACGCCGGTCGTAGTGTTCGACGACACCACTCATGGGAATCGCAGACATCACCCGCGAACGAATGTTGGAACGCTCCAGCGCGTCGCGCATAGCAAGCGCATTCATCACCGTGGCCAGCATTCCCATGTGATCGCCCGTCACGCGGTCCATGCCCGCTTCGTTGAGTGCCGCACCCCGAAACAGGTTGCCGCCCCCAATGACCAGGCCAACTTGCACCCCAATACCCACCAGTTGGCCGATCTCCAGGGCCATACGGTCGAGGACCTTAGGGTCGATTCCGAAATCGTGCTCGCCCATCAGTGCTTCGCCAGACAGCTTGAGCAAAATACGCTTGTACTTCGACTTGGAGCCTTTAGCCACTACCGTCGCTTGGTTGGGCTCTTGAACATCGCGTGACATCTTTATCTCCTAGCAGTCTTGAGGGCGATCTTGAAACGCAGGTGGGCGGGAGTGGCCCCGATTTATCCAGGGCCCGGATACGCAAAGGCGTGCGCTTACGCGCACGCCATCATGCGACTGGAACCTCTGACCTTAACGACGGCCAGCCTGTTCCATGACTTCTTTGGCGAAGTCGACTTCTTCTTTCTCGATGCCTTCGCCCACTTCAAAGCGAGTGAAGCCGATTACTTCACCACCGGCAGCCTTGACGAACTCGGCAACCGACTGGTTGGGATCTTTGACGAAGGGCTGCTCGGTCAGGCTGTTCTCGGCCAGATACTTCTTGAGACGGCCTTCGACCATCTTCTCGGCGATCTGCTCGGGTTTGCCCGCCATATCCGGCTGCGCCAGGATGATGGCTTTTTCTTTGTCGAGCTGCTCTTGCGGCATGTCGGCCGGATGGGCCACCGCCGGGTTGATCGCAGCAACGTGCATGGCGACGTCTTTAGCTGCCTCTTGGGTGCCGCCCTTGAGCACGGTCAGCACGGCGATGCGGCCACCGTGGACGTATTCGCCCACCAGGTTGCCTTCACCCGCTTCGACCACGACCGCACGACGCACGCCGATGTTCTCGCCGATTTTCTGCACCAGCTGCTCGCGCGCCGATTCTAGATCGCCCGCCATGACCGCGGCCACGTCGTCGCTCTTGGCGTTGAAGAAAGCCTCGGCCACCTTGTCGGTGAACGCTTTGAAGTTGTCGTCACGGGCGACGAAGTCGGTCTCGGAGTTGATCTCGACCATGACGCCGTAGCTGCCACCTTCGGCAACGCGAGTGACCACGGCGCCTTCGGCGGCAGTACGACCGGCTTTCTTGGCGGCCTTGAGGCCTGAGCTCTTACGCAGGTTTTCGATCGCGACGTCGATGTCACCATCGGCTTCGGTCAGGGCTTTCTTACACTCCATCATGCCAAGACCGGTACGTTCGCGCAGTTCCTTGACCTGAGAGGCGCTGATAGCTGCCATGAGAATTCACCTCGGAAATAATTCGCTAGCGGGAAAAAGGGGGCATAGGCCCCCTCGGTATCACGATGCGACACGGCGGCGCCGCACCCGCGCGGCCTTACTCGGCAGCGCTTTGCGCGTCAGCGGCGTCGGCCTCGGCGGTTTCGTCGGTTACTTCGACGAACTCGTCGGGACGGCCAGACTTGGCACGTGCGCAGGCGTCGGCGATTGCCTTGACGTAGATCTGGATGGCGCGGATGGAGTCATCGTTGCCCGGAATCACGTAGTCAACGCCATCGGGGTTGGAGTTGGTGTCCACCACGCCGATGACCGGGATACCCAGTTTGTTGGCTTCGTTGATGGCGATACGCTCGTGGTCGACGTCGATCACGAACAGCGCGTCCGGCAGGCCGCCCATGTTCTTGATACCGCCGATGGAACGCTCGAGCTTCTCTTGCTCACGCGTGGCCATCAGGACTTCTTTCTTGGTCAGCTTGTCGAAAGTACCGTCTTCGCGCATGGTTTCCAGCTCGCGCAGACGTTTGATCGACTGACGGATCGTCTTGAAGTTGGTCAGCATGCCGCCCAACCAGCGATGGTTGACGAACGGCTGGCCAACGCGATTCGCTTCTTCTTTGATGATCTTGCCAGCGCTGCGCTTGGTGCCAACGAACAGGATCTTGTTGTTGGACGCCGCCATCTTCTCGACCACGTCGACCGCTTCGTTCAAAGCAGGCAGAGTGTGCTCAAGGTTGATGATGTGGATCTTGTTACGCGCGCCGAAGATGAACTTGCTCATCTTCGGGTTCCAGTACTTGGTCTGGTGACCGAAGTGAGCGCCTGCCTTGAGCAGGTCACGCATATTGACGTGAGACATGGTAAAACTCCTGAAACTCGGGTTAGGCCTCCACGCACCCCATGGATCCGACCGCTAGCAGCGAAGGCTGCCCACGGCACCCGGGACCATGTGCCGGTGCATGTGTGTTTTAGGCTGTCTGCCGCACAACCCCCTATGGGCAGTGCAGTTTTTGCGCCGCTGCGGTAGGCTGACCGAACCCGGCAGTGATCGAGTACCGCACGATCCTCACCTGATCAGATTGCACATTGCAGTAGAGCGCGCGGCTTTATACCATAGATCACTGTCAAGATGAAGCGCCACGGCGCGTACGCACCGTCGTTCCCCGCCCGTCACGCACGCTTCACGTCCTCCATACCGAAGGCATATCGAGCTTCCATGAACGTTCCTATCAAGACGCCTGCTGAAATCGAAAAAATGCGCGAAGCCGGTCGCCAGGCGGCAAGCGTGCTGGAAATGATCGCGCCCCACGTCCAAGCGGGCGTCTCCACCGGCGAAATCGACCGTCTGTGCAACGACTACATCGTCAACGAGCTCGGCTCCATTTCCGCCTCGCTCAACTACCACGGCTTCCCCAAGTCGGTGTGCACCTCGATCAACCATGTGGTGTGCCACGGCATTCCCGATGACGCCAAGAAGCTCAAAAATGGCGACATCATGAACCTCGACATCACCGTCAAGACGCCCGATGGCTACCACGGCGACTCAAGCGTGATGTTCGTGATCGGCGAGACCATCCAGGGCGAGCGCCTGTGCCGCGTGACCCAGGAGTGCCTCTACAAGAGCATTGCCTTGGTCAAGCCGGGGGTGCGCCTCTCCGAGCTCGCCCGCGTGATTCAGCAGCACGCCGAAAGCAACGGCTACTCGGTGGTGCGCGATTTCTGCGGCCACGGCATTGGTGCCGGTTTCCACGAAGAACCCCAGGTGCTGCACTACGACGGCTACGCGCCCGAAGCAGACATCGCCTTGGCGGCGGGCATGTGCCTGACCATCGAACCGATGATCAACGTCGGCAGCTACAAAACCAAGGTGCTGCGCGATAACTGGACCGCCGTGACCAAGGACAAGAGCCTCTCGGCGCAGTGGGAGCACACCTTGCTGGTCACCGACACCGGCGTTGAAGTGCTCACCGCGCGCAGCGACGAAGACTTGAGCTTCCTGGCACGCTGATGCTGCTTCACCACCACCGCTTCGAGCCCGACCGGACGCTTTTCGATCTCGACGGCTTTCGCGCCGAACTCCAGGGGTCACGCTCCCCGGTCGTGCCGTTCAAAGCGGCGCTGCGTGACATTCAGGCACGCCTGGACGAGCGCTTCTACGCCGGGGCCGACATTCGCGACCTAGTGCGCGGGCGCGCCTGGTACATGGATCAACTACTAGCCATTGCTTGGTCGCTCCACGCCTGGCCCGACGACGGCATTGCCCTGCTCGCCGTGGGCGGCTACGGGCGCGGCGAGCTGCATCCGCACTCCGATATCGACCTCTTGCTGCTGCTAGAGGCCGACGACGACACGCCCTATCGCGAGCCGCTCACCGCCTTCATCACCTTTCTGTGGGACATTGGCCTTGAGATAGGCCACAGCGTGCGCTCGCTCAACGACTGCGCGCGCGAGGCCGAAGCCGACGTCACGGTGATCACCAACCTGCTCGAATCGCGCCTGATCAGCGGGGCCGAGTCGCTGCGCGAGGCCATGCGCGAACGACTCGACCCGTCACGACTATGGCCATCCGATCGTTTCTTCGAGGCCAAGTGGCAGGAGCAGATCACCCGCCACTACCGCTACAACAACTCCGAGTACCACCTCGAACCCAATCTCAAGAGCTCGCCCGGTGGGCTGCGCGACATTCAGATGATCGGCTGGGTGGCCAAGCGTCACTTCGGCACCGAACAGTACACCGACATCGTCGCCAACGGCTTTATGAACGACGCCGAGCTGCGCATCCTAAGCCAGGGGCAGTCGTTTCTCTGGCAGGTGCGCTACGCCCTGCACACCCTCGCCGGGCGCGCCGAAGACCGTCTTTTGTTCGACCACCAGCGCACCATCGCCGAGCTCTTCGGCTTCAAGGATACCCCGGAGCGCCTGGCGGTCGAGCAGTTCATGAAGCGCTACTACCGCCACGTAACCGCACTTGCTGGGCTCAACGACATGCTGCTTCAGCACTTCGACGAGGTGATCCTGCGCGCCGGTGAAGCGCTGGAAACGGTCACCCTCAACGAGCGCTTCGAAACCAAAGGTGGCTACATTCAGGCGCGCTCGCGTTCGCTGTTTCGCGAACAGCCTGCCGCCATGCTCGAACTCTTCCTGCTCATGGCCGAGCATCCAGAGATCGAAGGCGTCCGCGCCGACACCATTCGCCTGATTCGCGATCATCGCCATCAGATCGACGACCACTACCGCGACGACCCAGCTCACCAGCAGCTCTTCATGGCGCTGATGCGTGCGCCCGGCAACGTGCCGCGCCAGCTACGGCGGATGAACCGCTACGGCATTCTGGGCAAGTACCTGCCCGAGTTTGGCCGCGCCGTAGGGCTGATGCAGCACGATCTGTTTCACATCTACACCGTCGACGCCCACACCCTGCGCCTGCTCAAGTTTCTCCACGGCTTTCGCAAACCCGAGGCCAAAGAGGCGTTCCCCGTCGCCGTCACCATCATGGCGCAGCTGCCCAAGCTCGAATTGCTGTGGATCGCCGGGCTTTTTCACGACATCGGCAAGGGCCGCGGCGGCGACCACTCGCTGATCGGCGCCGAAGACGTGCGCCAGTTCTGCGCTCGCCACGCGCTCTCGGCCCACGACACCAACTTGGTCAGCTGGCTCGTCGAGCAGCACCTGTTGATGTCGATGACCGCCCAGAAGCGCGACATCAGCGACCCTGACGTCATCGCCGATTTCGCCCTCAGCGTGCGCGATGAAACGCGGCTGGATTATCTCTACGTGCTTACCGTCGCCGACATCAACGCCACCAACCCAACGCTATGGAACGGCTGGCGCGCCTCGCTCTTGCGCCAGCTACACGCCGAGACCAAGCGCGCCCTGCGCCGGGGGCTAAACAACCCGCCGGATCGCGACGACTGGGTGCAGGAGACACGCACCGAAGCGCGCTCGCTGCTACAGGTGATCGGCGTCGATAGCCATCAGATCGATACGCTGTGGGAGTCGCTGGGCGAAGACTACTTCCTCCAGTACGCGCCCAGCGAAATCGTCTGGCAGACGCAAGGCATTCTTGCCCACCGGGGCTCGGATCTGCCGCTGGTGTTGATCAGCGCCCCCACCGCCGACATGGCCGAGGGCGGCACCAAAGTCTTTATCCACACCCGCTCGGTCGATGATCTCTTCGCCGCCACGGCGGCGGCCATGGAGCAGTTGGGCCTCTCGATCCATGACGCCCGCATCGCGACCTCGCGCAACGACTGGACGCTCAACACCTTCATCGTGCTCGATAGCCACGGTCTGCCGATTCGCGACGCCGAACGCATCGAGGAGATGCGCCGCCATCTGGTCGAAGAGCTCGACGACCCCGACGACTATCCCGAGATCGTCACTCGCCACACGCCGCGCCAGTTGAAGCACTTCAAGGTGCCCACCGAAGTTGCCATCGAACAGGACCCGGCCAACGAGCGCACACTGCTGGAATTGACCGCCCCCGACCGCCCAGGCCTGCTGGCACGGGTGGGGCGGATCTTCATGGAGCAGGACATCGCCCTCTCGGCGGCCAAGATCGCAACGCTTGGCGAGCGGGTAGAGGACGTTTTCTTCATCACCACCAAGGCGGGCGAGCCGCTCACCGACCCCGAACGCCAGCAGCGCCTGCGCGAACGGCTGGTCGATGTGCTGAGCGTTTAGCGCGTGCTGATCCTGCTGCTGTGGACCGCCCTCTGCGCGCTGCAGGATCTACGCGCTAGGCATATCGGCAACGGCCTCGCCTACGCGTTTCTTGCCTTTGCGCTGGGCTGGCTGGTGCTCAATGGCGAAAGCCTGAGCGGCGCCCGTCCTCTGGACGCCTTGGTGGCGCTGGTATTGGCGCTGGCATTGACCATTCCTGGGCACATCAAAGGCGTGCTGGGCGGCGGCGACGTCAAGCTCCTCGCCGCCATCGGCCTTGGCGCGGGCACGCTGGTGATGCTTTTGGTGGTCGTCGGCGCTGCGCTTCTGCTCGCGCTCTGGGCGCTCATCGCCCGCGCCCTGCCCGCCTCGCTAAACCGCGCCATCGCCACCCACACCCCCGGCCTCTCCCACCTCGAAGGCCGGTTAGCGTACGGCCCTTTCGTATTCCTCGCCCTAAGCGCCCTCTACGCCTTCGCCCGGCTCTCCTGACGCCTCCAACAAACAAGCAGCGCTACGCACTGCATTCGCGGGTGCGCTACCGCTTACCCACGCTACATCCCCCATACCCAAAGCCCAAGCACGCCCAAAGCCCAGTAGCGTGGGTAACGAGCACAGCGAGGCACCCGCGAAGCGGCCAAAGGCCGCCCAGACCACACCACAAAACCCGCAGCGTGGGTAACGAGCACAGCGCTCCACCCGCGAAAGCGACCATAGGCCGCCCAGCCCACATCAAAACCTTGTAGCGTGGGTAACGAGCGCCAGCGAGGCACCCGTAGCGACGGCCCGGCGCGAAGGCGGCCAAAAGCCGCCCAGCCAGCGCCACAAAGATCAATCGGTGGTAAAACCGCCGCCTGCTTCTCGGTCGAAGAATTCAGGGATGGGGTAGGTGAAGCTGTCGAGCCAGCGTTGGTGGGCGCGTTCGTGTTCGGCGACCGAGAGGCGTTGGGGCGTGCTGGAGGCTTGGCTGCCTTCGCGCTGCACTTGCAGCCACTCGTCGGCTTGGGTGTCGCCTTTGGTCAGCATGCGCCGCTCGGTGTCGTCGGCGCTGCTGGCCGTTTGCATGGCGGGCTGGGCGCAGCCAGATAGGATGAGGAGCATGGCCGCTCCTGCCAGCGGCCTTAACGCCCAGTGCGCGTTGGCTGACGACGAATCATTGATTCCCCTGCCTGCGTTCATACCGCCCCCTTTCGTTATATGCGACAGCGCCGTTATTGGCGCTGCTGGTCTTCCTGCTGTAGCTGGCGCGCGCGCTCTTCACCGCGCTGGTAGAGCGCGGGCGTGGCCCGGCCTTCGCGCAGTAGCGCGCTGGCCTCTTGCCACTGGCCTTGGTAGATCAGCAGCGTAATCATGTTTTCGAGCGGCAGCGGATCGTCCTGACTGAGCTCAAGCGCGGTGAGAAACTCGAAGCGCGCCTTGTCGAGCTCGCGGCGCTGCAGGTGAACGAAGCCCAGGTCATTGCGAATGGTATAGCTCGACGGATAGAGCGACGCAGCGGTTTGCATCTGGTTCAGCGCCTCATCGAGGTTGCCCTGCATGGCGGCGATCTGTCCCAGGCCATGGTGCGCTTCGGCGGCCACGCAGCTCTTGAGCAGCGAACGGTAGAGCTCCACGGCAGCGGGGTCGCCCAGTTGGCGCATGATCATCGCCTTTTGCAGGCGCACCTCGGGCAGCGTCTCGGGCAAGCGCTCTAAGTGCGCCAGTGCGGCATGCATACGGCCTTGGTCTGCCATGTCGCTTGCCAGCTGCACGGCGAGCTGCTGCTCGGGCTCCAGCGGCCGGCACTCATTGTTGGAACCAAGCGACGAGCCGCCGCTAGTGGCACAGCCGGAGAGCAATAAGGTAGCGCCTAACAGCGCAAAGGTGACGGTGTACTTCATTATTGGTTCATTCCTGACAACGCCCGAAAAATGGCTATAAAGCCCGGTCCTGCCAAGATAATCAACAGCGCCGGGAAAAGGAAGGCCACCATGGTGCCGGACATTTTCGCCGACAATTTCGAGACTTTTTCCTGCAAACCGGTGACGCGCCGGTCGTCGAACAGCTCCTTGAGTGAGATTAGCGAGGCCACCGCTCCGCCCCCCTGACGAATCAACTGCTCGAGAATCACTACGCAGTCGGTCAGGGTATCGATATCCAGCCGCTCGGCCATGCTGGTAAGCTCGGTGGCCAAATCCAGGCCCACGTCGACCCGCCCTAGCACGCGGCGAAACTCGATGGAGAGCTCGGGCAGAATGTCTTGGCCCTCTAGCGCCAACGCGCGCAGCGACTGCTCCACGGTCATCCCCACCTCGAAGAGCATGCGCATCAAGGGCAGCATCGACGAGACCTCATCGGCAATTCGCGCCTGGCGTTTTTTTACCGCCCCGCGCAGCCAGCGCTTGGGCAACAGGAAGCCGATGCCCCCCGCTACCAGCATCATTAACGGCGAAGGCGAACCCGAGAGCGCCATGCCCACTAGCGCCGCCGCCCCCAAGGCCAGCAGCGGCACGCCAATTTGCAGGGCGTAGAAACGCGCCCGCTGCTCGGTAGAGCGCCAGCCGAGCTGATCGAGCAGGCGCGGCACCTCGGCGTCTAACTTGCCATCCAGGCGGCCAAGGCCAAGCCATACGCCTTTGCGTCGTTCCTGGGCCAGGGTACTCGGCGCCTCCAGCGTGATGCGCTGGGCCACTAAGAGCGAATCACGCTGGCGCTTGAGCACGGCCCAAAACAGCAGCCCGCCAGCGGCTAGCAGAAGCAGTGCACTCAATCCCAGCAGCGTCATGATCGCCTCTCTCTAAGTTTTTAAACCTGGTGTTTAAATGCTCTTGAGCATGCGCCAAAGGATGAAACAGCCCGTTAGCTGGAGCGCCAGGGCCACCAGCAGCAGTATCCGCCCGGTGCCCGACTCCCACATGCCCATGAGGAAGTCCGGGTTGCTAATCAGAATGTAGGCTCCCAGCGCCAGCGGCAGCCCCGCCAGCACGAAGGCGCTGATGCGTGTTTCGCCGGTCATGGCGCTAAGCTGTCGGCTGGCGCGTTCGCGGTCGCGAATCATCCCAATCAGGCTCTTGAGCATGTCCGAGGAGTTGCCGCCGTAGCGCTGGTTGATGCGCACGCCCAGCGCCAGCACATGAAATTCCTCGCGCTCATAGAGCGTGGCGAATTCGCTCACCGCCTCGGCCATGGGCACGCCGAGCTCGATATCGCGGCGCACCGGCACCATCGCCGTTTGCAGCGGGTCGGCAGCGCGGCGCATCGCCAGCAGCATGGCATCGCCCATGGTGCGCCCGGACTTGATACTACGCACCATGTGATCGAGAAAGCCCGGCATCTGGGCGATCATCCGGTCGACGCGTTTTTGCGCCCGCCACTGGCCAATGAGATAGACCACCAGCGCCATCGCCCCCAGCGCGATCAACGGCATGAACCACCCAAGCGGCAGCAGCAAGAGCGCGATGAGCAGCGCAGCGCCCACGAGAAGCAACAGCAGCCAAGTCGGCAGGGTGATGCCCGCCTGCTGCAGCCAGCGCGTAAGCCCGGCGTTGCGCCGCCTGCGTTTATCCAGAAACTCACCGTCCTGGTTCAGCCGTGCGCGGACGCGCTCGTCTACGCGCTTGCGGCGGCTTGCCAGCATCATCATCCCGGCGGCGAGCCACAAAAGCACACTAGCGCTTAGCCACCCCCACGCGCCCGCGCTCATGGCGTCTCTCCTTGGGCGGCGTCGAGCGCGCCCCTAAGCTTGGCGTTGAGCGCTTTATCGCTCTGACGCACGAAAACGTTGTTCAAGCGGTCGTAATGAAACAGCACGTTGGTGCGGTATTCGCCCTGCTGGGTGCCGCTCAGTTCGATGATCTCGCTGATGCAGCGCAGTCCGCTGGGCAGGCGCACCAGCTGAATGATCACCTCCAGCGCCGAGGCAATCGACTGGCGCATAGTCTTCTCCGGCACCTGAACGCCCGAAAGCCCCACCAGCGTCTCCATGCGCAGCAGCGAATCGGTGGCGCTGTTGGCGTGAATCGAGGTCATCGAGCCTTCGTGGCCGGTGTTCATCGCCGCCAATACGTCGAGTACTTCGGCGCCGCGCGTCTCGCCCAGCAGGATGCGGTCAGGGCGCATACGCAGGGCGTTACGCACCAGGCTGCGCGCGGTCACTTCGCCGTGGCCATCGGCGTTGGGTGGGCGCGTTTCAAGCCGCACCACGTGGCCATGCTTGAGCTGTAGCTCGGCGGTGTCCTCGATGGTCACCAGGCGTTCGCGGTAGTCGATCATGCTGCTCAGAAGGTTCAGCATGGTGGTCTTACCGGTGCCGGTGCCGCCGCTGATGATGATGTTGCAGCGCTCACTCACGGCGTGCTGGAGAAAGCGCAGCATCTCCTCGCTAAGCGCGCCTGAGGCCAAAAGCTCCTGGCTTTGCAGCATGTCCTGGCGAAATTTACGCACCGAGAGGCAAGCGCCATCCAGCGCGATGGGCGGAATCACCGCGTTGATGCGGCTGCCATCGGGCAGGCGCGCATCGACCATCGGCGAAGACTCGTCCAAGCGCCGCCCAATCGGCGCGATGATGCGCTGAATCACCCGCTGCAGATGCTGATCATCGACGAACTGCAGATCGCTCAGCGACAGCACCCCGCGCCGCTCGACGAAGATACGCGCGCTGCCGTTGACCAGAATCTCGGTGACCGAGGGATCGTGCAGCAGCGTCTCCAGCGGGCCAAAGCCGACCAGCTCGTCGACCATCTCCTCGGTCAGCCGATCGGTCTCGTAGCCCGAGAGCGCGAGCTGATGAAGCCGGGTGAAGGTTTGCACGTGGGCAGCGATAAAGCGCTTGAGCTCGGGGCGGCTACCCTCCAAGAGGTTGGTGCTTTCATCGCCCAACTGGTCGATGAGGTAGCGGTGCAGGCGCTCCTTCTGAATACCCACCTGATGGCCGAAGGGCGCGGCTTGGTTGCGCTCCATCACGTTAGCCGCCCCTTAGCGCCGCCAGCGCGCGAAGAGCCCACGCGAGCGCTTGGCGGCGCGCGCCTCGGGGGTGAGTGCCTTGGCGAGCGCTTTAAGCGCACGCCCCAGCTCGTCCTTGGGTGCCAGCTCATACAGCGGTATGCCCTGGTTGAGCGCGTTCAGGCGCTGCTCCTGGTGCCCCGGCAGCGTTGCGACCACCGGCAGGCCGAAGAGGTTGGCGATTACCGAGGGTTCCGGCGCTAAGCGCTTGCGGTAGTCGTCCACCAGCAGGCCAACGTCGTTCAGCGTCACCGCATCGGCGCGCCAGCGCTGTAGCCGCAAAAGGCTACGGCGGCTGCCGGGTACGCTCTGGGTCAGGTACCACAGCAGCTGGTCCGACGCGCTCACCAGCGCCCGCAAGCAGCCGCTATCGGCTTGGCCGCAGGCGTTGATCAGAATGGTCGAGAAGTGCGGGCGCAGCACGCCCAGCAGCAAGATCGCCTCGGCGTAGCTATAGGCCTCAGGGTAGCGCTCATCCTGCACCAACGGCAGCACGTAGAGCCCACTTGAGTGTTTGGTGAAGGCGCTGGAGATCACCGCGCTATCCAAGCGCTGCGCGGCGCGCATGGCGTCTTCCACGCCGAAGGTGCACTTGATGTTCAAAAGTGCTTCCACTTCCCCAAGCTTGGGCGCCACATCGAGCAGCAGCACCGGCTCGGCCTTGGAGGCCAATGCCAACCCCAAGTGGCAGGCCGCGAAGGTCGCGCCCTCGGCGCCGTCCACGCCGTAGAGCGTAACAACACGCGCGCGCTGGCCCTGGGGCGCCTCGCCGGGCGTGGGCTGGCGGCGGCCCAAGCGGCGCACCAGGCTTTGTACGTCGCTGCCGCGCTGGCCGATGGTGAGAAAATCCTTGGCCCCGGCGCGCATGGCGCCCAGCACCAGTTCGCTATCGTCGCTTTCGCTCAAGGCCACCACCGCCACCAGCGGGCGCGATTCGCTAAGCCCCTCGATCACCGAGAGCGTCTCGTTGAACGTCTGGCGGCTAATGCCGACGAAGACGATGCTCACGCCCATCTGATCGACCAGCCCCAAAATGGCTTCGAGCTGGCTTGCCACCGTGACCAGCCGCGCCTGATCGCCCAGGGTCGACTCCAGCCAGCCGATGGCTTTGTCGGAGCAGTCACTCACCAAGAACGTTTGTATCGGCATGTCGATCCTCGTTAGCGCGAAAGCCCAGAGGTGCGATTGAACGAGCCATCTTCGAACAATAGCAGCTCGTGCACGCTGGGGTCATAGGTGCGCAGGGATTCGCCCGGCATGGTCGGCAGCACCGCATCGGCGGCAATGGGCTGCACCAGGTGCGGGGTGACGATCATCAACAGTTCGCGCTCCTCTGAGCGGGTTTGGCTATTGCGGAAGAAAGCGCCGATGATCGGCAGGCTTCCAAGCCCCGGCAGCTGGTTGACCTGGGCACTGCGGTTGGTGCTGATCAAACCGCTGATGATGAAGCTCTCGCCGCTGGCGAGCGACACGCTGGTATCCGAACGGCGCACCGAAAGCGCGGGCACGGTAGTGCCTTCGATGGTGATGCCGTTGACGAAATCGAGCTCGCTCACCTCGGGGGCCACGCGCAGGGTAATGCGCCGCTCGTCGATCACCGTGGGTGTCAGCGTCAGGCGCACGCCGAACTCCTTGTACTCGATGGAGACGCTATCGCTGCCCGAGCTCGGCACCGGAATGGGGAACTCGCCCCCGGCAAGAAAGCTCGCGCTCTGGCCGCTCAGCGCCACCAGACTCGGGCGCGCTAGCGTATAGGCGAAGCCGCTGGTTTCCAGCGCGCTCAAGGCCGCCATGACCCGGCTACTGCCGCCGCCTACCACGAGGTTGAATCCGCTGCTGGAGAGCGGCACGTTAGCCCCCGGCGTCAGGCTACCAATGTTACCCACGCCTACTGAGCCCGGCCCCACGCCTGGAGAGGCAAAGAGGTTGTTGTTGGAGCTGCCGAACAGAGAAACCCCCACATCGCGCAGGCGCGTACGGTTGACCTCGATAAAGCGAATATCGGTTTGCACCTGAGGGACGATATCCGGCGCGCGCTGGGCGTAGCCGCTCAACGCCTGGCTCGCCTGTCCCATCACCATCAGGGTGATCTCGGCGGGGTCGGCGGCGCAGGCCGTCCAGAAGGTGATGTTGGTGGCGCCCTGATCGGCCGTGGAGATCAAAAAGGCGCGGTCAGAGGTGAGCTGCACGTTGGCAACACCGGGATTACCCACCGCCAGGCGCTCGATATCTACCGGCAGGCGTATCTCGCGGTGAATGCCCGGCGCTAGTTCGAGCGCCTGTGGCAGCCGCGCAAGCTCGGCGCACGCCTGCTGGGCCTGCGCCTGGGGCAGCCACAAAAGCCCCGCCAACAGCAGCGCGCTGCCCTGAAGCGCCCCCGTCCAACGTGTTGGCCACCGCTTACTCACTCGCTTCATGCCCGTTGCCCCCTGTTGAATCTCGTCGTTGCGCGTTGTTGTCTTCTGCGGCCCCATCAAGGCGTTTCCAGGCTGGTTACCGCGCCGCGAATCACCGGCACCGTTGGCGGCGCGGCAGCCTGGCCACCGCTTGACGCCACGGCAGGCTGCACGCGCGCCGATTGCGCCACCAGCCCCGGCTGCGGGCGTTCGGCTTGGCTTAGTGCGAATATCTCGAACTGGAACAGCTGTTGGTTGAGCTCGTCGGTAGCGCCCGCTTCGTGCTGGTAGTAGTCGTTCAAACGGCCCTCTTCGGCGGCGCGCACGGCCAGGCGCAGCCTGCCCACTTCGGCGGCAAGGGCAAAGCGGGTTAGCAACGCTTCGGGAATGGCCAGGACCACGGTTTCGGGGCGAGCGCTGTTTGGCGGCGGGCTGCCTTCCGGCGCGCGGGGGGCAGCAAATTCGCCGGTGGTGGTGAGCCCCAAGGTATCGCCCACGCTCAGCACGCGCAGTGCAGGCACCGCGACCTGCACCGTGCGGTCGGTATTGAGTTCATCTTGATCGAGAAACAGCAGCACATCGACGTAGTCGCCAGGGGCCAGATGGCCGCCTGCCCCCAAGACCTGATCGTACTGCAGCGCCAAAGCGCGCTCGCCGGGGCGAATCATCCGGGCAAGGGGGCCGCCGCTTTCGAAATGGCTTTCGTTGAGCACCGTGCCCTGAGGAATATCGCGCCATATGCGCTGGCCAATCAGCGGCGCGGGGTCGGTATAGCTGCCGGGGGGCTGCAAGCGCAGCTGTTCGCTTTGCAGGTCTTCGGGCTGGAGCACGTGGTAGGCGGGTACGCTGCGCGCCAGCACCACTACCGGCACGCGATCTACATCATCGGGCGTTTGTGCTACCGGCTCGGGCTCGCTCACCGCCTCGGGTTCGCCAACGCTAGGTGCCTCAACGCTCGTCGTCATCGGCGCAGGCGCCTCGCGCCCCATCGATACCCCCAAATACCCCACCACCACGGCAGCAACGACCAGCAGCATGGCCAGCACCATCATCATTCGGCTGTTCAAGACCCGGCTCCCCTGTTACGAATGACCATTACGAACGATTGTGTCGTTGCCATCAGCGTTACCCATGGCGTTGTTGCGCTTACTCTCGCCATATTTCTTGTAAAAAACCCATTGCTATCTAACTATTTTTCTTACCATTCTTGAGTAAGGCGTCAGCGTTATTGAAACTCGCCTTCCCTATCGCATTTTAATGTTTCTGTTTTTACCTCACCTCCCCCCTGCTGCGCTACCTCTAATCGAATTTTTATTACTCAATTTCAATCGCGCAAATATTTTTTGCAACTCTAAATTGATGGCATTTAATAAAATCTCTTTTAAACCATAAGACCAATAACAATCAACACAACTAAAAAAATAACCTACGCTAGAAAAAACACTCTTTAAATAGCCCGATAAAATGCCGCCACGCTAAATAAAACACCCTTTAAAAACCATTATTATTGAAATAAAGCCATTTCCTATCAACAACTTAAAAAAACAGTGAAAAATAATTTAAAAAAGCATAAAAAAAAGTAAAAAAGCACTAGCGAAACACTAATAGCCATGCGTAGAATTCAAATCACCAACCGGTAAAAACAGTTCTCCCTGACTATACCTCGACACAACTTTCTCCTCCGGAGGAACGCATCATGAACCTGATCACTTTCGTACAAAGCTACCTTGCTACCCTTCATCGCGATACCACAGGTGCTTCTGCCATCGAGTATGCAATTGTTGCTGGCTTGATTGCTGCAGGCTTAATCCTCGTCTTGGCAACGCTAGGTGAGGGTCTCCAAGAGTTTTTCACTGAAATTGTGGGCAACCTTGGATTCGGTGGTGGCGAAGGTGGCGAAGGCTAGTAATTAAAATTCTAGAACTGGTGAATAGCCCTATGCAGTGGAGCATTTCATTATGCCTCATGCAATTAAACAGAAAGGTATCGCCACTATAGAGTTTGCATTTAGCTTCGTGATTTTACTGGCGCTCTTCTACGGCATCGCGGGCTACGCGATGCCGGTTTTGTTGGGCTCGAGCTATCAGCAGGTGGCGTCGGATGCATTGCGTGAAGGGCTTAGTTGGCAACGCCATCGCAATGCCTCCGAGGCAGACCTTCATAACTATATCGATGCGCTTATTGCTGACTCTTGGATCCCTCACGGGTGGGCAGAACACTGTGAGGAAAGAAGCCGATTTTTGACGATCAATCCAACGACCGGTAGCTGGGAAGTGTGCTTACGCCACTCCTCGCCTGACACCATTCTCCCCCCCATCAGATTGATGGATCTGCAGTTTCCCGTTTTACCCGAACAGATCGCGGGAATGGCCATGATGCATACCCGTGAGGTGGCTGTTATACCCTAGCCGCATCGATTGACGCCGCTGCCCGTTTTAGGACGCTTACCATGGCCACAGCCTCTTTCACCTCTTTTAGCGGCTCAGCTCGGCAACGGGGCGTGGTCAGCATTCTTACCGCCTTTCTACTCGTCATGATGCTGGCCCTGCTCGCATTGGTCGTCGACACGGGACGACTCTATCTCGAGCAACGTAACCTACAAAAAATCGCCGATATGGCCGCGCTCGATGCCAGCGCCCGCTTGCCACGTGGAAACTGTGGCGATAACCCCTCCATGGCCGCAGCCTTCGCCACCGAATCCGCCAGGCTACATGGATTCAACGCCGATGTGATTACCCGCTGTGCAACGGTAGCCACCAATGAAGAGGGCTTGCGCACCGTGACCGAAACCCCCAGCGGCACGGCGGTAAGCGTGACGGTCAGCGAGTCTCATCCAGCCAGCATCGTACTGCGTGGTGGTGCCCTTTTTAGTGATGGCTTCGAGGGCAACGTCAACTTGCAAGCCACAGCGTCAGCGCAGCGCAATAGCGAGTCGGTAACCACCTTTTCGGTGGGAAGCCAGCTTCTCAATCTCAGTGAAAACGCCCTGGTAGGTAAGCTACTCGAAGGCGTTGGAATCAACCCTTCGCGTCTAACCGTGCTGGACTCGGACGGCCTGCTCAATGCCAAAGTCACCCCAGCTGGTTTGCTACAAGCATTGGGAGTTGAAATATCAGTCAATGAGTTAGCGCTCCTCACCCCTCAAGGACTGTTGGAGCGCATCGAAACAGACATTGGGGCCATAGGCTTCGATAGATTGATCACAGCCAGCCTAGAACTGATAAGCGATAGCGCGGTTGCCGCCGAGATAGGAGTGGTACGCGCAGAAATTCTCTCTAGTGATATTCGCAATGCAAATATCAACTTACTGGGAGAAGGTGGTTTACTGAGTGTAGGCGCAGGGAATGACGGCACCGTGCGCCCCGCACTCGAAAGCGAGCTGAGTTTGGGCAATCTTTTATCGGGCGCCATTCTTGCGGGTACGCGGGGCCATGCCGTAGCCGTCGATAGTTTGAGCCTTCTGGGCATTGATGTAGAGGCCAGCGTTACCGAGCCGCCCGCTTGGGCCACCGGGCCCGTGGGTACCACGGCCTATAGCGGGCAGGTACGCGCTCATATCGATATCGATACCAACGACATTCCTCTGATTGGCCCAGTCCTACGCTTATTACTAGGGCTACGAATTCACCTTCCTATTACCGTGGACCTTGCCTCGGCGCGAGGCGAGCTCATGGCTACACAGTGCAGTAGCAGCCAATCGACGGCTGATATCGAGGTTACCTCATCGGTACTCAACGTGTGCATAGGCGAGATCGATGAAGGCGATCTCTGGTCGGGTACCGAAAGTTGCTCGGCTTACGTGCGCAATACAGAGCTCATCAGCCTATTTGGCGAGTCTATTCTTTCTGGCAAATCGGTCATTCCCGCACTGGAAAGCACAGAGAGACTCAATGGTATGCAGGTAGGCGAAACCCGCTTCACCCAGCCAAATCAACTTGCCCTTGGCAATACCGTCGATAATATCACAGCGGGCCTACTCGACCTTCTTGCCGGTCTCTTTCGTCCTACGGTACGTGATCATGGCGGAGGCCTAGAATCGAATATCAATCGAGACAGGCAGATCGAGTATCTTGCCGAATACTATCTCGAACAAACGAAGAGCAGTAATGGGCGCTATGATGTTAATGCTGTGGCTACGCTGATACTCAATGGCAATGGAGAACTATCGCCCCTTACCCGTAACTGGACTTTTGATAGGGCCATTCCTACTACCGGTTTGCTAGGCCTCTACGTAAGGCCTTCCGCAAACTGGACGAGGGGAAGTTTTTTAGATGCATTTCGTGCTTATACATCTACTCCCTACAGCATACTCGATGCAGTAGGAATACCCACGTTCGACAATGGCTATCAATCATGTGCAGGGTTATTGAGTTCGCTCCTGAACTGGAACGGCTGCGTAAAACACAACCTTACGAAACTACTAAAAAGCAGTCCCGATATCGAAAATTCAACGGCTTTCCAGTCGGTTGGACAGCTTATAACCAACCCCAACACCAATACGGTGGCCTGCTCGGGAGGGCTCTGCAGTATTCTTCGCCCTGTACTCAACTTACTCAAACCCGCACTAAACGGCGTAGGAGGTGTACTGACGACTTTGCTCGCGGATACGCTAGGCGCACAAGCGGGCAGAAGCGAAGTCTATGTGGATGCCGTTAGCTGCGGCGTGCCCACCTTAGTGGGAAATGCCAGTGAATAGCACCCGTACAGAAAAGCAACAGGGGGTAGTGGCAATCGAGTTTGCGGCCATCTTCCTGCTGTTTTTCTCTTTGGTGTACGCCACCATAGCCTTTGGCTTTCCTGCCGTTACGCGTATGGGGCTTCAGCACTATGCCGTCGAGGCTGGTCGGGCCGCGATGAAAGTAGACCCGCATTACGGTGATCAAAGCTCTGTGCTCGAACGCGTAGGCCATGAGATAGAGCGTACTATCAATGCAGGCTGGGTTCCCCCCCAATGGCGCAACCAATGCGCACTTCCCAATGATAGTAGTGAGTGGTCACTTCTTCCCAATACCGATTATGGTTACTGGCGCCTTGAGCCCAACACGCCGCTGAATCGTATTGCGCGCTATCAGTTTTATATCTGCATTCAAGCGGACACGCCTATCGTGCCTCCTTTAAGGCTTTCTAGTGAACTCGTCTTTCCTCCTCAACTCGATGCGAACGGTAACCCTTGGGTCCGCGGCTACACCATCACTACCTTGTAAGGAAAAGCGCCGTTTTTCATCTCCGTTTTCCTCCAGAACATGATATGGTGGCAACTATTTTGCGCACCTACGGGCAACCTATTGAAATAAACGGGTAACGACCGCTATGACTGTAACGCCTGCCGCCTTGCCTGAGCCTCGCTACTTTCCTCTTTCGCGCCTTGCCTGCCGGGGAGCGCGGCGTGTTTTGCGTGCGCCGCTGCCTTGGGCGGTCGCGGCGGGGCTTTTGAGTTTGCCTGCCGTGGCGCAGTCGCTGGATGAAACGCTGGCGCAAATTCAGCCCGGGCAGTGCTGGGCGGTGGGGGCGGTGAACCCACGGCCGATGCGCGAAACCGTCGAGATTCAGATCAAGGACCAACAGGCCACCATCGAGGTGACCCCGGCCGAGATCGAGCAGGGCTACAAGCGCGTCGAAACCCGCGAAGGCACCCTCACCTACCGTATCGAGCCGCCCACCTACCGCACCGTGGAAGAGCAAGTGATGACGCGCCCGCCGGTCGAGCGCTTCGAGGTAGTGCCCGCCGTGTTCGAAGAGCAGATTCGCACCGTGGTGGTCGAAGGCGAGCGGCGTTCGCTGGAGTCGTGCCAGGCGGGCGGCTACTCCAACAACATGAGCTTCTGCGTACAGGAGCACCCTGCGCGTGAAGAGCGCGTGCCGGTGCAGGTCATGGTGTCACCGGAAACCACCCGCGTGGTGGTCGAGCCCGCCGAGTACACTACCGTGACGCGCCAAGTGATCGACCAGCCCGCCCGCGTCATCGAGATTTGGAACGAGCCCGAAGAGGAGCTGGTAGCAGCAGAAGACATCGTTGCCCCCGCGCGCACCTCGCAGTCGTTCTTGCCGCGCGAGGTGCGCAGGCTGGAGCGCGTGGATTACCAAGGCACGCCAGAGCTACAGATGCGTCAAGCGGTGTGCGATGGCGACATCACCCCGATGCTGGTCGAAGACATCCAAACGGCACTGCGCCAATACGGCCTGCTGACGGGCCCCATCGACGGCCGCCTTGGCCCGCAAACCCTGGGCGCGCTGCGCGAATTCCAGGGCCAGCGCGGCCTGGTGCAGGCAGGGCTGACCTTCGAGAGCCTGGAGAGTCTCTCCATCGCCGTGCCTTAAGCGCCAACGCCTCGTCTACACCGCAAAGCCCCGCGATTTGAGCCCATCGCGGGGCTTTGCGTATAATCGACCCTCTTACACCCTCACTTTTCGCCCCTTACCTGCTTGGCGCCCTGACCCCATGAATCCCGATCTCGACGCCCTACATCCGTACCCCTTCGAAAAGCTGGCCAAGCTCAAGGCGTCGTTGACCGCGCCTGCAGGCCTTGCGCACATTCCGCTGACCATTGGCGAGCCCCAGCACGCGCCCTACGCCAAGGCGCTGGAAGCGCTGGTACGCCACCAGCTGGATATGGCGAAGTACCCCGCCACTGCGGGAATTGCGGCGCTGCGCGAGACCATGGCGGCCTGGGCCACGGCGCGTTTTGGCCTGGCAGGGCTCGATGCCGAGCGCCAGATACTGCCGGTGAACGGCACACGGGAGGCTATTTTCGCCTTCGTGCAGGCCGCGCTCGACCGCACTCGCCCGGCCAAGGTGGCAGTGCCCAACCCTTTCTACCAGATTTACGAAGGCGCGACGCTGCTGGCCGGGGGCGAGCCGCTCTATTTGGATTGCACCGCCGAGACGCACTTCCGCCCGGATTTCAGCGCCATTAGCGCCGACACCTGGCGCGAGACGCAGATCGTCTTTCTCTGCTCGCCGGGCAACCCGACCGGGGCGGTCACGCCGCTCGATGAGTTCAAACAGCTAATTGCCCTGGCCGATGAGTTCGATTTCATCATCGCCTCCGATGAGTGCTACTCCGAGCTGTACCTGGACGAAAACGCGCCGCCGCCGGGGCTATTGCAGGCCTGCGCCGAGCTTGGCCGCGACGACTACCGCCGCTGCATCGTGTTTCATTCGCTCTCCAAGCGCTCCAACCTGCCGGGGCTGCGTTCAGGCTTCGTCGCCGGTGATGCCGACCTCATCCAGCCGTTCAAGCGCTACCGCACCTACCACGGTTGCGCCATGTCGCTGCCGGTTCAAGAGGCTTCCATCGCCGCCTGGCAGGACGAGACCCACGTGCGCGCCAACCGCGACGCCTACCGCGAGAAGTTCGCGGCGGTGACCGAGATTCTCGCCCCGGTGCTCGATTTCCCCAGGCCCGAGGCGAGCTTCTACCTCTGGCCCGCCGTGCCGGGCGGTGACGATATCGCCTTCACTCGGCGCCTGTTCGAAGAGGTGCACGTTAGCGTCTTGCCGGGCAGCCTGATGGGGCGCGAGAACGCTGACGGCTTCAACCCCGGCAGCGGGCGGCTACGCTTGGCGCTGGTGGCGGAGCTCGCCCCCACGCGCGAGGCCGCCGAACGCATTCGTCGACTCATCGAGCGCGGCTGACGCGCAACGCTTAAACACCTGGTGGCCTAAAAGATCGTCAACGCTCGCGGCCCCACCTTACGTTCGTCAGGAGGTTTTATGCATACGCTCTACATCATCAACACCTGCGATACCTGCCGTAAGGCGCGCAAGGCGCTGGAAGAGCGCGGCGTGCCCTTCCGCGTTCACGATCTGCGTAAGGATGGGCTCTCGGCGGGGCTGCTCGAAAGCTTTTTGGAGCGCATGCCGCTAAAAGAGGCGATCAACAAGCGCAGCAAGACCTGGCGCGACCTGCCTGCTGAGCAGAAAGAAGATCTTGACGCCAACTCCACCCGCGCGCTGCTGCTCGAACACCCCACACTGCTCAAGCGCCCGCTGCTGGATACCGGCGCCGCGCTGGTGGTCGGCTACCGCGAAGGCGACTACGACAACGTCGCCGGGTAAGGCCCCGATTCACGATTCACGATTCACGATTCACGCCTCACTATATTCACCCACCACTCACAGGGAGACCCACTATGCTGAGCTTTGCGCTTGGAATCGGCACTCAGAACACCCAGGGCGACTGGCTGGAAATCTACTACCCGGCCCCGCTGCTGAACCCGGACGCGACGCTGATCGAAGCGGCTAAGAAGGTGCTCGACGTGCCCGCAGGCAATGCCGCCGTGAGCTTCCTGCCGGAAGACTGCGTTCACCTGGCCAAGGCGCTGGAAGCCGCTGGTCACAGCGCACAGGCGGAGCTTGCCGAGGCGCTTTCCGCCAGCCAGCGCCCGCTGGTGGCCACCTTCATCGAAAGCGACTTGCCGCCCCAGGGCGCGCCGGAGGTGTACCTCAAGCTGCATCTGCTGTCGCACCGTTTGGTCAAGCCCCACGGGCTCGATTTGACCGGCATGTTCGGCCTGCTGCGTAACATCGCCTGGACCAACGAAGGCGCCATCGATATCGAAGAGCTGCCCGCACGCCGCCTGAAAGCGCGCCTGGCTGGGCGTACGCTCTCGGTGGACTGCGTCGATAAGTTCCCCAAGATGACCGACTACGTGGTGCCCGGTGGCGTGCGCATTGGCGACACTTCACGCGTGCGCCTGGGCGCGCACTTGGGCGAAGGCACCACGGTGATGCACGAAGGCTTCGTCAACTTCAACGCCGGTACCGAAGGCCCAGGCATGATCGAAGGCCGCATCTCGGCAGGCGTCATGGTGGGCAAAGGGTCGGACCTGGGCGGCGGTTGCTCCACCATGGGCACGCTCTCGGGCGGCGGTAACATCGTCATCAAGGTGGGTGAAGGCTGCTTGATCGGCGCCAACGCGGGCATCGGCATTCCGCTGGGCGACCGCTGCACCGTCGAGGCGGGGCTTTACGTGACCGCAGGCACCAAGGTGACGCTGCTCGACGACCAAGGCCAGGAGGTTCAAACCGTATCTGGCCGCGAGCTTGCCGGACAGAGCGATTTGCTGCTGCGGCGTAACTCGCAAACCGGCCGCGTCGAGTGCCTCACCAATAAGAGCGCCATCGCGCTGAACGAGGCGCTGCATGCCCACAACTGAGTCCACGGTGGGTGAACACTCACCCACGCTGGCGCTGGCGTTCGAACTGCTGCGTCGGCCGTCGGTGACGCCGGATGACGAAGGCTGCCAGGAGCTCATGATCGAGCGCCTGGCAGCGCTGGGCTTTGAAATCGAGCGTTTACCCTTCGGTGAGGTAAAAAACTTCTGGGCGGTGCGCGGCGAACGCGGGCCGATGCTCGCCTTTGCTGGGCATACCGACGTGGTGCCCAGCGGCCCTGCCGAACGCTGGCAGTCGCCGCCCTTCGAGCCGATGATCGACGCCGACGGCATGCTGCGCGGACGCGGCGCCGCCGACATGAAAGGCAGCCTTGCGGCCATGCTGACGGCGGTCGAGCGCTTCGTTGCGGCCCATCCCGATCATCCCGGCCGCCTGGCGTTTTTGATCACCTCCGACGAGGAAGGCCCGGCCGTAGACGGCACCCGCGCCGTGGTAGAGCACCTGCGCGCGCGCGGCGAGCAAGTGGATTACTGCATCGTCGGTGAGCCCTCCTCCACCGCTTATCTTGGCGACACCATCAAGAATGGCCGCCGTGGCTCGCTAGGTGGCGTGCTGCGCGTACACGGCATTCAGGGGCACGTGGCTTATCCGCATCTGGCGCGCAACCCCATCCACCAAGCCCTGCCCGCCCTCGACGCCTTAGCGAGCGAGCACTGGGACAGCGGCAACGACTTCTTTCCGGCCACCAGCTTTCAAATCTCCAACGTCAACGCGGGCACCGGCGCCACTAACGTGATTCCGGGCGAGGTGGAGGTGGTGTTCAACTTCCGCTTCTCGACCGAGGTGACCGCCGATGAGCTCAAGGCGCGCACCGAAGCGATCCTAAGCGCCCATGGGCTGGACTACACCCTGGCGTGGACGCTCAACGGCGAGCCTTTTCTGACCGCCGAAGGGGCGCTGGTGGATGCCACGCTGGCAGGCGTGGAGCGCATCACCGGCAAGCGGCCAGCGCTTTCGACTTCGGGCGGTACCTCCGATGGGCGCTTTATCGCCACGCTTGGCACGCAGGTGGTCGAGCTTGGCCCGCTCAACGACACCATCCACAAGGTAGACGAGCGCGTGCGCGCTGCCGATCTCGACGCCTTGAGCGAAGTGTATGAGGCCACCATTGAGGCGCTGTTCGTCAGCGAGACATCCCCCACGGCTGAGGTATCGGCATGATGGAGCGCTACCCGGATATCGAAATCTACCTCGCCAGGGTGTCGCAAGAGGCGCTGAACGCTTGGCTTGAGCGCACGCTGCAAGCGCCGCCGCTAAAACCCGCAGGCAAGGGCAAGTGGAAAACCACCGGCCAGCACGAGGGCCACCCGGTGCCCGTGCTGCTGGTAGAGAAAGCCGCCGATACCTTCGCCAGCCTATGGTTCGATAGCGCCCACACGCCTTGGATAACCGACCAAGACTGCGCCCACCAAGCCGCCGAAGCCCTACAAACGGAAATCCGCTGCTCGCTTGGCGGCTGGCACCCCGGCGACGACCCCGACCGCTTCTGGCAAGTGCTCCCCTGCGGCCAAGAAGGCGCCATCGAATGGCCCGACTCGGGGCAGTGAGAGCTGCCCTAAACCCAGTTGGAGTCGATAACCGCAACGCTAACGTTAGTTGGCACCTGCCCGAAACGGCATGGACGGATAGGGCGAAACGACGCGCTCATGTGCATCGAGCGCCACATTAAAGCGCTTCTCGATATCGCCCATCTCCACGAACGTTTCACCGCGCTGATATGCCGCGCGTAAGTGCTCACTCAGCTCGGTGAGCGCGCGCGAAGGCGTGGCCCATTGCTCACGCGGCAAGGGCTTCGACCACTCGGCCAGCCAGTCCTTGGGAACGGCTTTGGGTAGCACATGCTTCATGCGGTACTCGGTGTACCAGTGGGCAAAGCGAGCGTGCTCCCATAGCCGTTTGCGCCGAAAGCGCCGCCAGCGGGCCATGTCGTTGGTGCGCTCACACTCGGCTTTTTCACGAGCCACGTAGGCGTCGTACCACGCAACGCCCCACTCTTTAGCCGCAGGCTGAATAGCGTCATCGCCTTCCATAAAGCGACGAATGTACTCCCACTGCGCCAACGCCCCCGGAAGCCCCCCTACGCTCACGATGATCCCCGCCCCAGGCAGCGTATAGCCAGGACGCTCAGGGTCGGGCGGCAACAACGCAAAGTTCCAGCCAAAACCAGTAATGGCCCCCGGCCCCAAGCTAGGGTTGAAGCCGCACACCGCGATCACGTCCTCCCAAGGTACTAAAACGGTTCGGCGTTCGCGCTTCAAGAGGCGACAGATAGCGCCATACAGCGAAGGATAAATGAGAAAAAAGGCAAAACCGCCAGCATGTAACAACATAAAACCGAAAGGGAAACTCTCACGGGCACCGCGCAACCACTCGCCTATTTCAATAATGCCCATAAAGCCAGAGGCACATACAGTAAGCCCAACAGCTGAAATCAACCAAAGATTGTGAGGTGCTGGCAGCCAGAACCGCCCTGGGGGATCCGATCACAAAAGCCGCTTCACGACGCTGTCGGTTCAGTCGAATAGGCGGCATGCGCTTTAACATTGAGTTAACCGCAACGATACTGGCTACAAACGTAAAAAGAATAACGAAATAGAGACCTCCCGCCCAGGCAGCTGAGAGCTGAGGGTCAGGTGGAAATCCCCCGAGTCCTACCCATATAACGAGGAAGAAAGCCATCATAGCTGAAACACCCACACTCAACATATGACCAGCCGTCGTCATGGTATCTGGTCTTGCTCCCTGACGAATATCCATAGTGGCATCATCGTGACGCACATCAATATGGGCCACATCCATGGCGTATTCACTATTTACCGGTAATGGCAAGGGGCTCAAGCAGTACTGCTCTCCTCCGGCGCGGCTTTCTCGTTCACCTGCGCGCATGGGGGGGAGCGCTTTACTGGGCGTCGTTTTAAACATGGCTCATCGTTAACTTTTTGGCGACTGCCGTCGATAGGCCTCGGCGAACACTTTCTCAATAGGCCAATCGGGCGCTTGCTGGCGAATACGCCGGACCTCCTCGGAGATTACTATAAGCGCCTTGCTGGGCTTGGCCCACTGCTCTTTGGGTAAGGGTTTTGACCACTCTACCATCTCTTTAGGTAACGCCTTTTCTCCAGAACGGCGAACAAACCGCGTCGTCCATTCAGCTAAATAGCCTGGAAGTGTCCAGAAAGTAAGCACATGATAAAGATACCAACCCAGCGTGTAGAGCCAGCCTACCTCCCCATTACGACGACGGCGATGAAGGCGACGATGGGCATTACGGATGGTATGTGCTCCTTCCCACGGTGGATCGCCTTCTTCTCGAATCGCAAGAGGGCTCTGAATCTCATCCAAAGAGTTGACCTCGTACTCCATATAGCCCCGCAATGCTTCCCACTCAGCCAAGGCTAACGGCAGTGCGGGCGTCATAAACTCAGTTTTTACCCATTGATCAGTGCTTGGCAGCACATAGCCCATCCCCATGCCATACTGCTGTTGCACACCGTACTGGGTAACACCACGGGTCTCGAAAACCCAAACACGAAGTGATTCCCAGGGTACAAAGACAGGTTTCTCATGACCATCGCCCCCCTTCTTTTCCGGCACAAAGCATACTTCTCGGCGCTGGCGATGGAAGCGTGTTGGAAGATATTTTTTTCGGGCACAAAGGTGCTTTAAATTTATAAAAAGACCTAATAAAAGCCCTATAAACATCGCGATAAAACCGTCTCTAATAGAGACTCCAATAAAAGCATTAAACACTCTCTCTGACACAAATGGATATACGACCATTGGGAAAAAAAAAGTAACAATAAGAAACGACCAAAATGACAAGGCAATGATTAGCTGATTTCCAAACACTCCAAACCATCCGGCACCATAATCCAGCCAAGTATCATTAAGATCACTTACTGAACCTTCATTTAGTGCTGGCTCACCGGTTGGAAGAGGGACAGGAGCTAGAAAGATAATCTTTCCGGACGGTAAGCGCTCTACGTTACCCGCTCGCTGTGGTTTAGTTGGGTCCGGCCCCATAAGACCCTTATGCTTTTTGGCCATGTAAGCTCCTGTTTACGGATTCATTACCATAGTACGTGGGTCTATGGCGCACCAATTGTTTGATTCAATCGGCGCGTTGACACTATCGGTTGGCTGATACTGCGCTTCAGGCCCAGTACCAAAGGAAGGATTGAGATAGATCACCTGGATATCATGGGCATTAGATTGATATTCCCCGGCATCATTTAAGCGTTCAAAAAGAACGGCAACGGCATAGTGCTCCGGAGTAAAATGCCTTGGAGGCAACAACCCACGAATCGCTACCCCCGTTGCACTTGGGGAGGTTAACAGGCGCAGAGAGGCTCCAAAATCATCGCCAAGGGGTACCCATAGCTCGCCCGGATGCTCTGGGCCAGGGCCAACGCGACGATGCCTTGGTTCTGGACGTATTTGCCAAGCTTGAAATGAAATTCTCACTAAAGGCCGACCACCTAAGGGTATTTGAAATGCCTCTTTCGCTAAGCTTGGCAATATCATACCGACGATATACTGATCGCCACGTTGGGCGAGTGTGATGTGTACCGCTTGATTAATAGAAATTAGTTCATCGGCATAAGTTTCTAGAGAGAAATCTCGGTTTGAGCCTCCCCAAGGAGACGTTTCTAGCCACTGATCATGTCTATCAAGGTTATATCGATTATAAACCCAAGTACCACCCAGTTGAAGAAGAGAGAAGACTAAGCCCAATATATTTATCCTACCGAGTACTTGACCTAAATACCTACCTGCTATCTCAAGAGTAACACGCTGGCGTAATACAGCAATGCCAGTATCAGCTGTTCTGTAAAGACCATAACCGAAGTTACTTGCTAAACCAGCACTTCCGCTTGCAGCGGTAAGCGCACTATATTGAGCAGCGCGGTTACCATTTCGAAGAGCAGATTGCCAATTATCAAAGTCATTCACTAAGGTATAAAGCGCTGCACCAAAACTAGCTAAATAACCAAGGCCTCCAATAATAACATGCAGACGCCCCAACTGAAAATAAGCAGTTTTTATAGTTTGTGAGCTCCCCCCGCTGGCCCTGTTTAGCGTGCGCGCATAGTTTGATAATGCATTATCCCCTATGGATTGGGCTGCTAATAAACCTGCTGCTGCAGTTCCCGTCAGGGCCTGCCTATATTTAGATGCCTCATCCTCAACTAAGGAATTAGTTGCATTGTAATTGTTTGACTCGTGTATCGTTGCCCATAAATTAACTGCTTGAGCCATAAAAACCAGTAGAGAAATGGCATCTCCACCTTTCACAGTTAAGGGAGCTGATCGATATCCTTGGAGCATACTGCGAATCATGCCCCCTGTCTGTTGTAGGTGAGCGTTGGTGGTAACACCAGTTCCAGTGGCCATGATAGATAAGCCGACTTGAGCCTTTCCAATACTTGAAGCTCCACGATGAGCAATTATTTGTTCAGCGTTGTCGGACAAATCTTCCACCGGGCTGATCGCCTGAGCAAGCTTTTCCTCCAAAGGTTCAAGGCGCTGCTGTACCTGCTTTTTTTCCTGCTCTAGTTGTCGGTAGTTATCCGTGCCATGCTGCCTGCGATCACGAAGTTGTGAGGTCTGGCTATTTAATCGACTCAACTGAACCCTTTCTGACAAGACCTGTTGTATGAGGCGACGAAAATTAGCTAATTCAGACTCATCCGCGACTTTAAAACTAAGCCCGCCCTCCCGAGCGGCACTCATCAAGCGGGGTCCTAGTGACTTAGGTAAGTCTCGGAAAAGTTCGTCAAGAGTTGGCAGAGAGCCACTTCCTTCCATTGCCGTTGCTATCGTTTCCATCGCAACAGCTATTCCACGGCCCACGGCAGGCGTCAGGTTTTCACGGGCCAATATCGCCGCCGAGTTTGCCTCATCAGGCAAATCGCGAATATCAGGCAGCTTGCCCTGCTCCAATGTGTATAACTTATCCGCCCATTCACTTAAACCCTCCAGCAGCTGAACAGTCTGGGTTCCCATTCCGTAGCTGGCAGACACCAAACTAGCCAACTCATTAGCCATTTCTACCTGTTCTTGTAGAGTCAGCGTATGGAAAAGTGGGCGATCAAACTCAGGATACTGTTCCAACCAGCTGCTAATAGCATCGATCGTTGCGTCATTACGGCAAATATCACGCGTGCAGGCGTACTCGGCTTCAAAAGCAAGAATCTGCTGCTCTTCTTCCTGTGCATCGAAATACCAAGCAGCTTTATGAAAACGACTTTGGCACAGCATATCGGCACGGTCATCACTAATCTGGTCTAGGAGGCTGCTCCATCTTGCCAGTTTCGTACCTTCTGCCACTAGCGTTTGTTCCATATCGCTTCGATCAATTAGTTGATCGATACCCCGCTGACCAAGACTGCGCCCATTCAATGTATGGAACGTTTCAAGGTTCAACTGAGTGATGAACTCACGATGTTTTGTATAAAGCTCATCGCCCAAGGTATCTCTCATTGCCAGATAGGTTTGCACATATTCATTATCTGCATAACGACTTTCCCGCCAATGCTCTTCCGTGCCCGTAGGTATCGCTCCACGATGGTCTCGTTTGACAGCTAGGTGGTCATAAATCGCTTGGCGTTGAGTCTCACTCGTGTCTTCAAACAGAGCAGTGGCCTTTTCATCCCCGGCTTGAGCTCGCGTTAATAACTGATCTTCATTAGTGGAGATAAATGAATCTATGTAGCTTCCTAGTACATAATCTCGCTTTGTTTTTCCCTCGTTTTCCGTTTCCCAAGCTTCATGCCAACCCACGACATTGTCTTGAAACTGCGCCAGATCACGCATAACGCCAATATCATCGCGCACAATCAAGCACAGGCATTCGTCACGATCCTCGACTTCATGCTGCGCGAGCAACTTGCCTAAACGCGTTTTATGGTAATAGTGATCGTTTTCCCAGTGATAGGCTTCACCTTCCTGCTCGTTCCCGCCTTCGGGGACTTCCAGCTGTATGTCTTCAGCAAACTCGGCTACCCATTCTTCGGCTTGGGCCGTCGTTATAAGATGCTCGCCACCGCCGGTTAGCGGGTTGGCACCGGCCAAATCGACAGCCTGCATGAAGGCATTGCGGTCTTCTTCGCTATCGATGACTTGAGAGCGCTTGGCTTCGGTCCACTCGACCTCGGAAAAGCAGATATAAAGCGTACGATCCGTCTCATACTCAAGCTTGCCCCCACTAACGCTACTCCCCTCATCGCTGAACCGATACTCTGCAAGCTCGTTCGTCTCCCCATCTAGCACGTAGAGATACCCGTTACGTATCATCCGGATGCCAAGTGGGCGGGCGCTTAGTTCATACGGTGTGGATATGCCGGGCTGGAGTGCTTCGACCAGCCCATAGCGAAGTGGTAACAATTGCACCCGCCCTTGAAGCAAGGGACACGTGGCTCCTTCTTCGCTATCGCGACAAGAGAGCTCATAGGCAGCAAGCGCACCATCTTCACGATCATCGGCGGGTCGTTCGAATACGGACATGTGACGAGCTCCCTATGTCGTCTTGGTAAAAGAGTGAGAAAGTAAGCGCGCTTGCTCAAGCCGCGCCATGGCGCCACCTTCAAGATTGGCTGTCAATTGACGATACACGGCAGGCCACTGAGTTTTCAGGGCCTCCCAGGAAAGACACTGTCGCTGCGCAAAGAGCGTGCAGAGTACGCCCCATTCTCGAGGGGTTAGGTAGCCGTACTGGCGTGCCTCTCCAAGGATGGCGCTTAGTACCTCATAGCGTGCCAATCGATTCGAAGGGAGCCAATCTGGGCAGTAACGATCAGTAAAGCGGTATAGGGCACGCAAATCTCGCCGTTGATCACAGGCTTTGAGCTGCTGCTCCTGAGTATCATTGAGCCTATACCCCGTTGGCGGGATGTTATCGCAGGGGCGTGTGTCCTCTCGCGGGGAAGAGCGCAACCAGCACTCTTGCACGTCGTCAGGTAGAAGTAATTGCTCGATAGGACCCCATGGTGTGACAGTCGGATCACTCCCGTCAGCGAGAAGGCTCGCCATAACGGCGGGGTCAGCCAAGCGTAGGAGTACGGGCGTACCCGCTGCACTTCTTACCTGAAGGAGACGACGTAAATGATGACTTAACGTCATTAAACTGGCCGAACTATCGATCAGATATCCCCATTCGGCTTCCAAACCTTCATCCAAGTAGCGCGTTAAAATGGGATCTTGAGGGCCGGAAAGCGCAATGAGCCAAGGGGATATATCACTCATGGCAGCCCATGGAGTGCCCGCATAGAGAAGATCGCCTTCCCAGGCGTTATCACCCGCCCAGGCGTACAAGTGCTTGGCTAATTTCTCGACGCGCACACCGTCCAAGATCAAAAACCGCTGTGCCTCTGTCGGCCAGCGGGTTTCCTCACCTTCGGGCAATGTCTTCAAGGTCCATCGGCTCATTCAGCACTCGCCTCACAAATCGGACACAAAGCAGATTCCTTCAAGAGCGCTGCATGCTGCGTTGCTGGAATAGGGCTAAATACGGGCGCAGCTTCGGCCTCTCCCGGCAGCCGAGGAGGCTGCGCTGCCTGCCCCGTGCCATTCCCTGGGCTGCCGCCGGAGTTGATGCGTACCTGTGGGCCAACGATGGTGACGCCGCTGGGGTCGATTTTCAGAAAGCTGCCGCCGGCTTTTAGGGTGATTTCGGCACCGGCCTCGATAACGATCTTCATCCCCGCTTTGTGGTGAATCTCTTGCCCTGCTTCGATGAGCTGCGCCTGACCGAATTTTTCGTGGTGGGTGCCATCGACGAGGCAGTGGTCGTTGCCTTTGATCTGGGTGAAGCGCTGGCCCTGCACCGTCAGATGATCGTCGCTGTCGATCTCGCTGATGCGGTCGTTGTGCACTTTGAGATGACTGTCGTTTTGGATTTCTTCGGTGCGGTCGTTGAGGGTCAGTAGCTCCAGGTCTTTTTGGGCGTGCAGCCAAATCTGCTCTTCCCCGGCTTCGTCTTCGAAGCGCAGTTCGTTGAAGCCCTCGGCCTTGTGGCTTTGGGTGCGGATGGTGGTGCGGGTCTTGTGCTCGGGCAGCGGGTATGGGGGCGTGTTGACGGCGTGGTAGGTCCGCCCGGTGATCAGCGGCTGGTCCGGGTCACCTTCGAGAAAGGAGACGACGACTTCGTGGCCGATGCGGGGAAGCGCTACGCTGCCGTAGCCGCCCCCGGCCCAGCCTTGGGAGACGCGGATCCAGCAGCTGGCGGTGTCATCCGGTTCGGCGTAGCGGTCCCAGGGGAACTGGACCTTGACCCGGCCGTGCTCGTCACAGTGGATCTCTTCGCCCTCGGGGCCGACCACGAAGGCGATTTGCGGGCCGTCGACGCGGGGCTTGGGGGTCGGGGTGGCGCGCCAGGGGGTATCGCCGGGGATGAGGGTAACTTGGTTGTGGTAGCGGGTCATGCCGCCCGTGGTGCTGTCGCCGTCCGTTTGGAGAATGCCGTCCTCTTCCAGGGCTTGGGGCTGTTCGCCGTGGTGGGTGATGCGGATAGGCTGCCAGTCGCGGTTGAGCGCGGCGTTGTCGTGATCGGTGAGCTGAAAGCGCACGCCGGGGGCGAGTTCGGGGAGATCGGTGTGGGCCTCGGCGGTCAGGGCCTCGCGGCGCAGGTGCTCTAGGCGCACGCGGGTGAACGGTTGGCCGGAGGCGTCGCGTTTGTAGCGTCCGGGGTAGTCGAAGTGTTCGTAGTCGCTGCGCTGGCCGTGGGCTTCGACGTCGGGGCCTTCGTGGGCGTGCAACTGCGCATAGGCGGGGTTTTTAAAGCTGTAGTCCTTGAGCGTGGTCGAGGCGGTGGCAACGCGGGCGACCTGGCGCAGTGCGCGGACGTGACGCTCGGGGGCCGTGCCGCCCGCGCGGCTGTGGTAGGGGCGCGCGCCCAGGTGGCCTTGGGCGCGGGGGTCGTCGGTGACGACCAGGCGGTGAGCCTCATCACTGAAGGTGTGGTAGTAAAAAAGCCCCTCTTCGGCGGCCAGGCGCTCGAAGAAAGCGAGGTCGCTCTCACGGTATTGAACGCAGTACTCGCGGGTCTCGGGTTCGCGCGTAACGGCGAAGGTAACGTCCTCGATACCGCGCTCTTGGCAGAGGGTGTTGAGGATGGTGAGCGGCGAGACCTGCTGGAAGATGCGCGCGTTCTGGCGCAGCGAGAGCCGCCAGAGGGCGGGGCGTAGGGTCAGCGAATAAAAGGTGCGCCGGTGACCGCGATCGCCCTGGGCGAACTCGCTGACCACGCCGTGGATGGCGCGCAGGGCCTCGCCCGCCTGCCAGATGGTGAGAGTAGCATCGCGTTCGAGCAAACGCGCGGCATCGAGGCCGCCCTCGCGGCTGGCGAAGGCGATGCGGGTCTCGAAGGGCGTGGAGAGTGCCTCGGTGTGAGTGAAATCGATCACCGCCGCGTCCTCGACGCCGGGTAAGATCAAGGTGAACTGTAGGCCGGTTGCCGCCATGTCAGCTTCCCTCCCCACTCGCCGAGCCAATGACCACGCCGCCGCAGTCGACTGCGTGGCCGGTGAGCGCGGCGGGTTTGCCGTCGATCAGGATGGTGCCGGACCCTTCAGCGATGGCGCGTGGGTGTGGCGGGTGGTTGGGTTTGTCGTGGGGCTCCAGGGGGTCGCCGAGGCGTGCCATGGGCTTGCCGTCCATGATGACGCTGGGGCTGCCCGCGATGACCGGGGTGGGCGGAAAACCGTCGTGATCGGTGCCGATATCACCTACCAGTACGAATGTTTGTCCCATGTCGTGCTCCTTGATCGCGTCTTTCTACCTTTGCTGCCTTTTGTGCCTATTCATCCCATTTGGCGGGGGCGGCGTAGCTAGCTACCTCGAAGGCGTCCACGTGCTGGCGGGTGAAGCCAGCGGCCACCAGGCTGTCGATGGCGGAGGTGCACACCAGCGGTAGGCGCACCTCGATGGGTACGCCGCTCAGGCTACGGCGTACCGCGCGCAGCAGCCGCGTGCCGTGCCCGCTGCCCTTCCACTCCTGGCTGATATAGAAAAATCGCAGCTGCCAGGCGGCTTCGTCGTCGGGGCGGCATGCCAGCACCATGCCCAGCGGCGGCCCTTCGCCGTGGCGCAGGGCCAGCAGGCGGCCCTGCCAGTGGGCGATGGCACCCGCCTCTCGCTGCAGCCATAGCCCACGGTGCTGGGTGAACTCCAGCGCGCGGCGCAGAGTTTCCAGCGCTTGGGCGTTGCGCAGCACCCAGGGCGAATGCCCTTTGGCATCCGCCTGGCGGACGGCCTGAATAAAAGTGTCGATATCCTCTTCGCGGGCGGCTTCCAGCGGCCGTGCCCGGCGGTCGGGCTGGCGCAGGGTGCCCGCCCTGGGCGCTGCGGTCTGCGGGGTGAACAGGCGCTTAAGACGGGTCAGCATGGCTACCTCGCTCTGCGTACAGCGCCGTGGGCAGTTGGAACCCGGCGACCAGCGGCCGGGTGAACGGGTTGGGGGCGCCATTGGCGTAGAGACGGTAGCGCATGGAGCCGCCATCCACCGCAAAGCGCAGTTCTAGCTCGCGTTCGCTAACGCTGGTGACATCGGCATCTTCGAGCAGGCGAAACCAGGCCCAGGCGCCGTTACGTGAAACGCTACGCGGCGAGCGGTTCACCTCGCTCGGCACCATGGTCATGCGGCTTTCGGTACCGCCGCGCAGGCTGTTGGGCCAAATCATCGAGACCCGCTGGCTGGCGCTGTGGGCATACTCGATCAGTTGCCCATCCACGCTGATAACGCTGCGCCGCTTATCGGCGCTGAGACTGATCGGCTCCAGCGCGAACTCGACGTCAAGGGCGCCGTCACGGCTGAAGTACGCCGCGCGAATCTGCTCGGCTTGATCCATGGCGGTGTAGAGGCTTTCGCGCAGCAGCGAGTTGCCGTCGGCATCGACCAGGTACTCCGGTGCGCCTTCGATGAAGGGTTTGAGGTTATCGGCATAGAAGGCGTCCAGAATGCCTGCCGGGCCGAAGAACGCCTCGAAGTCGCTCAGTGCCACCTCTTGGCTGGCCGAAGGCACTAGCGGATAGCGCCCGGCAAGGCTCTGCTGGTAGGGCTCGACAACGTCATCGAGCCACAGCGACTCCAAATGTCGGGTGGCGCTGGCGACCATCAGCTCCCAGCTCTGGTCGGCCAGGCTGTGCAGCATGCGGCTAACCGGCTGCGGGGTGTTATCGGCGATACGCTTGAGGTTCTCGATTGGATCGTTGCCCCGCAGCGAGAGCCGATCACGCACGGTGACGAAAGCCGCTTGACTGGCATTGCTCGACTCTTCGATTTCGAGCAGGTAGTCGCGAAGCTCGGTCACCGCACGCTTGATCTCGTCCAGCGACGAGGGGTTGCCGTTCTGCGCCTGACGGAGCTGGTTGATCGGCGTAAACGGCTGCTCGATATCAAAGGCCAACTGGTAGCGCGGAGAGCTACGCAGCGCTTCACGGGCTTGGTCGTCGTCGGCGGGAAGCTCGGGATAGAGGCTGGTGTTGCGTTCGACCTCGTCGAGCAGGCGTTCGAGCGGGCGCTGAGCGCCGACCAGCGCATCGGCAACGACGATGGCCTGATGGATGTCCGGCAGCGGCACCAGGAAGGTGTCGCGCAGGGCATCGCGCCAGCTGACGTGGTAGTCGCTCACGTAGTGCTCGCGCAGGGCCGCCTGCAGCTGGGCCTTGTCGGCCTCGCTGAAGTCGATGTCGTCACGCTGGCCGAGCACCCAAATGTCGATCAGTGCGAGCTCCACGGCCTGCTCCTGTTCGGGCAGGAAGTAGTTCTCGAAGCCATCGCGGGTCACTAGGTAAGGCAGCTGTACCCGTTCGGGGTCGTCGTTACGCGCCATGAAGACGGTATCGAAGAGCGTGCCGACGCCACGGCGCAGATCCAGGTCTTGGCCCTGGCGGCGGCTGGCCTCGCGCAGCGTGGCATACACGCGCTCGTCGATGGGCTGACGCGAAAGCTCTTCCTGGGCCGCTGCAATGCTGCCCTCGAGCGGCGCCATGGACTGCTGCGCGCGCTGATGCCCCTCGGCCACCTTGCCAGCGAGATCGCTATGCGCCATGGCGTAATCGAGATGATCGAGCAGGCGCTGCTGCACGTCGCCCTGCTGAGGGAAATACCCCTGCCAGCGCTCGGCCATGTAGCGGTGCACGCGCTCGGGCTGGCGGCCACTGGCATCCGACATCATGCGCAGAATACGCAGCTCGGCGAGCTTGGCGTTGCTGCCGGGCTCGGCGCGGTTCATGTCGTCCATGATGCCGATCATCAGCGCAGGCAAGAACTGATGTTCCAGCATGGCCAGATAGGCGCGCTCGACCTGCTCACCGATCACGTGCCCTTGATAGAGGCCCATGTCGGCGAAATAGGGCGTATGGCTGCGGTACTCGGCGAAGGTTTGCCAGGCATCGCGCAGGCGATCCAGCGGATCGAGAAACTCCTGCCCAGAGGGGTCGTCGCTTCTGAACGCTTCGGGCTGGGTGGCCAGGAAGGTCTCGGCCCGCGACTCGACGGCAGCAAGCGAGACGCTGTTCTTCTGGTAGAAGTGCGCCCAGCCGCCGAGCAGCCCCACCCCCATGACGGCGCAGGCGGCCAACGTGAGCTGGCGATTGCGCCGGTGGCGCTGGGCCACGCGCGCGTTGTCTCCGGCGATGCCCGCTTCGGGATAGATGACCTTATCGAACAGCTCCTCGGTGAAGTAGAGCGCACTGCGGGTGGCGCGGTGGGCAGACTGCACGCCCTCCTCCATGCCGTAGCGGCGCGCGGCAGCGTCGACGAAGGGGTCGTCGGGCACGCCCTGCTGATAGACCGAGGTGAAGTAGGTACCCCGCACCATGGCGGCGGTCGAGAAGCGGTCGCTAGAGAGCGCTTCGGTCAAAAAGCCAAACAGAACGTCGCGCAGGCCAGCGAGCTGACGCACGAAGCGAAACACCGATTCGCGCTCCTCGCGGTCGCGGCTTTCCGCCAACATGCCCGGCAGATGGCGGTTGAGACGCTCGAGCATGGCGTCGTACTCGGCGATGAACTCGCGCTCCCACTGGCCAGCGGCGTGCATCGAGGCAGGCGTGAAGGTGAACCCCAGCGGCGCGCGGCGGGCCGAGCGCGAATAGTGGCGGAAGAAGTCGTCGAAGCCGTGGAGCAGATCCATCTTGCTAAAGGTGACGTAGACCGGCAGGCGCGTACCGTGCTGCTCCATCAGTTCGCGCAGACGACTGCGCAGCAGCGCCGCATAGGCCTTGCGCACGGCCACTTCGGCGTGGCTCAAACGGGCCAGATCGAGTACCAGCACCACGCCATCCAACGGCCGCTGCGAACGGTTGCGTTCGAGCCAGTCGACGAAGTGATTCCACAACCGTTGGTGCAGCTCTTGGGGCTCGCCGCCGCCTAGTGCGCCCTGGGTCAAAAGCTCGCCATCGGGGTCGATGAGCACCGCCTTGTCGCCGATCCACCAGTCAAAGCCTAGCTGACCCTGCTTGGCGCTCTGGCCAGAGGCCTTCATGACGTGGGTCAGCGCGAAGTTTTGCCCCGAGCGGTTGACCAGGCTGGTCTTGCCCGCGTTTTCGATCCCCATCACCAGGTACCAGGGCAGCCGGTAGCGGCTATCGTGCCCGGCGCCAAGGCTTACGGTGAGCTCTTCTAAAACGCCGTTGAGCGCGCGCTCTTGCTGTTCGACATGGGCCAGGGCCGGGTCGACGTGGCGCGCCTCTTCAAGGGCACGCTCCTCGTTGAGCGCTCGCAACCGACGCGCCAAATGCACCCCCCAGACGATGGCTACCACCGCCACCACGGCAAGCGTGGCCAGCCAGCGGTTGACCAGCGGCGCCAGTGGCCGATAGCCGCGCACTTCCCAGCCCGGCCCCAGCCACCAGATGGCCGCTAGCAACAGCAGCGCCAGCACGCCCCATAACACCAGCGAAACTCGCGAGAGCCCCTTGGCCCGATTGACCTGCCCCTTGGCGCGATTATGCTGAGCCTGGGCACGTGAAAGCCCCGGTACCCAACGGCTCAACCTCGATTTCAACGTTGACCACATGAGCCTTTATTCCTCGTTCGTAATGGTGATGGGCGTGGTATGACCCGCCTTGGCGGCGGTCTCGGTCATGGCAGTATTCATGCGCTGGCGCTCTCCTTTAGCGCCGCGCCCAGCCGGGAGGCGAGCGCGGGTTCCCAGTGCTCCAGCGCCAGCGCCGTGACCGTTTCATGTAAGGTGCGGTAGTGCTGCTGGGCGAGGCTCGAAAGCCCTGCCTCGTTGAGCAGATCGGCGCTAGCCAGGCGCCAGTAGGTGCTTTCACGCGGGGAGCGCGCGGCGGCAAGGCCCTGATCCATCACGCTGAGGGCGCTGGCCATGTCGCCGTTGTCCAGGTGCTCGCGCGCCTCCTCGAGCCCCGCCTGCCAGGCATCGTTACCGCTGGGGCTCGCCGCGCCCGAGGCGGTATCGCTACTGTGCAGCCAGCGCTGGGTCTCTTCATCGACGAAGGCAGTGCCGTTGTTGAAGCTCAGCGCCTCGATACCGGCCAACCGCTCGACGAAGCGCAGCGCCTCCTCGCGGATCGCCTCGGCGCAGCGCCCATGGCCCAGCTGGCGCGCAGCGGTGGCGCTCAAACGATGGCCTTCGAGCCAGTAGGGGCTCAACGCCAGGCTACGCTCGATACGCTGCCATAGGGCGTCGTCGGCGCCCTTGCTCAGCGATTCGCGATAATCCGCCACGCGGTCGGCGGAGACCGGCGCAAGCTCGGTCTTGCCGCTATCGCGTGCGGCCGGTAGTGCCTGAATGGCCTGCCAGATCGCGTAGCGGCGCAGGCGATAGACCAGCGGCTCGCCCGGTGACTGTTCGGCGAGAAAATCGGCCATGGTGAGCAGCACTTGGCGGTTGGCGCGCTCGTTGCCCGCTTCCAGGCGCACTTCCGGCGCCTTGAGCGCCGCCTTGTCAGGCGCGGCGGTCGAGGCCGCTTCTTTTGCGGGTGCGACGGCCCCAGGCGCAGGCGCGCTCGTCGCAGTCGTGCTCGTCGCTGGCGTGCCCGGTGCCGACATTGCCGGGCGCTTGGCGATCAGCTGTTTGGCCAATTCTCCCAGCGCTTCGCCCGGAAGCTGCTGGCGTTCGGTTTGTGCTTGCAGTGCGTCCAGCGCCGCCTGGCAGGCCTCGAACTCCTCCTCGGCGTGGTCGAAGTCGAGCCCTGCGGCAAGCTTCACCGCGCGCTGAACGAGTTGGTGGAAAAGCCGTGGGCGCATTTTGGCCCCGCGCTTGCCTGCGAACGGGTAAGCGCTCTCCCACCAGGGCGCCTGAAGGCACTGGGCTAAAAGGTGCAGCGAGAGGGCAAAGCGCACCCCGTTGCTCTCCTGTTGCAGGCAGTGCAGCAGGTGCGCCAGCACGCGCAAATCCTTGCCGCGCTCGCTTAGCATGGTCACGGCGAGACCTTCGGCGCGTTCCCAGTCGACGCTGCCGTGCTGTAGCGAGCCGACCTTCATCATCTCTTCGTCGAGCGCTAGATAGTCGGCGCTCTCCTCGACCGGCTGTCCCACGTCGTTAGGTTCAAGCGGCGCGAGAATAGGCGCCAGCTGCGTTTCAGCGGTGATACGCATGGAGCCTCCTGGTTACCAGCGACAGGCACTGCGCAGCGGCTGGATACGCTGGCGCAGGTCGGTGACATCGAAGCGCAGGCCATCGAGCTCGGGCAGGTCGCTGCGCAGGGTAAATTCACTGGCCCCCAAAAGCGGGCGCAGCGTATCGATCGCGGGCAGGCCACGCCCGCCGCTGATCACGTAGCCGTCGTCGCGGGCGCGCCAGTCGAGTGGCACGCTTTGGCCATCGGCCACGAGTTCGAGCGGCACCCGTGTGGCGTCGATGGGCGTGGGCATATGGAGCTGAAAACGCGTGATGACCTTCTCGCAGGCCATGACCAGCACCGGGCGCGGTGGCGTAGTGCCCAAGGCGGGCGTACTCAGCAGGACGTCTTCGCCGGGCGTACTGACAAGAAGCCCGCCCTCGGTTTCACCGCGTTCGCTCTCCTGCCGGGCGATGGCGTGCCACAGCGCGGGCAGTTCGGTGTCAGTGGTCTCCAAAGCCGCACGGGTGTCGAACAGCGCGTCGTAGCAGCCCAGCCGGTCGAGCCGCGAAGGCTCGTCGCTGCACTGGCGCGCGGCCTCGACCAGCGCTTGGTCGTCGGCGGCGGCACTCGTGGCCGCCAGCAGCGCCACGGGCAGGAGGAGTCGTTTCCACAGTCGTTTCATTTGCTATCCAGCTCCAGCAATCGGCATTTATGCGCCAGGGTGCGCTTGGGTAAGCCCAAACTTTCGGCGGCCTGGGTGCGGTTACCGTCGAAGCGCTGCAGGCGCTGGCGAATGATCGCGGCCTCGACCTCGCGCAGCGTTTGGCGCAGATCGATCACGTCGTCCGTCAGCGCCAGCGCGGCCTCTCCCACAACCGGTGCTCCATCGGCCAGGGCTTCCCCAAGCGGTGCTTGCTCGCCCGGTAGAGCGTAGGCTTCGATGTCGCCGCCGCTTGGGGTCATGGCGCAGGCGTAGTCGATCAGGTTCTTGAGTTCGCGGACGTTACCAGGGTAGTGGCGCGCCTTGAGTTGGCGCAGCGCTGCAGGAGTGATGCCCATTGGCGGACGCGCTTCGCGGCTACAGAAATCGGCAATGAAGGCGTCGGTAAGCAAGGCGATGTCGTCACGCCGCTCAGCAAGTGTCGGTACCTGCAGCGGAAACTGCCCCAGCCGGTAGTAGAGGTCGGCGCGAAAGCGCTTCTCCTGAATACGCTCGCGTAGCGGCTGGTGCGTGGCCGCGATAAGGCGCAGGTCGGCACGGCGCTCTTCGCTTGCCCCCAGCGGGCGGTAGCGCCCACTCTCCAGCACGCGCAGCAGCTTGGCCTGCAGCGCCATGGGCATATCGCCGATCTCGTCGAGAAACAGGGTGCCGCCATCGGCCTGGCTGATGAGCCCATCGCGCGCCTGATCGGCGCCGGAAAACGCGCCTTTCTCATGGCCGAACAGCTCCGATTCGAGCAGCGTTTCGGGAATCGCGGCGCAGTTGATCGCCATGAACGGGCCTTGGGCACGCTGCGAGGCGCCATGAATGGCCCGCGCCACGCGATCTTTTCCCGTGCCGGTTTCACCTTGGACGAGCACGGCGAGATTGGTCTCGGCGGCGCGTACCATCTGCTTGCGTAAAAGCTGCATGGCCGCTGATCCGCCTAGCAGGTCACCGGCCAAGCGCTCGGCGAGCGCCTGACGACGCGCGCCTTCGTTGAGCTTGGCGAGTGAATCCTTGAGCACTTGGGAGCGCTGACGCTCGCCCTGCTGCTGGGTCAGGCGGTGCCAAAGCTGGCAGGTCAGCGCCTCGAGCGCCGCCAAGCCCTCGTCGTGGGCCAGCGCGCGCACGCTTTCGCTCTCCCCGACCAGGGCCAAAGCGCCTAACCAGGTGCGCGCGCCGTTGGCGGCCCGCAATGGACGCACCTGCAGCCGAAGCTGGCCATCGAGCGCGGCGACCTGCGCCTGAAACGCCGGGCAGTCCAAACGTGCCCTAGCATCGCGCACGCTCAGCGATAGCGACTTACCGCTACGAATCACGTGAGCGTAAGGGTGACCGAAATCGCTGCAGTCGAACTGCGCGTCGCTGCCATCGAGCCCTAGCCAGCGGCCACTGCCGTCAAGATAGAGGCAGTTCGCCCAGACGAGCCCCGGCCCCTGGCACAAAAGCGCTATCAGCCGCTCGCGCAGCGCCTTGGGCGTGGTGCTTTCGACCAGATGCCGTGCAGCGGGCATGGCCGCCAGGCACTGCGCCCAGTCGAGCACCTGCGGGTCGACCGAGGCTTTTTCCAAGCCCTTGTCAGGAGAAGCGAACGCGCGAGCCGTCATGCACCGTTCCTCATACGTTACTCCACCGTCGCCGTAAAGTGGCCTTGGGCCGCGTCGACGCCTACCGCTACCCGGGTGACCGCTTCGCGGCGCGCCATACGTTCGAGCAACGCACGCGATAGCGGTGGCAGCACCTCGCCGTCGATGATCGATTCGAGCATCCGCGCGCCGTTCTCGCTGCGCGTGGCGCGCGCGCAAATCGCCGCTTGCAGGCCCTCATCGAGCACGACCTCGGCCTTGCGATGACGCGCCTCGATGCGCTTGGTGAGCGTCGCGAGCTTAGCGGCGACGATATCGGCAAGGGTATCGCTGGAGAGCGGTAGATAGGGCACGACCTCCATACGCGCCAGCAGCGCAGGCTTGAAGAAAGCGGCAAGCGTTGGGTAGAGCGCTTCGTCCAGCGCCGCCGGGTCGTCGGCGTGGGCCACGATGGCCTCGAAGCCGAGGTTGGAGGTCAAGAAGAAGAGCACGTTCTTGCAGTCGATCAGGCGCCCCTCCCCATCGGCCAGCTCACCCTTATCGAAGGCTTGATAGAAGAGGTTGAGCACGTCCGGATGGGCCTTTTCGACCTCATCGAGCAGCACCACCGAGTAGGGGCGCTGGCGAATCGCTTCGGTCAAAAGCCCGCCTTCGCCGAAGCCGACGTAGCCCGGAGGCGAGCCGATCAGCCTTGAGACGGTGTGTTTCTCCTGGTATTCGGACATGTTGATGGTGGTGAGAAATTGGCGCCCGCCATAGAGCTGCTCGGCGATCTGTACCACGGTCTCGGTCTTGCCCACCCCGCTTGGCCCCACCAGCAAGAAGGCACCCAGGGGGCGCCCGGGCCGACGCAGATCGGCGCGCGCGGTGAGCAGATGGCGGTGCACGCGCTCGATGGCGATGTCCTGGCCCTTGATCGACGCGCCCAGATGCGCGGGTAGCTCAGTCAAGCGGGTCAGTTCGTCGCTGGTCATGCGCTCGACCGGCACGCCGGTCCAATCGCCGATCACTTGGGCGATTTGCGCCTCCTCGACGCTTGGATTGATCAAGGCAAACTCGCGCTGCAGCGCTGTCAGCGTGCTTTCACGCTCGGCCAGCGTTTGGCGTAGCGTCGTTGCCGCCTCGGCGTCGAGCGTGCTGTCATCCTCGAGCAGTTGGCGGTGCAGCGTGACGATCGCTTCTACGCAGTCGCGCTGCTCGCTCCAGGCGCCTTCGAGTTGGGCAAGCTCCTCTTCGAGGGCCGCCAGGCGCGTGTCGAGCGCGTCGCGGCGTGCCGGATCGAGTTCACGGCCGAGCAACGCCTCGCGCGCCAACTGGTCGCGCTCGCGCAGCGCCGCGGTATGTTCGCTTTGCAGATGGCTCAGCCGACGCGGCGGTGTCTCCAGCGCCTGGGCCAGGCGGGTGCAGGCGGTATCGAGCACGTCGATCGCTTTGTCGGGCAACTGGCGCCCCGCCAGATAGCGCGCCGAGAGGGCGGCGGCCGCGCGCAGGGCGCTATCGCCGATCAGTACCTTATGGGCTCGCTCGTAGACGTCGCGCAGCCCACGTAAAATCACCAGCGCCTGCTCGACGCTGGGCTCGCTCAGCGCCACGGGCTGAAAGCGCCGTGACAGCGCCGGGTCCTTCTCGAAATACTTCTTGTACTCGCGCCAGGTGGTCGCGGCGATGGTGCGCAACTCGCCGCGCGCCAGCGCAGGCTTGAGCAGATTGGCCGCGTCGCCACCGCCCTCCTGGTTGCCCGCACCGATCAGCGTATGCGCTTCGTCGATGAACAAAAGCGTTGGGCGCGGCGCATTCTTGACCTCGTCGATCACGGCCTTGAGGCGTTTTTCGAACTCGCCCTTGACCGCCGCACCGGCCTGCAGCGCGCCCAGATCGAGCGTCAACAGTTCCACGTTCTTGAGCGCCGTCGGCACCTGACCGGCGACGATGCGCGCGGCGAGCCCTTCAACGACCGCGCTCTTGCCCACGCCCGCGTCGCCGATGACGATGGGATTGTTCTTGCGTCGACGGCCAAGGATATCGAGCATCTGGTCGATTTCAGGGTCGCGTCCGAGCACGGGATCTAGCTCCCCCGCACGCGCCTGGGCCGTCAGCGAGGTCGCAAAGCGCGTCAGGGCGCTGTCGCCATCGCGGGCAGGCGCGTTATCGGCTCGCGCCGCGCCGCGCTCGGGTACCGCTTCGGCGGAGCCCTGCGTCAGCGTTATCAGGCGCCGGCGCACATCCTCGCGGTTGATCTCGGCAAGCAGGCGCACCGAGCCACGGCCAAGATAACGCTCGGCGTTGTGCAGCAGGGCCGTGAAAATCACCCCGCTGCGCAGCGCTTCATGCTGGTACTCGGTGGTGGCCAACAGCCAAGCGTCCTGCAGAAGCTCGATCAGCAGCGGCGAGAAGCTTGGTGTGGCGACGTCGAGATCGCGCGGCGGGCGACTCTCTTCGGCTAGCTGCGCGCGTAGCTCGGCGGCGTCGATATGGACGCCGTCGCACAGTACGCGCACGTCGCACAACGGCTGATCGAGCAGCGCTGCCAGCAGATGGGTAGCGGTGACTTCAGGGGCCTGCTGCTGAGCGCACAGCAGTGCAGCCTGCTCCAACCCCTGGCGGGAGATGGCGTTGAGGCGATGAATCAGTGCCGAAAGCTCTACCCTGAGCATGGTCTCTCCTAACGGTAAATCTGGTTGAGAAGCGTGGTGATCTGCTCGGCCTGCTGGTCGAGCGACCAGGAGAGCCCGAGGTAGACGGCGAGCATGAGCCCGGCGAAGAGCGCGAAGATGCCCCAGTTGGGAAAGCGCGAACGGCGCCCGTGCTGGCCTTTGACGACATTGGCGAGCGGGTGCGTAAGGGCTTCGTCGGGGGCATCGTCAAGCGCGGCGAGCTGGTCACCCAAGGCGCGCACGATCTGGTCATACTCATCGCGCCCGTGGCTCATCACGCGGTAGCGCCCCTCGAAGCCCAAACACAGGCAGAGGTAGATGAACGCCAGCATGTCGCGGTAGCGCTCGGGCTCTTGCTGCAAGCGGGAAAGGATCGAGAACACCTTCTCGCCGCCCCAGGTTTCGTTGTGAAAGCGGGTCAGCAGCGAGTGCTCGGCCCACTTGCTCTGGCGCCCCCAGGGCATGCCCATCACCGCCTCATCGATGAACGAGCAGAGCACATAGCGGTAAGCCAGCAGCGTCGGCCGGTCGTAGCCCTGTTCGGTCAGCTCGATCTCGATGGCAGCGATCTCATCGACTACCTGGCGGTAGAGGCGCTCGATGTCGCGGGCGCTTTCGAGTTGACGCACGCGCACGACCATGCCCAAGAGGCTGCTGGCCGCATCGACCAAGGGGTTCAGGTTGTGGCCGCGTAGGCGAAACCAGTAGTCCTCGTCGGCATTGAGCTGCTCGGCGTGGCTATGGATCAGGTGTTCGAGGCCCCGCTCGTTGATCAGGTCCTCGTGGCGCCCCTTGTCGCGCTGAACGCGGGGAAAGGTGGCGGCGGTCTCTTCGGAGGTCAAATACTGCATGGCTTAACTCCTGATGGCCCAGAACTGCATTTCCAGCCCCGGGAACTCTCCGGCGACGTGGAAAGCGAAGCCGCTGGCGCCGTCGAGCATGCTCCACGCCTCGCTCTGACGGTCGAGTTGGAAGTAGGTGTAACCGGCGTGATACGGCAGCTCACGCGGGGCCACCGGTAGCGGTTCGAGCGGTACACCGGGTAGCTGCAGGCTGATGAGATCGCGAATGCGCTCGACGCTGGCCACCTTGGTCTGCTGCTGGAACAGTTTGCGCAGCCGTTCGTTGGGCATATCGGCGCGCACCGCCAAAATGAACTCGGCACTGCCGATCAGGCTGACATCGGAAAGCGGCGCCACCAGCAGGCCAAAACGGCGTGATTGCAGCTGGATCGCCACCGCGCGCGGTTCGAGTACGGTCGAGAGCGCCTGGCGCAACATCTTCATCAGCGGCTGGAAGGCCCGCTCGGGATGGTCGTGATCGTAGGTCGGACACTCCGGCGGCAGGCGCGACTCGTCGGTAAAGGTGACCAGCTCGCAGGCGACTTCGTGCATGGTGTCGTAGAGCCGCTCGGGGTGCAGATGCCCCAACCGGGCCAGGTGCTGAAAGCGCGGCTGGGCGCGATTGAGTAGCTGCAGCAGCATGAAGTCGGCGACATCGGCGACGCCAGCCTGGTTGGGCGTGGCCAAGCGCTGGGCGATATTGCGCGCGCGCTCCCGCATGAGCCCAGCCATCTCACCCACGAAGCGCTGCAGCCCGGGAGCGGCCTGAACGTTCAGCAGCGTGGGGAGAAAGTGCTCGTCGAGCACCAGGCTGCCATCCGGGCGGCGCTCGATGATGCGCGCCACCGACAGGCAGGCGTAGCCGCTGCGGTCCTCGCTTTCGAGCAACAGCTGCGGCGATACCCGCGCCACGTCGAGATCGGCCGAATCGCCCTCGCGCGAGTGCAAATCTCGCACGCTGCGGGCGCTTAGCCGGTAGCGCGCAGGCAACTCGTCGCCGGGCCAGCGCACTTCACCAACGCCGTCGGTCGCCAGCGGAATGCCCAGATAGACGACCTGATTGGTAACGCTGGCATCAGCGATTTCGAGCGCCTTGGGTTCGAGATCGTCCTCCGGCAGGTTGAACGCCGTGCCATCGGGCATCACGCCGCTGGCGCGGCCCAGGGCAATGCGTCCAAAGCTCAGAAACTCGTGATTGAGCTCGAGACTGAGAAAGCCATAGAGGTAGTGGCTTACGCCTTTGAGGCGCGTATCCAATAGCGCCTCCAAGCTGCGTTGCTGCTGCTGGAAGTGCTGGGGCTTGATGAACAGCCCCTCGCTCCAAACGACGCGATTACGGCTGCTCATCGTTCATTCATCCCTAGTGCGGCCGAAAGCGCTGACTCCGAGCGCGCCTGCGATTCAATTTCTTCGGTACTAACGTCTTCGGTACTAACGTCTTCGGTGCTAACGTCTTCGGTGCTAACGCCTTCGGCGCTAGCATCTCCGGCTGTAGCGTCTCCGGTTCTAACGCCCCCGGTTCTAACGTCTGCGGTGCTAACACCTTCGGTTCGAAGCTCCACTTCGTTTTCACGCAGATGCAGCAGCAGATGGTAGTGCTCGGCTTGGCTGCGCACGCGCACCACCTTTTTCCACTCGGCTTCGTTAGGCGTGGCGTAGAAGGCGATGACGCCGATGTAGCGCGTCTCTGGATCGATCTCGAAGGGCTCGTAGAACTTCCACTGCCCTGGCAGCAGGGTGAAGTCGTCGTGAGTGAGGTAGTTGGTGCCCAGAGCCTCTTCTAGATCGCGCTTGAGCTGATCGAGATCGGCCGCCATCAGCATCGAGTCGTCCTTGAGCTGCAGCACCTGAAAGCGCACCGGCGTGCCCTCGCCTTCGAGGTTAGGGTTGGCGTTGGGCTCGGCGATCATGCTCAAGTCGACAAGCGTCGGGCGCTCTTCGGGATAGCCGACCGGAATCGACGGATCGCGAATGACCTGCCAGGTCTTGCCCGCCGTGGTACAGCCCGCCAGCAGTAGCGCCAGCAACGCTAACGCCAGCAGGCGCAGAAGCCTTGTGGGCATCTGCAACGAAGGTGTCGCCTTCACGGTAAGCAACTCGGGGGTCATAGGCCCTCCCGCTGCTGACGCCGCACGGAGTGGTCGTAGGACTGCTCGAAGACTTCCCAGAAAAGCTTCTTGAAGCCCTGCTGGCGCCCGGAGCTCAACTCACGGTAGTAGTGGTGATACATCTCCCAGGCCCAGCCGTTCTCGTTCTCGTTGTCGATCCGGCTGCTGGCGCCGCGATAGGCGTGAAAACGCTTGCTCAGCGCCTCGGGCGAGAAGGCATCGAGAATGGTTTCTAGCGCCTGGTCGATGGCCTCTTCGACCGCCACCTGATGCTGGCCCTGATGGCGCAGGCACTCGGCCACGGCTTCGGGTGCCGAGAGATGCACGGGGCTACGCTGGGCGGAGAACAGCGTTTCGGCGGTCGCCTCGACGCCCTGGCCCAACCGCAGCGGGTTGTCTTCGATGGGCTGCAAGCGACGATCACGCAGCGGATAGCGGCTGTCGCTTTGAGCATGGTGCAGCGTGATCAGACCTTCGAGGGCGGCGCGCAGCGTAAGCCCTGCCTCTTCGAGAAACGCCTGCTGCTCTTCGCTATCGCGAAACGGCAGGTCCAACCCCAAACCGCGTAGCAGCGGGTCGGCACCGACGTGCCCCAGCGAGCGACCAGCGGGTTTTTGCCAACGGTCTTCGAGCTGCTCACCGACGGAGCGCTCCAAATCGTTCAATTGCTGTTCATCCATGCCACTGCTCCTCTTGCTGGCGGGCGTCGTGCCGACGCGCGTGTGGGTCTCGATAGTGGGGTAAGAAGGTGAAGACGCTGCCGCCGCGCTCGCCTGCGGCCGTGCGCGGGCGTAGGACGGCGGTCGCAGTGAATCGTCTGGGGTAAAAGTGGCGTGCTCGACGCGCTCTCCCTGGATGTCGGGCAGTTCCACGGCGGTATCGCGGCGCGCTTGCTGGTGCCACTGCACTCCCTGGTTCGGGCGGGCGTAGGGCATATCGTCGAGCGTTTCGATGCTGCTGTGAACGGCATCACCGCGGTTCAAGGCCGTCATCGGGTCGTGCTGAGCGGCGCCTGGCGTCACCCCGCCGAGCGCGTCCATAGGGTCGTCCTGAACCGGGGCAGGGTTGAGTTCGATCTCGTGCTCGCCGACCCTTGGCCGCATGTCATCGACTACCACGTCGTTCTCTTCGCCCATCAGCGTGCCGAGGGGGTGGATGCCGGGCGTTTGCGCCTGGCGATCGCCCAGGTGCACGCGAAGACGGTACTCGCCGATGAGGAGCTCGTCGCTGTCGCGCAGCGCTACTTTGCGGTCACGCCCAAGCGGCAGAGTGGCGTGATTGATGAAGGTATGACCGCTGCGGTCGATCAGGCAGAAACGCCCATCGATGCGGATAAGCTCGGCGTGGCTTGGCCGAATGCGCCCGGCGTGATCCTGTAAGAGCCAATCGTCATAAGGGCTGCTGCCAAGTGTGCCCCCTTCATCGAAGAAGACGTGGCTACTGGTCGAGCGCCCTTCTAGCCGGTCACTGTTGACCACCACCAGGGTGATCGCCGTCTGTTGCGTGGGATGCATGGTTCAACTCGCCATCTGAATACGGACGCAGCGGCGTCGCGAGCTGCCTTCGCCGTGAGGGTCCACGAAGGTGGTCCACCCCAACTGGCAGGAGCCCTCGTCGCCGAGGCGCATGGGTTTGACTTCGCTTTCGAGCAGTTCGAGTTCCAGGTCGTAGGCCATGGGTTCGCGCAACACGAAGCTCACCAGGGTCTTGAACGCCGCGTGTTCGCAGCCGTCGGGAAGAAAGTCGCGAAAACGCTCGAGACTCAAGCCGCGCAGGCAGATCGCGAACTTGCCTTGAATGTCGGCCACGCGTGACCCGGAGACCATATCCTCGCCCAGCGTCATGCTGCTGGTCCCTGCTCGGCTGCGCTGGTCGAGAGGAATCTCCACCCAGCGGTGCTGCCACTGGTCGATGTCGACCCTGGCGATGTCGAAGCAGTGGCTAACGATGCTGCTGACCACCTCGGGCGAGCGCGAACGCCCGGCCAGAAGCCCGGCATAGGCCAGCATCTTGCTCCAGTTGATCGGCGTTTCACCGCGTAGCTCGTCATCGGCGAGGCCCACCAGGGCGAAGACCGCCGCCGAAAAACCGTCGCTGGCGCTGTCACGGTAGCGCACGTAGTGGCGGTACTTGCGCCAGCCCTGATGCAAGAGCCCAAGCAGGCGGTGGTTGAAGAAGTCGAGAAAGTCGCCGGTGGCGCCTTCGTTGTGCGCGGCTTCGTGAGCCAGCGCTTCGAGGTAATAGCCCGGCAGCGGCGACTGCGACCCCTGCAGGCCAAGAAAGCTGACCTCCATCTCGTACTGGGTCTCGTGCTGGCTTTGCGCGGCGGCGCGTAGCGAAATAACGTCACTGCCGGGAAAGCCCAGCGACGCCGAGGCCCGGTAGCGCACACGCGAAAGCGCGGGCACGCTACCGCCAGGCCGCTGCTCCAAATCATCGCCGTGATGACGGTGCAGCAGCTCGACCAGATGAAAAAAGTCGTAGCGTCGGGCGCGGTGAATGACCGGCGCGAGCGCTACATCAGGGGCTGTTGGCCCGGCTGCAAGGTCCATGCGTAGCGCTCTTGGTTATGCCGATTGACGACATGCAGTTCGTGAAACGAGTTGATGCTGGCGTAGAGCGAGAAAAAGCGCGCCAGCACGCTGCCGAACAGGTACAAACTGCCTTCGTCGCCAAAGGCGTCTTGATCCAGGGTCATCACCGAGCGCAGCCCACGAATCGGCAAACCACGCCGCAGGCGGTCGACGGGCTGGGTTTCGATGGCGACAATGCCGGCCAGGCGATTCTGGGCGATGCGCTCGGCCTGACGGTCGATGCGCGCGCGAAAATCGTAGGCTCTGAGAACCGAGCAGAGCGCATCGCGGTGAAGCAGCGATAGATAGTTGAGCGACAGGTTCGAGATCAGCGTCCATAGCAGCCGATCATCGAGCGCCGGTCGCAGGACGGGGGTAGGCCGAGTGATATTGCGAAAATCGGCGAAGGAGGGGCTCTCCTCCGACGGCTCGCAGATATCACCGATGGTCAACTGCTCAGGAAGCTCGCGGTTGCTGCAGGTTAGCTGCAGCGAAATGGTTTCCCGGCGATCGAGGTAATCACGCTCGTCGCCGCGAATGAAGGCGATGTCGTGATCAAAGCCGTCGCTGCGCAGGCTATCCTTCACCCGCACGCGGTAGAAGCGCGACTCGTGACCGCGGTCGTGCTCGATCTGGTGCTGAAAACTCTCGAAGGGCACGTAAGCGCGCGGCGCATCCTGGGCGCTGCCCGTCGCGTTCTCGAGCCGTCCTTCGACGCGATCCACGCTGAACACCTCGAAATGCCCTGGCCTGCGGCTATTGGGACGAATGCGGTATTCGCTACGCTCACCGTTCAAATCGATGGGCTCGCCATCGTGCTCGAAGAGATTGATGGCTGGCGTGCAGTAGAGCGCCAAATGCTCGTCTTGCACGCGAGCATCGGCGGGCAGCATGCGCGAAAACGTGAAGCGCAGCGTCATGCGCTCGCCCGTTGAGTTCGGCAGATACTCTCCCAAGCCCTTGAGATCGAAGAAGTGAAAGGCCTCAGGAAAGCAGAGGTACTCCTGCAAAATGCGATAGCCCTGGTGGACGTTGCGCGGATAGGGCAAAAGCGCCTCGTCGTGCTCGAACCCTACGGTTTGTAGCAGGCGCTTGGGCAGTTGCTCGCACCGTCCGTCGATCTCGAGTTCGAGCCGTTCCAGGTAGTGGTTGAGCCACAAATAGAGCGTACGCGCAGTGTAGCCATCTCCCCCCAGGTAAAGGCGCAGCGTATCGAGCCCGATCAGCGAGAGCGGCTGGTCACCGTGCACCGCCATGGCGAGCTCGACGACCGAGGACTCGCGGGTATGGCGCGCGTCGACCCCGGCGTGCTCTAGCGGCAGAAGATCGACCGCATGGCAGGTACGAAACTGACACGCGGTTCCCTCGACCGGGGTACTGGCAAGCTTTGCACCCCGCTCCACCCGCTGGCGCTGACTCAAGGAGTGCCAGGTCGGGGTGAACTGCATGATGGTCATGCTCGGGACCGGGCGCAGGTAGTTGGGCCAAAGCGTGCCGATCAGCGAGTGGGTAAGCTCGGGAAACTCGTCCTCGACTTTTTCGCGCATGCGTCCGGTGAGAAACGCAAAGCCTTCGAGCAAGCGCTCGACGTCCGGGTCGGTGCTGCGCTCGGAGAGAAAACGACTCAACCCTGGGTTCGCCTGGGCAAACTCGCGCCCCTGGCGTTTGAGAAAGTTGAGTTCATCGCGGTAGTAGCGATTGAGCATGAAGGCCTCACGAATCTTGTTGCACGAACCTTGGTGCACGAACCTTGGTGCTTAGTGCAACTCATGCCATCGATATGCGCTCAGTTCACGCAGCGGTAGCGCTTGTTGTTGAGCAGCAGATCGATGGTCGTTTGCGCGCTATCGCGGCCCAGAGCAATAGTGACGTGCACCTGAAAGCGCAACTGCAAGGGGTCACCATCGTTAGGTAGCGGCTCGACTTCGGCGCGCTGGACGCGCGGTTCGAAACGCTCGATGCACTGGCGAATGGCGTTTTGGATATTCAACTTCAGATCCAATACGCCAATGGTGGCGTCGTTGAAGTCCAGCAACCCAAGCTCCGGCGCGCAGGCGCTGTTGCCAGGGTGGCTATTCAAAAGATCGACAAGATGCCGTTTGATCGACTCCACGGCGTCGGCGAGGCGGTCATCGAACGCGCGCGAGGCGTCGTTCACGGCCGCCTCGGGCGACAGCGCCAGGCGCTCGAACAGTCGACGACCGAGGAGATCACTACTGCCAGTTGCCATCCGTGTGCCCGCCCGTTATTCCTTATCGAGACGACCGACCAGCGAGAGCTCGAAGTTGGCTCCCATGTACTTGAAGTGCGGGCGCACCGCCATGGAGACCTGGTACCAGCCGGGATCGCCCTCGACATCGGAGACCTGGATGGAGGCCGCGCGCAGCGGACGGCGGCTGCGCACGTCGGCCGGCGGGTTCTCCTGATCGGCGACGTACTGACGAATCCAGGTGTTGAGCTCGCGCTCGAGATCTTGACGCTCTTTCCACGAGCCGATCTGTTCGCGTTGAAGCACCTTCACGTAGTGCGCCAAGCGGTTGATGATGAACATGTAGGGCAGTTGGGTGCCGAGCTTGAAGTTGGTCTCGGCGGCTTTGCCTTCGGCGGTGTTGGGAAACACCTTGGGCTTTTGCACCGAGTTTGCCGAGAAGAAGGCGGCGTTGTCGCTGCCCTTGCGCATGGTCAGGGAGATGAACCCCTCCTCGGCCATTTCGAACTCGCGTCGATCGGTGATCAGCACCTCGGTCGGAATCTTGGCCTGGAGCTGGCCAAAGGCTTCATAGGTGTGCACCGGCAGGTTCTCGACGGCGCCGCCGCTTTGGGGGCCGATGATGTTCGGGCACCAGCGGTACTTGGCGAAGCTCTCGGTCAAGCGCTCGGCTAGCAGGTAGGCGGTATTGCCCCACAGGTAGCGGCTATGATCGTCGCTGACGTTTTCGCGGTAGTTGAACGTCTTGACCGGGTTCTCTTCCGGATCGTAGGGCGTGCGTAGCAAAAAGCGCGGCGCCGTCAGGCCAAGGTAGCGCGCGTCGTCGGATTCGCGTAGCGAGCGCCAGCGGGCGTACTTGGGCCCCTCGAAGATCGCCTTGAAGTCTTTGATGTTGGGCAGCTCTTCGAAGCTGTCGATACCAAAGAACGAGGGTGCCACCGAGGAGAGAAACGGGGCGTGCGCCATGGCGCCGACGGCAGCGGTGTACTGCAAGAGTTTCATGTCCGGCGTGGAGGGCGAGAAGTCGTAGTTACCTACGATCCCGGCAATGGGTTCGCCGCCGAACTGGCCATAGCCCGAGTTGTAAACGTGATGATAGAGCCCGCTTTGGCTGATCTCCGGAGCGAACTCGAAGTCATCCAGCAGCTCCTCTTTGGTGGCGTGGAGCACGTCGAGCTTGATGTTCTCACGAAAGTCAGTGCGGTCGACCAGAAGCTTCAAACCGCGCCAGGAGGACTCCATCTTCTGGAAGTCTTCATGGTGAAGAATTTCATCGACCTGATGGCTGATCTTGCGATCGAGCTCGACGATCATGCTGTCGACCAGCCCTTTGTTGACCTTAGGCGCCGCCGAGTCGTCGTTGAGGAGTTCGCTGATGAACGCCGCAACACCCTGCTTGGCAACATCGTAACCTTCATCGGCGGGCGCCATACGCGTCTGCGCCATGACCTGATCGAGTAACGAAACTTCTGATTCGGTCTCGACCGCTGCGTTTTTTTGCTGTGCCGTCTTGCTCATGGTGACATCCCGAGAATGTGCGATTTCCAACGTATGACGCGCCTATGGGCCTGCACCAAAGGTGCGGCCTCATCATCGAGCATCAACGTTGAGGGTAAGAAGTTTGCGTAACGCCTACTGGCCTTTTGCGCCGTCGCCGTCGAGTAGGGCCAGCTCATCGAGCAGTTGCTGGCGCGCTTCGTCGCTTTCGAGCAGCTTCTGCAAGCGTTCACGAAAGGCCGGAACGTTGCCCAGCGGCCCTTTTAGCGCGACCAGCGCTTCACGTAGCTCGACTAGCTTGCGTAGTTCGGGAACCTGCTTCGCCACCGCATCGGGAGAGAAGTCGTTAAGAGACTTGAAGTTAAGATCGACGACGATGTCTTCCGGCGCATCGCTGTCGTTCTCTTCGCGCAGCCGATTGGGAACGCTCGCCTGCAGGCCAAGTCCCGCTTCGCGCATCACCGACTGGAAGTTGTTCTTATCCACCGATACCGCTTGGCGCTCTTCGATGGGGGTTTCTTCTTCACCGCCTTTGAAATCACCTACCACCAACAGCTTGAGCGGAAGTTCGGTTTCGCCCTTCTGATTGCCGGCCGCGGGCACGTATTTAATATTGATGCGCTCTTTAGGCGCGACGGTCCCTTGTTTTGCCATAATGCAACACCTCGGAAAGATCAACCAAGTAAAGTGAGAGACTTTAGCGATCACAAAAAGGTAAACGAGATGAGGACATGATGCCAATGCGGCGTAGCAGAGAGAAACCCTGGGTCAAATAGCGCCAAGCAGCTAAGTCAACATAAAATCACCATTTAGCCTCAACTTAATAGCATTTAGCTACATTTAGTCGCACGAAAAAAACCTAATTTTAATTTGTAAGAAATATCTTACAAAAACTATGGTCAATCTCTTATAAAAAATTTTGCCTTTTGCTTACATCAGCTCCAAGTGAAACCACTTCTAACGTCAAATCAGAACATCGCTGCTGATGATTTGATCAGATTTTCTTTAACACAATGTTTCACTTGATTCACTACTACACAAAAATATAAAAAACAAAATTTTTTGTTACGCCAACTAAAGATCGAGCATTTACTTATGCTAAAACGAAATAAACCTAAGCAACTCTTTGCCCAGTCGAGCAAAGAGTTGCTTAGGTTCAGGCAATGCTTTGCCCACCGCCTATACCCCATTGGCGCATAAAAATCGCAACCGATTGAAATAATATATTAATTTTTAATTGGCACGACGATTGCCCTATGTCAGGTGTCATCGTGACATCTTTCACTTCTCGTCAAGGAGCAGATCATGCCAACACCATGCTATATCAGCATCGAAGGCCAGACGCAGGGCAACATCACCGCCGGTGCCTTCACCCCCGACTCGGTGGGCAACATCTACGTCGAAGGTCATGAAGACCAAATGCTGGTGCAGGAATTCAAGCACGTCGTAACGGTACCGACCGACCCGCAATCCGGCCAGCCCTCTGGCCAACGGGCGCACAAGCCGTTCGTCTTCACCGTAGCGCTGAACAAGGCCGTGCCGCTGATGTACAACGCCTTGGCGTCCGGTGAAATGCTGCCCAACGTCGAGCTGAAGTGGTATCGCACCTCGGTCGAGGGCAAGCAGGAGCACTTCTTCACGACCACTCTGACCGATGCCACCATCGTCGACATCAACCTGCGTATGCCGCACGCTCAGGACATCACCAAAGCCGAGTTCACTCAGCTGATGGACGTTTCCCTGGCCTACCGCAAGATCGACTGGGAACACACCGTTGCGGGCACCTCGGGCTCCGACGACTGGCGCGCCCCCATCGAGAGCTAATGGCCCGCGCCCTCCATCAGGGCCTACGCCATCCAGCTACGAAAAAGCCTTCTCGCCATAGCGGGAAGGCTTTTTTAGTGGCGCACGCTCTGGAGTGCTTGCAAGAGGACCTGTAAGAACGCCTGTGTCGTGCCAGCGATAGGCGTTAGGCGCTAGACGAAACGCCCAAGCCCTACGGCAGCCCGCAGCTTTTCCATGCTGGCAGCGGCCTGTTCGCGGGCGCGCTCGGCGCCTTTTTGCAGCACGCTCTCGATGTAGCCTGGGTCTTCCATGAGGGCGTTGTAGCGCTCGCGCGGCGCTTCGAGGTGAGTATTGAGGTAGTCGAACAACTGGTTCTTGGCATCGCCCCAGCCGATGCCGTCGGCGTACTGCTGGCGCATCGCGGCCACGTCCTGGTCGCTGGCGAAAGCAGAGTAGATCTGGAACAGGGTGCAACCGTCCGGGTCTTTTGGCTCGCCGGGCTCCAGGGAGTTGGTCTTGATCTTGCGCACCAGCTTCAGCAGTTTCTTCTCGGGGGTAAACAGCGGAATGGTGTTGTTATAGCTCTTGGACATCTTGCGTCCATCGAGCCCTTTGAGCACTTCGACTTTTTGATCGACGACCGCTTCAGGCAGAGTGAAATACTCACCTTTGAACAGATGGTTGAAGCGCCCCGCCATGTCCCGCGCCATCTCGATGTGCTGAATCTGATCGCGTCCGACCGGCACTTTATGGGCATTGAACATCAGAATATCAGCGGCCATGAGCACGGGGTAGCCAAAGAGCCCCATGGTGATGCCGCGATCCGGATCCTGATTGCCCGCCTCTTCGTTCTCCGCCACCGCCGCCTTGTAGGCGTGGGCGCGATTCATCAGCCCCTTGGCGCAAACACAGGAGAGAAACCAGGCAAGCTCCTGCACCTCGATGAGATCCGACTGGCGATAGAAGATGGCGTTGTCGGTATCAAGCCCCAGCGCCAGCCAGGTCGCGGCGATCTCCAGCCGGGAGGCCTGCACGCGTTCGGGGTCCTGGCACTTGATCAGGGCGTGGTAGTCGGCCAGGAAGTAGAACGACTGCACGTTGGGATCCTGGCTTGCCTCGATGGCGGGCTTGATGGCACCGACATAGTTACCCAGGTGGGGCGTGCCGGTGGTGGTGATCCCCGTGAGAACGCGGGTTTTTTGAGTTGCTTGCATGAGAGGGAATCCGGCTGGAGTAGATCGACGATAAACGGCCAAAAACAATACGCTATTGTACCGCTATTGCCAAACTGCCCGCCTGTACTCACGTTCGCCTTCGACAACGTCTTCGACGCGCACGAAAATCGGCGCGCTGGCTGCGATGACGCCCGCGCTATCCTCCTCCGCCACCGCCCCCAGCGTCATGATCCAGGCGTCTCCATCGATGCGAATCGGGAGCAGCAAGCACCCACTCTGTTCGCAAAGCGAAGGCGGCCGCTGCGACTTGGGCTCGGCGATGGCCTCGCGCCAGGTTGGAGCGTCGTCATCCTTATCTATCTCTATCGCTCCGTCCCAAGAGAAGGTACCGAAATTCGCCTGCGCATAGTAGGCGGCGCGCTCGGCGCGCGCCTGGGCCTGGACTAGCGCGCCGTGACTCCCCGCCAGCCGGCTGGTGACCATCGCGGCCTGTAGGGTCGCAAGCCCCAGCGCCAAGGCGCCCACCAGCAGGATTAACACCAGCAGCAGCGCCGCACCCCGCTCGCGAGAGGGTGCGTTGAAGGCATTGTGCGTACGCATACTCGGCGTCTTCATGGCCTTGTCGTCCAGGCATCGAGTGCCGCCTGGCGATGGCTTACGTGAAGCGTTAGCGCCTGCTCGCCTACGGGTAAAAAGAGCGTCAGGTAGGTTGGCGTCGCCGTGGTAACCAGGTCGTCGTCGTAGGCGCACTGCCCACCAAAGTGCTTGGGCGAGCTTTTGAACGTCACCACCGGCTCAGGATTAGTGCCCGTTTGATGGTCGCGCAGCGTGCAGCTGCACTCCTCGTTTAAATCTTGCGTCTCATGCACGGGCTTGCACTCCAGCGAGTAACGCGGGTCAACACTTGCGTATGCGCCGTGGCGGCGGTAGTCGTCGACCACTACCGAGGCGACGTAGACCAGCGCCTCCTGCTGCCGATTGACTTCGCCCACGTGACGGTACGCTTTGAGCGAGGCGAGCAGCAGCTGCCCCGCGCCCAGTACGATCACCGTACCAATCGCTAAGGCGATAAGCAGCTCCAAAAGCGTAAAGCCCTGCGATGCCCGTCTCATGGGGCCCCCGGTAACGGCAGTTGATCGGGTAAAAAGACGCTGTAGCTTAAGGGAGTGCTCGGCTCTACGTTGGACGCCTGCGGCATGATACTGATATCGAAGCGGCAGCCTTGGCGAGTCATTGCGCCACTGCCGTTGGCCAAGGCGGCGGGGGCGTTACTCTCCTCGCCACTCCCATTACGGTTGCCATAGAACCAAGCCCGCTGCCAATCGGCTTCTAGCGCGCTGAGGGCAATGGTGTAGCAGCCGCCATGCTCGGCAAAGGCCGCCCACAGCCGCTCTTGAGCATCGATGGCCGCCAGATGAGCGTGGGCATCGCGATAGCCCTGCTCGGCCGCGTTGAACGCCTTCAACTGCATGGCGGCCACACCCAAAAGGCCAACGGCCAGCAGCGTCAAAGCAACGAGCGCTTCGATCAGGGTAAAACCACGCTGACGTTCAATAAAAACGTTCATGGCCAGCACGCCTGGGGCAGGCGCTCGCCCGTTAGCGTCAGCACGATGGCATCGTGACAGCCATCTTCGCGGGCGGTCGTGGCGACCACGCGCGGCACGGTAGACGTATGCTCCAAGCGTATTTGGTAGTGACCAGCAGGTGAGCGCGCACTGATGGCGCATGCCGCGTAGCTCAGGTGACGAGCATGACAGCGTTCGAGTTCGCTCGCCGCGCTCAAAAGCCCGGCGTGGGCATCAGCGCGAAGGGAACGTTCGAGATGGCGGGAAAGGGGCGGATAGGCGATCGCGGCAAGAAGGCTCACGATCGCCACGGCGATCAACAGTTCGATCAAGGTGACGCCGCGCTGGCAGCGCGTCATGCCAGCGCGGCGAGGACACGCAGGATACACCGAGCCGCCCTCCTGTAGTGATCACGGCAGCGCTAGCCGCTGACGATAACCTTCTCGCGGAGCTCCTTCGGCATGGAGAAGGTAATGGTCTCTTCGCGCCCGGCGAGCTCCTGCGGCGCCGTGGCACCCAGTGACTGTAGCCGCTCGATCACCCCTTTGACCAGCACCTCGGGCGCGCTGGCCCCAGCGGTAATACCAATCTGGGCAACGCCTTTAAGCCACGCCGGGTCGATCTGCTCGGCGTTGTCGATGAGGTAGGCAGGCGTGCCCATACGCTCGGAAAGCTCGCGCAGGCGGTTGGAGTTGGAGCTATTGGGACTGCCCACGACCAGCACCAAGTCGCTCTCGGCGGCAAGTTCGCGCACGGCATCCTGGCGGTTCTGGGTGGCGTAGCAGATGTCGTCCTTACGCGGGCCGTGGATCTCGGGAAACTTCTCGCGCAGGGCGTCGATCACCTTGGCGGTATCGTCCATGGAGAGCGTGGTCTGGGTGACGAAAGAGAGGGTGGCAGGGTCGTTGACCTCGAGCTTCGCTACGTCCTCTTCGTCCTCGACGAGGTAGATATGCCCGCCGAAGGAGGTGTCATAGCGCCCCATCGTCCCCTCCACCTCTGGGTGGCCTTCATGGCCGATCAAAATGCACTCCTGACCGCGCTTGGCGTAGCGCAGTACCTCCATGTGCACCTTGGTGACCAGGGGGCAGGTGGCGTCGAAGACCTTGAGACCGCGCTGGGCCGCGTCATCCTGCACCGCGCGCGAAACGCCGTGAGCCGAGAAGATGACGATGACGTCGTTGGGCACCTCGTCGAGCTCCTCGACGAAGACGGCACCGCGCTCGCGCAGCGTCTCGACCACGAAGCGGTTGTGCACCACTTCATGGCGTACGTAGATGGGCGGGCCGAAGACGTCCAGCGCCCGATTGACGATATCGATGGCGCGATCAACACCAGCACAGAAGCCACGCGGATTGGCCAGCTTGATCTGTACGGGTTGCGTCTGCGTCGATTGCGGTTGCGTCGGTTGCATTTGCATAGAGCACCTTGATGCGCCGGGCATCGCTTGAGCCAAGCTAGTGGGTCGTGGCCGGTTTGACGTCGATCACTTCGACCTCGAAGGTCAGCGTGCGGCCCGCCAGAGGGTGATTGAAATCGACCTCGACGCGCTCGCCTTCCACGCTTTTGACCACGCCTGGCAGTTCCGTTCCCGCTTTGTCGGCAAACGACATCACCATGCCGGGTTCGGGCGTTTCATCGCCAAAATCCGCCACTTTGAGCAACTGTATGTTTTGCGGGTTGTGCTGACCGAAACCGTGCTCGGGGGTAATGGTGAAGCTCCCCTGCTCTCCTGCGGCCATGCCCTTGATGGGATTTTCGAAGCCGGGCGGCAGATTGCCATCGCCGAACTGGAAGGTCGCTGGAGCCTTCTCCTTGGTCGAGTCGACGACCGTTGCGTCTTCCAGCTTGACGGTGAAGTGAAGGGTCACTTCCATGCCGTCACCGATGCGATATTCGCTCATGTTACTCCTCATTCTGCTGACTGGGCAGCGGCCCGGGCCTTGCGTCGGCGGTCGCCCATGAACGACTCCCAAATCAGCCCGATGGCGCCCAGCGTAATACCGATGTCGGCTACGTTAAAGGCCGGGTAGTACCAGCCCGCTACGTGAAACGAGAGAAAATCGACCACGTAGCCATGAATCAAACGATCGTAGAGATTGCCCAGAGCCCCGCCGATGATCAGCGGCAGCGAGATGGCCAAGAGCTTCTCGTCATAGCGAATACGCGAAAGCCACACCGTAAGCCCCACGCTCGCGCCAATGGCGATGGCCGCGAACAGCCAGCGCTGCCAGCCGGGATGGCTGGCAAGAAAGCTGAACGCGGCCCCGGTGTTGTGCATCAAGCGTAGATCGAAAATGGGCAGCACGGCGAGCGGCCGGTTGTAATCCAGCATGTGACTAGCCAGATACTTGGTCGCTAAATCCAGGGCGATGACCGCCACTGCCAGCCACAGCCAGCGCAGCGGTTTGTTCATCGGGGGGCGCTCGCCCCCGGTAGCGCCCTGCGGCGCAACGGCGTTAGGCATAGCGGCGTACCTCGCCCGGCCCCTCGGGCAGGTTCAAAATCGAGCGCTCGCAGAGGGTGGGATGCTCGGGGTGCGTGCCCACGTCGGCGCGGCGCTCCCAGCTGCGCTCGCACTTCTCGAACTGGCTCGCCACGACCGCCACCTTGAGCCCGTCGAGCTCGCTGTGCGCCGAGGCATCGGCATCCGCCAGCGGCGCCAGCGTAGCGTTGGAGGTGATCAGCACGAAGCGCAGCTCATCGCCCAAACGCGACAGCAGCGCGTTGAGCGTATCGTCGACGTAGAGGGTCACTTCGCTGTCTAGCGAGCCCTTGATCGCGCCCTCGTTACGCGCTTCTTCCAGGCGCTTGTTGACCGCCTGCTTGACCTCGAGCACTCGCTCCCAAAAAGCCCGTCCCATTTCGGCGTTCTCCGGCAGGGCAACGAGGCCTGCGTAGTAGGTTTCGAGAAGCACGCTATCGCCGCGCTCGCCGGGAATATGCTCGTGAATCTCCTCGGCGGTGAAGGAGAGAATCGGCGCGACCCACCGGCTAAGCGCCTCGATGACGTGATAGAGCGCGCTTTGGCAGCTACGCCGGGCCAGCGAGTCGGTCTGGGTGGTGTACTGACGATCCTTGATGATATCCAGATAGAACCCGCCCAGATCGCGAGCGCAGAAGTCGTGTACCTGCTGGTAGACGTCGCGGAAGCGATACTCGTTGTAGGCGCTTTCGATGCGTGTCTGCAGCTGCAGCGCACGGTCGACGATCCAGCGATCCAGCGCGATCATGTCGTCGAAGGCGACCATGTTGGTGGCCGGATCGAAGCCGTTCAGGTTACCCAGCAAAAAGCGCGCGGTATTGCGAATACGGCGGTAAACGTCGGCGGTGCGCTTCAGGATTTCGTCGGATACCGCCATTTCGCCGGAGTAGTCCGTCGAGGCGACCCACAGACGCAGGATGTCGGCGCCGAGCTTGTCCATCACCGCCTGGGGAGCAACGACGTTACCCAGCGACTTCGACTGCTTGCGCCCTTGGGCATCGACGGTGAAGCCGTGGGTCAGAAGCTGACGATAGGGCGCGTGGCCATCGATGGCCGAGCCGGTCAGTAGCGACGAGTGGAACCAGCCACGGTGCTGATCCGAACCTTCGAGGTAGAGATCCGCCCGCGGACCGCTCTCGTGGCCTTGCGGGTGTGAGCCTCGGAGCACGTGGCGATGGGTGGTGCCGGAGTCGAACCACACGTCCAGGGTGTCGGTGACCTTGTCGTAGTCGTTTGCTTCGCTGCCGAGCAGAACCGCCGGGTCGAGGCGGAACCAGGCATCGATGCCCTCCTCTTCGACGCGCTTGGCGACCTCTTCCATCAGTTCGACGGTACGCGGATGCAGCTCACCGCTCTGCTTGTGCAAAAAGAACGGGATCGGCACGCCCCAGTTACGCTGACGCGAGATGCACCAGTCCGGGCGGTTGGCGATCATGCTGTGCAGCCGCGCCTTGCCCCAGGCCGGGGTGAACTGGGTCGCTTCGATCCCCTCCAGCGCCCGCTCGCGCAGCGTGCGGCCATCCTTGCCCTGGATGTCCATGCCGACGAACCACTGCGCCGTGGCCCGGTAGATCACCGGCGTCTTGTGGCGCCAGCAGTGCATGTAGCTGTGGGTGATCGTTTTGTGCGCCATCAGAGCGCCCACCTCAGCCAGCTTCTCGACGATATGGGGGTTGGCCTTCCAGATCATCTGACCGCCGAAGTAAGGCAGATCGTCGATATAGACGCCGTTGCCCTGCACGGGGTTGAGCATATCGTCGAAGCCCATGCCGTAGGCGCGGCAGGTGTTGAAGTCATCCACGCCATAAGAGGGTGCGGAGTGCACGATACCGGTACTGCCGACTTCACTTTCGACGTAGTCGGCCAGATACACCGGCGAGAGGCGATCATAGAATGGATGACGGAAGTTGATCAGATCGAGCGTCTCGCCCTTGGCGGTAGCGATCACCTCGCCTTCGAGTCCGAAGCGCTCGAGGCAGCTCTCGACCAGCTCCTCGGCCAGCAGCAGCAGACGCTCACCGGTATCTACCAGAGCGTAGGTGAACTCGGGGTGGACGTTGAGCGCCTGGTTGGCGGGGATGGTCCAGGGCGTGGTGGTCCAGATCACGACGGCGGCGGGTTTGGGTAGCGTGGCGAGGCCAAAGGCCGCCGCCAGCTTGTCGGCATCATCGACCGGGAAGGCAACGTCGATGGCGTCGGACTTCTTGTCCTGATACTCCACCTCCGCTTCGGCCAGGGCCGAACCGCAGTCGAAGCACCAGTTGACCGGCTTCAAGCCTTTGAAGACGAAGCCCGCCTCGACCATGCTCGCCAACGCCCGAATCTCACCTGCCTCGTTGGCGAAATCCATGGTGCGGTAGGGATGCTCCCAGTCACCGATCACGCCCAGGCGCACGAAGTCCGCCAGTTGGGTTTCGACCTGGGCGGCGGCGTATTCGCGGCATAGCGCCCGGGCCTTCTCGGGCTCCAGATGCTTGCCGTGAGTGGTTTCCACCTTGTGCTCGATGGGCAGCCCGTGGCAGTCCCAGCCCGGCACGTAAGGCGCGTCGAAGCCTGCCAGGTTCTTCGACTTGACGATGATGTCCTTGAGAATCTTATTTAGCGCATGACCGATATGGATGCTGCCGTTGGCGTAAGGAGGGCCATCGTGCAGAACGAACAGCGGCGCGCCCGCGCGGGCCTGGCGCAGGCGCTGGTACAGGTTCATGTCCTGCCACTTGGAAACGCGCCCCGGCTCCTGCTTGGGCAGCATGCCGCGCATGGGGAAGTCGGTTTCGGGCAAGTTCAGCGTGTGCTTGTAATCCATAGGTCGGTCAGCCGTCGTTAGCATCGGCGGAAGCACCCGCCGAAGGGGAATCAGAGGAAAGAGCCTCACGCCCGAGCGGGGCCGAGGCCAGATCGAGCGTGATGAAACGGTCATTGGCGCCTGCCGCTAAATAGCGCCGCGCCTGGGCTTGATCGTGATGAATCTGCGCCTTGAGGGCGTCGAAATCGGCGAACTTCTTCTCGCCGCGCAGCCGCGCGCAGGGAAAGACGCGCAGACGCTGGCCGTAGAGATCGCCATCGAAATCGAACAAGTGCACTTCGAGCGTGGGTCGCGTCGCGCCTACCGTAGGGCGAAAGCCGACGTTAGCCACGCCCCCATAGCGCGCGCCATCTTCGAGCTCGGCAACCACGGCGAATACGCCGCGCAGTGTCAAGGGCATCGGTAGCAGCGGCAAGTTAGCGGTGGGCACGCCAATGGTGCGTCCTAGCTGCTGGTCGCGCACTACGCGACCCTCAAGCGAGTAGGCGCGCCCCAATAGGCGCGCGGCAGCAGCAAAGTTGCCGCTGGCAAGCAGCGTGCGCACGCGGGTGCTGGATACGCGCTCGTCTTCCAGCGTAAAGGTGCGGGTGTGCTCCACGGCAAACCCCTGCTCATGGCCCACCTCCGCCAGCAGGGTGAAGTCGCCGCTGCGATCGCAGCCAAAACGGAAATCATCCCCTACCACAAGATGCTTGACGCCCAAGCCCTCGACCAGCACTTGGTCGATGAAAGCGCGACCGGTGAGGCTTCGTAGCGCGTCGTTGAACGGCAAGCAGAGCACCTGTTCAGCGCCATGCTGGCCAAGCAAGCGCACTTTTTCGCGCAGCCGCGTCAGGCGCGGTGGCGCCTGATCGCCGGCGAAGAACTCCCGCGGCTGGGGCTCGAACACCACCACCGTTAGCGGCGCCCCCAGGCGCGTAGCGTGCTCGCGGCACTGCTGCAAAATCGCCTGGTGGCCCCGGTGCACGCCATCGAAGTTGCCGATGGTGGCGACCCCGCCGCGGTGTTCCGCTGTCAAGTTGTGCAGACCTCGAATGACGCGCATGGCACCTCAGCCGTTGTGTGTCGGCTTACCCCGCGCCCAGGGCAAGCATGGAATTACTCGATTATAACCAACCCGGCCCGCCGGGTGCAGGCCGCGCCCAACGCTTGGCTACGCCTGCATTCTCAAATGGCGCGGCCTAAGCCCCAAGAGCAAGAGCCAGGCGGCATAAATGCCCCCACCCAGCGCCACGAGCCCTAGCACGCTGCCCACCCGCTGCCACAGGCCAAAGGCGAGCCAACGGTGCCACTCGGGCGCGGCCCAGTAGAGCGCCACTGACATCAGTACGCTGCCACCCACGAGTTGGAGGGCAAAGCGCCCCCAGCCGGACTGGAACACCAAGACGCCCTGCTTATGCAGTAGATAGCCCAGAAGCCCTGCGTTCAAGAAAGCCGACAGCGCCGTTGCCAACGCCAAGCCCGCGTGAGCCAGCGGCCAAATCAGAATCAGGTTGAACACCATGTTGGCCACCATCGCCACGATGCCCACCTTGACCGGCGTCTTGGTGTCCTGGCGGGCGAAAAAGCCCGGTGCCAGCACCTTGATCAGCATGAAGGCGACGAGGCCAAAGGCGTAGGCGCGAAGGCTCATGGCGGCCATCTGGATATCGTTATCGGTCATCGCGCCGTAGTGAAACAGCGTAATCAAAAGCGGCTCGGCAAGCACGGCCAGCGCCAGCGCGGCAGGCAGGCCCACGAGCAGCACGATTCGCAGCGCCCAGTCGAGCATGGCAGCAAAGTGCGCGCCCGACTGCTCGGCGTGACGGCGCGACAACGCGGGCAAAATCACCGTAGCAATCGCCACCCCAAACACGCCCAGCGGCAGCTCCACCAAGCGATCCGAATAGTACAGCCAGGAGACGCTACCCGCGGCCAGCAGCGAAGCCAAAATGGTGTCGAGCAAGAGGTTGATCTGCGATACCGACACGCCGAAGAGCGCGGGCACCATCAACTTGAGAATGCGCCTCACCCCTTCGTGGGCAAAGTTCGGCCACGGCGTGGGTAAAAGCCCGAGGCGATAGAGAAACGGCACCTGAAACGCAAGCTGGGCCACTCCGGCAATCAACACCCCCCAAGCCAACGCCATGGCGGGCTCTTGCATCAGCGGCATCAAGAACAGCGCCGCGCCGATCAGCGATAGATTCAGCAGCACCGGTGTGAACGCCGGTACGGCAAAACGGCTCCAGGTATTGAGCACGCTGCCCGAAAAGGCAGTCAGCGAGATCAAAAGCAGATAGGGAAAGGTCAGCCGCAGCATATCGGCGGTCATAGCGAGCTTTTCCGGCTCGCGACCGAAACCGGGGGCAAACACCCAGATCAGCCAGGGCGCGGCGAGCATCGCCAGCGCCGTGACCAACGCCAGAATCGCCGTTAAGCTGCCCGCCACGGCATCGAGCAACGCGCGCACTTCTCGCCGATCCCGCCCCGAGGAGTACTCGGAGAGCACCGGCACGAAGGCCTGATTGAAGGCGCCCTCGGCAAACAGCCGCCGCAGAAAGTTGGGGATCTTGAAAGCGACGAAGAAGGCATCGGCCCCGTCGCCTGCCCCCAGCAGCATGGCCACGACGACATCGCGCACCAGCCCCATGACCCGCGATAGCATGGTCATGGCACTCACCACCAGCCCAGAGCGCATCAGTCCCCGGCGCGGCGGAGCAACGGTCGATTCAGATTCAGGGGAGCTTGCGGACATCGCGTCATCCACGCCCGAAGGCGTACCGTGTGGGCACAAAAAAACCGGCCGTAGCCGGTTTTTTTCAGGGCGCCTGCCGACTTACGCCGCCAGTGCCTTAATGCGCTTGTTCAAGCGGCTTTTCAGGCGCGCGGCTTTCTTCTTGGAAAGCACGTCCTTGTCAGCGATACGGTCGACGACCGGCTGCATCACTTTGAACTCTTCCATTGCCTTGCCATGGTCACCGGTGTTGATCGCACGGATCACACGCTTGATGTAGGTACGGACCATGCTGCGCTGGCTGGATTTCAGGACGCGACGCTGTTCGGCCTGACGGGCGCGCTTGCGAGCTTGCTTGCTGTTCGCCACAGATATCTCCTTGGAGAATGTTGGTTGCCGTCTCGCGACAACGAATTAACTAATTGATTCGAAAGGAATTTAATCCTTTCAAATAGTGCGACTGGCAGTTAAATTCAACACGTTTCAACTGCCCGCCCACGGGTCTTGTCTGAGAGGATGGCGTAGTCTATCACGCAGACCCCGCGCTTGCTAGCGTCTCGACCTCGAAGCCGACGATCTGGCGCTGCTCGAGGGAGAACTCCACCCCCACCAAGCGGATTGGCTGGCCCTGGTTCTTATACTTGTCGGCGTAGCCGCGTGCTTTGATCTGTGCGAGCGCCCGCCCTTCGGGCAGTTGCTCGACCACCTTGAACTCGAACAGATAGCGATGCCCAAACGCCTCGACAGCCATGTCTACCCGGCCGTGGTGGCTGGCGTCTTCTACGCTCACGCCGACGCCTAGAGCGGCAAAGTGGCTGTAGAATACGCTGGCGTAGTGACCCTCGTACTGGGCGATGGGATTGTTGCGGTACCAGTCGTGGGGGAGGCCTGCGTAGAGGGCTTTGAGATGCGCTTCAAGGCCTGCGAGATCGTGCTGACGTAGCACATCGATCAACCCCAACTGGTGGCGCTGCAGTTCGCTGTCACGCAAACCCAGCGCCGGTAGCAATAGTTCGTTGAGGCTACTTTCCACTTCCTGATTGGGAAAGCCCAGCGTATAGAGTTGGTAACCTACCAGCGGCTCTTCCACGGCTTTAATGGTTAGGTAGCCCGTCTGGAACAGCAGCCCTTCGGTGGTGATGTCATCGACATCGAAACGCCCAAGCAGTTGGGCCTTTGCCTGTAAGCGATCCAGCTGCGGGGTAAACACGCCACGCTGTTTCAAGAGATCGATTAGAAACGTCGGTGTCGCACTCTCGAACCAGTACGCCCCGAACTGACGCTTTTGAAATAGCAGCAGCACATCGAAGGGGTTATAGACCGCTGTGACCTCCTGCCCGCCCCAGCGATAGCCGTTATACCAGCTCTGGATATGCGTTCGATCGAGCCCCGGCAATTCGGGCGCGAAGACGCGGTCGATATCGGCATCGGTGTAGCCGCAAATCGTCGCGTAGGGAGCATCCAAAGTAATGTCGTTGAGGTTGTTAAGCCCCGAAAACAGACTCACCTTGCTGAATTTGGAAACCCCCGTTAGCAGCACAAAGCGTAAGTGCGGGTCGGCATCTTTGAGCACGCTATAAAGGTTCTTGAGCCCTTCGCGTAGCTCCCGGGCGCGCTCGGCGTCGAGGATGTTATCCAGAATCGGCTTGTCGTACTCGTCGATCAGTACCACTACGCGCTCGCCAAAGTGCTGATGCGCCTCGCGGATCAGCGCGGAGAACTCCCCAGGGATATCGGATGGGCGCGGCTCAGTTAGGCCCAGCCGCTCGCGCTGAATCAGCAACTGGTCACGAATGCGCACGTCCAGCGCTTCACGGTTGTGCACCACGCCATCGGCGAAGCTTAGCCGAATCACCGGATGCGTCTGCTGCCAGTCCCACTTGTCCTGAATATAGAGCCCGTCGAACAGCTCTTCGCGACCCTCGAAGAGGCAGCGCAAGGTATCGAGCAGCAGACTCTTGCCGAAACGGCGCGGGCGGGAGAGGAAATAGTATTTGCCCTCATCGATCAAGCGATGCAACAACGGCGTTTTATCGACGTAGTAGTAATCGTCTTCACGAATATCAGTGAAAGTCTGCACACCTATGGGCAGTTTTTGACGCTCACTGAATGCCATCATGCCTTGCCCCCTACTACGATGACGGTGACGAAACGCTACCACAATGTGCTAGGCAGCTGACTCGCGCCTATTCTCCTCGGACTTATTTCCACTCATCTCATTGCATTATCTAACATAAGAAAACCGGCTATAAGCCGGTTTTCGAACGCCGTATGAGAAAAGCAGTGCACTGCAAGTTAAGCGGTCAGCGTATCGCCTATGGAAAGACGCAGCTTTTTCATCGCGTTTTTCTCTAGCTGACGGATACGCTCGGCGCTAACCCCATAGACGTCAGCCAGATCGTGCAAGGTGGCCTTGTCTTCGGCGAGCCAGCGGCGCTGGAGTATGTCGCGGGAGCGATCGTCGAGCTCCTTGAGCGCCAATTGCAATCGACGCGTGGAGTCCTCTTCGAAGTCGCTGTCTTCGAGCTTTAGAGCAGGGTCGGCAGCAGCATCGTCGAGGAAATAAGCAGGCGCTTGATAAGCGCTCTCTTCATCGTCGTTAGGCGCGGCATCGTACCCGGCATCGAAGGCGGCTAAACGGCCTTCCATATCGCGTACGGTCTCGGGTTTGACGTCGAGATCCTTGGCGATAGCCGCCACTTCGTCGTTGTTCAGCCAAGCCAAGCGCTTCTTAGCGCTACGCAAGTTGAAGAAAAGTTTGCGCTGCGCTTTGGTCGTGGCAATTTTAACGATACGCCAGTTACGCAAGACGAATTCGTGAATTTCAGCCTTGATCCAGTGTACGGCAAAGGATACCAAGCGCACGCCCTGATTAGGGTCGAAGCGCTTGACGGCTTTCATTAGGCCAACGTTGCCTTCCTGAATGAGATCCGCCTGAGGCAAGCCGTAGCCCGAGTAGCTACGTGCGATATGCACAACGAAACGCAGATGTGAAAGCACCAGGCGCCGCGCGGCTTCGAGATCGCCATCGTCGTAAAGACGATAGGCCAACTCGCGCTCCTCCTCGGGGCTTAGTACGGCAATACCGTTAACCGCTTGGAGATAGCCGCCAAGATCGTTGCCGGGGGATAGCTGCCCAACCGGTAGAAGACTTGTGCTCATGTGCAGATGGTCTCCTCGATAACCTGTATCGGTGACCCGTTCAGAGTCGTGATGCTTCTACGACCTTAGCGGGCGAAGAAGGTTCCTTTCACGGCCGCCTCGAGCACGGCGACCGAACGATGATTAGCGTGGACGAATGCTGGCCAAGTGGCGTGATACGGCAAGCCAAGCGCCCAACCATCCAAGTAGTGTACTGCAAGAGAGCAGGATTGTTGAGCCTAAAAAATCGAGCGCAGGTAGCGAAAAACTAGCGCCATAGCTTGCCGCCAACGCGGCGACGGGCAGCGACAGCCAATGGTTGCCCAGGGTCAACAACCCCATCGCCAACAGACCGCCACCCAGCCCGTACCAGGCGCCGCTATAAAGAAACGGCCGACGCACGAAGGCATGGGTGGCGCCAATCAGCATGACCACCTCGATCTCGCGACGTCGACTCTCCACGGCGAGCCGAATGGTATTACCGACCACCAGCAGTACGCCAAGGCCAAACAGCGCCCCTAGCGCTAGCGCCACGCGGCGCCCAAGCTCGGCCAGATGACGCAGCCGCTCGACCCAGGCAAGATCGAGCCGCGCCTCCTCGACCCCGGCAAGTTCACCCAGCTCGGCAGCAAGTTGTTCCATCGAGGTAGGCTCGACGGACCGAGGGCGCACTACGATGCTTGCAGGAAGCGGGTTCTCCTCGAGCCCGGTCAGGGCGTCTTCGAGCCCGAGCGATCGCTGAAACTCGGCCATTCCCTCTTCGGGGTCTATTAGCCGCGTCGAGATTACCCCGGCGTTGGCATGAAGCGCCTCATCAATCCGTCCAGCCTCAGCCACGCTAACACCGTGATCGAGATAGAGCGTCATGGTGGCGCTCTCTTCGAGTTCGGCGTCGAGCAACCGAGCGCTATCCAGCGTCAGCCACAGTGCCGCAGGCAGCACCAGGGCGATGGCGATGGCCAGCATGGTCAACAGATTGCCCAGTGGCGTGCGTACCAGGCGCTGTAGGCTATCCAGCGCCATAGCCCGATGGTGCCGTCCCCAGGCGCGTAGGCGGCTCGACCTACGCGGCCCCTGGGTGCGCGCAGGTCGCGGCGCAGCAGCGCTGGTGGGACGGGTACGCGTGCGCTTCGTCTTGACGACCTTGGGCGCGGCGCCCTGGGAGCGACGTGGCGTGGTGGATGGTTTGGATTTCATGCCGCCCCCTCGTCGGCCACTAGGCGACCGTCGCGTAGCCGCAGGATGCGATGGCGTAGGCGTGCGATCAGCGCCAAGTCGTGACTGGCGATCATCACTGTGGTGCCGATGCGATTGAAGTCTTCGAACAGCCCCATGATGTCGGCAGAGAGCTGAGGATCGAGATTGCCGGTCGGCTCGTCGGCGAGCAGCATGGCGGGCTTGTTGACCACCGCGCGGGCGATGCCCACGCGCTGCTGCTCGCCGCCGGAGAGCTCGATGGGTAACGCCTTCTCGCGGTGCAAGAGGCCAACCTTATCGAGCGCGGCGCGCACTCGCCGCGCTGCCTCGCGCGGTTCGACGCCCTGGATCTCTAGCGGCAGCGAGACGTTATGGAAGATATTGCGATCAAAGAGCAGCTGGTGATCCTGAAAGACCACGCCGATTTGACGGCGATAGAACGGCACTTGGCCAGCATGGAGCTTAGCGATGTCGTGCCCGGCGACCAGCACCCGGCCCCGCGAAGGCGTCTCTAAGCGCATGATCAAGCGCAAAAGAGAGCTCTTACCCGCGCCCGAGTGCCCGGTGAGAAACACCATTTCGCCCCGCTCGATGCGAAAATCGAGGTTGGCTAGCGCTTCGAAGCGCCCTCCATAGCGCTTGCCGACATGTTCGAAGGCAATCATGCGTCCGTTGTGTCCCCCTGCTGATCGAACAGGGCCTTGACGAAGTCGTTCGCCTCAAAGGGGCGTAGGTCATCGAGCCCCTCGCCTACGCCGATGAAGCGAATGGGCGTATCGAGCTGCTTGGCCAAGGCGAAGATGATGCCACCTTTCGCCGTACCGTCGAGCTTGGTCAGCGTGATACCGCTAATGGGTACCGCCTCGTTGAAGGTGCTGGCCTGGGAGATGGCGTTCTGGCCGGTACCGGCATCGAGCACCAGCATGACCTCGTGGGGTGCGCTGGCGTCGAGCTTTTGCATCACGCGATGAACCTTCTTGAGCTCTTCCATCAAGTGGCTTTTGTTATGCAGCCGCCCGGCGGTATCGGCGATCAATACATCGACGCCGCGCGCCTTGGCAGCGGCAACCGCGTCGTAGATCACCGAGGCGCTATCGGCGCCGGTATGCTGGGCGATGACCGGCACCTGATTGCGCTCGCCCCACACCTTGAGCTGCTCGACCGCCGCCGCACGGAAGGTATCGCCTGCCGCTAGCATGACCTTCTTGCCTTCGCGCTGGAAACGCTGGGTCAGCTTACCGATGGTAGTCGTCTTGCCGACGCCGTTGACGCCAACCACCAGAATGACGAAAGGCCCATCGCCTGCCTTATCGAAGCTCAGCGGCGTAGCCACCGGCGACAGCATGGCGCCGAGCTCCTCCTGCAAACCGCGATAGAGCGCCTGGGGGTCCTTCAGCTCCTTTCGCGAGACGCGCGCTTGTAAACGCTCGATGATCTCGCTGGTGGCATCGATACCCACATCGGCCATCAGCAGTTGGGTTTCGAGATCTTCCAGCAGCTCGTCGTCGATCTGCTTTTTACCCAGAAACAGATCGGCGAGGCCGTCGGTGAGGTTAGCGCGCGTTTTTCCGAGCCCCGAGCGAATACGCGCGAACCAGCCGCGCTTTTCGCTTTTGTCGGCGCCGGGTTTTTCTTGAAGCGCAGGCTTATCTGGCTCTGGCTCTGGCTCTGGCTCTGGCTCTGGCTCTGGCTCTGGCTCTGGCTCTGGCTCTGGCTCTGGCTCTGGCTCTGGCTCTGGCTCTGGCTCTGGCTCTGGCTCTGGCTCTGGCTCTGGCTCTGGA
>NZ_JAJISC010000008.1:129199-193500 GCF_024790395.1 Halomonas dongshanensis
TCTGGCGCGAGTGTTGGCTCGGCAGCGGCGGCTGGCAAGCGATCCTTAACCGGTTCGGGTTCGGGTTCGGGTTCGGGTTCGGGTTCGGGTTCGGGTTCGGGTTCGGGTTCGGGATGCGATACCGCTGCGTCGCTAGGTGCAACGGGCGTATCCTCGGCGCGTTCCTCTTTTGGCGCGGCGCTGTCTTCGTCCTGCTCCGACTCCGAAGGGGCGTTGCGCTCCTCTAGCGTCTGCTCGTCCGTCTCGTGCTTCTTCTTACGCTTGAAAAAACCAAACATGTAGGGTCATCCGACAAAGACAATCAATATGGTGGCTATCCTATCACCGCGCATCGAGACTTTGGACAAGCAGCCCGCTACAATCCGCGCATGACACGACAACGCTCCTCTCGCTCACCCGCCACTTCTCGCGCCACAGCTTCGCGTCGCGGCAAACTACGCATCATCGGCGGCGACTATCGGCGGCGCCAACTGCCCATTCCCGACCTGCCGGGGCTTCGCCCTACGCCCGACCGCGTGCGCGAAACGCTGTTCAACTGGCTAGGTCAAACGCTCTACGGTCAGCGCGCGCTCGATTTGTTCGCCGGTACCGGCGCCTTGGGCATCGAGGCGCTTTCGCGCGGCTGCCGTGAGGCGCTGTTCGTCGAGCGCGAGGCCAAGGCCAGCGCCCAGCTCACGACCAATCTAGCGACTCTCGGCGCGCACAACGCCCAGGTGCAGACCCAAGACGCGCTGCGTTTTCTTACCGTCGCCCCTACCGAGCGCTTCGATCTGGTATTTCTCGACCCACCCTTTCACCAGAGTCTCGCCGCGCCATGCTGTGAGGCGCTAGAGCTCGGGAACTGGCTTGCCGACGACGCTTTGATCTACCTAGAGGTCGAAGCAACGCTTACGCCAACGGTCCCCTGCCACTGGCAGCTCTACCGTGAAACGCAGGCGGGCGAAAGCAGCGCACGGCTCTATCGGCGCCAAACGCCATTACCGGGCTAAGACAGCACTTGCCGCCGAATGACAGCGGCGTTACGCTCGGCGCACTGCACGCTGGCGGGTGCGCTCGCTCGCCTCGGGCTCGTTTTGTCTACTGGAGGTACGCATGAGCCTTGAACTACTCAATCAACTCGAACAGAAGATCACCGCAACGGTGGAAGCGCTGGAGCTGATGAAGCTGGAAAACGAAGAGCTTCGCAGCGAGAACGCCACCCTCAAGCAGGAGCGCGACGAATGGGTCGAGCGCTTGAACCGCATGCTCGGTCAGCTAAAAGAGGGCGACACCTCCACGCAGAGCGACAGCGTCTCGTAAGGCAGGTAGCCAGCAACGCCGCTACCTACCGCTGACCGACGACATCGCTATCAAAATAATGACCTTAGACGCCGCGCGACATCAGCACGGCGTCTTCGCGTTCGCCAGTAAGACCCGGTGCGGCGTAATAGCCCTTTCGCCGCCCATCTTGGCTGAAATCGAAACGCCGGTAGAGTGCCTGGGCCGCGGTATTGCTTGCGCGCACCTCCAGTAGCAAACGCTCGCTTTGCCACGCCTGCGCTATCTCGATCACACCCGCCATCAGCCTTACCCCCAAGCCCATACCACGCCGCCCAGGGGCGACACCTATGGCCTGGAGTTCGGCATCGAAAGGCTGGCGCGCGATAAGGGCGTACCCCACTAGGGCGTCATCCACGAAAAGGCCAAGCACGTGATTCGTAGACGAGTTTAGCGCCCCACTTAGCAAGTGGTCGCTTACCCCGCTACCGACAATGCCCTCGAGCGCCACTAGAGCCGCCAGATGCGACGCATCCAGCGCGCTCAACCTCACCTCACTGGCCGTTACCACGACGCACCCAGCGCCTTGAGCCTAGGCCAGAGTTCGCGCTTTTGCTCACTGCTCTGGGCAATCGCTTCAAGTGCCCCACCCTGCCATACGGGTATATCGAGCGTGCGCGAATGCGAGTTCTCGATTTGCAGCAACTCTGCAAACGGCTCGACGTCGAGCTCGTCCCACCAGAGCAGGCGCTCGATCTGCCAGCCATGACGCGCCTGGTGCCCGGCGAGAAACGCACTGACGCCCGCCCGCGCCTCGGCCAGCGGCTCTTCGACCTTGGCGCCATTGTCGATCAGCGGCCAGGAGAACGCGAGCCCATGCACCTCACTAAGGGGCACGCCAGCGGCGGCGAGCATGTTGCGCATCAGCGCCATCTCCTGGGCGTTGCCGCCCCCCGCCTGAAGGCAGAGCCAGCGCCCTCCAATGCACAGCCCGGAAAGCGTGAAGCGCAGCGACGGCGCCAGCGCGCGCGGGGTAGGCGTGGGAGCTGGCGTCGCCTCGGAAGGCTCGGGAGTAGCGGCTTTCGCCTCCTGACCAAGGGCTTGGCGAATAGCGCTTGGCGCGCGGCGGGCAGGCTTGGCACTGGGCAGGGTTTCACCGCGCGGCGCTGTATGAGGCGCGGGCGCATCGTCGAGCAGCGCCTGCAGACGCTCTCGCGGCGCGGCCGGGCTCTCGGCGACGGGTTCTTCCCATTCGCACGCTTGGGTTTCCCGCGCGTTGGGCAACTGGAAGCGCGACGCCCAGGTCACAATGCCCATGGCGTCCAGATACTGCCGTCGCAGCGCTTCTTGGTTCACTTGCCGCTGCCGCCCCGGCAGTTGGGAGAGTCGGGACGGCCACCGCCGCGCGCCTGCCATTCGGCGGGCGTGTATAGGTGCAGCGCCAGGGCATGCACTGGGCCTGAGAGTTCATCAGCGAGCAGTGCATAGATCTGCTGGTGGCGCTTGACCGGCATCATGGCATCGAAACGCTCGCTGACCAGAGTGACCTTGAAGTGCGTTTCGGAGTTGGCGGGGACGTTGTGCAGATGGCTTTCGTTCTCCACCTGCAGGGCCTCAGGCGCTAACGCTGCCAGCTTTTGCTCGATTTGTGACTGCACCGACATGGATTCGCCTCCTTCGCGTGTTTTGGCCTCATTGTACGCGCTTAGCGCGATCCAGACGATGCCCTGCGCTGCAGCAAAGCGCGCTGGGCAAGCGAGACGCGCGAGAGGCTAGCCACCAGGGCCAGCGCCGAGGTCAAGGCGCCAAACCAGAGCGTCATTTGGATCGAGAGCCCTAACGCCAGCGCCGCCCCCACCAGCGCCACGCCCAAGGACTGCCCGACCGTACGCGTGGTGCTCATCACCCCAGATACGTTGGCGCTGCGCTCCGGCGGCAGGCTTCCCATCATTTCGCGGTTGTTAGGCGGCTGGAAGAGGCCAAACCCGATACCACAGAGCGCGGTGCGCCACAGGCTACCAAGCGCCGAGGTCTGCTCATCGACCAGCGCCAAAGCGACCAGCCCTACGATCAAGAACACAAGCCCCGTGCTCGATAAAAGGCTTGGATTGATCTTGTCGGCAAGGCGCCCGGCCAGTGGCCCCACCAGCATGATACCAAGCGGCCAGGGCGTGAAGAGCCACGCCGTTTCCAGCGCCGAGAAACCCATCTGCTCCTGGTAAAAAAACGACAGTGCAACGAACGTTAGCCCCTGGCCGATGAAGGCCAACCCCGATGCCGACACCGCCAAGGTAAAGCGCATCTCACGAAACACCACCAGTGGCAGCAGCGGATAACGCGCGCGCCGTTGGCGCCAGACGAAGCCCCAGCAGGCCACTGTGGCAAGCAGCAACCAGCCACCGCTTTGCCACAGCGGCGCGGTATGCCCCACGGCGTCCATGGCGAGAAAGAAGCTGGCCAGCATGAGCATGGAAAGAAGCGCCCCTGGCGTATCGAAGCTCCCCTGGCGCGGGGTCTCACGCGGCAGCGCGCGGCGCGCCAGCCACCAGGAGCAAACACCCAGCGGTAGGTTGAAGGCGAAGAGCCACGGCCAGTCGACCACGCTGAGCAGCAGTCCGCTAAGCGTTGGGCCCGCCGCGTAGCCTCCCGCCACGACGAGTGCACTCAGCCCCAGGGCGCTGCCCAGTAGGCGTGAAGGAAAGATCATGCGGTAGAGCGAAGGGCCAATGGAGAGCGTAGCCGCCGCCCCGAGCCCTTGAAGGGCGCGAAACAGCAGCAATACATCGATATGACGCGACAGTGCAGCACCCAGCGAACCGACCAAGAACGTGCCCAAACCAAAGAGATAGAGCCGCCTTCTGGTCACCAGCTCGCTAAGCCCGGCAAACACCAGCAAAAAGGCCGCGCAGACGACCTGGAAGATATTGGTGATCCACACGGCGCGAGAGGCGGGCACGTCGAGGTCGGCCGCCATCGTCGGCAGCGCGAGGTTGACCATGGTGGTGTCCATCACCGCCAGCAGGGTGCCCGTGGTCAAGGCCAGTACGGCGAGCGCTCGCTCGCGCCCGGGCAGGCCATCGTCACCGGGGCGGGTCTGGAAAAGTCGCATAAGAGAAAAGACAGCGCCGGAGCAGGCTCCGGCGTTGGCGAGTGGGTCAGTCCTGTTCGTTATCCAGCAGCAGCGTATCGTCGACTTCCGAGACTTCGAGGGCAGTTTCGTCGTCGAGGTCGATGGCGAGGTAGCTATGTTCGATGCGCAAGAAATCGGTGAACAGCGTCCAATCTAGCGCCTCGGGCCACTGACGTTCGTCCTCTTCCCAGGCGCGCAACTCGTTTTCGAGAATGTCCTCGAAACGGTCGCGAACGAAGGTCTCCAGCGCCTCGGGGGTGTCCATCTCGGGAATCAGATAGACCGTGCTTTCGCGTTCGACCTCGCCCAGGGTCAGATCATCCTCCCCCACGGTCGGCTCGAGCGCGTTGATCCAGTCGACAAAGCGCTGGGTGGGTCGAACGCTCAGAGCGGAGCGGTTAAGCAGTTTCATGGGGACTCTCCTCACCGTCGAAACGTGGTCATTATGGGCGCAATAGCGCCCACTTACCAATAACGCCGCCATTCCGGCACTGCGCTCTCGCGAGCGCTCAAGGCGTCACTCGACCTCGGGGCGCATCGCCGGGAACAGCAGCACGTCGCGAATCGAGGGGCTATCGGTGAACAGCATCACCAAACGATCGATGCCGATGCCCTCGCCTGCCGTCGGCGGCATGCCGTACTCCAGTGCGCGTACGTAGTCGGCATCATAGTACATCGCCTCCAAATCGCCCGCGTCTTTCTCGGCGGCCTGCTCACGAAAACGCTCGGCCTGGTCTTCGGCATCGTTGAGCTCGGAGAAGCCGTTGGCGATCTCGCGCCCCCCGACGAAGAACTCGAAACGGTCGGTGACGAAAGGATCGGCGTCACTACGGCGCGCAAGAGGGCTCACCTCGGCCGGGTATTCGGTGATGAACGTCGGCTGGTCGAGCTTGTGCTCGGCCACTTCCTCGAAGATCTCGGTGAGTAGCTTCCCTAGCCCCCAGCTCGGTTTGACCTTGATGCCAAGCTTGGTGGCTAACGCACTGGCCGCCTCGAGGGATGCCAGCTCGCTCGGCGCGATCCCCTCACCGTGCTCGAGAATCGCCTCGCGCATGGTCAGGCGCACGAACGGCTTACCGAAATCGTAGATTTCGCCCTGATAGGGCACGTCGGTGCTACCCAGCACGTCGCCAGCGATGCCGCGCAGCATCTGCTCGGTCATGTCGATCAGATCGAGGTAGTCGGCGTAGGCCCAGTAGAACTCGACCATGGTGAATTCGGGGTTGTGGCGCGTCGAGAGCCCTTCGTTACGGAAGTTGCGATTGATCTCGAATACCTTCTCGAAGCCACCTACCACCAAGCGTTTCAGATAGAGCTCGGGGGCGATGCGCAGGTACATGTCGATATCCAGCGCATTGTGGTGGGTGACGAAAGGCCGCGCCGTGGCGCCGCCGGGGATCGGCTGCAGCATCGGCGTTTCGACTTCCATGAAGCCGCGCTGCTCGAAGAAGCGACGCATAGCGCTGATCACCGCCGCGCGGGTCTCGAAAACCTTGCGCGACTGCGGGTTCATGATCAAATCGACGTAGCGCTGACGATAGCGCGCCTCGGTATCCGTCAGACCGTGGAACTTGTCGGGTAGCGGACGCAGGCTCTTGGTCAAGAGTTCGGCCTCGACCATCATGACGTAGAGATCACCCTTGCCAGACTTATGCACCGGCCCACGGGCGGCTACGATGTCGCCGATGTCCCACCCCTTGATATCCTCGAGCGTCGCCTCGGGCAGCCCCTTCTTGTCGACGTAGAGCTGGATTTGGCCAGCCACGTCCTGAATGACGATGAACGGGCCACGTTTGCGCATTACCCGGCCCGCGACCGCTGCCTTGTGGTCGAGCGCTTCGAGCTCGGCCTTGTCCTTGTCACCCAGCGCCTGCTGCAGCTCGACGGTCAGGCTGTCACGGCGAAAGGCGTTGGGGAAGGCGCTCTTCCCCTGGGCCTTGGCCTGCTCGCGGCGCGCGGTGAGCTTGGCGCGGCGCTCGGCAATCAGGTGATTCTCGTTCTGCTCGTCGGCAGCGTGTGCAGCGGGGTCTTGGTGAGCCATGGGATACCTTGGAAAAACCGGTGAAGGATACCGAAACGATTACAAACCTTGCTTGAGGCTGGCGACGATGAACTGATCGAGATCGCCGTCGAGCACTTTGTCGCAGTTACTGGATTGGACGCCGGTACGCAGGTCCTTGATGCGCTGGTCGTCGAGCACGTAGGAGCGGATCTGGCTGCCCCAGCCGATGTCGGCCTTGGCATCTTCGGCTTCCTGCTTGGCAGCATTGCGCTTTTGCATCTCCAGCTCCCACAGCTTGGCCTTGAGCTGCTTCATGGCGAAGTCGCGGTTGGCGTGCTGGCTGCGCTGGTTTTGGCATGCCACCACAACGCCCGTCGGCTCGTGGGTAATCCGCACCGCCGAGTCGGTGGTGTTAACGTGCTGACCGCCCGCGCCGCTGGAGCGGTAGGTGTCGACGCGCAGATCGGAAGGATTGATATCGATCTCGAAATCATCGTCGATCTCGGGAGAGAGGAAGACCGAGGCAAAGGAGGTGTGCCGACGTCCGCCCGAGTCGAAGGGACTCTTACGCACCAGGCGATGAACGCCGGTTTCAGTGCGCAGCCAGCCAAAGGCGTGGTCGCCTTGAATATGCACGGAAGCTGACTTGATACCCGCCACTTCACCGGCAGAGGCCTCGATGATCTCGGCCTTGAAACCATGGCTTTCGGCCCAGCGCAGGTACATGCGCAGCAGGATGTTGGCCCAGTCCTGCGCTTCGGTGCCGCCTGAGCCCGACTGGATATCCAGATAGGCGTTGTTCTCGTCCATTTCGCCGGAGAACATCCGCCGGAACTCGAGCTTTTCCAGCGTCTGCTGAAGGCCGTCGAGCTCTTTTTTGACCTCGTCGACGGTCGCCTCGTCCTCTTCCATTTCGGCAAGCTCCAAGAGGTCACGGCTGTCGCCGAGGCCCTGGTCGAGCTCGTCGATGGTAGCCACGATGGCCTCGAGGGAGGCCCGCTCTTTACCCAGCTTCTGGGCATAGTCGGGATCGTTCCAGACGTTGGGGTCTTCGAGTTCGCGCGAGACCTCTTCTAGCCGATCTTTCTTCTCGGCATAGTCAAAGATACCCCCTAAGAACGTCTGTCCGCTCAGACAGGTCCTTGATCTGGTTGTGAATGGGGTTGGTTTCCAACATGGCGTCGCCTTAACTCTACGATGTGCGAGGATCGCCGCCGCACTAGGCAGCGCCGATACGCGTGAGATTGAATGGACGTAAATCGAATGGATCAAGATGCAATGCGCATAGTGTAACCAAAGCCAGCGGCGCCCGCATCCACCCGTTACGCCTTGACGCTGCGCACGCAGCACGCCTCACCTGCCCTAACGGCGCGGTGATTTTGAAATGAGGCAGGCTCGTACCATTGCGATAGCCAAAGACTATAAATTTTGCGATTACATAACGTCAGGAGCCCGCACTAAGCTTATTAGTACACCATCCAAGGAGGTCTATCATGTCTCAACAGCAGTGTGCTTGTCCCAAGTGTGATTGTTCAGTTGATAACAAGGCCATCGAGAAAAACGGCCAGCTGTTCTGCTCGCAGGCCTGCGCCATTGGACACACCGACGGCTCCGTCGACTGCGGCCATAACTGCAAATGCGGTAAATGATCGCGCGCTCATAGCAAAATAGAGTGCTCAAAGGTAGAGCAAAGATAGAGATAGAAAACTAAAAAATGCCCGGCGGATTCATCCGTCGGGCATTTTGTTGTGCTACGCGCGCTATCGAAAAAGGCTACTTAGAATCGATAGGTCAGCTGCGCGCCGAAGCCATGGGCCTCGTTCTTATAGTCAGCGGAGTAGGTCGCACCCCCTACCGGTAGGCCACCGGTAGCAGGGCTTGCGAGAAGATCGGCGCGCTCCTGCTCGACATGTGTTCCGCGCTCGGTGAGGTAGGAGTAGGCGACGTCAAGCGTTAGATCCGGCGTCGGGCTCCAGCCTGCGCCGAGCGAGAAGATGCGTCGGTCGTCGGAAGGAATCCGCACGCTGCGGTGCTCATCGCTGGTCGGCGTGTAGTCGAGCGTAAGCCCGGCGCGCAGTGCAAGGGTCGGGGTCAGCTGGTACTCACCGCCGGTGGCAAAGGCCCAGGAGTTGGAGTAGTCCTGCTGCTCTTGGGTAATGGTGTCGCCCGCGCCGCCCTGGACGAGAATCTGGTCGAAGCGGCTCCAGCGCACCCAGGAAGCGCCAAACATCAGCTTGAAGCGATCGCTCATCTGCTGGGTCACCGAGAAGTTGATCGTCTCGGGCGTGGTCAGATCGAGGCTAGCGCTGTCGTCGGCGCGTACCACGTTGCCCGCCGGGTCGCGCGCAACGAAGGTGCCATCGAGTGTGTAATCCACCTTGGAGCGGTAGGTCAAACCAAAGGTGGTTTCCGGTACCGGCTGATAGATCACCCCCAGATTGTAACCCCAGGCGTCGTCATCGCCCTCTACCCGCGAGTCGACGTCACCAGCGGCGTTGAAACCCGCCTCGGAGGGGAGCTGACGGCGCAGTTCACCGTCGATGCGGTTGAAGGTGATGCCTGCGCCCACCGACCACTGGTCGTTGAAGCGGTAGGAGACGGTCGGCTGGGCCGACATCACGGTGACTTCGGTATAGTTGCCGAAATAGCGCCCCTGGAAGCTGTCTTCGTAGTCGGTCTTGGAGCCGAACGGCGCATAGACACCAAAGCCAAAGGCCAGGCGCTCGTTCACCGGATGAGCGTAGAAGGCGAAGGGCACGAGCGTGCCGGGCACCATATCGCCTTCGTTAGTTCCCGGAATGCCGCCCACGGGAATCTGGCTGCCACTCGGCAGGCCGCCCAGCGCCACTCCTGAATCCAGCGTACGGCTGGCCTCTACGTTGCTGATATTGGTTTTGGGGTTGAGATAAGTGCCACCTACGCTGATCTGTGCGCGATCCAAAAACGACATCCCGGCCGGGTTGCCGAAGACGATGGTGGCATCGTGAACGTTGGAGCTGCGCCCGGCATGACCGTAACCTTGGCCGCTGACGCTTTGCTCGTTGATCTGGTAGCCCCCGGCGTGAGCTTGGCTGGCGCACCCTACGGCGGCGATGGCCGCCGCCATGGAGAGTTTCTTGACATTATTATGCATGGTCTGCCTCTTTTCCCAATGATCCTGACGAAGCCCTTTCTTCGCCTTCCTTGTCTCCATCTCAGTTTTTGCGCAAGAGGGTCTAGGGCGCAAGGCCAAACGAGCGTTTTATTCCAATTCTCGCTTATACATTAGTCGTGCACTTCATCGGCTCTACAAAATAGCGAGCGCTGACAAGCTGTTACACTAATGGACGTCGCGGGTAAAACACTGACCGGGGAGGCACGTATGAGGGTAATTGATATTGCCAGGCAGGCAGGCGTTACCGCCGAGACCGTGCGCCATTACGCACGCGAAGGATTGCTGCGCCCAGAGCGCGACCCTGGAAACGGCTATCAGCGCTTTAGCCAGCAGGATCTAAACCGCTTAGCGTTCATTCAGCGCGCACGCAAGCTCGGTTTCAGCGTCCATGAAATCGGCGACATTCTCGCTCATGCCGACCACGGAGACTCGCCCTGCCCGCTAGTGCGCGATTTACTAGCTCAACGCCTGCCCCAAATTCAGCGTCAGATCATTGAGCTCACGGCCCTGGCAGCACGCATGGAGCAGGCGTTAGCGAGCTGGCGGCACATGCCCGACGGTACGCCCAACGGCCATAGTCTGTGCCGTCTGATCGAGAGCGTCGAACCTGACGACCGCGACGCGCTTGAAAAGGGCAGCATCAGCTCACGCCAATGTAGCGCCCCGGCTTGTGGTTCAGGGCGATGATCAAGTTGAGCGTCAGCGCGCCGAGCACCGAGTAGGCCACCCGATCCAGCGGCAGTTGGGTCAAGGCGACGAGCAGAATCACCCCGTCGATACCGAGCTGTACGTAGCCTGCGCGCAGCCCGTAGCGCTCCTGTAGATAGAGCGCGAGGATATTGATGCCGCCAAGGCTGGTGCGATGGCGAAACAGCATCAGCATGCCCAAGCCCATCAGCGCCCCGCCCATGAGCGCGGCGTAGAGCGAAGGCAGGCTGTCGAAACGCACCCACTGCTGGGTCAACTCCGAAAATAGCGAGACCAAGCCGATAGCAACGAAGGTGCGCAGGGTAAAACTCCATCCCATGCGCTTGATCGCCAGATAGTAGAACGGCAGGTTGATCGCAAAGAACCAGGTGCCGAAGCTCCACCCCGTCATGTAGTTCAATAAAAGCGCCATACCTGCGGTACTGCCGGTCATCAAGATGGCATGGGTATAGAACGTTACGCCGAGCGCAACGAACAGCGTGCCCAAGAGCATTGCCATGAGGTCTTCGTAGGGCCTATGCGGGTCCTGGGGTAGTTCTTCCACGCGCATGGCGCTTCCTTAGTCGTGGTTATTTATATAGCCGTGGTTATGCATCTAGTTAATTATTGGCTATCGAGTCCCGCATGCTCGACCATTAGCTGTAACGATTCACGCCCGCGCCAGCGGTTGCGGTTGAGTCGATAGGCGCAGTGCAGCGTATCGCCCAAACCAAAGGCCGGCAGCTCGCCGGGCGTCAGCGCGCGAAACCAGATGGCACGGCAGCTTACTCGCCCCTGAGAGAGCTCCAGCATCAAATGCGTGCCGTCGGCGCCTACTGGGCGCAGCGACTCGACGAGAAAGCGTCCTTCGAACAGCGGCGCCTCGAACTCGCGCCCGAAGGGGCCTAACGCCTCGATTTCGCTAAGCGTTTCCAGGCTTAGCTGCGCTTCGCTGAGCTCGCCATCGGTCCATAGACGCGGATAGAGCGTGCGCCCTTTGAGCTGCTCGGCCACGGCCTGCAGAAATGCGGCCTTGAACGCGCCGACCTGCTCGCGTGGCACGCCAACGCCTGCAGCGCCGCTGTGCCCACCAAAACGCGGCAGCGCATCAGGAGCAAGTTCGAAGGTGCGCTGCAGCGCATCGCGCAGGTGTAGTCCATCGATGGAGCGCCCCGAGCCTGTAAGCATACCCGGCGCCGCTGCTGGCGTTAGCACCAACGCCGCTCGCCCAAAGGCCTGCACCAAGCGCGAGGCGACGATTCCCTGCACGCCGGGATGGCCATCTTCCAACATCACCACGACCGCCGGTTCGTCGGCCTCCACGGCACTAGCTGCCAGTGCTTTGGCCTGCTCGGCCATATCGGCCTCGATCGCCTTGCGCGACTGGTTGTCGTCGTCGAGCACGGCGAGCTGGCGCTGGGCTACGCTGTCGCTTTCGGCGAGCATGAAGTGCAGCGCGGCATACGGGTCGTCCAGGCGCGAGCGGGCGTTGATACGCGGGCCCATCTGAAACGCCAGCGTTTCGGCATCGAAGGGCACGCTATCGGCGCCCAAACGCTGCGCCATGGCCCGCCAGCAGGCCGCCTCCATGCGGTTGATCAGCGTCAACCCATGACTCACCACCGCGCGGTTGGCGGGGCTTGCGCCCAAGGAGACGCAGTCGGCCACCGTTCCCAGCGCCACGTAGGAGAGCCAGGGGGATAGCTTGGGCGTGCTGGCGGGCAGCGCGCCCCACTCGATCAGTACGCCGCGCGCCAGCGACATGACCAACCACGCCACCATGCACCCGGCAATGGTGGCGTCGGGATAGTCACAGTCATCCCGGGTGGGGTTAACGCAGGCGTAGGCCGAAGGCGGCGGCCCCTCCAGCGCCATGGCGTGATGATCGCTCACTACCACGTCGATCCCGGCGGCTTTGAGCCGCGCGATACGCGGCTCGTCGGAGCTACCGCAGTCGGCAGTGATCACTAGGGTGGGCTTGGGCGAGAGTGCCAGCGTCCGCTCGACCAGCGGCAGGCTGATGCCGTAGCCATCGTGAATGCGATGCCCGATCAAACTATGCAGCCGATGTTCAGGAACGCCGAACAGCTCCACCAGGGTGCGCCGAATGACCACGTGAGAGGTGATGCCATCGACGTCGTAGTCGGTCAGGATACCGATGGTTTCGCCTTCGGCGACCGCCGTGGCGATACGCTCGGCCGCGCGGCGCCCGTCGGCGAGCTTCTCCGGATGGGCCAGGTAGCGCAGGCTCGGCGTCACCAGCGGGGCAAGCTCGCCTCGGTAGCCCGGCAGACGCGCAGCCAGAAGCCTTGCCTGTAGCTCGCTAAGCCCTTCACCCTGCGCCCGCGCGTAAACCGCTGCATCGCGCGGGCGGGGTTCGAGCCGGGGCGCCGGTGCACTGGCCGTCGACTGAGTTGCGACTGCCACCATTAGCGGCGGTTATCAGCCACGAACCGCTGTACCGCGGCAAGCTCGGCGGGCAGCACCGCATAGCGCTCTTCGCGATCGAGCAGGTCGTCCATGTGAGTTGGCAGCGGCACGCCCTGAAAACCTGCCTTGACCACCGCCTCGGCGAACTTGGCTGGATGCGCCGTCGCCAGCGTCACCATTGGCGTCGCCTGGTCGGCGCGGACGCGCTCGGCGGCGCGGTAGCCGGTGGCGGTGTGCGGGTCGAGAATTTCACCGGTGCGCCGATGGGCCTCGCGGATCACCTCGAGAATGGTGGCGTCATCCACGCTGAAGCTTGCGAACTTCTCGCGTAGCTTGGCAAGCGGCGCTTCGGCCATCGCCGTCGGTTCGCGCTGGAAGCGTTCGAGCAGGGCCGCCACGGCAGCACCGTCGCGTTCGTAGGCATCGAAGAGTAAACGCTCGAAGTTCGACGACACCACGATGTCCATCGACGGCGCGAGCGTAGCTTCGAGCTCTTTTTTGGAGAAGTCGTTGTCGGCAAGCGTGCGGTGGAGAATGTCGTTGGCGTTGGTGGCAATAATGAACTGCTTCACCGGCAGGCCCATCTTATACGCCATGTAACCGGCAAAGACGTTGCCGAAGTTGGCCGACGGCACGCAGAAGCTCACCTCGCGCTTGGGCGCGCCAAGGGCCACACCGGCCGCAACGTAGTAGACGATCTGAGCCATGATGCGCGCCCAGTTGATCGAGTTGACTGCCACCAGGCGCGTGCCGTTCAGAAAGCCCTGATCGGCAAAGCTCGCCTTGACCATCGCTTGAGCGTCGTCGAAGTTTCCTTCGATGGCGACGTTGAAGACGTTGTCGGCCAACACCGTGGTCATCTGACGGCGCTGCACTTCTGATACCCGGTTATGCGGGTGAAGGATGAAGATATCCAGGTTGTCGCAGTGGCGGCAGCCCTCGATCGCCGCCGACCCGGTGTCGCCGGACGTTGCCCCCATGATCACCGCGCGCTCGCCGCGCTTTTTCAAAAAGTGATCGAGCAGGCGACCAAGCAGCTGTAGCGCCACGTCCTTGAAGGCGAGCGTGGGGCCGTGGAACTGCTCGAGCAGAAAGTGATTGGCATCGAGCTGCTTGAGCGGCACGACGGCATCGTGGCTAAAGGTAGCGTAGGCGTCGGTTACCAACGACTTGAAGGTGGCGTCGTCGATCTCGCCGTTGACGAAGGGACGCATGACGCGAAAGGCGATCTCGGCGTAGGAGAGCCCGGCCATGGCGCTTAACTCGTCGGCAGAGAAGCGCGGCAGAGTTTCCGGCACGTAGAGGCCGCCATCGCTGGCAAGCCCCGTTAGCACGACTTCTTCGAAGGAGAGCGCAGGTGCTTTGCCTCGGGTACTGATGTAGCGCATGCGGTTACTCCCCTTCGCCCAGGCTTTCGACGCGGATCCGGGTCACCGGGCCCGCAATGTCGGCCATCGCTTCGATCTCGCGGATCGCCTCGTTCATTTGGCGCTCCTTGGTACGATGCGTCATCAGAATGATCGGCACGAGTTCACCTTCGGTGGCCTCTTTCTGGATCAGCGCTTCGATGGATATGCCCTGTTCGGAAAGGATCGTCGCCACGCGCGCCAGAACCCCGGGGCGATCGACGGCGAGAAGACGCAGGTAGTAGGCCGTGGTGATCTCTTCCATCGGCATGATGGGCAGTTGGCTGACGTCTTCGTCGATGCCGCTGAAGGCGAGATAGGGCACGCGGTAGTGGTGGTCGGTAGCGATATCGCGGGCAACGTCGAGAATATCGGCCACCACCGCCGAGGCAGTGGGCTCAGCACCCGCACCAGCGCCGTAGTAGAGCGTCGGGCCCACGGCGTCGCCCATGATGGCGATGGCGTTCTTCACGCCGTGAACGTTGGCCAGCAGGCGCTCTTTGGGTATCAGCGTCGGGTGGACGCGAAGCTCCAGGCCTTGGTCGGTACGCTTGGAAATGCCCAGATGCTTGATGATATAGCCCAGGTTATCGGCCTGCTCGACGTCTTCGGCGGTGATGCGCGAGATGCCTTCGGTGAAGGCTTTCTCGAACTGCAGCGGTACACCGTAGGCGATGGAGGCGAGAATGGTGAGCTTGTGCGCGGCGTCGATGCCCTCGACGTCGAAGGTCGGGTCGGACTCGGCGTAGCCCAGCGCCTGGGCCTCGGCGAGCACGTCTTCGAACGCACGGCCTTCATCGCGCATGTGGGTGAGAATGTAGTTGCCGGTACCGTTGATGATGCCCGCGACCCACTCGATGCGGTTGGCACCCAAACCCTCGCGCAGCGATTTGATCACCGGAATTCCGCCCGCCACGGCGGCTTCGAAAGCGACGATAACGCCCTTCTCGTGGGCCGCCTTGAAGATCTCGTTGCCGTGCACGGCGATCAGCGCTTTATTGGCGGTGACCACGTGCTTGCCGTGTTCGATGGCGGTGAGCACGAGTTCGCGGGCCATGTCGTAGCCGCCTATCAGCTCGACCAGCACGTCGACGTTGGGATTGGTCGCCACTTCGAAAACGTCGGTGGTGGCGTTGATTCCGGTAATGTCGCAGTCGGGGTGAATACTGCGATGGCCGACCTGCTCGATGACGATGGGACGACCCGCGCGACGCGCGATGTCGTCGGCATTACGCGTCAATACGTTGAACGTACCGCCGCCGACCGTACCTAACCCACAGATGCCTACTCGTACCGGTTTCAAGATCAATCCCCTTTAGTCCTTATGAACAGTGCTTATCAAAAGTGCTCATTAACAGCGCTTGTGAACAGTGCGCATTAGCACGGTTCGTATGAGCGCGTGCGCCCTGTGCCGGGCGCGTCGTTTCGCAGTGTCTCAGCGTTGCCGGGTTACGGCATCATTCGTCGTCCAAGCCTAACATGGCAGCAAGCCTTTCCGGCGGAACGAAGCCGGGTACCATCTGGCCGTCGGGCAAGATGATGGCTGGCGTGCCCTTGACGCCCAGCTCGAGCCCCAGTTCGTACTGCTCGCCCACCGGGTTATCGCACGACGCCGAGCCCGAAAGCGGCTGGCGCTGCTGGGCACGGGTCATCGCTTCGCTGCGATTGTCCGCACACCAGGCGCGCTGGATGGTGGTGGCCGCTTCGCTGTTCATGCCCGCGCGCGGAAAGGCCAGATAGTGTACCGCAATCCCGCGCTCATTGAGCTCTGGAACGCTCTCATGCAGGCGCTCGCAGTAGGGGCAGGTTGGGTCGGTGAAAACCACCACGGTGGCACGGGGCTCCTCGACGCCGCGATAGACGAAGCGCTCGGACTCGGGGATAGCGGCCAAGGCCTCAACGCGCGCCTGATTCTTGGCTTGCTCGGAGAGGTTGACCAGGCCTTCGGCGCCGTTTTCGAACAGATCACCCACGAGGAAATAGCTGCCCTCGGCGTTGGAGTAGAACGACTCACCGCTCTCCAACTGAACGTGATAGATGCCCTGCATGGGGGTGGCCGTAATCTCTTTCACCGGCATCGGCTGGCCGTTGACGCTGAGGCTATCGGCCAAGCGAGCCTCGACGCTTTGAGCCTGGGCAAAAAGCGGCAGCAGCGAGCAGGAGAGCGCAAGCCCAGTAAGGGTACGGCGCAGCGGGAAACGGGACGGCGAGAGCGTAAAGCGGTGACGCATGGTCGATTCAACCTCGTGGATGATGCTCGGCATGCAGGCTCTCCAGGCGAGCCTGCGCGACATGGGTATAAATCTGCGTGGTCGAGAGATCGCTATGACCCAGCAGCAGCTGTACGACCCTCAAGTTGGCCCCATGATTCAATAAATGGGTCGCGAATGCATGGCGCAGCGTATGCGGCGAGAGCGGCTGGGTGATGCCCGCAGTCAAGGCGTGAGCCTTGAGGCGGTGCCAGAAGGTCTGGCGCGTCATCGCCTTGTCGGCTCGGCCGGGAAACAGTGCCGGGCGCATGGGGTCGCCCATCAGCGCCGGGCGCGCGGTAGCGATGTAGCGCTCAAGCCAGGCAACGGCCTCTTCACCCAAGGGCACCAGGCGATCCTTGTCGCCTTTGCCGCGCACCCGCACCACGCCTTGGCGTAGGTTGAGGGCATCGCTTTCGAGCCCCACCAGCTCCGATACGCGCAGCCCGCAAGCGTAGAGTAACTCCAGCATGGCGCGATCGCGAAGCCCCAACGGTGTGGCGACATCGGGCGCGGCCAAAAGGCGCTCGACCTCGCCCTCCTCCAGCACGTTCGGCAGGCCCGGGCGCACCGGCGGCAGGCGAATCTCGGCCAACGGGTCGCGGGCCACTTGGCCACTCGCCTGCGCCCAGCGATAGAAGCTGCGCAGGCTCGATAGCAGGCGGGCGTTGCTGCGCAGTTGATAACCCGCCTCGCGGCGCTCGTCGAACCAAGCGGTGAGCGTCTCACTGCCGGGATCGCTCAAGCCCTCACCAAGATGCGCTAGACGCGCCTGCCACGCTTCGAGATCGCGCCGGTAGGCGGCCAGCGTATGGTCGCTGGCGCCGCGTTCGAGCCACAGCGCATCGAGAAAGCCATCGATCAGCGCCCTATCGGCGTGGTTATCGGTTACCTGCATCCGCTGCATGGGTCCACCCTGCCCCTAGATACGACAAGACCCCGCCCCGCAAAGCGGTGACGGGGTCTTGCCCAGGCAGCGCCACGGCGTAGCGCTGCCTCCAAGCGACCTATTAGGCCAGCTTTTCCTTGATACGCGCAGACTTGCCGCTGCGATCGCGGAGGTAGTAGAGCTTGGCTTGACGTACGTCACCGCGACGCTTGACGTCGATGGAGTCGACCAGCGGGCTGTAGGTCTGGAAGGTACGCTCTACGCCAACGCCGTGGGAGATTTTACGCACGGTGAAAGCGGAGTTCAGGCCGCGGTTACGCTTGCCGATGACCACACCTTCGAAGGCCTGCAGACGCTCGCGGTTACCTTCCTTGACCTTGACCTGAACGACGATGGTGTCGCCCGGTGCAAAGGCCGGAATTTCCTTGGTCATCTGCTCGGATTCGATCGCCTGGATCACCTTGTTCTTGCTGCTCATGTGCATACTCCTGAATAACGTGGTGACTACCGCTCGTTCATGGGTGGCGGTAGTCGTGATCCCGGCGCTCGAAGCGAGCCACGCGGGAGTCGTTATGGGTGACACAGGTGCGCGGCTAGTCGCCTTCGCCCTGCACCGCCGCCTTGTGGGCGTGTTCGTCGAGGTACTCGTTCAAAAGCTTGCGCTCATCGGGCCCCAGTTCGCGTTCGGCCATAAGATCCGGCCGCCGCTGCCAGGTCCTTCCTAGCGACTGCTTCAGGCGCCAGCGCTTGATCGCGGCGTGATTACCGCTGAGCAGCACCTCGGGCACCTGCTTCCCGTCGATCACCTCTGGACGGGTATAGTGAGGGCAGTCTAACAGCCCCTCGTTGAACGAGTCTTCGACAGCGGAATCCTGATGCCCCAATACGCCGGGTACCAGCCTTGCCGCCGCGTCGATCAGTACCATGGCTGGCAGCTCGCCGCCGCTCAGCACGTAGTCACCGATCGACCACTCTTCATCGATGTCACTTTCGACGACGCGCTCGTCGATCCCCTCGTAGCGTCCGGCCACTACCACCAGCGGCCCTGCGTCGGCGAGACGCTTGACCCCTGCCTGATCCAACCGCCGCCCCTGAGGCGAGAGGTAGATCACGGTAGGCGCCTGCCCCGTTGCTTCACGAGCCCGCGTACGAGCCGCATGGATGGCAGAGCGCAAGGTGTCGACCTTCATCAACATACCCGGCCCGCCGCCATAGGGACGATCGTCGACGCTGCGATGACGATCAGTGGCGTAATCGCGCGGATTCCAAAATTCGAGGGCGATCCGCTGGTTGTCTATCGCGCGGCCAATCACCCCTTGCTGCGTCAGCGCGTCGAACATCTCTGGAAACAGAGACACCACGCCAACCCACAAGGCAGGTGCTGCCGGTGCGTCGCTTGCGGGATCGGTCATCAAAACTCCGGATCCCAATCGACCACCATCCGCCCGGTCTCGAGATCGATCTCGTCGATCACGTCGTCAGGCAAAAAGGGTAACAGGCGCTCGCGCCTGTCGATGGCCTCGGCGTCGCCGCGAACGACCATGACATCGTTGGCACCGGTTTCGAACAGGTACTCGACCCGCCCCAAGTAGGCCCCTTGGCGAGTGAACACTGCCAGACCTTCCAGTTGATGCCAGTAATACTCTGCGTCGGAAAGCGCGGGCAGTTCGGCCTTCTCCAGAAGAATCTCCGCCTGGGAAAGAAGCTCTGCCTGATCGCGGTCGTCGACGCCATCCAACTGCACGACGAGACCTTTACCTTGCCGACGTCCCTGAACCACGGGAAAGCGCTTGAGGGTATCACCCTGGCGCACCCACCATTCGGGGTAGTCCAAAATGCTGTCCATCGGACTCGTGAAGGAGTACACCTTCATCCAGCCCTTGACCCCGTAGGGGCTCGTCAGCTTACCCAGTACCACATGGGCGGCGTTGGAGCGGGCATCGTCAGTGGAACGGGGTGAACTCGGCTGCATTGACGATCTCTGATGGTGACAGCGGTTGCTTCCAGCGCTGGCTGGAAACGGTGTGGCTTACGCCTGCTTGCGTGCTTCTTTGACCAGCTCGGCAACGCGACCGGAGAGCTGTGCGCCCTGGCCCTGCCAATGAGCAACGCGATCCAGATCAACGCGCAGACGCTCTTCCTGACCACGGGCAACCGGGTTGAAGAAGCCGATACGCTCGATGAAACGGCCGTCACGGGCGTTGCGCGAGTCAGTAACGGTCAGGTGGTAGAAAGGACGCTTTTTGGCGCCACCACGTGCCAGACGAATGGTAACCATACGATTTTCCTTCGGTTGAGATGTCCCAAAGAGCGCCACGAGGGCTCTTTGGTCCGGGGTATTGATACGCTTCACAGCGCCACGAGAAGCCACGCTTCCCATCGAAGTGGCATGGCAATACCCATGCCTGCGCATGAAGAGGCAGCATTCTACGCAAATGCGCCCGGCTTGGAAAGCCTGACAGCCAGAAAACTACCGGGGCGTCAACCGCTGTATCCCGCCACCTACGCCGCTCACCTTAAACCTCATCAGGTACTATCGCGGCGCACCAGCGTCACGGCTATCCGAGCGCTCTGGACTGGCTGAGCAGGGGCGTCGAGTCTCATCTTCAATAGCGCGAGTGCCCGCCTGGCCGTCTCTTCGACCGGATTACGCACGGTAGTTAATGGCGTACGCGCCCAAGCTGCCGTCGGCACGTCGTCGAAACCGGTGACGGCGAGTGCTTTAGGTACCGCAATCCCCAGCGCGCTTGCCGCCTCGATCACCCCCATCGCCATGGCATCGTTGGCGCAGATGATCGCCTCTGGACGTGCCGCCAGGGCCAATAACGCCTGCCCCTCCCGCGCACCGCTTGCGATGGAGAAATCACCGCGACGCCGCACGGCAATCTCAAGTCCGTGGCGTGCGAGTGCCATTGTCACTCCCCGCTCGCGCTCCTGGTCTGAGAAGGCATCAGCGCGCCCACCAAGCCAAGCAATGCGCCGATACCCTTGCTGGATCAGATGATCAACTATCAATCGCATACCCTGAACGTTATCGCAGCATACCGTATCGACATCGGCCCCTTCGAGCACACGGCCAATCAGCACCAGCGGCGCGCCAGAGCGTCGACAACGTTCTGCGGTTTCACGACTCACTGAGCCCGCCGCAACAATCGCACCCTCTACCTGATAAGCAAGCGCGTGGTGAATCGTGTCGGCGGTATCGCTTTCACCCGCAGGCAGTAGCAAGGGCTGATAGCCATGGTGCGTCAGCGCTTTTAGTAGATGCTTAAGAAGCCAAGACTCGTAAGGCGCCGAGACATCCCCCACCACCACGGCGATGAGCCCGATACGTCGCCCAGTCAACCCACGAGCCATCAAGTTGGGCCGGTAGCCGAGGGCATCGGCCACGCTCAGCACATGCGCCCTTTTTTTCGCCGACACCGACGCTCCCGGTGTGAGCGCCCGGGAGACCATAACCCGAGACACGCCCGCCGCTGCCGCCACGTCATCGGCGGTCACCCGCTTCCCTCGCTGCTTCATATAGCCCCTTCTTGCCACCGTCGTCGAAGGATTATCGGTCACGACTGTTTAAGGTGTGTGTTAACCGCCGGGGTTTCACACCTTCGTTTTCGAATCGACATCAAAGCGTCATGGACGTCTTCTAGGATCCCTTCATCGATCATTTGCACGCGTGTTCAAATTACGCGGTTGAGCAGGAGAGCGCCAGTAACGATGAACGCCTTAAGCCTGAGTGAGGTCACGGTTGACCTCGGCCCACGCCGGATTCTCGAACGCATCAACCTTGTCGTCACACCAGGCAGCTTTACCTGCCTGCTGGGCCCATCCGGCTGCGGCAAGACAACGCTGCTACGCGCTATCGCCGGTTTCACACCGCTAAGCAGCGGCGACATTCGCCTAGGCGAGCGCTCAATCACAGAGCTTCCGCCCGAGAAGCGCCACACCGCCATGGTGTTTCAATCCTACGCCCTATGGCCGCACATGAACGTGGGCGATAACCTCGCCTACCCCCTTAAGTTACGTGGCATCCCTAAGGACGAACGCACCCAACGGGTAGCGACGATGCTCGAACGCCTCGCGCTTGGCGGCTTCGAGCACCGCAGTGTCACCCAACTCTCCGGCGGCCAGCGCCAGCGCATCGCGCTGGGACGGGCATTGATCATTGATCCACCGCTTCTGTTACTAGATGAACCACTTTCCAACCTCGACGCCTCCATTCGGCGCAGCCTCCGCGGTGAGCTTAGACAACTGCAGAAGTCCCTGGGGCTGACCACGGTAATGGTCACCCATGACCAGGAAGAAGCACTGCAAATGGCCGACCAGATCGTGCTGATGCGCGAAGGCCATATCGTCCAGGTCGCGCCACCAGCCAGCCTCTATCAGCAGCCTGCGGATCTTGAGGCTGCACGCTTTCTAGGCGTGGACAACACGGTAGCTTGCTCACCCCAGGACCCATCCGCGCTGGCTGGCGCCAAAACGCTTGGCTTTCGCACCCGTGAGGCCCGTGTCGATGTCGCTCCGAGCGTGAATGCGCTCGTTCGTCGGGGGCAGGTAACCGAGTGCGTCTATACCGGCGATGGCTACCAGATCGGTGTCACGGCAAACGACCAGACGCTGTTTGCCACGGCACGCACTCCCGTCGAAGCAGGACGTTTCGTCACCCTGCAGGTACCCGAAAGCGCATTGATACCTTTCGGACCGGATCACCGCTATATGCCATCACTCAACGCTCAGGAGCACACCGCATGAAGGCACACACCTGGAAACCTTCCGCCATGAAAGCCTTGGTTCTCGGACTCGGATTTGCCGCCGGTATCCATCAGGCAGGAGCCGCCACCACGCTCAACGTCTTTACCGCCGGGGACGACAACATGGTCGCCTACGTCAACGATTTCCTCGCCCCACGCTTCGAGGCGATGCACCCCGATGTCACCGTACGCGCGCTAGGCACCGGCACGGGTGACGCGGGCAGCCAGGCGATCTACGAAACGCTCAGCGCCCAGCGTAACCAGCAAAACTGGGGCATAGACGTTGCGGTAGTGCATCAGCGCATGGCCGGGCAGATGGTGGAGGAGGGGCTTCTACGCCGCTATACCGATGATCTGGACACCGCCGCGCTCGCTACCGGCGAGAACACCCGCAATGCGTTAGGCGTTAATGTGGAAGGCTATGTAATGCCAATGTTCCAGAGCCAGATCGCCCTGGCCTATAACCCAGCCTTACTGGCCGAGCCTCCGCAGAGCTACGCCGAACTGGCCAAGTGGGTCGAGGAACACCCCAAAGCGTTTGGCTACAACGGCATAACCGGCGGTATGGCAGGCGTTGGCTTCGTATTCGGCTGGATGTACGCCTTCACCGACATGGCCGATACGCTACAAAACGGCCCCTGGGACGACGAGGCACCCGCCCGCTGGAACGATGCTCTTGAGGGGCTTCGTGCTTTCAACGACAACGTCACCCTGACACCAGGAAATGCCGGCACCATGGATGCCATGAACCGGGGCGAGATCAGCATGGGCCCCGTGTGGATGGACATGTACTACACCTGGAAAGCCGACGGCCGACTCAATCCTGACTTCCGCCTACTGCTGCCCGAACCCGGAATGCCGGGGCAGCCGATGTACTACACGATTCCCGAACGTGCCGAACACGCCGAACTCGCCGCAGCATTCATTTCCCTGGCCACCAGCCCCGAGGTGCAGGCTGCGGGAATTGTCGGTGAGTTCAACTGGTTTCCAGGTATCGATGCCGAGCACGTGCGCGGCGAATTGAGTGACGCGCAGTGGGAAACCCTCTATGCCGATGTCGACCCAGAGACACTCGCCACTCGTGGGTTCTCCATGCCTCAGACCGACTATTTCCGCGCCATTTTGGAAGCCTACGAGGCCCAAGTCAGCCGCTAGCACGGTCGACAGCCATACCCTCCCAACTCCCGGGGGCGCTCAGCGCCCTCTCAACGTATAAACGACCATGACCTTTTCATCCTCTTGTACTGCCATAGGTGCACCGCGCTCTGAGCGTCCGCGATGGGGACTCGGGATTGTACTGGTGTTTCCGGCCATGACAGCTGTCGTGCTGCTCTACGCGCTGCCGCTGGTGCGCTCGCTGGCTAGCGCCTTTCACGGCGATGATGGCCTGACCGTTGCTCATGTGGTGCGCGCCTTCACGCTCTACGGACGTGACGTAGCGTTTTCCATTGGCGTGAGCCTTGGTGCACTTGTGCTCATCGCTATCGCCTCCATCGCCATTGCCGGTTACCTGACCCTGGGCGCCACCCGCTGGGCGGTGCGTGTACTCCGCTGGCTCTATCGCTGGCCGCTGTTCATTCCCTTTGTCGTGGCGGGGCAGCTATCGCGCTCTTTTCTCTCCACCAACGGCATGATGAACACCGTCCTGATCGAGACGGGACTTTTATCGGCGCAAAGCGCCCAGAGCTTTCTGGATTGGCGTGGGCTAATACTAACCTTTGCCTGGAAACAGATCCCTTTCGTTACGCTGCTGCTCGCAGGCGCCATGGCGGCGGTAGAGCCCAGCCATAGCGAGGCGGCGCGCAATTTGGGCGCTGGGCGACTACGGGCGCTTTTCCACATCGTACTCCCCCAAGCGGCCCCAACGCTGTGGGTCGGACTGATCCTCTCACTGGTAGCCATGCTTTCGGTATTGTCGGTACCCATGATGCTGATTGCAGGCAATCCCACCATGATGACCTCGATGATGGCGCACCGGATCACCTACTATGGCGACTACGGCGTGGCCAACGCCCTGGGGCTTTTCTCCTACGCACTCACCGCAGTGACCGCTTGGGTCTACTTGCGTCTAACGCTTGCCAGGGAGACTCAGCGATGACCCCGTCTCGTCTGCTAACGCCGCTTGGTTTAGGCCTTTTACTCGGGCTGATCGCCTTTATCGTTTTCGGGCCACTCTTAAACCTTGCCCTGTGGGCTTTCGCCGAGCAGTGGTTCTACCCCCATACTCTGCCAACCGTCTGGGGCTTCGATTTTTGGGCTCGGGTGTTTCGCCCCCGCGCGGGGGCCTGGAGTTCGCTTACCAACACACTCATAGTGGCACTCTCGGCGGTAGCGCTCTCCATGGCGCTGGCCGTACCCGCTGGTTACGCCCTGGCGCGCCTGCCACTGCCCGGGCGCCACGCCATCATGCTACTGTTCCTGCTGCCGCAGGCGTTTCCTAACCTGCCGATTTTCGTCAACATCGCGGCGATCTTTCACCAACTTGGCCTCACTGGCACCCTCATCGGTGTGGTACTGGTGCACGCACTGCCCGGGCTCGTCTATGCGGTATGGATTGCCACTGCCGCCTTCGCGGCGGCAGATCGTAATCTCGAAGAAGCAGCGCGTAACCTAGGCGCAACTCCCCTACGAACATTTGTCGATGTCACCCTGCCCCAGGCGCTGCCGGGGCTGCTCGCTGCGGCCATCTTCGTGTTTTTGGATAGCGTGGACGAGTTCACCGGCACCTTCTTTGTCGGCGCGCCAGAGATCACCACCTTGCCGCTTTTGATGTTCAACGCCTCGATGGGCGGCAACTACCAAGTCGCCGCCATCACCTCGCTCATCCTGCTGATCCCCTCCATCGGCTTCATGCTCGTGATCGAGCGCTTTCTCAAAGCCGACGTACTATCTCGCATCGGCCGCTAGGCCGGTGCCCACGCGAGTTGCCGTTCATGCTGATAGCCCACCTCTCCGATTTACATCTTTTCACCGAGCGAGCCGAAACCGGCGAGACTCGCGCCGATATCGCGCGCGTCATTGCCGCCCTAGTGGCGGATATCAATGCCCTCGACCCGCGACCGGACATCGTCGTCATTAGCGGTGACCTAGCCGATGGTGGCACGCCAGAGGATTATCGATGCCTAGCCGCCCTGCTCGCCCCGCTTGCCATGCCGGTCATGGCGGTGCCGGGTAACCACGACCGCCGCTGCGCCATGCGTGAAGGGCTCGCCCATCGGCTAAGCGGCCTTGCCGAGGGTGCATTTCTCAATGCACGAGTGGATATGGCTGAGGTCACACTGCTAGGCCTCGATACGGTGATCCCGGCAAGCCCGGTAGGCGCGCTTTGCAGTGAGCGGCTCGACTGGCTCGCCCAAGAGCTTCGAAGCGCTGCGGCGTCGACGGTCATCGTCATGCATCACCCACCCGTAATCACCGGCAACCCGCACTGGGATACCTATAGCCTGATCGAAGGGCGTGAGCGCCTAGGCCAACTGCTGGGAAAAACACCACGACGGATTCTCTGCGGCCATATACATCAGCCGTTCCACACTCAGTGGGGAGCGCATTACGTCAGCGTGGCGGGAAGTCCAGCCTTCGAGTACCACTTGAGCCCCGGCAGTCACGCCACTGCCCAACCAGCCCCGGTTCCTTTCAGCTATCCACTGCACCATATCCGCCCAACGGGCGACGTGTTGGTCTACCGCCGACACGTGCGCTTTTGACATCCATCGCGCGCCTCGCTCGCAAATACAAAAACGCCTGCGGGTCATCCTCGCAGGCGTTTTTGCATCGTCATGGCATGCGTTACGGCGCCAATAAGCGCCGTCGGATCAGCGCCAGGGGAAGCCTCCCGGGCCGCCCCCCATGCCGCCGCCGGGGCCGCCTAGACCGCCCATGCCGCCGGGGCTTCCCGGGCCGCCGCCGCCCATCATGCCGGACATGCCGCGCATCATCTTCTGCATGCCGCCTTTCTTGCCGGCCTTTTTCATCATCTTCTGCATCTGCTTGTGCTGCTTGAGCAGGCGGTTGAGATCCGGCACCTGAAGGCCTGCTCCAGCAGCAATACGGCGCTTACGCGAGCCGGTGATGATGTCGGGCTTACGGCGCTCCTTGGGCGTCATCGAATTGATCAGCGCCTCGAGTTTGCCCAGCTCCTTCTCGGGGCCACCGCCTTGAGCAAGCTCCGCCATTTGGCCCATGCCGGGCAGCTTGCCGAGCAGGCTACCCATGCCGCCCATTTTCTTGAGCTGCTGGAGCTGTTCGCGGAAGTCTTCCAGATCGAAGCCGTCGCCCTTCTTGACCTTGCTGGCCAGGCGCGCCGCCTTCTCCTTATCGACCGTGCGCTCGGCCTCTTCGATCAGCGAGAGCATGTCGCCCATGCCGAGAATGCGCGAAGCGACGCGGTCCGGGTGGAACGGCTCCAGGGCGTCGACCTTCTCGCCCATCCCCATGAACTTGATCGGCTTGCCGGTGATGTGGCGTACCGACAGCGCCGCCCCGCCGCGAGCGTCACCGTCGGCCTTGGTGAGGATCACACCGGTCAGCGGCAGCGCTTCATGAAACGCTTTAGCGGTATTCACCGCGTCCTGGCCGGTCATGGCGTCGACGACGAAGAGCGTCTCTTGGGGCGCGGTTGCCTTATGTAGCGCCTGGATCTCAGCCATCATCGCCTCGTCGATGGCGAGACGCCCGGCGGTATCGACCAACACCACGTCGTGGAACTGGATCTTGGCGTGCTTGATGGCCGCTTCGGCAATATCGACGGGCTTCTGGTCCGAGCGCGACGGGAAGAAGTCGACCTCTACTTCGCGGGCGAGGGTTTCGAGCTGATCGATGGCCGCCGGACGGTAGACGTCGGCCGACACCACCAGCACCTTTTTCTTCTCGCGCTCGCGCAGAAAGCGCGCAAGTTTGGCCACCGAGGTGGTCTTACCCGCCCCCTGCAGACCGGCCATGAGCACGACCGCAGGCGCCCCCTTGAGGGAGAGGCCTTCGTTGGCCTCGCCCATGATCGCCTCGAGCTCCTGCTGGACGATCTTGACGAACTGCTGTCCCGGCGAGAGGCTTTTGGACACCTCTTGGCCCACCGCGCGTTCGCGTACGCGCTCGATGAACGCCTTGACGACCGGCAGCGCAACGTCGGCCTCGAGCAGCGCCCGACGCACCTCACGCAGCGTATCCTTGATGTTGTCATCGGTCAGGCGCGCCTGACCCTTGATGGCCTTTAACGTCTGGGAAAGACGATCGCTTAGATTCTGAAACATGGGGCTTCTGCCTCCGTCGCTGCCGTCCAGGGCTTGCACCCGGACCGATGTTGTGGGGGATTATACGCGCCAACGCGCCGAGTCTCCATGGCGCCCTCGCAGCGGCCTGCTGTGCGATCCCGTCAGGATTCGTTATAGTAGGAGAATCGTTTCGACCTCACTTCATCAGGCAATGCGCTGCAAGGCGCACGGAAAGCATCATGCAGGCGCTACCCCTCGCTACTATCGCGTTTGTTCTCTACGTTGCCGCCGCCATTTGGCAGGGCATGACGCTGTTTCGCCGTGTGCCACCGCGCCAAGGCATGGTGCGCTTACTGGGTGCGCTCGCGTTGCTACTTCAAATCCCGGTGATCGTGGGCCTGCTCTATCAATCCCCTAGCTTGCTGCCCGGCTTTACTACCAGCGTTACGCTACTGATGGCCGTCGCCGTCAACGTGCTGCTAATCTCCAGTTTGTTCAAGCCGGTACTTCACGCCAGCATCGTGCTATTTCCGCTGGCCGGAATTTCGCTGATCGTCGCCACCGGACTCCCCGCTCAGGCAGGCCCAGATGGCCTGACGCCCGGCATACTGGTCCACGCGATCACCTCGGCGCTAGCTTTTGCCGTGGTCGCCATCGCGGCCGTTCAGGCAGTGCTCGTGGGGCTGCAAAACCAGGCGCTGAAGCATCATCACATTCGCGGCATCGTGCAGTCGCTGCCGCCGCTTACCACCATGGAGCGCGTGCTCTTCGAGCTGGTCTGGGCGGGACTTGCCCTACTCACCGTTTCCATCGCCAGCGGCCTGATCTTTCTTGATAACTTCTTCGCTCAGCACCTAGCGCACAAAACGATCTTATCGCTGGCCGCTTGGGCCATTTTTACTACGCTGCTGGTGGGCCGCTACCGGTTCGGCTGGCGCGGCATGCGCGCCGTGCGCTGGACGCTCGGCGGCTGCTTTTTGCTGGTATTGGCTTACTTCGGCAGCAAGTTCGTGCTGGAAATCGTACTTCATCGCTAGCGCACCACTCCGGCCATTAGCCACACGACAAGCACCACTCGACAAACAATAGACGCCTCATTATAGGAACTTCGATTTGAGCGACGACTTCCCCCTGGGATTACTCTTTGGCTTACTTGCCACTCTCATCCTGCTCTCTGCGTTCTTCTCCAGCTCCGAAACCGGCATGATGTCGATCAATCGCTATCGGCTGAGCCACAGCGCCCAAAGCGGCAACCGCAACGCCAAGCGTGTAGTGCGCCTGCTCTCCCGGCCGGACCGGCTGATCGGGGTTATCCTGATCGGTAACAACTTCGTCAACAACCTGGCCGCGTCCATCGCCACCATCATCGCCATTCACTACTTCGGCGATGTCTCGGGTCCGGCGATTGCCACGGCCGTACTGACCATCACCATCCTGATCTTCTCGGAAGTGACGCCCAAGACCTACGCGGCGATCAAGCCCGAGCGCATCGCCTACCCCTCCTCCATGGCGCTGGAGCCGCTTTTGAAGCTGCTCTATCCGCTGGTGTGGCTGGTCAACATGGTCTCCAACAGCCTGCTGCGCCTATTTGGAGTGAAGAGCGTCGAGGGCGGTGGCGACAACCTGACCCGCGACGAGCTGCGCACCATCGTTCACGAGGCGGGCACGCTCATCCCTTATCGTCACCAAGCAATGCTGCTGTCGATCCTCGATCTGGAGAACGTCACCGTCAACGACATCATGGTGCCGCGCCACGAGGTGCTGGGCATCGATCTCGACGACGACCTCGACGCCATCCTGACCCAGATCCGCACCAGCCAGCACACGCGCTTACCGGTATACAAGGGCGATATCAACAACATCATCGGCATGCTGCATCTGCGTAACGCCGCGCGCTTTCTCTCCCGCGACGAGGTGACCAAGGCGGCGATCGTTCAGGAGGCGCGCGAGCCCTACTTCATTCCCGAATCGACGCCGCTACATACCCAACTGCTCAACTTCCAGAAGCAGAAGCGACGCATCGGCATCGTGGTCGACGAGTACGGCGACGTCGAGGGATTGGTGACGCTGGAGGATATCCTCGAAGAGATCGTCGGCGAGTTCACCACCGACGTACTGGAGGACGATGAGATTCACCGCCAGGACGATGGAAGCCACGTCATCGAAGGTACCGCGACGATCCGCGAGATCAACAAGCTCCTGGGCTGGAAGTTACCCACCGACGGGCCGAAAACGCTCAACGGGCTGATCCTCGAGCATCTGGAAGCCTTCCCCGAAGGCCCCGCCTGCCTTCAAATTGGTGCAACACGGCTAGAGATACTGGAGATTCGCGACAACCTGATCACGTCGGCGCGCTGTTGGCAGAAGCAGAAGCGGCGCTAAGAACTTCGTTAAGCAACGTCGCTAGCGTGAGGATTTGCGCTTGCGCCGCGCCAACTCGTCATCAGCGGTTGCCTTGAGGGCGCGCACCTGGGCTTCGAGGTAACTGCGCAGCGGCATGTCACCGGCATCGCTTGCCTGTACCGGAGGCCCAAAGTGCAGGCATACCTTGGCGCGAAAGCGCCGCGGCCGCTTCTTCAGCGCCGGGCCATCCCGATGCGAGGTCCATGACCCCCAAAGCCCCGCCAGCCCCGCCGGAATGATTGGCACCGGATCGCGGGCGACGATGGTCTCGAGTCCACGACGAAACGTGTGCACGTCGCCGTCGGGCGTGAGCCGCCCCTCGGGAAAGACCATGACCACCTCGCCGTTGCGCAGTGCTTGGCTCACCTCTTCAAGCGTGCGACGCAGCGCACCAGGGTCGCGCTTCTCGGACTCGACGGGAATGGCGCCCACCAGTTGAAACCACCACTTGAGCCAGGGCGAGTCGAAAATCGGCTGATCCATGATGAAACGCAGCGGCCGCGGGCTGCCTCCGCCAAGCACCAAGGCGTCCATGAAACTTACGTGATTACATACTACCAGCGCCGCCCCCCGGCGCGGCAAATGATGCCGACCACGCACGCGCAGCCGGTAGCAAAGCCCCATGGCGACCAAAATGAGATGGCGCAGAACGAAGCGAATGGTCTTGGTGTACCACGTCACGACGCCGCCCCGCGCTGCTTGAGCCCCGCCAGCACCGTGCTCACCAACTGATCGAGGAGCTCATCGACCTTGAGCTGCTGGCCCTGCCAGTAGCCTAAGCGTTCGTTGAGCCCTAGCTGCACGAGGCCATGGACGCTACCCCAGAGCGTACGCCCAAGGCGCCGCGCTTCAAGATCGTCGAGCGCAGGCTGGTAGGTCTTGAGCGAGGACTCCACCTGGGTGAACAGCGCCTGGATCAGGTCGCTTTGACGCTGATCGAGCTCGCCCTCCTGGGCCAGCGGATAGTCGAACAGTAGCTGCCAGCGGTAGCAGGCTTGTTCGGCAAAGCACCAATAGGCGTGGGCGAGCGAGCGCAGCCAGGGTTCGGGGGCGTCGTCGTCGAGTGCAGTGATCATGCGCTGAAGGCGCGCCAAGGTTTCGACGTTGACGTGCTGCAGCAGGTTGTTGAAGCTGCCATAGAGCTTGAGCAGGGTGCTCGGCGCACAGCCGATCTCCCGAGCCAGCGCGCGCAAAGAGAGCCCGTGAACGGGCTGCTGGGCCAGCCACTCATCGCAGGCGTGCATGACCTGCGCATGAAGGGCATCGGGCGCATGCTGTCTGGGACGGGCCATGGCGATCTCTTCAGGTCGACGACGAACAGAAACGAGGGGTAAGATAGGATACCCTATATCGAACACTGTTTTCGAGTTAAAAACCCGACATTTCGCGCCAACGCCAGCCGATGTTCGCGCCAAGCGCTTATCGACTCGGCGTATCACCGTTTAGATAACCGAAGGAGCCAGGAATGACGGGGCGATTGCACGTTCAGCAGCTGCCACTTGGCCGTCTGCTCCCCAACCTTGAGATCCATCAGCCGCTGCGCGAATCGCCTAATCTCGCGCCGCGCCAAGGCATTTCGGCGATCCGCTATCGCCAAGGCGCGCTCCATCTGGAGTCACTTTTCTGGGGTCTGACGCCGCCCTGGCTCGAGGTGCTCGATCACGCGCCTCACTGCGCCCGCGCCGAATCGCTCGCCTCGCGCCCCATGTTCAGCGAGGCGTTTCGCGCCCGGCGCTGCGTGGTGCCGGTCAGCGGTTTTTATGTCTGGCGCACCCAGGCGCGGGGCAAGCAGCCCTATCTCGTTACCGCCGCCACTCGCGCGCCGCTGCTGCTGGGTGGGCTTTGGTGTCGCTACCACACGACGCTGACCGACTTTACCGATTCGCTGGCGCTGATCACCGTGCCCGCCAATGCCTTGCTCGCCTCGCTGACCGACCGTTTACCGCTAGTGATGGCCCGGGAGAATCTCACCGCTTGGCTCGATCCCGCCACTCCCGAGCCGGACCTCGATCGCCTTTTGACGCCAGCGCCCCTGGAACTGTTGGGCGCTTTTCCGGTATCAAAACATGTCAATCACCCTGCCTACCAATCATCGGCCTGCGCCCACCCTATCGGGCCGATGTTGCGCTGGGCCGTGTCATAGGAGTCATGATGCCCCTGTCCATTCGTTTAACGCCGCGCTCGCAGACACGGCGACCGCTGGCCCGCGCCCTGGTGTTTGGCGCGGCGCTGTTCGCACTGCCCATCGCAATTGCCTATTCAACCGCCCCGGCGTTTGCCATCACCCCCGCCGCCGATGACGCCATCGCCGAGGTCGTCGCCCCCAGAGTCAGCCCGCACGATAACCGCGAGTATCGCGTACTGACGTTGGAAAACGGTCTCAATGCGCTCTTGGTCAGCGACCCCGACGCCGACAAAGCGGCTGCGTCGATGAACGTACGCGTCGGCAGCGCTCAAGACCCCGAAGATTTGATGGGGCTTGCCCACTTTCTCGAACACATGCTGTTTCTTGGCACCGAGCCTTATCCTGAGCCGGATGCCTACCAGCGCTACATCTCGAACCACGCAGGTTCGCACAACGCCTTCACCGCCCAGCAAGATACCAACTACTTCTTCGATATCGCCCCCGATGCCCTACCCGGCGCCCTGGACCGTTTCAGCGAATTCTTCCTCACACCGCTGTTCAACGCCGATCATCTGGCCAGCGAGCGCAATATCATTCACTCCGAATATATGGCACGCATTCGCGACGAGTCACGGCGGGAAAACGAGGTCTTGAACCTCTTTTTAAACCCGGACAACCCCACGACGCAGTTCGCCGTCGGCAGCCGTGAGACCCTGGCCAACCCGCCCGAAGGGGCGGCCAACCTGCGCCAGCGCATCATCGACTTCTACCATCAACACTACGACGCCAACGTCATGAACCTCACCGTGGTGGCGCCGCAGTCGCTGGACACCCTGGAGGAACTGGTCGCCACACGCTTCGCGCGCATTCCTGACAACGGCCTAAGCGCGCCCGAGATCGAGGCGCCGCTAGTCGAGCCCCAAACGCTGCCGCTCTACCTGGAGCGTCAGTCGCTGCAGGATCGTCGTCAGATCAATTTCTATTTTCCCATCCCCGACCCCACCGACGAATACCGCACCAAACCCACCCAGATGCTGAGTCACCTGCTCGGCGACGAGGGCGAGGGCAGCCTATTTGCCGTCCTGCGCGATGCAGGGCTTGCCGATACGCTCTCCACAGGACTTGCGCGTGGCGACGGTAACGAGGCGCTGTTCGTCGTCTCCGTAGGGCTCACCCCAAGCGGCGCCGAGCGCCTTGATGACATCGAGGCGACGCTCTTCGCCGCCATCGACCAGATTCATCAAGAAGGGCTCGAACCCTGGCGCTACGATGAGCAAAAGCGCCTGCTCGAACAGGCGTTTCGCTTTCAGCAGCATGGCGCCCCGGTGCAGGAGGCGATGCGTCTGTCGATGAGCCTCTCACGCTATCCGGTGGAGGACGTTCAGTACGCCGCCTACCGCATGGACGGCCCCGACCTCGAGCGTGAACAGATGTATCTCGACGCCCTGACACCCGAGAACCTGATTCGGGTCTACTCCGCCGCTGACATCGAGAGTGACGAGATCTCACCCTGGTTCAACGTTGCCTGGCGTCACATCACCCACACTGGCGTTGGCACGGCCTTGCCGGGGCTACGTCTTGCCGACCCCAACCCCTTTATCGCCGACGATTTGACTCTGCAAACCGGGCAAGACGAGGCGCCGGGCGTACTGATCGAGACGCCGCACTTCACCGTCTGGCACATGCAGGATGCGCGCTTCAATACGCCCAGCGTCGAGTGGCGCGTCAGTCTGCAGCATCCGGGTATCAACCGCTCGGCAGAAGAGGCCGTGCTCAACCGCCTGCTGGCGAGCTGGGTCAACGACAGCTTGAACGAGTCCCTCTACCCTGCGTGGCTGGCCGGACAGTCGTTCAGCGCCTATCCCCACGCTCGCGGCATTACGCTCTCGTTCTCGGGCTGGCGCGACGGCCAGACGCCACTGATCGAACGTGCCCTGATGCAACTGCAAAGCGCCGACATCAGCGAGGCCTCCTTCGAGCGCGTGCGCTACCAGCTCGAGCGCGAGTGGCGCAACGCTCCACAGTCAGCTCTGACCTCCCAGGCGAGCCGCCTGTTGGGCGAAACGCTGCTAACGCCGCAGTGGTCGACCGATGAGCTGCTCGCCGCCAGCCAGCGGCTGACGCTGCACCACCTCAAGGACTACCGAAAGCGTTTTCTCGACGCGCTCTACGTCGATGGTATGGCAGTGGGCAACCTCGACGCCGAGCAAGCGCGCGAGCAGGCCGCACTCATCGAGCGCACCCTGCGCCCGCGTCTTGAGCGCGACGATATCGACAGTTTCAGCCTCTTGGCCATTGGCGAAGGCGACGACGCCGTGCTGCGCCCGGATAGCCGCCGCGAGGAGACGCTGGTGATGCGCTATCTACAAGGAAGGAACCAAAGTATCGAGGAGCAAGCGACGCTCAGCGTCATCGGTCAGTGGCTGGAAACGCCCTTCTATCAGCGACTGCGCACCGAGGAGCAACTGGGCTATATCGTCAACGCCGGTTACTCGCCGATTCTCGAAGCGCCGGGCGTATCGCTCATCGTGCAATCGCCAGATGTGAGAAGCGACGAGGTCGTCGCGCATATGGACGCCTTCCTCGATGAGGCCACTGCACGGCTTGACGAACTCACTGAAGAGGAGCTCGCGACGTACCGCCAAGCGGTCTACAACCAACTGCGCCAACGCGATACCAGCCTTGCGGGCATGGCAACGCGCTACTGGCAGGCCACGGCGCTCGAGGAGATCCGCTTCGATCAGCGCGAACGGCTAGCCGAGGCGGTGCTCGACGTGAGCCTCGAAGATTTGAAAGACGCTTGGCCCGCGCTACGCGCGCACCAGCTCGACATCCGCTTCGACCCTGGTGACGACGCCACCCCCGCCGCCGACTACCGCGAGACGCTGAGCCCTCTGCCTGCGACCGCCACCTCTCGATAACGCGAGCCACGCCCAGGCCTTCACCCCTCGAAGGCCTGGGCGGGCAGCATGGCCTCGACGAACATTACGACCTCTTCAAGAATTTGGCGCTCGGCATCGCTCAGCGTCGTTTGGTTGTAGCGCTCGATCTCACGCGCGAAGCCTTTGAGCGTCAGGCTTGCGGTTGCGGCGTCGTTCAGCCGCTGCCAGCGAAACGCCTCCCACTGGCTGCGCTCCTCCCCTTCGAGGGTTTCGGGATAGCTGCGCGCGCGGTAGCGAAACAGCATCTCTTCAAGCCGTGCATCCTGGAAAGCGAAGCGTTGTCCTACCAGATCCCACGCGGGCAGCTGGCGCACGGCTTCCATTTGCTGGCGATCGGCCGCCGAGAAGAAGCTTCCCGAATAGAGCATGAGATCAGGATCGTCGACGCCGCCGTCGTGGGGTGCGGCGAAGACCTCGGCGACCTTTTGGGCCAAATTGGGCACCTCGCGCAGGCGCTTCCAGTGCTGGCGGCAGCGATCAAGATCCAACTGAAGACGCTCGACGATGGCACCGTACTCGCCCTTTTGCGGCCCTTCGACCTCTTTCAGCGCGCTGGCGGGGAAAATTACCGGGCAACGGTTGATATGGATCACCTTGAGGGGGATTCGCGTCTCGCCTTCGGCGAGGTCGGCCTGGCTTACGAACACGCGTTCGCGAATGGCCTCGGCCGATAGCGCCAGCATGTCGCTGGGGTCGACGCTGAGATCGTAGACGATCACCCCGTTGGGATTACTTGGGTGCTCGGCTAAAGGCATCACCAAGGCGCTACAGCCACGGCTTGCCGGGTAGCGTCGGGAGATATGCAACAGCGGCTTGGCGCTGGGCAGATCGAGCTGGCGCGAAACCGCGCGCTTGCCGCGCAGCCCCAGCAGGTAGTCAAAGAGCTTGGCGTTATGCTGGCGCAAAAGCCGAGCAAGCGCGATGGTAGCGCGGACATCGGCTAAAGCGTCGTGGGCGCCTTGGTGGGGAATGCCGTTGGCGGCGGTAAGCGCTTCGAGTTTGAAGCTCGGGGTCTTGTCGTCACGCTGCGGCCAGTTGATACCTTCAGGGCGCAGAGCATGAAAGGCGCGCACCACGTCGATCAGATCCCAACGCGAATTGCCGTTTTGCCACTCGCGCGCGTAGGGGTCGAGAAGATTACGATAAAACAGGTGGCGCGAAACTTCGTCGTCGAAGCGTAAGCTATTATAGCCGACCACACAGGTGCCCGGCTCGCTCATATGGCGCAGTACTTCAGCAGCGAACTCGGCTTCGGGGACGCCGCGCCGCTGGGCTTTCTGCGGCGTGATACCGGTGATGAGGCAGGCGGCGGGGTGCGGCAAGTAGTCGTCGGCGGGCTTGCAATAGAGCTCGATCGGCTCGCCGATCTCGTTTAACTCGGCATCGGTGCGAATGGCCGCGAACTGAGCGGGCCGATCCCGTCGCGGGTCGGCCCCGAACGTTTCGTAATCATGCCACAGGAAACTGGCCGGGGCGGCACTGGATGGCGCCATCAACATGCTCTCCGCTGGACTCAAAAGCCCAAGCCTAGCATAACCCCGGCGCCCGCCGCGTCACGATTTGGGCAGGGTAACGTTCAGCTCTAGTACCGAGCAGTTGTCCTCGCTGTCCAGCGAGATCTGAATGGCATCGTCGCCAACTTGGACATAGCGACGAATGACCTCCAGCAGCTCGCGTTCGAGCAGCGGCATGTAATCGGGTTGACCACGCTGGCTGCGCTGATGCGCCACAATGATCTGCAGACGCTCCTTGGCTACCGACGCGGATTTCTTGCGCTCACGCTTCAAGAAGTCCAGCAGTTTCATCGACGATTCCCTCCAAACATCCGGCTCAGAAGCCCCTTGCGCTGCATCTCGTGAAAGCGCAGCGGTATCTCTTCGCCCAGCAGTCGCGCCACGGTATCGGCGTAGGCCTGGCCTGCGTCGCTAGCGCCATCGTGGGTCACCGGCACGCCCTGGTTGGAGGCGCGCAACACCGCTTCCGACTCGGGGATCAAACCGAGCAGGTTAACGGCCAGAATTTCGCGGATGTCTTCGAGGGTGAGCATGTCGCCGGTGGTCACCCGTTGCGGATTGTAACGGGTGATCAGCAGGTGCTCTTTGATCGGGTCCTGGCCCTGTTCGGCGCGCTGGGTCTTGGAGGAGAGCAGCCCAAGGATGCGGTCGGAGTCGCGCACTGAGGAGACCTCGGGATTGGTGACGACGATGGCTTCGTCGGCGAAGTACATCGCCAACTGCGCGCCACGCTCGATACCCGCGGGTGAATCGCACAGAATGAAATCGAACTCGGCCTTGAGCTTCTCCAGCACCTCGGCGACGCCCTCTTTGGTCAAAGCGTCTTTGTCGCGGGTTTGTGAGGCCGGCAAAATGAACAGGTTCTCGACCCGCTTGTCGCGAATCAGCGCCTGATTGAGCCCGGCCTCACCCTGGATCACATTGACCAGGTCATACACGACGCGACGCTCGCATCCCATGATGAGGTCGAGGTTACGCAGACCAACGTCGAAATCGATGACGACGGTCTTCTTGCCGCGCAGCGCAAGCCCGGTGGAAATTGCCGCGGCGCTGGTGGTTTTGCCGACCCCCCCTTTACCTGAGGTCACTACGATGATCTTGGCCAAGAGTCACTTCCTTCTTGAAGTTGGGCTACGAGAGGTATGTCGTGGGACGTTGCGCTAAACGCCGCCGCCGAGCGATATGCCACTGTAACGGATAAGCCTTCCTTACGTCGCCTACTGCCGTCAAACCCGCTGGCGTCACGCTAGGCCAACGGTTTGATTTCCAGCTGCTCTTTTACGAAGTGCACCTCGACGGGCACCCCCAGCAGTTTGGGGTCGATGTCTTCGAGACGCTTATAGGTCCCGGCCACCGAAATCAGCTCCGCTTCGAGTTCGCGGCAGTAAATGCCGGCCTGAGCGTTGCCGTGGATGCCCGCCAGCGCCCGCCCCCGCAGGGCGCCGTAGACATGAATGCTGCCAGCAGCGAGCACCTCGGCTCCGGCATTGACCGCGCCGATCACCACCAGATCACCTTCGGCGGCGCTAACCTGCTGGCCCGAGCGTACCGTACCGCGATAAAGCCGTGTGGTCTCGCTCAAGGCCACCGGCGCATCGGCGGCGCGCTCCTCGACCACCTCGGTGGCTGCGGGGTCGACGGCATCGTTCGTGCGCTCGGATACGCTCTCAAGAATTCGGGCGCGCCCCTCCTCCACTGGCGGAAACCAGCCCAAGCCCAGCGCCCACGCCGATTGGCGAATCGGCTCGCTGCCGCCGCGTACCGCGACCGGCAACAGCTTGTGATCGCGACATACCGCACAAATACGCTCGAGCGCCAAGTGTGGCTCATCGAGTTTTTCCACGCTCAGGACAACCGGTGTATGCTGAAAGAAAGCGGGAGCCTGCGAAAGCTTTCCTGCCAGTTGGCGCCGAATATGTTCGGGGTCCGCACTGGCCAGTTCCATGACGGTCATCGGCAGCATGCCGCCTTTGAAGGTGAAGGCCACGTCGGCACTATCCACGTTGAGACTCACGGCCGAACTCCATGTGATGATCGGTTAGAATAAGCAAAGCTAAGCGACAGCGTCGGCAACTGCAACCGCCCGTTCGTCGATGGCCAATTTTTTTCACGCGAAGTACCGGTTTACAGGATGATCCATGCACGGACTGTTTAGACGCCTGTTCGCGCCTCGCTGGCAGCACCCGGACGCCGAGACGCGCCGCCAGGCGCTCGCAACTCTCGACCCCGCTAACCCCGAGCAGCGTAAAACGCTCGAGCGCCTGACCAAAGACCCAGACGCTAGCGTGCGCTGGGCGGCCCTTGAGCGCCTCGATGATCTGCCTCGGCTCATGGACGAAGCCGCCTCTTGGCTCGGCAACGCTCCCGTTTCAGACAGCGCTGCGCACCGAGCGCTGCTCGGGCGCCTTTGCGGGCGTATTGGCAGCACCGACCTGACCACGCGTAAAGCACTGCTGGCGCGCATCGAGCAGCCCGGCCTACTAGCGGCTATTGCCTTCGAAGGCGACAACCTTGGCCTGCGCTTGCAGGCGCTCGAACGCCTCGACGACGAGGCCTACTTGATCGAGCAGGCCTGCGACAATGGTGTCGCCAGCGTGCGCCAGCGCGCTGCCGAGCGCGTTACCAGCGAAGAGGGACTCAAACAACTGGTGAAACAGGCGCGCCGCGACCGCCAAGTGATGCGTCTGGCGCGCGACCGCCTGAGCCAGTTACGCGCCGACGCCGAATGGGTCACCCAGCAAGAGAACCAGCGTAAGCACGTGCTCGACCAGCTCGAGCAGCAGGCACGCTCTGCTTGGGAACCGCTCTATGGTGCTCGATTGCGCCATCTGCAGCGCGAGTGGGAGCAGTTGACACATCCCGCAAGCGCCGAAGAGGAGACGCGCTATCAGCAGGCGATCATCGGCTGTCGGCGCACCCTCCAACAGCACGAGGCCCGAGAGCAGTCACAGCGCCACAGCGAGTCGTTGCGCGACCAGAGTAGCGAGCAGCGCGAACAGTTGATCACCTCGCTCGAAGAGACGCTCTCCGCCCTGCGCCATGCGCGCAAACTGAGCATTCAAGACATGGCGAGCCTCGCCGCCCAGCGCCGCCTTCACGGTCAGCGCTGGCAAACGCTCTCCGATAGCCACCCGCCCAGTGAATCACAGCGCCAACGCTACCAGGCCGCCATTGCCATCGCCGAAACCTTTGGCGACGCCTGGCAGCGCCTGCTGGAGCAAGCGCCCACGCTTGAACGCGCTTTGGAAGCGGACGACTATGCCGCTCTCGAACAAGCGCTACGCGCGTGCCGCTGGCCAAGCGAGCTCAAGGCGCCACCGCTGATTGCTGACGCCCGCCGCGCGCTGGAGGGCGCCAACGCTGATAGCGCGGCGAGCTCGCCATCGCTGGCTCAAGCCGAAGAGGATCTCGACACCCTCGAGCAGTGGCTCGAGCGCGGCAACTTCAACAATGCCAACCGTCTTCACCAGCGCGTCAAACCCGCTATCGATGCGCTCACCGGGAGCGACGCCGAGCCGCTACAGGCGCGCCTCAAAAAGCTTGGCGCGCGCTTGGCGGAGATGCGCGACTGGCGCGGCTTTGCCGCAGGCCCTAAACGCACGCAGCTGTGCGCTGCAATCGAGGCCTTGGCTGATGATGAAACGCTTAGCGACGACGCGCTCGACCGCCGCCATCGCCAGTTGGTCAAGGAGTGGAGCGCCCTGGGCGACGCCGCTGCCAATCGCGAGCAGTCAACGCAGTTTCGCAGCGCCTCCGATCGCATTCACCAGCGTCTTGCCAGTTGGCGCGAGCGCCTGAGTCAGGAGCGCGAGGTCAACCTCAAAGCGCGCGAGGCCCTCTGCGAACAGCTCGAGGCATTGCTCGATCAGCCCGCCGACAATGCCGACCCCGATGCGCTGCGCGAAATTCGCGACAAAGCCCGCCACCAGTGGCGCCACCACACGCCGGTGCCACGTGAGCAGGCGGACGCCATCGGCCGCCGCTTCGGTAAGATCCGTCACCGCTTGCAGGCGCTGATCGACGAGCGCGCCGAGCAGATCGCCGATCACAAGCGTCACCTGGTCGAGGCCACTCAAGCGCTGAGCAATAGCGATCAACCACTTTCACAGCGTATCGAGCAGGCCAAGGCGCTACAGCAGCAGTGGCGCGCGCTGGGCCGCGCGCCCAAGGGCGAGGAGCAGGCACTATGGAAAGCCTTTCGCGCTGAGTGTGACCGCCTGTTTGCTGAACGCGATGAGCAGAGCAAAGCGCGCGCCTCGTATCAGCAGACGCAGCTCGACGCCATGCAAGCGCTGATCGATCAGATGGAGCAGTGGCAACCCAATGACGCGAGCGAAAGTGCCAAGCTAGACGCCTTTCTCGCCGAGGCCGAGCGGCTAGAACCCCTGCCCCGCCATCGCCGCAGCGAAGGTATGCAGCGCCGCTTGAGCGGCATCGTTCGTGCTCGCCGCGAGCGCTTGAGCCGTCTGGCAATGGCCGAGATCGCCCGGCAGTGGAAGGGCCTCATCGCGCTCCAGCGCGCTCACCTCGCCGCCGACCAAAAGGCGCTCGATGAAGGCGTGCGCGATGAGGTCGATGCGCAGGCCGTGGTAGGTAACGAAGCGCTGCCACCCGAGGCGCGCAACGCGCACAAGACGCGCAATCGCCAACGGTTAGCCTTGGCTCAAGAAGCATCGAGCGCTCAAGCAACGGAGATGGCCGAGCGCCTGGCGCGGCTTCGCGTTCATCTAGCGCTGTTGGTGCAGGGACGCGTCATGCAGGGCGACGAGCCGCTACGCCTGGCCATCCAGGTCGAGCGCCTCAACGAGGGCATGAATCAGCTTCCCGACCGCGAAGCAGAAATCCGCTCGGTGCTGGCCGCCATACTAGCGCTTGGACCCATGCCACTTGTAGTGTGGGAGAAAGAAAAACGCGAACTGGGGGCGCTGCTGGAACATCTCAGCCGTGTACCTCCCCCCTAAATATCACCGCTATTACACAGCGAACGGCGGCGAGGGGAAAACCTCTCGCCGCCGTTCGTTAGCGATGACGCAGACCGCATCAGCTCATAGTGTAAGACTCATAGTGTCAGCCCATGAACTGCCCACCGTTGATATCTATGTTGGCCCCCGTGATGAATCCCGACTCCTTATCGGCCAGGAACGTGACCAGCCGGGCGATCTCTTCCGGCGTACCATAGCGCTTGACCGGGATCGTTTCACGGATTGCTTCGCGCACCTTTTCGGGAATCTTCATGATCATGTCGGTGGCGATATAGCCCGGCGAGACGGTATTCACGGTGATGCCTTTGGTCGCCGTTTCCTGTGCCAATGACATGGTCAGGCCGTGCATGCCCGCCTTGGCAGCAGCGTAGTTGACCTGGCCAAACTGCCCCTTGCGCCCGTTGATCGAGGAGATGTTGATGATGCGCCCATAGCCGCTTTCGAGCATGGGTTCGATCACGCTGCGGCAGGTATTGAACACGCTGTTGAGGTTGGTATCGATCACCTCGTGCCACTGCTCGTAGGACATCTTCTTGAGCGTGCCATCGCGAGTAATGCCCGCACAGTTGACCAGTACGGCAATGGGGCCATGCTGTTCGGTGATCTCGCGCGCACCGTTGATGCATTCGCTGTAGTCAGAGAGATCGACGCCCGACATGGCGATATTATGAAACCCATCGGCTTGCTGCTCCTCGAGCCAAGCTGCCGCCTTGTCGGGGTTGCGATACCCCGCCACCACCTGATATCCCGCCGCAGCCAGTCCGCGACAGATCGCCGTCCCGATACCACCTGTTCCACCCGTGACCCAGGCGACGAGAGCTTGATTGGCCATTGACTATCTCCCTGATATGGCGAAAGGCTTAGCGGCAAATGCTTTTTTGCTGGGCATCGCAAGCCATCATGAGTGAGCGCGACGGAGCCATCGGTACGCGCCCTGCAGTGAGCAAGACCGGCACGTTATCGTTACTCTTAAAGGCGCCATGCCTTGACCTCTCAAGCATAGCTGTACTCCCCCAATGTTGCATACGGCAGTGCTGCGAATGGCGTTGAACGGGCATTCTCACAGAGCGCTTGACTTTGGTCTAAAAAACCGTAGAATATGCCCACGTTGATGCGGGGTGGAGCAGTCTGGTAGCTCGTCGGGCTCATAACCCGAAGGTCATCGGTTCAAATCCGGTCCCCGCTACCATCATTCAGAAAAACCCGATTCTTTCAGAGAATCGGGTTTTTTGTGTTTGTTAGGTATATCGAGGGAAGGCGCGCGTCGGGCTCAGCTCATTGTAGACCCTTGAAGGTCATCGGCTCCAACCCGGTCCCGGTTGCTTCTATTTTTAATAAATCCGCCTCTTATCCTTAGTATTCGCGATCAGCGAGCCATGCTCGCATCATGTCGATCGCACCCTGGTGATGAGGGATCATGCCGCGCATGAAATCTACATCTGTGTTACCAGCGAATTCGATCATCATACCTTCATGCATGCGGTCGTTAGCTACTCGATAGGCCGCTGTCGGCGGCAGCATCTACGGAGCCGACCGTGGAAGCTGCGCGTGAACACCTCCTTTATTTCGCCTTAAAACTTCAACTTAAAGCCTCCCATCGTTGTAGAGTCAAGGACCTGAATCCAGAAATAATTAGCCTTGACCTTCCAGCGTTGGGAAGCCCTACCTTCTTGCTGGACACTTTAAACAGTCATTCCAAGGAGACCACATGCCCCCCTTTATCAAGCGCGGCTCCTTGCCGGAAACCGCAATCACCCTGCCCATTGAGGGTATGAGTTGCGCGTCCTGCGTCGGGCGCGTTGAAGCCGAGCTGAAGAAGGTGGCCGGCGTTGGCGCCGTTATCGTCAATCTCACGACCGAGCGCGCCGTTGTACGTGGCGATGGCCCGCTCGACCGGGCGGCGCTGGTCAAGGCGGTGGAGACGGCAGGCTATGCTGTTCCTGCGGCTACGACCGAGCTTTCTATCGACGGCATGACCTGCGCCTCCTGTGTGGGCAATGTCGAGCGGGCGCTAAAGGCGGTGCCGGGCGTGACGGATGCCACCGTCAATCTAGCCACCGAGCGCGCAAGCGTGCGGGGTTCCGCCGATCCAGCGGCGCTCGTCGCCGCCGTCGCCGGTGCGGGCTACACGGCGAAGAGCTCAGCCAGCGGCACGGTGGATGCAGAGGAGACGGCGGTGAAAAAGAAGGCCGAGCAGGCCAAGCTTAAGCACGACCTGACTTTCGCCGCCGTGCTGACGCTGCCCGTCTTCATCCTCGAAATGGGTTCGCACCTCATTCCGGGCACGCATGAGCTGATCATGTCGACCATCGGCATGCAGTGGAACTGGTATATTCAGTTCGCGTTGACGACGCTGGTGCTGTTCGTGCCCGGCATCCGCTTCTACAAGAAGGGCCTCCCGGCGCTCGCTCGACTCGCTCCCGACATGAATTCGCTCGTCGCAGTCGGCACCATGGCGGCCTATTCCTATTCGCTCGTTGCGACCTTCGTCCCCGCGCTGCTGCCCGCCGGGACGGTCAATGTCTATTACGAGGCTGCCGCCGTCATCGTGACGCTGATCCTAGTCGGGCGCTTCCTTGAGGCGCGGGCCAAGGGCCGCACCTCGGAAGCGATCAAGCGACTGGTTGGCTTGCAGGCCAAGACCGCCCGCGTGCGCCGCGACGGCAGAACCGCCGAGATCGCCATCGACGAGGTGGCGCCCGGTGATGTGGTCGAGGTGCGTCCCGGCGAGCGCGTGCCAGTGGATGGCGAGGTCGTCGAGGGCGAGAGCTATGTCGATGAATCGATGATCACCGGCGAGCCGATCCCGGTCGCCAAGACGGTCGGCAGCAAGGTGGTCGGCGGCACCGTCAATCAGAAGGGCGCGCTGGCTTTCACCGCGACGGCGGTGGGCGGTGCGACGGTGCTGTCTCAGATCATCCGCATGGTGGAGGAGGCTCAAGGCTCCAAGCTCCCCATCCAGGCCATGGTGGACCGGGTCACGATGTGGTTCGTTCCCGCCGTGATTACTGTCGCGACCCTGACCTTTCTCGTCTGGCTCGTCTTCGGGCCGTCCCCGGCGCTGACCTTCGCGCTGGTCAATGCGGTCGCTGTACTCATCGCCGCCTGCCCCTGCGCCATGGGGCTCGCCACGCCCACCTCGATCATGGTCGGCACCGGACGCGGCGCGGAGATGGGCGTACTTTTCCGCAAGGGCGAGGCGCTGCAACTTCTCAAGGACGCCAGGGTGATCGCAGTCGACAAGACCGGCACGCTGACCGAGGGCAAGCCCGCGCTCACCGATCTCATTGTGGCCGAGGGTTTCGCTCGCAACGACGTGCTGGCCAAAGTTGCGGCCGTCGAGGCGAAGTCCGAACACCCCATCGCCCGCGCTATCGTCGAGTTGGCCGAGACCGATGGGCTGGACATTCCGTCCATCTCGAGTTTCGCGTCCGTCACCGGCTTCGGCGTCAAGGCGGAAGCAGACGGCGAGCGCGTCGAGATCGGCGCGGATCGCTATATGACGCGGCTCGGCCTTAATGTCAGCATCTTCAGGGAAACGGCCGCGCGTTTGGCAGACGAGGGCAAGTCGCCGCTCTATGCCGCCATCGGCGGCAGGCTGGCTGCGATCCTCGCCGTCGCCGATCCGATCAAGGAGACGACCCCTGCCGCCATCGCCGCCCTGCACGATCTCGGCCTCACGGTCGCGATGATTACTGGCGACAACCGTCGCACCGCCGAGGCCATCGCAAAACGTCTCGGCATCGACGAGGTGGTGGCCGAGGTGCTGCCCGAAGGCAAGGTCGAGACGATTAGAGTGCTCAAGGCCCGGCACGGCAAGCTCGCCTTCGTCGGCGACGGCATCAACGATGCCCCGGCGCTCGCCGAGGCCGATGTCGGCCTTGCCGTCGGCACGGGCATCGACATCGCTATCGAAGCGGCGGACGTGGTACTCATGACCGGCAGCCTCAAGGGCGTGCCGAACGCCATCGCTCTGTCGCGCGCGACCATCGGCAATATCCGCCAGAACCTGTTCTGGGCCTTCGCCTACAATACGGCGTTGATTCCGTTGGCGGCCGGCGCGCTCTATCCAGCCTTCGGCATTCTGCTCTCGCCGATCTTTGCAGCCGGCGCAATGGCGCTGTCATCGGTGTTCGTGCTCAGCAATGCGCTGCGTCTCAAGCGCTGGCGCGCCTCTAACAGCCAAAGCGGAGATGGCTTCACAGGCCGGTCCCCGAATCGCCGCAGCCGCACACTGAGAAAGGAGGAATGAACATGAACATCGGGGATGCTGCGCGTGCTTCGGGCGTCTCGGCCAAGATGATCCGCTACTATGAGCAGATCGGACTAATCCCGCCGGCAGCCCGGACAGCATCGGGCTATAGGAATTACTCCGACAACGACATCCACATACTGCGTTTCGTAAGGCGGGCGCGCGATTTGGGCTTTTCGGTCGCTGGGATTAGTGAATTGCTGGGGCTCTGGCGCAACCGAAGCCGCCAAAGTGCCGATGTAAAGCGCATCGTACAAGCGCACATCGCAGAACTTCGCCAGAAAATCGAGGATCTTCAGCAGATGGCAGATACGCTGCAAGTGCTGGCCGACTGCTGCGCTGGCGACAATCGCCCCAACTGCCCTATTCTCGCCGACCTCGAAACGGTCAATGGCAAAGCGCCGAAGACCTAGCCACGCTCTGGTGCAGTGAACCCTCTACCGTGAAAGTCGCGCCGAACGGCAAATAAGAAAAAGTGATAATGAACCACCAGACTGCCATTGAAACTCGGAATTCATAGAATGACCGCAGCTCTTTGGGTCGCACGGTAGAGGAAGGCCAGCGCCGGTACCCTTACTGCCTTCTCTGGTGACTACGACCCCGAGCAGGCCCAGCCCCTCAGTGATCACCGTCGCCGTACACCCTGGAAGTGGAAAAAGCGCTTGCCCAGTATGATTGCCGCCGTCGCCGACCGGCTGCGTGAAGAGTGGAGCCCGGAGCAGATCAGCGTTTCGCGCAGGCTGGTGCGGCTGTTGGAGCAGGTGCCCTTTGGTCCTCCCCCACTGATTGGGCTATCGCCCGCCAGCCCCGGAAACCACTCTTCTCATGGAACAAAGGCCAGCGATGCACTAACTTTTAAAATGGAACACTCAAGTGGGCTGATCGATAAACGAGCTAACTTCTGTCTTTTCACATTTCACATTTGTCGAGATCAAACGGCAGCATAAGCGGCCCATCAAAAGTACAGTTTCTGCAAAGGAGTTTCTCGATGCGCTATATATCGTTCGCGCAAGCAGCAGCCATTCTGACGGCGCTTTCCATCACTTCGGCAGCCTATGCCAATGACACCGAACAAGCGGGCAACGGGGCCTCTGAGACTCCCGTGATCCAGGGCGAAGCAGCAGCGGGGGGCGATGCCGTGGCGGCCCCGCTGGTCGTCGATATTCCGGGCGAAAGCGGTGCGACCGTCACGATCGAAGTAACGTCGATGGAAATCGTCGGGGAATTGCTGCGGATCGGGGTAACGTTCACGCCAGAATGGCAGATCGAGCCCTTTTCCGGACGCAGCCCCGATCTCGCCCAGGTGCTGGGCGCAAATCTCAGTAATCCTATAAATGCGCGACTGATCGATCCGGCCAATCTGCTTGAATATCAACTGGTCACCCGCGGGTCAAGCCGCGTGATTCCCATGACTGAAGGCGTCCCCCGCACGGTTTATTTCTATTTCGGAACGCCGGTCGAAGAGATGGAGAGCTTCGACCTTTATCTGGAGGCAGAACGGGTCGCCTTGCCGCCGCTTACCGATGTCCCCTACCAGGTGGAATGATGTTGTATCGCACAGCCCATTTATTACTTGTTGCGCTTCTTACGATGTCTCTTCCGTCATGGGCAATCGCTGAAGATGTCGACCTTCTTGACGAGATGAGCACGCCGGACAGCGCCGAGATTGCCGCCTCGATCTCTCCGTTGACCTCCCGTATCAGCAGGATCGATATCCCCCCGCCGGTGCGTCTTGAGGTCTCCCCACCTCGCAGTCTCAGGGCAGAGGTCGAAGACGAGGATCAGACAACGATCACGCTGAGCGCGGATGTGCTGTTTGCCTTCGATGAGGATGTCCTCAATGCTCGATCGGAACGGATTGTTCGGGCCATCGCCGATAACGAGTTGATGGATACGGTGGGGGCGATTCATGTGATCGGCCACACGGACTCCATAGGCGATGATGCGTACAATCAGGGCCTGTCGGAGCGGCGGGCCGCAGCGGTTGCTTCCGCATTGCGTGATGTGCTGGGAACATCACGTGAGATCGAGGAAGACGGGCGAAGCTTCCACGAACCTGTTGCTGAAAACACTCTGCCGAACGGAGACGATAATCCGGAAGGGCGCGCACAGAACCGGCGCGTCGACATCATCTTCGCCAACGAATGACCTAAAGGGTTGCAGGACACAATGGAAGTCATTGACCCGTGCCGACCGAGCCGCTAGCGCTGAGCCGCATCTCCAAATCCGCCATCGTGGAGGTGGCGGTCATAACCTACCTGTCCGGCGATTCCGCCTACCGGCGTGAAGCAGCCATGTCGCGCCGCTTGGACAAGCTCGGCCGCCACCCGGCTCGCCGACTATCTGTCATGAACCTCATTGATCGACTCCGGCTGGGGCATCTTTTGGTATGACGCCGAACGCTTAAGCAGAGTATGATGTTTTTATAAATTCGTCATACCAATAGCACCAAGCACTCGGGAAACTTCATGCGATCACTTCTCAAGTCGGCATCAATTGTTGCGCTCGTCGCCGGACTGGCGGGGCCAGCCGCAGCCGAAACGCTCGGTTTCTCTTGGCCGGTCAACGTCGGGCCGCTCAATCCGCACCTCTATTCACCCAACCAGATGTTCGCTCAGGTCATGGTCTTCGAGCCGCTGGTGAAGTATCAGGAAGATGGCAGCTTGGCGCCCTGGCTCGCTTCCGCCTGGGAAATTTCCGAGGACGGCCGTACCTATGAGTTCACCCTGCGCGACGATGTCACCTTCTCTAACGGTGAACCCTTCGATGCAGAGGCAGTCGTGGCCAACTTCGATGCCATTCTAGCTAACCGCGAACGCCATGCTTGGCTCGAGCTTACCAACCAGATCCAACAGGTGGAGGTGATCGACGAGCACCATGTGCGCTTGACGCTTCAAGACAGCTACTACCCACTACTGCAGGATCTTTCGCTGCCGCGGCCGTTTCGTTTCGTCGCCCCCTCACAGTTGATTGATGGTGAGTCAGCGCAGGGTATCACCGCGCCCATCGGCACCGGCCCTTGGGTACTGGCCGACACGCGCCTGGGCGAATACGACCACTTCGTGCGTAACGAACATTACTGGGGTGAGAAGCCAGCGCTTGAGGGAGTCAATATTAGCGTCATCCCCGACCCCAATACCCGCGCCATTGCTTTCCAAACGGGTGGGATCGACCTGATCTATGGCGTTGATGGCCCCATTTCCCCAGACACCTTCCAGCGCTTCGAGCAGATGGGCCAGTTCACTACCGAAGTGTCCGACCCCATCGCGACCCAAATGCTAGCGATCAACAGCCAGCAGGAAGCGACTCGCGATCAGGCCGTTCGTGAGGCGATCAATCACGCCATCGACAAGCAGACCATGGTAGACACCGTCTTTTATGGCACGCAACCAACGGCTGATGCGCTGTTCTCTCCCACGCTGCCCTATGCGGATGTGCCTCTTGCACCCTATGCGTTCGATCCCGAGCTCGCGCGACAGCTGTTGGAGGGTGCGGGCTGGAGATTGGGCGATGCAGAAGGCGTGCGCCAGCGTGAAGGCGCGCGCCTGAGCACCGATTTGGTCTATGTCGGCAACGACGCCGTATCGAAGTCGATGGCCGAAATCATTCAGGCGGACTTGGCGCGCGTGGGTATCGAGACGCGCCTGATCGGCGAGGAAGAGAGCAGCGTCTATGCGCGCCAGCGCGACGGTCGCTTCGGCATGATCTTCAATCGCACCTGGGGAGCCCCCTCCGATCCGCACGCTTTCATCAGCTCCATGCGCGTGCCTGCCCACGCTGACTACCAAGCTCAGCTAGGGCTCGACGATAAAGCCGACATCGATGCCATGATCAGCGACATTCTGACGACCACAGGCGAAGAGAGGCGCCGTGAGCTCTATACCGCTTTGCTAACGAGGCTGCACGAATCCGCCATCTATGTGCCGCTGACGTACACCAACGCCATTGCGGTGGCGCGCCCCGAGCTGGGACCCATTCCCTTTGGCGCCATGGCAAGCGAAATTCCCTTCGAACGTATCGCACCTCAAGGTCAGTAACCGGTGGCTAGTTTCATTCTGCGACGCTTACTGCTTTTACCGCTGATGCTGCTCGCCGCATCGGCGCTGATCTTCTTCATGCTGCGCTTGGGGCCTTCGGACCCGGCGATGGACTACTTGCGCTTGTCCAGCGTGCCGCCAACGCCTCAGGCGTTGGAGCATGCCCGCATCATGCTGGGGCTCGACAAGCCCTTGCTGGTGCAGTACATCACCTGGCTAAAGAGTGCGCTACAGCTCGATTTTGGCGTCTCCTACGCGACTCAGCGCCCGGTTCTGCCGGATTTGCTCTACTACCTGCCCGCTACCTTGCAGTTGGCCGGCGTGGCGCTCTTACTGACCCTTGGCATCTCGATTCCTCTAGGGCGCTGGGCGGCGCGCCATCAGGACGAGGCGCCCGATCAGTGGGTGCGGTTGATCGCTTTCATCGGCGTTTCGATGCCCAACTTCTGGCTCGGCTTTCTGCTGGTGCTGCTGTTCTCGGTGCACCTGGGGTGGCTACCGCCCATGGGGCGAGGCGGCTGGGCGCACTTGGTCATGCCCGCTGTGGCGATCGCGCTGATGTCGCTATCGATCAACGCCCGACTCCTGCGCGCCAGCATGCTCGAGGTGAAGGGCCAGCGTCACGTTACCTACGCTCGCCTGCGCGGCCTGCCGGAACGTCATGTCGAGCGCTCGCACGTCTTTCGTAATGCGCTCCTGCCGATCATCACGGCGGTCGGCATGCACATCGGCGAACTGATTGGCGGTACCTTGATCATCGAAAGCATCTTCGGCTGGCCGGGCGTTGGACGCTTTGCGGTGTCGGCCATCTTCAATCGCGACTATCCCGTCATTCAGTGCTTTACCCTGCTCATGGTGACCATTTTCGTGGTGTGTAACCTGATCGTCGACATCATTTATGCCTGGGCCGACCCACGTATCCGACTCTCGGCGGAGGGGGCAGAATGAACGTAGCGGTAGCAACCCCATCCACGCAGCTCACCTCTTTTTGGCAACAGGCTCGCTGGACGACGCGCATCGCGCTGGTCATGGCGTTAGCCCTGATCGTCACGGCCTGCCTTGCACCTTGGATAGCGCCTTTCGACCCTAACGCCGTCGATCTCACCGCGCGTTTGCAGTCGCCCAATGCCGAGCACTGGCTGGGCACCGACCATCTAGGGCGCGATATTCTCTCCCGCCTGATGGCGGGCACCGGCGTATCGCTAGGTGTGGTCGCCATCACCTTGAGTGTGATGCTGACGCTGGGCATCGTCATCGGCGGCACCGCTGGCTTCGTTGGCGGGCGCGTCGATCAGGTGATCATGCGCATTACCGATGTCTTTCTGACCTTTCCTACCTTCGTTCTGGCGCTGTTCATGATCGGCATGCTAGGTACCGGGCTTACCAACGTGGTGATCGCCATCGCGCTGTCGCACTGGGCCTGGTACGCGCGAATCGTGCGCGGCATCGTGCTGTCGCTAAAACACCGTGACTTCATCGCGGCGGCGCACATGGCCGGTGCGAGCCGCACGCGTGTCTTCGTGCGCCATCTCCTGCCGGCCACGTTCTCCCAGCTCATCGTGCTGGCGTCGCTCGATATCGGTCACATCATGCTCCATGTCTCGGGGCTTTCGTTTCTCGGCTTAGGCGTCGCGGCACCCACCGCCGAGTGGGGTGTTATGCTCTCCGACGCGCGTCAGTTCGTCTGGACCGAGCCGCTATTGATGCTATGGCCGGGGCTCGCGCTATTCGTCAGCGTCATGGCCTTCAACCTCTTGGGCGATGCCCTGCGCGACCGCCTCGACCCTCACCTTCGCCGGGAGCACGCCCATTGAACGCGCACCGCACCCTAGCACTTAGCCACCTAAAGGTGGATAGCACGCTTAGCGAAGCCCGCACCCGCTTGGTCGACGACGTATCGCTCACTCTTTACCGCAGTGAAGTCGTGGCGCTGGTTGGTGCCAGCGGCTCGGGCAAGTCGATGACGTGTGCTGCCGCGCTCGACACCCTACCGCCGGGGGTTCAGAAAGTAGGCGGCGACGTTCGCCTCGATGATACCCTCGCAACACCCGCTAAGCTTCGTGGTCACGCCGTGGCCTCGATCATGCAAAACCCACGCAGCGCCTTCAATCCAGTGCGCTCGCTAAACGATCATGCCAGCGAGAGCTTTCGTGCCCTTGGCGTTCCCAAGCGTCTCTGGCGCGAGCGTATTCTTGAGGCCATGACCTCGGCGGGGCTCGAACAGCCGCAGACGCTGCTCAAACGCTACCCCTTCGAGCTTTCGGGCGGCATGCTCCAGCGCATGATGATCGCCCTGGCCCTAGCCAGCGGCGCGCCGTTTCTGTTCGCCGATGAGCCGACGACCGATCTGGATGTGATCGTTCAGCGCGATATTCTGGATCTACTCGAGCGGCTCAAAACGTCGCACGGCTTGGGTATTTTGCTGGTGACGCACGACATGGGCGTGGTAGCAAGGCTCGCCGACCGGGTGCTGGTGATGGCGCAAGGCCGCGTGATCGAAGAGGGCGAGGTCGAGACGATCTTCCATCGGCCTCAGCAGGCCATAACGCGCGATCTCGTTGCCGCGCATCTGTCGCTTTACGCGCACAAGGAGGCGCTATGAGTCTGCTTTCCGCCCACGCGGTCTGTCGCGCTTATCGCCGTTTCTCGTTAGTCGGCGCAGGCAAGTCAACGCCGGTCCTCCACGAGGTATCGTTTGCCATCGAAGCCGGTGAGACGGTGGCGCTACTGGGCCGCAGCGGCTGCGGAAAGAGCACGCTCGCACGGCTCTTGACCGGGCTAGAAGCGCCCAACGCCGGAGAGATCCGCTTCAAGGATCGCTCCTTGCAGGGCTTCGATACCGATACCTGGCACGACTTTCGCCGCACGGTGCAAATGGTCTTTCAAGACCCTCAGAGCGCGGTCAACCCGCGTCTGACGATCGGCGAGATCATCCAAGAGCCGCTGCGTCACTTGACGACGTTGACGCCGACCGAGCGCGACGCCGAAGTCGCTAGGCTCTTGAGCTCGGTAGGGCTTGTCGCCAGTGACGCCCATAAGTACCCCCACCAGGTGAGCGGCGGGCAGCTGCAGCGCGTTTGCATCGCCCGGGCGCTGGCGCCGCGCCCGGCGCTGATCGTTCTCGATGAAGCCGTATCCAACCTCGACCTGCATCTGCAGCGCCAAACCTTGGCGCTGTTCAAAACGCTCAAGCGTGAGTTTGGCGTAGCGTTTTTGTTCATCACACACGACTTACGCCTGGTCAGCCAGTTCTGCACCCGCGTGCTGGTGATGGATGCGGGCAGACTGGTCGAGGATCGCGCCGTCACTCAGCCGCTAACGCTGCACTCGGCGGCGGGTAAGGCGCTGACCCAGGCTGTGCTGCCTGCGCTGCCCTCACGCCCCAAGCGCCCTTCGGAACGATTCTCAACCGAAGGTGTCTTCGAATAGGCGCGCGTGTTTTAATGCCGCTTCATCTCATTCAAATGGACGTGAACTCATGAAGAAGACAGCTCTCTTTCTCACTATCGTTGGTGCCATGGCAACTCAGGGCGCCTTCGCCCAGGAGCAGGCCTGCACCACGCCCGCGCTGATGGCCGCCAGCCAAAGCGTTCAGGGCGACGTCGAAAACTACGCCAACGCCCAGGCGCAGCAGGGCCGCGAGATCAACGAAGTCAGCGCGGAGCTTGAGGAGATCATGTCGGCGGCAGACGTCGAGAGCACTTTGATGCAGCATCAGGCGGAGCTTGAAATGATGCAGCCTGGCTCCGACCACGAGCCCTCCCAGGCGCTGTGCGACGATATGTACGCGATGTTCGATCGCATGCAGGACGAGCTCGCCTCGCGCCAGTAAGCGTTACCCTTACCAAAACGCCGACGGCCCTCATACCGTCGGCGTTTTGGCGCTTGAATATCGCCTCCCGCGCCTACATATCTTGTGGCATGCTTTCTTCATGCGTACTTCACGCTCCGTATTCACTCCCCTTTCAATAGAGCACAGATGCCATGGCGATTATCGATCCCCGTACCGGCAATCCTCTGTCGGCCCAGCCCACGCCGAACGACGACGCGCCCGCAGCGAGCACTACGGCCCACGTTAGCCGCGACGACGTCATCATCGAGCTCGACGCCAGCAACATCCAGCAGGTGCTTCAAGCCTCCATGCAGGTGCCGGTTCTACTCGACTGCTGGGCGCCCTGGTGCCAACCGTGCAAGAACCTCATGCCGATTCTGGAGAAGCTGGCGCTCGAATACGCCGGCGCCTTCATTCTGGCCAAGCTCGACATCGAGGCTAACCCCGAGATTGGTGCGCAGCTGGGCGTGCGCTCGGTGCCCGATGTCAAACTGATCAGCCAAGGCGGCTTAGTGGATAGTTTCCAGGGCGCTTTGCCTGAGAAGCAGATTCGCGAGTGGCTCGGCCGCTACTTCCCGGCGCCCGCCGAGGCCGCGCCGAGCCCTGAAGAGCAAGCCGAATCGGCGCTTCAAGCAGGCGACACCGCCACTGCGCGCGCCATCTACCAGGAGCTGATGGCGCAATACCCCGAGCACTACGCCTATCAGGTCGCCATGGCCCGCGTGCTCGTCGCCGAAGGGCGCGGTGAGGACGCGCGCGGCGTGCTGGATAACTTACCGCCCGAGGAGCGCGACGCCGCCCCAGCGCGCGGCGTTCGCGCCAGCATCGAGTTTGCCGAACAGGCGCTCAGCAGCGAAGAGATTGCCGCCCTGGGCGAGCGTGACGATAGCGAAGCTCGCTACCAGCGCGCCCTGCGCCAAGTCGCCGATGGCGACTACGATGCGGGCCTTGAAGGTCTGCTTGCACTAATGAAAAGTGACCGCGCCTATAACGAGGACGCGGCGCGTAAGACCCTCTTGCAGGTGTTCGACGCCCTTGGCGCCGATCATCCGCTGACCGTGGCCTACCGTCGCAAGCTCTTCGCGCTGATGTATTGAGGCGTCTTTTCTAGGACTCACACCAACACGCGATCCAAACGCGCCAGTGCCGCCTCGAGCTGGGCGGCGGTGGTGCCGAAGTTGAGCCGCACGAACCCTGGCAAGCCAAAGGGAGCCCCGTCGGAGAGCGCCACGCCCGCCTCGTCCAGCAAACGCTGGTAGGGCGAAGCACCAAGGCCCGCCTTGCGCATGTCGAGCCAAGCCAAATACGTCGCTTCCGGCGGCGCCATGGTCACGTTTGGCCACCGTTCTACGTGCGTTATCAGCATTTGGCGGTTAGCGCGCAGGACGGCCAAAAGCGCCTGGCGCCACGGTTCGCCTTCACGGTAGGCTGCTTCGGCGGCGACCAGCCCCAGCACGTTGACCGCCGACAGCAGCCCTTTGCAGGCGGCGACGAAGCGCTGACGTAGCGCGGCGTCGGGAATCACCGCGCAGGCGCTACTCAACCCGGCGAGATTGAAGGTCTTCGACGGCGCCCATAGCGTGACGATACGCCGAGCAAGCTCGGGAAAGCGCGCTGCCAGCGGCCGGTGACGTTCGCCTTCGGCCAGGATCAGATCGCAGTGCAGCTCATCGGAGACGACCCATAGATCGTGACGCTCGATGAGCGCGGCAAGGCGTTCGAGCTCATCAATCTGCCATACCCGCCCGGTCGGGTTGTGCGGATGACACCAGAGCAGCAGCCGCGTTTGCGGGGTAATGGCCACTTCCAAGGCGTCGATATCGAGGCGCCAGGGCGCATGGGGGCCGCTGGGTTCGGCCAGAGGTGCGCGCTGGGCAAGGCGACCGGTGCGCTCGGCGACCGCCAGAAACGGCGGGTAGATCGGCGTCACGCTCAAGATGGCATCGCCGGGTTCGGTCAGAGCCAAGGCAGCGATGTGTAGCGCAGGCACGACACCCGGCAACCAGTGCTGCCATTCGGGCTGAATCGCCCAGCCGTAGTGCGTGTCACTCCAGTTGCAGAGGCCTTCTTCAAGCGAGGCAGGCACCTCGCCGTAGCCGTAGACACCGTGGCGCACCCGCGCCTGTAGCGCCTGCTCGACGGCGGGTGGTGAGTAAAAATCCATGTCGGCAACCCACAGTGGTAGCACGTCATCGCCATAGCGGTGCCATTTCTGCGATGCCCAAGCGCCTTCGGGGTGGCGCCGCTCAATTGGCGTGGCAAAATCAAAGCCCATCGTCATTTCATTCCTGGCTGAACAAGAGGTCGCTTCGAGCATGCCGCAAAATGATTTTTATACCAAGGTGCGTACCGGTATTCCGGCTTTGCTGCGCCAGTGGCAGGCGCTGGGGCGCGGCGACGGCGATCGCTTGGCGCTGATCCTGGCCGAGACCGCGCGGGTGGCCAAGCTCGGAGCCCCGGCCACAACCCCAAGCGGCGAGACACTGGCGCAGTGGTGCTACGCATCAGAAGAAGAGATCCCCCTCTGGGCCCCACGCACCGCCGTCTTCCTGCTCAACCAAATGCCCGCCCGGCCAACGCCCCAGGATGACGCCGAAGCCTGCGCCTGGGCCTACTGCTGGCTGCGCAACCGCAGCTTCGAGACGCGCCAACAAGCGCTCGACGCCCTCCCCGAGCATTTGCGCGCCCCGCTTGCCGAGGCGCTGGAAGCCGCCTGGCGCGATCAACAGGGCCTGCGCCTAGTGTGATAGCGGTACAGGCTCTCACGCTCTTCGACCAAAGTCATTGGTGCGCGGCTCGCCGGGGCGTGACGCGGGTGGCACACTAGCAAAACGCTAACACGCTATCGAATACGCTACCGCACGATCATCGCCATAAGGACACGTCACTATGCTCGACATTCCGCTCAGTTGGCAGCTAGCCAAGGTGGCCGTTTCCGTCGCCATGGTACTGGGGCTTGGGGTCGTGGCCGTGCGTGTCAGCCCGCGCATCGCGGGGCTACTCTCAGGCTACCCGCTGGGGACGGCGCTAGCGCTCTTTTTCATTGGCCTTGAGATCTCTCCTGCGTTCGCCGTGGATAGCGCCGTGCATACCTTGGCTGGTTTTACCGCCACCATGGCACTGGGCGCGGGTTACTGGCTGTGCGGCCGCAAGTCGGGGCTTGTCGGTGTGTTTAGCGGCTTGGGCGGCGCCATCGTGTTCTGGTTCGCGGTGAGCGCGGTGCTGGCCCAGTTCGAGTTCACCCGCTTAACCGGCACCCTGTGTACGCTCGTGGCCATCATTGGGTTCACCTGGCTGTTTAAACGCATTCCCGACACCGTGGCCACCGCGCGCCCGGCCTTCTCTTGGGTAGCACTTGGGCTTCGCGCGCTGTTGGCGACGTTGATCATCTTCGTTATCACCGGTCTCGCTCACTGGGTACCGCCCGCCTGGGCGGGCACCTTGGCGGCCTTCCCGGTCACCATGCTGCCGTTTTTGCTCATCCTGCACGCAAGCCAGGGGCCTGGCCCGGCGGCGACCGTGATCAAGCACTACCCGATGGGGCTCGGCTCACTGTTAAGCTATGCGCTGTGCGTCTCCTATAGTTATCAGAGCTTGGGGCTCGCGCTGGGAACGCTGGCTGGTTTCGTCGTCGCCACGCTGTGGCTTTGGGGCTGGCTTCAACTCCAGCGCTGGTGGCAAGGGCGACGCCAAGCGGCTTCACCTGCATAAGTAAACGCTAACGACAATAATGCTGGAGAGGCCGTATGTTCACCCGATCGATCGAGCCCGCTTTTTACGATACCGACGCCTTGGGCCACATCAACAACACGCGTTTGCCTGCCTGGTTTGAGCTTGCACGCAACGACCTGTTCACGCTATTCACGCCCAACCTGGACCCCAAACGCTGGCGCTTGATCATGGCGCGCATGGAGATCGACTACCGCGCTGAACTGTTTTATGGTCACGAGATCGAAATACGCACCTACCTGACGCGCCTGGGTACGAGCTCCTTCACCGTGACTCAAGAGGCGTGGCAGCAGGGTAAACTGGCCAACGTAGGTCATACGGTCCTGGTTCACTACGATCATCAGGCAAAGCGCGCCGTCGCACTCGAAGGTAGCCTACGCGATGCACTCAAGGCGCACCTGCACGAGGCGCCCACGCCGCCTGCCTGATGGCGACGCCTTAGACGGGCACGGGAGTGTTTGATGGCAATTCGTTATACGCTGTGGCTCGACCCCGACAACACGACGCTACACCGCCAAGTCGAGGCGGACGTGGAGCACTATTTCGTCGAGCGCTTTGCCGACTATCCGCATATCCGCTTGTTCGGCGCCGACCCCTACGATTATGATGCCCCCTTCAACCGCCTTTATGACGTGCTGATAGCGCGAGCCGCTGACTACTGTGAGCGGACCTGGCGCTATGTAGCGTCGCCCGAACAGCTCAATCGCTGCTTTTTCCGCGCTGTTGGCCGCTCCAACAAGTTTGTGAGAGACCAGCCCCATGGTGATTCGTCCCAATCAAGCGCCTGACGAGCGCCAACTCGCCATCATCACCGAGCAGCTTGGCCGCGCCCCGCGTGGCATTGAAGCCGTGGCCGCCACCAATAGCCAAGGTACACCGCTGGTGCTGCGCATGGCGCCCATCGTCGATGACAAGCCGTTTCCTACCCTCTACTGGCTCTGCTCCGACGTGCTCAAGGTCGAGATTTCGCGTATCGAAGCGGTGGGCGTGATCAAGTCGCTGGAGCAGCGTTTGCAAGACGAACCCGAGTTTCTCGCTGCCTACCGCCAAAGCCATCAGGATTACGTCGATGCTCGCTGGGCCTTCATGAGCGATGCCCAGCGCCAGGAAGTCGAACGCCTGGGCTACACCGACGTACTGACCGAGCGCGGTATCGGTGGCATTAGTAACTGGCAGCAGATTCGCTGCCTGCATACGCAGTACGCCCACCATCTGTGTGGTCATAACGTGATCGGCCAGTGGATGGACACGCACCATGGCATCGATCAGCACATTGGCTAACACGACGCTCGCCTCAAGGACGCCTGCTTAAAAGCGTGCATGGGATGGTTTCGTTCATAGAAGGAAAAAGCGATGTCTCGAATTTGTGTCTACCTCGGCTCGCGTGACGGCAATACGCCGGGGTTTCGTCAAGCCGCTAACGCCTTGGGCGTCGAACTCGCCCAGCGCGGCCATACGCTGGTCTACGGCGGTGCACGTTTGGGTTTGATGGGAGAACTTGCCAACGCCTGCCTTGAGGCCGGTGGCGAGGTCATCGGGGTGATGCCGGACCATCTGGTCGAGCGCGAACAGGCCCACTTCGGCCTTACCGAATTGATTCGGGTGGCCAATATGCACGAGCGCAAGGCCACCATGGCGGCCAACGCCGATGCCTTCGTCGCCCTGCCGGGCGGCATTGGCACCTTCGAGGAGCTGTTCGAAGTCTGGACTTGGGGTTATCTGGGGCTACACGACAAGCCCATGGGGCTACTCAACGTCGACACCTTCTTCGATCCGCTGCTGACCTTTCTCGATAGCACCGTGGCACACGGCTTTCTCGCCCAAGAGACCCGCGCCATGTTGCTCGACGCCGAGACGCCCCAGGCGCTGGTGAGCGCGCTGGAGCGTCAGCTAAGGCAGAAAGAAGGTTTTGCTAGCTAGTGTTTTTCTGACTGAGTGCTAGGCGCACGCCCCGCGCGTGCGCTGATAGGTGAGCTGAAGCAAACGGGCGTCGTCACCGGCACGGTGACGCTGGATGGGCTCAGCAGTGATGATGGCTTCTTTGGTATCGCTCCACAGCGCCTGCTGCGATTCACTCAGCAGAATGCGCAGCGCCTCCAAACGAAAGCGCGGCACCATGCCCGCATGGTGGAAAAGTAGCGAAAGCCAGGTATTGTCGTAGCCCCAGCTATCGCTGTAGGCCTTACCAATGGCGCTTAGCTCGTCGTTGAGCCAGTGCGCCACCTGGCGCACGGGATGGCCTTCACGCATCAACTGATCGCGACTGATACCGTGCAGAAGCTCCGCTTTAGGATCCCAGTGGGTCCACTCATCGAGCGGCTGGACCAGAAAGGCGCAGACGCTACCGTCGGCGCGCGCAAGGCCGATCTCGATGGGATAGCTGCCACGCCCGAAGCCGGAGGCTTCGATATCCAGCACGGTGGGTAGCGCCGCGTCGGGAGCGAATTCGTGAAGCTTTTGCATGTCAGGGCGCGTCAGGCGGCCACGTCGTGATCGACGCAGCGGGCCATCAGCGAGCGCCAGAAGCGGGCTTGTTCACCGTCGACGGCAAGACCAAGTTCACCCTGACGATAAGCACGCGCCAAGCGCTCGGCCGCTGGCGCATGGCCGGATTGGGCGGCACGGGCGTACCAAGTCACGGCATAATCTTCCCGCCGCGGGTACTGGGCGCAGCCGTGCTCGTGAATCTGAGCCAACTGATACTGCGCCAAGACATCGCCCGACTGGGCCGCTTCGACAACGTAGCGCGCCCCCCGCGCCTTGTCCTGGGGCGAAGGGCTGCGGTGAAACAGCATATGCCCATAGGCCGACAGCGCCGCCGGATGCCCAGCATCCGCACAGCGCTTATACAAGCGCATGGTCAGCCGCTGCGTGCGCGGTGAGCGCGGCAGCAACCAGCGGCTATGAAAAAGCCGTTCGGCGAGTCGATATTCGAGCCGAATCAACAACGAAGATGCCTGCGGCATGGCAAACCACCCTGCCCAAAACGGTTGAACCTGGACTAGCCGTCGCCTCATAGCGACCGTCCGCTTGATGACTATCGGCCTTGGCCGATAAATTGGGGTGGCAAGCATACGCCTGCTTAGGCTACGACTCAACCCCAGTGATTTGCCGCCCTCAAAGCGGCCCGCTAACATGCGGTGCTGAGGTGCTGTTGACGGCCAGTCGCCAGCGCCTACCCTGTGGCAATGACGCCCTAGCGAGGAGACAGTAATGCAGACGCGCCCACTTGGTAGAACCGGCCTGGAAGTCAGCCGTCTCTGCCTCGGTACGATGACGTTTGGCGAACAGAACAGCGAAGCCGAAGCCCACGAGCAGCTCGACCGCGCCGTCGCCTTCGGCATCAACTTCATCGACACGGCAGAGATGTATCCGGTTCCCCCCATGGCGGCCACCCAAGGGGCTACCGAACGCTATGTAGGTAGCTGGCTCAAGCGCCGTGGCGCACGCGACGACGTCATCATCGCCACTAAAGCGGTGGGCCCAGGCCACGCGCACATTCGCGGCGGCGCGCGCTTGACCCGTGACCATATTCTCAAAGCCATCGACGAAAGCCTGTCGCGCCTGCAGACCGACTACGTCGACCTCTATCAGCTGCACTGGCCTGATCGCAACACCAACTACTTCGGCAAGCTCGGCTACGTGCATCAGGACGACGAAGACGCTACTCCGCTGGAGGAGTCTTTGGGTGCGCTCAAAGAGTTGGTCGATGCCGGCAAGGTCCGTGCCATCGGGCTCTCCAACGAAACGCCCTGGGGCGTGATGCGCGCGCTACATCTGGCCGAGACGATGGGGCTTCCGCGCGTGGCATCGGTACAAAACCCCTATAACCTGCTCAACCGCTCCTTCGAAGTCGGGCTTGCCGAAGTCGCTCACCGCGAAGACGTTGGGCTTTTGGCCTACTCGCCGCTGGCCTTCGGTGTGCTCTCGGGCAAGTACCTCGACGGAGCTTGGCCAGAGAAAGGCCGCTTGACCCTTTATGAGCGCTTTAAGCGCTATACCTCACCGCAGGCCGAAGCCGCCACCGAGGCCTACGTTGGCCTCGCGCGCGAACACGGTCTGGATCCGGCGCAGATGGCGCTTGCCTTCGTCAATACTCGCAGCTTCCTGACCAGCAACATCATTGGCGCAACGACCATGGAGCAGCTGGAAAGCAACCTCGCAAGCGAGAGCGTGAAGCTCGATGAAGCGGTACTCGACGGCATCGAAGCGATCCATCGCCGCTACACCAACCCCTGCCCTTAAGCAGCGCGACTGACGCCATCGACTCAAGGCATCGCCCTCATAGCCCCGGCCTCGGCCGGGGCTTGTTATACTGGCGCCAATGCCACGCCAAGGAGCCTGCCATGCTGAGCGTTATTTCTCCCGCCAAGACGTTGGATTTCGAAACCCCGTCCACGACCGAGGATGTCTCACACCCCGACTTTCTCGACCAGAGCGCGGCGCTGATCGATATCCTGCGTGATTACTCGCCGCAGCGCTTGAGCGAGTTGATGGGCATTAGCGACAAGCTTGCCGGGCTCAACGCCGCCCGCTTCGCCGAGTGGGAAAGGCCCTTCACCCTCGATAACGCCAAACCGGCCGCACAGGCGTTTCAGGGCGATGTCTATACAGGCCTTGAAGCGGACACCTTTAGCGCGGCCGACAACCGCTTCGCTCAGCAGCACCTGCGCATCCTTTCCGGCCTTTATGGCTTACTACGCCCGCTCGATTTGATCCAGCCATATCGCCTAGAGATGGGCACCCGCCTGAGCAATCCCAGCGGCAAGGACCTCTATGCCTACTGGCAGCCGGTACTGGCCGACGCGCTGACGGCTGCATTGGACGAAAGCGGCTCTAAGGTGCTGGTCAATCTGGCCTCCAACGAGTACTTCAAGGCCGTTGATGCCAAGCGCCTCGATGCGCGCATTCTCACACCAGTGTTCAAGGACGAAAAGAACGGTACGTTCAAGATCATCAGCTTTTATGCCAAGAAGGCACGCGGACTGATGAGCGCTTGGATCATCCGTGAGCGCATCAATACGCCCGAAGCGCTCAAGGCGTTCGATGTAGCGGGCTATCGCTTCGATGCCGCTGCCTCTGCGGGCGATACGCTCGTCTTTACTCGCCGCGAAGCCGATCGCTGATTCGCCCTATCTCAATTTTTCCGGCAAGTACGCTATCGCCTGCACCGTATTTAAAAAAACATCTTAGAAAAAGCGTACCGCCTGTGACGCACGGGGTTTGAGAAAGGTGCGGTGCAGGCGCTTGAACGTCTCACTATCGCAGCGCTCAAGCCATTCATACGCCACCATATCGGCCGACACTGCCTCGGCTCCGTGGGTACAGGCACGGGTGCGAGCCAAGCGCGCCTCTTCGCCACGTCGGCTTGCCGTGGCATCGGTCAGCCAAAATACGCGATACCCCGCCTTGAGCAGGCCTAACGCCGTTTGCAGCACACAAATGTGCGCCTCCGTGCCGCATAGCACGATCTGCTGACGACCGGATTGGGCTAGCGCGTCGATAAAGTCGGATTCCGCCGTGGCAGCAAAGTGATGTTTCGACCAAACCTTGCGGTGCTCGAGCGTCTCCATTAACGCAGAATCTGTATGTCCAAGCCCTTCGGGGTACTGTTCGGTGAGCCAGATGGGCACGCCAAGCGCTTGAGCCACGCCCGCGAGCCAAGTGGCCGTTGCTAGGGCACTTTGCCCCTCTTCGATGACAGGAAGAAGTTTGGCTTGGAAATCGACCATTAGAAGTAGACTTTCGTCGGCTTGTAATTGCACGTTCACACCTCGATCTTGGCGTTATTCTCAGCGCCCACCGAAAACAGGCGCGTCTTCACAGCGTAAGCGCTACACTGGCTTTTCCCAACTTCTCAAGCGTTTAACTTTCTTCTAACGGAGATACGTATGCGAAACTTTCTAGCCATGCTCTTGGTGGGACTCTTGAGCTTTAGCGCAGCCGTCGAGTACGCCGAAGCCCGGCGCCTGGGCGGTGGTAGCAATATGGGCAGCATGTCACGCTCGGCCGATCGTCCGGCTAATACGCCTTCGTCACAGCAGGCCCAAAATGCGCAGCCGGGCCAAGCAGGCGCAGCGGCGGCACGCCGTGGCGGCATGGGCGGTATGATGGGCGGGCTTTTGGCAGGTGGCTTGATTGCCGCGCTGTTCTTCGGTGGCGCCTTCGATGAGCTGCGTATGATGGATCTGCTGCTGATGATTGGCGTAGCCGCACTGGCAGTCATTGCGCTTCGCGCCTTTCTACGTCAGCGCAATCCTGCACACGCAGCTGCTCGGCCGTCGCAGCAGCCCTATCAGCGCGAGGTTAGCGATCCCAGTACGCCCTTTGGTACTGGCACACCCACAGCGGGAAGCCTAGCTGCCGAGCTCAAGGCTACGCCTGAGTGGTTCGATAAAGAGCGTTTTCTTTCCGGCGCCAAAGAGCATTTCATGACGCTCCAGCGGGCTTGGGACAATAACGACTTCAGCCGCATTCAAGAGTACGTGACGCCCGAGCTCTACAATCTACTCCGCGAAGAGCGCGCGCAGCACCCCGCCAACAATCGCACCGAAATCGTGCGCTTGTTCGTCGAGCTTGGTGATATCAAAGAGCTCGGCAACGATGCCGAAGCAACCGTTCTGTTCCACGGGGTACTCGAGGAGAACGGTGAGAAGACCGAGTTCAACGAAACCTGGCACCTCATCCGCGCGCTGCGCGATGGCGCCCCCTGGTACGTGCAAGGGATCGAGCAAAATCCAGCTGCCTGATCGCCTATCACTACCTGCATTAAACGACAAAGCCGCTCTCAAGGGAGCGGCTTTTGTTTGCCTAACACTTTTTTTTAGTAGTTGCCCCAGCTTTTCATCCCGTTAACGACAGCGGCGTCAGCCGTTTCGTGCTGATTCCTCGATCTCCTGGCCAAACTCGTGCAAACGCCTTCCTGCGTGCTCTACGCTCTCGTCGATATTCTGCTCAGTCTGATCCGCCGGACCTTCACGGTCGCAGCCCGTAAGCGCGCCTGATACCAGCACCATCATTACTAAGAATGCAGCGGCCAGATGCCGTCGCCATCGAGTCGACCTGCTCGTCTCGCTCGTCGATTCCATCAAGCTATGGTCGCGCTTGAGCGCACTGGTTTCCATAGCAAAAGCTAATGTTCCCGCACCGATATCGGTATTTATTCCGCCCACAGCAAAAACCCCGAGCACAGAGTACTCGGGGTCTTCTAATAAGTGCCTGACGATGACCTACTCTCGCATGGGGAGGCCCCACACTACCATCGGCGCTGAGCGGTTTCACTACTGAGTTCGGCATGGGATCAGGTGGTTCCCGAACGCTATGGTC
>NZ_JAJISC010000009.1 GCF_024790395.1 Halomonas dongshanensis
TCTCGCCCAGGAGGGTGTCGAGCACTTGGGCCACGACACCGTCGTTGCCCAGGACGCCGTCGAGCAGGCCATCCCCTTCGCCCAGCAGGCCATCGAGGACGCCACCGTTACCCAACAGGCCACCCAGGAGTCCTTCGTCCCCCAGGATGCCGTCGAGCACGTTAGTGAGGAGATCGCCTTCCAGCGGGGCGTCACCAAGCAGGCCAGACAGCAGGCCGTTTTCACCCAGCACCGGTTGCAACAGGCTGCCGAGCAGGCCGGTGTCGCCCAACAGGTCGCCGTCGGTCAGGCCGCTCAGCAAGCCTTGCTCACCCAGTAGGGTATCGAGCAGATTGGCAACAATGCCATTCTCACCCAACAGTCCACCGAGCACCCCGTCGTCACCCAGTAGGTTGCCCAGCGGACTATTGGCTCCCAATACCCCCGCCAATAGACCATCGGGGCCCAGCAGATTGGCCAACAAATCTGTTTGTAGCTCGACATCTACGATGGCAGTAATAGAGAGTCCGGAAAGCAGACCATTTGGTCCCAAAATGGTAGAGAGCAGTTCGTCGACTAAACCATTCTCACCGAGGATGTCATTCTCTCCCAGGACGCCGTCGAGCAAGCCACCAGAGCCAAGCAGTTCATTAACCAATCCCGCAAGTAGCCCTTCTTGGCCCAAGAGGCCGTTCAACAGGTCAGCCTCATCCAGCAAACCACCTAAGGGGCCACCTTCGCCCAACAGGTTCGCAAGAAGACCTTCTTGACCCAGTAGTCCATCTAGAACGTCATTTACCACGTTGCCGTCGAGCACCGAGCCGCCCACCAAGGTAGTCAGCAGGCCGTTTTCACCTACAAGGCTATCAAGCAGTGAGCCCAACGGGCCGTCCGCGTCCAACAGGCCTTCGGTAAGTTGCCCTCCAAGGCCCTCTTCGCCTAACAGCTGTGTGAGAATGCCGTCAGTGCCCACCAACGAGCCAAGTAACTGATCAACTGCACCTCCTTCATTGAGTAGTCCAGGCAACAGTTCATTACCCAGCAACTGGCTCAAATCGAGACCCAGGCTATTGGTTAGGTTGGAAAGGCTGGTCTCAAGCGTGTCAATCAGATTACCCAAAGCGCCTTGGGAGCCAATGAGCAAGGCAAGCAAACCTGACTCATCCAGCAAGCCGTTCATAGCGCCGTTCTGCAGTAGACCGCTTAGCACACCCTCATTGTCGCCAAGAATGCCGGAGAGAAGACCACCAAGAATCCCCTCATCATCTAGTAGACCACCCAATAGATCGTTGAGTGCACCACCTTCGGCAAGAAGCCCACCTACCAAACCATCGTCATCTAGCAGAAGGCCTAACAAGCCATTATCGGCAAGTAGGTTTCCAACGAGGCCTTCGCTGGCCAGCAAGCCACCTACCAAGCCTTGGGGCGCCAAGGTATTGCCTATGAGGCTGCCGTCCCCCAGCAATGTTTCGAGCAGAGCATCCAATTGGCCATCTTCACCCACTAGATTTTCCAGCGTTCCACCCAATCCCAAACCAGCTAGTATTCCACCCAGCAAGCCATCTTGGAGAAGGTTAACGATAGCGTCAGTGGCATAGTCGACTTGCAGCCCGATTGCTTCGAAGATGGCTTGTGATAGCCCCTCTCCTAGCAACGGCCCGATAACTGGATCAAGAAGCGTGCCCAACTGAGTCGCAAGATCATCGACCAAGCTATCTAGCTCATCGAGACCATTAGGGTCGTCAGGGGTGAACTCGAAGCCCAGCAGCGGCCCGAAGGCATCATTGAGGCTATCTCTTAGCCCAGCGGTCGTGTCTACAAGATCGCTCAGCAAACCGTCTTGCAAGCCAAGCGTGGTCTCCAGATTACCAAGTAACGCACCAACAGCGACCTGAGCCGGATTTAGCAGGCCATCGCCGTCTGCATCAGCGTCGGCGTCGGCGTCGGCGTCGGCGTCGGCGTCGGCGTCGGCATCAGCGTCGGCATCCGCATCCGCATCCGCATCCGCATCCGAGTCAGCATCGGCGTCCGCATCAGCGTCGGCATCCGCATCCGCATCCGCATCCGCATCGGCGTCCGCATCAGCATCAGCATCGGCATCGGCATCGGCATCGGCATCGGCATCGGCATCAGCGTCAGCATCTCCTTCTTCTGGCACATCACTCAGAGATACGTTCGCGTTGATATCCGAGGATTTTTCTTCGTTGGTGACGGTATCGATGACGCTTACCGTGAAGCTATCCACTCCAGCGTTGCCAGCTTCTGCATCAGGGGTGTAGGTGTATGAACCGTCAACGTTCATGACTAACGTGCCAAACTCACCAACAACGGTTATTACGCCATCATTAGGTAAGAACTCATTGCCATTGAAAGTGACCGACCGGATTTCCAGGTTACCGGTCTCTCCACTAGCCGCCTCAACAATGAAGTTGCCTTCCGCAGAGGCTCCAATCGTGATCTCTTCGACTTGGATTAAGTCAGTAGCCGTGACCTCAAGATCACGGGTAAGAGCTACACCGACATTAATCAAGCTAGGATCAGGCACCAAAGTGGCGCGATATTCGCCCGCATCCAGGTTGTTGAGAGTTACCTGTGCAGATGTACCACCCAGACCCAGCAAGCTCAGTGAGAGCAAGCCTTCATCGAGGTTGTTGTCACTATTCTCAACGCGAACCCACTCACCGTTTTGAAGGGCCTCGACGATCAGCACATAGCTGCTCAGTACGCCAATTCCCAAAGTACCCGAAATATCGACGTTGAACGTGGTCTCGTTGGTATCTTCACTCAGGTCAAACTCGACCAGCGGATGATTACCGGAGCCAATATTCAGGTTGGCAAGTCCACCTAAAAGGTTGACGCCAAGCAGATCAAACTGGCTATCGCTATCCGTCTCCGGAGTTTCTTCGCGCTCAAGGCGAACTTCACGCTCAAGATTCGCCGCAATATCAATATCGACTAGATCGAAGTCGGCATCAGCGTCAGCATCGGCGTCCGCATCGGCATCGGTGTCAGCGTCAGCATCGGCGTCCGCGTCAGCATCCGCGTCTGCGTCCGCATCAGCATCAGCGTCGGCATCCGCATCCGCGTCAGCATCGGCGTCTGCGTCAGCATCGGCATCCGCGTCAGCATCTGCATCGGCGTCAGCATCGGCGTCAGCATCGGCGTCGGCATCTGCATCTGCATCTGCATCGGCGTCCGCATCTGCATCGGCGTCCGCATCAGCATCAGCATCGGCGTCCGCATCAGCATCAGCGTCGGCATCCGCATCCGCGTCAGCATCGGCGTCCGCATCAGCATCGGCATCCGCGTCAGCATCGGCGTCGGCATCCGCGTCGGCGTCGGCGTCGGCGTCGGCGTCGGCGTCGGCGTCGGCGTCTGCGTCTGCGTCTGCGTCTGCGTCTGCGTCAGCATCGGCATCCGCGTCAGCATCTGCATCCGCATCGGCGTCCGCATCGGCATCGGCATCGGCGTCAGCATCGGCGTCAGCATCGGCATCGGCATCGGCATCGGCATCGGCATCAGCATCGGCGTCAGCATCGGCGTCAGCATCGGCGTCAGCATCGGCGTCAGCATCGGCATCGGCGTCGGCGTCGGCGTCGGCATCTGCATCGGCGTCCGCATCAGCATCAGCGTCGGCATCTGCATCGGCGTCCGCATCCGCATCCGCGTCAGCATCGGCATCGGCATCGGCATCCGCGTCAGCATCTGCATCTGCATCGGCGTCCGCGTCGGCATCAGCATCTGCATCGGCGTCCGCATCAGCATCAGCATCGGCATCCACGTCAGCATCGGCGTCGGCATCCGCGTCGGCGTCGGCGTCTGCGTCTGCGTCGGCGTCGGCGTCGGCGTCGGCGTCGGCGTCGGCGTCAGCATCGGCATCCGCGTCAGCATCTGCATCCGCATCGGCGTCCGCATCGGCATCGGCATCGGCATCGGCATCGGCATCGGCATCGGCATCGGCGTCAGCATCGGCGTCCGCATCGGCATCGGCATCGGCATCGGCATCGGCGTCGGCATCTGCATCTGCATCTGCATCTGCATCGGCGTCCGCATCAGCATCAGCATCAGCGTCGGCATCAGCATCTGCATCGGCGTCCGCATCCGCATCCGCATCCGCGTCAGCATCGGCATCGGCATCGGCATCGGCATCGGCATCCGCGTCAGCATCTGCATCTGCATCTGCATCTGCATCTGCATCGGCGTCCGCATCGGCATCGGTATCGGCATCGGCGTCAGCATCTGCATCTGCATCGGCGTCCGCGTCGGCATCAGCATCGGCGTCCGCATCAGCATCAGCGTCGGCATCCGCATCCGCATCCGCGTCAGCATCGGCGTCCGCATCAGCATCGGCATCCGCGTCAGCATCGGCGTCGGCGTCGGCGTCGGCGTCAGCATCTGCATCGGCATCGGCATCGGCATCGGCATCGGCATCGGCGTCCGCATCGGCATCTGCATCGGCATCTGCATCGGCATCTGCATCGGCATCTGTATCTGCATCTGCATCTGCGTCAGCGTCAGCATCTGCATCTGCATCTGCATCTGCATCCGCATCAGCGTCGGCATCGGCATCTGCATCTGCATCTGCGTCAGCATCCGCATCCGCGTCGGCATCTGCATCTGCATCGGCGTCAGCATCTGCATCTGCATCTGCATCTGCATCTGCATCTGCATCTGCATTTCCATCATCAGGATCTTCTGGATCGACGGGCTCTTCTGGATCCACGGGTTCTTCTGGATCCACGGGTTCTTCTGGATCTACAGGCTCCTCCGGATCCACGGGCTCTTCTGGATCCACGGGTTCTTCTGGATCCACGGGTTCTTCTGGATCCACGGGCTCTTCTGGATCCACGGGCTCTTCTGGATCCACGGGTTCTTCTGGATCCACGGGTTCTTCTGGATCTACAGGCTCCTCTGGATCCACGGGCTCTTCTGGATCCACGGGCTCTTCTGGATCCACGGGTTCTTCTGGATCCACGGGCTCTTCTGGATCCACGGGTTCTTCTGGATCTACAGGCTCTTCCGGATCGACAGGCTCTTCTGGATCCGTAGGCTCAGCGTCAGGATCTTCATCATCATCGGGATCCGCTGGCTCAGCTTCGGGGTCTTCGCTATCGTCTGGTGGCGGTACGGGGGCGCCGTCGTTGGAAGAGGATGAATCAGCAGCGGCGATAGCGGCGCCGACTACGCCTAAGGCGCCTAAGGCGAAGACCCAGGGCGGTACGCCGCCTGCGGCGGCGGCACCGGTTTCTTCATTGATCTCGGCGAAGGCGAAGTGGGTCCAGGGCTCTTGGTATTGGCCCAGCCAGAGTACGCCGTTGGCGTCTTCGAGGATCAGCTCGCTGCGCTGGCCGTCAGCTTCGACGAAAAAGTCAGCGATAACGATCTGCTCGCCGTTGTTGAGTACGATGACGAGATCCATGCCGGACTGGCTGAAGGAGGCTATCTCTTCAGGGCCGACGGGGAGCTTCACAACGCTGGGTGACTGAAGGCTCACCTCACCCGTCCAAGGCTGTTCGGTCATGTTGCCATTAGCCTTGCCAGTGACCGCTATCATTTGACTATTCATGTTTCACCTGCTTCGTTCCAGAATTAAGCCCTTAAGCGCAGCTTGAGAGGATCCGCAACGATCATTACCTCCCCTTTCCCGGTATAACGGCTAAAAGAAGAGGCACTGTGTTGCGCCAGGGGATATCGATATGAAAAGCCCAGCGTCAGCCGAGCCTTTCGTTTCTTTTTACTTTTCTTTACTAAAACCACGCCCCATTAAGTTGGCGCATTAATCTTTTGTGCTTCGTTAGAACTGCTCGTATAGCGATACGTCGACGCGTCGATTAGGGGCCAAGCAGCTGATCAGCTGATTACCCGTGATACCGGAACACTCGACAATGGGATTGGCTTGACCACGACCTTCGTAACGCACCCAACTGCGATCGACCCCACCATTGATTAAAGCGGTTGCCACCGCTTCGGCGCGGCGTTCGGAAAGCTGCAAGTTATAGTTAGCTGCGCCAATCCGGTCGGAGTAACCCACGACGGTAACGGTGGGCGTCTGGAAGTTTTGGCGTACTTCAGAAGCGATCTGCTGAATGGCGCGCTGGCCTTCGCTGGAGATGGAAGCACTGTCAAAGCCAAAGAGCAGGTCTGCAGAAAGGGAGTACTCTTGCGGTACGGAGAGCTCACGATAGCGAGCTTCACACTGAGGGCGGCGCCACTGAACGTTAGCTACCGTATTTTGAGCGAAGGCAACACGGTACTGGCATACTAAATAGTCGCGCTCACCCAAGGGTAAATTTATATTAAACAGCCAGTTATCACTTTCTCTCGAGGAAGCCATATCGTTGGGGGCGCCTAGAAGCGCCTCTACCTCTGGCTTGGCAAGCTGGCCGCTTCCCTGCTCTACTCGGCGCAAATTTTCAATTGGCATGCGCACGCCATCGCGCAGGTAAGCTGGCCCTAGCTCTGCCAGTTCAGCACTAACATCGGTAAACTGCTGCGCTCCGGCTGGCGCCGTCCCCATTCCGAATAGCAGCACTACCCCGGCCAACGATAAAAACGCCTTGGGTTTCAATCGCATTCCCATGACCCGCCCCTTTACATGTAGATAGACGAACAAAAAGGTTGGCTAATATAGCCACACCTTTTTTTGATTTTTATTGCGCAGATATAAAAAGCATCTCAATCATTTGGCGCTAAAACGATTTAATATTTTATTATTTAACGCCTAACGATTAACGGCTATTAGATGCGCTATTAGGAGAAGATAAACAAAAATTAGAAATAAACAAGAGGCGTGTAACTTTTTTAAACTTAACGTTATCGAATATGAATATTAAAATAAAGCCAAAATAATTTAATTTAAAAACATATATAAAAATTTATTTAAATAAACAAAAAACAAATTTAATTAAAACGGCGTTATTTTATTTTGCGCAAAAAAAACCGCCAGCCGTAATACGGCTGGCGGTCTCAAACCATTTTAATATTAGAAATAAATCACATAACCAAATGGCTGATCTGCATCTTATTCATCAAGGGGTATAAAATGAACGCTCGTTTTAACGACGCTTAGGTTTGCGCATCGCTTGTACGGGACGGCGTTTGTGCTTATCGCGGCTCCAACGGTTCTTTTCATCGGGGGTGAGTTCGGGCACCTTGCGTGCTTCAAGACCGGCCAGAGTGGCGAGATCGTCGACCTCATCTTGAGAGAGCTCGACCCACTCACCGGCTTTGGCGCGCTTGTCGAGAAAGATGTTGCCGTAGCGTACGCGCTTCAAGCGGCTTACTGTCAGGCTCTGCGACTCCCACAGGCGACGCACTTCGCGGTTACGTCCTTCGAGAATGACCACGTGAAACCAAGTGTTGATGCCTTCGCCACCGAACTCCTGCACGTCGGTAAAGCGGGCCGGGCCATCTTCGAGCATGACGCCATCGACCATGGCGACGACGTGCTCGCGCTTCACTTCACCCATGACGCGCACGGCGTATTCGCGCTCCACTTGGGTCGAGGGGTGCATCAAGCGGTTGGCAAGTTCGCCGTCAGTGGTGAACAGCAGCAAGCCGCTGGTGTTGATGTCCAAACGGCCAATGGCGATCCAACGCTCACCTTTGAGACGCGGCAAGCGTTCGAAGACGGTACGCCGCCCTTCCGGGTCTTTACGCGTACATAGCTCGCCTTCGGGCTTGTTGTACATGATCACCCGGCGAGGTGACTCGTTCTCGGGGCGCAGCGTTATCGGGCGGTCGTCGACGCTGACCTTGTCACGCATCTCGACGCGGTCCCCAAGCTTGGCAACCTGACCGTTGACCTTGACGCGGCCATCGGAAATGGCGGTTTCCATTTCACGACGCGAGCCGAGACCGGCGCGGGCAAGCACTTTCTGCAGTTTTTCGCTGGTCGTCGCGGGGGTATTACTCTGATTCATGGTCGTCTGACCTCGTCTGTTCATCCGTCGTGCGCAAGCGTTGATGATGCTCGGCACGCGCCGCCAGTCGCGCTTCAAGATCGGCGAAGCTCAGCGGTGGGGTTAACGCCGTCTCGGCGTGTGGGTCGGCCGTTTCGGCCGCTGCGGGCTGCGCATCCTGCCCGCTTTCGGCGTCAACGTCCAGCGTTTTCGAGGCATCGTCCGTCGGCGCTTCGCTAGGGCCTTCATGAACGTCGTCAGTGCCATCGCCCCATTGAGCCAAGGTGTGCATGGGCGGTAAGGCGTCGAGCGTTTTGAGGCCGAAGTCGTCGAGGAAGCTGCGTGTCGTCGCATAAACGGCGGGGCGGCCGGGGACGTCGCGATGTCCGACCACGCGGATCCAGCTGCGTTCCATCAATGTGCGCATGATCGAGCTCGAGACGGTCACGCCGCGCACCTCTTCGATATCGCCCCGTGTTACGGGCTGGCGATAGGCAATCAGTGCCAAGGTTTCGAGCAGCGCTCGGGAGTAGCGCTGTGGGCGCTCGTCCCATAGCCGAGATACCCAGGGCGAAAGCCGTGGCCGAATGCGCAGTTGATAGCCCGAGGCGCTTTCGATGAGCTCGAGCGCCCCATCAGCATGGCGCTGGCTCAGGCGTTCGAGCACCTGACGCAGCTCCTTGCGACTCGGGCATTCGGCCTCAAGGAACAGCGTTTCCAGGCGCTCAAGGGCCAGCGGTTCGCCTGCGGCGAGCAGCGCCGCCTCGATGATGTCGTCAAGGGCGGTGGCGGTCATGCAGGCGTCTCCGGCGTGGGGCTATCGTCATCGGGTGTGGGGCGCTCGAAGGCATGCTCGAAAGGGCTTTCCGCATCGTCAGCATCGGTAGTGACGTCATCGTCGAAGGGAGTTTCTTCTTGCGAGGCGGCGCTGCGGGCGCGCACGTGGATCGGCGACAGCGGCGCATTCTGGACGATTTCGAGCATTGCTTCCTTGGCGAGCTCCAGAATGGCCATGAACGTCACGATGACGCCCGCCCGCCCCTCTTTCAGAGTGAACAGGGCCTCGAAAGGGGTATAGCGCTCGTGACTGAGCTGCTCCATGATCTTCAGCATGCGCTCGCGGGTGGAGAGCACTTCGCGACCGATTTGGTGCGCCTGCGTCAGCTCGGCGCGTTTGAGAATGTCGCTCAGCGCCCCCAGCAGCTCGTCGAGTTCAACATCGGGGTGGATGATGCGCGCCTCCAAGGGCGGTAGCCCCGCCTGAACGCTAAACCAATCGCGCCCCATGCGCGGCAGCGTATCCAGCGTCTCAGCGGCTTCCTTCAGGCGCTCGTACTCTTGCAGGCGGCGGATTAGCTCAGCGCGTGGATCCTCTTCGTCCTCCCCCTCGGCTTTGGGTGGGCGCGGCAGCAGCGTGCGCGATTTGATCTCCGCCAACATCGCCGCCATCAGCAGGTACTCGCCCGCCAGCTCGATCTCCATCGCCTTCATCAGCTCGACGTACTCGATGTACTGATGAGTAATCGCTGCGACGTTGATCGCCAGAATATCGAGGTTTTGGCGTCGAATCAGATAGAGCAGTAAGTCTAACGGCCCCTCGAAGGTTTCGAGAAAGACCCGCAGTGCATCGGGCGGAATGTAGAGATCATCGGGAAGCTGGGTGATCGGCTCGTCGAACAGACGCCCGAGCGCCTGCGCCGTGTCGGGCGCAAGCGTCACGCTATCGTCTTGGGGCAGCTCGGCCGAGTCAGGGGGTGGTGCGCTCACGCAGGGCAGCTTCCTTCAAAAGAGCCGTAAAATGACATGATCGACATAACGACAATCACGCCAGACAAAAACGTCAGTGTAACAAAGAGCGCCCAAGCGACGGCAGTACCGCGCCGCCATTCGCGCATTCAACCCGCCTCAGACGCTTTACGGTAGCGCCCCTGGTAGTCGAAGAGCTTGTCACGAATCTGAAAGTGCCGCCCTACCTTGCGCCCTACCACGAAGTCGGGATGGCGCAGCCGCGCGCGCTCGTTGATGACCTCTTCGGGCGTCGTCGGGCGCCAGGGAACGCCCGGTGCGCGCAGATGGCGGCGCAAGAAAGCGGCATAGAAAGCGCCGCGTTGGGCCGGGGTTTCAAGCGCAAACCATTCGCTCAGCGTCGCGCCGTCCTCATCGTGATAGGTGACTTTGAGCCGTGGCAGTCCACGCCCGTTCACCGTGGCCTCGAGCGCCATACCGCTGACTCGCAGCACGCGCGCGTCCTTGAGCTTGAGCGCCGCTTTGAGCTTGTCGTCAGCATCCACCAATACACGCTCACAGCCGTGGCAGCGCCGCGCGGCAATATCGTTTTCGGCACCGCACTGATCGCACACCTTGAAGCGAAAGCGGAAGTCGCACTGGCGCTGCTTGCCCTCTGGCGTTTCTACGAGCCCTTGACAGCGGCGGCCGTGATGCTCGATTACCAACTCGCCATCGCGCTTGCCCCAAAAGAGGTTGGCATGGCCACAGGCGGGGCACTCGACCTGCACCGGTTCGCTATCGCTGTCCGGTCGCGGCTCGCCCACTTCGGGGGCGTAGAGATCCCAAGGATTACCGGCGTAGTCGAGCACCAGGCAATCCTCCTTGCCGGGTGCCAGGCGCAGCCCGCGCCCAACGATCTGCTGGTAGAGACTGACCGATTCGGTCGGCCGCAAAATGGCGATAAGATCGACGTGCGGAGCGTCGAAGCCGGTCGTCAGTACGGCGACGTTGACCAGATACTTGAGCGACTGCGCCTTGAACGCCTCGATCAGCCGAGCGCGCTCGCGAGCAGGTGTGGCGCCGGTAATGAGCGCGGCCTCATTCGCGGGCAAATAGCCCATGATCTCGTCGGCGTGGGCCACGGTCGCGGCAAAGATCATCACGCCCCGGCGTGCAGCCGCCCGACCGACGATATCGGCGACGATCCCGGGTGTGGCCCGGTTGCCCGCCACGACGCGATCGAGCGCCGCTTCGCTAAAGCTGCCCCATCCCGCAGGCGCCAACATAGAGAAGTCGTACCCCTCGATGGCCATGTCCAGGCGCTTGGGCGGGGTGAGATAACCCTGCTTCACCATGCGTCTTAGCGGCTGCTCGAACACGCAGGTGCGAAAGAAGCTTCCGCTCTCGCCGCGCACCATGCCGTGGTGGTGCAGATGATAGATAAAGCCTTGCCCCAGTCGATGAGGCGTGGCGGTGAGGCCAAGCACCTTGAGGCTGGGGTTTTGCTTACGCAGGTGATCGATCACTTGGCGATAGCTGGCCTCTTTCTCTTGCGACACGCGATGGCACTCGTCGATGACCAGCAGGGTAAATCCGGCATCGTCGAAGCGATGAAGGTTACGCACTACCGACTGCACCGAGCCGAAGACCACCTGGCGTTCGGCCTCCTTGCGTTTGAGCCCGGCGCTGAAGATATCCGCGGTCAGGCCATAGGCCTGGTATTTGGCGTGGTTCTGTTCGACCAGCTCACGCACGTGCGCCAGCACCAGCACGCGCCCGCGCGCCAGACGCGCCAGTTCCGCAATCACCAGCGACTTGCCGCTGCCGGTGGGCAAAACCACCACGGCGGGGTCGCTCGAAGCACGAAAGTGGGTGATGACCCGAGCAACGGCTTCACGCTGATAGTCGCGCAGCACCACGCCGCCAGAACGCGAAGGCGGCCCGGAGGCCGCCTGTGAATGCAGTGACGAAGGCATGGGCTCAGACGCCATCAACCCACCCAAACGCGGGCGTTGCGGAAGAGGCGCAGCCAGGCGCCGTCTTCGGTCCACTCAGCCGGACGCCAGGAGTTGGTCACCGCACGGGTTACCCGCTCGGGGTGCGGCATCATGATCGTGACGCGACCGTCAGGCGTGGTCAGGCCGGTGATGCCCGAGGGCGAGCCGTTGGGGTTAGCGGGATAACGCGTGGTTACCTGACCATAGTTATCGATATAGCGCAGTGCGACCTGGCTGCTCGACTGCATGCTACGCAGGTGAGCCGTGTCACGGAACGCCGCGCGACCTTCGCCGTGGGCCACGGCGATCGGCAGGCGCGAGCCCTCCATCCCGGCAAGCAGAATCGACGGGCTCTTCTCGACCTGAACCATGGCCACCCGCGCCTCGAACTGCTCGGACTCGTTGCGCAAGAACTGCGGCCAGTTTTCAGCGCCAGGGATCAGCGACTTCAGCTGCGAGAGCATCTGGCAGCCGTTGCACACGCCAAGAGAGAAGCTATCGTCGCGGGCGAAGAACGCCGCGAACTGCTCGCGCGCGCGCTCGTTGAACAGTACCGACTTGGCCCAGCCGCCACCAGCGCCCAGTACGTCGCCGTAGGAGAAGCCGCCACAGGCGACCAGCCCCTTGAAGTCGTCAAGCGAGACGCGCCCTTCGAGGATGTCGCTCATGTGCACGTCGACGGCGTCGAAGTTGGCCTTGTCGAAGGCCCAAGCCATCTCCACCTGACCGTTGACGCCCTGCTCGCGCAGCACCGCCACGGCGGGCTTGGCCAGGTTGACGAAGGGGGCAGCCACGTCGTCATCGATGGCAAAGCTCGGCGTCGCCGAAAGGCCGGGGTCGCGTAGGTCGAGCAGGCCGTCGAATTCGCTCTTGGCGCACTCGGGGTTGTCGCGCAGCGCCTGCATCCGGTAGCTGGTCTCGGCCCAGGTGCGCTGGGTGAGCTGGCGGGTGGTTTCGAGCAGCGGCTCCTCGAAGAGCGTGACGCGAATCTGGTCGTCGTAGCGGGGTCTGGCGATCACGCCACAGGTCTCGATCCCGGCCATGGCGAACTGGGTGAGCACCTCTTCGGTGTCCGCGCGGTTGACCTGAATGACCGCGCCCAGCTCCTCGCTGAATAGCGCATTGACGGCGTCCACCGGCTGGTCGACCAGCCAGTCGAGCTTGATCTCGAGGCCGCAGTGCGCGGCGAAGGCCATCTCTAGAAGCGTGACGATCAGGCCGCCGTCGCTGCGGTCGTGGTAGGCCAAGAGCTTGCCGTCGCGGTTGAGCCCCTGAATGACTTCGAAGAACGCTTTCAGGTCTTCGGCGTCGTCGACGTCCGGGCAGTCGTCGCCCACCTGGCCGTATACCTGCGCCAGGGCCGAGCCGCCTAGGCGGTTTTTGCCGCCGCCCAAATCGATCAGCAAAAGATCCGACTCGTCCTGCTCCAGATTGATCTGCGGCGTTAGCGTCGCAAGCGCATCGGTGACCGGGGCAAAACCGGTGATCACCAACGACAGCGGCGAGGTCACGCTCTTCTCTTCATCGTCGCCTTCTGCGTTCGGCGCCTGCCAGGCGGTGCGCATGGACATCGAGTCCTTACCCACCGGAATGGCGATCCCCAGCTGCGGGCAGAGCTCCATTCCCACGGCGTGAACGGCATCGAACAGCGCCTGGTTCTCACCGGGGTGGTCGGCCGCACTCATCCAGTTGGCCGAGAGTTTGATGTCACCGAGCTTGGCAATGGGGGCGGCAGCAAGGTTGGTGATCGCTTCGGCCACTGCCAGGCGGGCGCTGGCGGCAGGGTCGATCAGCGCCACCGGCGGGCGCTCGCCCATGGCCATGGCTTCGCCTGCGTGAGTGTCGAAACTCGCCGTGGTCACGGCAACATCCGCTACCGGCACCTGCCAGGGGCCGACCATTTGGTCACGTGCGACTTGGCCGGTGATCGAACGATCGCCAATGGTGATCAAGAAGCTCTTGGACGCCACGGTAGGCAGACGCAGCACGCGGTCGAGCGCTTCGCGCAGATCGAGGTTGTCGAGCATGACACCGGAAAGCTCGACCTCGCGACGGCTGAATTCACGCTGCATCTTGGGCGGCTTACCGAACAGCACGCTCATCGGCAGATCGACCGGCTTACTCTCGAAGTGGCCATCACGCACTTCCAGGTGGTGCGCCTCCTGGGCTTCGCCCACTACCGCGTAGGGGCAGCGCTCGCGCTGACACAGGGCATCGAAGGTAGCCAGATCGTCGGGGGCCACGGCGAGTACGTAGCGCTCCTGGGCCTCGTTACACCAGATTTCGAGCGGGCTCATGCCCGGCTCGGCGTTGGGCACCGCGCGCAGATCGAAAAGTCCGCCGCGATTACCGTCCTTGACCAGCTCCGGCAAGGCATTGGAGAGCCCGCCGGCGCCAACGTCGTGAATGAAGCGAATCGGATTCTTGTCACCCAGCGCCCAGCAGCGGTCGATGACCTCCTGGGCGCGGCGCTCGATCTCGGGGTTTTCCCGCTGCACCGAGGCAAAGTCGAGATCGGCGCTGGAGACACCCGAGGCCATGCTCGACGCTGCACCGCCACCAAGGCCGATCAGCATCGCCGGGCCGCCTAGCACGATCAGCTTGCCGCCAACGGGGATATCCCCCTTCTGCACGTGCTGAGCGCGAATGTTGCCGTAGCCGCCGGCGATCATGATCGGCTTGTGGAAGCCGCGGCGCTCGATGCCGCCGTCGCTCAGGGTGTCCTGCTCATAGGTGCGGAAGTAGCCGGTGAGGTTGGGACGACCAAACTCGTTGTTGAACGCCGCTCCGCCAATCGGGCCGTCGAGCATGATCGCAAGCGCCGACTGCATGCGCTCGGGCTTGCCGTAGTCGAAGGCTTCCCAGGGCTGAACGAACTCAGGGATACGCAGGTTGGAGACGGTAAAGCCCGAAAGCCCGGCCTTGGGCTTGCCGCCGATGCCGGTGGCGCCCTCGTCGCGAATCTCACCGCCGGAGCCGGTCGCCGCCCCCGGGAACGGCGCGATGGCCGTGGGGTGATTGTGCGTTTCCACCTTCATCAGAATGTGAATGGGCTCTTGATGCGCACCGTACTGCGCGCGCTCCCCTTCGGCGCCGGTTAGCGGCGTGGGGTAGAAGCGCCCGGCGTAAGAGCCCTTGATGACGGCGGCGTTATCGCTATAGGCCGAGAGGATGTTGTCCGGCGACGACGCGAAGGTGTTCTTGATCATCTTGAACAGCGAGTGAGTCTGCGCCTGCCCATCGATGACCCAGTCGGCGTTGAAGATCTTGTGGCGGCAGTGCTCGGAGTTCGCCTGGGCAAACATCATCAATTCAACGTCGGTCGGGTTGCGCCCAAGCTCCTCGAAGGCCGTCTGTAGGTAGTCGATTTCGTCCTCGGCCAGCGCCAGCCCCAGCTCGCGGTTGGCCGTTTCAAGCGCGGCGCGCCCACCTTCGAGTACGTCGACGCTGCCAAGCGGCGCCGGGTCGAGGTGAGAGAACAGCCGCGCGGCTTCGGCGCTCTCCTGGAGCACCGTCTCGGTCATGCGGTCGTGGAGCAGTGCAGCCAGCGAATCGAAGGCGTCATCGCTGGGCTGGGCACTGAAGCTTACGCGGTAGTCGATGCCACGCTCGATGCGCGCCACCTGAGCAAGGCCACAGTTATGGGCAATGTCGGTAGCCTTGGAGGACCAGGGCGACTGCGTTCCTAGGCGCGGCACCACCAAAAAGCGCGCCGCCTCGTCCAGCACGTCGCTTTCGGCTTGAACGCCGTAGTCCAGAAGCTCACTCAGGCGCGTGCGAGCGGCATCGTCCAGCGCGTCGCGGTGATCGATGAAGTGAACGTAGTGGGCAGAGAGCGCCTCCACCTCGGGAACACGTCCACGCAGCACCGATAACAGCCGAGCGTGACGAAAGGCAGAAAGGGCGGGCGCGCCTCGCAGTTCGAGCATATCCTGAAGCCTCTAGAGCAGGGAGAATTCGAGCGGGAAAACATCGGGCCGCAGCGCGGCAGTGCGCCTATGATACTGGAAAGCGGCGGCCACACGAAATCGACGCGCGCATCGACAAGATGACAGCTTCGCCGGGGATGGGTATCTTGGCGGCTTGTTTTCGGCCAAACGTCTCCTATGCCGCTACTGATCGACCGTCATTTTTCCATCTACTGGAAAGCCTACGTGCTGCTCGTGACCGCGACGCTGCTTACGCTGATTCCGCGCTTTCCCCTCGTCCCCGACGGCGAGCATCTGTCGCACGTGCTCGCCAAGGACTACCTAACGGTGCACACCCGCACGACCCCAACGACCTACTACGAAGGCAGCCAAGGTCCTACTGGCTTCGAGTACGAGCTGGTGCGGCGCTTCGCCGATCACCTAGGGGTGAGCCTCAACCTCAATGCCGACCACGACGCCGATGGCATCCTGCCCGCCGTCAGCGAGCAGGGAGATCTCGGTGCGGCAGCGCTGCCGCTGATTCCCGACACCCCTGGCGTGCACTACACCCGCCCGATTTTCGAAATGCAGCCGCTGGTGGTCTACCGCCGTGGGCTACACGGCATCAACGCCCCCAGCGACCTGGTTGGGCTCAAGATCGGCACGCTCAGCCACGAGGGCACCCAGGCAGCGCTTGCCGAGCTCCAGCAGCACTACCCTACGCTCAGTTGGACGGCAGAGGCCAATAGCGACGTGGCCGAGCTTCTGGCGCGTATCGAAAACGAGCAGCTCGATGCGGCGGTGATCTTCGATCATCAGTTCCGCCTAAACCGCTTGTTCTTTACCAACGTCGAGCGCGGCTTCTCGCTCGGAGATCCACTATCGATGGTGTGGGCCGTCCCGAGCGGCCGCGGGCTTGGGTTACTCGACGCTGCCAACCGCTTCCTTGCCGAACTCGACGAAAGCGGCGAACTCGAACACTTGATCGCTCGCTACTTCGGCCACGACGACTACCTCGAGTACGTCGGCACGCGCACCTTTTTGACTCACCTCGACGAGCGCCTGCCGCGCTTTACCGACTACTTCAAGCAGGCCGCCCGCGATACCGGCTTCGATTGGAAGCTGCTGGCCGCCGTGGGCTATCAGGAGTCGCACTGGGACCCCGGTGCCGTCTCGCCTACCGGGGTGCGCGGCTTGATGATGCTGACTCACCCCACCGCCAGCGAGATGGGGATCGAAAACCGCCGCGACCCGGCCCAGAGCATCGACGGCGGCGCGCGCTACCTGCGCAGCCTCAAAGACCGCCTGCCCGACAGCATCAGCGGCGACGACCGTCTCTACATGGCCATGGCCGCCTACAACGTCGGTCTTGGGCACCTTTACGACGCCCGGCGCATTGCCGAGCTGCGCGGCACCGACCCCAACCGCTGGGAGAACGTTCGCGACGCCCTGCCGCTGTTGCAGCAGCGCGAATGGCACAGCCGCACGCGCCACGGCTATGCCCGGGGCGGCGAGCCGGTCATCTACGTGCGCAACATCCGCCGCTACTACGAAATGCTCGACTACGTCGAGCGCAGCCGCCAGCAGTTCTTCCAGCTCGAACGGCGTGGCCTCGCCGCCGCCAATGCGCCCTGAATTCTCTCATCTCAATGCATTGATACACTCAGCACTCATGGTCTAAAGGGCTACACTGCCAGGGTCATCGCCGATTCCCTGGAGCCTTGCATGAAGCGACGTGTCCCCTGGCGTTTTCTCACCACCGCTGGCTGCGCCTTTGCCATCGCCGCTGGTTTTTCCCCCTTGGTGCAGGCGCTATCGCTTTTTGAGGGCGAGCCAGTGACCGCCGTGGCGGTGGCCGACCGCGGTGAGCTGGCCCTCGAGGCGGGTGATCTTCACTACCGACCTTGGGCAAGCGAGCAGCTTTCTGGGCAGGCCGGCGTGGTGCTACACGTGGCCGGGAGACTATCGGCCAAGGACCTGAACGCGCGTCTCATCGAGGCGCTCGACGCAACCGACCTGCCCGAGACGCGCTACCGCACCACCACCATCGTCAATACCGACGACGCCGTTTTCGGCAGCGCCATGTTCGTGCGCCGCAGCGTCGAAAGCAGTAAGCGCGATGCCCCTGAGGCCCACTTCGTGGTCGATGATCAGGGCGCCGTACGTCGCGCCTGGGGGCTCAACGCTGGCAGCTCGGCGGTGGTGGTTCACGACGCCGCAGGTCAGGTGCGTTTTGCCAAGGATGGCGCTCTAACGCTAGGCGAGGTACAACACGTCATGGCCTTGCTCGAATCGCTCACGCAAGCCCAGCCGCCAAGTCAATGACGACATTGACATTTGTGCGTTCACTGCCGATGTTGAAGAGGTCAGCGCCCACACAATACTGGCGCCGAAATCGCGCTACGATAGGAAACCGGGGACAGCCTCTTGAGCAATGCCAATGCCACATCGCGCTCCTTAGTGAGCACTTCAGCACGTCCGTCACCCGCTTCCTCGCGCCAGCCACTGGACGTTCAACCGCTGCTCGCAGCGCTCGAACAGCGCCTGGGGTACTGGCTGCCTGCCGGGCATGAGAGCGACCGCGTGTGCAGCGCCATGCGCGAAGGCGTGCTGGCGCCCGGCAAGCGGGTAAGGCCGCTACTTCTTCTGCTCGTGGCGCGCGATGTGGATGCGGGCGATGCGGCCGACCCGCTTGGCCTGCTCGATTTTGCCTGCGCGGTAGAGATGATCCACGCCGCCTCCTTGATGCTCGACGACTTGCCCTGCATGGACGATGCAGCCCTGCGCCGAGGACGCCCAACCAGCCACCGCCAATTCGGTGAGGACGTCGCCATTCTGGCCGCCGTTGCTCTGGTAAGCCGCGCCTTTGGCGTCGTCGCCCAGGCCCACGGACTATCGAGTGAGTGCCGTACCCAAGCGGCAGCGAGCCTATCCTGCGCGGTGGGCCTGCAAGGCTTGGTACAGGGGCAGTTTCGTGATCTGCGCTACGGTAAAGGCGCGCGCAGCGCAGAGGCAATCACTGCCACTAACGAGCTCAAGACCAGCGTACTCTTCGACGCCGCGCTACAAATGGCGGCCTTCGCCACCGGCGCAGACGCCGCTGCTCGTCAAGCACTGGCCCGCTTCGCCCGCGACCTCGGCCAGGCGTTTCAGTTGCTCGACGACCTGTCCGACGGCGCAGAGGGCACCGGCAAGGACGCCCATCAGGATGCAGATAAATCGACCCTAATCGCCACACTCGGTGCCTGCACCGTACGTAACCGCCTGCACGCCCACCTGCAAAGTGCCGAACGCCACCTTGCCAAGGCGTGCCCCCATGGCGACGATACGCGTTTCTTCGTGCGCGCCTTTTTCGACCGCCAACTCGCCCGGCTAAGCTGAGCGTTCGAACACGCTTCTCGGCAGATATAGCCAGAAACCTCGAACGGCCTTTTTCATTACCGAGCACGCCATACGCCTAATTCACAGGAGTGAGCATGGACAAGCGGGAGCTGACCCAGCGCAAGGACGACCACCTGGATATCGTGCTTCACCCAGGCGAGCGCGCCCGCTACGCCACCACCGGCTTCGATGCCTGGCGCTTCGAGCACTGCGCGCTACCCGAGCTCGATCTCGACGCCATTGATCTTTCCACAACGCTGTTTGGTCGCGCCATGCGGGCGCCGCTATTGATCAGTTCGATGACCGGCGGGGCCGCCCGGGCGACCCAGATCAACCGCCACCTTGCCGAAACCGCCCAGGCGCTAGGGCTTGCCATGGGGGTGGGATCGCAGCGTGTGGCCATCGAAGGTGACACCAACGCCGGGCTCACCCGCGAACTACGTCAGCTCGCCCCTGATATTCCCCTACTGGCCAACCTCGGGGCAGCCCAGCTCAAAAGCGAGCGCGGGCTCGCCTACGCTCGTCAGGCGGTCGAGATGATAGAAGCCAATGCCCTCATCGTGCATATCAACCCGCTGCAAGAAGCCCTGCAGCGCGGGGGCGATCGCGATTGGTGCGGCATTCTCGCGGCCATCGAGCGCACCGTCGCCAGCGTCGAGGTGCCGGTGGTGGTCAAGGAGGTGGGAGCTGGGCTTTCCGTGAGCGTAGGACGACAGCTCATTGATGCCGGGGTCGCCATGCTCGATATCGCCGGGGCCGGGGGTACCAGTTGGGCGGCGGTCGAGGGAGAGCGCGCCGCCACGCCCCACGCCCGCGCCCTGGCCATGGCTTTCGCCGACTGGGGCATCCCCACCGCGCAGGCGCTCACCGAGCTGCATCGAGCGCTCCCCGAGGCTCCCCTGATCGCCTCTGGCGGCATTCGCGACGGCATCGAAGCGGCCAAGGCGTTAGCGCTGGGGGCGCGCCTAGTCGGTCAGGCCGCTGCCGTGCTGAGTAGCGCTACCGAGTCGAGCGAGGCCGTGAAGGCGCACTTCGAGCAGGTGATCGAGCAGCTGCGCGTGGCCTGCTTTTGTACCGGCAGCGCCGATCTTGCCGCCCTGTCGCGAGCACCGCTGTACCGCACTGACGCAGCTCCTCTTTTCAGGGAGCGCGTATGAGCCACTTTGGCGTCATCGCGCCGCCGCTGCATAGCCACGTCAAGGCGTTCGAAGCGCTGGCCGTGCGGCTCATCGAACGCGGCCACCGGGTGACGTTTTTCCAGCAAGGCGAGGCCCGGGCGCTGCTCGACGACCCACGCATCGGCTTTTACGCCATCGGCCAGCAGAGTCACGGCGAGGGCACCCTGGCGAAGCTCAATGCCACGCTGGCGCACCCGTCGGGCTTTGGACTCATCGGCACCATTCGTGCCCTGGCAACGACCACCGACATGCTCTGTCGCACCCTACCCGCCGCCTTAGACGCTCAGCAGGTGGACGGTTTGCTGGTCGACCAGATGGAGCCAGCCGGCGGGCTCGTCGCCGAGGCGCTGGCGCTTCCCTTCGTCTCGGTGGCCTGCGCCCTGCCGATCAACCGCGAGCCCGGCATGCCGCTGCCGGTCATGCCGTTTGCCTACGCCGATGATGCCCAAAGCCTGAAAAAGTACGCCGTCAGCGAGCGAATTCACGACCGTTTGATGGCCGCCCAGAGGCGGGTCATCGCCCGCTGGGCGCAAGCGTTCGGCCTGCCCGCCCGCGCTCATGCTCATGCTCACGCCTGCCTATCGCCGCTGGCGCAGATCAGTCAAACCATCCCGGCGTTCGATTTTCCGCGCCGCGCTCTGCCCACGCACTTTCACGCCGTGGGGCCGCTGCGCCTACCCGCAGCCCCCATTGTGAAGACCTTGACACCCTCGCTGCCCGAAGAGCCGTTCGTGTTTGCCTCGCTCGGTACCCTGCAGGGGCATCGCGTACGACTTTTCGCCAAAATCGCCCACGCCTGCCGCCGCCTCGATACTCCCCTGCTGGTGGCCCACTGCCACCGCCTGAGCCCGGCCCAGGCGGCGCGTCTCGAAGCCATCGGCGCAACGACGGTCGTTGGCGGCGTCGACCAGCCTCGGGTATTGCGCCAAGCGCAGGCGGTCGTCACCCATGCCGGGCTCAATACCGTGGTCGATGCCATCGAAAGCGCCACGCCCATGCTCGCCCTGCCGCTGGCCTTTGATCAGCCGGGCGTGGCGGCGCGTGTGGCCCACCACGGCCTAGGGCGGCGCGCCTCGCGCTTTGCCTCGCATCGCGCTCTGGCCGCTCACTTAGAGCGGCTGCTTGGTGATCCCGGCTATCGCCAGCGGCTTGCGCGGATGCAGGCAGCACTGGCGCAAGCCGGAGGCGCCGAGCGTGCGGCCAACATCGTCGAGCGCGCGCTCGGGCAAAATCGTCCGGTCGAGCAGGAGGCCGCATGAGCACATCAGCAAAGGAAGCTTGCATTGGTAATGGCATTGAGTACGACATGCTGCTGGTTGGCGCAGGGCTCGCCAACGGCCTGATCGCCTGGCGTCTGCGCCAGTGCCGTCCTGAGCTTACCGTCGGCGTCATCGAGTCCGATACCCGACCGGGGGGTAACCATACCTGGTCGTTTCATCAGCACGATGTGAGTGCCGATCAGCACGCCTGGCTCGCGCCGCTGGTCGCGCACCGCTGGTCGGGCTACGACGTGCGCTTTCCCGATTTCAACCGCACCCTGCCGGATGACTATCTAAGCGTCACCGCCGAGCGCTTTGCCGACGTGCTCGAAGCCGCACTCGGTGAGCGGCTTATGACCGCTACGCCGGTTGCCGCACTGACGCCGACGCAGGTCACGCTGGAGGATGGCCGAACCCTTCGCGCCCGCGCCGTGATCGATGGGCGCGGCTACCACCCAAGCCCCTACCTCACCGTGGGCGCTCAGGCGTTTCTCGGCCAGCAGTGGCGGCTCGCAGCACCCCACGGCTTGACTCGTCCGCGGCTGATGGATGCCAGCGTCGCGCAAGGCGCGGGCTACCGCTTTGTTTACACCTTGCCGCTAAGCGCGGACACCCTGCTGATCGAAGACACCCACTACATCGACGCCGACGCGCTGGATGTACCCACTGCACGCGCCAACATCACCCACTACGCAAATGCCCAGGGCTGGATGCTTAAAACGCTCGAACGCGAAGAGCAGGGCACGCTGCCGATCACCCTGACCGGTGACATCAGCGCTTTCTGGAAGGCCCACGGCAATCAACCGGTCAGCGGCCTGCGCGCAGGGCTCTTTCATGCCACCACAGGCTACTCGCTGCCCCAGGCGGTGGCACTGGCCGATGCGATTGCCAAGCCCCCCTCTTTTGACGCGGCGACGCTAGCGGCCTTGATCCAGCGCCATGCGAAGGCTCACTGGCAAACGCAGCGTTTTTTCCGCCTGCTCAACCGCATGCTGTTTCTCGCCGGGCCTGCCGAGCAGCGCTGGCGCGTAATGCAGCGCTTCTACACCTTGAACGATGGCTTGATCGCGCGCTTCTACGCCGGCCAGCTCACGCTTGCCGATAAAGCCCGATTGCTTAGCGGCAAGCCACCGGTACCCCTGGGCGAGGCCATGCAGGCCGCCCTCAAACGAACCCCTCGGCTGCGAGCCTTTCATCATGAGTAAAACGATCGTCATCGGCGCCGGTTTTGGCGGTTTGGCGCTGGCCATTCGCTTGCAGGCAGCGGGCGTACCGACACTGCTGCTCGAACGTCGCGACAAGCCTGGCGGGCGCGCCTACGTCTATGAAGAGCAGGGATTTACCTTCGATGCCGGGCCCACCGTCATCACTGACCCCAGCGCTATCGAGGCGCTTTTTACCCTCGCGGGCAAGCGCATGGAGGATTACGTCGAACTGCTCCCCGTGACCCCCTTCTATCGCCTCTGCTGGGAGTCGGGGCAGGTGTTCGACTACGCCAACGATCAAGACGCGCTCGAACGCCAGATCGCCACCTTCAACCCCCGCGACGTCGAGGGTTACCGGCGTTTTCTGGACTACTCCAAGGCGGTGTTCGAGGAGGGCTACCTCAACCTAGGCACGGTGCCGTTTCTATCGTTTCGCGACATGCTCCGCGCCGCCCCCCAGCTCACCCGGCTCAAGGCGTGGCGCAGCGTCTATGGCATGGCTTCTTCCTTCATCGAAGACGAGCATCTACGCCAAGCGTTTTCGTTTCATTCGCTGCTGGTCGGCGGCAACCCCTTCGCCACCTCCTCGATCTACACGCTAATCCACGCCCTCGAGCGCGAATGGGGCGTGTGGTTTCCGCGCGGCGGTACCGGTGCGCTGGTGCAGGGGTTGGTCAAGCTGTTCGAGGATCTTGGCGGCAGCATCGAGCTCAACGCTGAGGTGGCGCGCATCGAGGCAAGCGGCCAGTGCATCCAGGCGGTAACCCTTGCCGATGGGCGGCGCATCGAGGCCGACGCGGTAGCCTCCAATGCCGATGTGGTGCACACCTACGAGAAACTGCTCGGTCACCATCGCGTCGGGGCAGCCAGGGCGCGCTCGCTCAAGCGCAAACGGATGAGCAACTCGCTCTTCGTGCTCTACTTCGGGCTCGACCATCACCACACCCAGCTCGCCCACCACACCGTCTGTTTCGGCCCGCGCTATCGCGAGCTGATCGACGAGATCTTCCATCGCGACGGCCTCGCCGAAGATTTCTCGCTCTATTTGCACGCCCCCTGCGTGACCGACCCTTCGCTCGCCCCGCCCGGCTGCGGCAGCTACTACGTGCTCGCGCCGGTGCCGCACCTGGGCACCGCTGCCCTTGATTGGGAAGTGGAGGGACCGCGCCTACGCGAGCGCATCTTCGACTATCTCGAACAGCACTACATGCCGGGGCTGCGTAGCCAGCTGGTGACCCATCGCATGTTCACCCCGTTCGATTTTCGCGACCAGCTCGGCGCGCATCTGGGGTCGGCCTTCTCGGTCGAGCCCATCCTGACGCAAAGTGCCTGGTTTCGTCCGCACAACCGCGATAGCCGCTTGCATAATCTCTACCTCGTTGGCGCAGGCACTCATCCCGGCGCCGGTATTCCCGGCGTGATCGGCTCGGCCAAAGCCACGGCGGGGCTAATGCTGGAGCAGTTGGCCCCATGAGCGAAGCCCTACTCGACCACGCCACCCATACCATGGCGGTGGGCTCGAAGAGCTTCGCCGCCGCCGCACGGCTTTTCGATCCCGACACGCGGCGCAGCGCGCTGATGCTCTACGCCTGGTGTCGCCACTGCGACGACGTCATCGATGGCCAGGCACTGGGGTTTGGCACTGCGCCTTTAGACGCCACACCCGCCGAGCAGCGTCTAGCGGCGCTCAAGGCGCAGACAGAGCGCGCCTACCAGGGCGAGCCCATGGCATCGCCCGCCTTTGCTGCCTTTCAGGAAGTCGCCCTGGCCCACGACATTCCCCCTTCGCAAGCGTTCGATCACCTCGAAGGCTTTGCCATGGACGTGCGTGACGTGCGCTATGAGCGCCTTGATGACACCTTGCGCTACTGCTATCACGTGGCGGGCGTGGTGGGGTTGATGATGGCGCGGGTCATGGGCGTGCGCGATGAAAAGGTGCTGGACCGCGCCTGCGATCTCGGTCTTGCCTTTCAATTGACCAATATCGCTCGCGATCTCGTCGAGGACGCCCAGGCCGGGCGCTGCTACCTGCCAGCCGAGTGGCTGAGAGAGGAGAACGTTACCGCAGAGAGGGCTCACAGCGTCCTGTTCGACCCCAGCGAGCGCGAGCGTGTGGCACGTCTGGCCGCACGGCTACTCGCTACCGCCGAACCCTACTACGCCTCGGCGCGGGAGGGCTTTCGCGCCTTACCGCTGCGCTCGGCCTGGGCAATCGCATCGGCACTAAAGGTCTACCGCCAGATCGGCGTCAAGGTGAGGGCCAAAGGCGTACACGCCTGGGACGGTCGCCAAGGCACCGGCAAGTTTGAGAAAATGGGCTTAGTCGCGAGTGCGGGCGTCAGCGCGCTGGCTTCTCGACACTCTCGTCTGGCGCCTGCGCGCGATCCTTCGCTGTGGCAGCGTCCGCGCTAAGGCGTTGATCGCGCCGAGCGCGCAGCGTTGCCTGTAGTGTTTTGACCGGCGGCGCGTAGATGAACCCGAAAGAGACGCCCTGCTCGCGGGTTTTCACCGCGTGGTGTAATCGGTGCGCTTGGTAGAGCCTTTGGAGGTAGCCGCGCCGGGGAATGTAGCGAAACGGCCAGCGCTTATGCACCAAACCATCGTGAAGCACGAAGTAGATGACGCCGTAGGCGGTCATCCCCGCGCCGACCCACTGCAGAGGCCAAACGCCCACCGTAGCCCCGAGCGCGATCAGCACGATGGCAAGCAGCGCGAACACCACGGCATACAGGTCGTTACGCTCGAACCAGCCGCGCCTGGGCCGATGGTGCGAGCGGTGCCAGCTCCATCCCCAGCCGTGCATGATGTACTTGTGCGCAAGCGTGGCGACCACTTCCATGGCGGCAATGGTGAACAGCACAATCAGCGTATTGATCAGCGCGAGCATCGGCTCTCCTACGGGCAGGGTCGTCACTCAATCTGGCAGGTTCGGGCGCAATCGACAAGCAAAGGACACTCGGTGCGGTTTAGCTGCGTCGCGCAGCAAAGAACGCTTTCAAGAGCTTTTTCGACGGCGCGGCCAGTACGCCAGAGGTGACCTCAACGTGGTGGTTGAACCAGGGCTGGGCGAGCAGATTGGCTTTGGATTCGACCATGCCGGTGCGCGGCTCGGCGGCGGCGTAAACAAGCCGCGCCAAACGCGCATGAACGATGGCGCCAGCGCACATCATGCACGGCTCCAGGGTGACGTAGAGCGTACAGCCGTCGAGGCGGTAGTTGCCAAGCGTTCTTCCTGCCTCGCGTAGGGCGCGAACCTCGGCGTGGGCGCTGGGGTCACAGCTGCCAATCGGTGCGTTGTGCGCAGCGGCAACGATATCGCCTGCGGCGTCCACCACCACGGCGCCGACCGGCACTTCACCCGCTGCAAAGGCCAAATGCGCCTGATCGAGCGCGCGGTGCATGTAAAACTCGTCGCTGCGCATGGGCGCTAACTCCGCTAAGTTACGCACTGACAATGATCGACAAACGACCGTATGAACGTAGGTGCCAAGGCACCCAAAGGCCATAGGATACCGAGAATGAGCGATGCGCTGAACACGCTGGTAGCGTTATTGGAACTGGAACCGCTGGAGGAGACGCTGTTTCGTGGTCAGAGCCAGGATCTGGGGCTGCCACAGCTATACGGTGGCCAAGTGCTGGGGCAAGCTCTAGCGGCGGCCACCTATACCGTGCCGGAAGATCGCCGCGCGCACTCCCAACATGGCTACTTTTTGCGCCCGGGCGACCCACACCGGCCGGTGGTCTACCAGGTCGATAACGTTCGCGACGGCGGCAGCTTCACCACCCGCCGAGTGACCGCCATTCAAAAAGGGCGACCGATCTTTTTTTGCAGCGCCTCGTTTCACGCCCGCGAGGCAAGCATTACTCACCAGCGCGAAATGCCTGAGGTGGCAAGCCCGGAAGCGCTACTCGCCAGCGGCGAGGCCAAGCGCTCGCGCTTTCCCAACCATCCGATCGAATTCCTGCACCTGCCGGGTAATCCCGCCGGTGGTCAGCCTGCCGGGCAGTGCCTATGGTTTCGCTTTGCCGGTGGCGCGCTTCCCGACACCTTGGCGCTGCATCGCCACCTGCTCTCTTACGCTTCGGACTTCAACCTGCTGACCACGAGCCTCGTGCCCCACGGCATTGCCTTTGGCGATGCGCAGCTACGCATCGCGAGCCTCGACCATGCGCTGTGGCTGCACGACGATACCCGCCTAGACGACTGGCTGCTCTACGTCATCGATTCGCCCTGGGCAGGCGACGCCCGGGCGCTTGCCCGGGGCCAGATCTATAGCCGCGATGGACGCTTGATCGCCTCCACCGCGCAGGAGGGGCTAACGCGCTATCAGCACGCGCCGTAGACGTCGTCGATGGTCTTCAGCGGGTAGTGGGCAGGGTAGGGTTTACGCGCCACGCCCGAGTCCACCGCCGCTTGGGCGACCGCTGAAGAAACGCGCTCGAGCAGGCGTACGTCGACCGGCGTGGGAATGATGTACTCACGGCCAAAGCGCATGTCGCGTCCTTCGTAGGCGGCAAGCACTGCCTCGGGTACCGGCTCGCGAGCAAGGTCCTTGAGCGCGTGCACGGCGGCAAGCTTCATGGCCTCGTTGATGCGCGTAGCGCGGACATCGAGCGCCCCACGGAAGAGGAATGGAAAGCCCAGGACATTGTTGACCTGATTGGGGAAGTCGGAGCGCCCGGTGGCCATGATGACATCGGGGCGCGCCGCTTTGGCGACGTCTGGATGGATCTCCGGGTCGGGGTTGGTGCAGGCGAAAATAACCGGGTCGGCGGCCATGCGCTTAACCTGATCGGCCGAGAGCAGCCCTGGACCTGAAAGGCCAATGAAGACGTCGGCATTTTCGATGGCATCGTCCAGGGTGCGCATGTCGGTATCGACGGCAAACTCGGCCTTGTAGTCGTTGATGCCTTCGCGCCCGGTGTGAATCACGCCACGACGGTCGAGCATCACCAGATTTTCGCGTTTGGCCCCACAGGCGATCAATAGCCGCATGCAGGCGATGGCGGCCGCTCCCGCGCCCATGCAGACGATACGTACGCTATCGATGGTTTTACCCGCGATCTCCAAGGCATTGAGCATGCCCGCAGCGGTCACGATGGCGGTGCCGTGCTGATCATCATGGAAGACGGGGATGCTGCAGCGCTCGATCAGCGCCTTCTCGATTTCGAAGCACTCGGGCGCCTTGATGTCTTCGAGGTTGATACCGCCCCAGGTATCGGCAATGCGCGCCACGGTATCGATGAAGGCTTCGGGACTCTCGGCGTCTACTTCGATGTCCACCGAGTTGATACCAGCGAAGCACTTGAACAAAACGCCTTTACCTTCCATGACAGGCTTACTGGCAAGCGGGCCCAGGTTGCCGAGGCCAAGAATCGCGCTGCCATCGGAGATTACCGCGACCAGATTGCCCTTACCGGTATAGCGGTAGGCGTTTTCTGCATCGCGAGCGATCTCACGCACAGGCTCGGCCACACCCGGACTATAGGCCAACGCCAGATCACGTGCCGTTGCCGTTGGCTTGGTTAGCTCGACCGAGAGTTTCCCGGGAATCGGCTTGGCGTGATAGTCCAGCGCTGCCTGCTTGCTTGCGTCCGTCATGGTATATTCCATTAGCCTAAAGTAGAGTATGTCGCCTCAGAATATAGAAAAAGCCCCGCCTGCTCAAGGACGCAGTCAACTTAGACACCAAGCCGACCTATCCCGCTCGTTAGCTTCACGATAGCTACATTTACTTACCATTTAGAGAAACTTATAGCTTTAAGTCCTAGCCATAATGGCAAGCTTATAGATGCAGCGCAGCATTTTTGGAAAAAATTTCCATCAGCTCAGGAAAACGTCTAAAGAAAAGACGCCAAGACAAGGGCCATTAGCGACAGGAAGAAAAACAGAGGCGGGGATAAACTAAAAAGAGAGGTCGCTGGGTAAAAATGCGTTGCAAAAAAGAGACCCGTGCCAAGGCGCGGGTCTCTTTTGGATCCCCCCAGCTGAGAGCTGGAAGAAGTACAGCGCTATCGCAGGGCCAGATTAGCCGCGCTTGATCGCCGCACCGAAACGCTTGTTGAAGCGCTCTACGCGGCCACCGGTGGTCGCTTGCTTCTGCTTGCCGGTGTAGAACGGGTGGCAGTTGGAGCACACATCCAGGTTGAAGTCTTCACCAGAGGTGGAGCCTACCTGGAAGCTTGCGCCGCAAGAGCAGGTTGCGGTGACCGTGTTGTAATTCGGGTGAATTGCTTGTTTCATTTCGAACCTCACTGAAGCTGTATGCCGCCACCTGATCATCTGCCAGGCACCGCATACGGGATTAGAGACACTAACCGGTTATTACTTCGACCACCTTGCGCGCCTTGAGTTTTTAAAGCTTGGTTTTTAAAACCAAGTTCTTAAAACCCAGCTTGCAAGGCACAGATCGAAGCGGCCGCGTATTATAGCAGCTTGGTTATTGGAGGCCAATTGCCCGACGCCTTTTCTTCAGCCCCGCCCGCAGGCATCCTCAACGTTGCCCTGCCCTCCCCGCTGCGGCGGCTGTTCGACTACCTGCCCAGCGCGACGCCCCCTGCCTGCGGGTGGCAGCCGGGGCTTCGCGTACGTGTGCCCTTCGGTCGGCGCGAGGTGGTTGGCGTCATCGTCGAGCAGGCGGCCACCAGCGCCCTGCCGCTGACGCAACTGCGCCGGGTGAGCGAGGTGCTGGACGAGGCGCCGCTGCCCACCGACTGGCTATGGCTGTGTCGCTTCGCCGCGCGCTACTACCAACACGGTTTAGGCGACACCCTGCATCACGCCCTGCCCGCGCGGCTGCGCCAGGGCCACCCCATGGCCGGGCGCACCCAGCGGCTGTGGCATGCCAATGCGGGGGTTGATGAGACGTCTCTTGCCCGCGCGCCGCGTCAGGCCGCGCTGCTCGAGCTACTACGCCAGCACCCCCACGGCCTTGCTGCACGCGCGATCAGCGCCCACGGCTTTCCCCGCGATGCCCTGTTGGGGCTAGAAAAAAAGGGATTGGCCCGCTTCGAGGAGGTGACGCTCGCCGCGCCCGCGCTGCAGGGAGGCAACCTTCTCGCCACCCCGGCGCTGCCGCTCAATCGTGAGCAGGCGGTGGTGCTGGCAGCGCTTCACGAAGGGCTCGAGCGTTTCCACCCCTGTCTGCTCGAAGGCGTCACCGGTAGCGGCAAGACCGAGGTCTATTTGCAGCTGATCGAAGCCGTGGCCGCCAAAGGGCGTCAATCGCTGGTGCTGGTACCCGAGATTGGCCTGACCCCGCAGACGCTGGCGCGCTTTCGCAGCCGCTTCAAAGTACCGGTACTGGCCCTGCACTCGGGGCTTAGCGATGCCGAGCGCCTGGACGTGTGGGAGGCGGCGGCCGACGGCCGAGCGCTGATCATCATCGGCACCCGCTCGGCCATCTTCACCCCTCTGGCCAACCCCGGCGCCATCATCGTCGATGAGGAGCACGACGGCTCCTATAAGCAGCAGGACAACCTGCGCTACCACGCCCGCGACCTGGCCGTGGCCCGCGCCCACCATCACCAAATTCCGCTGCTGCTGGGCAGCGCTACGCCGTCGCTAGAGAGCCTTCATCAGGCGCTATCGGGAAGTTACCGCCATCTGCGCCTCACCCAGCGCGCCAGCGTCCATCCCCCGGCCAAGCTGGAGCTGGTCGATTTACGCCACCAACCGACCCAAGGCGGGCTACTGCCTATCACCCTGCGCACCATCAAGGCCACGCTGGCGGCGGGCAAACAGGTACTGGTGTTCATCAACCGTCGCGGTTTTGCCCCAACGCTTGCCTGTCACGCCTGCGGCTGGACCGCCGACTGCCTGCAGTGCGATGCGCGCATGACCCTGCACCGCCAGCCCTCGCTGCTCGCCTGCCACCACTGCGATAGCCGCCGCGCCTTGCCAGATGCCTGCCCCGAGTGCGGTAGCGCCGACCTGCGCGCGCTCGGCGCTGGCACCGAGCGCACCGAGGAGACGCTGCAGTCGCTGTTTCCCAAGACGCCGATCTACCGCATCGACCGCGACAGTACGCGGCGCAAGGATAGCTTCGAGCAGATGCTCAAGGAGATCCATCGCGGCGAAGCGAGTCTGTTGGTCGGCACACAGATGCTGGCCAAAGGGCATCACCTGCCCCATGTCACCCTGGTGGTGGTGATCAACGCCGATGGCGGTCTGTATGCCGCCGACTTTCGCGCCCTGGAACATAGCGCTCAACTGCTCGAACAGGTCGCCGGACGCGCCGGGCGGGCCGCCGACCCAGGACGTGTACTGGTCCAAACGCTACACCCGGACGATCCCCACCTGGGACTTCTGGCCGAGCACGGCTACGGGGCGCTGGCGCGTAGCCTGCTCGACGAACGCCGCCAGGCGAAGCTACCGCCGTTTTGCTTCATGGCCCTGCTGCGCGTGGAAAGCCCGCGCGAGGAGGCCGCTACGGCGCTGATCCAGGAAGCGGCGGCGGCGCTACGCGAGTGGCTGGCAAACCCTCAAAGCGCTGACTGTTTCTGCCTTGGGCCCGTACCGGCGCCGATGGAGCGCCGCCAGAATCGCTACCACCTCCATTTGATGCTCACCGCCGAGCGCCGCAGCCAGCTCCATGCGGCGGCCAACTGGCTGGTGCAGTGGCTCGATGCGCACCGCGAGGCGCGCAAGGTACGTTGGTCGATCGATATCGACCCGCAGACGCTGAGCTGATGCTTACTCGCGGCGCTTTGGCGACAGCGCTTTGAAACTGGCGGCCAATTGCCGATAATGACCGCTTTGCGCGCCTGCCTCGTGGCAGCAAAGCCTGCACACGCCGCCACCGACGTTATCCGGACATTGAATGATGAAAGACACGATTATCACGCTGCTCGACGGCGCCGTTGCCGCCCTCAAGCAACAGGGCGTGCTGCCAAGCGACGCCAACCCCACCATCAAGGTCGACCCGACCAAGGATAAGGCGCACGGCGACTACGCCACCAACCTCGCGCTGATGCTGGCCAAACCGGCGGGAATGAATCCGCGCGCGCTGGCCGAGGCGCTGGTCGCAGCCCTTCCCGCAAGCGACGCGATCCAGAAGACCGATATCGCCGGGCCCGGCTTCATCAACTTCTTTGCCGCCGCCGATGCCGCCGCCCAAATCGTCGCTCAGATTCTCGATAGCGGCGACGCCTTTGGCCGCAGCCTGATCGGCAAGGGCGAGAAAGTGCAGGTCGAGTTCGTTTCCGCCAACCCCACCGGCCCGCTGCACGTGGGGCACGGTCGCGGCGCTGCCATCGGCGACTGCCTCTGCCGCCTCTTGGAAGCCACCGGTTTCGACGTTACCCGCGAGTTCTACTACAACGACGCCGGCGCCCAGATCAGCAACCTCGCCCGCTCGGTGCAGGCACGCGCTAAAGGCTTAGGGCCTGACGACGACAGTTGGCCCGAGGATGGTTATCGCGGTGATTACATCGTCGATGTCGCCACCGACTACCTGGCGGGCAAGACGGTGACCGCCGACGATCGCGAAGTTACCGCCAAAGCCGACCCCGACGATCTCGACGCCATCCAGGCCTTTGCCGTAGCGTGGCTGCGCCGCGAGCAGGACCTGGACCTCAAGGCCTTCGGCGTCGAGTTCGACGTCTACTTTCTCGAATCCTCGCTCTACGCCGAAGGCAAGGTCGAGGCGACGGTCAAGATGCTGGTCGACAACGGCCACACCTACGAGCAGGACGGCGCGCTGTGGCTGCGCACCACCGACTTTGGCGACGACAAAGACCGCGTCATGCGCAAACGCGAAGGCGGCTACACCTACTTCTTGCCCGACGTTGCCTACCACCTCGACAAATGGCAGCGCGGCTTCACCCGCGTGATCAACGAACAGGGTGCCGACCACCACTCCACCGTGACCCGCGTACGCGCCGGGCTCCAGGCGCTGGGCGTGGGCATTCCCCAGGGCTGGCCCGACTACGTGCTGCACCAGATGGTCATGGTGACGCGCTCCGGCGTCGAGGTGAAACTCTCCAAACGCGCCGGTAGCTACGTGACGGTACGCGACCTGATCGACGAGGTAGGCCGCGACGCCACGCGCTTCTTCCTGGCCGCGCGCCGCGCCGACTCCCAGTTGACCTTCGATATCGATCTGGCACGCTCGCAGTCCAACGACAACCCGGTCTACTACGTTCAGTACGCGCATGCGCGGGTGTGCAGCATTCTGCGCAAGGCCGAAGAGGCAGGCCAAGGCTTCGATCATGCGCTGGCCATGAGCCATCTTGCCCTGCTCGATAGCGACCAGGAAAAAGCCGTGCTCAATCGCCTGGCGCGCTACCCCGAAGTGGTCGAGCACGCGGCGAAGAACCGCGAGCCCCAGCAAATCGCCCAGTACCTGCTCGATCTCGCCGGTGACTTCCACACCTGCTACAACGCGGTCAAGGTGATGGTCGACGACGACGCGGTACGCAATGCCCGCCTGGCGCTTGGCCTCGCGGCGCGTCAGGTACTACGCAACGGATTGGATCTAATGGGTGTGAGCGCCCCCGAGGAGATGTAAGCCATGGCAGGCCAACGCAAGAAACCTTCGCGTCGCGGTGCCACCACCCAACGTCGCGCGCCGCGCAAAAGCGGCGGTTTTCGCATTCCCGGCGTCGTCTGGGGCATCGTTGGCGTCGCGGCGGGGTTCTTCCTCGCCCATCATCAAAACGGCACCGCACCCTGGCAGGAGCGCCCCGACGAGACGCCCCAAGCGACGGTGCTACCCAAACCGAGCGGTGGCGGTGAACAGAGTGGCGGCAGCCAGCCGAGCATGCCGACCTTCGAGTTCTACACCCTGCTGCCGGAAACCGAGGTCATCGCCCCCGGCGGTGTACTGCCCTCCGAGGTCAACCGCCCGGAGATCACCGCGTCGAGCAGCGATGATAGCGCGAGCAGCAGCGATACCGCTGAGGACGATCCCATCGCCCAGGTGATCGCCGCCAATACGCGGCCGGAAGAGCGCGCGGCGACGGCCGAGTCCCCTCCTGCGGCCGCCTCCGCACCGGCGCAGCCCGCTAACAACACCCGCTACATGCTTCAGGCCGCTTCGTTTCGCGATCTGGCCGATGCCGAGCAGCTGCGCGGACGGCTGCGCAACCTGAGCCTGTTAGCTCAAATCACCGAAGTGCAGGCGGGGGGCAATACCTGGCACCGCGTCCAGGTGGGCCCCTACGAAGACACCCGCGAGCTCAACCGGGCGCAGGATTTGATGACCACGCAAGGCATCGAACCGCTGTTGATTCAGCTACAAAACTGAGTTTTTACTGAGCCTTTATTGAGCTTTTCACGGCGACAAGTGATGCGGGCGGTTGATTTTTCATCGACCGCCCGCATTTTGTTGGGCAACCGCTTTTACATCGGCGCGATGAGCGAAAGCACGGCCTTGTCACTTTCACCTGCCAACGCGCTTGGGTCGTACTGCGTTACCCGTGCTTTGAGCTGCATTTCGCGCCACCCGTCATCGGGAGCTCGCCTCCCCTCAAGGAGTATTCTCCATGACCACCATCGTTTCCGTACGCCGTGGCGACCAGGTAGCCCTCGCCGGCGACGGCCAAGTATCGCTTGGCAACACCGTGATGAAAGGCAACGCCAGCAAGGTGCGTCGCCTCTACCGTGGCAAGGTGCTTGCCGGGTTCGCTGGCGGCACGGCCGACGCCTTCACCCTCTTCGAGCGCTTCGAAGCGCAGCTCGAAAAGTATCAGGGTCATCTGACCAAAGCCGCCGTGGAGCTCGCCAAAGACTGGCGCACCGACCGCGCCCTGCGCCGTCTCGAAGCTCTACTCGCCGTGGCCGACCATAGCGCCTCGCTGATCATCACCGGCAACGGTGACGTGGTGGAGCCCGAGCGCGGCATCATCGCCATCGGCTCGGGCGGCAACTTTGCCCAGGCCAGCGCCCGCGCGCTGCTGGAGAACACCGAACTTTCGGCCCGCGAAATCACCGAGAAATCGCTGCAAATCGCCGGTGACATCTGCGTGTTCACCAACCATCACGTCACGCTCGAAGAGCTGAACATCAACGACCGCTAAGGCCACGCACATGACCCAGATGACTCCCCGCGAAATCGTCCACGCGCTGGACCAGTACATCATCGGCCAGCAGGATGCCAAACGCGCCGTGGCCATTGCCCTGCGCAACCGTTGGCGGCGCATGCAGCTCGACGACGCCCTGCGTCCCGAGGTGACGCCGAAGAACATCCTGATGATCGGCCCCACCGGCGTGGGCAAGACCGAAATTGCCCGGCGCTTGGCCAAGCTCGCTCGCGCCCCCTTCATCAAGGTCGAGGCGACCAAGTTCACCGAGGTGGGCTATGTGGGTCGCGACGTCGAGTCGATCATTCGCGACCTGATGGAAGCCGCGATCAAGATGGTGCGTGAACAGGCCAAGGTCGAGGTTCGTCATCGCGCCGAGGACGCCGCCGAAGACCGCGTACTCGACGCCTTGCTGCCGCCACCGCGCGGCCAGGAAGACAAACCGCGCGATGAAAGCGGTACGCGCCAGTCGTTTCGTAAGAAGCTGCGCGAAGGCCAGCTCGACGACAAAGAGATCGACATCGAAGTCACCGCCCAGACGCCGGGCATCGATATCATGACCCCGCCGGGTATGGAGGAGATGACCAGCCAGCTGCAGAGCATGTTCTCCAACATGGGTCAGCAGAAGCGCGAAAGTCGTCGCGTCACCGTCAAAGAAGCCCTGACCCTGCTGCGCGACGAAGAGGCGGGCAAGCTGGTCAACGAGGAGGAGATCAAGGCGCGCGCCGTCGAAGCGGTCGAGCAGCACGGCATCGTCTTCCTCGACGAGATCGATAAAGTCGCCAAGGGCAGCGGGCAGTCCAGCGGTGGCGAGGTCTCCCGCGAGGGCGTACAGCGCGACCTGCTGCCGCTGATCGAGGGCTCCTCGGTATCGACCAAGTACGGCATGGTCAAGACCGACCATATCCTGTTCATCGCCTCGGGTGCCTTCCACCTGTCACGCCCGTCGGATCTGATCCCGGAGCTGCAGGGCCGCTTGCCGATCCGTGTCGAGCTCGATGCCCTCACCCCCAACGACTTCAAGCGCATCCTTACCGAGCCTTCGGCCTCGCTGACCAAGCAGTATCAGGCACTTTTGGCCACCGAAGGGCTGGATATCGAGTTCACTGCCGACGGCATCGAGCGCATCGCCGAGATCTCCTGGCAGGTCAACGAGGGCACCGAGAACATCGGCGCACGACGTTTGCACACCGTGATGGAGCGCCTGCTGGAAGAGGCCTCGTTCAAGGGTGGCGACATGGATAGCCCGCTTGTCATCGACGCTGCCTACGTCAATGCTCAGCTCGGCGAGTTGGCGGTGGACGAGGATCTGTCGCGCTATATTCTATAGGCGACGTCTTTAGTCGGTATTGCTAAGGACCGTCCCTCGTCGGCCTGGGCGCGACCGGTAAACCGATCGCGCCCAGGCGCTATGCTTTGCTCACCGCACACCTCTTGGGAGCTTTTCATGGATAGCCCGACCCCCACGCGCGTTCACTACCACAAGGGCCAGCGGCTGCTCGAGCTTAGCTACGCCACGGGCGATAGCTACCGTTTGCCGATCGAGCTCTTACGCGTCTATTCGCCGTCGGCGGAGGTGCGCGGCCACGGCGGCGAAAGCGCCGTGCTCCAGGTAGGCAAGCGCGACGTTGGGCTGCTCGATATTTCCCAGGCGGGTAACTACGCCCTGAAGCTACACTTTGACGATGGTCACGATAGCGGCCTGTTCAGTTGGAACTACCTTTTCGATCTGGCCAAGCATCAGGACACCTACTGGGCCAACTATCTCGAGCGCTTAGCCGACGCGGGCGCCTCGCGCGACCCCGCCGGTATTCAGTTCAAGCAGTTGTAGCGTTTTAGCCTCGTCTGATTCGTGCTGTTGCGCCTAGTCAGGCCCGTTTCCTGAGACCGGTCAGAGACAAGCCGGGGCGACAAGGCTACAATGCGACCCACACTTAGCGAGCCGCAACACGCGCGCAGCAGATGAACGTGTCGGCGCCCGTGCTGGCGTCGGCGGTCACCGCCTCGAATTCGGGAGCCAGAGCCCCATGAGCCCCTCAGACAAGCGCACCACCCACTTCGGCTACCAGGAAGTGCCGGTCGACGAGAAAGCCTCGCGCGTTGCCGATGTCTTCCACTCGGTCGCTGCACGCTACGACATCATGAACGACGTGATGTCGATGGGTATTCACCGTATCTGGAAACGCTACACCATCGAGCGCGCAGGCGTGCGCCCGGGCCATCAGGTGCTCGACATCGCGGGGGGGACGGGCGATTTGACGCTCAAGTTCTCGCGTCTGGTCGGTCCTCGCGGCAAGGTCGTTCTCGCCGACATCAACGCCTCGATGCTCAAGGTCGGCCGCGACAAGCTAATGGACAACGGCGTTGGCGGCAACGTCGAGTACGTCCAGGCCAACGCTGAGTGCCTGCCATTTCCCGACAACAGCTTCGACTGCATCACCATCGCCTTTGGCCTGCGCAACGTCACCGATAAAGACGCCGCGCTGCGCTCCATGACCCGCGTGCTCAAGCCGGGCGGGCGCCTGTTGGTGCTCGAATTCTCCAAGCCACCCAATGCGCTGCTATCGAAGGCCTACGACGAGTACTCCTTCCGCTTTTTGCCGCGCATGGGCCAACTGATCGCCAGCGACGCCGAAAGCTACCGCTATCTCGCCGAGTCGATCCGCATGCACCCGGATCAGGAGACGCTCAAGGCGATGATGGAGGCTGCGGGGCTCGAGCGGGTGGAATACACCAACATGACCGGCGGCATCGTCGCCCTACACCGCGGCATCAAGCTGTGAGGTGGGCATGCTGGTAACCCCGACCCTGCTGCTGGCCGGTGGCGAACGTACGCTCAATGCTCTGCTCGCGCGCGACCCCGCCGCTCCCGCGCGCCTACAGGCGCTGGCGGGACAGCGCCTGCTGATTCGTTTCGAGCGCCCCGACCTTCACCTGGTAATTCATTACAACGCCCAGGGGCTCGATCTTCTACGCGGTGACGAGGTCGAGGAGAGTGAAGTCGACGCAGTGGTCGAGCTCTGCCCCGAAACGCTTTCGGCGTGGCTTAGTGGCAGCAGCCTCGAGCGTTTGATGTTCGAGGGGCGTCTCTCGGTGCGCGGGCGCATCCACCTGCTGGAAGCGACCCGCGAACTGCTGACCGATCTCGATCTCGACTGGGAAAACGAGCTTGCCCGCTTGCTGGGTCCTCTGCCCGCTCACTCGCTGGCCGAGGGCCTGCGCCGCGTGGCGCGCTTTGGCCTGCGCGCTCACGATGAGCTGATGCAAGATATCGCGGAGTACGTCTTCGAGGAGGCGCGTCTGCTTCCCGGGCGTCAGCAGCGCGACATTCTGCGCGATCACCTGACCGAGCTCGAAATCGCCACCGACCGCTTGGAAGCACGCTTGAAGCATCTGCACCAGCGCCTTCTGCGCGCCCAGGAGCGGTCACAATGAGCCTGCGTCTGTTCAAGATCCTCTGGATCGTTGCTCGCTACCGCCTCGATACTCTGGTGCCGGTCGAGCGCCTGCCGCTCTGGCTGCGCTTGCTCATGCCGCTGCTGCCGTTTCGCTGGTTACCGGTGGGCCAGCGCTCGCGCGGCGAGCGTCTACGTCTGGCGCTCGAGTCGCTGGGGCCGATCTTCGTCAAGTTCGGCCAGATGCTCTCGACCCGACGCGATCTACTGCCCGACGACATCGCCAACGAGCTTCGCCGCCTGCAGGACCAGGTGCCCCCCTTCCCGGGGGAGCTGGCCGTCGAGCGCTTGGAAAAAGCCCTCGAAATGACCCTCGCCGAGGCCTTCGCCGAGTTCGAGCGCGCGCCGCTCGCCTCGGCATCGATCGCTCAAGTCCACGCTGCGCGATTGCACACCGGCGAAGACGTGGTGGTGAAAATCATCCGCCCGGGCATCGAGCGCATCATGCGTCAGGACATGGCGCTGATGTACCAGGCCGCCAAGCTTTTTGCCAAGATCCCCGAGGCCAAGCGCCTGCGCCCGGTCGAGGTGATTCGCGACTACGAAGCAACGCTGTTCGACGAGCTCGACCTCTACAAGGAAGCCGCCAACACCTCTCAGCTCAAGCGTAACTTCAAGGATTCGCCGCTGCTGTTCGTGCCCACTATCTACTGGCCCTACACCCGGCGCCAGGTCATGGTACAAGAGCGCATTCGCGGCATTCCGGTCGCCGACATGGAGAGCTTGACCGCGCGCGGCACCAATTTGAAGAAGCTCGCCGAGCGCGGTGTGGAACTCTTCTTCACTCAGGTATTTCGCGATAACTTCTTCCACGCCGACATGCACCCGGGCAATATCTTCGTCAACTGTGACGACCCGGAAGACCCGCAGTACATCGCCATCGACTGCGGCATCGTCGGCAGCCTGACCCGTGAAGATCAGGATTATCTGGCGCGCAACCTCTTGGCCTTCTTCCATCAGGATTATTACGAGGTCGCGGCACTACACATAGAGTCGGGCTGGGTGGGCGAAAACACCCGCGCCAACGAGTTCGCCGCGGCGGTACGTACCGTCTGCGAGCCCATTTTGGAAAAACCGCTCAAAGACATCTCTTTCGGCCAGGTGCTGCTGGGGCTTTTCCAAACCGCGCGGCGCTTCAACATGGAAGTACAGCCTCAACTCGTGCTGCTGCAAAAAACCCTGCTGCATATCGAGGGGCTGGGCCGCCAGCTCTACCCCGATCTTGACCTTTGGCGCACCGCCAAACCTTTTCTCGAACAGTGGATGAAAGAGCGTGCCGGGGTCAAAGGCTTCTGGGAGTCGCTCAAGCGCCAGGCGCCCGAGCTTTCGCATCAGTTGCCCGAACTTCCCGTGCTCGCCCATCAGGCGCTGACGCGCATGGAGCAGGAGCAGCGCCAACGCCAACTTCAGGCCAAAGCAGTCGATAGCATGCGCGCCGAATTCGACGCCCGCGGCAAGCGTCACCAGCGTCTGCGCATCGGCCTATTACTACTTGCTGGCGCCCTTGCCTGGCAGACGCTGGGGCCTTGGATCGCCGCGCAGCAGTGGCCGGTACTCGTCGCAGGCGCGATTGGCCTGTTACTGCTAGTGTGGCAGTAGGCGCCGTTGCACCGCCCTGCCCAACGTTGTAAAAGGAGTCTTATGGATACGCCCTCCACGCCTGCGCAGAGCGCCACCGTTTTGGATGCCCTGGGGGAAGTGTTACGTCATCGCCGCAACGCCGCTCCCGAGTCTTCCTATGTTGCCTCCTTGCACCACAAGGGGCTCAACAAGATTCTCGAAAAAGTGGGCGAAGAAGCAACCGAAACCCTGCTCGCCGCCAAGGACGCTGAGCACGGCAGCGAGGCCGAGCGTCAGGCGCTGGTCGCCGAAACCGCCGACCTGTGGTTTCATAGCCTGGTCATGCTGTCGCACCTGGATCTCGATCACGAGGACGTACTCAAGGAGCTGGCGCGGCGATTTGGCCTCTCGGGCCACGCCGAAAAGGCAATGCGCACGACGTCGCCCTAGGGACTTTGGCCTCCTTAATACCCGCAACACACCCCGATTTTCATAACCGAACGCTTCGAACCCGCGAGGAAACGCATATGTTAGGTGGCATCAGTATTTGGCAACTGTTGATCGTGCTCGGCATCATCATCCTGATTTTTGGAACCAAGAAGCTGCGTAACGTCGGTACCGATCTCGGTGGCGCGGTCAAAGGCTTCAAGAGCGCCATGCACGAGGACGAAAAAGACGAAGAGAAGAAGGCCGACCCGCAGGCCAAAGTTGGCCACCAGGAGCCGGGCAACACCTACGATGTCCAGGCCGAAGCCAAGGACGTCGACGCGCGCGAAGAGCGCAAGTAAGCCATGCTGGATATCGGTTTTCTCGAGTTAATGCTCATCGGCGTCGTCGCGCTGCTCGTGCTCGGCCCCGAGCGGCTGCCGCGCGCGGCGCGAACCGCCGGGCTCTGGGTCGGCAAGATCAAGCGTACGATATCCGGAATGCAGCGCGAGATCAGCGCCCAGCTCGAAGCGGAAGAGCTGCGCCAGAAGCTCAACGAACAGCAGAAAAAGCTCGACGATAGCCTGACCAAGGCCAAGCGCGACATGGAGCGCATCACCGAGGCACCCGCCAGACGCGCGCCTTCGGCTAATGCAGCAGATGGCGCAACGAACGACGCAAAAGCCGACACGCAGCCCGATACAGCGGCCAAGGTGGCGCCAGAAACGGCCGCCCAGGCTGCCAACGCCTCGGCTCACGTCGATGAGGCGCTCGAGCAACTGCGTGAAACGCCTCCTGAAACCACGTCGACGCCGCCCTCAGAGTCTTCGTCCCACAAGGAAAGCGATCCCCGATGAGCAGCACTGGCGATCCTCTCGATTCACGCCCCGGCAACACCCCAAACGAACCTCCGCAGGCCCCGCTCATCGAGCACTTGATCGAGCTGCGCTCACGGCTGCTGCGCTCGGTGGTGGTGATCGTGGTGGTCTTTTTGGCGCTCTACGCCTTCTCCAACGACATCTACACCTTCGTTGCCAAGCCCCTGATGGCGCTTCTGCCCGAAGGCTCGCAGATGATCGCGACCGAAGTGGCCTCGCCGTTTCTCGCCCCCTTCAAGCTCACCTTGGTAGTGGCGGTGTTCATCGCCATTCCCTTCGTGCTGCACCAGGCCTGGGCCTTCGTTGCCCCTGGGCTGTATGAAAACGAGAAAATGCTGGCATTCCCGCTGCTGGTGTCGAGCGTGGTGCTGTTCTATGGCGGTGCGGCCTTTGCCTACTACGTGGTCTTTCCGCTGCTGTTCGCGTTCTTTACCCAAACGGGCCCAGAGAACGTTGCGGTGATGACCGACATCAACCAGTACCTGAACTTCGTCTTGAAGCTCTTCTTTGCCTTCGGCGTGGCCTTCGAGATTCCGATTGCCACTTTCCTGCTGATTCTCTCCGGCGCCACTACGGTGGAGAGCCTGTCGAAAAAGCGCCCTTACATCTTTTTGGGCTGCTTTATCATCGGCATGCTGCTCACCCCGCCAGACGTCATCTCCCAGAGCCTGCTAGCGGTGCCGATGTACCTACTCTACGAGATTGGGCTGCTGTTTGGCCGCTTAGTGCGCAAGCGCCGCGACGAGCAGGCGCGCGAAGCAGAAAAAGAGTCGGCCTAAGCGGCCACTTAAAACGCCGCCACTTAATATGTCGAAAGCCGCCAGCACCTAGGTGCTGGCGGCTTTTTTACGGTGTTACTAATGCTCACCAAGCCCGCGTACCGCGTCTAGGCCATCATCTCATCGACGCGATCGACCAGCTTAAAGATGCCCGTAGCGGCTTCGCTCAAGCGCGTCGCCAGCATATAGGCTGGCGTGGTAACGACGCGGTGTTCGAGGTCGACCACGATGTCATCGACGCCGCAGCTGCGGTGCAGCCCGCCCATGGCACTGATCGCCCCTGAAACACCAGGGTCGTTTCCTACCGTGACAGCAATGCCTTCACCCAAAAGGCGCGGTACCAGAGCCGGCGCAATGCACATCATGCCGATAGGTTTACCCTCGGTGAGAAAGCCCGCCAGCGCCGTCTTGAGCGGTTCGAAGACGCTCGCTTCGGCGCCCGCTTCGGCGAAGTCGGAAAGGTTCTTGGCCACCCCAAAGCCGCCGGGCACGAAAACGGCATCGAAGTCATCGGCGCTGAGCTCGTCAAGCGCGCTAACGTCTCCGCGCGCCAGCCGCGCCGACTCCGTCAGCACGTTGCGCACCTCCCCTTCGCTCACCTCTTGCGTACGGTGGTCGATGACGTGATGCTGCTCGATATCGGGCGCAAAGCAGCGGTATTCGATACCCAACTGGTCAAGACGCAGCAGCGTCAGCGTGGTTTCGTAGATTTCCGATCCATCGAACACGCCGCAACCGGCCAAAATGACGGCTACCCGCTTGGTCATGTCGTTCTCCTTGTCGAAGTGCCGCGCCCATGGCACGACCGTCGCTCACTTTAGAACAGTCTCTCCCCGGCCCACAAGGTGCCTTTCGCTGCACTCCGTCAGGGCTGATATACTCAAGCCAGACGTTCACGCGTAATTTGGAGATTCTCTTGAGCACGCTTACCCCCCGCCTGTTTCCCGCCACGCGCATGCGCCGGATGCGCCGCGACGACTTTTCGCGCCGCCTAATGCGCGAATCCACGCTCACCCCCGCCGATCTGATCTGGCCGGTATTCGTGCTCGAAGGCGACAACCAGCGCGAAGCCGTTCCTTCGATGCCGGGCGTCGAGCGCCTCTCCATCGATCTATTGATCGAGGCCGCTCGCGAGGCCGTGGCGCTGGGCATTCCGGCGCTAGCGCTGTTTCCGGTGGTCGGTCCCGAGCACAAAAGTGAGCTTGCCGAAGAAGCCTATAGCGCCAACGGCCTTATCCAGCGCAGCGTACGCGCGCTCAAGGCCGCGTTACCCGATCTTGGCATCATCACCGATGTCGCGCTTGACCCCTACACCAGCCACGGCCAGGACGGCATTCTCGACGAGCACGGCTACGTACAGAATGACCGCACGGTAGATACCCTGCTCAAGCAGGCGCTCTCCCACGCCGAGGCAGGCGCCGATGTCCTGGCCCCCTCCGATATGATGGATGGTCGTATCGGCGCTATTCGTCAGGTGCTCGAACAGGATAACCTGCACAACGTGCGCATCATGGCCTATAGCGCCAAGTACGCATCGGCCTACTATGGCCCCTTTCGCGATGCCGTCGGTTCGGCGGGCAATCTGGGCAAGGCCGACAAGCGCACCTACCAGATGGACCCGGCCAACAGCGACGAGGCCATCCACGAAGTCGCCCTCGACATCAGCGAAGGCGCCGATATGGTGATGATCAAGCCAGGGATGCCCTATCTCGACGTGGTCCGCCGGGTCAAGGAGGAGCTTAAGGTACCGACCTTCGCCTACCAGGTTAGCGGTGAGTACGCCATGCACTGCGCCGCCTTCGATCACGGCTGGCTCGATCGCGACGCCATCGTGCTCGAATCACTGATGTGCTTCAAACGCGCCGGGGCCGACGGCATCCTCACCTACTTTGCCGTTGAAGCGGCAAGGCTTCTGCGCGACGCTTAACCTTGGCATCCGCTTGTATGACAGTTCGATGACATCGAACTGTCATATTCTTTCGGCATACTTCTCAGTATTACGCCAATGGGCTATCTGGATGGGCTACGCTAAGACGAGGCCGCGCCCGCACGCCTACGAGGGGAATTGCCATGGACAACGTCGAGCCGAATGCGCCGCCTGCGGCATCACTAGAAGGCGCCTTCAACGACATCGACGCTCTGCCGCTGCGGATCAACCGCACGCCGACCGGCGTTCAGGCGCGTGAGACACCGCTTGAGACCAACCTCGACGACCCGCAGCTCTACTTCAACCGCGAGCTCTCCCACCTGCAGTTCAATATTCGCGTGCTTGAACAGGCGCTGGACGACGCGCACCCGTTGCTCAATCGGCTAATGTTCTTGCTGATCTTCTCCTCCAACATGGACGAGTTCTTCGAGATACGCGTGGCCGGGCTCAAGCACCAGATCGCGCTCGGCGACGATACCACCGGTGCCGATGGACGCCTGCCCAAGGCGGTGCTGGCAGAGATCTCGTTAGCCGCCCACGAGCTCGTTGCCCGCCAATACCAGATTCTCAACGACCAGCTGCTGCCGCTGCTCGACGCCCAAGGCCTGCGCTTTCGCCGCCGCGATCAGTGGACGGCGGCCCAGCGCGAATGGGCCCACGCCTTTTTCGACAGCGAGATCATGCCGGTCATTAGCCCCATTGGCCTCGACCCTTCGCATCCGTTTCCACGTCTGGTCAACAAGAGCTTGAACTTCATCGTCGAGCTCGAAGGCAAGGACGCCTTCGGGCGCGCCGGGGGCATGGCGATTCTGCCCGCGCCGCGCTCGCTGCCACGCCTCATGGCGCTGCCAAAGGAGCTCTGCGAGGAGGACTTCACCGAGTACGTCTTTCTCTCCTCGCTGATTCACGCCTACGCCGACGAACTCTTCCCCGGCATGCGCGTGCTGGGCTGCTACCAGTTTCGCCTGACGCGCAACGCCGACATGACCGTCGACCCCGACGAGGTGTCCGACCTGGCCTCGGCGCTACGCGGCGAGCTATTGGCGCGCCGCTACGGCAGCGGCGTACGCTTGGAGGTGGCCGACAACTGCCCTTCCGTACTCGCCGACTTCCTGCTGCGCCAGTTCCACTTGGAAGCGGATGATCTCTATCGCGTTCAGGGTCCGGTCAACCTGACGCGTTTGATGGCCATTCTGGGCGACGTCGACCGTCCTGAGCTCTTCTATCGCCCCTTCACGCCGGGCGTGCCCAAGGCGCTCAACGGAGGCAGTTTGTTCAAAGCCGTCGCCAAGCACGACATTCTGCTGCACCACCCCTTCCAGTCCTTTGCGCCTATCGAGGAGTTACTCCGTGAAGCAGCGCGCGACCCTAACGTGCTAGCGATCAAGCAAACGCTCTATCGTACTGGCGCGGAGTCGTCGATCGTCAACGCCCTGGTCGATGCCGCCAGCCACGGCAAAGAGGTGACCGTGGTGATCGAGCTGCGCGCGCGCTTCGACGAAGCCGACAACCTGCAGCTCGCCTCGCGCCTGCAGGAGGCCGGAGCCATCGTCATCTACGGCATCATGGCCTACAAGACCCACGCCAAGATGCTTCACATCGTGCGGCGCGAAGGCCGTGAGCTTCGCCACTACGCGCACCTTGGCACCGGCAACTATCACGCCAAGACCGCCAAGCTCTACACCGACTACAGCTTGCTGACCGCCAATCCGCAGCTCTGCGCCGACGTCCATCGCGTCTTCCAGCAGCTGTCGGGCATGGGCCGGGCGCGCAAGATCGATACTCTGCTCCACGCCCCCTTCACCCTGCACGAACGCTTGCTAGAGATGATCGAGCGTGAAGCGCAGCACGCCCGCCTAGGCAAGCGCGGCCACATCATCATCAAGTGCAATTCGCTAACCGAGCCCAAGCTGATCAAAGCGCTCTACCGCGCCTCTCAGGCGGGCGTGGAGTGCGACCTGATCATTCGCGGCATGTGCTGTTTGAAGCCAGGGATAGCGGGCGTTTCCGAGAACATTCGCGTACGCTCGATCATCGGCCGCTTTCTCGAGCACACCCGCGTGTTTCACTTCCACAATCTGGGTAAATCCGAGACCTGGTGCTCAAGTGCCGACTTCATGTCGCGCAACATGTTTCATCGCGTCGAGACCTGCTTCCCGCTGCTCGATAAGAAGCTCGCCACCCGCGTGCGCAAGGACTTGGAAACCTACCTGGTGGACAACTGCCAGAGCTGGCTTTTGCAGCCCGACGGCCGCTATCGCCAGCAGGACCCCGGCGGCAGCGATCCCATCAGCGCCCAAGAGACGATGCTTTACGCCTACGCCTCGAAAGCCTGAGTGCCTCTGGGACGAAGCCTGGGTGAGAAAGCGCTGAAAAACTGTCATGATGAGGGCGCCTCGCCTTAGCGCGGCGCTTTTGTCTTTTCGAGTGAGCGCTCTCATGATCGAACTTCGCCACCTCCGCACGCTCATCGCCCTACGCGAAACCGGCTCGCTGGTCGAAGCCGCCGAGCGCGTTCATCTCACCCAGTCGGCGCTGTCGCACCAGTTGAAAGATCTGGAGGGGCGCGTGGGCAATGCGCTGTTTCTGCGCAAGACCCGTCCGGTGTCGTTCACCCGTGCGGGCATGCGCCTACTGGCGCTGGCCGATCAGATCCTGCCCGAGGTGCGCCGCGCCGAGCGCGATTTGGCCCGCCTTTCCGGCGCCGAGCAGGGGCGGCTGCACATGGCCATCGAGTGCCACAGCTGCTTTCAGTGGCTGATGCCCACGGTCGACTACTTTCGTAATCACTGGCCGGAGATCGAGATCGACATTCCAAGCGGGCACCATTTCGACCCGCTGCAGGGACTCGCGCGCGAGCAGCTCGATTTGGTCATCACCGCCGATCCGCAGCCACTGGACGGCATTCACTACGCGCCGCTCTTTCGCTACGAGGGACTGCTCGCCGTGGCCAAACAGCATCCTTTCGCCAAGCGCGCCTTCGTTACCCCCGACGCCCTTGCCGACCAAACGCTGATCACCTACCCGGTAGAGCAGACCCGACTGGACGTTTTTACCCAGTTTCTCAACCCGGCCAACGTCTACCCTCAAGAAATCCGCACCGCTGAGCTGACCATCATGATGATGCAGCTGGTCGCCAGCGGCCGCGGCGTTTGCGCCCTGCCCAACTGGGCGCTGACCGAGTATCTGGAGCGCGACTACGTTAGCGCCGTCAAACTCGGTGAAAACGGCATCTGGAGTACGCTCTACGCTGCCATCCGCCAGGAGACCCGCGATACCACCTGGATGCAGGATTTTCTACGCACCGCGCAGGAGACTTCCTTTGCCGTGCTTTCGGGTATCAAACCTGCGACTCACGACGGGGAATCAGCAGCGTAAAGCGCGCTCCACCAAGGCTTGGGCTACGGTCGACGGTGACGCTGCCACCGTGGGCTGCCATGATTTTATGCACGATGGAGAGCCCCAGGCCATAGCCACCGGAGCTACGCGCCCGACTGTCATCGAGGCGCGAGAAGGGTTTGAAGATATAGTTACGCGACTCCGGCGGCACGCCCGGCCCGTCATCCTCGACGTCGATCCGCACCAGATGCGGCTCGTCGACCAGTTGAATCTGAACCCGTGACTTGCCGTAACGGCAGGCGTTGCTGACTAGGTTTTGTAGTGCCCGCTGCAGATGGCGCGGCTCGGCGAGCAGCTCGATTTCGGGGCTCGGCAGCAGTTCAAGCGTAAGATCGGCGTGCAGCGGGGAAAGCGTATCGATGACCCGTTCGGCCATCGTGCGGCACTCGATCAGCGCGGTTTCGAGCTCGGCACCGTTGATCGTCTCACCGCCCAGGCGTGCGTAGGTCAAAATCTCGTCGACCAGCTCGTCAAGCTCGGCGATATCGCCATCGATGCCCTGCAGTTGGCGCCGGATCGCGGGCTGATCGGTCATGTCCTCGACCATCTGCACGGCGAAGCGAATCCGCGCCACCGGGGTACGCAGCTCGTGGGAGACGGCGCGAATCATCTCCTGCTGGCCGCGTAACAGGCTCTGTACCTGGCTCGCCATGCCGTTGAAGGCAAGCCCTAGGCGCCCCAGGAAGTCGCTACTCTCAACCTTCACCCGCGTTTCCAGCCGCCCGCTGGCAATCCGCGTGGCCGCCAGCTCCAGACGCGCCATGCGGCCTTCGATCGAGCGCATGATCAAATAGATGGTCAACGCCAGCAGCAGCATCAAGCCGATCAACAGCGGCAAATGCAGGTTGGCAGGCAGGGTATCGCCCCGGGTGATAGGGCCAGCTTGGAGCCAGCCCGAGCCGTCGGGCAGCCGGTAGAGCAGCACTACCGCTAGGCGATCAGCAAGCAGCCGCGTCACCACCTCATTACGATTGAGCTGCATATGCTGCTCGGCGGTGAGGCCATCCGGAAGGTTCTGGCGCAGCGCTACCGGCCAGCTACCGGGGCGCAATGAGGAAAGAAAAGTGGCGCGCTCTTCAGCGGACTTGTCGATCAGGCACTCGCCGAGCAGTTTGACGCTGGCGAACCACTGCCGCTCGCTCCACTCGCTCAAGCTTGCCCGCAGCACCAGCGACTCCCCCGGCAGGCGCTGCTGGAGCTGCCAGGGGCTTTCGCTGACGAGTAGGCTGCCGCGCTCGAGCCGCGCGCGGGAGAAGAAGCCGATATCGCTATCGTCGAGGGGCAGTAGCATCAACGACATGTCGAGCTCTTCGGCGAAGCGGCTCAATTGGTCGCTGCGCGCCTCGGCGGGAAGGCTTGAAAGCTGCTGGGTCATCAGCGACATGGGAAGCGCCGCGAGCTGTTCGCGGTAGTCTTCGCGGCGTACCTGTTCGAGAAAGCTACGCCCGCCAAGAGCAATGGCAAAGATGGCGAACAGCGCCAAACCAAGCAAAAGGTAGAAGCGCAAAAAAGCGCCGTGTCCGAGCATCTGTCGCATGGGTGAGGGTGTCCGCTCTCTTTTTAGCACTCTTTGACGAACAGATATCCCTTGCTACGTACGGTCTTGATCCGGTGGGGCTGGTTGGGGTCATCGCCGATCTTGGGACGAATACGCGATACGCGTACGTCGATAGAGCGATCCTGACCGTCGTACTTGATACCACGCAGATCGCTAAAGATCTCTTCGCGGGTTAGCACGCGCCCGGCGTTACTCGCCAGTAGCCAAAGCAGATCGAATTCGGCGCTGGTGAGATCGATGCGTTCACCTGAAAGCCAAGCCTCGCGCGTGGCACTGTCGATCTCCAGATTGTCGAAGTTCAAACGCATCTGGCCATCCGGCGCGGGGCCCTCGGCGCGGCGCAGCAGCGCGCGCATGCGCGCCAGGAGCACGCGCGGCTGCACGGGCTTGGGCACATAGTCGTCGGCGCCCATTTCGAGTCCCAGCACCTGATCGAGATCATCGGTGCGCGCGGTAAGCATCATGATCGGGCCAGCAAAGTTGGGGCGAACGCGGCGGCAGATGGCCAAACCGTCCTCCCCTGGCAGCATCAGATCCAAAATGACCAGGTCCGGCTGCAGCGTGAGAATACAATCGACACCCTTGGCGCCGTCGGCCTCCAAGGTCACCTGAAAACCGTTGGCTTCGAGGTAGTCGCGAGTCAGCTCGGCCAGACGTTGGTCGTCTTCGATGATCAGTACGTGATCCTGGTCGGCTGCATCAAGCGTCACGGCGTCCTGAGTGCCGTGCGACTGAATCTGTTGTTCCAAGTGGTCCACCATCCTGTTTAACCCCCTCTTGAGCCCATATCGTCCTGCCCGATCCTTGGAGTACCGCCGGGCCTGATGTTACAGAGGATACCTCAAAACCACCACGGCACCCTGCGTTGAACGCTTCTCTTTTGCTTGGACGCTGTTTCATAGCCAGTTGTTCATCGCCAGGGGCTTAGTGCCACTTGATTCTTATATCGCTCGGCGCTACTGTGGTGCCGCTTACTGTCGACAATCTGACAGGTGACGGTGACAGGAGACCAATGTCATGACCACTAGCAACGGCAAGAGCGTGATCAAACGTGTTTACGTGCCTACTCAGGTGCGCGATTTACCCAATGGCGAAAAGCTGAAAATTCCTGGCCACTACAAATCTCCGCCCGAAGATAGCGAAGCCTAAACGCGTATCGCTGAGTCTCTTTACACCCCCTTCTATTTTTTATGGGCGCGTGAAGAGGAGACAGAGGCTGATGAGTAGGTGTCAACGACAAGGCAGGCCCTAGGGCCTGCCTTGTCGTTGTTAGCGTTTGGCGTTTATTCGCTATCCTTTAGGTCCGAACAAGAGCCAAGCAATTAAACCGACCAGCGGGAAGAACAGCAGTACGAGAATCCAAATGAGCTTGGCAAGGCCGCTTGCCGTGCTCTTGGCTACTTTAACCACTGCCCAGATGATGATGACGAGCCAGATAAGACCGAACAAACCACCGACTTCGATACCCATAACAACTTCCTTTGCATTGGTTTCCTTGAACTTTCAGCTAAGCACAAAGCTAAGAAATCGCAAGCTTTTAACCTTCGTCGGGCACGCTCAAGCGCATCTCGCCACCTTGAATCTTGATATCGAGAAGGTTGAGAAAACTCATACCCAAAAGCACTTTGTCATCGTGCATACCCGGGCTTAGCGAGCCCTGAACGTTCTCAATACGAATACCGCCCAGTGATACTTCGTCGAGCTGCGTCAATGCTCCCTCAACCCGCCCATTGGCGGTGTTGAACCACGCCACGCGCCCCGGTGTGAGCCCAAGCGTTTCGGCCATATGCGAGGGAATCGCTACGTAGGTAGCGCCGGTATCGAGAAGAAAATCGACGGGTTCGCCGTTGATCCGGCCCGGCGCCTCATAGTGCCCCGAACGATTGCGCCTTAGCGTGATCGGCTCGCCCTGAGAGGCGCTGACGATATGCGCATTGGGACTCATGAGCTTGTCGAAGCCGCCATCGATCAGCCAAGTGCCCGCGCCTATCAGCAGCACCCAGAAAACCACCATTCCCACGATACCGCCACGCTGTTTGCTCATCGGCTCCCTCCGCATCTAGGCGCGCTCCTGGCGCCAGGCAAGCGCGGCGGCACGGCCACGTTGTTCGTCGACGCGCCAGCAGATGGCCATGGCCACCGCAAAGAGCGCTACGCATAGAAGGATAGACGCTTGTAGCCCAACGAGCGTTTGCAGCACGCCAAGTGCCACGATACCGAAGACCCCGGCAAGCTTGTTGGCAAGCCCCCAAAAGCCGAAAAACTCCGCCGACTTCGCCAACGGCGAGAAGAGCCCCACCAGCGCCCGGCTGGCTGACTGGCTCGAGCCCAAGCTAAGCCCCGCCAGGCAGCCAACGACGAGAAACACGTACTGCGCCTGCCATGCCCAGCCCATGCGCGCATTGGCCAAGGCGGTCACCTCGGGCGTGGCCCAGATGGCCAGAATCGCCAGAATCCACAGCCCCAGCGTCACCTGATAGGTGCGCTTGGCGCCGACGCGATCCTGAATCCAACCAAAGCCGATGGCCCCGGCGGCGGCGGTGATCTGTACGATGACGAACATGATATTGCGCACGCCCGCCTCCCAGCCAATCACCTGAGCGCCATAAATGAACGCGAAGGCGATGATGATATAGACCCCCGCCATGGAGAAAAGCAGCGAGACCAGAAAGACCGTCAGATCCTTGAAGTGACGCAGCTCGGCAGCGGTACCCAACAGCTGAGCCTTGGCGATCTTGAGGTAGCCCTTCTGACTCGGCGTGGGAGTGCCCCGCTCCTTAAGCCAAAGGAAGGTAGGGATGGCCGCCAAGAGGAAAAAGCCCGCCGCAAACGGCCCCACCCAGCGAATACGCTCGAAGTTTTCCGCCGTCGCTTCGCCTAACACCACCAAGGTGAAGCCTGCCGCACAGAGCCCGCCCACGTAGCCCAGCGCCCAGCCAAAACCAGAAATCTTGCCCAGCGACTCGGGCGGGCCGAGCTCAGGCAAAAAGGCGGCGATGAAGGACTCCCCCATCGAGTAGGCGTAGTTGGAGATAACGATGAGCAAAAGCCCCAACACCACATAGCCAGGGGCAACGAAGTAGAGCATTGCCGTGGTGAACACCGTGGCCAGATAGCTGAAAAACAGAAAGCGCTTCTTCTCGGCGCGGTAATCCATCACCGCACCGCATAAAGGGGCGGTAATCACCACCAGCAGGTAGCTGATAGCCAGCGCCAGGCTCCAGAGGAAATTGGCCAGACGAAAGCCATCGTTGCGATCCCCCACGACCACCGTCGTGAAAAGCTCGCCGAACACCACGGTGATGATCAGCAGGGTGTAAGCCTGATTGGCGAAGTCGAACATGGCCCAGCCGAATATTTCGCGGCGTGAGGCGTAGGCAGGTTGGGAAGCGGTCACCGTCATGGCTCGTTTACGGCTCTCTTAAAGGCGTTCGTACGCGAAACGCCAAGCCTAGCAGGTCGGCGACGGCCAGTGCCATCGCCGAGTAGCCAAGGACTTAGAATACCCAGTGGGCGATGACCGCCGAGATACCGATCACCAACGCCGTGACCACCGCAACGGTGACCACGGTATCGAGCCAGCGATCCAGCCAACGCTCGAAGGTTGGCTCTTTGGATGTTTTAGGCTGTCTTCGCGTCGCTCCATGACGCCCTTGACGCGCCATCACACACTACACTCCATAGCGCTAAGCTCCTTGCTGGTTAAGCGCCTTGCTCGTGATGGCGCGAAAGCGCCACCTAGCGATTGATACGGCGATTGATCACATTGGGTGCGCGGCGCAGGCGCTCCTCCTCACCCAGATGCTCGGCTTCGAAGGCATCCGCACCCACCGGCGTTTCACCGTGGCGGCGGTAGAGCTGGGTCAACATCGCCTTGCGGTCGGCACGTAGCTCGCGTACCAGCACGAACACCATCAAGTAGAGGATGAAGGTAAACGGCAGCGCCGACAGCACTGCGGCCGATTGTAGCCCAGTCAGCCCCCCGGCTACGATAAGCGTCAAACAAATGGCGGCGATCAGCATGCCCCAAATGATGCGCTTGTAGAGCGGCGGGTTGATCGAACCGTTATCGGTCATCTGGGCCACGATGTAAGAAGCAGAGTCTGCCGACGTAACCAGGAAGATGAAGATCAGCATCATCGAAACCACCGACAAAACGCCCGAGAACGGCATCAAGTCGTACATGGAGAATAGCGCTACGGTAATGTTGTCCTTGGTCGCCTGCGCCAAGCCAACATTGTCTCCGCTGAGCTCGAAATTCAGCGCCGTAGCGCCGAAGATGCCAATCCACAAGCAGGCTAGCAGCGGCGGTACGACCAGTACGCCAAAAACGTACTCTTTGATGGTACGACCACGCGAAACGCGGGCAATGAAGGTGCCCACGAAAGGCGACCAGGCGATGACCCAAGCCCAGTAGAATAGCGTCCACTCACCGGCCCAGACGTTGTCCTGGAAGGGCACGATGCGCAGGCTCATACCAATGAAGTTCTGCAGGTAGTCACCGATACCAAGGGTAATGGTCTCGAGGATCACCAGCGTCGGGCCGGTCACCAGTACGTAGGCCATGAGGAACAGACACAGCGCCAGATTGAGGTTGGAGAGGCGCTGGATGCCTTTATCCAGCCCTGACCAGGTCGATAGCATGTAGGCGCAGAACATGGTGAAGAGGATGATGAACTGCCACCAGCCGTTTTCGGGAATCCCGAACACCGCATTCAAGCCACCGTTCATCTGCAAGACGCCAAGCCCGAGCGACGTCGCAACCCCCATGACCGTTGCCACGACGGCAAACACATCAAGCCAGGAGGCGTAAGGGCGCACGCGCGGATACTTGGCCGTCACCGAAGAGAGCACTGAGGAGACCAGACCAGGCTGACCCTTACGGAACTGAAAGTAGGCGATGATCAACCCCACCACCGAGAACGCGGCCCACTGATGAATGCCCCAGTTGAAGTAGCTGTACTGAATGGCGTAGCGGGCAGCGGCCTCGGTCTCGCCGGGCATGTCGCCGTAAGGAGGTTCGAGGTAGTGGCGCATGGGCTCGGCCATGCCGTAGAACACCAGCCCCACGCCAAACCCTGCAGCCAGCAACATACTGACCCAGGAGAAAAAGCTGTAGTTGGGGGTGCTGTCCTGCGGTCCTAGCCGCACCTTACCGTACTTACCGAAAGCGAGCACGAGCAGAAAGATGACGAAACCGAACACCGAAAAGAGGTAGAACCAGCCAAAGACCCGCGTAACGGTTTCGAGTGCAGCAACGGCTGCGTTGCCAAACGCTTCTTGAAAAAACGCTCCCACCATCACTAGCGCAAAGATAATCAGCGCCGAGGCGATGAAAACGGTCTTGCCTCCATGATTCGTCATATAACCATCCTGTTATATCGAGTGAACGCATTTGTGATGCGAATACGTAAAAAATCGTAACATCGCTGCGCTTTTTCTGCATAGTTGCCCTACTTAACCTTAGCGGGTAAATAGAATTTCGGAACTCCCGTCCTGCCCATCACTCGAAGTGGCAGACGTTTACTTGGAGGCGATATGCCCAATACCGACTGGGAACGCAAAAACGCAGCTTGGCAAGCCGCCAGTCAGTGGCGCGCCCGCGCCACCCAAACCCAAGCCACCGGCCTTGCCGGTGCGCTCAAGCTGCTGCTTGCCTGGGTGATCTTTGGCGCACTATTGATCATTAGCGTGGTGCTTGGAGTTTTCTTACTGCTTTTGGGGCTGATCATGATGCCCTTCGTGCGCTACAAGATGAAAAAGCGCATGGAGCAAATGCGTGCCGAGCGTGCCCAGGATATCGGCGGCGGTGCGGCGCATAACCGCGACCGCTACGACGGCACGCACGCACGTTCACCCCATGATGTCCTCGAAGGCAGCTACGAAGTAAAAACGGAGGAAATGCAACAGGACGACAACCGTCGCAAATAAGCCACCACACAGCCTAAACAGCCTAAATAGGCGGGTGTAACCAGGTGAAGGCCGCTGCCAGTGTCAGCGGCATGACCACCAGACTGCCGACGTTGCCGATCAATACCAGCGAGGCCACCCGGTGTGGCGAGAGCTTGTACTGCTCGGCCACTAGGTAGTTGAGCACTGCCGGAGGCAGCGCAGCGAATACCAACAGGACCGCTGACTGGAGCGTATCGAGCGGCAGCCACCACAGAAGCGGCAACGCAATGACGAGCCCCGACAGTGGGCAGAGAAGCGCCCCCAGAAGCCCGGTGCGCCACTCTTTGAAGTCGATCTCCAATAAGCGTACACCCAGCGCAAAGAGCATTAGCGGAATGCACACCCCGCCCAGCATGTGCATGGCCTCGACCAGCCAGCCTGGCAGCGGAATGCCCGTGACGTTAACGCCAAGTCCCGTCAAGCTCGCCGCAACGATCGGCATGCGCATTAATCGCCTAAGCGAGGTGCGGGGGTCGATCATGTAGAGCCCCACCGAAAAGTGCAGCAGCATCTCGACGATGAACACCACCACCGCCGCTGGTAGCGCCTCGGGCCCAAAGGCCAGCACCAGCAGCGGCACACCCATATTGCCGGTGTTGTTGAACATCATCGGCGGCAGAAACACCTTGGACGAAAGCCCAAGCCAGCGCACTAGCGGCCATAGCACCACGCCCGACCCCAGCACCACCAGCGCCGCCCCCGTGGCAAGCCAAGCGTAATCGCCGAGCGGAGCCTGACGATCTGCCAACACGGCGAACACCAACAGCGGCACGAACAGTTCCATGTTGAGCGTATTGAGGCTGCGAATATCGGGCTTGCGAAAGCGACCATAGAGCGCGCCGCACCCGGAAATGAGAAACACCGGCAGCAAGGTGCCGAGCAGACTGGCTAACATGATGGCGCGTGCACGAAAACTCCAAGGAACGACCGTTCGGACACAGCGATCCTAACGGCCCTCATGTGTCGAGAAAACGCTGCCAAAGTCGCACGACGGCGCCGCGCTCGGCCTCGAACGCCGCCGAACTCGCCATCGCTTTCTCGCCGGTTAGCGCTGCACGATGGATAGCATGGCGGTAAGCCAGATAGGCATTACGCAAATGCTCGGCCTCGTCGTCGGGTAAATAGCCGCTTGCCGCCAAGGCATCGAGAATGCGCATGTTGTCGCTGTAGGTGGTCAAGGAGGGCGCCTCGTGCGAGAGCGCCAACACCGCGTATTGGCAGAGAAACTCGATATCGACCACACCTCCGGCGTCGTGCTTAAGATCGAAGGCGCCGCTGGGCGCCTTGCCGCCGAGGTGGTCGCGCATCTTCTGGCGCATCGCCACCACGTCCTGGCGCAGCGCGCCTCGCTCACGCGGACGGGTAAGGATTTCGTGGCGCACGCGAGCAAACGTCTGCGCTAGCCGCTCGCTCCCCGCCACCACGCGCGCGCGTACCAACGCCTGATGCTCCCAGGTCCAGGCGTGCTGGCGCTGGTAGTCGGCAAAGGCGCTAAGCGAGGTCACCAAGAGACCCGCGCTCCCCGAGGGGCGCAGGCGCATATCGACCTCGTAGAGGCTACCCGCAGGCGTCACTGCGGTGAGCAGATGAATGATGCGCTGCCCAAGCCGGGTGAAAAACACCGGCGTATCGATCGGCCGAGGGCCGTCGGTCACGCCCGTCGACGGACTATCGTGCAAGAACACCAGATCAAGATCGGAGCCATAGCCAAGCTCGATACCGCCAAGCTTGCCGTAGCCGACGATCAAGAAGTCGGGGCGTCGAGCGTCCAGCCCTTCGGGCACGCCGTGCTTGGCCGCCACGCTCTTCCACGCCATCGCCAGCACGGCGTCGAGCACCACCTCGGCAATGTAGGTCAGGTAGTCGCTAACGTTCATCAGCTTGCGCGTACCGGCGATATCCGAGGCCGCCACGTGCAGCGTCTGGGCGTGTTTGAATACCCTTAGCGCTTCGAGCTGTGCCTCTTCGTCGTCCTCGGGCAGGCGGTTGAGCGCTTGGCGCAGTTCGTCTTCGAGCCGCTGCCGGTCGGCCGGGGTGTAAAGCGACGCGGGCGTCAGCAACTCGTCCAGCAGGATCGGGTAGCGCGCCAGCTGCGCCGCAATCCAGGGGCTTGCCTCGCACAGCCGCATGAGATGTTCGAGGGCCTGCGGGTTCTCGCGCAGAAGCGCCAAGTAGGCGGTGCGTCGTAGCACCGCCTCGATGAGCGGCTGCACCCGGGTAAGCGCCACCTCCGGCGCCGGATGGCAGGCGGCTGCTTCGAGTAGAAGCGGCATCAGCGCATCCAGACGCTCGAAGCCGATTCGCTGCATGCCCTGCACTGCGCGCGAACGGTAAAGCTCGGTAATGCGTTTGAAGGCGGCCTCGGGGTTGGGAAAGCCCGCGTCGCGCAACAGCGGCTCGGCCTCGTCGAGCTCCATTTCACCGCGCCACAGATAGCGCCACTGCGCCAAGCGCGCAGGTGGCGTCTGTGCCTGCTCGGGGGCCTCCTCTTCGGGAGCAGCAATCACCGCATCGAAGTGGCGCCGCACGCGGGCGCGCACCTCGTCTAGCCGGGCCATCAGCTGCGCCCAGTCAGAGGTATCCAGGGCCAGCGCCACGCGCGCCTGATCGAGCGGCTCGCCTGGCAGCGTCTGGGTCTGGCGGTCCTCCAGCGCCTGGAGGGCGTGTTCGAGATCGCGCAGAAAGGCGTAGTCGGGCAGCAGTTCATCCACGACGCTTTGCGGCAGTAATTCGAGCTCGGGCAGACGCACGAGCGCCTGACGCAGCGAAGTGACCTGAAGCTCGGTATCGCGGCCGCCGCGGATCAGCTGAAACGCCTGAACGATGAACTCGACCTCGCGAATGCCGCCAGGGCCGAGCTTGATGTTGCCCTGCATGCCCTTGCGCTTTACCTCGCGATTGATCATCTCCTTGAGTTCGCGCAGCGACTCGATGGCGCCGAAATCGAGATAGCGCCGATAGACAAACGGTTTGAGCGTGGTCAGAAGCTCGCGCCCTGCTTCCAGATCGCCCGCCACTGGGCGCGCCTTGAGCATGGCATAGCGCTCCCACTCGCGGCCCTGGTCCTGATAGTAGCCTGCCAGCGCCTGGAAACTACCGACCAGCGGCCCACCGTCGCCCAAGGGGCGCAGGCGCATGTCGACCCGAAAGGCAAAGCCATCGGCGGTCATGGCGTCTAGCGCGGCAATCAGTCGCTGGCCGACCTTGGTGAAATACTCCTGATGTTCGAGCGCCGTGCGCCCGCCCGTGGTATTGCCCTTTTCCGGATAAGCGAAGATGAGATCGATATCCGACGACAGATTGAGCTCACCGGCGCCCAGCTTGCCCATGCCGAGCACCACCAGGCGCTGCGGCGTACCGTCGCTGCGCGGCGCGGGCGCCCCCCAGCGTGGCGCCACCGAGCGCTCGATCCAGCCAAGCGCGGCGTCGAGGCAGAGTTCGGCGAGTTCGGAAACCGCCGCCGCCGTTGCCCACATGCCACTTTCGCGCCCGCCCGCCTCGGCTTTGTCGGTGCGGTTGATATCGCGCCAGACGATGCCGAGCATGCGCGCACGACGAAAGCGGCGCAGTTCGCGCTGAAGCCCGGCGTCGTCATCGACGTCGGCAAGCGCCTGGTCAAGCCACGCGGCCTGGGTGTCACGGCTAGGGGCTTGGTCGAGCTCGCCTTGGTCTTCGAGCAGTTCGAGCCACTGGGGATAGCGCGCCAGCGTATCCAGGGCAAAGCGCGACACGGCAAGTACCCGAACCAAGGCCTCCAGGCGCGCGGCAGAAAGCGTTCGCCACGCCGCCGAAGGCAGCACCTTGCCGGTCATCGAGGCGACGTTGTCGGCCTGCTCAAGCGCCTCGCTAAGGCGCTGCCAGGCGTTTTCGGTCGCCGACTTGAGCGACGCTGGCAGCGTCGTGAACGGCAACGGTACGTCGATTAACGGCATGGCGACTCTCCTTGGTGGGCGCTTAGGTCAGCCGAAAAACTTTTGCCAGCCTAGCAGGCCCCAGGTCAACCCGGCGAGTATCAGCGAAAGCATGACCGCCGCCGAGCCAATGTCCTTGGCCCGCCCGGAGAGCTCGTGGTGTTCGGTGCCGATGCGGTCCACCACGTTCTCGATCGCGCTATTGAGCAGCTCGACGATCAGCACGAAAAAGCAGCTGCCGACCAGCATCAGCCAACTGATCGGCCCTTCGCCGATCCACCACGCCAGCGGCAGCAGTACGGCGGTGAGCGCCACCTCCTGACGAAAGGCCGTTTCGTTACGAAACGCCGCCTTGAGGCCCTTGAGCGAGTAGCGCGTCGAGTAGGCCAAGTGGGTAAAGCCGGTATGCTCGGGTTTCATTGCGTGCCTCAGGCGGTGAACGGTGGTGTCAGTTGGCCAGAATCATGGCATCCATATCCAGCGACAGCGGGTCGAGCACTTCCGACCAGCTGAGGTAAGGCGTACTGCTCGTGCCGTTGACCAGCACGCTAAACACGCCCCAGCGCCCCTGCGCGGTGCGAAAGTAACCGCCCAGTGCGCGCACAGTAACGGGCTGATTGAGCGTGCCGGTCTTGATCATGACGCTGTTCTGGAAGGTGGAGGAGCCACGGCGAATGAAGCGCATGACGCCGTTGGCAGGCGACTGAAAGGCCGCCACGTAGCTTGGAAACAGCGCCGTGCGATGAAACATCTCCTCCAGCAGCACGGTAACGCCGTGCGCCGAGGTGCTGTTTTCCGTGGTCAATCCGCTCCCGCTATAGAGTGTGACCGGCCCATGGCCGGGGAACTGGGAGACGAAGTTTTCGATTTCCGCCCCCGCTTGGCGTAGCTGGGCCTGTGGTCCGTCGACCAGGTTCAGCGCCAGCATGTCGGCCATGTAGTTGTTGGAGTAGTTCATCAAGCGCAGCAGGATTTCCTGCAGCGGCTGACCATCGACGGCGGCCAGGCGCTGGGCGCTGCTCGGCGGGCGCGTCGAGCTGACCTGCCAGGGCTGGCTGACCGCCACGCCCGCCTGATTCAGCATGCTGGAAATGACCTCAGCGCTCGCCTCGGCGGCATCGCTCACGCCGCGATAGACATCGCGCGCAGCGGCGTTGGTGGAGATCTGGCCGCTAACGCGCAGAACGTCGCCGCGCTCGTCGGTGATGCGCTCGGCGCTGATCTCGGTGCCGCTGTTGGCCGGGCGCGTCACCACCTGGTTGTCGATGGTGATCATCGAGGTCTGGCCGTCGCACAGCGTTACGCGGGCAGGCTCTCCGGCTGCACTTGGCGCCACCGTGGCGCACCAGTTGCCAAAGTTGACTCCCGCCGATGAGAGCGGCGCGCTATAGGCGTTGGTGACCCGCTGCTGGGCATTACAGCGGTCGCTGGTAATACAGGTGACCGGACCAAAGCGCCACTGGCTCACCACCAGGCTGCCCTCGACACGATGCACCCCGGCCTGCTGCAATCGCTGTACCAGACGCCAGAGATTCTCCGTGGTCAGGCTCGGGTCGCCGCCACCCTCGAACACCAAGTCGCCATAGAGAACGCCCTCCTGCACCGAGCCTGAGGTGACGAACTGGCTGGTGAAGCGGTGCTGGGGACCAAAGCGATCGAGCGTTGCGGCAGCAAGGTAGGCTTTGGTCACAGAGGCAGGCGTAAGCTCGCGCTCGGCATCGATGCTGGCCAGCACTTCCCCGCTATCGAGCATGCGCGCTTCGGCGCTGATGGCAAACCCTTGGTTTTGCAGTGCGCCCAAGCGGGCGAAATCGGCCCAAGCGCTGGCACTTGTCAGGGCCAAACACGCTGCGATCCCCACCTGCGTCAGGCCGCGCGCTAAACGCCCTTTTCCAGGCGCCACTGCCAAACGCCCTGCTGCTGCCCACTGCATCGTCACCATATTGCCCTGTATTCCTCTTCGCTGCTCGCTTGAATCGTTCATGGGTACGTCTTGTGTTCGAGCGCAACGCGCAGACGCCAAAGCGTTTGCCCGCTGCGGTGATATTTGGCTTCGAAGGGCGTCAAAAAGCTCCCTTCGGGCTCGAAGCGCCCCCACGTGGGCTCGTTTGCCGTTGCCCACTGCACCGCCTGGGCGAACTCTTCGACATAAAGCGCCCAATTGGAGCGCAGCTCCAGCGCCCCACCCAAGGCCAACAGGGTAGGGAAGACCGGATGCCCGTGCCAGCGCATCTTGAGGTGCGACGCCTTGGGGTAGGGGTTGGGGTAAAGCAGGTAGTGACGTTCGGGCGCCCACGCCGCCGCGTGGGCCAGACGCCAAAAATCGACCAGATCGGCGCGCACCAGCAGGGCGTTATCGGGCAGTGCACCGTGCTCGCGCTCGAGGCGCGCTTCGCTACGATCCACGCCAATCACGCTGTGTTCGGGAAAGCACGTCGCCAGCGCCCGCGTCGATAGCCCTACTCCGCAACCGGCATCGAGGATCAGGGGCGCGCGGCGGGCACCGAGCCAGGCGTTGGCCGCCTCGAAGGCGCGCTGGGTATGCGCGGCCACCGGTTTTTGCAACGGTGTAGCCAGCGCCCGGCGAACGCGCTTTTCGACGTCGCGATGGGGGCCTGGCTGGTTGGAGGTCACAGGGCGTGAAGTGTGATGCATGCAGGATTCACTAAAGGGGATGGCGCTAAAAGAGCATGATTCTATCAGTCCTTCAGCGTTGCGGCATGACGCCGTTGCGTGCCCGGTGCTATGATCCCACCACTTGATGTAGGATGCGCCATCGCCCTGCGCGTGCGCACGGTCATCACCGTCTTTGTCACCACCGCACCACGAGGAACCCGGCTTGCCACACTTACCGGTGATCGTCGGCATGGGCGGCGTCAGTCCGGCCGGCAGAACCTCGGGCCATCAGGCCTTTCGCCGCACCGTTCTAGATGCCCTACCCGCTGACCAGCAGCGCCAGACCATCGAGAGTCTGGCGGCGCTCATGCGCCTGATCGAACCCGGCGACGCCACAGCGCTCAGTGCCGAGGCGCTGCGCGAGCGGGTACTCAAGCACACCCTGATTCGTCGCAACGAAGACCCGCGCTTTCTCGCCGAGGGCATTCCCGCCAACCGTCAGGCAAGCCTTGTATTCGCCGAGCCGCTGCGCTTTCGCGTCAAGCGCCGCCAGTTGCCCGACCGCTTGCCCCACGACTGGCAGGTGAGAGAGATCGACGCCCGCCAGGTCGAGGTCACCCTGCCTGCGGGCACGCTCGACGTGCTATTACCCGACGCTCAGACGGCCAAGGTGAGCACGGCCGCTCAGCTCCCTAGCGGGTTCGAGCCAGCCAGCCTCTACCGCAGCGTGCACCATCCGCGCGGCCTCGCCATGGCGATTTTCGCCGCCAGCGACTGTCTGGAGGCCAGTGGCCTCGAGTGGGAGCAGATTCGTCAGCAGCTCGATCCTGATTTGATCGGCGTCTATGCGGGCAACTCCATCGGCCAGATGGACGACGAGGGCTGGGGGGGGCTGCTCAAGAGCTTCGCCAGCGGCAATCGCGCCACCTCCAAGCAGATGCCGCTCGGCTATGGCCAGATGCCCGCCGACTTTCTCAACGCCTACGTGCTCGGTAGCGTAGGTAGCACGGGTGCTGCACTAGGCGCCTGCGCCTCGTTTCTCTACAACCTGCGCCTGGGCGTCGAGGACATTCGCGCTGGGCGTCGCCGCGTGGTCATGGTGGGTACCAGCGACGCCCCCATCACACCTGAGATCATCGAGGGTTTTCGGGTCATGGGGGCGCTTGCCGACGACGCCAGCCTCAAGGCGCTCGATGCGCTGGAGCTGCTCACCGACGCCGATTATCAGCGCGCTTGCCGCCCCTTTGCGCTCAACTGCGGCTTCACCATGGCCGAGGCGAGCCAGTTCGTGCTGCTAATGGACGACGCCCTGGCGCTCGAACTCGGCGCCGAGATTCTCGGAGCTGTGCCCGACGTCTTCGTCAACGCCGACGGCTTCAAGCGCTCGATTTCGGCCCCCGGCATCGGCAACTACCTAACGCTCGGCAAAGCCACGGCGCTGGTGCGCGATATGCTCGGCGAACGCGCGCTGAAGACGCGCACCTACCTGCACGCCCACGGCACCAGCACGCCCAAGAACCGGGTGACCGAGTCCCACGTGTTCGACGAGATCGCCCGCGCTCACGACCTGCACGACTGGCCGGTGGTGGCGATCAAGGCGTTCATCGGCCACTCGCAGGGCACCGCGGCGGGGGATCAGGTAGTGAGTGCTCTGAGCGGCTTCGCCCACGATCTGCTACCGGGCATCCCCACGCTCGACGCGGTGGCCGACGACGTCTACGCCGAACGTCTGCGCTTCTCGCAAACGCCGATGGCGTTCAAGGCCGATGCCTCTTTCATCAACGCCAAGGGCTTTGGCGGCAACAACGCCACCGGTGTGCTGCTCTCGCCCAGCGTGACCGAGCGCCTGCTAGCCCAGCGCCACGGCCAGGCAGCCCTTAGCGTCTGGAAAACCAAGCGCGAAGGCGTACGCGAGCGCGCTGCGGCCTATTTGAGCGCAGCCGACAAAGGTCACTATGCACCACGCTATCAGTTCGGCGAGTCGGTGCTCGAAGGCCCCGAGCTCGATATTCACGCCGATCGCATCCATATTCCGGGCTACGCCCAGCCGGTATCGATGAAAGTGGCCAATCCTTTCGGCCGCTTGGAGGAGGAGTCGTGAGCACCGTTGCCGTCTACCCTGGCACTTTCGACCCTGTGACCAACGGCCACGTCGACATCATCGAGCGTGCCTCACGGCTTTTTGATCGTATCGTCGTCGCCGTGGCGGCGAGCCCTGGCAAGCGCCCTCTGCTCGATATCGAGGAGCGCACCGCGCTCATCACCAAGGTCACAGGCGCGCTGCCCAACGTCAGCGTAGTGGGGTTTTCGGGGCTGCTCACCACCTTGATGCGTGAGCAGCAGGCAACGATCATCGTGCGCGGGCTGCGCGCAGCTTCGGACTTCGAGTACGAGCTGCAGCTGGCCAACATGAACCGGGCGCAAAACCCCGAGCTCGATAGCGTCTTTCTGACTCCGGCGGTAGAGAACTCTTACATCTCCTCGACCATCGTGCGTGAGATCGCCAAGCTCGGCGGCGACGTCTCCAAGCTGGTGCATCCCGAGGTCGCAAGCGCCCTGCAACGCCACTACACTACCTAGAACCTCTATTGTTGAGTAAAATAGTCGGAAATCGGTTGACGCCGATTTTCGAATCCGCCAGCTACCGCGAGGTCTCTCCATGTCGCTCATGATTACCGACGAGTGCATCAACTGCGACGTCTGCGAACCCGAATGCCCCAACGACGCCATTTCGCCCGGTGAGGAGATCTATATCATCGACCCGGCGCGATGTACCGAGTGCGTGGGCCACTACGACGAGCCTCAGTGCCAGCAGGTGTGTCCGGTCGACTGCATTCCGCTCGACCCGGAGCGCCAGGAGACGCATGACCAGCTAATGGAGAAATACCGCATCATCACCGCTGCGTGAGCACGCTCCCCGCAACGACCACGACGACGCAGCAACGCGTTTGGGCGCTCGCCTGGCCGATCATTCTCTCCAACGTCACCGTACCGCTGCTGGGTTTGGTCGACACGGCCGTGGTGGGCCACCTGCCCGATTCGCGCTATTTGGCTGGCGTGACCCTAGGGGCAACGCTGTTCGGTTTTCTCTACTGGGGCTTTGGCTTTCTGCGTATGGGCACCACCGGGCTCGTGGCCCAGGCAATGGGGCGCGAAGCTCACAGCGACGTACGCAACCTGCTTGGCCAGTCGCTGATCATGGCGCTTCTCATCGGCGTTTTATTGATCCTGTTCGGCTCACCGCTCGTCTCGCTCGGCCTCACCCTGCTCGACGGCAGCGAAGCGGCCACGCCGTTGGCGCGCGAATACGCCGAGATACGCCTCTGGTCGGCCCCGGCGGTGCTCGCCAACTACGCCATCCTGGGCTGGTTTCTGGGCCAGCAAAACGCCCGCGTCACGCTAATGATTCTGGTGCTGACCAATAGCGTCAACATCGTGCTCGACATTGTCTTCGTGGTCGGCTTGGGCATGACCAGTAACGGCGTGGCGCTCGCCAGCGTAATCGCCGACTACGCTGCGCTGCTTTTCGGGGCGGTACTGGTAATGCGCCAACTGGGACACTTGCAGGGACACTTCCAGCGTCAGCGCCTCATCGCCCTCTCCGCCTATCAGGCCCTTTTTAGCGTCAATGCGCACCTGTTCGTACGCACCTTGGGGCTTTTGTTCGCGACCGCCTTCTTCACTGCGCAAGGCGCGCGCCAGGGCGATACGCTGCTGGCTGCCAACGCCGTGCTGCTGCAGTTCATCTTGCTCACGAGTTACGCCTTGGACGGCTTTGCTCACGCCGCCGAATCTTTGGTGGGTCGCGCCTTCGGCCGTCGCGACTGGCGCGAGTTCGCCACTACGGTGAAAAGCGTCGCCCGCTTCTCGTTCTGGACCGCACTATGCGCGGCTATAGTATTCGCGCTGGGCGGCAACGCCCTGATCGCCCTGCTCACCGGGCTCAGTGAGGTACGCGAGGCGGCAGCCCACTTCTTACCCTGGATCGTACTGCTGCCGCTGGTAGCGGTGGTTAGCTATCTGCTCGATGGCGTTTTCATCGGCGCGACCGCCGTGCGCGAGATGCGTAACAGTATCTTCATTGGCCTGACCGCCTACCTTCCCGCTTGGTGGCTCACTCAAGGTTTCGGCAACCACGGCCTGTGGTTTGCCTTTAGCCTGTTCATGCTGGTTCGCTCCGCGACGCTGGTCGTCTATTACCGCCATTACCGCCGCCACTATTGGCATTGATACTGATTATGGCGTTGACGCCCAAGGTGGCGTTTTCGCTCGTCTGAGCTAACGTGAGGCGGTGGGGAACACGACCAAGAGCGAACTGCGCCCGGCGCCGCGCGCCCTTATAGTGGCCAACAAGGAGCGCGCCTTGGTGCGCGACTGCCTACCGTTTATGACACCGAGCGAGCCACTGCCATGCTAAAAACGATATCGAAGCCAGCGGTCAAGCTGGTCGAGCGCTACTTGCCGGACCCTTATATTTTCGTGCTGCTGTTGACCCTCGTGGCCGCCGTGGCGGCGATTGCCATCGAGCGTCAATCGCCGCTGGACGTGCTGCGCATGTGGGGCGACGGCTTCTGGGGGCTGTTGAATTTCTCCATGCAGATGCTGCTGGTACTGGTGACCGGTTTCATCCTGGCAAGCTCGCCGCCAGTCAAGCGCCTGCTTCAACGCCTGGCCGCTACCGCCAAGAGCCCGGGTGGTGCCATCGTGCTGGTCACCTTGGTGTCGCTCGCCGCCAGCTGGATCAACTGGGGCTTTGGGCTCGTGGTGGGCGCGCTGTTCGCCAAGGAGCTCGCGCGCCTTGTGCGGGTCGACTATCGCCTGCTGGTCGCTAGCGCCTACTCTGGCTTTGTGGTGTGGCACGGCGGGCTCGCCGGTTCGGTGCCGCTCACCATCGCCACTGAAGGCCACTTCGCCGCCGATCAGATCGGCGTGATCGGCACCGGTTCGACCATTTTCGCCTTCTTCAATCTCGCCATCGTTGTCTGCTTGTTCGTCGCCGTACCGCTGGTCAACCGCCTGATGCTGCCGGACGCCAAGGATAGCGTCTACGTCGATGCCAGCCTCCTGGACGACGCTCCCGAGACGCAAGGGCGGATTACCCGCCCGGCGGAGCGACTGGAGAATAGCCTGACGCTTTCGCTGCTGGTCGGCGTGCCGGGGCTGCTGTTTCTGCTCGACCACTTCTTCCTGCGTGGCGGCGGGCTGAACCTCAACGTGGTCAACTTCATGTTCTTGTTCCTCGCCATCGTGCTCCACCGCACGCCGCGCAGCCTGCTCAATAGCTTGAACGAGGCGATCAAAGGCGGTGCCGGGATCGTCATCCAGTTCCCCTTCTACGCCGGTATTATGGCGATCATGATCCAGTCAGGGCTTGCTGAGAGCATGTCGGCGTGGCTGGTGTCGTTTGCCACCGAAACCTCGCTACCCTTCTGGACCTTCATCAGCGCCGGTATCGTCAACCTGTTCGTGCCCTCCGGCGGCGGTCAGTGGGCGGTGCAGGCGCCGGTCATGCTGCCTGCAGCCGAGGCGCTCGGCGCCGATATATCCCGCGTCGCCATGGCAGTTGCTTGGGGCGATGCCTGGACCAACCTGCTCCAGCCCTTCTGGGCGCTGCCGGTGCTCGCCATCGCCGGGCTCAAGGCCAAGGACATCATGGGCTTTTGCTTGATCCAGCTGTTCGTCACCGGGGTGATCATTTCGGTGGGCCTGGTTTGGTTCTGAACGTAGAATCGACTTACCTAGCTGCGACGGCCCACTTTGGTGGGCCGTCGCGTGTCACGCAAAGACACCCGATAAGGAACCCGCATGAGCGCATCCACCGACGCCAACCTCATTCCCGGCCAGCACGAGCTTTCGATGACCGTGCTGATGACACCCGACATGGCCAACTTCAGCGGCAAGGTGCACGGTGGCGCCATTCTCAAGAAACTCGATGAAGTCGCCTACGCCTGCGCCAGCCGCTACTCGGGTCACTACGTGGTTACCCTCTCGGTCGATCAGGTGCTTTTCAAGCAGCCGATTCATGTCGGCGAGCTGGTCACCTTTCTCGCCATGGTCAATCACGTTGGTCGCTCCTCCATGGAGATCGGCGTCAAAGTGGTCGCCGAAGACATTCGCAACAAATTGATTCGCCACACCAACAGCTGCTACCTGACCATGGTGGCGGTCGATGCCGATGGCAAGCCCGCGCGCGTACCGCCGCTGACCTTGGAAACGCCGCTTCAGCAGTTGCGCTTCGAAAAGGCCGCGCTGCGCAAGAAGCACCGTAAACAGGCCGAGCAGGAAGAAAAACTCGCACAGCAGCAGCATCAGTCGCATCATTGAGGGCAAGTAAGAAAACCATCGAGCCAAAGGAGTGTGCATGCTGGAAGAGAGGGAAGGTTTTCTACCGCGGCGCCAACGCCCGCGTTTGCCGCGCGGGATCGAAATCGTCCACGTCGGCTGGGATCTGCTGATTCTGCTGGCCGTGATGGCCAATTTGACACTGATCGTATTCGATACGCTCTACTTGATTCCACCGTTCAACGACGCTTTTGCTGCCTTGGCACCTACCCTTCAGGCAGACTACGAGCGCGTCATCCATCAGCGCTTTCTCGCCATCGATCTCGCCTTCGTTACGCTGTTCGCGGTCGATGTCTTGATCGGCTGGGCCGCCGCCATCATCGAGCGGCGCTACCACCGCTGGTTCTTCTATCCGTTCATTCACTGGTACGACGTACTCGGCTGCATTCCGCTAGCCGGTTTTCGCTGGCTGCGCGCGCTGCGCGTGGTATCGCTCCTCCACCGGCTACACAATCTCAAACTGATCGATGTAACGCGCTGGTCGGCTTACCGCTTCGTTGCCAAGTATTACGACATCCTGCTCGAAGAGCTTTCCGATCGCATCGCGTTGCGTCTGCTGGGCAACGTTCAGCAGCAGGTGGGGGCGAGCGACTCGCTCACCGAGCAGGTGGTCGAGCGCGTCATCATGCCGCGCAAGCAGCAGCTAATCCATGAGATCGTGCAGCGCGTCGAGCAGACCGCCGGGCGCGCCTACCAGCAAAATCGCGAAGCGGCCATGGCACACATCAGCGACGTGATCGTACGCACGCTGCGCGAAAGCCCAGAGCTCAGACGCCTCGAACGCCTGCCCATGGGCAACGCGGTAACGCAGGCGCTAGAGGCCTCGCTTAGCGATACGGCCCGGCGCTTAGTCGACGAGCTCGCGCTGGGCATCCATACTCCGGCCTTTCGCCAACTCGTCGAGCGCACCGCCGAAAGCGGCTTCGACACTTGGCTCAACGTGGATGAGGGCAGCCATCAGGTCACCGAAGCGATCATCATCGACGCCCTCGAAATGCTCAAGGACCACGTTCGCCGCCAGCGCTGGAAAGAGCGCTACGAGTGAGGCAGCGACTCAAGCCCTTGTGGCGTTAACCGCAGCCCAGAGCGCTGATGCGGTCGTTGTCGTCGAGGCGGATGTTGAGGCGGTCGATGCGGTAATCCATGGTAGCGGCATCGCCAGGGCGCAGGACGCGTACGTGGCGCGCGCCGCTGGCGCGTTTGAGCTCCTCGACCTGGGCTTCGTCGAAGTCGCGCCCGGTGGCGTCGAGCTGGCCCGCATCGCAGGTAGAGCCCGTTTGCTCGAGCGTAGGCGGCGGCGGCGCTGGTTCGACATCGCTGGCATTACCCGTTTCAGGCATGGGCGAGTAGACACAGGCAGTGAGCAGGGACAGGCAACAGCCGCCCAGAACGAGAGAGAGTGAGCGCATGGGGAGAATCCTAGGAGATAGCCAATGGGAGGGAAAGAGCTGCAAAAAAAAGCGCCCGGCATGCCGGGCGCCTTGGACTTAGTTGGAAGCGTCTTGAGCCGCATCCTGGACGGCTTCACCGCCGCGCTCGACGTCTTTGCCCGCGCCATCAACGGTGTTGCAGCCTGCCAAAGCACCTGCAGACATCAGCAGTACCAGGCTCAGCGCGAATAATTTTTTCATGGTGTTCTCCTTCACGTCTTCCTTCACGTATTGTTGCGCAGATCGATGATCTGCGCGTCGGTATCCTTACCGGTCGGCAAGTCACTATCAGAGTAACAAAGATCAACGAATCTTGCCTACTGGGCGTGCTTTCGCCTTTTCGTCACAGCTTGCCCACCTTAAGATGGCGACTCCCTATCTGATTTTTTCCTGAGCAGGAGCTCGCGATGACCTTTACCCTCGACCCACGCCTGGAAAATGATACGTACACCATTGCCGAGCTTCCGCTGTGTCGCGTACTGCTAATGAACGATGCGCGCTACCCTTGGGCCATTTTAGTACCGCGCCGACCTGGCATCACCGAGGTCTTCGCGCTTAACCAAGCAGAGCAGCGTCAGTTCTGGGAGGAAGGTACGCGTTTGGGCGAGGCGATGATGACCGCGTTCAAAGGCGACAAACTCAACGTCGCTACCCTTGGCAACGTGGTGAGCCAGCTTCATCTTCACGTGGTGATACGCCGCCAGGGCGACGACAGCTGGCCGGGGCCGGTATGGGGCCAGGGTTGCCCTCTCGCCTACGCAGATGGCGCCCTTGATGCCACCCGGGAGCAGCTAAGCGCGCTTTGCGCCGAGCTGACACGAGCACTGTCCTAGCTACCGCTTCCTAGCCCAAAGGCCCACCCGAGCGCGCCGCAGGGGAGGAGTTGAATAGTGGGCTATCGGTTGGCTGGGTTACCCCGACCACGCTGAGCGAAACACCCAGCGCCACGATGACGGCGCCGCCGGTCAGCGCCGCCCATCCCGTGAGCTTGTGCACCCAGGCCGTGTTGGCCTGCTGACGATTTAGCCGCCGCGTGGCCCATTCGCGAGCGAAAAGACTCAGCAGCGCCAGCGCCGAGACGGTAATCCCCGTACCGATCGACATCGCCAGGACGGCAGTAATACCCACGGCAAACTGGCCCAAGAGCCCCGCAGCCCCCAAGATCAGCACCGCGCCGGTACAGGGACGCATACCGATCGCCAGCACCGTCATCCCCGCCGTACGCCAGTCCAGCGCCTGGGACGGCTCGATATGATGCGTTCCGCCGCAGCCGCAGTGGGCATCGTGCACATGGGTATGCACGGCATTGCTGGGCCGAGCAGAAGCGGCAACGGGTGAGAAGGCGTACATGGGAGCAGCGCCCGATGCCGAACCCGCCCCACTGACGGGAGCAAATCCTGCAGCAGGCCCGGCGCTGTTGCCTGCCATAGCCGTAGCGGGCGCAGGGGCGACGCTGGCTGGGTCTGCGGCATAGGCGCGGCGCAGCTGGCCAAGCGCGCGCCAGCAGAGCCAGAGGCCCAGGAGCGCGACGAGCATGAAGCTCGTCTGCTCCACCCAAGCGACGCCGCCCATCGCCCGGCGGGTGACCCAGCCAAGGCCGTGCACCAGCACCATGACCATGACGATGGCGGTTACGCCCTGCATCAGCGAGGCGGCGAACGACAGCCCCAACGCACGCTTGACGGCGCCACCGTGGGAGGCGAGATAGGTCGATAACACTGCCTTACCGTGGCCAGGGCCTGCCGCGTGGAAAATACCGTAGCCGAAGCTCAGCCCCATCAGCGATAGCCAGGTAGTGGTCGACGGCGCTTGGGCCAGCTCCATGATCGCCAACGTCAAACCGCGGTGCAGATCGCGCTGCCACATCAACAGGTGAAGACTTAAGGCGCGCCACTCGCCGTGCAGCAGGGTGAAGATAAAAATCCCCGCCACTAGCGCAGCGCCCAAATAAATCCACTTACGTGCTCCTGACACCCTCACACTCCTTTACCTCTAAAACCCAATAGAGCATTGAATAATCATAGAAAAAAATAATCGGCTAACTTTTCGGCACTGTTTACTCGCCCGTTCGGCAGTCCACATTGCCGGTTTCGGCAAAGAATTGGCCAAGCTCGGTACCGCCGTCGTCGTTGATATCAAGCAGTGCCGCCTGAAGCACAAGCTCCGGATCGGGGTTGGCAAGATCGATACTGAGCTCGCAGCTCGGCTCACCGTGGTGAACCAGCGCATCGTCACGCGGCACGTTATGGTCGGCCTCGTGCACCACTTCGATGTAGTAGGTAGGATCGAATACGCGATACTGTAAACGCTTGCCTTCGAGCGGCGGCGGTGTCTCGAAAGGCAGAATGAACATAAACGTCAAGCGGTCGTTATGCTCCATGGCGGTATACTCGGTGACATCGCCAAACGTAAGCGGCGCGCCGTCGAGGGTTACCTCGGTCAGGTAATGCTGAGTCGAAAGATTGTTACGAATCTCGCCGCCTAACTGATCGAGCCCCTCCTCGAACGAGCTTCCCGGTACGTTTCTAAGCTCGTCGAACACCACCAAGCTATAGAAAGGGTCCATTCGCCATGTTTGGTGCAGCCCCGTGGCCCTGCCCTCCTCGTCGGTGATGACACGTACGCTAAGGTCGATCCAGCCGTGCGGGTGAGCTAGCGCCGACATGCTCAAACTCCATACGGCCAAGCCCATTAGCAGCGCGGTTGCGCTGCATCGAAATCGTACTATCACGCCATCTCCCATCGTACTCATGCTGTCAAACGTGCTATCCAACACGGCTGCTCAAGGCGCCACGCCAAGGCGCCGCTGCAGCGCCACCAGCCAAGGATCCAGCAGATAAGGCGGCAGCGCCTGGCCACCGCGCTGTGCCATGACGCTGACACGGCTTTGCGCGCTACCCTGATCGTCGACCTGCAGCTGCAAACGGTACTCCGGCCAACGCGCCAGGGTCGCCTCGGCGCGCCCCAGATCGAGATCGGCATAGCGCACCACGTAGCCCTGCTCCATCATCAACTCTACCGCCTGGCGAAAGGTGGTCTCGGCGGGCACCGCGTAGGTCAGCTCACGCGGCTCTGGCGGCGGCGTTGCGGCACACCCCGCAAGCCCCACCACCATGGCAAGACAGCCAAGGCGGCGCCATGTTCCCCATTGCAGCCGTTTCATCGTCTCTCTCCTAGGTTCGGGTTTGTCGCACGCGGCAAGGCTTGGGCAAAGCGCTGGCAGAAGTCGTCGTTACTGGCGGTGTAGGACTCGCGCATGTCGCCCAGGTGGTCGAAACGACGAATGTCGCGGGTAATACGCAGATAATCGTCGCTTGCGAGTATCGAGACCCGTTCGACCTCGGTGGGGATCTGACCAATGCCGGTGCCAAAGCCCACGCCGATACCACCGTGACGCGCTACACCATAGCCGCCGAAGAGCCGAAACCCGCGGCCATAGCCGTAGGCATTATCGTAGGGGTCGTAGTAGCCATGTAGTTCACGCGCGCGGCTGGCGCTGACGAGCCCGAGTGCGGTATCGCTATTGTCAAGCTTGAAGCCCCACTCGGTCAGCACATCGACGCTATGCTTGAGCGCGTCATCGGCGGCGTAAGGAAAATGGCACGATGCGGCCGGTAGCGGCTCTGCCTGAGGTAGGCGATCAGGCGTTACCTGGCACCCCGCTAACAAGACGGCGCAGGCAAGGGTCAATGGGATAGACTTCATAACGACTCCTTTCGAGGCGCGCCGCTGGTGGTTAGAAGCGCTGGTTTTTAGCCGCATCGGCGCTTAAGCTCGCTGTGATAAAGACAAGATAATCAGGAGATGGTGCCCCATGCATGTGCTGTTGTGTCCCGATAGTTTCAAAGATGCCCTAAGCGCTCAAGACGCCGCCGAGGCGATGGCCAAAGGCGTCTTGCGCCGACACCCCGACGCCAAGACGACCTGTTGCCCGCTGGCCGACGGCGGCGAAGGCAGCCTCGATGCATTGATCGCAGCAACGCAGGCCGAGCGCCGCCATATCGAGGTGAGCGATGCGCTAGGGCGCCCGCGCCGCGCCGCTTGGGGCTGGCTTGCCGCCCAGCGTACCGCGTTTATCGAACTGGCAGAAGCGAGCGGCCTGCAGCACTTGACCCCGAGCGAGCGCGACGCCCTACATACCTCGACCTACGGCGTTGGCGAGCTCTTTCTTGCCGCCCTCGATCAGGGCGCCGAGCGCGCCCTGTTGCTGCTCGGTGGCAGCGCCACCAACGACGGCGGCATCGGGATGCTATGCGCACTCGGCGCGCGCGCGCTCGATGCCGAAGGACGCGCGCTGCCTCCCGGCGGCGCTGCCCTGGCAAAGCTTGCCACGCTCGATCTCAGCGCGCTCGATCCACGCCTATCAAGCCTCGACGTTCAAGCCGCCGTAGACGTGGACAATCCGCTGCTGGGTGAGCGCGGCGCCAGTGCCATCTTCGGCCCGCAAAAGGGCGCCAGCGCCGCCGACGTTGCCACGCTCGACACAGCGCTTGGGCGCTTCGCCGACGTCACCGCCGCCACCATTGGTGCCGACTACCGCGATCTACCAGGCGCCGGTGCAGCGGGCGGCATGGGCTTTGCCGCCCGTGCCTTTTTCGCAGCGACGCTACGCCCCGGCATCGAAATGATCATGGAGCAGGTCGCCTTCGCCGAGCTGCTGGCCAAGGCCGACGTAGTGATCACCGGCGAAGGTCGTTTAGACGGCCAGAGTCTAGCGGGCAAAACGCCCATCGGCGTATCACGCGCCGCCAAGCGCGCAGGGCTTCCCGTGATCGTGCTCGCGGGAAGCCTCGGCGACGGCTGGGAAGCGTGCTTCGACGAAGGCGTGAGCGCCGCCTTTGCCTTGGCGGACGGCCCCATGACCTTAGAGCAAGCGCTGCCGCGCACTGCCGAGCTTTTGGAAGCCCGCACCCTAAGCCTTGCCGGCCTCTGGTCGTATGGCTAAATCGTGCGGCTAGGCCGTGTTGCAAGCTCACGAAGAGCCCCCTTGAAAAACGCAGCCAGCGCCAGCATCTCTTTTAGAACGGCGGTGCCGCCTGCCCTGCGTTCATGTTCTTACGCTCAAGTGCTTGCGCTCAAGTTCTTGCGCTCATGCAACGCCTGTATGGGGGCGATATAGAAAACTCGTTTTACCCGGCACCGAGCACGATCTATTCTGGAACCAACGCGAACGGGCCGCTTCGTGGCCCACGACAAGGAGGTAGGAGATGTCCGATACCAACAGCATTGGTCTTCACGAAGCCAGCGCCAGCCAGCTCGCCGAGAAACTCAATCACCTGCTGGCCAACTACCAGATTTTCTATATGAACGTGCGGGGTTACCACTGGAACATCAAGGGTAACGACTTCTTCGAGTTGCACGTCAAGTTCGAGGAGTTCTACACCGATCTACTGACCAAGATCGACGAAGTCGCCGAGCGTATCCTGACGTTGGGGCACAAGCCGGTACACGCCTACAGCGACTACGCCAAGCTCTCGCACATTCAGGAAGACAAGGACGTCAGCGACGGCAAGACCTGCGTCAAAGGCGTTCTCAAGGGCTTTCAGACGCTGATCGAGCTGCAGCGCGAAGTGCTTTCGCTGGCCTCCGACGCCGACGATGAAGGTACCGCCTCGCAGGTAAGCGATTACATCCGCGAGCAGGAAAAAACCGTGTGGATGCTCAACGCCTACCTTGGCCGTTGATGCCTCTATGGCAAGCGCGCAAAGCAATGACGTTGTGAGCCAGTAGCTGAGAAGCAGTAACGCAAGACGGCGCCGTGAAGGCGCCGTCTTGCGTCGTACGCGTCTATACCTAACGCTTATCCCACCGCTTAGCGAGGTTGCGCACTTGCCAGGTCTTCGATCAGCGCGCGTAGCATGCTCCAAAACTCCACTACTGACTCAAGCTCGACGCGCTCATCCGGCGAGTGGGCGCCGCGAATTAGGGGGCCAAAGGAGATCATGTCGAGCTCGGGGTACTTGGCTCCGAGAATGCCACACTCGAGCCCGGCGTGAATCACCTTCACCGCTGGCTCTGCCCCTAGAAGCGCCTGATGGCGCGCTTTGAAGGTTTCCAACAGGGTGCTTTGCGGATTTGGCGCCCAGCCCGGATAGCCGTTATCCACTTTCACTCGCGCGCCCATCAGGCCAAACAGCGCGCTAAAACGATCCGCCATGGCGTCAGTGGCGCTGTCGTGCAGCGAGCGCACCAGCGCACACAGATGCAGGCGCCCGTCGCTAAGGCTCAACACGCCGAGGTTATTGGACGTTTCGACCACGCCTGGCACATCCGCACTCATGCGCTCCACGCCGCAGGGGGTGGCGGTGAGCGCGGCGAGCAGCATGGCGCTGGCGTCCCGCGTTAGCGGCTCCTGCGCGGTCTTCTCAACGCGCGTGAGCGTTAGCGAAAGCCCCGGATCGCCGCTGCCAAGTTCCGCTTTCAGCACGGCTTCGAGCTTGGCGATCTTGTCACAAGCGGCCTCGAGCTCATCGGCGGGAAGCGCAAGGGTGGCAAACGCCTCGCGGGGGATGGCGTTGCGCAAGGTGCCACCGCGGTAGTCGATCAACCGGGCGTCGAGCATATCCAGCGCACGCAGGGCACGCACCAGCAGCCGGTTGGCATTGCCCAGGGGCTTATGGATATCGATACCGGAATGGCCGCCCTTGAGGCCGGTGAGCGCCAGAGCAATCACCGCTTCGTCATCGCCAAGCGCCTTGCCCGGAAGCTGGGCATCGACCATCACGTCCGCCCCGCCCGCGCAGCCAATATAGACTTCGCCACGGGCTTCGCTGTCAAGATTCAGCAGCAAGGATCCTTCGAGCCAGTGTTCGGCAAGCCCCAGCGCCCCGCCCATGGAGGTCTCTTCTTCGAGCGTGAACAGCGCCTCCAGCGGGCCATGGGTGAGCGTGTCGTCTTCGAGTACGGCGAGAATTGCCGCCACGCCCAGGCCGTTGTCCGCCCCCAGCGTCGTGCCATCGGCGTGTAGCCAGCCGTCTTTCACGTAGGTGCGAATCGGATCTTTCTCGAAGTCGTGGGGCGTATCGGCGTTGGCCTGAGCGACCATATCGAGGTGCCCCTGAAGAATCACGCCGGGGGCGCTTTCATGCCCTGGGCTGGCCGGCTTCTTGATGCGCAGATTGCCGAAGGCGTCGCGGTCGTGGGCAAAGCCGAACGCATCGGCAAAGGCTTCGAGCTTCGCGACGAGCGCGGCTTCGTGGCCCGAGGGCCTTGGCGTATTACACAGGGTGCGAAAATGGCGCCAAACCAGTGTGGGCTCAAGCGCGTCGAGATGGGCGTTCGTAGTGTCGGTCATTATCGGCTCGTCGTCATCGTTAACCGGCCTACTTTAGCGCCCAGGCTCGAGCGGGAAAAGTGCGTTAACCAAAAGCGCCCTCTTCCAGCACGCTTGCCACCGCAGCACGCAGCGCCTTCACCGACGCCCCGGGCGAAGCGTCGAGCGCGCGGTTCTGAAACGCCCAACCCGCCAACCGCTCTATCGCCTCCCCTGTTACGCCTAAGCGGCTTGCCTGCTGCGCTAGCGCCTTGAGCGCCGGGCGGGCAAAGACCGGATCGCGATGGGATTGGGCCACATCCATGCAGTCGCGCCTGCTCTCTTCCCCCCATAACGGCGCCGGAAGCGTGGCGAGTAGCGCGACCACCACGCGAGCGGGCAGCGCCTTGAGTTCGAAAGCCAACCGTTCGGGCAACTGCTCGGCAAAGCGCTCGGCCAAGCGCGCGAGCACCGCCTCCCCCGAGGGGCTCAGGGCGCAGGCGAGCATGACCGCTACCTCACCGGTCGACGCCTCTGGGGTGACGCCCAAGCGTACCGGTACGAAGCCCTGGGTCAGCCAGAAGCGGAGCAGCTCGGCATCGGCGCCGAAGGTCGCGCCATACAGATCGATACCGCGCTCGGCAGCGTCACGTCGATCTGCTGCCAACAGCGCCGCTCCCAGCCCCCGACGACGTAGCTCAGGATGCGTGGCAATACGCGTCACCCGGCACCAGCGCGCCGCCAGCGCCTCACGACTGCCTTCGTGGGCGGCCAAGGACTGCGCCATGAGATGGCCGTGAGGCCGCCGCTCTCCTCGCGCCACGCGCTCGCACAGTGCGCTATCGAAACCACCTTCGTCACGGCTGATCAGCACCGCCTGGGGCGCCTGCGGCGTGCCCAGCACGCGCAGCGCCACGTTCGGCCCATCGAGCCACTGACGCAGGTCACTTGGCGAGGTGCGGTAGTGCGACTGCACCAAGAGACCAAAGAGCGCTGCAAGCGCGGGCTCGTCTTGGGCAAGCGTAGGGCGCTTAAGCCGCACGGCCGTTGGCGTCTCGAGGCCGCGCGCTGTAGAGAGTTTCGGCAATGGCGCCTTGAGCAGCAGTAGACGATTGACGCTACCTTCGAGCGGGTCGCCCTCGGCCCAGCGGATCGGTGTGGTCAGCTCTAGCGCCTTCCAGTCGGGCGTCTGGCGCGCCAGCACGGCTTGAAAACGCAGCGCAAAGCCGCGCCCCGAACCTTCGTAGCCATGCACCGTGGTGGCGAAGGCGATTCGCGGAAATGCCGCGAGCCACTGGCTCAGCCGCACAGCGGGAAGCGCAGCGGCTTCATCGACCAGCAGGTAGCTACCGGCCCCACCCACCTCGCCGCGCGCGAGCGCTTGGTCGAGTGCATCCGGGGCAAGATAGCGCAGCGTGCGCCCTTCGGCGTCAAACAGCTGCGACGCATCATGGCCCGCTTGTGGGCAGAGCGCACTCACCCGGGCAAATAGGCTGGCAATCGCGCGGAAGTGGGGGGCGGTCACGATGATCTCGTTCACGCCCGCCGCCCACAGCCGCACGCAGGCAATGCCAAGCGCCGCGCTCTTGCCCCGACCGCGATCGGCGGTGATCACCAGCGGACGGCGACGCTTTAGCCGTGTCAGCTCCCTCACCGCGCGGGCTTGATCGTCGCTAAGGCAGTCGGCATCGCTTTGGCTCGATGCGGTGGGCAAACGCTGGACTAGTCGGCCCAGGCGAGGCGATGTCTCAACGTCCCAGTGAGTGATACCAGGGTCGTCTCGCATCAGCCGTGCAAGGCGCATGAGGTAGTGGGCGCTAAGCGCTGACGCATCATGCGGGTAGTCGGCCAAGCGTGCGTAATCGGCGTCTGGGGCGCTGCCAAGTTCGCGCGGCGTGAGCAGTAGCAAGAGCCCTCCGGCGGCAAGCGTGCCCGCCAGAGCGCCCAAGGCATCAGGGTCGAGGCCCGAGGGTGCGAAGGTATCGATCACCACGAGATCGTGCTCGCCGCCCAGCTGCTGGCGCGCGCGGCGTAGGCGTATGCTGGGCGCCACCAAGGGGGCCTCGCTCACCCACAGCGGCGCCTGCCAGTCGTTGGCCTGCCACAGCGCCAGCGCTTCACGCTGGCACGCCTCGCGCTCGCCATAAAGCCACACTAGCTGGCGCCAGCGACGGCGCGCCAAGCGCTTGACGTGCGCTAGTAGCGTACTCGTGGCCTTCGCGGCCATATCGCCCTCCTTCATTGAATATCTCTAGCACTTTGGTGTGATATCGGCGTCGCTTTCAACGCTTCTTGGCGTCAGCAAAGCGCTGTGACTATCTCACCAGCGGTGCTAAGCCATTGGTGCATAGCGTAAATCTTGCAGCGCAGGACGAATATCGAGCATCGTCTCCTACCGGGCTTCGCCCTTGGTCGACATTGCTTTGCTTGGCGCAGGCTGTGCTAATTTAGCGCTGTAGCGCCTTGCCTCCCCTTTACGTCAACGTAAGTCGCTTGCTTCCTGCTTTGGGTATCCAACATCAATAACCAACGCCACGCTAACAGGAATCCCACCATGAAAAAGACCATGCCCCTTGCCCTCTCCGGCCTTGCCGCCGGGGTCATGCTGGCGGCGCTAAGCTCGACCGCTTACGCTCAGCAACAGTGGACCATGACCTCGACCTGGGCCGAAAACCTGGACCTGATCAAGATCGACCAGCACTGGGTCGAGCTGGTCAATCAGTTGGCCGGTGACGAGCTTCAGATCAACTTCCGCGCGGGCGGCACGCTAATGCCCGGCAGCGAAGTGTTCGACGCCACCGAGACCGGCAGCATCGAGGCCGCCGGCGACTGGCCTGGCTACTGGGCAGGGCTCAACCCGGCCTTTTCTCCCTTGGCGACCACCACGAGCCTGTTCAACGGCGTCGATTACCTCAACTGGATTCAGCAGTGGGGCGGGCGCGAGCTCTACGAGGAGATCTACGGCCAGTTCAACATGATCTACCTGCCCTACGGTATTACCAATAACGAGTCGGGATTCATGGGCCGCACGCCGATCGCGAGTATCGCCGACCTGCAGGGCAAGCGCCTGCGGCTTTCCGGGCGCGACCAGGGCCGCGTGCTCGAACAGCTGGGCGGCTCCCAGGTCACGCTTGCCGGAGGCGAAGTGTATCAGGCCATCGAACGGGGAGTGATCGATGCCGGCGAGTTCTCGACCCCGGGGGTGGACTACAACGCGGGCTTCTCCGAGGTCGCCGACAACTGGGCAACGCCAGGCTGGCACCAGTCTGCCAGCGTTTTTGGGGTGATGATCAACAAGGATGCTTGGGACGCGCTATCGGAAGAGACCCAGGCGAAGCTGCGCATCGCAGCCGATGCCACCATGGCGTGGTCGCTGGCCTGGTCGGAGCGGCAGTCCAACGATGCCACCCAGCGCTTCATCGACGACGGTATCACCATCAACCAGTTCTCGGCCGAAGATCTCGAGCGCATCCAAGACGTCACCAACCAGGTGATCGTTCAAGGCGCCTGTGAAAATGCCGATCACGCTAAGGTCTACCACTCGATGATCAGCTATCTGCAAGAGTACGCCACCTGGCGCGACGTTTCGGTGCCTTACAACATGAGCCGCACCATGGATAACTTACCTTCGCTCGATGAGATCGAAGCCTGCATGTAAGGCATGAACCGGCCGCCCCGACCGGGGCGGCGTGTGCTGACGATGGAGACCTTCCATGACCGCGCTTGCCAACGCGATCGATGCGATCAATGAGTGGCTGGGCCGACTCATTGCGCCGCTGATCGCGATCATTACGCTGATCGTACTTTTCGATATCGCCTCGCGCTTCTTTCTCGGCCGCCCGAGCGACTGGGCGTTCGATGTCACCAAGATGCTCTTTGGCGCCCACTTCATGCTGCTGGCCGCCTTTGGCCTGCGCCACCACGTCCACGTCGAGGTCGACATCCTCAAACGGCTGCTGTCGCGGCGCAAACAGGCCGTACTCGACCTCGTGGGTTACGCGCTGTTCTGCGCACCGTTTTTGTGGATGCTGCTGACCTACGGCTGGGCGTTTTTCGACCGTGCCTTCACGCGCGGCGAGACCACCTACGGCATGGTCGCGCTGCCGGTCTACCCGATCAAGGGTGTGATCGTGGTAGCGGCGGCACTGCTGCTGCTCCAGGCCGTCGCCATCGTGCTGCGAGCCATCGTCGCGTTGCGTAAGGAGAGTGTGGCATGAACCTGAGTCCCGAGCTGCTCACGCTAGTGATGTTCGGCGGCCTGATCATTGGGCTCTTCATGGGGCATCCGCTGGCGTTCGTACTGGGGGGAACGGCGGTCATCGGCGCCTTTCTCGGCCCCGGCGAGCGGGTGCTGGGCACCTTGATCAACAACATCTACGGCAACGCCATGGACAATTACGTCCTGGTGGCGATTCCGCTGTTCGTACTCATGGCGCGCTTTCTCAACGACTCCGGCGTCACCGAGCGAATGTTCGAGGCCATGCGCCTCTTGCTTGCCAACCTGCGCGGGGGCCTTGCGCTCACCGTGGTCATCGTTTCGGTGCTCTTGGCTGCGACTACCGGTATCGTCGGCGCCTCCATTGCGGTAATGGGGATGATCGCGCTGGTGCCGATGCTGCGCTACGGCTACAACAAGGAGCTCAGCGCCGGTGTCATCATGGCCAGCGGCTGTCTCGGCATTCTGATTCCGCCGAGCATCATGCTGATTCTGATGGCGAGCTACTCGCCGGTCTCGGTCGGGGCGCTATTTGCCGGGGCGCTGGTGCCGGGGCTACTGCTTGGGATGATGTACGCGCTCTACGTGCTGGTGATCTGTCATCTGCGCCCCGACTACGGCCCGCGCGTGCCCGCCGTGGAACGCGCTACGGTAAGCACGCGGGCGCTTTTGATCATGCTGGGTAAGTACGTAGTGCCGCCGATGTCGCTGATTCTCGGCGTATTGGGCGCGCTATTCGCCGGGATCGCCACGGCGACGGAGGCCTCGGCCATTGGCGTATTGATTGCCTTCCTGCTGTTTTTGATCTTCGGCGATAGAAAGCCCTCTACCTGCTATCGCACCCTGATCGACGCCGGCAAGACCACCACCATGGTAATGCTGGTATTGGTGGGAGCCACCGCCTTCACCGGGGTGTTCTCGCGCGGCGGCGGTATGCAGGTAATTCAGGATCTGCTATTGGCGATGCCCGGCGGCACTACCGGTGCGCTGATCATGATGCTGTTGTTGGTCTTCGTACTGGGCATGTTTTTGGACTGGACCGGCATCGTGCTCTTGAGCTTTCCCATCATGCTGCCGATCATCCAGCAGATGGGCGTTGACCCATTGTGGTTCGTGGTGATGGTCGCGGTGGTACTGCAAACGTCGTTTTTGACCCCGCCGTTTGGCTACGCGCTGTTTTATCTGAAGGGCGTCGCCCCGCCCGGGGTGGAGATCGTCGATCTGTACCGCGCCGTGGTGCCCTTCGTCATTCTCATCCTGCTCGCCTGCGCGCTGCTTTGGCTCTTCCCCGTATTGATTACGGGACTACCGGGCGTGATGGTAGGTTACTGAGTCGTGAATAAGACGTCGCCGCCGCTTCTTTAAGCGGCGGCGAACGCCGTTTAGTGCGCTTCGTCCCAGTTATCGCCGCTTTCGGCTTCGACGATGAGCGGCACCTTCAATTCTGCAGCGCCCTGCATGCGCTGCTGCACCTCTTTGATGAAGCTCTCTACCTGGGCTTCTTTTACCTCGAACACCAGCTCATCGTGCACCTGCATGACCATCAGCGCGTCGAACTCGCCCTTCTCTAGCCAGGCATCGACGTCGATCATCGCCTGCTTGATGATGTCGGCGGCGGTGCCCTGCATGGGCGCGTTGATTGCGGTGCGCTCGGCGCCCTGACGGCGAGCGCGGTTCTGGGCGTTGATCTCGGGTAGGTAGAGGCGACGACCAAAGACCGTTTCGACGAAGCCATCTTCGGCGGCCTGGCTGCGGATGCGCTCCATGTAGCGCGCCACCCCCGGGTAGCGGTCGAAGTAGCGGTCGATGTAGGTCTGCGCTTGATTACGCTCGATGCGCAGTTGGCGGGCGAGCCCCCAGGCGCTCATACCGTAGATCAGCCCAAAGTTGATCGCCTTGGCGCTGCGGCGCTGGTCACTCGAGACCTTGTCCAGCGAGGTGCCAAACACTTCTGCGGCGGTGGCGGTGTGGATATCGCGGTTTTCGGCAAAGGCCTCCAAAAGCCCCTTGTCCTCGGAGAGGTGCGCCATGATGCGCAGCTCGATCTGCGAGTAGTCGGCGGCGACGATCTTGTAGCCGGGCCGAGCAACGAAGGCTTGGCGAATCTTACGCCCCTCGTCGGTACGGATGGGAATGTTCTGCAGGTTGGGATCACTCGACGAGAGCCGCCCGGTGGCGGTGACCGCTTGATGGTAGCTGGTATGCACCCGCTTGCTCTGCTTGTTGATCAGCCGGGGGAGCTTGTCGGTGTAGGTCGATTTGAGCTTGGAGAGCCCGCGGTGCTGCATGATCACCTTGGGCAGCGGATAGTCGAGCGCCAGCTCCTCGAGCACCGCCTCGGCGGTGGAGGGCGCACCCTTGGGCGTCTTCTTGATCACCGGAATCTTGAGCTCATCGAACAGGATCGCGCCGAGTTGCTTGGGTGAGCCCAGATTGAACTCGCGTCCGGCGAGTTCGAAGGCTTCGCTCTCGAGCTCGCGGATGCGTTTATCGAGCTGCTGGCTCTGAGCGTGTAGGCGCTCGGCGTCCAGCGCCACGCCGCTGCGCTCCATGTGCGAAAGCACCTTGATCAGCGGCAGTTCCAGGGTGTCGAGCACGTCACTCAAACGCCCCTCTTTTTCGACCATCGGGCGCAAAGTGTCGTGCAGGCGCAGGGTAATGTCGACGTCTTCGCAGGCGTAGGGCACCGCCTCTTCCAGGGCGATTTGGTTGAAGGTAAGCTGCTTGGCGCCCTTGCCTGCAATCTCTTCAAACGAAATGGTCTTCTCGCCTAAATACTTCAGCGCTAATGAGTCCATATCGTGACGGGTGGCGGTGGAGTTGAGCACGTACGACGCCAACATGGTGTCGGCAAAGGGCCCGGCAACGGTGATGGCGTAATTGGCCAGCACTGAGATGTCGTACTTGAGGTTCTGGCCGATCTTGACGACACGGTCATTTTCCAAAATCGGCTTGAGCGCGTCGAGCACCTCGGCGCGGTCGAGCTGGGCGGGCGCGTCGAGGTAGTCGTGAGCCACGGGAATATACGCCGCTTCGCCCGCCTCAAGCGCAAGGCCAATACCGACGATCTCGGCCTCCATGTAGTTCAAGCTGGTGGTTTCGAGATCGAAGCAGAAGCGCTCGGCCTTCTCGAGCCGGGCGATCCACGCCTTCAGCGTCTTTACGTCGCTAATGATGACGTCCCGACGCTCGGCGCTCCCCTGGGTAGCGTCGCTCGTCTCATCCGCCGCCTCTGGCGTGGGCGTGCCACCGCTGACGTCATCAACGCCTTCGTCGTTGCCGTCGAGTAGCTCACTCAGCCACTGTTTGAACTCGAGCGTTGTATAGAGCTGGCGCAGCGCCTCACGATCGGGCTGAGCGAGTTCCAGATCGTCGAGGCCCACGGGCAGCTCGCAGTCGGTCTTGATGGTGGCGAGCTCATAGGAGAGGTAGGCCTGCTCCTTGTGCTCTTCGAGCTTTTTACCCAGCGACTTGGCGCCGCGAAACGAAAGCCCCTGGATGCTGTCGAGGTCGCCGAAAATGGCGGCGAGGCCGCCACCAACGCCCTGCAGGAGCCCGAGCGCGGTCTTCTCCCCCACCCCCGGTACGCCGGGAATGTTATCGACCTTGTCGCCCATCAGCGCCAAGTAGTCGATGATCAACTCAGGCGGCAGACCGAATTTCTCCTTCACGCCCGCGACATCAAGCGTTTCGTCCTTCATGGTGTTGACCAGCGTAATGTGCGCATTGACCAGTTGCGCCATGTCCTTGTCGCCGGTAGAAATCACCGCGTCACGCCCGGCCTGGGTCGCCGCGTGGGCCAGGGTGCCGATGACGTCGTCTGCCTCGACCCCTTCGATACACAGAAGCGGCAGCCCCAGCGCCCGCACGCAGGCGTGCAACGGCTCGACCTGGCTGCGTAGATCGTCAGGCATGGGCGGGCGATGGGCCTTGTAGTCTGAGTAGATAGCGTCGCGAAACGTCTTGCCTGGAGCGTCGAAGACCACCGCCATGGGGCTTTCGGGGTAATCCTTCATCAGCCGTTTGAGCATGTTCAGCACGCCCTTTACCGCACCCGTGGGCTGGCCGTTGGACGCGGTCAGCGGCGGCAGCGCATGGAAGGCGCGGTAGAGATACGAAGAGCCATCGACGAGAACGATAGGAGCGCGGGCCATAATCCTTGATCCATTGAGACGTGAATGTCTTGCATGATACGCGCTGTACCGTGCGCTGCCGAATCGAAAGGCGCCTTGCATGCCAGACTCCCAGCAGAACGGCTATCAACGACGCCACCCAAGCCGCTACAATATGCGGCTTAGCAACCTGGGCGAGATTCTCATGGCCGTATTCACCCCGCTGAGCGACGCGCAGGTCGCCACGTTTTTGGAAAAATTCGATGTAGGTGCCCTGCGCCGCTTGCAGGGCGTGGCCGGAGGTACCGAGAACTCCACCTTCTTCGTCACCACCGAGCAGCGCGAACTCGTGCTGACCCTGTTCGAGCAGGGCGAGCACGAGGAACTGCCTTTCTTCGTCGAACTGCTGGATTATTTCGATGAGCACCGCCTGCCGGTGGCGGGCCCGGTGCACGATCGCGACGGCATCGCCCTGCACAGCCTGGCGGGCAAGCCTGCGCTACTGTTTCCGCGCCTGCCGGGACAGCACCCAAGCGCGCCTAATTTGGCCCAGTGCGAAGCCCTCGGCGAGGCGCTGGGGCAGATGCACTTGGTCGCCCAGCGCTTTCCGGGGCACCGCCCCAACCCGCGCGATCTACACTGGCTCCAGGCGATGCATCATAAAGTCTTGGCCTACCTCGCCCCGGACGATCAGGCGCTGATGAAGTACGAAGTCGAAGAGTACGAAAGTGCCTTCGCTGACGCCGAGCTGCCCCAGGGGGCGCTGCACGGCGATCTATTTCGCGACAATACGCTTTACGACGGTGATCGACTTGGCGGCATCATCGACTTCTACAACGGCTGCACCGGCGATCTGCTTTTCGATTTGGCCATCGTCATTAATGACTGGGCCTCGCAGGAAGACGGCGCGCTCGACCCGGCGCGCTACGCGGCGATTCTCGGCAGCTATCTCGCCAAGCGCCCCTTGACCCCCATCGAGCGCGAGCGCTGGCCGATGATGCTGCGTCTAACGGCGCTACGCTACTGGCTGTCGCGTCTGTTGGTGGTGTACGTCGACCCGCCCGCCCACGACCTGACGCCCCACGATCCCGAACGCTTCAAGACGATTCTCAAGGCGCGCATCGCCTTGGGTGCGCTCCCCCTGCCCGAGGCACGCCCATGACCACTACGACTTCAAGCCCCGCGCTGCGCGCTCGCCGTACCTGGAACATCGACCAGTGGGGCAGCGGCTATTTCGACGTCGACGACCAGGGCCAGGCGTTGGTGCGCCCGCACGGCAGCGAGGCCCAAGGCCCCGCCCTGCCCCTGCGCGAGCTGGTGCGCGAGCTGCAGGCGTCCGGCCTTCGCCTGCCGGTGCTGGTGCGCTTTAGCGACATTCTTCACGACCGCGTCGAGCAGCTTTGCGGCGCCTTCGATGCCGCCATGAGCGATATCGACTACCAGGGCGGCTACACTGCGGTCTACCCGATCAAGGTCAACCAGCAGCGCCGCGTAGTGGAGGAGATTCTGGCTACCGCCGAGCGCGGCAACGGCCGCGTGGGGCTCGAAGCGGGCAGCAAACCCGAACTTCTGGCGGTGCTGGCGCTCTCCGGCGGCGGCTCGTCGCTGATCGTATGCAACGGCTACAAAGACCGCGAGTACGTGCGTCTGGCGCTACTCGGCGAGAAGCTGGGACACCGGGTTTACCTGGTAGTCGAAAAGCTCTCCGAGCTCGATGTGATTCTGGAAGAGGCCCGCGCGCTCAACGTCGTGCCGCGCATCGGCCTGCGCGCCCGCCTCTCTTCGGTGGGCAAGGGCAAGTGGCAAAATACCGGCGGCGAGAAGTCCAAGTTTGGCCTCACCGCAAGCCAGATTCTCGCCGTGGTCGAGACGCTGCGCGCCGAAAATGCCCTGGAGAGCCTGCAGCTCGTGCACTTCCACCTGGGTTCCCAGATCGCCAACATCCGCGATATCCAGCGCGGGCTGCGCGAGTGCGCACGCTTCTACCAGAATCTGATCGCCCTCGGCGCGCCGGTGGACACCGTGGACGTTGGCGGTGGCCTTGGCGTCGACTACGAAGGTACGCGCTCGCGTAGCGACTGCTCGACCAACTACTCGATGCCCGAGTACGCGCGCAACGTGGTCAACGCCTTCGCCCAGCTCTGCCAAGAGGCCGATCTGCCCCAGCCGCATTTGATCAGCGAGTCGGGCCGGGCGCTCACCGCGCACCACGCCGTGCTGGTCACCAACGTGATCGGCGAAGAGCGCATCGACGCTACACCGCCTGAGCGTAACTCCCAGGAAGATCCTCAGGTCGAGGCCTTGTGGCGCGTCCTCGATCAGTTGGAAACACCCCAGGAGCCGCGCGTACTGGTCGAGGCGTGGCACGATCTGCTCCAGGCGGTGAGCGAGCTGCAGGACCGTTTCGTGCTCGGGCTTTCCGACATCAGCGCCCGCGCCAAAGGTGAGCGCCTCTACATGGCCGCCTGCGCACAGCTCAAGGGCCAACTGGACTCACGCAACCGCGCCCACCGGGACATCCTCGACGAACTGGCCGAGAAGCTTGCCGACAAGCTCTTCGTCAACTTTTCGCTGTTCCAGTCGGTGCCGGACGTCTGGGGGATCGAGCAGATCTTCCCAGTGCTGCCGCTGGGCGGCCTCGACCGCGAACCGACCCGCCGCGCGGTGATTCAGGACATCACCTGTGACTCCGACGGGCGTATCGATAGCTACGTCGACGGCCAGGGCGTGGAGAGCACCCTGCCGCTCCCCGAATGGGAGAGCGATGATGAGCGCTGGCTCGGCTTCTTCCTGGTCGGTGCCTACCAGGAGATTTTGGGCGACTTGCACAATCTCTTCGGCGATACCGATTCGGTGGACGTGGCGCTAGACGCCGAGGGTCAGTGGCATATCTCCAATCCGCAGGCGGGGGACACCGTGGCCAACGTACTTGGCTACGTCAATTTCGACGCCTCGGTGCTCAAGCAGAAGCTACACGCTCAGCTCATCACCAGCGACTTCTCCGATGACGAGCGCGAGCGCTTCGCGGCAAGCCTTACCGAAGGGCTCGAAGGCTATACCTATCTTGAGTGAACCTTATTGAGTGACCCTTAACGACGCCTGAGGAGGCGTCGTATGGCCTTTCGTCGGCCTATATAGCAAAGCGCCATCTGCTGCGATGCTCTATGCATGCTGGCAGATGGCGCTTTTGCGTTGAGGCTATTCAATCTTCGACGCTTAGGCTTATTCGACGACGCTGGTCTCGATCTCGAGGCCGCCGGTCAGCGATAGGCGCAGTTTGGCGCCGCGGGGAAGCTCACCTACGCCTGCGGGCGTGCCGGTAAGGATGACGTCGCCCGGTTCGAGGGTGAAATGGCGGCTCATCTCGGCCACCAAGGTAGGCACGGTGAAGATCATGTCGGAGCCTTCGCCGTGCTGGCGCGTCTCACCGTCGATCTCGAGAGTGAACGCTAGGGCGTTCCAGTTGGGCACCTGGCTCAGCGGCAAGAAAGTCGATAGCGGGCAGGCACCATCGAAACCCTTGGCGATCTCCCAGGGGTGGCCCTTCTCCTTGAGCTGGCTCTGGACGCCGCGCAGGGTCAAATCCAGCGCCAGGCCAATCCCCACGACGGCGCGCTCGGCTTCGTCCTGAGTCGCGTGGGTCAGCGTCTCACCAATCAACAGGGCAAGTTCGGTCTCGAAGTGTACGTCGCCCCGGGCAAAAGGGGGCTCAAGCGGCTCTTCAAGCGCGACAGCGCTGGTGGAGGGCTTGATGAACAGCAGCGGTTCGGTGGGCACCGGGTTGTCCAGCTCTTTGGCATGCTCAGCGTAGTTACGTCCGATACAGACGATCTTGCCCAGCGGGTGGGGAAATGCCTGACCATCGGCAAACTGTGGTACGAAACGCATGGCGGGTGTTCTCCTTCTCGTTATACCAGTGCCTATTAGCAGCAAACAGCCAGTCTACCCTACCTTTACCGACCCACCACAACCCCAGCGGTGCAAATTTAGCCTACGTCGTGGATAGAGCGCTTGAGCGCAGCTTGGATCGCGCTTTGAACCTGCCTGTGCATAGAACGTCGCATAGCACTTTACATAAAACTTCGCATAGCGCTTCGCATAGAGCGTTTCAAATAGGGCTTCACAAAACAATGAGAATCATGCTTAATTGAAATGATATAACATTTAAAATAATTCATCGTTTTGGAGAGCTATATGCAAGTACTGAGTTCACTCAAATCGGCCAAGAGCCGCCATCCCGACTGCCAAGTGGTCAAGCGTCGCGGGCGGCTCTACGTCATTTGCAAGAGCAACCCGCGCTTCAAAGCACGCCAAGGTAGTGCCAAGAAAAAGCGCTAAACCATAACCGAGTAGCAACGAAAAACGCGCCAAACCAACCTTTCCAGGGTTAGCTTGGCGCGTTTCATTTTCAGCGGTCGTGCTCAGGGGGCGTCAACGCTCCACTGCTCGCCCGGCTGGTGGGCGAGAAACTTCGGCCGCTCTTTCTTGGCCGCGTAAGGCTTGTGGCAACGATTGTCCGGACGGTTGAAAACGAAGAAAACGTTGCTGCGCGGATCCGGTGAAAGGTTAGCGTTGGAGGCGTGCAGCACGTTGCAGTCGAACAGCAAGAGCCCGCCCGCTTCGCCCTTGGGCGCCTCGATACCGTGTTCGCGAACGAGCTCGGTCAGCGCTTCAGGGCTTGGCACGCCGACTTCCTGTGCCTTGAGCGAACTCTTGTGGTTGTCTTCCGGCGTTTCGCCGATGCACTGTACGAACTTCTCTTGCGACCCAGGAATTAGCATCAAGGGGCCGTTGAACTCGTGGTTATCGGTCAGGATTAGGGAGGCGCTCACTGCGTGCATCCGCGGCATACCATCTTCGGTGTGCCAGGTTTCGAAGTCCGAATGCCAGTTGAACCCTTTACCGGCAAACCCTGGCTTGTAGTTGATCCGCGATTGATGCACGTAAGGATCGTCTCCGATGATTTGGCGCGCCGCCCCCGCGAGACGTTCGTCTTCGGCGAGCGCCTTGAAGCGCTCGGAGAGAAAGTGCACGGCAAACAGCGAACGGATCTCCTGGCTTTCTGGCTCGGTAATACTGAACGCTTTATTGCGAAACTCGTCGCGGCTCATCATCGCGTCCATCTCATCGCGCAGCGCCTTGAGTTCGTCGCCCTTGATCAGGTTGGGAATGAACAAAAACCCTTTACGCTCGAACTCATCGAGCTGCGCCTGACTCAGGGGACCAGAGAGTTCGCGCCCCTTAACAACCGCGTCTTGGCGCTCGATCCAGAGCGAATCTGGAGGGGAGGCCAGACGCGATGGGTAAGGATCCTTGACCGCCGTGGGTTGAGCCGACGGCAAATCGTTCATTTCGGAATACTGCTTTTGCGCTTGCGTTTGGAAGATAGGCTTCTTGACTGTCATCTAATCCACTCCTTGTATGATTAAACTTCAGATCAAGCGTTTTCTCGTTCTATACGCTTGCTGGTGTTAGGTCTGATGTTGAAATAACGCCCTCACGTGGCGCCAACATTTCTCGAATATCCCTCTCGGCTAAATCGGTCACGCGTGGCCGTTTGCCAACGCGCATGTGGTGCTTAGTGCAGCCACTTTGAATATCTCTGACGTATACGCTACGTGCAGTGGAAAAGGTAGTTAACCTATACAGCAGTGCAAGTCTTGCACACACTTTCGTAACGTGTGTTAGGAGAAAACCTTCACTCAACAGCCCTCGACCCAAGCGCCTTGGCCTCCTTGCAGCAAAGCGCTTGCTCACCCGCCCAGCACAAGCCCTGCCGAAAGCAGTACGCTATAGGCCAACGTGGCGAGCGCCGTTAGCTTGAGCATGGCCGTTAGCGTTGCGCCATCACGGCAATGCGCCATCACCATGGGCGCTTTTATCAAGGGCGCCCAAGCTGCCAGGGCTCCCCAGCCAAGCCACGAGACCCGGTAGAGGAGTAGAAACGCCAAAGTAGCCAAGAACGCCACCGCTAAAAGTCCCCAGTGGTAGCCGATGGCACGCCGACGCCCCAAGCGAATGGCCAGGGTGATCTTGCCACTTTGCGCGTCGCTCTCGATGTCGCGGACGTTATTGACGTTGAGCACCGCCGCACATAGCAAGCCGCAGGCCACAGCGGGTAACAGCGCTCCCATAGAAAGCGTTTGAGCATGCAGATAAGCAGTACCCAGTACCCCCAGTAAACCGAAGAACACGAAGACGGCGAGATCTCCCAGGCCGCGATAGCCATAGGGCACGTAGTGGCGTACACCTACGGTATAAGTGACGGCTGCAGCCAGCGCGATGACGCCAAAAAGAAGGAACAGCGCGGCCTTGAGCGGATCGGCGCCCAGCGCCTGCCACACCAGTAAAAGCCCAGCAATCGCAGCTCCCGAGGCGGCAACCCACATGCCTCGGCGCATGGCATCTAAGCTTAACAACCCTGAGGCAACAGCGCGCTGCGGCCCGATACGCCGCTCATCGTCGGCCCCAGAGACGGCATCACCGTAATCGTTGGCCAGGTTCGATAGCACCTGAAGCAAGATCGCCGTCACCAGTGCCAGCACCAGCACGGCCGTTTGAAAGCCCCCCTCCTGTACGGCCAGCCCTGAGCCGAGAAAGATCGAGGCACAGGCCAAAGGCAGGGTGCGCGGACGGGCCGCCAAGAGCCACGCGCTCGCGCGCGAAGGGGTAGAGGTGTGGTGAATCGCATGCATCCGTCTCTCTCCATGCTGATCGGTCGGTCGCTACCATTGTACCCACCGCAACCCTGAGCCAGATCAATAAACCGCTGCGAACGGGCGCGCATACTGATCCATGTCAATTTTTGCCATAGGAGCGCGAACGATGATCGGCCATTTGTTGAGAACCCATCCCTTTGCAGCCCTCGTCTGGCTCGTGCTACGTCTCTATTTAGGTATCACCTGGCTGCACCACGGCATTGGCAAGATGACCGATGGCTTCGATGCCGCCGGTTTTCTCGGCAATGCCGTCGCCAATCCGGTCATGCACCAGGGCGAAGTAGTCTACCCTACCTACGTTGCGTTTCTCGAACACGTCGCACTGCCCTACGCCAGCGTCTTCAACGTGATGATTCCGCTGGGCGAAATCCTCGTCGGTTTGGGACTGATTGCAGGAGTGCTGACGTCATGGGCGGCCTTCTTCGGTATCGTCATGAACATGTCGTTTCTGATGGCAGGCACCGTCTCGACCAACCCATGGATGATCGCACTGACCTTCTTCCTGCTGGTTGCCGGGGCCAATGCGGGACGTCTGGGAGGCGATCGCTGGGTGCTGCCCTATCTGCGCCGCACGCTATTTGCGCGTCTACACGCATCTCACGGCAACGTCGATCATGAGCCTAGGTCCGCTCCGTGAGCGCGCTTTGGTCAACCGATGCGCAGGCGCTCGATACAGCGCTTGCGCATCTCCATGCCGAGTTGGATAGAGTAGCTAACGCGCCGTCGCCAGCGGCGCTAGTACGTTTGGAGGTGTCCTTCTGTGTTACTCACCTCCCCGCTTGGCTCAACGCTCAGACGCTGCTACCCCGGCTCTACTGGCGCTCCCGCGAAGCAGGCAGTATTGCCTACGCCGCCGTGGGGGCGGCGCACGAAGTGGCCTCGCTGGATGAGCTGCGTGCGGCCCTGGCGCAGTCGGGGAGCACGGCGAGCGACTACTTTGGCGGCATCGCCTTCGATGCGGCAGGCACGGCCTGGCCGGGATTCGGGGCTTGCCGTTTCGTGCTGCCGCGCGTGGTCGTCGCCGTCAGCGCCGATAAAACTACGCTTGCGCTCAACCTGCGCTTCGATGGTACGCCCCATGCGCTCGAGATTGCCCGCGCGCGCGACACCCTGGCTCAGCTAGTGGCTGCTCGGCCGCTGCCTCACTGGACGCCAACGGCATTCGAGCGCTTCGATACGCCCGACCGGGCAACCTGGTGTCGCTGGGTAGAAGAGGCGACGGCCCCCAACGCGCTGGCGCAGTTGCCCAAGGTCGTGCTCTCACGCCAAACCCGCCTTGCCTGCATAGCGCCGCCGTCGCCCTGGGCACTGCTCGCACGCTGGCAAGCGCGCGCACCCCACTGCTTTCATCTCGGCGCCCAATTCACCCACGAGGATACGCTGATTGCCTGCTCGCCCGAGCGGCTCTATCGCCGGGAGCAGCGCTCGCTTACCAGTGAAGCGCTGGCCGGTACGTGGCCGCGCTGGGTGCGAGGCCACGAGAGACGCAATACCCAGGCACTGCTCGACGACGCCAAAAATGACGGTGAGAATCGCTGGGTGCAGGCGGATATCACCAAACGCTTGAGCCCTCTCACCACGCAGCTCGATGTCGCCCCAGCGGAAGTGGTGACGCTGCCGTCGCTCTATCACCTTCGCCGCCGCGTGAACGCTACGCTCACCACCGCCATCGACGACGCCGCTCTGCTGGAAACGCTGCCGCCCACGCCTGCGGTGGGTGGCGTCCCACGCGACCGGGCACTTGCTTTCATTCGCACGCACGAGTCCCACGCGCGAGGCTGGTATAGCGGCGCTTTTGGCCGCATCAGCCGCGATACCAGCGAGCTGGCCGTCACCCTACGCAGCGCCTTGGTGAACACCAAGGGTATTTGTCTACACGCCGGAGCAGGGATCGTCGCAGGTTCGCGCCCCGAGGCGGAGTGGGCCGAACTCGACCACAAGATCGCCGATGTCATGGCGCTGTTGGGAATCGCCTAGAATCGCCTAAGAGGAGTACGGATGATCGCGCCTGATATAGCCGAAGCAACGCCCTTTCCCCGTTGCCACGCCACCATCAACCACGTTTGGGCCGCGCTGTTACTGGAGGAGCTTTATCGCCACGGCGTACGCGATATAGTCGTGGCGCCGGGCTCGCGTTCGGCGCCGCTGGCCGTCTCTGCTCAGCGCCACCCTCGGCTTTGCTGCCACACCCACTTCGATGAACGTGGTCTGGGTTTCCTGGCGCTTGGACTTTCACGCGCAAGCAAGCGCCCGGTAGCGCTCATCACCACCTCTGGCAGCGCAGTAGCCAACCTCTACCCTGCCATTGTAGAGGCCTACCAACTAGGCACGCCGTTGATTGCGCTCACTGCCGATCGTCCATCCGAGCTCGTTGACAACGGCAACAATCAAGCCATCGACCAGCGCGATATTTTTGCCCGCCACGTCATCGACCAGCGCGATTTCCCGCCGCCAACGACCTCGCTTTCGGCGGCCTTCGTGTTGAGCACGCTCGACCACGCCCTGGCACGCCAACGCGCCACCTCTGGCCCGCTACATCTCAACTGCCGCTACCGCGAGCCGCTCTACGCGCCCCAAGAAGACACCTCGAGCTATCTCGCTCCGCTAGGGGCGTGGCTCGACCATGACACTCCCTGGAGCGCGTGGCACTCGACACCTCTCACATGCGCACCTCAGAGCGACTGGGCCACATTTTCTGCCCAGCGTGGCGTCATCGTCGTTGGGCGTATCGACGATCCCCGAGAGGCGCAGAGCATCAAAGCGCTTGCCGCAACGCTCGGCTGGCCCCTGCTCGCCGATCTCCAGAGCCAGTTGCGCTTCGATACGCACAGCTTGTTGCATACCGATCTTGCCCTGTTGGATACCGCCTTTGCTCACGAGCTCGAACGCGCCGAGGTGCTACTGCAGTTTGGCGGGAGGCTAATATCAAAGCGCTTGGCGCAGTTCATCGCTCGCCACGCCTGGCACGACTACTGGTTCGTCGATCACGCCGTCGCCTCGCTCGACCCCGATACCTGTATCCAGCGCCGCTTGGTCGGCCCGGCTTCTGCCTTCGTTGCCGTACATCCAGTCACATCACGCTCGCCGTGGCATGATCTTGCGGCGCTGCAGGCGCGCACGCGTCGACACCTAGAAGGCCTCGATACTCGTTTTTCCGAACTGGGGGTTTGCCACCGGCTCTGTACGCTCATCAAAGGCGAGCTCTTCGTCGGCAACAGCCTACCGGCGCGGGTGATGAACATGCTGGGGGCTGCCAACCCAGATATCGAGCGCGTTCTGTGCAATCGAGGCGCTTCGGGGATCGATGGGTTGATTGCCAGCGCCTGTGGCGTTGCCCTGACGCACGCCTCTGCTACGACGCTGCTACTGGGCGACGTTAGCGCCTTGCACGATCTCAATAGCCTGGCCCTAGTGAACGCACTGGACGCTCCGTTCATCGTCATCGTGCTCAATAACGCTGGCGGCAGTATTTTTCACTTACTTCCAGTGCCTGCCGATCCCCAAGTGCGCGATCGCTGTTTCGTTCACTCCCATGACACTACCTTTCGCCATGCCGCTGCTATGTTTGGGCTGGCCTACCAAGCGCCCACGACGCTCGAAGCGTTCGAGCACGCCTATCGCTGCGCGCTTGGTCAGGGCGCTACGCTGATCGAGGTACGCCTCCCCTCACAGGAAGTCGCTGACGAGCTTGACGCTCTACGCAGTGCATTGAGTGGCATGTCGCATGACGCCTGAGACACCACCGACGCTAGTGCTGCTCCACGGCTTATGGGGGGATCGCCACGACTGGTCCGCGGTCGAAGCCTTGCTCGGTAACTCCTTACCGATACTCTCTCTCGACCTGCCGGGACATGGGCTAGCGCGGGAAGATCGCACCGAGGGTTTTAGCGAGGCCCATCGCTGGCTATCGCACACACTGGCCTCCCATGGCGTATCGCGCTACTGCTTGGCAGGCTACTCCTTGGGCGGGCGGCTGGCGCTTTATCACGCTAGCCACGCCCCCGCCGGGCTTTGCGGGCTATGGCTCGAAAGCGCCCATCCTGGGCTTAGCCTCAATGAGCGAAAGGCGCGCCTGGAGCATGACGAGCGCTGGGCGGTGCGCTTCGAACGCGAGCCATTGCATCGTGTTCTGCGCGACTGGTATCGCCAGCCGGTCTTTGCCGACCTCGATGCTGCCCAGCGTATGCAACGCCAGCAGCGGCGCCAAGGCAACGATGGTCGCGCCGTTGCCGCCATGCTGCGCGCCACCTCACTTGGCCATCAGCCGGATCTCACCGCGTGGCTTGCGCGCACGCAGCTACCGGTGGCGTACCTTTCAGGGTGCGATGACGCCAAGTTCCATGCCTTGGCCACGCGTTTGGCAACGACCTGCCCGCAGCTTGAACACCACGTACTCGATGGTGGGCACAACTTGCACGCTGAAGTGCCCCAAGCCGTCGCGCGTTTGCTCAGCGATTGGTATGCCCGCTGCATGCGTTATCGCTCACCCCACGACCCACAGTAGCCATGGCGTCCCCAGCGCCAGCCAAGCAACGAGAAAAAGGAGCCCAAACAACGCTCCTAGCCGCCACCAAAGCGCGCTCGGCAAATAGCCACTGCCGTAATAGACCGGGCTAGGACCAGTACCATAGGGCGTGATGATGCCCATGAAGCCTAACGTCGGCAGCAGCAGTAGCACGAAGGTCTGCATATCGAGCCCGCTGATTCCCGAGGCCGCCGCCAGCATGACCGGAAGTAGCGCGGTGACGTGGGCGGTAATGCTGGCAAAGAGATAGTGCAGCAAATAGAAGATCACCGTTAGCGCCAACATCGCGATCAGGGGGTCGAAGTCGCTGATATAGCCTCCCATTAGCGCGCCGAACCAGTCGACGAACCCCACACGGCTGAGGCCGCCCGCCAGCGCCACGAGCGTGGCGAACCAAACGAAGGTATTCCACGCCGCCTTGTTCGCCAGAATGTCGTTCCAGCTTACGATGCCGGTTACCAGCATGGCGCAGACCACCACGAGACCGACTAACGAAGCAGAGATGAAGCTACCACCCACGATCCACAACAGCAGTGCTGCCACCACCATCACCACCAGCAAAAGCTCGTGATGCGTTGGCTTGCCCAGTTTTTTGAGCTCTGACCGCGCCCAATCCGATACTTCGCTGCCTGAGGTTATTTCCGGTGCGCAGAGCCAGTAGCAAAGTAGCGGCACGATGAGCAGCAAGACGATGCCCACGGGTGCGACGGCTAGAAACCAACTGCCCCAACTAATATGGATCCCGGTGGCGCTTTGGGTCAGCGCAATGGCTAAAAGGTTGGGCGCAAGTGCTGTGAGAAACAGCGAACTAGTCACACAGGTAGAGGCGATGGCCGTCCACATCAAGAAACTACCGATTCGCTTCATGCTCGGATCGTTAGGGTGCGAGTCGTAGAGCGGCGGAAGATTTTGCAGTACGGGATAGATAGTGCCGCCACTACGTGCCGTATTGGACGGCGTAAAGGGGGCGAGAATGGTATCGGCGATCATTACTGCATAACCCAGCGTCAGCGTACGCCTTCCCATGGCGGCCACGAGCCAGAGCGAGATACGCCGCCCAAGCCCGGTTTTTTCATACCCCAGGGCGAACATAAAGGCCCCGAAGATCAGCCAAACGGTGGCGTTGGTAAAACCTGACACAGCCCAGGAAAAGGCCTGCCCCGGCGCATCGAAACCCTCCTGGGCCAGCTGTGCAGGCGAGAAGAGCACCCAGGGCGAAAACAGTGCCGCCAGAGTGACCCCGATGAGACCAATCACCGCCCCCGGCAGTGGCTCGAAAATCAGCCCTACCACGCAGCCCATGAAGAGCGCGAAGAAGTACCAGGCATGGGGTGCCAGTCCCGCAGGCACTGGCAAAAGTGCGATCACAACGGCAACGACGAGCGGCGCCAGCGATTTCCAACGAGGTGTAGCTTTATCGTGATGGGCCATCAGCGCTCCCCTCCTACTCTGAATGATTTGTTTTCTTCCTCACCAAATTTCTTTAATCACTACACTTCTTAACCATTCAACTGCTTAATCACAACACAAGTTACAGAGTGAAAAGAAACACTCTCACCTACTCTGCCAATAAAAATCATTCATTAAACACACTTAAAGCACTGACATAAAAACACGAAAAATCACTCGCCTTATTGATCCTGATCAAGACATCTCAGCTAACCAACCGCATACCTACAACAACGTCCACGTTACGTGATAGATTCAAATAGGCGCTAAAACAACAAAGCTTGAGCGAGAATAAAGAAGCGTTAAGACACGCTGGTTTCGCGCTATGAGCAAAGCACAAAAGCGTCATTCCAGGTAAAGCAAATGCCGAGCAGGGGGTTATCATGCAGCAGGGTGATTTCGATGTCGTTGTAGTGGGTGGCGGAGGAGCAGGGCTTCGCGCTGCCATCGCCGCGGCCGAACAGGCCCGGGCCGAAGGCAGACCCCAGCGCATAGCCCTACTCTCCAAGGTTTATCCCATGCGTTCACATACCGTTGCTGCTGAAGGGGGCGCGGCGGCAGTCACCAGCCACGAAGATAGTATCGAGGCGCATTTCCATGACACCGTAGCGGGCGGCGACTGGCTAGTGGAGCAAGGGGTGGCCGACTACTTCGTGCGCCACGCCTACCGCGAGCTGGTGCAGATGGAGCGCTGGGGCTGCCCGTGGAGCCGGCAAGAAGATGGCAACATTCAAGTGCGCCGCTTTGGGGGTATGAAGACCGCTCGCACCTGGTTTGCTGCCGACAAAAGCGGCTTTCATATGCTGCACACGCTGTTTCAGACATCACTTAAATATCCCGAGATCGAGCGTTTCGATGAATACTTCGTGCTCGATTTGGTCCTCCACGAGGGCGCCATTGCAGGCATCGTGGCACTCGAAGTCGCCACTGGCGAGCTCATTACCCTAGGTGCCAAGGCGGTGGTGCTGGCAACCGGGGGCGCGGGACGGCTGTTTCGCTTCAACACCAATGCAGGCATCGTCACCGGCGACGGAATGGCGCTGGCCTACCGCCACGGCGCTGCCCTGCGTGACATGGAGTTCGTGCAGTATCACCCCACAGGGTTACCAGGCTCGGGCATTCTGATCACCGAGGCGTGCCGTGGCGAAGGGGGCATCCTGCTCAACAAGGCGGGCCACCGCTACTTGCAAGACTATGGCCTGGGGCCCGAGACGCCGCTGGGCGAGCCGCAGAACAAATACATGGAGCTCGGCCCTCGCGACAAGCTCTCTCAAGCCTTTTGGCAGGAGCAGCAGGCAGGGCGGACGGGCACGTTTGGCGATAGCGACGTGGTTTACCTCGACCTGCGCCACTTGGGGGCGGCGCATATCAAGGAGCGTCTGCCTTTCATCTGCGAACTGGCCCAGGCCTACATCAACGTCGACCCTATCCATGAGCCCATCCCGATCCGCCCAGCGGTGCACTACACCATGGGCGGTATCGAAACCGATGATCAATGCGAGACGCGTATCGAAGGGCTATACGCTGCAGGCGAGTGCGCCTCCGTTGGGCTACATGGCGCCAACCGTCTGGGCTCCAACTCGCTGACCGAACTTCTGGTCTTCGGCCGATTGGCGGGCGAGCGCGCAAGCCAACGCGCCAGTAGCCGTACTCATACTTCCCCGCATCTTCTGCTGGAGGCTGCCAACCACCAACAGCAGGCGCTGTCGCAGCGCTGCGAGAGAGGCAACGGCGGTGAAAACTGGGTGACGCTCAAGCGCGCCATGGTGCAAGCGATGGAGAACGGTTGCGGCATCTACCGTACCACCGACGGCATGCAAACCGCCCTCGATACTATTCGTCAGCTACGCGAGCGCTTTCGCAACGTCCGCGTCAGCGATACCAGCCGGGCCTACAATACCGAGCTTCTCGAATGTCTCGAACTTGGTTTCGGTCTCGACGTGGCCGAAGCGGCCTGCCTAGGCGCGCTAGAGCGGCGCGAATCACGCGGAGCTCATCAGCGTTTGGATGCTGGGCTTACGACGCGTGACGACGTCAACTACCTGCGCCACAGCCAGGTATTCTATCGTGGCGAGCAGGCCGCCGAGCTTTGCTGGCAGGCGGTAGACATACGCTTTTCGCCACCTGCCGAGCGGGTTTACGGTGACGCTGCCAAGGAGAAACACGCATGACCCATCGCGCGCTCAGTATTCGTCGCTATCTTCCCGATCAGGATCAAGCATCCTACTGGCAACGCTACGAGGTGCCCGCTGACGACAGCACGTCTTTGCTGGACGCGCTGCACTACGTCAAGGAAGAGCTGGACAGCACGCTTAGCTATCGCTGGTCCTGCCGCATGGCGATCTGCGGCTCTTGCGGTGTCATGGTCAACGGCATTCCACGGCTGGGCTGCAAGACGTTCTTGCGAGACCTGCCCCATGAGCTGCGTATCGAACCGCTTGCGCATTTTCCCGTGGCACGCGACTTGATCGTCGACATGGACGTGTTTCTCGATCACCTCGCTGCCGTTAAGCCTTACCTGATCGAAGACGCTGCCGTGGGCACCTTCGACCCCGCAGCTCCGACGCCACATCGCCAGACGCCTGCTCAACTCGCACGCTATCGACAGTTCGCCAACTGCATCAACTGCGGCTTGTGCTATTCGGCTTGCCCCCAGTTTGGGCTAAATCCTGAGTTCCTCGGCCCAGGCGCACTGGCGTTGGCGCATCGCTACAACCTCGATAGTCGCGACAGCGGCAAACAGGCACGCATGCCCGTGCTCAACCGCCACGAGGGCGTATGGAGCTGCACCTTCGTTGGCTTCTGCTCGCAGGTGTGCCCAAAGCACGTCGATCCCGCCGCTGCCGTCAACCAGGGCAAAGTGGAAGCGGCCAAGCATACCTTGATCGCCTTGTTCAAAGGTTAGGAGCGCTCTATGAACCGACCACCCGACGCCTTTCCTCGCTTACCGCGCAGTTGGTGGCTGAAACACCGCTATTTCAAGGCCTACATGCTGCGCGAAGCAACCGTGTTGCCGCTGATTTTCTTTTTACTCTGCCTGATGGGCGGGCTATGGGCGCTCTATCGCGGTGAAGAGGCCTGGGCGGCATGGCTTGTTTTCATGCGCTCACCGCTGGTGGTAGCGCTCAATCTCTTGGCGTTGGCAGCGAGTCTCTACCATGCGGCGACCTTCTTCGTACTTTTTCCCCGTGTCATGCCACTGCGTTTGGGCCGCCGGGCAATAGCACCGCAAGCCATCGTAGCTGGGCAATGGGTTGGCGTTATGATCATTGGCCTGCTGTTTTTCTGGCTTTTTGGGAGGACCTAACCATGTCTCAACCGCGTCCAAGCTCGCGTCAGGCTTTCGACGAGCCACTCTGGTGGCTACTCTTCAGCGCCGGTGGCGTCTGCTTTGCCGTCCTGCTACCGGCCACCATTCTCTTCTTCGGCGTTCTAGCTCCTTTAGGCTTACTGCCTTCTAACGCCATCACAGCCGAACGCATGACGGCGCTGGTGTTCAGCCTGCCGGACCTGGCAGCGATTGGTGCGCTGATCTGCCTGCCGCTCTTTCACGCCGCCCACCGCTGTCGTCACGGCCTACTCGATTTACGCCTTGGCAACGACGGCATCAATAAATGGTTTATGTATGGTTTGGCCGCGCTATTGAGCTTTGCCGCCTTGAGTCTGGTCGCGCTGGGACTTTGGCGCTGATGAGGCGCGCCTAACACTTTGCCGCTTTTTGATTGAGAGAGAGCCCTATGATCGCAGGACCAACCGATGCCGAACTCTATGCCCCCATCGAGTGGGAGGAGTGTGGCGACCACTTTGAAGACATTCGCTACCACGTGAGCCACGAGGGGATTGCTCGGATCACCATTAACAGGCCCGACGTTCACAACGCCTTTCGTCCGCAAACCGTCGCTGAGATGATCCAGGCGCTAGACAGCGCCCGCCACGACAGCCGCGTCGGGGTCATCATTCTTACCGGGGCCGGGGGCAAGGCATTCTGCTCGGGCGGCGACCAGCGTATTCGCGGCGACTATGGCGGCTATCGTGACGATCAGGGCGTCCATCATCTCAACGTGCTCGACTTCCAACGCGATCTACGTACCTGCCCTAAACCGGTGGTTGCCATGGTAGCCGGCTACGCTATTGGCGGCGGCCACGTGCTGCACCTCATGTGCGATTTGACCATTGCCGCCGACAACGCCGTTTTCGGCCAGACCGGCCCCAAGGTCGGTTCTTTCGACGGTGGCTTTGGCGCTGCCTATCTAGCGCGTATCGTCGGCCAGAAAAAGGCGCGGGAGATCTGGTTTCTCTGCCGCCAATACGATGCCCATCAGGCGCTCGATATGGGATTGATCAATCACGTAGTGGCGCATGAGGCGCTGGAGCGCGAAACCGTACGCTGGTGCCGGGAGATGCTGCAGCATAGCCCTATGGCACTGCGCTGTTTGAAAGCGGCCTTGAACGCCGACTGCGACGGCCAAGCGGGCCTTCAGGCGCTAGCAGGAAACGCCACCATGCTCTATTACATGACCGAGGAGGGTCAGGAAGGGCGCAACGCTTTCAACGAGCGTCGCCGCCCCGACTTCTCCCGTTATCCGCGTAATCCCTGATGACGCTGGCGCTGTATCGTTATGCGCTGCCGCTACGCTCGCCGCTCGTTCTCGCTGGGCAGCGGCTCGAACACCGCGAGGGATTGTTGGTAGAGATAAACGGGCGCTGGGGGGAAATCGCCCCACTGCCCGGGTTTTCACGCGAATCCCTGGCCGCTGCCGAAACCGAATGCCGACGCTGCCTCGACCAGCTTGCCGCGCTCGGGCACTGTAAACCTACCCTGCCCTCGGTGGCCTTTGGCCTTGATTGCGCCCAGCGCCAATGGCCGCCATCGGCTCACCCGCTGGTTAAGCCCTACCCACTATGGCAGGGTACCCCGCAGGAACTCATCGAACGGCTGAGCACAATCGAACCTGGCTCGCTATCGCGCTTGAAACTCAAGGTGGCGCGCTATCCGCTCGACGACGAATACCGGCTTATCCAAACCCTCGCAACGCATTTGCCTCCTGGCGCATTGGTGCTCGATGCCAATCGCGGCTGGTCGAAATCGCAGGCGCTGGCATTTTGCTCACGCCTGCCAGAAGGGCTTGTCGCCTACATCGAAGAGCCTTGCGAGACCTTCGCTGCAAGCCTTGCCGTCGCCAGCGCGACGGGACTTTCGCTAGGCCTCGATGAAACCCTGGCGCGCAACGAGCCCTGGCACGCGCACCCACGGGTAGGCGCCTTGATCATCAAACCAACGCTCATAGGGACGCTCGCACGCTGCGAGGCACTGGTCGCCAAAGCACGCCTGCATGGTATGGCCATCGTGGTGTCATCAAGCTTTGAAAGCGACGTTGGGCTTGGCCATTTAGCACGGCTAGCCGCCGAATGGGCGCCCGACATAGCGCCGGGGCTCGATACCCGTCACCATCTGGTAGGCGGCTTGCTAAGCGATGACAGCCAAACCAGAGACAGCCAGATAGTGCGCGAACGGCTCAGGTGCTGCTATCAAGTTGAGACCCGTATATGAAGATCGTTTGCCCCATTCACCGTTGGGCGCGGGAAGCGCCAGCGCGGATCGCCGTACAGAGCGGCAGCCGGGTAATGGATTACGCCACTCTCGATGAACATATCGAGGCGCTTAGTCAGCAACTGCTTGTTAAGGGGTTAACGCCAGGGCAGCGCCTTACGGTAACGGCGCGCGGCTCGCTCGACGCACTGCTGCTGGCTTGGGCCTGCCTGCGTGCGGGCATCGTGTTTTGCCCGCTCGACCCAGCACTACCTATGGTATTGCAGGCATCGCTCACGGCGCGACTTGAGGCGGCGGCATTCTGCCCGCTCGAGTCCACGTCCGGTCTGCCCGAAAATGTGACCATTCTCCTTCTCGATACGCGCCAACGAGCGCGAGTGGAGCAGGATGTGCTGCTCGATACCGAGCAGTTCAGCAATACCATCTTCACCTCGGGATCGAGCGGAGCCCCCAAGGCGGTACTACATCGGCTAGGAAATCATTTAGCCTCGGCGCAGGGGGCGGCGACGCTGATGCCGCTCGACGCCGATAGCGCATGGTTACTTTCGCTACCGCTCTTTCACGTTGGGGGCTATGCCATCCCCTTTCGCGTATTTCGCGCTGGAGCGCGCGTGGTGCTCGATAACCGTCACTCGGCGTTGGCGATGCGCCTTGAACGTCTACCCATCACTCATTTGTCGCTGGTTCCCACGCAGCTTTGGCGACTACTCGAAGCAGGTTTCGACCCCAGTACAACGCGCCTGCGCGAACTGCTGCTTGGCGGCGCGCCCATCCCGGCGCCGCTAGTCGCTCGGATGACGGCGCTCGGCTTGCCTCCTAAGGTCAGCTATGGGCTGTCCGAAATGGCAAGCCAAGTGTGCACGGGCGCGCCTACACGCTCCGGTGAAGTAGGCAAGCCGCTCCCGGGGCGCGAAGTCCGTCTCGTCGCAGGTGAGATCCAGGTACGCGGCGAAACGCTCTTTGCAGGGTATCTAACGCCTACCGGCGTGGATAGCGCACGTAACACAAGCGGCTGGTTTGCCACTCGGGATCGGGGAGAGCTTACGGATGAGGGCGCCCTGATCGTGCATGGTCGGATGGATAACGCCTTTATCTCCGGTGGAGAGAATATCCAGCCCGAAGCCATCGAGCAGCGTCTGGTCGATCATCCGGGCGTCGCTCAAGCACTCGTCGTGCCCGTGGAGCATCCCGAGTGGGGGCAGCGCCCGGTGGCCTTCATCGATTGGAGAAAAGCGCCTATCCCCAATTGTCAGTTGGCAGCCTGGGTGCGCGAAGCGCTACCCGCTTATATGACACCGGACGCCTGGCTAAGCTGGCCTCGGCAGGCCGTGGGGCTAAAACCTTCGCGCCAGCGCTTTGCCGAGATTGCCGCAGCGCAGGTATAAAGATCGCCAAGCGTCAACGACAACAGGCGAGCGATTTAAAAGGGGAGAAACAGCGAAGTGTTAGGGGGAGAAAGTACAGCGCTACGTCGGAATGTATGAAGTGCCCCGCCCCACGCACGAGCGTGGGGGGCGTCAGTGGCTAGCACCTAGATCAGAGACGCCAGCCTCGCGCGTGACATGGCCATAAATGAGGCGGCTATCGAATCCGGTCATGGCGACCATCTGATCGATCTGTAGCAGGTTAACGCTGTTACGCGTTTTGCGAATCAGCTTTTTCTGCTCCAAGGCGTTCATGCAGCGACTAACGTGTACGCTGGTCATACCCAAGAGCTCGCCGATCACTTCTTGAGTGATGGGAAGCGGGTATGCCTGCTCACTCACCAAGCCCTGAAACTTCAGCCGGGTAAAGACTTCGAGCAGAAAGTGCGCCACTCGCTCTTCGGCCTTGTGATGCGTACAGCTACGTAGGCGCTCAATGATGATGTTATCGTTGAAGAGGATAAACGCCAGTATGGCGCGCTCAACGTCCTCCTCTGCCTTGATCAGGTCGTGAAGCTGCGACGCAGGTATTTTCACCAGCGTACAGCTGGTCAGCGCAATCAATACGATATCTTGATTAACGAAGTAGCTTTCACGCATGCCAACCAAATCACCTGGCGTAAACAGGTTGTAAATATCCTGACCGCGTCGATCTGCTGAGTGGCTCAAGCTGGCCCAGCCCTCTTTAATCCAGTAGACATCCACACGGCCCTCAAGGGCCGTGTAGAGCTTTTGGTTCTTCTTGAGCTCGAGCGTTTTAATATCGAGATTTGCCAACTTTTCCCAGGCAGACTTTCCTAAGCCACTATAAAGGCTTAATGTCTCACCTAGCTCATTACTTTTTATGTTATTCAAACCTCTCCCCCACTCACAGATGAACTGGGTTTTTCCATATCCTCACCTCACGACCAATCCATTACCCACCCTTCCCCAAGCGCTACCTCTGGCCTCCATATTGACGAAAAAATTCAGGAAAAACAGCAACGCACGTTAAAGAGCAGCGATGAGCCGAGAAAATATAGATGAGAGAATTAACGCCAACAAGAGACGAAAAAAAAGATCAACAAAACATATTAATTTCATTAACATAAGTTATGATTTATTAAAATAAATAAAAATTAACAAATATTGATTTTTGGTCTACCTTGTTTATTAAATTTAATGCAAATAAAAAAAGCTCGACTTTAGCCGAGCTTTTTATAACGTCTTTCAATAATTATGACTTAGACCTCAGTTCATCGCTTTCTGAGCGCTCAAGAAAGCGCTGGGTCGTGTCTTCTAAATGCTGACTCAGCCAGTCAGCCATAGCTTGCTCTTCTTGCAATATTTCCGTGCAAATACGCGCCACCTCCTCTTGCTTGAGCACTTGAGCCGCTTTTATCAGCACTTTGTAGTTGGCAATTTCGAAGTTCTCGAATGCATAGCAGGCGATACTACCTTTGAGCACTTCGTCACTGGCCATGACGCCCGATATGGCCTGACCAAATGCACTTGCCTTTGCACCTATGTCCTTGAGAATAGAAGTATCGATATTCATTAACGCCATGCAGTGCTCAAGCCTTTCGCTTTGGTGCTGCGTCTCACGAAGGTGCTCTTCGATACGCCGCCTAAGCTCAGGATAGCTTTCAAGCCGCCCCGCCTGAGCTTTCAGCATTTTTTCCGCCTGCTGCTCCATGGCATGTGCATCACGAAACCAATCATGCAGATGTTTTTCCATCATGACAAAATCCTCGTCGCTGCATTCTGTGGCGCCCACAGCTTTAAAAGCGTAAGTGCCTTACGCCTCACTTGGACGGATCGACCTGCTCGGTTTGAGCACCTGAATTCGGCTTAGCGCCCCCTAACGAAGGTGCCTGCCCCAGAGGCTCGGGCTGCTCTTTCACCGAGAACTGACTGCGACCATCGAGGGAAGGCCCTTCCGACCAACGCCCTTTCGGAGCTTCTTTATCGAGCAGCGTATTGAGGAAATAGTAAGAGTGCTCGGTGGCCTCGTGCTCTTGCGGGGTAGAGTTGGGAATCGGCAGTTGGGCCTCCATACCGCCCAAATCCTCGATCACAGCGAGCCACTGCTGCTGATGGTAGGTATCACGAGCAATCAAAAAGGACAGGAAATCCTTCATCCCATGATCATCAGTCCAGTTATAGAGTCGGGTTGCCAGCACGCGCCCACCGGATTCGGCAGCCACGTTAGCCATCATATCGGCCCCAATATTGCCGGTCGCGTAAATGTGGCTCATGTCAAAGGGTACCCCATTAGCATTCACCGGCATTGCTGAAAGCCCCGACGAGAGCAAGTGACGCGGATTGGCTCCCCCCAGAATGGCATTGATGATAGGGTCTTTGGCCGACTCTTCCTGATAGGAAACCGGCGCACCTTCAAGGTTAAGAGCCACGGCATGCCCAAGCATTTCGATATGGGAAAGCTCTTCCGTTGCCGTAGACATAAGCAGATCGCGGATGCGGTCGTCTCCTCGTGCCCCCATTGCCTGGAAGAAGTACTGCATTGCTACGCGAATTTCTCCTTCGATACCCCCGATAGCCTGCTGCAAAAGCATGGCAAACTGCGGGTCAGGCTTATCCACTTTGACGGGATACTGTAATTTGGATGAGTGATGAAACATCTTACCCTCCTTAGCAGATCTTCATTCGCAATGATATTAAGCCGCCACACTAGCAACACTTACTGCTGGAGCGTGTTGATGCTTAACGTCTCGCTCGCATGCTGCTACAGACTACGGGGAATACATGCCCCGAAAGCCAAAGTGGCAGAGTTTCTCGCCTGTGGGGCGAGTCACTTGAGCCTAGGCAAAGAGGCAAGGGGTTCAAGGAGAAAGGCAGATGCCTACCTTTTTTTTAATCTTGTTTGCCGACAAGAATTAAATTATAGGCAAAGGCAAAGTAACGTTAGAGGAGATGGCTACACAAGCACACAAATAAACAACAGTGGATAACCCTAGCCACAACAAAAAAGCCACCCGATTAGGGTGGCTTTTCGTATTATCTAGCGCTTTAAGCTTCATCACAATGATGGTGCCGACACCAGGAGTCGAACCCGGGACCTACTGATTACAAGTCAGTTGCTGTGTGTGGGCGACCAGCACAGCGTATATGCAATGCATTATACGCTATATGAACTTTAACTCCAAGTGTGCAAGGAAACATAGCCCTTCCGTTGCCCTACTGCACTACATTGGCACTACAGATCATGGCGTGTGATTCAGCAGATGTCAACTCGCTCATATTGCTCTCTTTGGCCACGATCTTAATTTCGACTTGGGCAGAGACAGCGAAACAATTTCCTCACCCTGCCCAAGTGCTCCAATCAGACAGGAGGTCTAGCATTCAGCGCACGGCGCATTGCTTCGACATCAGGACTAATATACTCCATTGTGGTTCGGATATCCGTGTGATTGAGTATGCTCTGTGTGAGATGGATGTTCCGTTCGGGGCTCTCCATGAGACTGGTACCAAGAAAGTGCCGGAAACGATGTGGTGACATTTTGTAGCCGGTGAGTTCTGACAGTGCTTGGAAAAAGTGCTCCACCTGCCAAGTATTCATGTTGGCCCGCTTATGTCTTTGGCTAAATCTATTCACGTTGAAAAGCTGATCTTTTCGTTTAAAACCAGCGCTGTGTGCTGCAACAATGAGCTCATAAAGATACGGGTAAAGATCATCCGGAATTGGCAGAATGGTTTCCGAATGCGTTTTGGACCCGATCGCTGAGGCTCGAAAAATCCTCTTTTTCAAATTTATATCCCCTGCTTCGATATGAAGCAGCTGGTTTAACCGGATCCCGGTGTGAAAAAACGTTTCGAAAAGAGCCTGCCAGAACCAGGCTGGATGAATTTTTGAGCACTCGTCATAGCATGACTCGAAGCGTCTGCATACACTCAGAACTTCTCGCGCATACCGGATCTGTAAAGGCTGAAGAGATTTTTTAGGTGTTTTGGGTTGTTTTACAGACACCCCCTCGAACGGATTTTGGATACTGGCAATGAGATCATGCTTGATGCCGAAGCTGTATAGCGCCTTGAGATGTCTTGAGTAGTTGTTCCAGCTGGACTCTGCTATTCCCTTTGGATTGGCTTCTGACCGTATGATAGCAACCCGCCATTTGATGACCATTTCTCTTGTCACCATGCTGGGGAAGGTCTGGTGTCCCAGGTATTTGCGAAAAAGGCGTACCACGCCAGAATAGGTGGTCACGCTTTTAGGGCGCAAATGTTTGTCTGCTGCATAACTGCTCAGCAGCTCCATAAAAGACACATCATTCATCCACTTCTTCCTTGTCACCTTGATTTTTCTTCAGAGTCAACACCCAGTTATCAGGAGGTATTTCTTGACTCACTGTTCTCGGATCCCTGATCAAGTAGCCTTTCAGCAGTCGGCTCTTGTTTGGCCCCTCGACGGAGACGTTATGGATATTCTGCCCCTGAGTTCTGATGTGTAACCCGAGCTTTTGGAAGCGCTTCTGTACTGTTTTCCACTGACCTTCGTCATTCAGAACTAACGTACTAAAGCGCTTAAATATTCCCGGACTGACGAGGAAGTAGGTTCTGTCCACGATGTGAACAGGTGCCTTTGTGTCATTGATAACGATTGAATGATCAGCTAGACCCGTCTTCAACCATTGCCAGAACTGTACACCGAGGTCCGAACTATTATTAAAATCCTGACCAGCACTTGCAGCAGGATCCCTTTCACAACCTATCTCTAATTCAGATGAAGTTAAACTGTCATCAACAACATCCTTGTTATTAATATCAAGTGAGCCAAGTGGGTCAGGGGTATCTGAAGGAGTAACTTCGGGGAATAGAGAAAGGATGTCATCGTCGAGCCCGTTGTTATCCGCGCCAGAGGCAGCTGCTGCCTGACGCGCTACCGGCCGCTTCTGGGCTGCGCAGGCTGGATTGATCGAGCTGACCTCACCTTTAATGACTGGCTGGCCACTCTCTGAATCCATGCCTAGCCCAATATCAGAGTCAGTTTTCGGCTTGTCCCCCTCTGCCGTCCCAGCCCCCTGAATTGTCAGTTTTCCGCCGAATAGAGGGGGTTTTTCCTCTACTCCCCATATGAGGGTTGGAGGCACCTTGATCATGTTGAAGGACTGGTTCCAGTTGCCCTCCGAAACATCGCACTTCCAGACCGATTTTCCCTCACTGACCTCTTCAATCAGTCCATGCGCCTGCAGCTCTCCATAGAGCCGATTGAGGTCAGCCGGAATGCTTTTGATTCCCTGCGCATATAGATGTGCCTTCAACTCATTGACCGCTCGAGGAGATACCAGCCATAGCGCCTCCTCTGTCAGCCATGCGACCCCGCCTTTCTGATTGAGTTTGAACTGCTCCTTGACCATGTATCGCAGGCCCTCGGCCAGCTTCCGCTGAATAGATTCTACCGGGGCCGCAAGTGCCTGAACCGGATCACCTCCTAGAGCCTTAGCAACACTCGCACGATCTGCTTGGTGGATCAGCTCTGCGACGATCCCGCCTCGCTCGGTGTGCCCTGCGATGGTGTACATGAACAGCGCAAACAGTTTGGGCTGAGTCATCATCCAGTCGAGCACCTTCGCCCCAAGGACTCGTTCGCACAACAACGGATTGACTGCCGCGTGGAGATGATACTCCCGTCCCGATCGGTATCTGACGCGATAAGGCGAAGGAATGGAACCATGCCATAGCCTCCACTCCCGCCCATCCTCAAGATGAATTTCGACATCGACCAACGTCTTGGCGATATCGTGCATGAGCGCTCCGTGGATCACGGCGGCACTCCAAAGCTCACCTGCTGAACTTTGGTCTTCGGGTTTTGCGCCAGGAGGCAGGAGATGACGTTGACGCAGACGCAGTCCGTAGCACGCCATCTCTAGGGCATGGTCTAGCATGCCACCTGGATAAGCATGGTGATGTGATTCTGATGCCGGCAGAAGCTGCACCAGCTCCGCATACCTTCTGATCGGCGCGAGCAGATACTCGTCAAAGACGCTCTGGGTCAACGACGTCGTGTCCCAAAGCATTTTGATCATCTGCTGGCGACGCGGAGTATCTAGTAGCTCCTTGCCAGAGGAAGGCTTCGTGAAGTCTGCTGACGGCTCTAACTTCAGGCTGGATCGCTGGAATAGGCGACGTAGCATCTGTGGTTCCTGTTGTGTTTCGCAACAAACAGGTGTGACACGACATGAGGAACTGGTGAAGCGGGAATGTTAAGTTGTGTGGCTTGGCTTTCTTGGCTTTTGAAGGGCTGCTTATGTTCAAGACTAACCATGCTAGATGGTGAAACGTTGAAAAATTCATTTGCCCATTCAGGACCACCCCAAAACACTGTATAAATACACACAACAGGGAGCTATGCATCATGCGCAACATCATCCAACCGTTGCGACATATTAAAGAGCAAGCCAGGACCGACGACGGCGACTCACTGCTTTTGGACGTCTACCGGGCGATCGATTTGATGCATACGTTTTTCCAAGCTGATCTAAGCTTGACGAGGCGAACCTAAGAGATCCGACAGCACCTGTTCCCGTGCCACTTCTGGTTGTCGAGACAGCCGAACCAATGCACATGCGGCTCGCCTTGCAAGACTGCGTGCCAACACTCTTTGCTTCGTTGAGATGCATTGAACCCCAGACCGCCCATGAATGAATGCGCTCCTCAAATCGAACAGATTCATATAGTCCCGCTCTGCCTTCCCTTCCCCAACCGCGGCACGTAGGCGGACTGCGACGCGCTGGGTCGCAGATAGTCTGGGACAGGGATCAGTATTAGGTCGCAACTTTCGCTTGTAGTCGCTCTCCAAGCCCAATGCCGCCTCAATGACCGTCAGGTGGGCAATGAATTCGTCGATGCCACTGGCGAGAAACGCTCGCACGAGAAAATGCACCACCGGGGTTTCGAACAGGGAAGTCGCGCGAGCAGCCTGAACTTGCTTCCATGCGGTGTCGTTCACCCATTGCAGTCCCTCTGTAGCAGCATTATCGAGGGGGAGAACAATGGGACGCTCGATTTCTATTACCTCGCCCCTATTATCCGTGTAGGTGCGAGGTTCGTAAGACAGGGTTTCTGCGCTAGGCGGGCGAGTGGGCGATACGAACAAATCATCGTCCAGCGTGTATATCCATGGAACGCGGAACCCGCGCCAATCGACCTCGTTCAATGTGGACCAATCCTCCCATGGAGCGAGAAGAAGGAAAAAAAGCGCATCCTCTACAGCCTGGGGAAACCGGCCACGATGCGGCTCAATCTCACCAAGATCGCGAGAGATGTCCATGTCCAAGAACGGGAATGCCCGCGCTTCCGGGTTAGTTCGAACAGGGACCTCTTCCTCGACGACTAGCCATTGGAACTCGGACAGACGCTCCGCGCCCGAAGTCAACGTAGGGAAATAACGGCTCAGCCTGGGCCAGTCGAAAAGATCGTATAGTTGTGCTGCGCTGAACCTCGCAACGCGCGCCTGGCCGAACGTCATTAAAGGCAGGTCGTCGGCAAGATCGAGAGGACAGAGATGGCGCCTAGTGATGGAACTGCGAGAGAAGGCTTTCACCAGCATATCTGCCACTGTCGGCAAGTCGAGAGCCTGCACCCTGTGGCCGGCAGGCAAACCACATGGCAGACCAAGGGATCTGAGTGCGTTGCTCAATGCAAAGGTTGCCGTATTGCCAGTGCGTTGCGCTATCAATTTGCTCAACGATATGAATTCGGGTGCCGACAACAAATTGTCGGGACCTGGTGGAGGAATCCGCCACAGGGCTCCCAACTTGGCGAGAAGTTCCTCGTCCACCGATATCATCGACGCAGCCTCCTCATGCCAGCCACCGGCTGCCATGATCGCTGTGTACGCTCCTGCGCAAGCCTTGCCTCGAGGCTCGGGTGCTTGCATTCGATGCTCTCATTGTAGATGTACTCCGCATCGCCCCAGAAGGTAACGATTGCCGCACAGAACAATCGAAGTCGATCCAAAGGAATGTCCATCAATTCGACGGACGGAGCCACCGCTGTGACTTGATTCGCATCGGCCGGGGGCAAAAGGTAATCTGGCCACAGTTCGGGGCAATGTCTGGCCAATTCGGTTGCAGAGGGCCCATCGCCATGTCGGCATGCGTTACCCAGCAGGTGTAACTTGTCCAACTCGGAGAAACTGGGGAACGCCTCAAGCTCTATGTCGCGAAGTTCAATGAACAACTCGCGGAGCCTGCGCCAGTTTGCCTTCTCTGCCTTTTCTTCCAAGCCTTTGTGCGGACGCAAAGCCGAAGCACATCCACGCAGGTAACCACGTAGCTGACGCTCCCAGATCGACTGGATGGAAAGGGCAAAGGCCATCTTAGTTTCGCGAAGCATGTCTCCTGTATCGGAAAGGGCAAGCGCGGTAATAGGCTCATCGCTGCGACTGAGTATGTGCATCTTTTCTTCGAGTGCCTGTATCGATGGCACGATGACATCATCAAGAAATGACTGAACGCTGATCCCATGCATCGCCGTAGCGACATCGGCGTAACAGTTCTGCCATCGAAAAATAGTCACGTCTTTTCTCCAAGCCGATGCTCAACGATGAAGCAGCAGTAGGCGAAATTGATCAATTCCCGCACAAGTTCAAGAAGTCCTGCGTATGGTAGACCATCTAATGTATCCCCATCCGCCATCTTGTGTATTAGTACGGTACTACACCTTACCTGCTGAGGAACTAGGGCCTCGCACATTTCGACTAGATGTGCCAGAGGCTGTGCCGCATCGACTGAGGATTTGGTGAGCTTGATTTTTGCCGCATTGATTCCTCGGAAAGCCTCAGCTTCCAAAATACCGCTCGGAGCTATGCGCGCGCAATTCGGTTTAGGTTTCAGAAAGCACAGGCATACACTTAGCCATCTCGAGCGACTGATACATATAACTTATATGACTTGGGCAACGTTCAGAAAAATGCGGCACAGAAGTCATTATGAAATGAAAACCCCTCCAAAGAGGGGTTGGGGTGAACCTGATCATCACGCGACCAGCTGACGGGCCAGTTCCATTTCCACAGACTCGCCATCGCAGTTGAGCGCATCGAGCCCTGACTCAGGGATGTCTCCGGACGTGCTCTGTGCCACGGCGATCTTGGCTGCCATCAGCCGCAAACAGGCGATCTGTGACGTCTGGGCGTAGCCGAAGAACAGCACACGCACCGCTCGGTGCTGACCAATACGCCAGGAACGTCGCGCCGCCTGCTGCAGCGTGTAGACGTTCCAGCCAGTCTGCATGAACGCGATCGTCGGGAAGTCGAGAAGATCCAGCCCGGTCTTCACCAGCTCCGGGTTGGTGATCAGTACATCGATCCCCTTCTCGACCTGATCCGCGATCCAGTCCTCTCGCCGACTGGTATCGACGCTCGAGCGCAACACGGCCACTTTGAGGCCCTCCTGCTCTAGTACGCGCTTCAGGCGACTCGTGGTGTCGCGCTTGCCGGTGTAGGTTGAGTAGACCAGCACATTGCGGCCCTGGGCCTTCTCCGACCGGCATAGCTCGACCAGCTCGTCCTCCTTCGGCATCGTCGACGCTTCGTCGAAAATCGACTTGGTGAAACTGATCAGCTCCCGCGAACGCGGGTGCTTGACCGCTTCCGGTCGAAAACAGCAGTCAGGCCACGCCAGCAGCACATTGAGCACCACACCCAGAAGCGTGGTGTCCTTGTGTGCCAGCGCTTCCCGCAGCGCCTTTGTCAGCTCTCCAGAGAGCTTGTCGTAGGCACTGGCCTGAGCAGATGACATCGGGACTTCAACGAACTCCTCGTCATACGGCGGCAGCACATCGCCGCCGATGTCCTTGAGCTTGAGGAAGACCGTGAAGGGCAGCACGTAGCGCAGGATGCCCTTGGGGCCAAACCCAGGTGCCTTCACCGTCCGCACCGAGGTTTTCCGCCCCTTCGCCGTCTTGTGCCCAACGCCCTCACGCTCCGAGTAGATGTCCTTGAGGACACCGTGCTCGCGCATGAAGGCCATGGACGCCGCCCCCAGTGAATTGCGCTGGGGACGATAGCCGTCTTCGATCATCACTGGTGTCAGGATCCGGAAGAGCAGATAGAACAGGTCGTCGGCGTAGCCGCCCATCAGCGTGCCAGTCAACAAAAGCGTCTTGCGTGCCTTCGCTGCCAGTACACCCATGGCCTGGCCCTGGGCCGACCCCGCATTCTTGTACTCATGTCCCTCGTCGACGATCAGCAGGTCGAAGAATTGGTCCGGCAGATAGCGCTTTATGAATTCGCTCGGCTGGAAACCGCCTTCACCGAAGCCGAACTCAATGTTGGCCATCGCCCGCTCCATCCTCGTCGCCTGTCGATCGTTGAACACCAGGTCGCCGTTCTCGTCCATCAGGTTGATGAACTCGTGCACGTTGTCGGCCAGCATCGACGAGAGAAATCCCTCGCCAAACTGGTCGATCAGCTTCTCGGACGTCACCTTGCCGATGGTGGGAATGCGCTGCAGCGCCTTGAGTACCGAACGACGGCGGGCACCCCCTTCGGGCTGCCGCTGTCGTATGAGTGTCCAGAGCAGGCCACCGCATCCCGCGCACGCCTGCTGACGCTCGGTCTGCTGGAACGATTCGAACCGGATCGGCTCATTGTCGTTGTCGAGGATCATGCGGCCGCAATCCGGACACGCCGCGAAGCGGCCGGACAGCGTGCGCCTGGGGGTAGCCACCGGCGCCCAGTGAAATCCCATCCGCATCCGCACGCGCCCCAACACGAAGAACTCCGGCCGACCATCGTCTGGCTGCCCCAACTGCTCGCGCAGCTTGAGTAATTTCGCCAGCGTATCCGGTCCATTGAGCACCCAGACCCGAGCTTCGGGCACCGTCTCGAGGATCTCTCGCCGCCACTTGTAGACCAGGTGCGGTGGAGACACGATCAGCGATCGACGATAGCCCTCGTTCGCCATCACGGCGGCGACGGCGATCGCCATCATCGTTTTGCCTGTCCCCATCTCGGCGTTGATCACGCCGGCACGTTCGTTCTGATCCAGCAGCAGGGCGCAGATCGCGTGAACGACGTCTGCCTGTGCCGGGAACGGTTGGCGTGCCAACGCGTTCATCACCGCCTGTCGCGCCGGATCCCCGCGACCGTCATAGACCGGGGGATGGGTGTGGTTGAGCGTATCCAGAAGCCCGTCGCCGAACTCATCGATGAAATCGTTGAGAGCAATGACGTTATCCGGTGCTGTGCAGGGCATGTTCATATCCGTCTCCAATGAAAACGGGCAGAACACGCCCCTACGGGCGAAGTTCTGCCCGTAGGGTTGGCACGCTCCATGAGCGTGCGTGGTGGTTATGCCGTCTCGGCATCCGAGTCGGTCGGTTCAGGTTGTGCCGGTGTGTCATGCGCCGACGTCGAGGTGATCTTGAACAGTCGCCCCTTGTCGGGAGAGCCCGGGGTCACGTCCCAGGCCATGATGGCTGGCACGAAACGATCGGTCAGAATGCGACGCTCGCTGACGTTGCCATCGGCGTCTTCGCTGAATTCGACCTTCGAGGACTTCTCCTTGAAAGTATCGCCCTTCACGATCAGCTGACGCCCCGATCGCGAGGTCACGATGCCTGACATTCCTCCGGCTGCCAGTGACAGCGCGAGGTGCCAGCTCGACAGCCGACGCAGCGGACGTCGCTGCGTGGCCCCATCGGTCCAGAACGCGAGGTTGAAGTCGGGCCATAGCCCGCCCAACTGATCGATTTCCTGCCCCAGTTGCTCGGGTTCCAGCGACATGCGGTAGCAGTGAGGTGTGTTACCGATCGCCGGCGGCACGTCATACAGACCATCACACCAGATCTCGGGCAGCGGCTCGGGCTTGAATTCTCCCAGTCCGATTTGCTGCAACATCTTCCTGTTGGGTTTGGTCCTGTCGTTGGCCAGTAGTGCATTGCGCTTCGTGCGAACGCCGAAGACGACGACCTGCTTGAAGGTATCGACCGCGGCCTCGAACGCCGTGACGCGATCAAAGTGTTGGCTGACCCAGCTAGACAGCTCATCGTCGAAGACGTAGTGCGGCACGATCATCACCAGGATCCCGCCGTACTGCAGTAGGTGAACACAGCGCTGGTAGAACAGCTTTTCCAGACGCTGCCTACCTTTGCCCGCGTATCCCTTGCTCCCGCCGGTCTCGCTGACGAGATCGCCATAGGGTGGATTGAAGAACATCATGCCAAACGAGCGCGGCGATATGACGGTATCCATCAGATCCGACTGGATGCCGACGTCGACCAAGCCCTGCATGTGACGCGCTCGCTCGAGATCGTACTCGATACCGTAGACATCGGTTCGCTCCCGGCCCAGCCGATGGGCGCTTTCAAGGATCGCGTGGCCTTCGCCGGCGCACGGATCCAGAATGCGCACCCGCTGGTCATGCGAAGTGCCTACGGCCTGGAGAACACGTTCGATCGTGACCTCGTCGGTCGGGTAGTAGCCGTTCTTGGCGAAGTTGCGCGCCAGGCGTGGAAACATCAGAGCCATGGTGGCCCTCCCAGGTTCATTGCATGGCGAGATCGCCGGAGTGGATGAGTTGACCGATGGCGTCCTGGACGCTGGCCAGCGAGAGATCGATCCAGACGCCGGATAAGCGCTCGGACGTCCGGTCGAGCATGCGGATCGCCCCGTGCTCGAGGAGCAACTGGATGACCGTGGGTCGCCAGGGATCCAGCAACGGAAACGCAGCGAGATCTCGCAGACGTGACCAGAGCATCGCGCTCTTGTCCTGTCGCGAGTCACATTCGTTGAAGATCGCGTAGCACTGACGATTGGCGCGATCCGGATCCTGACAGCGTTGATCGAACAGCCAGAGGTTCAGCAGGCTGCCGAACCGCGTCTGCCGATAGGTCCGCGTCGTGCGTTTGGCCAGGCGTTCACGATCCAGCTGTAGAGCGACTGACTGACCGTCTCGCTGGAGCGTGACACCCGTCCAGCCGCCTTCGGCGATGGGCAGGGTCAGCTTGGCCATCAGTTCGTGAATGGCGGTATCCCGCCCCCACAGGGACAGAAAGACCGCGCGGTCGCCATCGGCGACATAGCTATCCAGAAAAAGCTCTGGCGCCTCCTCGAGACGCCAGAGCGGGGTTGCAGGTGACATGCTGTCTCCATCGACAAGGATGGGGACGAGCTGCCCCCAAGGGCAGTCATCGCCCCCGGGGGTTGAGTGTTGAATCAGGCAGGCACGAAGCGACGCGCCTTCGAGTCATAACGCCAAGCGTCACGCTCAAGACTAATCGGGGTGTGCCTGTTGAGGTAGATCGTGGTGAGGTACCGATCACGATAGGTCAGTGCCTGCCGCGCCGAGGCCTCGGGTATGCCCTCCGAGATAAAGAACGTGATGAGTTCCTCATCTGACGAAGCCTCATCGTTCGAGAGCAGATCTTCGATGGTGTGGAGCTGGGTTTCGGTTAATGCCGAGAACGCCGGCGCCATGGGTTGAGTGGTCGACATGCTGTCCCTCAGGTTTCAAGCCGCTGCAGCAGACGAATAGGTCCATGTCTGTGTCGTGGCATCGAATTGATAACCCATCTGCTTCAGGCGAGTGACCTGGGCACGGAAAGTACCCCGATCGACCGTGGAATCCAGCTTGACGCTGTCGCCCAGTGGCCATTGATGCCCGAAAAGCTCGATGTCCTGATCATCCGCCTGCGGTCGGCGATTCGGCTTAACCTCGGCGCTCTCCTTCTGTGGTTGATCGGTCGATGTCGGCGTGCGGTTTTCCTCGTGCGTCTGCTTGAGGAATTCCGCTGCCAGACGTGCCGCGCCGGTGGCGCGAAAGATGGCTTTCTTATCCGCCTGCAGCACGCTGATCCAGCTGGCGATGTAGGCGGCGTCGAAGGCCTCGTTGCGAATGCCGAAGTGTCCGCACAGGAAGGCTGAGCCCAGCTGCGCGACCAGTTCCTCGAGCGCGTAGCGTTCGGAACCGAACGGCTCGGGGTCGGTTATCCCAATACGGGCCAGGCGCGATGCATGCCCGGTGGCATGGGTGAGTTCATGTAATGTGATGCTGTAGTAACTCTCCGCATCGTGAAAACGCTCCTTCGCGGGCATCAATACCCTGTCCTGCCGGGGGTAATACGCCGCGATTTCGCGATCCAGTGAGTGCGTGACCTTGATGCCACAGCCGTCGATGAAGTCGTCCAACGCGTTCACGCTGTCGAATCCCTTGACCGACGTCGCCGGCGGATTCGTGACCTCATCTGGCAGGCCGTCACACTGGTCAACGTTGAACAGATTGAAGCCCCTCAGAATAGCGAAGTGCTTCTCCTTGGGGTTGCCCTCGTCGTCGAGTACCGGCTCGCCGGCGGCGTCGACGATCTCGCGCTTCATGGGCTTGTAGAAGCACGCGAGCGTGCTCTTGGCACCCTTGCGTACCGTACCCCCGGCTTCTTTCGCCTGGCGAAAGGTGAGCCAACGGTCCTGGGAGAACCCGCGACCCTCGGCCTCGCCCCACAGCAGTGGCACATTGATGCCGCTGTACTGGCGACCGGAGACGGCATTACAGGGTATGAGTGGCGTTCGGCTCGACGGATCCCAGGGGTGTCCGATACCGGGCAGATGTCCTTGATCGAGACTTTCCAGAATCCGATCGGTGATTGCTTGATAGATGTCGGCCATCGTCGAAACCTCATGATGACAACCGAGATACCCCCCACCGGGAGCGAATCCCGGTCGGGGTTGAAGAAAATAAAGCCCGGCAAACCGGGCTTTCGGAAGTGAAATAGCGTGTACTCAGGCAGCCAAAGGCTTATATCCAGGCAACGAGAATACGAGCGTCTGCTTGCCGAACTGTTGCTCCAACTCAGCATGAACGCCTACGAACAATGGCTTAGGTAAACCAACAGCATGATGAGGCACTGCTATGTCGACATCGAACGAGCGACTTCCTGCAGGCGCTTTCAATAGTTCGTTTCGCGCTTGCTCCAGGAACGCGTCAAGGCGATCTATCCAGTGCTGTCCTGCATTAGTCGAATGCGCTGTTTCTGTTCTCTGAAGCAGCGCAATCACCTCGTGGACGAGAGGCTGCTCCATCTGAACCATTACGTCTCGACGATTAGGGCAGAGCCCTAATCGCTGCGCCTTGGCGGTAAGATCGATACGGATGTTGCCGTTGTGAATATTGCGATTCATGGGTACTTCTCCTCGGGAACGAAAACGGGGAAGCACCTCGCCCCATGGGGAAGGAAACTTCCCCATGGGGTGAATACCGCTTGGTTTATGCCGACAGAACGTGTGCCTTCCAGGTATGGCGATGTGTATTCACCTGACGGTGATTCACGATCTTGCCCTGAACATTGCGAACCGGCTCTTTAACGACCACCGCTTTACGCCCGAGAAACTCGAGCGCGACAGTATCGCCAACAGCCAACGGGGTCTCACGCGCTACGCGCTTGAGATCGATCCCCCACACGGTCTTGTCGTCACCACACTCAGACCGCAGCGTGATGTAGTAACTGAGGCGGTTGGCCTCGTCGAACTGATAAGGCGCGTTGCCATGGGCAACGATCATCCCTTGGTGAGTAACGCCACGGCGATGAGAAGTCGACCCCGTCTTGACGGAATCTGACGCTTCAGTCTCATTGCTAGACGCACTACCGCCGAAGCCAAAGCTGATGAGGCCAAGGCGCTTTAACACCACCAAGGCGACTAGCGTCAGCCAGATCCAGCGGAGTGGATCAGGAATGACCTGTGGCAGCATGAGCGGAATCAGAACGGAGAACAGCAGGGCTCGAGAGCCTTGGAAAGGATTCATGGTGCAGCTCCAGTGGATCGGGGAGATACACCATCCCCACCCGGGGAAGTGCTCCCCAATGGGTGGAATCGACAAACAACGGTCGAGTGTTGAGAAAGGCGTTAGGCGAAGAACTTGATGGCGGAAAGAAAAGCCACAGCAGCCACCAACATGCCGCCCAGACGAATAGTCAGCGATTGAGTTAACCGCTGTTCCAGCTCTATTAGCCCTTGCTTTGTTGCCAGATCACGCATGTCATCCTCCAGAGCATCAACGACCGCTTTGGCCTTTTCTGACGGTACGTTGACATCACGAAGAGCGTCATATAGCGAGATAGAGTGTTTCATGAGAATCTCCTTCTAGTTATACGGGAGACTCCCGTCCAGGGATATCTCCCTGGGGGTGAGGTAGCATCCAGCTCAATCGAGCGCCGTCTCTCGGGATGCGTTAACGGCTTCGGGAATTGCCCGAAGGCAAAAGGCGCTGCTATTGCCGTTAGCAGCCAACGTGGTACAGATGAAGTATGAAAGGGTCGTGAACGCTATGCAAGAGCCTAGATGTATAGTGACGGCCACCAACCTGAAGGTGCTTTATGTTCAATGATTTACGTGCACCCTGCATACGAGACGGTGGTAGATTCAATCCCTAAATGGCACTATCTTGTTGCTGCGGGGGAACCCTTAGATTGAATCGCTCGGTTCTCTCAATTACTACTTTCCATCCGCTTGCATAACTCATCATCATTTCTTGATCATTTTTCCACCTTGGTGGCAGCTCGCGGGGAATACCGGTCGGAGGGCTATGGGACTTGAAGCGCCGCGACAGTTGCCATAGGTATAAACATTCGTAACGGATTTGAGGGTAGAGGCTGGAATCCGTATCCGTCGTATAAACTTTGCCGACGGTCCACGGCTTCCGGGTTTCCGCAATCCAGGACGTCGAGCATCACCACGGCCGTTCCTACCCGATGTGAGGCCAGGTAGGCTCCCTTGAGCGCATCGGCAAGGAGCAAACCTCCTATCCCATGCCCTTGGGCTTCTTGAGTAACTCCCATCATGCCAATGAACGCGGCGGGGATACCGCCGCCTGGCAGTGCATATCGCCGGTAGCGATTGGGAAGCTCCCCATAGTCTACGCTATGAGCGTTGATGGAGTAGAAACCGAGGATCGCATCGGGATTCTGGTGAGGGTTTACCACCACGAACACCTTAGCCGTGCCCCCTTTCAGCAGCTTGCCAGCTGTTTTCTGCAGAAAGTTGTCGACTTGTTCGACCCCGGACGAAAAAGCCGCTCGATCATGTCTATCCGTATCGAGCGGCTCAATGGCAACGGTTTCTAGCATTAGCGATGCACCACCTTCTCCTCGTGGTTAGCGAACGCGGCGCGCAGCTTCTCGGACGGTGTCGGCGGATTCTCCAGGGCTTCAAAGAAGGCCTGGTGATCCTCAGGCGTGAGCCGCGTCACTTCGTGTGCTCGAATAGTGGCCATTGCACGCTCATACGCTGCAGATAGCGCGAACGCAGACATGTCCTGGCCGCTCAGCGAGGCCGCTTGCTCAATGGCTTGCTTGATACGCGGTGTTGTGCGGAAGCCAAAGCGTTCGGTGTTGCGCTGACGAGCTTCAGTGCTGGCTTCGGGAATTGGTTCGGCCAACATGTTGACCTCCTTTGCGTGTTATCTTCGCATAGCAGTGTACGCCTGTTAGGCGTACATTTCGAGAAAAAGTTTCGTTTTCTCAGTTGACCACGAGGATGATCTCAGGGTTGGATGATCGGAGTGAACCTGGAGATGGGAAGTAGCCGAGGAACACCAGATGCGGTGACTCGCCGATCAATGTCCTGCGGCTGTATAGTTAGAGGGGATCCAATTCATCCAGGCTGCGAAAAGCAATATCCCAAGGGAGGCGTCTGACGTTCTCGCGCATCCTCTCATAGGCATTCTTTGCAGTTCTGACAGAGAGGTGTTGATGTTGCACCAGTTGTTCAATGACCCAGATAGTCCCCATCACCACCACACCTTCTTGTTCGGCAACGCTGCGAAGTCGTTGGTCGCCTGTAAGAAGAGGACAACGCTCCTGCTGAGCAAGGGCTAGCGCAAAACAATCATTGCTGCTGACACCAGACGAATGAGCGATCAAACCAGCAGCATATTGTAGTGTCTAGGGAGTGAGCTCGCACTGGGACAGTCCCATATCCAGTAGATAACCATGCTGATTTTCCAATTCTTTGGCAAAAAGTACATCAGGGACGCTGAATTGGTAGGGAAGCAGGAATAGACGCTCCAGCACCCTACCTTCCTCCAAATCAATCAGTATGTTGGCGTCACTGATCAGCAACTGCATCCAGTTGCTCCAGCTTCCGCTCCTGGTGGAACCGCATCAAGGGTATTCCAATGAGCTCTGCCGCCTTGGACTCTCCGAGAATACCTTCGCCAAGCGCCCGGTAGACGAGCTGTTGGAACGTCAAGGTGGTTTCCGGCGGATAGGCACGACCTGGCTCAACCTTATTCCAGCGGTTTTTAGAAAACTGAATCATCATGCCACGATGAACCGACGAGGTGATGATGCCGAGATCCTTGGCACGATAGAGACAGGCTTTCATGCTCAGCCCGTACTCCATCTTCAACAGGTAGAGTTCCTTTGGCTCAAGACGATGGCGTGTTTCACCAAGCTGTAGGCGCATAGGTCCCCCTGGGAGCAAAAATGCACCCGCAAATCGGTTACACGCGTGCTCTTCATCCAGCGCGGTCGCCAGTCGTCCCTGCAACAGCAGGTGCCCCAACTCATGGGCCAGAGTGAAACGCTGACGATCTCCCGGCCAGTTGGTGGACACGACGATAACGGGTAATCCCGAGATCTGTGCTTGGAGACCATCAAATTTCGCGTGTTGATCGACATCGGTCATGATGACAAGGATGCCTCGCGCCTCAAGTTCATCGACGAGGTCTGGGATCGGGTTCTGACCCAGTTGCCAGCTTGACCGCACGCCGTCGGCGACGGTATCTACTTCATCCAGGGTCTCGATCCGATCTGGCAATCCATCTGGTAGCACAAAATCAGCCACTGGGAAATTCGGCCATAAGTTTGCAAGCTCGTGCCAACGCTCCGCCTGATCCAACACATCTGCGTGGATACGCTTGAGGATGGCTGCCGGTGTCGATGAGCGCTTGCGATACTCGACTTGGCCTAGCTCGACCTGCATTGGGCGAAAAAAGTACTCGGTACGCACGTTGAGCGCCTTGGACAGCCGTACCAATACACCAGAGCTGGGCATATTTTCATCATGCTCATACTTCTTGATCATGTTGGCGCTGACGCCAACGTGCTGGCCCAGAGACAACATGGAAAAACCCGCAGCAGCGCGGGCGCGCTTCAGTCGCTCTCCAATCATGCTGTCCCCCAAGGTTTATGGAAACCAAAATTTTATGATAGATGTAAACTCGACCCCACACAACCTAAGTCGATTCGGACAGATGAATGTATTGGCGTGCTGACTGCCGTGAGCGACGGGGGACACTGCGATTGCATTCGTCCGGCAGTGAGAAGCCGAAAGCAGTGACGATCGAAGCCCATTGCATAGGCGCAGACACTGGTTCGACTGGTAAATCAATACGAGTGGCACCTTGGCTCATCATCTGCGTGAGCCATATGATCAGGATCCTGCTCTCAGACAAGTCCTCTATAGAGCAGCTCACCGACATATAGTCCGACTCCGAACACCGCATGGGCACTGATACTCAGGAATAATCCCTTTCGTGGTTCAGGAGCTTTTAGACCGAACAAGCCGCCGCCAAGCGCTGGCTTCATGAGCAGAAAAGGGGCCGCAAGGGTGATTAGGCCGAAGATAAGACCATTGAGCAGGGTTGGTAGCGTGTTGAACACCGCATAAGCCAGGTAAAGGTAAATCCCCCCATAGATCACACCAATCAAATAGTGGAATAACCAGCCAACCGTAGCCTCACCCTTCAGCCGCGTCCGCGATCCAATCATGGGATCGTAGAACCGTCCCTCCCTCCATCCAAGCACCCAGCGGCCTGTTACTGGCCAATTAGCGGCGGGGATTCCGGTGACAGGCCTTTGTGCCTGTTGCCAAATATCGGAAGCTGCGGTCGCAACTACACCTACCGCCAGAATTTCCAGCAAGTTCATGATGTTACTCCTTCAATGTAAAACGGCGGTTGCGCTATCGCCCTGTCCATGCCATTTATTGGGCTGGTTTCAGGACGACACAGTCACCGTATCGTAATTTATGAAGTTACATGAGACAAGATAACAGATTATCTGGCGCTCTCCATGTGCTACTGCACATGGCAGAGGCTGGCAGACCCGTTACTTCCGAGGCGCTTGCACGCGCGCTAGACACGAATCCAGTCGTGGTAAGACGCGTCATGGGCGGCCTACGCGAACAGGGGTATGTCCGCTCAGTAAAAGGCCATGGCGGAGGATGGACGCTATCCTGTGAACTTGAGCGGGTGACGCTTAAAGACGTGTACGAAGCTCTTGGGTCACCCCAGTTGTTCGCAATCGGCAACAGGTCCGACAATACTCAGTGTCTCGTCGAGGAAGCTGTCAACATCTCGATTAGCGAGGCACTCGCCGACGCCGAGGCACGTCTCATGGCCCGCTTTGGCGAAATCACGCTCGCAGCCCTCAGTGCTGATTTCCATCGGCGTTTGGCTGAGCGTGGTGGTCCGGCTACGCTGGAAGAGATCCATATTTGAGATCGCCGCCCTCACCCAGCAGATAACCAAGCTATGCGCTGCACGCTGCTTGGCCTGGAGGTATCAGGCCTTGACTCGGAAGGTCATTTTTTCCGGCCAGGAGAGTAAACGATGCTCATGGATTGCCGATGCCGGCATGAGTGATGCACTAACCAAATTGCACTGGAACAGCGACAGCGCTATTCAGATGAGCGAGAGGGAGCAGGAAATTCACTTTCTAAAGATGGAAGTTCTGGGGCTAAAAAGTCAGCTTCATCAGGCGCATACCTACATGGAGCGCGCTACCAAAGCGCACTTCCTTTGGACTGCGGCCACGCGTTGGACGAGATACTGGAGAGGCTACTGAGGCAGAGCACCTTTTGGCCCTTTTGCCCGACCTTTTAGGGTTTGTGCCTGTAGCCAAACGGGTAAGCCCCTTCCCCTTATTCCCCCTTCCCTTCTCCCCCTTTGGGTGAAGGCCCTTTACCCTTTTCCCTCGTTGGAGAGAAGCGAATATTGCCCGCCTGTAATCGGCAGGCGATTCGCTTGCGAGGCGGCCCACATCAACATATGATTAAACACACAATAAAATGTAGTTTAATGCGCTAAAAAAGGAGGCTCATGGCAACCTTACTTGAACGTCCAGAAGACGCAGTATCAGCGACTACCATGGCGCGCACCTTCAGTGCCCGGCTTAAAGAGGTATCATCACGTGCTTCTGATAAACTCGTTGTCTTCAAGGACAACCAGCCTGCTGCTGTGCTGATGAACGTCCAGGCATATCAAGATCTCATTGATGAGCTTGAAAACCTTCGTATCGAAGCTATCTCCCGAGACCGGCTGGGGAGCTATCAGCCAGACCAAGCCATCTCGCACGATGATATGCGGTCTCTCTTCAGTCAGGACGATTGAGGCATGGCTTGGCATGTGATCTACCATCCTGACGCGCAACAAGATCTGATCAGACTCGGCTCTGCCGCCGCGAATCGCATCCTCGATGTCATTGAAGAGAGGATTCGCGATGGCGAACCAGACAAGCTTGGCAAACCGCTTCGAGGTTCCCTGACCGGCTGTCGGCGGATTCGCACCGGAAACACGCGAATCGTCTATAAGATCGATGGGCTCGCAATCCACGTGCTCATCATTGCTGTAGGGGCTCGTCGGGATGAAGAAGTGTACGACCTTGCCGATCGGCGCGTTTAGCCTCTTGAGCATGCTTGATTTTACGACTAGGTCTGCTTCGCACGCGTGATAGCTGCATCTATGTGTGCCTTTAATGCCTTGGCGGCTCGGCCCGCGAGGCGGGACTTTCGCCAGCCACCCAAACAGAGTACAACGACACCAGCCGCAATAGCCCAGCCCCATTCGGCCATACGCCATGGATGTGCAAAATATCCGCTTGGTGGCTTTGTAAGGAATACGATCAGCGCAGCGACTGCCAGCGCGAGAATGAACGAAAGCCCGGTGATACGCACCAAACGAAGACGCTGTTGCAGCACCTTCGGGGAGATGATTTCGTGCGTCTGGCCCGTCGCGTGGTTGATCAAGGCACACATCCAACCTGTACCGTTATCCCGCCGCTGTGCACAAACTACTGTGATTCGCTGGCTTGGACGCAATGGTATGTTGGTACCTTCAAGCTGGATGGCACGTTCATGGCCATCATTCTCTCGAATCCAGACATCCTGGTGTGCCGTTTGGCTTACACGAACGGATGGAGCACGGGCATAGCCTCCCCCACCACGGGTCTGGACATGGGTTTCACTGTACCGGTCAGTGTCCAGTACCTCGCCATCAACCTGCCAGAATTCAACCTTACTCAGAACATCCATGCCACTCCCCCTATTAGCTCCCGTGTTTTCCTCAGTCGAATAGTGTTTGGACCCTGGCGAGGGCGTCATCAACCAAATAGTCGGGGACGGATTCGACCTTCTGAGCCCCTCTGGCCAACAAATCCACGGTTCTGATCTGGTTAACCAATACGACGCCCTGGGTATGAGTACCAGCCCCTGTCAGTGGCACTGCAAAGCCTGCATGGCGGGCAAAACTCCCCCCCTGAGTGATTGGAGCAATCACCACAGTACCGAACTGATTGAATGCTGCCGGAGTCAGCACCAGTGCCGGGCGGAAGTCCCCCTGCTGCTCATGCCCTTCCGTAGGGTTGAGATTGACTCGAACGATGTCCCCACGCTTGAACCTTGTTCGCTTCATTCCTCGCGCCCCACCGGCTTCATATCATGCCAGGCCTTTAACTCGTCGGGCTCGGGAGAATCAGGATCGCACTGAGCAAGCAGCTCCTTGAGCGTGTATTTCGGCTTTGAAGTAACGGGCTTGAGTACCAATTTGTTGGGTACATCTTCTACTTCCAGCACATCACCATCATGCAAACCATGCTTGCGGAGTAGGTCGACAGGAAGCCGTACGGCTGCGCTGTTGCCCCACTTTTGAATCTTGAGTTCCATGAACCACCTCTTAGCCATTTCGTATCTACAGCGTAGACACATGTCACCCTGCTGGCAAGAGCGTTGTAGATACATCGTTTCTACAACGCCATTTGATGCTTGAATCCCTGACTGGTTCGGCAACAGAGCATTGCACCGACACGACAACAGCGCTAGGGTAGGTGATATGGATAGGGCCGTATACGGCAGAGGTATATATGAAACTCACAGAACTCGTTACGACTCCAAAAGGCCGTAAAGCCACCGCAAAACTCGCGTGGGATTTAAGTAAAATTGCTGGGAAGGTGGCTGTTGCTGGCACTATCAGCTTTGCTGAATATGTCATACATGCAATCACTTCTAGACCTGCTTCAAATCATGACATTGAAGCCCTGAGACGATCTATTAATAGCTTCGGAAGGTCTTCCGATGGATTCGAGACTTTTTCTGATCGTCGTAGCACTTTTGAGAAGAACTCAGATCAATAGCCCTTGATCAACCACTTTCCTTGGTCGCAGCGCCAGATCCGCTCCATCATTTCCAGCAGACTTTGCTCCAGGGGTTCCTTCTCCAATGCTTTTGCTTATTGCTGAACCGACCTGAGCCCAGTCCATACCAGTATAGCTACCCACATACCAGGTATGTGTCAAAGCAGAACATTGCATCGATATAGCAACAGCGCTAGGGTAGGTAGTATGGATAGGGCTGTATACGGCGGAGGTATATATGAAACTCACAGAACTCGTTACGACTCCAAAAGGCCGTAAAGCTACCGCGAAACTTGCGTGGGATTTAAGCAAAATTGCTGGGGGAGTTGCGGTTGCGGGAACGGTTGGTTTTATAGGTGCAATAGCGAAGTCTGCAGCAGACTCTGGGCCGAGCAATACTGCAGATATTTATCCAGATACGACACCTGATGGCTATGGTTATGGCCCAACAGGATATGGATATTATTCCGGTGGAGTTATGGTTGACGATGATTGACAAGCCTGAGAGCAGCTAGAAACCGCTCTCAGGTGTCTCCTTATAATCTCTTCATTGCAGCTTTTTCAGCATGTTGTGAGGTTTTGTCACCGGCGTCCTTAGCTCCTGACGTACCAGCTTTGAGGCTGCCTTCCACGCCTTGACCAACTTTCATCCCAGCCCAACCCAGCACCGCCACCCAGATTCCGGGCAGTATCAAGAACGTCGCCCACTCGACAGATACCAGCACCAACTTGTCATAAGCGTTCTGCCCGGCGGCAAGGTACGACATCTTGGCGGCATCCGAGCTATAGAGCAGATTGATCAGGTTTGAATTGATCCAGCGTGCCAGCTCCCACCAGAAGGTCAAAAACCAGAGCGCGAATAGCCCAAAACTCGCTGTGCCAGCTACCTTGAATGAGTAGCCCGAGATCGTCATCACGAAGGGCAGGCAGATCACCACGGCCATAATCAGGATGTACTGCACCATAGGTAGCGCACGTTTGAGCATATCCATGCCTGCCTTACCCACCACGGCGCCCATGGCGCCCCCAGCGCCGCCAGCGACCATCGAAATGGCATCTTCAACGCTCCCATCCAAATTGCCATAGCCTGTTACAGCTATATCTTGATTGCCGTTTGCCGTGCCTGCTCGGTTGCTTATCAATCGTCTGATGACCTCGCCTTCGGCGTCGGTCGATGAGAAAATCGAGCGGATGCCATCCCAAATTCTGGGTTCGACTTGCTCATGCAAGCGGGTGTAGAGGCCACTTTCACTGTCTTCCCACCATTGCCTACACGTGGGATACCCCGGGCGTCCGGGGCCTGTACCGGGGCGCGCCTGGTCACGATTGGCATCATAAGGAAAGCCTACTATCGGTCGGCCCGCGTAAAACGAATCGTAATAGCCTGGTGTGTTCAGGAAATACTCGCTACCCAGCCAGTCGACATCTTGTCCCCTGCGTGCATCGATCCTTCCTCCTTGCTGGAAGAGTAGATTGCGTGCCGCGCCGTAGCACTGTTGCTGAAACTCTCCTACTTCGCGTCTCAATCCAGGGTCAGTGATGGCCTGAGCATCAATCTCTGAGGTGATCGCTTGAAGATCTGGGGCACAAGGAATGCTCGAGACCGCTACATTGGTGACCCCTTTTGAGACAGCGTGTACGAGTGCCCACCAGAGCGGAATCTCCGCTGACTGGCCGCCGATCGAGTTGAGGGTATTACTGCCCCACTGCCCCTGCCCAATCATGGCGACAGTGCACGACTGGCCACTATCATTTGTCCGTTGAATCGCATTCACGGGATTGAATGACAGGCTCATCATGGGGACACAGGTGAAGGCGTAGCAGATGACCATGGCGTAGAGCCGAGTCTCGATACGCGCAATCAGCAGCACTCCCTTGTTACCTTCATCCTCGCCTTCCTGACGGACTTTGAACCACTCAGACGCAATGAGTGCAACAAAAGGAAGCAGGGCCAAACCAGTCTGCATCAACGATGACCAGAGCGCGTTGTGTACCACCCACCCGATCATCAGCATTACCATCTCGAAGTAATCGCTGACATTTAGCTCTGCGTTCATGCCTGACCTCCCAGCCAATCCAGCACATTGAAGAGTTCGATGGTGGCCATGACGCCTAACGTCAGCGCCTCCAGGCGCTTAAGCCGTTCACGGGCGGCTGCCCCACCATCCCTGTCTTGGCTAAGACGTGTCAGCACATGTGGTTTCCACCGTTTGACCCAGGCAACGATGAGGACGGCGTAACAGATCCAACGCCATACAAATAGCCACGGAAGCGCCGCTTGTTTCACCGCCATGAAAGCTTCTCGACTTCCCATCATCTGAATGCTCAGCAAGACGATCATGCCGCTGAGTAGAAACATGCCGATTAGCACAACCACGAACACGACAGGGGATGGCCATCGACGTGGATCGATCAGTCGTTTGAGGAACATCACTCATCCCCCTCTAACGGGCGCCCACGCTCATCCAGCACAGGCGCAGGGAGCGTCGTTTCATTCGGGCTAGAGCCATCTGCACGATTGGCAGCGCGTTGTAAGGCTTGGAGGGCCGCGTTGCTGGCAAGGGATCGACGGATATCCATCTCGCTCTGCAGTAGCTCAATGTCCCGATTGAGGGCGTCGATCTTACGATCCAATACGGTCATGCCTTCGGGATTACTTTCGATGCCAGGGTCGCTCGAGCCGGCCATGAGTGTGCGCCGCCCCCACATGGCCTTGGTCAGCGTCCTGGCCAGCGCCATCTCACTGGACAGCCGCTGTGCCAACAGTGGCCCTTGCGGATCACTACGCATGGCTTCAATGACCCCGCGCGAAACGGCCAAGCCATTGCCTGCAGAGACGTCATTAAGCTTCGAAGGTGTAATTTCACCGCCACTGAGCATGTCAATCAGCGTCTCGTGAATGCTACTTTGCTCCTCCTCGAGCTCGCGGATCAGCCCGGTACCGGCGATAGACTCAGATTTTTCGCACCCGTCACATGAACGCAGCTCGGTATCGCCAACAATCCTCCTGGTCCACTCGGCGGCCTCTGTGGGCGAACCCCAAATGGTACACATACCGCCTTGGCAGCCATGCCCGCCGCTATCAGCTCCTCCGTTGCCACCGACGGCGCCGCCACCAATCCAGTCTCCATTCGAGGTCGAGACTGCTCCCCACCCCCCGCCGCCGCCGGCGATCGCTTCACTGCTCGTCGGGTCGGTGCGCCCATAAAGCAGGTTGTAACCAGCCCGAGCCGTATCTTCGACCACGCGCATCGGCTCCTGGCCACTCCCACCGCGTTTTTGGCCACCGACCCATGTCCGGCCGGCGTTGCCAGCCTGAGCTTCGGCTTGCTCCTGCGCCGCTACCGCGTCTGTATTATGTGCTGCAATATCCTGCCAATTTTCGGCCATCGCGCCTTGCTGCATCTGGCCACCGATCGTTGCATCGGCCAATGCCTCGGACATGCGTTGGCAAGAAAGCTTCGACTGATCGAAATCAAGTCGTCCTTGCATAACGCCATTAGTCAGCAAGTCGTAGAGCGCGGGGTTGGAACGCTGAATAATCATCGCGGGCAGGCTGGCCACCGCACCAGTGGCGTTCTGAACCACGCTTCCCATCATATTTTGGAAACCATTGGTGATGCCGTTGAGCTGATTACTCACTGTCGCGCCGATATCAAAGTTGCCGCACGTCGCATTAACATTCCAACTGATACCCAGCCCATGCGCGCGTGGGCCATGCCCAATGCTAGCCGATGCGCCGAAAGGAGCAGCACCGCCGATGTCGTAGTAGAGGCGGTCTGTCGATTGCGCTTGAACCAGTCCGGGCACGCCAAAAGCAGCTGCGAAGACCAGAGGCCGTAGGGTACGTTTCATGACTTACTCTCCTGTGAAGTACAGCAGTTCCTGCCCCCGCCTCTGGCAGCAGCGATAGGGCCGCCAAAGCGCCCATGCATAATCACCTGGATCCTGGAGCTGATTGTTCTCGCCACCATCGGGAAAGATTGAGCAGGACATGCGCATGTTGGGAGCAAGTGGCTGCCATTGATGGGTCTTGCGGTCGCCTTCCCTAACGGGGCCAGGCCCCCAGATGCCGCTATTAGGCGAGTGCCTCGCGATTAACGACTGGTACACATGGGGCTGCCCGCTACGCGTCACCACATCAGCAGCACGCTGCGCCGTTGAAGCCGCTACCTTGTAGTCATGGGTCTGAGACACGAAGCCGCTACGCGGATAGATCGGGCTCCATAGATCGCCCATGGCTCCCATCTCTCGCACGCCGGGTGTTAGGGCCTCGGGATACGCCATTTCAGGCACTCCTGATCGCCACGCCAACGCGTCTAACGTCGAAATGAAATAGGGTCTGAACGGCTGCGCCTGGCTGTCACAAAACCAGCCGAAACCTCTGGCGAACTGGTAGAAGGCTTCTGAAGGGTGACCGATAGCATCGACGTTCTTGAAATGCGTGTTCGAGTGCTGATGCGCGACAGACTCACGTGCCGATCCACCTCCCAGAGCATTCCCAAGGGGTGGAGAAAGCATCGCCATCTCGGTCCAAGGGTTTTCACCTGTGTTTTCGTAGGCGCTGACAACCAACTCGGGAATGTAGTGCTTCACTCGGATCGAGGTACGTACCCTACAGCCGCTAAAGGCCGAACAATGAAGCCAAGCGCAGATGCCAATGAGCTGATAATCCAAGCATTGCGTGCTTAAGGACGATTGGATGATTTCTGGCGTCGTGATGGCATGAGCACGTGATGCACTCGTCATGCTGACCACCACAGTCGACAGCACAAAGATCACGGGCATCATGAAGAGAAGGCGCATCATGGCTGCTCTCCCCTTGCGTGCTCAATCTCCTCGAGCGCCCGGCGAATATCCGGTTCGCCGTACACCACGTACTGACTGTCAACCACGACGGCCGGTACTTTCTCTATACCCAGCATCCAAGCGCGAGCTACCCCTTGATAGAACTGGCCATAGTCCTGGAGCGTCTGCTGCCATTCGGGGCCGCTCATACGCGTTTCGAGAACCTGCTTCGCACCGTCGGGATCCGCAGGAAGACCTTCTGATAGTTGCGCATCAAGACGGGCAGGCGCATCCAGTTCGATGACGGCAGCAGATGACGGCACGTTGACGACTAGCTCACCGGCAGTCGTGAACACCTCAATGCCGGCGACAGCGTTCTGGCCCCAAGCCAGTAGGCAGAGCGAGGACAACACGGCACATGGCCGCAGCTGAGGAAAGAAGGTCATAGACGGGCTCCCACGGCGGTATCAACGCACAGGTGTACCGGGTGGGAGGCGATGGGACAGTAGAGAATGTTAAATTGATCAGATAAGGTTTTCGGCAGCTTAAGAGCCCACACGAATATTGTCAGCTGCTCCTTGAACTTAATGATTGCAGAGCGGCTAGTGCACAACGTTAATCTGGAGAGTCCAACATGGATGTCTACAAACTGCAAAAGTCCGATTGGGGCGAACTTCCATTGAATAAGGAGTCATTTGAATCCTCTACCGGCAAGCGAAACCCCTGGTACACCAACAACCGTAGCGGTAACCCAGCCACTTTCGCTGTATGCCCCGGGTGTGACAATCCAATTTTAATCCTGGGCTTTCTGTTTAAATTAGCCAACACCGACACCCCTTATGCACGCCACTATCAGGGTAATGTCGAAGGACTTGCAGAGTATCGCGACTGGGCCTACGAAAACTGCCCTTACTCTAACCCTAAGGAATATGATCGAAAATCTAAAAGACCTGCGGCGGATCCCCTGGGCGACAAGATACTGGATATCCTTGTGCCTAATTTCGACCGAGTAGTTTATTTGTTGGAGAAGGATATTGGGATCAGAATTTCATCTGCCCTAGCCGAAAAAATGCTAGAGGATTACAGGGATTGGAATGGACATCTCTACATGGGGGCAACCCTCCAGAATATTCCTTGGGTATTTGCCTATATGACGGTCTCCAAGAGCCTAGCGGGGCGCGTTGTGTTTAATAATTCAGAGTTGCTTGCAGCTATAGAGGAACATCAAGTGCAAGGCGTGGTGATTGACCATAAAAGTCATCGGATTGGTTGGCAAGAAGGTAAATATTTATCACTGGATGTCTGCTTTATCCATCACAGAGCACGCCACAGAGATCATCATCTCCAAGAAACCATGGTGATGCAAGTCACTACCGGGCGACCTCCTCATGCCAGGGAAATTTATCGACAGACAATCGAGTTCAACCGGGATCACTTCAAAAACCTGCTCAATATGTCGCCAGAAAGGGCAAAGCGGCCCCGGCGGAAAGAATTGGTGGAATTGGCGGAGAAAATCTTGGGGACTCGCTGATACCTGCCCAAAGGACATCGACCACCATAGATTGCTAATCCAGCGGGGCGTGCTTGAAGTCTAGCGAGTAGCGTGTCTGTAGATCCCACCACCATTGCGTCGGGAGTTTAGGAACGGCACCTTCCAGCTCTGCAGCACGAATGCATTCCAACACAGTTTCGAGCCCAAGGCTGAAAGCGTGATGGCTGTCTTTCATCGCAAAAACCATGTACTCGTCAGAGCTAAGGTCGGCCTCTTCACGGGGCGGAGGGGAATCATTAAGCCTTGCTGGGTTGTTAAGCGCACTATCTCTATCATCGGTCATGATCAAAAATCTCCTCTCTTGGTAATGCGTGCTAGCCCAGGGCCAGTGTCACTGGGAGGTGTAGTGCCAGTCATCGGAAAACGTTAAACACATGCAGCATGTTTCCGATACGGAAAGATTGAGTCAGGGTTCAAGATACTTGTGACGCTCGTTTTCTCTTGTCGTTGATGACCTCCGGAGCCTTTCTGTGCTCAGAGGACCAGACAAAACATAAGGCTCGAACTCGATATTCAGCTCATGTGCGATCAGTGTCGCCAGGTAATAAGCATCGACGGCATCTGATACTTCAATGAAAGGGTCATCTTGAAGGGAGGCCGGTAGCCTCAAGCACTCGGTGATCGCTATCGTGACGTTCAGCTCCCGATCGCTAGCCACCAAGTCGAGGGCCAAATGTTGCACGCCGGCCCGATAGAACCACAGACAGCCCGTCTGGAAAGGCCCCGTCTCCTTGATGATTGCCATTTGACTCGACAGCCATTCATCCAGGATTCTGGAGCTTTTCACCACGCCGTTTGAGCCAGCGTTGATGAGAAGCGGGGCAGGTTGATGCCCTTGCTTTAGTTCGCAGGGGATCGGGTAGCTCGGCCACTCGCGCGTGAGAGAATCCCAGTCGCCCGCGAGCCACAAACGTAGAAACGTAGCCGGTTCGTTGTCATCGATCGCAAACTGCATGGCTTCAGTAAAAATCTGTCGCTGTCGCATCGAATTCATGAGTTAGCTCTCTCGATTGCCTGAATCAGCTGCTGTGCGGGCACGTAGCCCTCCCCCATCTCGCCGTCGGGCAAGACAATGGACGGTGTGCCCTGCACGCCAAACCGCTGTCCCAGCGCAAAGCCCTCCGCAACGGCAGACTGACAGCTTTCAACAGGGGTTAGCTCTAACGCCTCACCTTGGAAAGCCCGTGTCATGGCCTCGGTCGGTGATTGGGAACACAGCACCTGAGCAAGGTGGTTGGCCGCCAGTGAGTGAGTACCGGCGCGTGGAAATGGGACATAACGCACGGCGATGCCGGCTTCGTTCAGTTGTTCGATTTCCTGATGCAGCCTCTGGCAGTAGGGACAGGTCGTATCGGTAAAGACGGTGATGCGTCCGATCTCTTCGCCTTGGGCGGGATAATCCACCGTACCCCCATCCGGAATGGCACTCAGCTGGTCCAGCCGATCCTGACGGTTATGCTGCTCGGTGACATTGATGAGTCCGTCGGGGCCGTTGTCGTAAAGACTCCCCACAACCATGTAACGTCCCTGAGCGTCGCTGTAGAACGTGTCTCCATTTCGTAGCCGCACCTCATAGATTGGTCCCTCCAGATTTACCCGCCGAATGGCGTCCGTCGTCACGGGCTGGCCATTGAGTGTCAGGTCTCGCAGCGCAGCGGGAGGTGTCATGTCCGGCACATCAGGCACAGGAATGCCGGTTGCCTGTGCTGACAGGGGCGTCACTAGGCTCAGACCAACAGCGCTTAAGAACTTGATAATCTTCATTGCAGCGCCTCCAGGCATTCGTGGACAACATCTCCACCGTAGGTATCGATGGTCCAGCAGTCACTCAACGTAATTGCTGGCAATTCTAGGGACTCGTGAATATCGAGATAACGGCATCCATCTCGCAGAACTTCGCTGACCTGGGCGCGCCGACCCGGTGAGAATCCTTGCCGCTTGATGCGAGAGAACCTGTTGCGGCCAATCTCGGGTGTAGAATGTTCTTCGTTGGTAAACTCACTCAGGCTCCACCAGTTGGCGACGTCCATCGACCATGTGTTTCCGTCTCCTTCGCCAAAGACTAGGTCAAGCCGGTGTGTAACCTTGAAGTGGCCGGGAGGTAACGCCGAAGCACTCACCGTCCAATGGAAGGTGACTTCTCCAGCTTGCTGTCCGTCTGGTAGCGTGATGAAGTTGCCCAGGTGGCAATCATTGGCTCCTGCCACAAAGTAGAGTCGGTTAGGGTATGGCTGACGTATAGTCCAGCCCAACTCCGGGACGACGGGAGCGTCGAGCCAGCTCACCGATACTGACAAGGTGATGTCCTCAAGCGCGACACCATCAAAGGGATCGACCTGCAGTATCGGTAGCAAATGCAGCGTCCGCTCTCTCGCGTCGAAGCTCATGACGTTATCGACCTGGTGTTGGGGCATGTATCCGATCCTTCGTTCGAGGTCGTGAGGTAAGGCGCCAAGCGCTCCTGAATCTTTTGTACGTCATAGCGACCGCCGGCTGTAAAGCGCAGCAACGGCACGCCCGCCGACGCAAAGGCATCATCAACGAAACGGTCGCGGCGCTGACGATCACCACGGCGATGGCTGCGATCATCGAGTTCGATGGCAGCAAGAATTCGTCCACCGTGTGGCTCGCACACCACGAGATCGACATGCTTAGAACTGATCAGGCGAAAGTAATGCCACCATCGCTGATCGCGACGGTGACGCTGACGAAAGCGCACCTGTAGCACATCAGCAATCCGAACCTTGCAAGCGATCAAGACGGTTGTTCCAACGGCCCGCTGGACGGCGGTATAAAAAGCCTGCTCGGTTGGGGTGTTGAGCCGCTCTTGAGGGATGTAGGGGTAACGACGTCCGCCGGATACCATCCGTTTGAGCTGCCACAACGTGAAGACGACGATCACCAGCGCCGCCGTAATGAGAACCAACATCTCAGCCATGAGTGGACTCTCCCGAAGCCGCCGTCTCGAGCCCACGCAACCGATCCAATTTTTCTGCCACCTTGATGGCGGCATCGAGCTCCGAGCAGCCAAACTCTCGCATAATCGCGGCCCGCTCCGCCTTCTCCTCGGGCTCGGTCCCGGCCAGCGATAGGTAGAGGCTGGGCGGCACAACGCGAAACAGCGACTGAAGCCTCCCACCCAGCACCACGCCTTCGGTGTACTTGCCTGACGCCTTGGTCGCCGACTCGACCAGCAGGCGTTGATCGTCGGTCAAGGTCTTGAAGCGGCTGACTTCAGCAATCTCGTTAGGTGGCATGTTGAGCAACAACCACCACTCCATCATATTGAGCATCTTCGCCGAGACATCGGGGAAATCCTTGACGTTCTGGGTCGCCAGCCAGAGCCAGTGGTTGAGCTTGCGCCCCATCTTGGCCACGCCAACGAGGAAAGGTGCGAGCAGAGGATTCGCCGTCAACAGGTGGCACTCATCAATGACCTGGATGATGGGGCGGCCGCTGTACTGATCGCGCTCGGCCATGGTGGTGATCATGTTGGTGATCGACATCACTGACAGAGCCAGCTGAGCCTCGTAACCGGGGTTGGCATAGTGCGCCAGGTCGATAATGGTAACGTCGCACTCCGGCCATGCTTCCCCGGCCTGGTTGAAGACCTGTCCGTCGAACCCATCACAGAACATGCCGATTCCCTCGCCCATCATGTAGGCGCGGTTGCGGCGGCCCTCAGGCAGCTTTTCGTCTCGGGAAAGCGAGTAAAACGCCTGGCGAACGTCTTCGGAGAGGCACTGGCGTGCCTCCTCAGCGGACTTCTCGGCAGCGATCATTACCGCATCACGCACCATGCGGTTATCTGCTCGGCGATAGTCAGCCTCCTCTTTAGCGTCTCCGCCAGTGATCATCATCCGCGCCATCATTTCCATTTCACCCAACAGATCGCGCTCGACATCCTCTTCATCCGATACATCCGTGCCGATCGCCTCAAGCAAATCATCGGGCGTGGCGGCAGGGTCATCAGGTGACTCACCGTAGTCCTGACGATCGCGAACGACACGGCGCTCACGCATTTCTGGATCGAGTAAGCGATGGGCTTCGGCGAAAGGGGGAAGCTTGGCATTCGCTCCCGGGGCGAGCTTGACCTTGTTCACCGACAGCCCCATGCGCTCGAAATAGTCGGCGAGCAAGCCGAAGCTATTGCCCTTCTCGATGATGAACAGGCGCGGCCGACGCATCGCCACCACCTGCCCCAACATCGAGTTGAGCGTTGCCGACTTACCGGCGCCGGTCGGGCCGAATACGAACATGTGAGCGTTCTGTTTACGATCGAGCTTATTGAGCGGGTCGAACGTCAGTGACTCGCCCCCGCGATTGAAGAAGCTGATGCCGGGATGTCCCGTGCCCCTGGCTCGCCCGTAGAGTGGCGCCAGGTTAGCCAGGTGCTGCACGAAGTTGAATCGGGTGTACCACCGATTATTGCGATCGATCTCGGGATCGAAGTTCATCGGCAGCCAGCGCAGAAAGGTATTGAGCGCGGCCACCTCATTTTCGGGTTCGACGGGCTTGAGGTCGGCGGTGCTGAGCTGAGTCGTCAGATCCATGACGCGTCGATCCAGGTCCGCCTCATCGTGGCCACTGACGAAGAACGCCAGTGCCGACTGGTACATCTTGTGGTCCTTGCCGAGATACTTCCGCGCCTGCTCACAGTCCTCGCGAACGTTCACGGCCAGTACGCTGTCGCCGACCGCCTTCTTGGCCAGCTGATCGATGTGGCTTTCCAGGGGCTCCTGAGGGATGGCCACAATCGTCATGCACGCTTCGACGCCCAGCGGCAACACGTCGAACGTAGCGTTGCGAATCGATGTCTGGCCACGCGAAATCTCGGCAGTCAGGTGACCAACCTTGGGCACCTTACGCAACTCCTCGACGGGGATAACACGCTGCGGCAGCCCATCGAAATACCAGAGCCCGGATTCAGCATCCGCGCGAGGAGAGCTCGCGAGCATTCCTTCAGCCAAGTCGTATGACCAGAGCTGGACGTCGGGATCGTCACCCGGATAGTCGAACACGTCGTAAAAGCGCTGAGGGTCGTCCGGGGAAAACGCCGGGCGCGGATTAAAGCGCGGCATCATCCACCGGTGGAAATCACGACCGTCATAGCGCCGCACTGGCAGTCCGGCGCTGGCCAGCTTCGACTCCAGCTTACCGTAGACGTGGTTGATCAGCGCCTCCGGCGAAAGCCGTGATCGATGCTCACCGAGCTTCGCTTTGTTATTACGACTGACCCAGCGATACAACACTAGGCGCGTACGGCGAGTCTGGCCACGCCACGCTGTCTGCGTGATGATGTCATCCTCGAACAGGCCATTTGGGCGAGAGATCGCCTTGAAATGCGCCTCCATGCTGGCCAGCCACGCTTTCGTGTAGTCGGTGTTGCGTAGCTCCTCGGGTATCGCGTCGCGAATGCGCTGCAGATCTTCGCGGGGATCGGTGTCGTCCTTGGTATAGAGCTGCACCACCCACTGGTTGGCATCCAGCTCCGGCAGACTATCCTGCAGTGCCGCTTCGATCTGATCACGCACTGCTTCCAGCGCCTCGAGCGAGCGCCCCTCCGTGGGAGCTGGCGTCACCTCAGCGACAACCCCTAGTGACACCCCGTCCTCGAGCAGAAAGCATCCAGATTCGGGCAGGTACTCCATCCAAGGTAGCCGACTAGCGAACGACGGTGCTCGCTCGTATTGACGACGAATGTCACCGACGGTTGGCATCTTTCCGCGCGGTAACGACATAGGACGACCCGTTTCATCTGTCAGCAATGCACGCTCATTGAGGGCCGTTTGACGATCCCCATGCTCTTTACCCTGCTCCTGCATTGCAGCAGTCGGTTCCTTCTTAGAAGCAAAGAGTCGGTTCATGAAGGCATTGAAGGAAGACATCAGCGCGTCCTCCCCGGCGGACGCGCCGTCTCTCCCGGCATCGCGTAATGCGGTTTCTGATACAGAGGGAAAACTGTCGAGTAACCCGGCACGGGAACGCTTTGATCGCGACCAGCCAAATGCGGATAGATATAAATCACTAAATCAGGGTTGGGCAGTCGCGAGAACTGGCTATGTATCTCGTTGGCCGCTTCACGGGTATAGCGAGTTTGCTCTTCGACCATATCGGCTGACGTAATCGGACGACGTAGCGTCGCCCGTGTCGCGGCGATGTTCTGCTGACCAGCGTCGCCCGCACTCATGCTGGAGCCCTGTTGCCAAAGCTCCTGCATAGTCATGCCATTAGTTGGCATCAATTCATCTTTGGACGTTGCACAGCCCGTGAGTAACCCCAGGCCGACCAATACCAGGGCGGCGATCATGGTTCGCGACATAACGCTAAGCTCAGTCGAGCCCGACTGTGGTTGCGGTTGACGTGTCATAGCGCACCTTCCTCCCTTCGGTCTCGTAATCGATCGGCAATTGTTTGTTGATGTGTATCGCCACATGCTGGCCCGGCGGTACATAAACGGCAGCAAAGGCTTCACCGTAAAGTCGGTTGACCCAATTGCTCATGTCATTGACGCCCTGACTCAGAATTTGCCCCATGGCCTGATTGCCGCTCATGGCTTGAGAGATCGAACCATCGCTACCGAACGAGGTAATCGACGTGGCGTCATCATCAGATAGCAACGTTGCGACTCCAGCACCGGCTGCCGTCAGCAAACTTTGAGTGCCAAGATACTGCTGTGCATTACTGCGACGCATACCGCTGATGCAGGGAAGACCGGCTTGATCACTGATCCAGCCAATGGAATTCCCACCCCCAATGGTCTGGTTCTGAGTGTTGCGGTTGTCGTTGCCGCCGCCCTGATTCACGTCGTCTGGTGAAGGGATGGTGCGGATCGTCCCGTCCGCGAAGACGAAGGTGAGGGATTGGATGTTCCCGCGCACGCAAGAAAGCGTCCAATCTCCCGTTGCAGTCCCACTGGCAATGGCCGCCTGAACCTCGGGCAGCTCAATGCCGTTGGCTGTTAAGTTGTCCTTGCCGATCATCACCTTGAACGGATACGGATCATTGACGGCACCATCAACAGGCACACGCCCCAGTAAAGCGGTCATCGCCAGCGATCCCATCAGAGTCGAGTTCTCAGGAATGGTGTAAACGGGCTCCACCGTCGACACGCTGGGCTCTCCTGAGACCCTCTCATCAACAGCACGTACCGTCCGAGACGCCGCATCACTTACTGCAGTGAACGATGTCGGAAAGGTCGGCTCCTCATCCTGCCGTCCCGTTCTGGTACGACCATCATGCTGCTGTTGATCGATCGGTTCGACCCACGTCAGCCCCGTTGAATCTGAGTAAGTTGCTGTGGGGCCACCGCCGCCTTCCAGTCCAAGTCCGATGGGCAAATCGTTGTTATCGCTACGCTCTTCGGCCTTATTGCTACTGGGTAGTAACCGCTCCATTCGCGCTTCGAAACGCGTTAATAGCGACTGTTCACTTTGCTCACGTGCTTGCTGTTGTCGCTGGCGTTCTTGCTGGATAGCCTCGTTGACCGCGCGATCCACATTGGAAGCCCTATCTGCCAGTCGGTTGTTTTCGTCGATCAGCGACTCCATTCGCTCTTGATCTCGTTGACGCTGACGCTCCCAGGCATTCATCTTTCCCACTAATGTGGCAACTGTATCCTGAGAGGAATCACCACTGATGCCGAGCGCATCCATCTCCTCTCTGGACAACGTCCGGGTCGCATCTTGCGTGTCTTCTTGCACCTGACGCACGTTATCGCCACTACAGCTCTTGATAACGATCAGGATCATGCCAAAGACCATCACCGGCACCCCTACCTTGAGCAGCATGTTGCCTTTAAGCTTCATGAGTCACCTCTCTGAGAGAGCGGAAGCGCATTCGCCAAGGAACGTCCATTGGTCACGATAAAGACGGTCGTGGTGTCCTCGACGCTGCCTTGTCGTCCCAACACCGGGTGCATGAACGTTGCACTGTAGAGGTCGCCTTGTAGCCAGCGAGGATCTAATTCGAACGCTCTCGATGGATCATTATTCGTGATCCTCACCGCTGTAACGGTCCAACTATCGAGTTTCCATGCGGCCAGGGGGGTTGCCATAACAGGCAGTGACGGCAGAAGAGAGGGCAGACTCTCTGGCAATTGCATGGCGACTCGATCCAATCCAGGTACGGGTTCGATCGTACGGCTCGGCGCATAAAGCGACTGAGCGGCAAAACGCGTCAAAACGATAGGGACAGGCGTTCCCAAGGAAGTCGCCGTGCTTGCACTTTCATCTCGATCAAGCCCCTCTTCCACAAATGCACTGGCCGAACCTCCACGCCCTGTGTCCTCTGGAATAACCACGCGAATATCTTCATCGCTGGCTCCACTTTCCTTGGCAGTAAGGTCGAGCAACACGACCTCACTTGTTTCGACATCCTGTATCCGCACACGCTGAGTATCGAAGGCCGCATTCGCCTTGAGATACAGAGCACCACCCGCACTCTGTACCCTCAACGTCTCGGCGCTGGCAATGTCACGGGGTAGTCCAACCCGGACGTTACGATCAAGGATGATCACCCGCTCGGTTCCAACGGGTAGATCAACCGCTAAGGGCTTACGATCCCAATGAAGAATCTCGACAGCATGCGCTTGAGAGGCAACACTCAATAACGAGAGGTACAACAGGCTTCTCACCAGGATCGCATTGAAGTGCTTCATACATCGTCCTCCTGCGGAACTTGCAGACGCTGAGCCGGGCGGGCCAAACAGTCGATCTGCATGCCCCATTTATTGTTCTGGGGATCCCCGTCAGCGCGTACGACTCGGATTGGGAAGCGCATATAGACATCACGGATAGGCGTGCCGGCGTAGGTCTCTTTAACCGCCAGATCCAGGTTTACGATCCATTGGTCTTGCGACACGATCTCGACCGAGCCCGGACCAGATGCCTCGTCACTGAACCCGCGTCCAGGTATCTCGAACACACTGCGCTCTCGCTGATTCAACTCATTACGTTGATTGCGGAAGCGATAGTCCTCGTTCAACTCTGCTTGGCAGGAAGGCGTCAGAAACGGTGAATACGCATAAAGATTGCGCCTGTAGTCCGCCTCACCGTCGGTTGGCCAGCGATTGATCTGCTGCCAGACATAGGTCGTGAAGGCATAAACTGCCGAGGGTGGTTTCTCCCACCACTTCTGTGTCGAACCACTACGCAGATCAGGAGGAATGGAAATCGTCAGATGCTTCGGTGCGCTATACCAGCCAAGCCCCAATCCTGTACACGCGAACACCAACACGATAATCATCACGCGTAACGTCACGATATGGGCATCGCGAGCACCTAATGCATTTCGCAAGCGGCTCATCTCAACTCTCCTTGCCCGCGTGATTCACGCCCCACCCGATACGTGCTCGAGCGTGTAATCAGCACCTCGCTCCCCACGTTGATACCGTGGACAGCAAATCTGTACAGAATCTGGCGATAGAGCAGAGAGGGCGGACGCCCTCTGCGCAGTCGACGCATGACCGTGCCCCCGACCACCAATGCGAATGCCATGACCGCCACGGCGATGGTGGGCGCCATGGCAGGCATACCGAGCAGGAATGCCAGTGCAATACCTGGCACCATGCCTGCCACGATCCCCATCACCGCCATGATGCAGACTTCTCGAAGCGTCATGCCTCGAAACACCACCGGCGCGTCGTTGATCCGTTTCGGTAAAAAATCGATGCTTGCCATGGCGCTGCCCTCACTGAGACAGAATCGGAGCAGCTTCTGTACTGAGCCAGATGATGACCAGGATGAGCACCACACCCACAAATGCCGTCACACCGAACTTGGTCCACTCACCTCGCGCACGACCTTCATTAAACGATGACAGACAGCCGATCCCAACCCAGATGAACGCAGCCGTACTGAGTAAAAGTCCCGCCAGGATAAATCCGTCGTACATATATCCCTGTGCTGTAGAGCGAATCCCGCCGCCCCCTTGGGTGGGCTCCTCCAGAGCAGGAAGCTGTGCCAGCGCGATCCCCGGTACGGTGGCACTAAGTAACACCACAAGCTTTTGGCAACCGTGAGTAATCCGGTTGGAGAGGCGACGATAGTAGGATGAGAGAGACATGAGTGTGTCCTTTAAGCCTTTAGAGATGGATGGTTAACCCTTACAACCCAGAGCCCATGTGAGCTCATCGTTTCCCCGACGAGGGGAGCTTCGAGTCATCCCTGTCACGACAGGAACAACCAGAAAAACAACAACACCAACAGAATCGACTTGATCACCACAGCCGATAAAATATCGCCGTCGACCCGCCCCTTGACCCAGCCTCGATACGCCGACATCAGAATCCAAATAATGAGTAGAATCGCAACGCTGCAGCCCACTCCTGCGATGAGCCAGGACAACTCCTGCCCCCCATGCCAGCTCCCGCCTCGAACGCCTCCACTATTGGCCTCGATCATCGAGATAGTCACCGCCCAACACGCGCAGTTGACGGGGTAAAAGACGATCAGGCGCTAAATAGGCATCAATACCGCTGGTAATGGAGTGCAGGTCATCGCGTAGACGTGGGATGTCGAAGTACACCCGAGTGGACTCGGGGTCGGCGTTCTGCTGTCTGGCGTCGATGCGATCGACCACGATCTTGATCTGCTCGATCTGAGTCTGAATCAGGGCTAGGTCTCGACGCTGAATCTCATCGATATCATTAGCGTGAGTAGGGCTTGCTAAGCTGCCGGCCAGCAATAACCCTGTGAGCAAAGAAGTGAGTGGAGAGCGTTGGCGCACCGTCATGGCAGAGTCCCGTCGTAAGTGGTGGCGACATGGCTCCATGTTCGAGGCAACGCACTCGGGGATCAGCTCAAAACGTTAAGCGAAAAAGCGGGGCATTCTTGAAGGGGCAAAAGAAGTTAGAGAGGCCCAATCATCCTCGTAGAGTCGGGCCGTTGACGATAGCGCACTGGTTCAGAACGCCTCAGAGATACTTTTTAAAACTGCCGGTTGCAATGGCGATCATCAGCCCAAACAGCAGCGCACAGGGCAGGAGAAAAAGGTTCGGATGGATCGAAAACGGTAGCGATAGGTAGATCAGCCAACCGGTTAGGAATATCGGTGTCACCATGCGCTTGGCGTGGTGATAAATAAACGCCGATTCGCGCCCTGCCCCGAAGCGACGCAGATCGCGGCTTACCAATCCATCAATCAACCCCACCAAGGCGGCCATAAGGAACAACGGCGACGTCAGCACTAGAATGACACAGCGCGTGAGGGTCATAAGCGTCACGAACATAGCCGCCTGCAGGTACGTTTTCAGTGTCCCTGCCCAGCCCACGGCATCGGCCCCCTGCTCGATCCAGCCCGCGATGCCGGACTTCACAAATAGCCATTCATAGCAGGTGTCTACGATCATCGTGGCGAACTCGACCGGGGACGATACCAGCAGCGATTGAGAGAATTGGCTATCCAGATAACCCATCTCAGTCATCATGGTTTGACGAGCATGCTCGGCGCCTGATTGACTGAACCAGCCAAAATAGATCCCGACCCACTCGATCACAACACTGCATACCATAGAGATAAAGACGATCCAGATAAGCGTGAACGGCAACTTCAGCAGCGTTCCGATCAGCCCGCTGCGCTTTTTTTCAGCACGCTGAGCCGGCGCCTCATCCCTCGCCATGGCTCACCTCCCCGGCTGCGTCTTCTACCACAACGGCATCCCGCTCGACCGGCTCATGCAGGCTCGGGGGATTGCTGAAATCCATGTGAATTGGCGGCGGCATAACACCTGTCCACCACTGGTCGCCCGTGGCGTATTTGGCGCGCATGCGACCCGCGATGTCAGCCACGTCCTTCGGCACGTCCTCGGTCTTGTCCGGCAACGGTAGCGGCATACGGATCTTCCACAGCTGGCCGCCCTCGAGCAGCGCGAAGGCCTGTCCCTTGGGGAGATTGATGACGTCGTTGGGCGTTAGCATCTCGACTGATTCAGTACCAATACGATCCCCTGCCGATGAGCTAAAGTCCTGATCGCTGTTCACGTCGGCATTGTCGCTGGCCATCGACACCATCAGACGAGTCGAGACATTGACCTTGGCCAACTGATCGGTCAGCAATCGCGCGGTGCGTTCCTCGCGCACCCTCAACATGACCAAGTTATTGAAGTTACCTACCACCTGCCCGGCTTTCGCCGCACTGCCGATGCGCGCCTCGATATCCGAAAGCGTCTGGGTGTAGGCCGTCACCTGGATGCCAGCACCGCCACCCTTGTTGATCAACGGAATGAACTCGTCGCCCATCAGCTCGTTGAACTCATCGCAGTGCAGGTTGATCGGCAGCTTTTGGCTGCCCCCTTCGCCGGGAAGGCCATCCTCGGAGCCGAACTTGTAGATATGGCCCGCCACCGAGACGATGTCGGCGAACATCGAATTGCCCACCGCCTGAGCGACCTCAAAATCGCTTAGCGCATCAAGCCCGACATAAACCACCCCCTTCTTGCGAATGATCTGCTGCCAATCGATGATCGGGCGCTCGTCTTCGATGTCGTCGTAGTCAGGGCTCAGAAGTTCGGCGATCTTGCCGCTGGTCAGCTTCTCGAGCAGCGGTAGCAAACTGGCCACGATCTTGTCGAAGTAGGTCTTGTCGTAACGCACAGCAGAAAGCAGACCATCCAGAACAGGATCGCTCAGCGACTCAATGACCTCGGGCTGTTGCAGGTACTGAACAATCGCCACGACACGTTTGTGACGCCCCACCATATTGCGCGGCATGTTCCGATCGTTGAGCTTGCCTTCAATGTCGGTGATCTGCTGGTTCGAGCCCGGCATCTGCGATTCCAAGGTCTCCTGAACGTACTGCATTAACAGCGCATCGATGTTTACCACGTCAGCCAGGATCTGGCCGTAACTTGGGCGCTCCCCCAAGGCGTGCCGAGCGCGCGCCACGATGTTGACGAAACGCCAAGCGAACTGACGAAACGCAGCGGAGTTTCCCTCACCTGAGAGCTGGCCGGTCACGCGGGTCGACACCTCGGAGAGCCTCGAAAAGCGTCCCACGGCGTTGTAGCGGCACGACACGTCCGGCCAGCCCAGATGGAAGATGTAGAACTCATCACCCCGTCCGGCTTTCTGCGCCTCGGCATACATGCGCATCATCAGATCCGCATCCCCCTTGGGATCGAAGCAGATCGTGATGTCACCACGCCGAATATCCTGGGTGATCAGAATCTCGGCCAAGCGCGTTTTGCCGACACGCGTCGTTCCCTCGACCAAGGTGTGCCCCACCCGCTCACCCAACGGCATCCAGACATCATGCTCTCGCCACTCAACGGCATGCAGTGCCGGTCGACCGCCGACCGGTGGGAGCGGGCGCACCGGATTGAGCATCGAATCCCAGCGCAGCAGCGCTGCAATATGTTGGCCGACCGCGCCGCGCTCCCTCGACTGCTCGAAACGACGAGCGCGCTGATACCACACACTCGGCTGGACATAGACCTTGGCGGCGGGCTGACGTGATTCATGCAGGCGCTGTGTGTGCTGTGCATCCCATTTGAAGCCCTTGCCTAACCAAAGACTCCGCCGACTCAAGGGCACCTTACGCGCTGGCAGCGCGAAGCGCGGTAATCGCCGCATATTGCGGCGATAGCGAAGAACAACCCAGGCCTGTCGAAACCGCCATGCACCCAAGGCTGCAAATCCAGCGGCGGTGGAGATGCCGACACTGGGTGTGAGTGCCAGCGACCAGGGCGCCCAGATGCAGAGGAGCGCACAGCCAGCGCAGGTCCAAACAGTGTAAAGCTCGACGGCCGGTCGCAGGAGCGATTCGAGGGGATGGTTGCTGCTCATTGCTCGATCCCTCTTTGACTGATCAGCACAGGATAGTGTCGAAGACCCAATCGATCGGCCAACCCATCGCCTGAGACAGGACGAAGCTCAAGCCCTCGGGCCACGTCGCGCAGTGCTAGAAGGGACGGCTCATCGGCTACCTGCACAACCAGCCCCACGGCATTCATCTCACGCAGAATATCGCCGCGCTGGACCAGCCACTGCCGGGACAGGTCGTCGTCCCCGATCAAAAAAACGGGCGTGAACCCGCCAGGCAGTTCCAACTGACGCGGCGTCACGGTGCCGGGCGTCAACTGCTCGCTCTCGAGCGGCAGCATGTCCTGTTCTCCAAAGGGCCGGGCAGGACGCGCCTCGCCACCCAGCTGCGGTGAGTAGCCTTCCTCCTCACCGACCCCGGCCCCCTTGATCGCCACGTAGTAAGGTCGTGCCGACTCCCCCCCGTGATCGGCAACCACCGTCAGCTGAGGCAGCCCCGGTGGACGTTCGACGGGAGTCTGAGCTAATGCAGATGTCGACAGCAGCGCGATCGCACCTACCAATAGCATGCTGAGGCAGCGTGATTGTTTCATCGGGGTCTCCTATCGTAGTGCGACTTCGGCTATCCAGGGGCGCCGTTCTGGCGTTATCCAAGTGACGTCAGAATCTGGCGTTCGTGGCCCAGGGCTCACCCAGGTCAGCGCCTCATCCGGCGACATCAAGCTGTCGCTTTCAACTGACGTCATTTCAGATCGATGGAATCGCGTTGGTCTGGAGGTCTGGCGTGCAGCTATACGTGCCGATGAGCCTATTTCTAGCGTGGGGGATGTACCAAGCCGAGCCAGCTCCTGACTGACCACGGCCCGATAACGTTCGGCAGGACGACCACCTGCCGGACGATGGTAGCGTCCGGCGGCGATCAGCCAGTCGCCAGCATCATCGAAGTGGCCTCGAATCAACGCCGCTGCCTCATCCAGGTTGGCATAGGGGTCGAGCCCCTCACAGGGATCCGCAAAGCGCTGACCAGCACCAAACAGTTGCGGTTGCCAGCGCACGTTCAATTGTGCAATCCCCACGTCGACGATCTGGGTTGTCTCAAGCGCATCGGTCAACGCCTGGCACGCGGAACTGCGATCGCCGAAGCGCATCGACGTGCCAGCGACGTTCAACGTCCAAGGCCAAGGGCGGCGCCCCGCATCGAGACGGACCACCGATTCCGCGCTGGCTACTGCGTAGAGCACCGCCGGCGGTACACCATGATCCTCGGCGGCGACCACATAGGCTGATGGAATATCGGGTTGCTGGGCGTGAGCCACGTCGGCAACTATGATCGTCATCAGCCCAGTCATCACCACTTTCAGCGTGCTAGGCATCATCGCTTACCCCCTCGGCGCGACGCTCGGCAGCTCAGCTCTGTCGACGTTCAGTGAGCCACCATGATTGAGCGTCACCGTACCGGCACGCACTTGCGCTGGCGGGATGCCGATCTGAGCCGCCCAACGTCGAATACGATCATCGTCGCCGTTGGAATCGACGACCCAAATATCCATGACCACGCCGTTATTGAGCAGACGCTTTACGGTGGCTTCACACTGATCGCATCCCTCGGTGGCCACCACCACATTCAGGCGTTGACTGGCTGCCGACGGGTTGCTGCCGAACACCGATCGTGTCGCGTCTTCACCGCCTCTCGTAGAGAATGAATTGACTGGCATGTCGTTGGGATAAAGTCTCTGCCAGGCATCGTCGTAGGCACGCTGAAACGCGAGCTCCGCTTCAACGCGAGCGCGCTCGGTCTCAACCAGCTTCTCGGCGTACCGCTGACGCTCTGCCTGACTGCGAGCCTCCAAGCCCAATGCGGTCAGCGGATCCAGCCCCGGAGACCAAATGCCACGCGGCCCCTCCATGATCGATTCATAGCGTCGATACTCCTGCTGGTTCAGCCCCCAAGCCTCGGCAGCCCGTTGGCTGCTCTGCTCCAGTCGTGTCTGCTCGATACGAGTCGCTTCACTCTCTTGCCCCTGCTGAGCCCAAACGGGCAACGCCGCGAACAGCAGCAGCGCGGTAGACAAGCGTTGATTGCGATTAAGCGTCATGGGGCCCTCCTCAAGGAACCGGAACGACCACGGTCTGGCCGTTGATGATGAACGCCGCCGAGTGGCCCTCGATCGACGACAGATGCCACTGCCCGATGTTCTGCCCCTCACCAACCAGGCGCAGATCGCTCAAGCGCCCAGCAGCCCCGGATGCCACGGCTAGATAGCTGCGTCCGCCTCGCAGCTCCACGCCAGACACTGAGAAAGGCGGTGACGGCGGCTCGGGTTGGGGGCGGGCCTGACGTTGCCGATTGGGCTGGCTTTGCTGGGTACTGGTCTGCTGGTTCGCTCGGAGCATGCGCAACTCCTCAATCGACGATTCGAGTGACTGCTCTTTTTCCTGCGCCGCACTGAACCGCACGTCCACGGAACTGGATAGCTCATCGACGCGATGGGAGAGCGCTTGGACGCGCTCGGGCAGCGCCTGCAGCGGCGAATCCTGTCGGCTCGCCTCGAGGTCGTTGAGGCGCGAGGCGATTTCGCCAAGGCGGTTACTGGTGCCCTCGGCCTGGCTGCGGCGCTCATCCTGGCCGCTCTGCAACTCCTCAATGCGCACGCGCAGTTGGTCGATGACCTGCTGCTGGGACTGCAGCCGAGACTCAAGCGTTGGCCCTTCAGGCTCACTATCAACAAGGATCAAATAGAGCAGCACCAGAATGGCGAGAATCCCAAGCCCCATAAGCATCAATCGCAGCGGACGCCAACGATGACGCCTCTCTTTGGGTGTCTGGCGATCACCTGTCATGGCCAACTTCCTCGATCAGTCGCTGATCGCGAACTTGGTAACAGATGTTGCGCGCAATGGGGTCGGCCTGAACCTCGAAAGCACTACCAGCGAGCACCTGCAACGCCTCGCGAAGCGGCATCGGTCCCAGGCGGAAGTGTGCTGCTGGCAGAGGGCGGCTATAAAGCAACTGCTGCGGCTTTCCCTGCGGCGCACAGAGGCTGTAACCGGTGTGCTGCAGGGTGTAACGCAAGCCGTCCTCCACCGACGGACTCATAGAAGCAGGGATCGAAACATTGACGGTCTGTTCGAGGAGATTGCGCTGCTGCAACGTCGCGCTGGCCGTGACCAGGGCATATCGCCCGCCTCGTATCACCTCGACTCGCGACGTATCGCGATCACGGTAGACATCGGGTTCGACCTCATGAGTGGGCTGATCCAGCCCAGTGGTCACTACGCGTGGATAACGCATACCCGCGCTGTAAGGAAGGGTCATATTCTCAGCGTCGGGGTAGTCAGCTGACAAACGCTCACTCTCACTGGGCGGCGGCTGTTGTTGATGAGCGCAGCCAGCGATCAGCGCAATCAAAAATCCTAAGAGGACGACACGGGGTTTCTGGAAGGGATACATCGAGTTTGGCCTCGCGCGGGGAACCTGAATGTTCGTGATCTGGTTCACCGTGCCGAAGGCCGACGGTACTTGCGACGGGAAATGTTAATTACACTAACAAGGCTTTTGCGAACGGTCGGCTATCTCGCCTTCAGAAAACGATCGGAGCCTTGGGCTATTTCTTTCAAGGGCCCTATCAATTGCGCAGCGTTTGTTCCAAGATGCGCGCAAGGGACGATACGACCCCAGGAACATCGGCAAGGATGCTGTCGGGCAAGGATGCCACTTCAGGGTCAATCCAGGGCACAGCCCAACGTGGTTGGCGGCAAAAAAAACGCCCCGAAGGGCGCTTGGAGTGAATCACTGAAAGTAGGTGGAAAACGACTTCAATATTTCATCGTTAAGTGCCACGCCAAGTTTCGCAGCACAATATCGCAACGCTCCCCGCTGGTCAGGCTGATCGGCGATCCACTTTACTTCACCGTTACTGGTGTCGCGCCGGAAGACCGACCAAGTGGCCGACTCAAACGGATGCGGGCGATAGCCAATCTCGAGACAGTCGTCTGGGCGAAGCTCATTACAAACCACAACGTCGATAGCATTGGGACCGTAGCCCAGGATTCGCATCAACGGCATTCCATGCCCGCAGGCAGTCATACCGATGCTGTCGAGTACCTGACCGTGCCATCGACTCCCCGTGGCAAACTGTAGGGCAATCGATGTGACGGCTTGGGCGTTGGACTGAAACGGACCATCCGCGCAAGCCGCGACGGCATAGCAGCCATCCTCGACATCCAGATACCACCCCTCACTTAGAGGTGTAAATATTGGCCAACCTGCATCGCCCAAGGCCGTTGCCAGATTGGCCGCTGTATCCGAGTTCCAGTCCGGTCTCGACAGCTCGGCGCGAAAGCGCCGGATCAGTACGTCGCGCTCATCCTGATCATCAGCGTTACCGTCTAGATTAAGCCTCTCGCATAGCCTGTCGATATTGACCACATCAAGGCTTTCTCCACCGATATCCTGAATCTCATCGGGTATGTCCCATCCCAATGTCCGCTGCAATAGTCTCAGCGCCGCCAAGATCACATCCACGTCTTCTTGAGCCAGTTGGTAAGTAAGTGTGTCACTCATGGGATTGCTCCTTCGTCTATTGGATGAATAGGAGCCATCCCTTCAGGGGCGTGGCCCCCGATTGGGTGATAGGTTTAGAGGTGGTTCTATCTCCCCGCAAGCAAGTGGGTTGAACCACACCCCCGGGAAGCTAACGCTATCCCGGAGGGTGAGGTGGTTGAGGTAGAATCAGACGACTGCTTCAGCTGCACCGACCGACCCACTAACGGAGGATCGGTTAGGCACAGCAACGTTCTGAGTCGGTGAAGTGTGTTCCTGGGTCTTAGTGTCGTCGAAAGAGGTTTCTTCACGCCGTGGCGCTTCATAAACCTTGTCGCCATCCACCTTGGCCCAATTGATGAACAGTAGACGCGCCTTGAGACTCACCGCTGTTTCACCAGCACGGTCACCCTTCGTCCGAGTAAAAAGATCGGGATAGAGATCGCCGAGCTTAAAACCGATCAGGATCTTGGGCTCGTTGACTCCTTTAGCCTTACGATCAACCACGGTTGCGGCGAACTTCTTAACCAGCCTTTCCGCTTCAGCACCACTAACGCGGCAGTCGAACCGGCGATACTCAACCTCATTGGCGGGACCATTCAATGCGGATATGTCGCAAGCCCAGAAGGCATCGCCACGCTTGGGTGTGACCTTGCGGATCCGATTGACGTAGCCAACGCCGGTGATATGGAGATCGAAGAACTGGTTATCAGTCGAATTGGACATGGTGTTACTCCTTGGATCAAGTCAATGATTCCAGGAGATACACCTTCCCCATCGGGGAAAGCTCTCCCCCGGATGGGTATAAAAAAGAAAGTGCGTGAATGACTTACATGAAGCGCATCGCCGCGAGCATGATGCCCGTTGCTGCCACAATCATCGCGCCAAGGCGACTTGTCATTCTCAGTTCCAAACTTTTAATATCCTGCTTCAGTTCAGAACGAACTTCTGCAATATCCTGCTTCAGTTCAGCGCGAACTTCTGCAATGTCCTGCTTCAGTTCAGAGCGAACTTCTGCAGTATCCTGCTTCAGCTCAGAGCGAAGCTCTGTAATATCCTGCTTTGTGGCATAAGGCTCAAGCAACTGCTTGATCTCTACCGTCGTAGGATGATTAGCCAAATCCTGCTTGGTAGCCAGGGTATGTTCCGCTGCTTCGCGAAACGCCTGGCCATGCGCTTCCGCAATCGCCTCAGACTGCTCCTGAGAGAGCCCAGCCGTGCGTAATCGCTTAGCAAATTCCAGCGTATCAATGGCGTACATGGACATCTCCGGTCTCCTCCTAATCGTTATGGGGGAGACACGCCCATTAGGGAGGTGAATCCCCAGATGGGTTGCCGTTAGGTAGCATTCAGCCTCAATAGGCACCGTCTCTCAGAATGCGTTACGGTTTTGGGCATTGCCCGAAGGCAAAGGGCGTCACTGATAACCGTCAGTGACCAGCGGCTTACACCAATAGGATTGCGCCACATCGTCACGGCGTCAACCCCCAATCTTGATCTCCAATCGCAAGCCGGGGCAACGAAGTCTCGTCGCCTCGCCTTGGGATTGAGGACTAGTACTGCGCGTCTAGTTAACTACCGATACCGGCTCGGGTAGCAAGTAGGAATCAGCCATTATGCCGACTATCGGCCATGCCCCTCGTAGTCATGGTAACGATTGCCGCTGCATCCGGTCCCGAATCATGGCGCTGGACCGATACGATTGTGCGCGGATCCCCGCACAAAGGGAGCCCATGGGTCAGGCGGTGGGCTCCGCCGCTGTGAAACAAAGTCCAACCGGCCAACGAGCCACCCCACAGGAGATGGCTCGCTGGCTGGTCGAGATAGGCTTTAAGAAATGGTCGACGACCGGTCGACCTGAAACATAAGGAACCTGGAACCCGCATACATGCCAATGTAGTGCAAGAGAGCCTTGCGAAGGGGTGCGCTCTTTCGCCAGGTGATAGCGCTTTGGGTTCGGACTCAAGAAGAGTCCAAAGGGACCAACTGATAACCGCCAGTTGGCAACGGGGTACACGGGCAATTATCGAGGAGTGTCGCCAATCTGGCAAGGCAGAATGCTTTTTCCTCTTTATTGCAGAGAGCCATAAGCTTTGCTCACGGCTCGGGATGCCTCATTTTTTGAAAAATCTGCTCTTAGGCAACAACTCAAGTCAACTAAGCACAGTTTCGTGCGAGAGTTGCTGCACGATTTGTAATAGTTTGCACCGTTATGGCATAACTCTTCGCTGCCATGACCTAAGCCCACCACTGAATTGCAACGTTTGGTGTTAGGTCTCTCCCTGCACAGTGCCATTATCGGTCAATTCAAAACCACAGGTATGATGGAAAGGATGCCAATGAAAAAATTTATTCAGTACTCAGCCGTAGCGTTAATGCTTTTTCCCACCCTTGGAGTAGCAAACGACCTGAATGCCGGAATAGCAGCCTATGAGTCAGGAGATTATGCAAGCGCACTGGAGGAATTGAGGCCGCTCGCAGAACAAGGTAATGCCGAAGCCCAGTACACACTCGGGTTCATGTACAACAGGGGGCGAGGAGTCAGAAGCAACGGCGTTGAAGCACTAGAATGGTGGCACAGGGCTGCCGAACAGAATCATGCGGGAGCGCTCTACAAAATTGGGGATGTGTACCACAACAGCATGAATGACGCGTTCTGGGGCATTGAAAGAAGCAGAGAAGAAGCAAGCGAGTGGTATATTTTAGCCGCCGGGGAAGGCAGCATAGAAGCCATGATCCAGCTTAGCAACATGGCTCCTTTTACCTCTGAAGGTGTGAAATGGAATCGGCTCGCCGCTGAAGAAGGTGACGCTGAAGCTCAGCACAAGCTTGGGCGAAGGTACCAGCACGGCTGGGGTGTACCAACCGATCGTGTAGAAGCGATAAAGTGGTTTCGTCTTGCTGCGGCGCAAGAGTATACCGAGGCCCTATTTGCACTTGGAGCGCAATACGAATTTGGATCCGGAGTAGATCAAGACAATACAACAGCTTATATGTGGTACACCATTGGTGAGGCCACAAGCGACATGACAAGCTCCAATAAAAGTGACCTGGAAGAGGTAATGTCGGAAGAGGCTAAAGCCGAAGCGGAGGAGCGAGCTAGCGTGTGCATGTCGTCCAATTATCAGCAAGGCTGCGAAGAAGCGGCAGATGAAGAGCACGTTTCAACGCAATGAAAAAATACACCTCCTCTCATGGCCTACTGGTCCGGTTTCGAGCACGACGCTTCACCCCGCTCTTGCCGATAGGCTTAGTGCCGTCACACTCAGGGTAACGGGAGCAAGACCAGAAGAGTCCATCGCGACCCTTGCGCTTGCGCATCTTCGCCTGGCACTTGGGACAGGTCTCGCTCGGTGCTTCGGGGAGATTCAATTGGGGACGCTGAAGCGCGATACCGATGAGCTTGTCGAGCAACGCGCTTTGGCGTTTCATAAAGTCCTCAAGCGTCATCGCCCCCTCGGCAACCTGATCCAGCGCCTGCTCCCAGAGGGCTGTCATCCCCGGGTTGCTAATCTGAGGCGGTAACGCCGCAATGAGTCCCTGGCCGACCGGTGTCGACACAATCGAGCGCCCCTTTTTCCGGATGAAACCACGCTTGAGTAGCGTTTCAATGATACCAGCGCGAGTGGCTTCAGTACCGATGCCCGAACTCTCTCGTAGTCGCGCTCGTAGCCGCTCATCTGTAACGAACCGGGCCGCGTTCTTCATCGCCGAGATCAGCGCACCCTCGGTGAAGGGCTTCGGCGGCTGAGTCTGACGATCCCTCACCAGTAGATCCTGTACCGAACAGCTCTCCCCTTGACGGAGAGGCGGGAGCGCCTGCGCGCCGGAACCATCTTGCTCCTCGTCGTCACCGTCCTGCCCTTTGCCCTTCCCTCGGGGAAAGAGCACTTTCCAGCCCTCGACCTGTATCTGTCGCCCCGACGCGACGAAGGTCTCGCCGACGAGATTTAGCCTGGCATCGGTCTGATCGTACTCGTGGGCTGGCAGAAACTGCGCCAGATAGTGTCGTCGGACGAGATCGTAGACTCGAAACTCCTCCTCACTCATCCGATCAATGCGACAAGGTGCCGTGGTGGGAATGATGCCGTGGTGAGCCGTGATCTTGCTGTCGTTCCAGACGCGGCTCTTGAGCGTCTGGTCCAGTCGACCGATCACCGGGGAAAGCTTCTCATCCGAATGCAGGAGCGCCGTCACGACAGCCCCAACCTCGGACAACATCGACGTAGGCAGATAGCGGCAGTCGGTACGCGGGTAGCTCGTCGCTTTGTGGGTCTCGTAAAGAGACTGAGCAATATCGAGCACTTGCTGGGCACCGAAACCAAAGCGCTTCGAACACTCCTGCTGCAGCGTGCCGAGATCCATCACCAGCGGCGCCGACTCTTTTTTGCGTACCGTCTCGATGGCTGCCAATGTCGCCACCGCGCCCTGGCATTTGGAGGCTACCGCTCGCGCTGCCTCTCGATTGATGCAACGCCCCTCCTCGTCGAGCCAATCGGCGTTGCCCGGCAACCACGATGCCTGAAAATAACCGCCCTGCGCCTGGAGGTTGGCCACCACCTCCCAGAACGGTGTAGGGACGAAATTCGCGATCGCCTGATCGCGCCGCACGACGAGAGCTAGGGTCGGTGTCTGGACACGGCCGACGGACAAGACCCCCTGATGCCCTTGCTGCTGAGCCAGTACCGAAAAGGCGCGAGTCAGATTCATCCCGACCAGCCAGTCCGCCCGGGAACGGCCCAGTCCCGCCTGATACAGCGGATATGTCGACTCTCCTGGCCGGATATTGGCCAGCGCCTTCCGAATCGATGCCTGGTCGAGCGCGGACAGCCAGAGTCGGGAAACGCGCCCCTGATAGCGACAGGCATCAAGAATCTCACGACCGATAGTTTCGCCCTCCCGATCAGCATCAGTGGCCACCACCACTTCGCTGCACTGCTTCAGCAGCCCCTGGATCACCTTGAACTGCTTGCTGGCATCCTTGCGCACCGTGTTCTTCCATTGCGTCGGGCGGATCGGCAGCGAATCCAATGACCAGCGTTTCAGCTCGGGATCGTAGGCTTCGGGCGGGGCCTGCTCGAGGAGATGGCCAAACGCCCAGGTAACGACGATGCCATCACCCTGTAGGCACCCATTGGCTTTACGGGTCGCTCCCAAGACCGCGCCGATATCACGCGCCTGAGAGGGTTTTTCACAGAGAAACAAACGAGACATAACACCGGGCCTCACAGAATGTGTATGGCCTCAGCGTAACGGGCTGGATCAGTGTCTTCAGTGAGGAATGTTAATCAAACTAGAGCAGGTAATACGCGTTTTCATGGATGCATCATCCAACGCGTATGAAACTCGACAACCCGCTCAATCGCGTGCGTGTCGTCGAGTAAATGCTCAGTCAAGCGCGGCGTTGAGTCGCTGTGTTAGCAGGGATTCCATGGCGTCACCATCATACAAAGTTCGCTGGTCAGCCGGCGCCCAGCTGTAATGGATACGCGAGCCCGAGCCATTCTTTTCGATCTGAACCCGCTGCAGAATCGAATATTGTATCCCGCCAAGGGCCTGCCGACCGTAATCGCCGAGATTGTAATAGGCCCCCGGCGTGCGGTCGTGTTTCCATGCCACATCGCCCATCTGCATTTTGGCCGTTATACTCTCCGGGCTCTCGAAATCGTTGGCAGAACGGAACCCCATCGCCGACTTAATCCGAGCATAGGCAGTATCGACATCGACGTAAGAATCAATAGCGACGGAGCCACTCTGATTACCCAGACTCTTGGCATCGACCGTTTGCCCCTCGGCATTGGTCGCCACCTGCTGCGGCGTCTCGCTAGGGTCGTAGTTCAGCGGTTCACCTGTGACCGGGTTGTCAAAGCAGGTAACACACACACCGTTCGAGTAATAGTGATCCTGCGCCGCGCATCCGGCTAACACCACCACCCCCACTGCCACTACCCAGTGCTTTATCCCTGCATTCCTTGTTTGTCTCATGTTGAATCGCTCCTGATGCTCGTAATGCGCTTATCCCAGTCCGCCCGCATTTGTGCTTACCGGATTGTCCCACTCTCCGTCTGGTCCAGCGGACTTGGAGTACGCACCCTGCTGCGAAGGCGGCTGACGAGGAGTGTGCTGACCTTGCGCCGACTCAAACACGACCTGGGCGACACGGAACGGTAGAATACCGATGCGAACGGCCTGCACCTTGAACTGAGACCGGCCATTCCCCTCACTATCCTTCCACTCGTCCAGCACCATACGGCCCGAGACCATGATTCGCATGCCCCTCTGGTAAAGCCGTGCCCACTGCTCGACATCGCGATGCCATATCTCGACATTTGCCCAGAACCCACCCTTGTCGACATTGCCATTCTCCGTCGGCACCGGATTATCGAAGCGGACGTTCAGCCGCAAAAGACCACGTGGTGGCTGATTACCGTTGGGAGATAACATCTTCACTTCTGGATCCGAACCGATGTTACCCTCGCCCATGAAATGGGTGCTCATATGAATCTCCTGAATCGAATAAATGCCTGACTACAGTGGCGGCAGTCGACCAAGGTCGTCAGTGGGAAACGTTAAGGCCGAAGTCTCACCATTCCACCCTTGAGAGCAGGGTTAGATCATGGCCTCAATCTCATCGAGATCATTGAGCAGGCGATTCAATCGATCGACCTGGCGTGTGGCTGCCGCGATCTTGGCGTTGAAGATCGCGCGCTCAGTCTCTATCTCGACCAGTTGACGCTTCATGCCTATCGATACGTCGCCATATTGCAGTACGGCTTCGAGAAGGCGTCGCCCCATCTGGGTCTGAGCTTTATCACGCCATTGCACTGCGCGAACTCGCCCCCCGCTGTTGTTATGCGCCTTGAGCCACAGCCCCGCCTGCACCACCGTGCGGTTATAGCGATTGGCAAAGTCCGCCGCCTCCTGCCACATTCGGCGACACTCCACGTCCAGTTCGTCCCGGTATCGAAGAAGCTCCCCCTTACCCTTAAAGGGTTTTAAAAGGCCCTTTGCGTACTGATTCAGTGCAAAGTCCTGGTGCTGTTCCAGTGCAGTCATCGTGTTCACGGTCCTGTGCTGTTTTCGTTGCAAATATTTGGTTTCGTTGCCCCACCGCCTCTGGCGAAGTGATTCCCCCGGAATCACCCTGTCTCGCCCCGGGTGGAAGTGTTTCCAGTGGAAACACGCCAGCTCGACCCTGGCGGAAGTGTTGCCAGTGGCAACACCCTGTCTCGCCCCGGGTGGAAGTGTTTCCAGTGGAAACACGCCAGCTCGACCCTGGCGGAAGTGATGGCAGTGCCATCACCCTGTCTCGCCCCGGGCGGAAGTGATTCCCCCGGAATCACCCTGTCTCGCCCCGGGCGGAAGTGATTCCCCCGGAATCACCCTGGCTCGACCCGGGTGGAAGTGTTTCCAGTGGAAACACGCCAGCTCGACCCGGGTGGAAGTGTTGCCAGTGGCAACACCCCGGCCTGGTCTTCTAGATTTGGTCCTCGGAGGCACCGGACTGGGGCAGCAATTGATCGTCGTCCAGGTCCGCGCCTTCGAGTTCAAGTGCACTGGCGTTGCCTGACAGCGAGGCTTCCTCACGCCGGATCGTCGGCGCAAACTCGCTGCGGCGCGTCCCTTCCAGAATGTCCTGCGGCAGCTCACCATATTTTTCGAGAGCATTTCTTGCTTTGGCGTTATTGGCCGCGAAATCATCTCGCGTTGCACCGCTGAAACCGGGGAACTTGACGGGGGCGTAGCAGAGCGAACGCAGTGCATGGCCGCCCTGATCACGAATCATCGCGCCGCGTTGTTTGTTGCCCAGCAAGCCAATGTGATGAGCCAGCAGGACATCACGCACGATGCTGTCGTACTGCATCAGCAACATGACGGCCTGCCAGCCCATCTGCCCGCCAGTGAACACGGGCGTCACGAACGGTTGCTGACTGACATTGCGACTGACATCGAGTCCTTCTGGGATCTGCTTCAACACACTGCTGATTCGAGCTTCCAGTTGCTGCAGCGCCTGTCGAGTCTCGTTGACCTTCTCCTCAAGCATGATCAAATAGCTATCGGCATAGGGGTCGTCCCGGCCCGCTGCCTGATGAACACGACCAGCCAGCGACAAAAACTGCTTGAGTCCGACCACTTGAGGCTTTCCGCTTTCGACCCCGCGCCCGTGCCAGGCAAGCACTGCCGGATAAGTGTGCAGGGTCATCTCGATCTTGCTGCGTAGCTGCCCTACACGGGGCTCAGTGCTGGCCATAATCACTCCTGAGTCGTCAATGCACTGGATGGGGTGCCAGCATCACCATTTATCAGGTTCCGTCCCATCAAAAACGTTAAGCGCGATCTCAAAGGTTTCTAGCGTCGCAATCCAAGACGCTTCAGCAGTGCTCTTCGCGCGTTTTCGTCTGCTTCCGAAAGCGGCTGCGGTTCCGGCTCGGCCGGTTGTGGCGGCGATACCGCCCCAACCGGCGCAGCCAAAACCCGATTCTGTTGATCACTCACCTCAGCTTGGCCATGGCTACGTCGTTTATTGGCCACACCTCGCCCAAAGTGCGTCAGCTGGAAATTGTCCGAGGCGGCACGCTTGGCCAGTGTGTGCAGGAAGCCCAGGGTGTTCTTGACTTTGCCGGCATCGACTCGGCCAGCGGCTTCGTCGATCACCGCCTGCTGCGTCTCGGTCGACAGCCCCGTCAGCAGGAATGTGATCGATTCACGCTCGTCAGCAGTCAGTTCGAGCGGCCAGCTCCAGATCAACGACGAGGCATTCGGCTCGCGCGCGGTAGTTTTACATACACTGTTTGTATAACTACGTACTGTAGGGTTGATCAAATCGGAAACTGCGTCGTAAGTGTCTGATTCGCGCATGAGTTTCCGCTGGAAACTAGGGTCTTCGCGCTCAGGAAACTGCCCAAGTTTCCGCTGGAAACTGGGTGAATTTGCCTGAGTTTCCGCTGGAAACTGGGTGTCTAATGACTGAGTTTCCTCTGGAAACTCAGCACGTCTTTGCCGCTCAGCCCGTTGGTCGATGACGTCCAGTCGGGTCGGTAGCTCAAGCACACCGCCTTCAGCCAGTTCATCGCGGACTAGTTTTGCCACCTCAGCGACATCGCGATTGTGATGTCGCGTGCAGCGGATAACGTACTCGATGTACTCGGCATCCAAGGACAACGACTCGGCGGGTGCCAGCGGCTCGTCGTGCAGCACGTAGACGTTGCCGATCATGCGGCCGTTGTCGGTGTTGCGCGCTTTCATGCCCAACGTCATCCAACGGGTCAGTCGAAGAATCGCGATGACGCGCGCGACAGTCTTGCGTGACGCCTTCCGATTGGCACCAGAGCGTAATAGCGGTTCCAGTTCGTCATAGGTGGGGAATGCGGTGGTGCGATCGGCGTTCGAGAGTAACCGGATCATCTGCCACCCAAGCACGTCAACCGCGCCCAGGCGTTGGTCGAGTAGCAAGGCTCTTGGAACGGTTTCATGGGGATTTCCCATGAATAGCAGACCGTCGAGCGTATCCTCCTGACCGTTTGACGCCGAGGCGGCTTCGCCTCGGCGCTGAGTCATGGATGACGCGGCGCGCCCGATGAGCGCGTCAAAATTTTTCATCACGCCACCCCTTCACGCACCATTCCCTCATCCTCAGCAGGCAGGCTTTGCTGTCGCGCCTGCTCCGGTTGAGTCCACTGTTTGATCAGGGTCCAAATCACCGCCAAGGGCAGCGCGACCTCCTCGGCCAGTACCAGCATGCCGCGAATGTCCTCCACAGCGCCTGGGCCTGCGGGGTCGTCAGAGATGGTCTGCCAACGATGGTACGCCTCGTGCTCCACCGCCTCTTCCGGCATGGGCAGCCGTCCCTGACGGCTCGGCACACCCAGCAAAGTGCGACGCGCCGAGCAGTCGTTCGGGGTCAGCCCGAAGAAGGCGGATAACATGTGTACGCTGGCCCCGAGTCGAATGCAGTGATCGACCAGTTCATCACGATCCTGGTCGCGATCAACGCGGCGCAGCGCCGCCTTAAAGGTGTCGTGATCAAGCTCGAATCGAGCCACGCCCGGAAATTCGTGGATCAGCGACTCGATCTCGCTGGCCCTCAAACGGCTGAGGCGCTGTAGTTCGTCGTCACGAAACCCCAACGCTCGAGCACGACGCATGTCGCCCTCACGGATCAGGATTAGCGCTTGGTTGAACAGCGCATGGTTGAGTTGCGGTGTCGCCATCACGAATCCCCCTCCGTCTTAAGCACATCACGCAGCACCCGAATCAGTCGGGTCAGCCAGAACACACGAATGAAAAGACCGTCGGGCAGGCGCACCTCGGTGTCCTCACCATGGCTCCCCACAAGTTCACCCAGAAGCGAGATATCGCTCGGCATCACCGGATCGATGTTGCCCTCAAGACCGGCTAGCAATTGCCAAACGAGCTGTGCGCGGCGACTGGGTGCACCCTCGAGCGGACCGAGTTCGTAACCGATACCGTCGCGAGCGTTGAGGCGGATGACCTCGCTGGAACCGCTCGCCTCAACCCCCGCCCAGTTGGCCAGCACCTGGACCACTTCACCGATCTGCATGCGTAGACCCTGGGCGTTGCGACGCCAGGTTGGCACATGCCAAAGATCCGTGATCGGGGCAACGCGACCACCGTCCTGGAGCGGCACGCTCTTGAGGGCCGCTGCTTCGAAATCGATGGCCTCCTCGCCGTGCTCCTTCGCCTGCCAGTGACGCAACTGGCGATGGCCTTCCGTCTCGTGATGAGGAGAGAGCGTTAGATCGGCGACGATGGTCGCCTGCTCCTCGGCAGAGCGCGTTGGCTGAGGTGTGAGCTCCTGCAGCAGACCATCACTGTCCAGCAGCCCACCGGTGTTGTCGTTCCAGTCGTCACCGAAGCTACCACCCTGTGGGGCCAGCGGTGTTCGCTGGGTCTGGGCCTCGAGTTCGGCGTTGCGCTGCTCTAACTGCTCTAGCTGGGCGCGCATCTGTTGCATGGCGACCGACTCGCCCACCCCGCCAGCCTCCGGCACACCGCGCTCCGGCGACGGTTCCGGCGTGGGATCGAGGTCGCTCTGACCATCACCGAATGTCAGATCATTGGGGTCGAGTTCACCTCCGCTGCCGGGGAGCTCACTACCGCCTTGAGAGGTTTTGATGGTCGATGGCAACGAGGAGGCACTCGGCGTCTTGCGGGATGACGAGCCGCCCGAGGAGGTGTCCACTTTTGGTGGATAGAGGTGGCGCTCCTGGGGATGACGCAGGCGCTCAAGTTCACTATCGACGGTAGTCCAGACATCCGCACGTTCCTCATCCGTTGCCGCCCGGGCGTACTTGCGCACGGTGAACCAGTTCTTCCACGCCATGTCGATCGGGTTGAAGTGCAGCCCGGTGTGCTCATTGAGCATGCCCTTCAAGCGATCCTCGACGATGTTCCAGCGAAACTCGGTCTGACCCTCGTGATCGAGCTGAGCCATCTCTTCATGCCAGGCCAGCGCAAAATCACCATCAACAACGTTGTTGGCCCACTGCTCGCCTGCGCCCAGGTCATCGGCGTGCTCGATCCAGTAGTCGGCGCAGCGAGTCCAGCACTCGTCACAGAACTGGCGATACGAAATCAGCTTCTCGATCTGGGGACGGCCCATGCCAGCGTCAAGAGTCAGCGGCAAGGTCGGGAGAAAATGCTCGATGGTGTAGAGCATTTTCGAGACATGGCTGTGATTGATGGTGTACCCAAGCATTCGCAGCCGCTTGGCCAGCTCACGCTGGGACATGGTCTCGCCAGCGTACTCCTCCTCCTCGATCATGCGCTTGGCCTCAAATATTCCGAGCGCTCGCTCGATCCAGCTCAACTGACCCCGGTTGTCGTTCTCAGCCAGATGGCCGGCGAGCACGTAGATCTCGCCCTGCCACGGAATGAAGTGACAATCCTGATGGTAGAAGCGCTGATCGCCTGTCTCCTGGTACAGCTCATTGAGAATCGTCAGGCGGGTATTGCCTCCGTCGGAAATCATGTAGCGGTCATCACCGGGACGCTGCGTGACGGTCAACTTCTGCTTGAGCCCGACCGCCTTGATCGATGCCTTGATCTCCTCATATTTCGAGTTGCGATGAGTACGAGGATTGCGATCGTAGGGGCGCAGTTGATCCAGCGTCAGCGACATCGCCTGCTCGCGGGTCGGTGCTGGCAGCCGATCGGTGGGCTGGCTCTTGAGCATCGGCCCCGGCTGGTTCAACTTGGCCATAATCTGATCGGGGGTAACGGATGCTTTACTCATGAAGTCCACTCCGGCTGCCGCGAAGCGCAGCCATCAGAATCGAAAAAATAGTTCAACTGCTGGTTGAGGCGATCAATGCTCTGGCTCAACCCGTGCAGACTCAGGTCACTGCGCGTCTGCGGGGGATGCTGCTGGCATAGCGCCTGCAGGCCACGACGCAGGTCGAGCAGGTTGTCGTTGACGATCACCAGCAGTTCGAAATCGCTAAGGTCGAAATACTGGAGCTGCGCCCAGCGCAGGTGGTGGTGCGGCTTCATCTCGAGCCGACTGGCCTTGTCGCAGGCCATATGGAAGACCAGCCAGGTATCGACGAGCAGCAAGCGCAACGCATCATTGCGCTTGTTGTGCGCCCGGGGGTGCGCGGCGAACCAGGACTCCAGTGTCTCGACCCAACTGGCAAAGGGATCGAGCAGTCCCAGGGCCAGACATTCTCGGTCCTGTAGATAGCGCTCCATGCCCCGACCAGTCGCAGCACGCGTCGGAAACGTTAATATCTCAGCCATGGGAGAGCTCCTTGTATTGGTCGCGATCAACGCCACCATGCAAGCGCGCGTTACGACCAGCGGCGTACCCCCGAGCCATTGCCCGCTGATCGTCCCGGCGTTGACCGCGATCGATGGCCACCATCGCTTCGAGCTGTGGGTAGAAGCGCTGCTGAAAGTGCTCGATCGCCGCGACCAACGCCTCCGTCTTCTGCACCGGAACGATGTGCTCATACGCTCCAACGACCCATGCCAAGGCATAGGCATCTGCCCGGCGGGTCTTCGTGACGCGCTTCGCGCGCTTGTGCATACCGTTCAAGAATGACTTGCGATCGCTGATCAGCTGACGCTGCAGTACCTCGAAGGCATACGCCGCGATGCGCACCTGGCTCGCCTCGCCGAGGAAGGCGAAGTACCCCTGCCAGCTCTCGAACGTGGGACGCGGTTCGTAGACCGTGGCGGTACCGAAGGCGGCATTGACCAGGCTGGCCAGATGATCGAGCCAGCGCGGCGGCTTGCGCCCGGTTGGCGACTTGACGGCCACACGGTCGATGGTCGATGCCGCGACATCGATCTCACTGACGCCGTACTCGTCCATCAGATGCTGCGCCTGACGCAGGGCCGTTCCGGCCTCGTGCTCGTTGGCAGAGCGCGATAGCGCCAGGCAGCGCTCGATCTTGCGAAGGATGCGATCGGGAGTCATGCGTCTTTCCCCCGTTGCCGATGTACCCGACGCAGTCGTGCCAGCACGTTTTTCTCGGCACGCGCATCGCTGGGTGAAAAACCAGTGAATACGGGCGGGCAGCCCGGCTTGATGAAACGAACGTGACCGCCTCGTGTACGCTCGACGTGCCAGCCGTGAGTCACGGCATAACGTACTACACGCTTCAAGGCGCGGGTCGAGCAGCGGATCGGGAGTGCGTCAGGCATAGGCCACCTCCTGACACGGCAGATTGAGTTCCATCTGTCCGGCCCATTCAGCCGCGCGCGGGTTGAGCCAAAGGCACTCAGTACGCTGACCCGAGCCCCGTTGGGCCGATACCTGTACATGCCGCCGGGCCATACGCCAGTCGCGCAGCGTCTCTCGATAGAGAGGGGCATCGTAACCGGAGAGGATCACGTAGCCCTTGGCGAGCCGGAGATGCTCAAGCAATTCGATATGACGCTGATCGCTCAACTCGTAGCCATAAACATGTCGATGCCCCTTCTCCCGGGTTTCCTCTAGATAAGGAGGATCGACATAGTGCAGTGTGCGCGGTGAGTCATGCTGGGCAATCACTGTCAGAGCATCTCGGTTTTCGATCAGTACACCCGACAGGCGCTCAGCGACACGACCGATCACGCTGGGCAAGCGCTGCCAGTGATGCTGTGTCGTGCCATGAGCTCGTCGAGTGTCGGTGCGAAAGCCGGAATTGCCTCGCGTCGCACCTGCAGATCCGAACCCCATATAGGCACGAATTAACAGGCGTCGAGCACGCTCTACTTGATCCTGCACAGGATCCCAAGCACGCTTGAATTCGAGTCGCGCATAGGGCGTCAGAGCAACCTGCTCAATGAGGCACTCACGCTGTTCGTGGCTACGCAATACCTCGAACAGATTAACGACATCGCCGTCCAGATCGTTGTAGACCTCGGCATAGCTACGTGGCTTCTGTAGGAGCACGCCAGCGGCGCCGCCAAAGGATTCGACATAGACATCGAAGGCAGACATCGGTGGAAAATGCGCCATGATCCAAGGTGCCAAGCGAAATTTACCGCCGTGGTAGCGCATGAGAGGAGCATTGATGGTCATGGGCACTCCTCCTGCCCATCGTCATCAAACGTCCGTGGAAGCGGTTCGTCGGAGAGAAGGTTCTCTTTGAATATTGTTAAATCGTCACGAAAAGACAGTAAAAGAACTTCTAACTTCTGGAGCTCATAAAGCTCCCTTAACGGATCCAGTGAGTTCGTCTTGCATCGTATGATCTCAAGCGCTGCTTCCAAAGTATCGACACGCCCCCACCTGGAAGGCACACTTCCAATAGCGCTGTCATCGAAACAAAACACATCGAAGATGCTCTCTGCTTCACTCTCATTGCTAATAATGTAAGGACGGTTCAACCAGCGCATTTGCTCGCGCAGCGTTAGTCCCGTCTCCTTCTCCCCAACACTCGCAGGCAAAACAGGATTTAGCAGAACGCCATTGAGACACGCCTCTGCCCTGTATCGGAGTGGAGTAGCGCTGTCGGTAGATAATGACTTGATCGTGATCTGTTGTAGGGGATATGCCGACGGTCGCCCACTTTTACGAAGGCGTTCAAGTTTCTCTTGTATTTGATGCTCAATAAAGCGCTCTACTGGACCAGTCGCGGACGATCCACCACACGTTTCATGGCCCATTAAGACGCTATCAACTGCTCCCTTCTCATCGACCAGCAATACGTGAAACCAGTTAGGCTGAGTGCCAGCCGGTAGCTCCCCACCATCAATAGCGCTCTGGAGAGACTCGCCATCGACCCAAGCCAAAACTTCCTCAGTGATGATATATGTATCGACTTGCACCCATAGCGTATGGAGACACCGGTTGTCCGATTCGACCCAGTTATATACCAGGGTTGATGGCTGGCTGAGTGTGATTTGCGTCATGACCGCCCCTCCTGAACCTGTTTCCATGCCAAAGACTCGAACCGGGTGCTCGAGCCCACGAACGCCAGATGCACCGTGCCGGTAGGACCATTGCGCTGCTTGCCGATGATCAGTTCGGCTAGTCCCTTGTTGTCGGGGTTATCCGTGTCGTAGACCTCATCGCGGTAGACGAAGCCGATGACGTCGGCGTCCTGCTCAATCGCGCCGGAGTCGCGCAAATCGGCCATGCAGGGCCGCTTATTGGGGCGATTTTCAAGTGCACGGTTGAGCTGCGAGAGTGCCACCACCGGGCAGTTGAGATCCTTGGCGGTGGCCTTGAGGATGCGCGAGATCGCGGAAATCTCGGTGTTACGGTTTTCGCAGCCAGGCTCCTCGAGTAGCTGCAGGTAGTCGATGAGGATAAGCGCCGGTTTGCCGTGGCGACGCATTAGACGACGAGCACGAGACTTGAGCGAGGTTGCTGAGAGACCGCTGGCGTCGTCCACGAACAGGCGCTTCTCGAACCCAAGTATGCGGTTTGTGGAAGCCGTCAGCGTCTCCCATTCCCCACCCTCCAACTTTCCTGAGCGGAGCTTACTTAAATCCAGTCGACCCATGCTCGCCATCAGGCGAAGCATCAGTTGCTCCTCTGGCATCTCGAGCGAGAAGACGAAGATCGGTGCAGTGGCCAATTCAGTACGCCCCGCCGTGGCCACTAGCGCATTCTCGACGAGGTTCATCCCCAGCGTGGTTTTACCCATTGATGGGCGACCAGCAATGACAATTAGATCCGAGTCCTGCCAGCCACAGGTGAGCGCGTCGAGATCCTGATAGCCGGTGGGTGTGCCGGTAATGCCATCCTTGGCGTTGAAGGCGCGATCAATAGTGTCGATCGCGGCCATCAACGCTGGACGTATGCCGGTTTCCTTGCACTGCCGATTTTCGGCCAGCTCGAACAACTGACGCTCGGTGGCGTCAATCAACGCCTGGCTGAGCTGCTGTCCATCCAGCGCCCGCTGACTAAGATCACGCCCCATGTTGGCCAGTTGCCGACGACGGTAATGCTCACGCACGATGCCGGCATAAGCGACTACATTGGTCGCCGACGGCGTATTGCGGGCCAACTCGGCCAGACAGGAAAGCCCTCCGCATGTATCGAGATGCCCATCACGCTCCAGAACCTCGGAGAGCGTCACTACATCCAGCGGCTTCTCATCGTGCGAAAGCTCCTCCATTGCCTTGAAGATCAGTCGATGCGCGTAGTGGTAGAAAGCGCCCGCATCAACGATTTCGCAGATGTCATCCCACTTTGTGTTGTCGAGCATCAACGCACCCAGCGTGGATTGCTCGGCCTCAATGCTATGCGGTGGGAGGAGCTCCATGACCTCTGCTTCTAGAGATGCCGGAGATACGGTCTCAATGGACATGCCCCACCCCCGATTTACCGTTGGGAGAGGTAGCACCTACCGCTCGAATGGCATCAGCCCACTCGGGATAGAGATCGATGGCAACCGCCTTGAGCTGATCGGCGCAGGCCGGAGCCTTGCGGCTGGAAGGCTTGCGCGGTTCGACACGATGGACAGGGAGGCCTTGAAGTGCGGCAGAACGATAGGCCGAAAGATTGACCAGCGGCGTTTTAAGCACGCTGATGCCGTGATCTTCGACCTCTGCATACATGCTTCGTATGCTCTCAGCGATGTCCCGAGCATCACGCAATTGGTCGGTCATCTTATTGAGCAGGATGGATACCGGAGGCACTTCGAAGCGGGTGTAGCGTGCCAACTCGCGTAGCTCGTCGAGCATGCCTTGGGTGCCGCGCACGAATTCGCGGGCGGTGAGCAGTTCGGGGACAATGGGAGAAATCAGCCGATCGGCGGCCATCACGGCCATCTCGAGGATGACGGAGCGTGCGCCCTGCGTATCGATCAGAATGGCGTCGTAGCGATCAGCAAAGCGATCGAGCAGGTCGATTAGTCGGAAGCGACCATTCGGGGCGTTCAGCAATAGTTGCTGCAGTTGGTTCCGATAGTCGTTGGATACGATAATGTCGAGATTGGGTAGCGTGGTATGCGAAATAATCTGATCAAGGTCGACCAGCTCTGTCGCGAGCAGCTCATACACCCCACCGGGAGCAGGCTGAGACAGTTCATAGTAGGAAGAGAGAGTCGGCTGAGAATCCAAGTCTACGAGTAGGACGCGTAAACCGGCATCTGCCAGAAGACCGCCGAGGTTGGCCGTCGTGGTGGTCTTACCAACACCACCTTTGGAACAAACCGTTGCTGAAACGCGCATCACTGCACCTCATTCAAGGAGAAAAACGAATGAGTGCAATAGATACTTGGGAGGAAAAATTCGTATGCGCTGCAATGCTTTAGGGCATTACATGGTGCCGACACCAGGAGTCGAACCCGGGACCTACTGATTACAAGTCAGTTGCTCTACCAACTGAGCTATGTCGGCGCTCAGCGCTTCTTGCAATATGACCGCGTAGTGTATCGCGCAATCATCAAGAAACCGTGTTGACAATGGCTGGGGTACCAGGATTCGAACCTGGGAATGCCGATACCAAAAACCGGTGCCTTACCACTTGGCGATACCCCAGCAGTGTGGTGGCCAGAGACGGAATCGAACCGCCGACACGAGGATTTTCAATCCTCTGCTCTACCAACTGAGCTATCTGGCCGCTGCCAACGGTGCGTATTAAACTAAAAACTCTCGGTTTCGTCAACACCTATGTGCAACTTTCTTTTCGCGCCCGGCGCCTGGGAAGCGGCTCGCGGGCGCATCGATCAGCTCGGCTTACGCGGTACGAAGCCTTCGGCCTGATCGGTCTCCTGGTTATCGAGAAAGCGCTCCATCTGCTCCATGAGATAGGCCCGAGCCTCAGGGTCGAGCATGTTGAGGTGTTTTTCGTTGATCAGTCGGGTCTGCAGCGCCTGCCACTCCTCCCAGGCCTTTCTGGAGACGCTGGCCTGAATATCCTGGCCCTTCTTACCGGGCAGCGGCGGAAAGGGAAGCGCTGGCAGTTCCTGTTGGTACTTGCGACAAAAGACGTTCATGGCGGTGAGCTCCTTGATAATGAAAGTAATGGTGGCGAATAAAAGTGGTAAATCACATAGCGTAAACGCAGGTGCGCGGCCTTGTTGCGCGCTTATATCGTCGGTGGAGGTTACACAGGCCCAGGGGCGAGATCCAGGGTAAAAGGTTCGAGCTGGGTCAAGAGCCGTTTGACCGGTGCCGCGAGCCCAAGCGCCTGGGGAGCACTCGAGTCGTACCAGACGCCGGTTTCGCGAATGCCGACCAGACGATCGCAGGTGGCAGTCCAGGGGGTAATCTCCAGGCGAAAATGGCTGAAGACATGGGTGAACGTTGCTCCCGGCGGCTCCTGGGTACAGCCTGCGGCGTGAAGCCCCAGCCAGTCGTCGAGCGCCTGCGCGCTATCGAACTGTGGCAAGCTCCAAAGCCCACCCCAAAGCCCCGTAGGCGGGCGCTGCTCAAGCCAGATACGCCCTTCACGGTCACGCAGCATCAGCATGAAGGTGGTGCGCGTGGGGAGCGCTTTTTTGGGTTTGGACTCGGGATAGCGCTGCGGCTCGCCTTCGGCGTAACCGGCGCAGACATCCTCGAAGGGGCAGATGTCGCAGTCGGGTCGGCTACGCCGACACAGCGTGGCGCCGAAGTCCATCATCGCCTGGGTATAGTCGGCCAGCCGGTGCGCGGGGGTATAGTACTCCGCCAGCGCCCATAGCCTGCGCTCGACGCTAGGTTTGCCCGGCCAGCCGGGGATGGCGTGCAGACGCGTAAGAGTGCGTTTGACGTTGCCATCTAAAATGGCGGCACGCTGACCGGTGCTTTGGGCGATGATCGCCCCGGCAGTGGAGCGGCCGATACCGGGCAGTGCCATTAGCGATTCGACGCTGTCGGTGGGAAGCTCGCCATGGGCGTCGAAGGCCTCTATGGCAGCCTTGTGCAGATTACGCGCCCGGGCATAGTAGCCAAGCCCCGTCCATAGATGCAGCACCTCATCGACCGGCGCGCGCGCGAGCGACTCCAGCGTAGGAAACCGCGCCATGAAGCGCTCGAAGTAGTCGATCACCGTAGCGACCTGGGTCTGCTGCAGCATGATTTCCGATACCCACACGCGGTAGGCCGTTCGCGGGCTCTGCCAGGGCAGATCGTGTCGTCCATGGCGGTCGAACCAGGTGAGCAGTCGCTGTTGAAACGCATCGGCCGCAAGGCGCGGCGCGGGCATGTCCACCATGCAGATACCTTTTAGATCGATAGCAAAAAAAGCGCCGGCGAACGCCGGCGCAGAGACTGACTCGTAAGGATGCTCAATCGAATAGACGCTGGATGCCGTCGCGAAGTTCCTGCCCTACGCCTTCGCCCAGGTGCTCGTCGAGACGATCGAGCGCGCCACCCAACTGCTCGTCCAGCGCCTCCCCGGCGCGGCTGCCCGCTTCGCTGCGCAATAGTCCCACCAGCGAGGATTGAAACGCCTCGCGATCGAAGTGGCACCACTGATCGCGCGCCGCGCTTACTGCTCCCTCGCAGCGTACCGGCAAGGGCAGCTGCTCCAGACGTGGATTGACGGCGCAGGCGGCATCGGCTGTATCCACTACGCGGGCGCTGGCGCGGGTATCGAAGATCATCTGATTGAGATCGAACTCACCGCCGCCCGCCACTTCTATACCGGGTAGCGCAATGGTCAGGTCGTCGCTGGTCATCACGCCGTTACGAATGGCGAAGGTGGCGTCGAAGCGCTCGAAACGCGTATCGGTGTGCCAATCGCGGCGTACCTCCTCGCCTTCGAGCTGGGCGACGATCTCGCACATCTCGCGCGAAACGTTAATATCGAAAATGGCGCCATCGTTGACTCGCGCATCGAGCTCACCATTGAGGTTACCCAGCAGTGCGCTGCGGGTATTGCCTTGGCTGGCAAGCTCCCCTGACATGTTGAAGCGCCCGCGCAGAGGCGCGGTATCGCCGCTGATCGCCTCCAAGAGTGGGGCGATCTGAACGCGCTCGATACTCGGCGTGAGCTGCCAGTCGAGAACGTTTTCGCGCGCGTCGATGGCACCAGTCGCGCTGATATCGCCCTCGTAGAAGCCCGCTTCGAAAGCGCTCAGACGCTGTATGCCCTCCTCGCCCCGCAGCGACATTCTGGCCGAGTCGAAGTCGAGCCCGCCAAGCACCAGGGAGACGATGGCAAGATCCCCATTGATCTGCGCGCGCGACAGCCAGGCTTGGGGCAGCAGCTCGTTCTCGCTGGCGTTTTGCGCGAAGGCCTTGCGCAGCAAGCCCGTCCGGCTCGCCTGCTGCGAGGTTTCACGCCCAGGCAGATAGCGATCCAGATCGAGACTATCGCCCTCCAGGTCAAAGTTGAGGGCGTCGCCGTCAAAGCGGAAATCGAGCGCGCCGGTAAAGGTACTATCATCCACGACCAGTGACAGACTCGGCAGCGCCAGGCGCTCGAGATCGCCCTCGAGGGGGCTGGTCAGCGCCACGTCACTCAGCGCTGCCTCGTTGGCGGTCTTGAGCTCGGCGCCCAGGCGCGAAAGCCACGGACGCATGTTGAAAGGCGCTGCGGTGACCTGGCCACTATAGTGGGGGGCGCTTGTCAGCTGGTCGAGATTGAGATGGCCGCTCAGGCGCAGATTATCGGGGCCGGTGAGCTGCAGATTACGCAGCTGTGCGGTACCAGCTTCGAGATCGCCCTCGAGCGCGAAAGCTAGGCTCAGCGCTAGGCTACCCTGCCAGTTCTCTGGGTGGCGCAGTCCCGCTTCGAGCACGCCATCGTTGATGGTCAACTGCTGCTCGCCCAGCCGCGCGATCAGCTCCCCGGCCTTGAAGGTCAACTGCTGCGGCGCGTCGCTACCGGCCAGCTGCGTGCGCGTGACCAGGTTGGTGTTTTCCAGGGTAAAGCGATGCTCGCTCAACCCCAGGCGCATGCGCGTATCGAGATTGATCTCGCTGGTAACGTCGGGGGTTCGCTCCAGCGCCTCGGCGCTTAGCTGGTTGTGCTTGTCGACGGTGAACATCACCTTGAGCGGGAAGGCGCGCACGGCATTGACGTTGCTGCCGCTCAAATTGAGCTGTTTGACGTGCCAGAAAGCGTTCTCCAGCGCGTCGCGAAAGCGGATATCGGTATTGCGCACGTCGACGCTGGCGATGTTGAGCACCACCGACAGATTCCCCGCATCCACGTGAGGGCCGGCGCTTGCTGGCGCCAGCGCCGCTTCGGCTTCATCGCCCTGCTCGGCCAAGCGCTCGGTGAGCGATGTCCAGTTGCCTTGGCCTTCGGCGTCGCGCTCTAAATTGAGGCGCACGCCATCCAGCGTCAGGCCGTCCACGGCGATCTCACCGCGCAGAAGGGGTGCGAAGGCGACGCTGACCTCGGCCTTGTCGATGGCGACGAAGGGCGTCTGCTCCTCGGTCTGCTCGGGCAGCCAGGCGCGCGCCTGCGAGACGCCAACGCCAATGCGCGGGTAGAACGACCAAGTAATGGGGCCATCGAGGGCGAGATTGAGCCCCGTCTGCTCTTCGACCACCTCGATCAGGCGCGGTTTGAAGTCCTCGGGATCGAGAAAGGTGGTAACGTACACCACGGCAGCGACACCGATGATCGCCACGATGCCGACGGCCGCCAGCAGGATTCGCAATAACTGCTTCATTATTCCCCTTTTCCTTGCGGGTTCAATTCAACGAATTCACCGTGCCTCGCGGCGGTTGCATCGCCAGGCGGTGGGAGTGACACCGGGCGATAGCCCAGTTTGGAAAGCAGTATGCGATCCGGGAGCGGCAGCACCGCCGTGGCGATGCGCAGTACCCGCCCCTGCTCGCTGGCAAGCTCGCCCATCAGCGCGATTAGCCGCGAGCCCACGCCTCGGCGCCGGGTGCTCTTATGCACGCAAAGCTGCGACAGCCACCATGCACCGTCGGCGGCCACCTCGATGGCCACCGCGCCGAGCAAGCGGTCGTTGAACCGCGCGCAGGCAAAGAAATGGCGAGCCTCCAGGTGCTGAAGGATGAAAGCTTCGGGCGAGTCGACGCGCATCCGCTCTTCCGGCGCATCGGCGTAGATACGCAGCAGGTCAACGCGCTCCTGCTCACAGGCATCCCAGCGCGCCTGATCTACGGTCTGCAGTGTGACGGGCATATTCGTGTCCTCAGCCAGCGCTGGCGTAATAAAGAGGCTCCTGACGCGCATTGTAGCGGATGGGGGCACCGATTCTCTATAATGGTCGCTTTGTCTGCTCGCGAGGCGGTATCGATCCCGTAGCGACCCTTCCTACCATGTGCGCCCAAGCGCAGGAGATGCAAGATGTCAGCGCGTATTGCCACGGTCAGCCGTGACACCAACGAAACGCAGATCAGCGTCAGCGTCAATCTCGACGGCGAAGGCCGCCTGACGTGCCAAACCGGCGTCCCCTTTTTCGATCACATGCTCGACCAAGTGGCGCGCCATGGCCTGATCGATCTCGACATCGACGCCCACGGCGACCTGCATATCGATGCGCACCATACGGTCGAAGACGTAGGCATCACCTTGGGGCAGGCGTTCGACAAGGCGATCGGTGACAAGCGCGGCATCTACCGCTACGGCCACGCTTACGTACCGCTGGACGAGGCGCTCTCACGGGTTGTGATCGATTTCTCCGGCCGCCCCGGGCTTTATATGAACGTCGACTTTACCCGCGAAATGATCGGCGCGCTCGACACCCAGCTCATCTCTGAATTTTTCAACGGCTTCGTCAATCATGCCCGGGTGTCACTGCACATCGACAACCTGAAGGGCGACAACGCCCACCATCAGGCCGAAACCATCTTCAAGGCCTTCGGTCGCGCGCTGCGCATGGCCGTTAGCGAAGATCCACGCATGGCCGGGCAAATGCCGTCCACCAAGGGCAGCCTCTAAGCGCTGACCGTTACGATCGACGCGGGAAGAGGAGCGAAGCATGACCATTGCTGTTATCGATTACGGAATGGGCAACCTGCACTCGGTTGCCAAGGCCCTGGAACACGTCACCCACGAAAACGTCGTCATTACCCGCGACCCGCGCCGGATTCTTGGCGCCACGCGCCTGGTGCTACCCGGCCAAGGCGCCATTCGCGACTGCATGGGCGAACTCGAGCGTGCCGAGCTGCGCGGCTTGGTGGATGACGTACTGGAGCGCCAGGACAAGCCGCTGCTGGGTATTTGTGTCGGCCAACAGATGCTGCTCGAACGCAGCGAAGAGAATGGCGGCGTAGAGTGTTTGGGCTTTCTGCCCGGCAGCGTCGACCGCTTTCCCGGCGACATGCAAGATGCCAAAGGCCAGCGCTTGAAGGTGCCGCACATGGGTTGGAACGTGGTGGCGCAGTGCGAGCACCCGCTATGGCAGGGAATCGACGACAACGAGCACTTCTATTTCGTCCATAGCTACTTCGTTCACGCGCGCGAGCCCGCGCACGTGTTCGGCACCACCCGCTACGGACATATCGACGCCCACGTTGCCGTCGGCCGCGATGCAACCTTCGCCGTGCAGTTCCATCCGGAAAAGAGCGCGCGTGCGGGCCTGCGCCTGCTGGAAAACTTCGTCACCTGGACGCCCTGACAAGCGCTTGAGAAAGCCACCCTGCGAGAGGTTTGATTATGTTGGTAATTCCCGCGATTGATCTCAAGGACGGTCAGTGCGTCCGTTTGAAGCAAGGCCGCATGGACGATGCGACCTCCTACGGCGACGACCCGGTCGCCATGGCCGCGCGCTGGGTCGAGGCTGGCGCGCGCCGTTTGCACTTGGTCGATCTTAACGGTGCCTTCGAAGGCAAGCCGGTCAACGGCGATGCCGTAACCGCCATCGCCCGCGCCTACCCGGAGCTGCCCATCCAGATCGGCGGCGGCATCCGCAGCGCGGCGACCATCGAGCACTACCTTGCAGCCGGGGTGCGCTACGTCATCATCGGCACCAAGGCGGTCAAGGAGCCGGACTTCGTCACCGAGATGTGCCGTGCGTTTCCCGGCCACGTGATCGTCGGCCTCGATGCCAAAGATGGCTTTGTCGCCACCGACGGCTGGGCCGAAGTCTCAAGCGTGAAAGCCACCGAGCTTGCCAAGCGCTTCGCCGATGACGGCGTCTCGAGCATCGTCTACACCGATATCGCCCGCGACGGCATGATGCAGGGCGTCAACGTCGAGGCGACCGCCGAACTTGCGCGTCAGGGCGGGCTTCCGGTCATCGCCTCGGGCGGGGTGACCAACCTCGACGACATTCAAGCGCTCTGCGACGTGGCGGATAGCGGCATTCTCGGGGCGATCACCGGGCGCGCCATCTACGAGGGCAGCCTCGACGTCGCCGAGGCGCAGCGGCTAAGCGACTCGCTAACGGGAGGCACGCCGTGAGCCTGGCCAAGCGCATCATTCCCTGCCTCGACGTCGATGCTGGGCGCGTGGTCAAAGGGGTCAACTTCCTCGGCATTCGCGACGCCGGTGATCCGGTCGAAATCGCCCAGCGCTACAATCAGCAGGGCGCCGACGAGATCACCTTTCTCGACATCACCGCCAGCCACGAAGACCGCGATACCACGGTGGAGATGGTCGAGCGGATCGCCGGTGAGGTATTCATCCCGTTGACCGTCGGCGGTGGCATTCGCCGCTGCGAAGACATTCGCACCATGCTCAACGCCGGCGCCGACAAGGTATCGATCAATACCGCCGCGGTCACCAACCCCGAGTTCGTTCGCGAAGCCGCTGATCGTTTCGGCAGCCAGTGCATCGTGGTGGCGATCGACGCCAAACGCGTCTCGGGCGAGAATGAAACGCCGCGCTGGGAGATTTTCACCCACGGCGGGCGCCGCGCCACCGGGCTGGACGCCGTGGAGTGGGCGAAGAAGATGGTCGAATTCGGCGCCGGTGAGCTGCTGCTCACCAGCATGGACCGCGATGGCACTAAAAGCGGCTTCGATGTCGGCGTTACCCGGGCGATCTCGGATGCGGTGAGCGTCCCAGTCATCGCCTCAGGCGGCGTGGGCAATCTCGACCACCTGGTCGAAGGCGTTCGCGACGGGCGCGCCGATGCCGTACTGGCCGCCAGCATCTTCCATTTCGGTGAGTACACCATTCCCGAGGCCAAGCGTTACATGGCCGAACGCGGCGTCGAGATGCGCCTGTAAGCCGCTCGGCTTATCGCGCTATACGCCACTACGTACGAAGGCCGGGCAATGCCCGGCCTTCGTCTATCTAGCTAATCGTCCCGACCGCTCTAGTCGTCGTCGAGGCTCAGCCCAAGGTTGCTGACCCCGCCGTTGCGCCCCAGCTGGCGCAACGCCTTGAGCGCGGCGACGTCGAGACGCGCATCGCTGACCTCATCCAGAACGGCATCTTGAAAGTCGTTCTCGTCGGCCATTAGCGGGTGATCCCGAATCAACAGCGCAAGCTTCTGGGCGTCTTCCTCGCCTTCGGTGAGCTCGATGAAGGCACGCACGCCCGCGCGTGAGGTGCGGCTGACATCGAGTACCGCTTCGGGTGACTCGCCCTGCAGGGTGTCGAGCAGCGCCGAGATCGAGACCACGGCGTCCAGCGCGCGACGGGCGCCGAAGCTATCGTCCTCGGGCGGCGGCTCGCAGTCGGCGAGCTTTTCGGCCTGGCGGGCGAAATCGATACTGGCGGAGGGCACGCTCAAGCGCTCCCACACCAAGCTAAGGACTGTCCGCAGCGTGTGGCTATCGCCCTGCCCTGCGGTTTGCTCGTAGAGCACGTAGTTGGGCAGCAAACGCTCGCAGAGCGCGGCCATGAAGGCCTGCTGGGCAGGCAGAGAAAGCTGTTGCAGTCGCTGATAGAAACCTAGCGGTTTGGACGCCATGTGGGATACCTGGTCGGCGGATATTGGTGTTCGAAACGGCTTACGTTATCGTCATGTGTCGTATGTGTCTGCAGCGCCAAGGGGCGCTGCCTTAAGAGGCCGGCAAGGAGATTACCATGCATATTCATCTGCTACAGCACGGCCCCGCGCATGTCCCCGCCCGCCTGACGGACTGGCTCTCCAGTATGGGACATAGTTTCACCATCTTTCATCTCGACCAGGGCGAACTGGTGCCCCGCCCCGGCGACTGCGACGCGCTGATCGTTCTCGACGGCAATGAGGCGCTGGTAAGCGATCCGCCTAGCTGGCAGCGCGCCGAGAACAAGCTGATCCAGCGTCTGCTCGACGGGGAAAAGCCGCTTCTCGGCATTGGGTTGGGGGCTCACCGTATTGCTGCGGCACTCGGCGCCATCGTGGCCCCCGGCACCTTCGCCGAGCGCGGCTGGCAAACGCTGACCAAGGCGCCCGAGAGCCCGCTGGATCTTCCCGAGCGCTTCGAGGCGCTCATGTGCCACCGTCTGGTGTTCAGTCTACCCGACGATGCCCTGCCCCTGGGCGGCAGCGAAGCCTCGCCGCTGGCAGGTTTTAGCTGGGATGGCTGTCGCGTCATTGGGCTTTTGTGCCAGTTGCACGCCACGCCGGGCTCGGCCCGCGCGCTTCTCGCCGAGGATGCACCCGCCGCCATCGAAGCGGGGCGTGGGCGCTTCATACACAGCGACGAGGAGATCCTCGCCGACGCCGCGCGCTTTGCTCATCAGGCGCCACTGCTCGACCGCCTCTTGACCCAGTGGCTGCGAAGCGCGGGCTAGACCCGAGCTGAGATCACTCGATGACCTCGATCAGAGCGCTGCCTTCTTGGACCTTCATGACGCCAAAGGGGGTGAGTTCGATGCCATGTTCGCGGCCGATGCGTTCGACATCGTCCTCCCAGGCCGGGTCGACGCTGAGCAGTAATCCGCCAGACGTTTGCGGATCACACAGCCACTGCCAGTGCGCCTCGTCCATCGCCGGAAAAGTGGCGCCCAGGGCGTCGCGGTTGCGCTGCGTGCCGCCGGGAACGGCGCCCTGGCGGCGATAGCTTTCGGCGTCGCGCAGCCGAGGGAGACGGCGAAAGTCGATTTGCGCTTTTACTCCACTGGCGCTGCACATCTCGCTCAAGTGGCCAGCCAAGCCAAAGCCGGTGACGTCGGTCATGGCGTTGAGCCCTTTGACCTTAGCCAGCGCAGTCCCAATGCGGTTGGGTTTGACCATGATCTCGCGCGCCACGCCGTGGTGACCGGGTTCGAGCAGGCCGCGCTTCTCGGCCGTGGTCAGAAGGCCTATGCCCAAGGGCTTGGTCAAAAACAGCAGGTCCCCCGGTTTGGCTTGGCTATTGAGTTTGAGGTGATCGAGCTCGACCAAGCCGTTGACGGCAAGGCCAAAGATCGGCTCGGGGGCGTCGATGGAGTGGCCGCCGGCGAGAGCGATACCCAACTCGCGGCAAAGCGCCTGCGCCCCGGCCACGACGTCACCAGCCACGTCTGGGGAGAGCTTGTCCAACGGCCAGCCGAGTATGCTCAAGGCCATGATCGGCGTACCGCCCATGGCGTAGACATCACTGATGGCATTGGCCGCGGCAATACGGCCAAAATCGAAGGGGTCATCGACGATGGGCATGAAGAAGTCGGTGGTAGCGATCATTCCGCGACCGTCACCAAGATCGTATACGGCGGCGTCTTCGCGCCCCTGGTTGCCAACGATGAGCTGCTTGTGCCCGGCGGCGGGCCCTGCTTTGGCGAGAATGCCATCGAGAACGTCCGGGGCGATCTTGCAGCCGCAGCCAGCACCATGGCTGTATTGGGTCAGGCGGATCATGCTCATGCGTTACTCCTTGTCGACGCTTTACGTGCTCCTGCCTACGTTGAGGCACTCGTACCTACGTTAGAACACGGATCCTTTTCAGCATAGACGTCCATCGTCTGAGTATCACAGCGCTTCGAGAGCGTCGCTGAGTTTGTCCACGGCAACGACCTCCATCCCCTTGGGCATCTGCTTGGGCGCATTGGCGCGCGGCACGATGGCGCGCTGAAAGCCGTGTTTGGCCGCTTCGCTGATACGCTCCTGACCGCTGGGCACCGGACGAATCTCGCCGGAAAGCCCTACCTCGCCGAACACCACGAGCTCCTTGGGAAGAGCGCGATTTTGCAGGCTCGACACGATAGCCAGTAGCACGGCGAGATCGGCGCTGGTCTCCAGCACCTTGACGCCACCGACGACGTTGATGAAGACATCCTGGTCGCCGGTGAAGAGACCGCCGTGGCGGTTGAGCACCGCCAGCAGCATGGCCAGACGGTTTTGGTCAAGGCCCACGGCCACACGGCGCGGGTTCCCTAGCGCCGACTCATCGACCAAGGCCTGTACTTCGACGAGGATCGGCCGTGTGCCCTCCCACACCACCATGACCAGGCTCCCTGGCGCCTGTTCTTCCTGGCGGGAGAGAAAGATGGCACTGGGGTTCTTCACTTCCTTGAGGCCCTGCTCGAGCATGGCGAAGACGCCGAGTTCGTTCACTGCGCCAAAGCGGTTCTTCTGTCCGCGCAGGGTACGAAAGCGCGAGTCGGCGCCGCCTTCGAGCAGCAGCGATGCATCGATCATGTGTTCGAGTACTTTGGGCCCGGCCAGAGTGCCATCTTTGGTGACATGGCCCACCAGCAGCAGTACGGTGTTGCTCTGTTTGGCAAAGCGAGTCAAGGCTGCGGCCGACTCGCGCACCTGAGCCACGCCGCCTGGGGCTGAGCTTACGTCTTCGAGATGCATGGTCTGGATCGAGTCGATGACCAGAATTTCGGGCTTCTCGCGTTCAGCCACGGCCAGGATAGTCTCGATGCTGGTCTCGGCAAGCATCTTGAGCCCTTGGGTAGGCAACTGCAGACGATGCGCACGCATGGCGACCTGGGAAAGCGACTCCTCGCCGGTCACGTAGAGAACGCGCCGCTCCTGAGCCAGCTTACAGGCGGTTTGCAACAGCAACGTCGATTTACCAGCGCCTGGATGACCGCCTAGCAGCACTGCCGAGCCCGGGACCAAGCCACCGCCCAGCACGCGATCGAACTCACCGAAGGTCGAGGAGAGGCGCGGCACTTCGCTCAGATCGACGTTGCCAAGATCGATGACTTCGCGCGAAAGCTCACCGGCGTAACCTGCGCGGCCGCTGGGGCTAGCGGCCCCCGGGCGCGCACTCGCCAGGCGAATTTCACTGATAGTGTTCCACTCGTGGCAGCTAGAGCACTGCCCCTGCCACTTGCGGTACTCCGCCCCGCACTCGGTACAGACGAACGCACTTTTGGCTTTTGCCACGCCCGGGCTCTCCTTTATGAGTTCTATGGAATGGGGTCTATTAGACAGGGTTTGTCAGATAGGATCTATCGGAAGCCGGGGGACCACTCAAAGGACGATCCATAGAGACACGAAAGGCGGCTCGAAGCCGCCTTTCGCTAACAGCTCGAGCGTTTAACGGCGCTGGAGCTGCAGCATTTCGCCGTTTTCGAAGCGACGACGCTCAGGGTCGATCAGTTCGAGGGTGCGATCATTGATGCGCTGGAAGTAGTAGATCTGCCCTTCGCCATTCGGGGTCAGTTCGTAAACGGTAGCATCGGGATCCGAGGGCGTACCGGTCAGCACTTCCCAATTACCGGCGTAGTTTTCGTCCGGGGGCGTCTGGGGGTGGTTGCGGTAGGTCGCATCCAGAGTGAAGGTACGCTGCTCGGGTGCGCCCATCTCATCGCCCTGCAGAGTAACGTCCAGATCGATGCCGTCACAGTTGCGGCAAGGCAGCGTGCCCTGATACTCCTGCTGCGAGGCGGTGATGCCTTCGCCTGGGCTCTGATCGGCAGGGCCGCCAGATGCACAGCCAGCCAGCAGTGCCAACATAGCCGAACCGGCTAGCAAACTCCTGAGTTGCATAGGGTCTCTCCTTATCCTATAGGACATTACAATTTTTCACGCGGACATGAGACAGCATAACGGCTTCAAGGTGCAACGCCCACCCCGGGTTTTCATCTTCTCGGATGGATGCCTGAACGATGGCGCAGAAGACTTGCGCTCGCATCGCCCACAAGCGACCATGATTGCCCATTACCAAGCATAATCAGGTAGCGTCCATGAGCCAATACTGGAGCCCGGCGGTCAGGCACCTCACGCCTTATGTCCCCGGCGAGCAGCCGCGTCAGCGGTTGATCAAACTCAATACCAACGAAAATCCCTACCCGCCGGCTCCCGGCGTCGGTCAGGCGCTGCGCGATTACGCCACCGACCATCTACGTCTCTACCCCGACCCCACCTCGCTCAAGCTGCGTGAAACCCTAGCCGAGACCTTTGGCATACGCCCGGAGCAGGTTTTTGCTGGAAACGGTTCGGACGAAGTACTGGCATTCGCCTTTCAGGCCTTCTTCTGTCACGGCGAGCCGCTAGACGTTCCCGAGATCACCTATAGCTTCTACCCGGTCTATGCCAAGCTGTATGGCATTACGTTGCGCCGCCATCCGCTCAATGCCCGCTGGGAGATCGATCTCGACGCGCTAGCGCACCACAGCGAGCGTAGCGGCGTGATCTTCGCCAACCCCAACGCGCCTACTGGGCATGCGCACTCACTCGCCGCTATCGAGCAACTGCTCCAACGCGTGACCGACCGGGTCGTACTGATCGATGAAGCCTATGTCGATTTCGGCGCTGAGAGCGCCGTGGCGCTGATCGAGCGCTACCCCAACTTGCTGGTAACGGGCACTTTCTCCAAATCGCGCAGCCTCGCTGGGTTACGTTTAGGCTATGCGCTGGGCGCCGCCGAGCTGATCGAAGGCCTGCAGCGGGTCAAGGATTCGTTCAACTCCTATCCGGTGGATAGCCTGGCAAGCCTGGTGGGCTGTGCAGCACTCACCGACAAGGAGTACTTCGAGGCCTGCCGCGAGCGCGTGATCACTACCCGTGAGCGCACCCGGCAGCGTTTGGAGGCGCTCGACTTCGACGTGCTGCCCTCGCAGGCCAACTTCCTCTTCGCCCAGCACGATCGGCTCTCAGGCGGCGAGATCTTCTTTGCCCTACGTGAGCGAGGCATTCTCGTGCGCCACTTCGATACGCCTGAACTTGGCAACTTCCTGCGCATCTCCATCGGCACCGATGACGAGATGGAGAGCTTGATCGAAGCCCTCGACGTCATCTGTCGCTAGCGCTGCCATGTATCACCCAAAAAACCGGCCTCGGCCGGTTTTTTCATATCCTGTTTGCTTCGCGTATTTCTCTTCGTGCTTTTATTCCGCCCACAGCAAAAACCCCGAGCACAGAGTACTCGGGGTTTTCTA